>ABHC01000014.1 GCA_000171835.1 alpha proteobacterium BAL199 | reverse complement strand
TCGCTCATTTAGTATGCTCTATCGAGCTTATCATACTAGATATTGTGCCGATGGACCTTTGATGGAATTTGTAAAAACCTTGTAAACGATCACGCAATCATTTTTACAAGACAGCTAAAAGCGCTTTCATTTCATCGACCAAAACTTCTGATGAATAACATCATCAAGCCGATAAAAGCGGGGATGGCAAGGAATGCAACGGCAACCAGCAGGAAGCGACTTGCAAGACGATTGACCGGCTTTTCATGTTCACTTTGCCGTCCCGGCTGGATACGAGGAGGCAAGAGCAACGTGACGTTCAGGTGGACCTCAGTTTTTCCCGGTCTTTTGGAAACATAAGATTTCATCACCCGACGACCTTCTTCATCGCGCCTTCGCACACCTCAAAGTAATGCTTCGGAAACTGAAAGCTTTTTTTCAATTTCTTTCTACTGCTTATCGGACGAGCGCTTATCGGGCGAGTTTTCCTACGTGCAGTAAGCGAGCATTTATCGGTCGGTGGTGGATCGGTGGAAAATCACCAAGCTGACTTCTTACCTTCACAATAATCGGAATAGATTTTTGTCCAACCTCGTATCAACCGATCACTATCTATCGACCCTTTCGTCACACCAAACAGAATATCAATCTCATGTTTCACTAATGTCCACCAACCCTCCCTATAATATTCATCTTCAAACTTGATTAACTTAGGAGAATAAGAATTCAAATCTATCTTCGCTACTGACATGCTAGAATCTTCTGATTTCTCCCCTGACACCGCCAAATGATATACACAGCTATCTTTTTCGTCTTTCCGCCATGTATATCTTTCCGGCTTATTAATGTATTTTCTGTAGGCGCCTGGAGTAGCAAGGGATAATATAACTTCAAATTGACTGACCGAATGCCCCGTAACTCCCTCTGCAGCGAAAGTCGAGTAGTTCAGGACTTGTGCGACTAAGTCAGAATCAAAATCATAATTTTCAATAAAAGATTTGATTGGTAGCGCCATCGCTATTTTTTTCTGTTCTTCTTCAAGTTGACCTGAGCCGATGTCGCAGTCCTTGTATCCAGACGCCACACAGCGTTTCGCCCGCTTTTGTGCTTCAATAATGTCTGCTTTAGTAAGTTCTTCAGCTAACGTATCTAACGTATCCCTATTTTTCGCATTATTCCCATTCGCCGCAGCGATGTTGAACCACATATAAGCTGCAATCGTATCCTGTAAGACGCCATCGCCGTTGTAGTAACTCACTCCCAGATTGTACTGCGCAGCCGCATATCCCTGCTCAGCAGCCTTGCGATACCACTTCACCGCCTCAGCATTATCTTGAGTGACGCCATTGCCGTTATCGTAACTCACTCCCAGATTGTGCTGCGCAACCGCATCGCCCTGCTCAGCAGCCTTGCGATACCACTTCACCGCCTCAGCATAATCTTGAGTGACGCCATCGCCCCTTGCGTACATCCAACCAAGTTTGTACTGCGCATCCGCATATCCCTGCTCCGCTGCCTTGCGATACCACTTTACCGCCTCTGCATAATCCTGAGTGACGCCTTTACCGATGTTGTACATCAGACCAATAATAAACTGCGCATCTGCACGTCCCTGCTCCGCTGCCTTGCGATGCCACTTCAGCGCTTCAGCATAATCCTGAGTGACGCCTTCGCCGTTGTAGTACATCCAACCAAGATTGTTCTGCGCCTTCGCAAACCCTTGCTCAGCTGACTTGCGAAACCACTTCAGCGCTTCAGCATTATCCTGAGTGACGCCTAAACCAAGCTTGTACGCGGCGCCCAGTATATTTTGCGCCCAGGCGACCCCCTGTTCGGCGCGGGGTATCGCTACTTTCAGCGCAAGCGAATGGTCACCACTGTTAATAGTCTTTAATACATCTGCATATTCATCAGCCCACACATCCCCACCTGAGCCGATTAAGCCCGTCAAAATCACCAGCGTTGCAAGAAGTCGTTTCATCATCCCACCACCCGCTTCATCGCATTCTCGCTGACTTCGATATAGCGCTGCGTCATCTGCAGCGAACTGTGCCTAGTGGATAAAATCCGACATTAGAATCCCGCTCAGGATTCCCGCGGGTTCGGTGGCGTGCGAGTCTGGGGCATGCGCACCGGGATCAGCTTCACCGTCAGTACCGCCGATCGCGCCCGCCTGGAGGCGATCGTGGCGGACCGCAACAGCCCGCAAAAGCACGTCTGGCGCTGCCGGATCGTGCTGCTCACCGCCGCGGGCCTGGGCACCAACGCGATCATGCGCGAGGCCGGGGTCGCCAAGACGGCGGTCTGGCGCTGGCAGGAGCGCTTCGCCGCCGAAGGCGTGGACGGGCTGCTGCGGGACAAGACGCGCCCGTCGCGGATCCCGCCGCTGGACCCCTCGGTGGCCGAGCGCGTCGTCGCCCTGACCCTGACCGATCCGCCCGGCGAGACGACCCACTGGACCGCCGCAACGATGGCGGCACAGACCGGCATCTCGGTTAGTTCGGTGCAGCGGATCTGGCGTGCTCACGGTTTGGCCCCGCATCGGATCCGGCAGTTCAAGCTCTCGAACGACCCGGAGTTCGTGACCAAGCTGCGCGACGTGGTCGGGCTCTATGTCGACCCGCCGGCCCACGCCATCGTGCTCAGCGTCGACGAGAAGAGCCAGATCCAGGCGCTCGACCGCACCCAGCCCGGCCTGCCGCTGAAGAAGGGCCGCGCCGGCACCATGACCCACGACTACAAGCGCCATGGCACCACCACCTTGTTCGCTGCCCTCAACGTGCTCGACGGCACCGTCATCGGCCGCAACATGCAGCGTCACCGCCACCAGGAGTTCATCCGCTTCCTCAACCACATCGAGGCCCAGGTTCCGGCCGGCAAGGTGATCCACGCCGTCCTCGACAACTACGCCGCCCACAAGCACCCCAAGGTCCGCGCCTGGCTGCACCGCCATCCCCGCTGGACCTTCAACTTCGTGCCGACCTCATGTTCCTGGCTCAACGCCGTCGAAGGCTTCTTCGCCAGGCTCGCCAAGCGCCGCCTCAAGCGCGGCGTCTTCCGCTCTGTCGCCGACCTCCAGGCCGCCATCAACCGCTTCCTCGACGAGCACAACGCCTCAGATCCGAAGCCCTTCAACTGGACAGCCGATCCCGACAAAATCATCGCCGCCGTCAGGCGTGGGCACCAAGTGTTGGATTCTATCCACTAGCGAGACTCTGTACGTCTCTAAGCGACCCACCAACCGCCGAGATCGACCGCGCCCAGCGCGTGATCGCTGTTCGACGACCCGAATGGGAAGAGCATCCTTCGTAACCAAGCGATCTGTAAAGCTGGAAAAACCAATTCGTCACGACCTGAGCCGACATCCCACGCCGTCGCTGAGACTTGATCACCGTCCCATTCAAGCTCTGATCAGCCGCATAGACCGCCAGAGCTGCCTGAAGCCGCTTGCTCATGAACACGACGCCGCCGGAACGCCCCTTCGACGACCGATCCTCGAGCCGGATCTCATCCGTCAGATCGCCAGCTGAGTCCGTCACCATCGACCACTCAAGAAGCGCGATCTCCTTCGCCCGCAATCCGGCGTCGACCGAAAGCAGAAACATCACCCTGTTCCGCTTCGCGTCCATCGTCGTGTCGAGATACGCGAGAACCGCCCGCTGCTGAACGTCCGTCAGTGTCTTAGCTTGTTTGCCGAGAGCCATCTAAGCCTCTGTAATCATTGGATAAATCATGATATCATGATTTTCTAACCAGCAAACCAATACCGCCCATACAGCGAGAGCCGCGAACCGAGTCAGTTCAATCACTTAGCCAGTTGATATTAGAAAATGCATCTTTTCTAACGTTGGGAACCAGAAGCGCGTGATCAGGATCGCCAGAAGCTCCTACTCTACCGGACATCAGTTTCGTCAAAGTCGACTTCTGATGTCCGAATGCGCTCCGCTCTTTCTCGATGGGAGCTTCTGAAAGCTTCTCGACGATCAGGTTGCGATCCGCTGGTTTCGGGTCCGAAACAGCCTCAATGAGCGGATTACGGCTGTCGCTCAAGGTGGGTTCCCCGGCTCGTACTAACACCGAAACTCAGCTTCGGCAGCGTGGGTATTCTATTCTCCGATACCCCAGATCATCCCGAGCGCTTGTCATATGTATGCCCGCTCGTTCGAGAATCCGTGATCGCTGAACGCGCGTCTCGGCTGGCTTCCCTGTCTCATCGTCAATGCGAAGCCGATCACGAAACTTCCGCCAGTTCTCGACGGTCCAGGCTCTTCCACGCTCCGTTTTGAAGCCTTCCTCATTGAAACGCTCTACGATATCGGCATCGCGCTGCCCATCGAAATCGCCCTCTTCAAACCAGGAAAGCAATAGATCTAATAGTTCATTCGTAAATGTATTCATGTAAAATCCTCCTCGTAATAAATTTTCTGTCTGACCTATTTATACAAACTGTCATACAAAAATTGGAGGAATTGAAAAAATATTTTTATTTCCTATTCTTGTTTCGGAAATCCAGATTATATATAGGTATGTATTCTTTTTGATGAAATAATTCATCTTACAATTACATTACCTAGAGTACGAAGTATTGAGTAACGAGCAAAGCGAGTTACTCAATTTATTAATCACTATTTATAAAGGATAACGTCATTAAAAACCCAACCTTACTCCTAAGCAAATCTAGAGAAATTCAACTTCTGAAAAACATACTGCTGGATGAGCCAGGGATCTCTGATATCTCAAAGCGCATTCTGGAGATTTATTACGACTACGAAAATAGAGGTACGAATGAAAATCACAAAAACGATTAACCCAACGAAAAGCTCCATCAGCCAGACCGTCAACCGATCGGATTACTCCGCACTGATGACCCTCCAGATTGAGGAAAAGCGGGACGTTAGAGCGCTTCCATCCGAGTTGGAGAAGTTCATCAAAGACGATCTATCTGCTCATACCATTCTCGTTCTGAAGCACCGCCTATGAAGCGTTATCGAGATTTCATCTCCGACGAGATTTTAAGCGATCTTGAGGACACCCAATCGTCAGAGAGCGATTGCCGATCCAATCTTCAAGCTGAAGGACTGGCTCTCAAACCGGAGACCGCGCGGATTTTCGCATTCGCTCTGATCAGCCGCGTTATGAGCCACCGGAATGACGTCAGAAGCGCAACGGATACGGATGCTAAGATCGACAAAATGTCCGATCTGGTAACCGACATCGCTTATATCGCGCTGCTTCAGATCGCGATGGATCAGAACGACAGCCGATTGTTGAGAAAGATCCCCAGACAATGAAGCAGACCAAATCTCAAAGGATCTGCGTGAGGCTGACGGATGCTGAACGGGAAACCCTCAGCGACCAGGCAAAGGCGATGGCAGTCAGTGAGAGCACGGTCATCCGAGAGGCGCTGTCAGCTTTCTTCGCGCCTGCTCCCAAGAGGGTTGCGGAAGAGAGTGGATGGTCGGTGACTGATCGGTGGGGGTGAGCGTCGTTTCTGATCAGAAACTCACTCCACACCCCGAAGCTCGTCCTCATAGTCACCGATCTCGTCGTGACCGTAGTGCTGCTGGATCATCCGCTCGCTTGTGCCCATCTGCTTCGCGAGCGCTCGCATCGAAGCACGTTTGCCGCGCCGTCTCGTCAGCGAGAACGTCGCGTATGTGTGCCTTAGAGATGTAAGTGTATGCTTTTCTTCAATCTTTGCGTAATGAAATCCGCACTCAGCCAGCAGCCCGTCAAATCCAGTGCTGAACGACTTGACCGTGTTGCCGTTCTGAAGCGTCGTAACGTTGTGATGCGCATCGATCCGCTCGTCCGAGCCGTGCTCGTCCAGCCACGCCTGTCGCCGATCGCGAATTCGTTTCAAAGCAAGCATCCCAGACGCTCTGACGAACAAGCGCCTGTTGCTCTGCGTCTTACCTGCCTGCTCCAGAACCACTTGTTCTGATTCGAAATCGACGTTGCGCCACTTCAATGTCCGCAACTCGTCGACCCGCAGACCGGAATTCGACAGAAACAGAATCACGTCATAGAGAAGCTGACGCTGCCAGAGCGTATGTCGCTGCAACGGGTCCGTCTTCGCCCGAGCAATGCGTCTGCGAGCCGTTCGCAACAACGTCCGATATTCATCTGTCGTGAAATGGCGCCGACGCCGACGCGTCAGACGCTCGCTCAAATGTGGGACCTTCGGAGCTTTCTCGATCCAGCCCTGCTCGACCGCGTGCTCCAGCATCTGCCGGAGAACCGTATTCTCGCGATTGAGCGTCTGAGGGGTCGGGACCTTCTCCGATTTTGATGTCCGCCAATCGACGTAGCGAGTGACCGCGCCCTGATCGATCTTCGCGATATCCTTCACGTCGCAAAAATACGGGAGCAGGTGCCGCTTCATCGTATCGACGTGATAGCGGCTCCGCATCCGCTTCGCGACGTAGCTTTCGTATACGTCTGCCAGCTTCGTGAACGGGATCGCCTTCGTCGCTTGAACCAGATCGCCGGTCCGGCGCGCGTTATAGAACAGCTCCAGCGCGACCATCTTCGCCTGGTCGAAATCCCGCTTCTTCGTCGTCTTCCGGTATGTGCGTCCGTCGACCCGAAAATACGCCTGCCAGACCGGAGATGCCGTCGAGCGCGTGAGATACACACCGTCCAGAATTTCGATAGAGTCTCGGTTTACAAACTCACTCATGCAATCGAGTTTGTAAAAACTTTGTAAACCCGTCAACCAAATCCGCTTAAATCAGCGATTCTAGGACCACCGAAAACTACCACTTCTGACGATCAAAGAGACCACCGTCTCTAGATGTTGTGTGTTTTCTGAAAAATGATCTAGGGATGGTGGGCGCGACAGGGATTGAACCTGTGACCCCTACGATGTCAACGTAGTGCTCTCCCGCTGAGCTACGCGCCCGCCGACAGCACCGGTTCGGGATTTCGGTGCCGCAAGGAGGCTCGTCATAATGCCCTCTGCCGCGCAATGCAAGCCCGTGTCACAGGATTTCCAACACGCGCGGCAATGACGGTGCTGCGGCCACCGGAACCGGTGACACGGCCCGTGGATTGCTCTAAGTCAGAGGGTATGGACGAGGTTCTCGACTCCGGGCGCGAGACCGCCGATAGCCTCCAGAACCTGGGGTCTTTCGTGCCGTCTTATCCCCATTCCCAGAGTGATCGCCGCGAGTCGCCGAACACGCCGGTCGACAACCCGGTGCTCGGCAGCCCGGCGTTCGACAGACCGGTCACGGTCGAGCGGCCGCCGCGTCAGACCTTGGCGGTGGTCGTCTCATCGCCACACAGCGGCCAGCGCTACCCGCAGGACCTGCTGTCCTGCACCGACCTTGACCCGCTGACCCTGCGGTCCAGTGAGGATACTTTCGTCGACGAGTTGTTTGCCTCGGCACCTGAACTCGGAGCGCCACTGGTCAAGGCGGAGTTTCCTCGGGTCTACGTCGATGCCAACCGCGAGCCCTTCGAGCTCGACCCGGCGATGTTCGACGACGCGTTGCCGGATTACGTCACCACCCAGAACGCCCGGATCGCCGCCGGCCTCGGCACCATCGCCCGCGTGGTATCCAATTCCGCGCCGGTGTATCGCGGCAAGCTCCGCTTCGCCGACGCCCTGCAGCGCATCGACGGGTGCTGGCGGCCGTTCCACGCCGCGCTCGCCGACGCGATCGAGGAAACCCTCGACCGGTTCGGCTACTGCATCCTGCTCGACGCTCATTCGATGCCATCAAACGTGCTGACCCTGGGCGCCGACGGCCGTGCATACCCGGTGGCCGACGTCGTGTTGGGCGACTGCCACGGCGGGTCGTGCTCAACACAGCTGGTCCAGCGCTGCGAGCGGGTGATGGCCCGCCAGGGCTACCGCGTCCACCGCAACACCCCCTACGCCGGCGGGTTCGTCACCCGTCACTACGGTCGGCCGGAATCCGGGGTGCACGCCCTGCAGATCGAGCTCAAGCGCGGCCTGTACATGAACGAACGACGGTTCCAGCACTCCGGCGGGTTCGCCCGGGTCGCTGCCGACATGCGCCGTCTGGTGGCCGCCCTCGGCAGCTTCGATCCGCGCCGTCCCTGGGGCGACGCCGACTGACCTCCCTGTAGACTCTCCGCACTCCCTGAACTGGCACGCTGATTGCTTACCCCCTGGTCAGGAGGTGAAGCATGCTTGGACGTTCCCTGACCCGGTGTATTCTGCTGCTGGCCATTGCCGCCCTTGAGATGGCGGGTACCGCCGGTGCCGCCCTGGCGGATTCCAGCCCCACGCCAGAGGCGCACACGCTGTGCATCGAGGCGACGCGCAACGCCGAGCGCCGCCATCACCTCGCCCCTCACCTGCTGGGTGCCATCTCCCTGGCCGAGACCGGGCGCTGGAGCCGGGACCACAAGGCAAGCTTTGCCTGGCCGTGGACCGTGATGGCCGAGGGTCGTGGGCGATATCTGCCGAGCAAGGCCGCCGCGGTCGCCGAAGTCCGGCGCCTGCAGGCGCGCGGCGTCAAGAACATCGACGTCGGCTGCATGCAGGTGAACCTGTTCTATCACGCCGACGCGTTCGACGATCTGGCCTCCGCGTTCGATCCGGAGACCAATGCCGACTATGCGGCCGCCTTCCTGCGCGACCTGAAAGAAGAGGTCGGCACCTGGAAAGACGCGGTCGCCTATTATCACTCGCGCGACGACAAGCGCGGCGACTACTACCAGGGCAAGGTTTACGACCTGTGGTACGGCCAGCGGCAGAACCTGATGATCGCCGCCGAAGGCTCGGCACCGGCACTGACCGCCGAGGCGCTTGCCGCCGACGCGCACCGCGCCGAACTGGCGCAGGCTCGAGCCCGCAAGGCCGACCAGTACCGGCTGATCCAGGAGGCGCGCGCCGCCAACGTTGAGTTCCTGGCGAAGCAGCGTGCCATGATCGACGCCCGCAACGCCGCCGCGTTCGAGGCCCGCAAGGCCGCCGTGCTCACCGAATGGGCCGAGATGAAGCGTCGCCGCGCCGAGGCCAAGGCGGGCACCCGGACAGGCGACAGCGGCTGAGGCCTCTCAAAGGAACGACGTCGCCACGTCGCCAAGCTGCACGAACACCGACTTGCGCTGGGTGTAGTGCTCGATCGCGGCCAGGCCGTTCTCCCGGCCCAGGCCCGATTGTTTCACGCCGCCGAACGGCATCTCGATCGGCGTCACATTGTAGTCGTTGATCCACACCGTGCCGGCCTCCAGCCGTGCCGCCACCCGGTGGGCGCGCGCCAAGTCCCGGGTGAACAGGCCGGCGGCCAGCCCGAACGGCGTGGCGTTGGCGCGGGCCACCGCCTCGTCCTCGTCGTCGAACACCAGCAGGGTCATCACCGGGCCGAAGATCTCCTCGCGTACGATGGCGAGGCTGTCGTCGAGTGCCTCGAACACGGTCGGAGTGACGAACCAGCCGTCGGCGCAGGCGCCGTCGGTGACCCGGGCGCCTCCGCACAGCAGCTTCGCCCCCTCCTTCAGCCCGAGTTCGACGTAGCCAAGCACCTTCTCCATGTGCACGCGTGAGATCAGTGCGCCGACCGTGGTTTCGGGGTCCAACGGATCGCCGATCCGCATGCGCTGGATGCGCGGCATCATCGTGTCGACGAAGGCGTCGCGGATCCGCCGGTGCACGAACACCCGGGTGCCGTTCGAGCAGACCTCACCCTGGGTGTAGAAATTGGCGTTCAGCGCCGCCGACACAGCGTTCTCGATGTGGGCGTCGTCGAACACCAGCAGCGGCGACTTGCCGCCCAGTTCCATGGTCACGTGCTTGAGTGTCTCGGCGGCGGCAGCCATCGCACGCTTTCCGGTCGGTACCGACCCAGTCAGCGAGACCTTGGCGACGTCCGGATGCGCCACCAGAGCCCTGCCGGTCTCGGCGGCACCCTGGACGATGTTGAACACCCCTGGCGGGGCTCCGGCCTCCGCCAGCGCCTTGGCCAGTTCGATCGCAGTGACCGGCGTGGTTTCCGACGGCTTGAACACCATGGTGTTGCCGCAGGCCAGCGCCGGCGCCGCCTTCCAGCAGGCAATCTGGATCGGGTAGTTCCAGGCGCCGATGCCGGCGCACACGCCCAGCGGTTCGCGCCGCGTGTAGGCGAAGGCGCCGCCGAGATCAATGTGCTCGCCGGCAATGGCTGCCGCCAGCCCGGCAAAGAACTCCAGGCAATCGGCACCGGAGGTGACATCAACGACCCTGGCCTCGGCGATCGGCTTGCCGGTGTCCAGCACCTCCAGCCGGGCGATCGCATCGTTGCGGGCGCGCAGGATCTGCGCGGCGCGATGCAGGATCCGCCCGCGCTCCGCCCCGGTCATCCCCGACCAGATCGGAAACGCCGCCTTGGCGGCGGCAACCGCAGAGCCAACGTCCTCGACTCCCGCCTCCTGGATCACCGCAAGCGGTTTTCCGGTGGCTGGATTTTCGGAAATGAAGGTGCGACCGGAGCGCGCGTCGACCGCGCGACCGTCGATCCACAACGGGATGGGGTCCAATGTAGTCATGACGCCCGTTCTACCGTTCGCGGCGCCTGGGGGAAAGGTCGATGGTTTGCGATCGTCCAGGATAGGGGCAGTGTGATGCCTAAACCTGCGAACGGCAAACCGACGTGACCGACTCCGACATCCCGCCCGAATTTGACCTCGGTTTCCGAGACGGCTTCGAGACTCTACTGCGGTGGCGCCGCGACGTTCGTCGATTCCGGACCGATCCGGTTGGCCCTAACGTGCTCGACGGGCTGCTCGATCTGGCCGATCTCGCCCCCTCGGTCGGCAACAGCCAACCCTGGCGGTTCGTCTCGGTCGAGACCTCCGAAGCCCGACGTCGGGTCCGCGCCAACTTCGAGCAGGCCAACGCCGATGCGCTCGCCGACCAGGCACAGGAGCGCCGTCACCTGTACGCTTCGCTCAAGCTTGCGGGGCTGGAACAGGCGCCGGTCCACTTGGCCGTCTTCACCGACAGCGAGACCGACCAGGGTTACGGGCTCGGCCGTCGCACCATGCCGCAGACGCTCGAACACTCGACCGTAATGGCGATCCACACGCTGTGGCTGGCCGCCCGGGCGCTCGGCGTCGGCGTTGGCTGGGTGTCCATCCTCGATCCGCACCGGCTGTGCGCCGATCTCAGCGTTCCCTCCGACTGGCGCTTCACCGCCTATCTGTGCCTGGGATGGCCCGAGGAAGAGCACGCCGACCCGGAGCTGGAACGCGCCGGGTGGCAGGCCAGGACCGGGCGCGGACGCGACCTGCTGCGGCGTTGACGGAACAGCCCGCCTTGCCTTTCCGGCGTCAATTTGCATGCTGGTGGACAATCAAAACGAAAGATGGGGGCTTCAATCATGCGCAGCTCGCTTGGCGTCGCGGCCATGGCGGCCGTTGTTCTGACAACCGCACCGGCACTCGCGGCCGACCCGGCTTCCTGCCAGAAGGTGACGTTCTCCGATGTCGGCTGGACCGACATCACCGCCACGACCGCGGCCGCCTCGGTGGTGCTGGACGCCCTCGGCTACGAGCCGAAGACCCAGATCCTGTCGGTGCCGGTGACCTACGCCAGCCTGAAGAACAAGGATGTCGACGTGTTCCTCGGCAACTGGATGCCGTCGATGGCCGCTGACCTGAAGCCGTATACCGACGACGGCTCGGTGGTGAGCCTGACCGCCAACCTTGAAGGCGCGAAGTACACCCTGGCCGTGCCGACATACGTCGCCGAAGCCGGCGTGAAGAGCTTTGCCGACCTCGCCGCCAATAAGGCCAAGTTCGACGGCAAGCTGTATGGGATCGAACCTGGCAATGACGGCAACCGCCTGATCCAGGACATGATCGACAAAGATGCCTTCGGTCTGAAGGGCTGGGAGGTCGTGGAATCATCCGAACAGGGCATGCTGAGCCAGGTCGCCCGCGCCGCGCGGGGCAAGGAATGGATCGTGTTCCTGGGCTGGGCTCCGCATCCGATGAACGCCAACTTCGACCTGACCTATCTGGCCGGTGGCGACGATTTCTTCGGGCCGGATTACGGCGGGGCGACGGTGTACACCAACGTCCGAACCGGTCTGACCAAGGAGTGCCCGAACCTCGGCAAGCTGGTCACAAACCTGAAGTTCACGCTGGCGATGGAGAACGCCGTCATGGGCTCCATCCTCGATGACGGGATGCAGCCCGAAAAAGCGGCTGCGAAGTACCTGAAGGCGAACCCCGACCTGGCGATGTCGTGGCTGGACGGCGTGACCACCTTCAAGGGCGACGATGCCAAGAAGGCCGTGGCGGCGAAACTCGGCCTCTGAGAGACGCGGTGACCGGAGCTGGCCGATATTGCATCGCGCGGCTCCGGTTTGCCGACTGAAGGGGGAACCGGCATGGATCCGATCTCGGCGTTCGTAGAAGACCACAAGCTTGGCCTCGGGCGCGGCGTGAAGACCTTCGTCGAGTGGCTGACCGACAACTTCTATGCCCAGTTCCGGGCGTTCTCCGACAGCCTCGGCTGGGCAATCGAGGGGGTCATCTGGCTGCTGTCGGTGGTACCACCGATCGCCCTGATCGCACTGGTCGCCGGTCTTGCCTGGTGGCTGCATCGCTCGATCGGACTGGTGGCGTTGGTGGTTGCCGGGCTGCTCCTGATTCTGAACCTCGGGTACTGGGAAGCCACCACCGAGACCCTGGCGCTGGTGCTGTCGGCGACCTTGGTCTGCGTCCTGATCGGCGTCCCGGTCGGCATCTACGCGGCGCACAATCGCTGGTTCTATTCCGGTATCCGACCGATCCTCGACCTCATGCAGACCATCCCGACCTTCGTCTACCTGATCCCGACCCTGATGCTGTTCGGCCTCGGCGTGGTGCCGGGTCTGATCTCCACCGTGGTGTTCGCGGTCCCGGCGCCGATCCGGTTGACCGAGCTTGGCGTGCGCAACGTGCCCAAGCCGTTGATCGAAGCCGGCGAGGCGTTCGGCGCAACCCGCTGGCAACTGCTGCTCAAGGTGGAGTTGCCGCACGCCATGCCGACCATCATGGCCGGCGTGACCCAATGCATCATGCTGTCGTTGTCGATGGTGGTGATCGCCGCGTTGGTCGGCGCCAACGGCCTCGGCAAGCCAGTGGTGCGCGCGCTCAACACCGTCAACATTGCTCAGGGGTTCGAAGCCGGCCTCGCCATCGTGATCGTCGCCATCCTGATGGACCGGATCATGCGGCAGTCGGAGCGTCCCGGCTCCGGCGGCGGGCACTGACCGTGGACGCCATCACCTTTGAGCATGTCGACGTCGTGTTCGGCAACCGGGCCGGCCAGAAAGCGGCACTCGACCTGATCGACCAGGGCGCCGACCGCAGCAAGGTGCTGGAGGAGACCGGCGCCGTGGTGGGGGTGCGCGACGCGACGCTGTGCATCGACGAGGGCGAGATCTGCGTGCTGATGGGCTTGTCGGGGTCCGGTAAGTCCTCGCTGTTGCGGTGCGTAAACGGCCTTAACACGGTCAGCCGGGGCAAGGTGCTGATCGCCGACAGTGGCGGCACGGTCGACGTGGCGAGTTGCGACGCCGCCACCCTGCGCCGGCTGCGCACCGACCGCATTGCCATGGTGTTCCAGCAGTTCGCGCTGATGCCCTGGCGCACGATCCGCGAGAACGTCGGCCTGGGGCTCGAGCTGCGCGGCCTGTCCCGGACCGAGCGCGACCGGCTGGTCGACGAGAAGCTGGCATTGGTCCGCCTGGACCAGTGGGCAGATAAGCACCCGCACGAGTTGTCCGGCGGTATGCAGCAGCGGGTCGGCCTGGCCCGAGCGCTCGCCACCGACGCCGACATCCTGCTGATGGACGAGCCGTTCTCGGCCCTCGACCCGCTGATCCGCGAGCATCTCCAGGAAGAACTGCTGGATCTCCAGCGCTCCCTGAAAAAGACCATCGTGTTCGTCAGCCACGACCTCGACGAGGCGCTGAAGATCGGCACCCACATCGCGATCATGGAAGGCGGCCGGATCGTCCAGTACGGCCGGCCGGAAGAGATCGTCACACAGCCGGCCAACGACTACGTCCGCGCCTTCGTCGGCAAGGTGAACCCGTTGAACGTGTTGTGCGCGGTCTCGCTGATGCGCCCTGCCCGCGACGGTGAGGACATCGACCGCGAGCGCGCGGTCGGGCTCGACACCCCGATGCGCGAGTTGGTAGCGCTGGCTCGCGACCGCGGCGGGACCTTTCCGGTTCTGGACGGATCGGGCACTGTGCTGGGCATGATCGGCGAACACGAAATCTACGACGGTCTGCTGCGCCGGCGCAGCGGTGACGCCCTGTGAGCGATCCGATCCGCGGCATCGTGTTCGACAAGGACGGCACGCTGATCCATTTCGACCGGACCTGGACCCCGGTGTTCGTGGAGAGCGCGGCAGCGCTGGCCGAGCAGATCCAACAGCCCGAGATGGCGTCAGCTTGGCTGGAGGCAACCGGCTATGACGATGCCAGCGGCCGGGTCCTCGCGGGAACCGACCTCGCCTCCGGCACAACCGATGTGCTGGCCGCCCGCTGGCGCGCCATCAGCTCGGAACTCCCGACGCTCGATCGGCTGATCCCGTGGCTCGATGCATTCTGGGAGCGCCGGGTGCTGGAACTGCTGGCGCCGGTCGGCGACCTGCCGGCGCTGTTCGATCACTTCATCGATCGGGGATTGCGGCTGGGTGTTGCGACCAATGACACCGAACAGGCCGCCCACTCCACGATCAAGCAACTGGGATTGACCGCACGGGTCGACTTCGTAGCCGGCTACGACTCGGGCCATGGCGCCAAGCCGGGGCCAGGCATGATCCTGGCCTTCTGCGCAGCCATGGGATTGGCTCCAGCGGAAGTCGTCATGATCGGCGATTCTCCGGCCGATCTGACCGCCGGCCGAACTGCCGGGTGCGGCCGGGTCATAGGCGTGCTCACCGGAACGTCACCGGCCGAGACCCTGGCGCCGCTGGCGGATGTGGTCGTCGAAGACATCCATGCGCTGCCGGGGTTGCTCCAAGCAGCGCCCGCCTGACGCTACCCGCCGGCCGCCGGTTCGGCGTCCGCCGACCAAACGCACTGACCGCTCTCGAGCACCTCGAACCGCCCTGGCGTGCCTCGCGCAAACCGGTCCCACGCCCGCCGGACTCCGGGGAATAGGCCGGAACCGTAGTCGTCATCGACGATGCACCCTCCCGGCATCATCCGTGACGAAAAGTACGCCAGACAGGCGGCGGTCGGCTCGTACAGGTCGGTGTCCAGGTGGACGAAGCAGTAGGTTCGTTCGGACAGGGTGTTCAGTACCGGCGGGATCCAGCCGGCGTGGATTGCCACATCCGGAAAATCTGACAGGGTCTGCCGGACAATGCCTTCGCCGCTGGCAAAATTGGTGGTGTGGCGCGCAACCACCCAGCCGTCCGGCGAAGGCGACGCGTCCTCGACGCGCGGAGCGCTCAAACCCTCAAAACTGTCAACCAGGACCAGACCCTTGCCCCGCCACCCGGGACGACGATGCGCCACCAGCAATGCCATCAGGCGTGCGCTGAACCCGCGCCAGACCCCGGCTTCGGCGAAGCCTTCGCCGTCCTTCGACAACACCCGGTCGAGCGCCTCGGCAAGGCGATAGCCGCGTTCCGCCCGGTCCAGGACCTTGTCTGGGGCGACCGTCGTGCCCGATGCTGCGATGCAGTTCCGGAACACGTCGAGATACGGCTGTCCCGCAACGAGGATAGATCCGTATCGCCGATCCAGTTCGGCGTTCAGTTCGTCGGTGTTGGAGCCTGTCTCGATCATCGATCGGCGCGACATTCCTTGCGGTACACACTCCCGCCACCGCAAGAGCGCCGTCGTTGTCGCACCGGCTGGACGGTCATACAACAACCGCGTCGAGGCAGACCGGTCCGCGCCCTGCCCTCACGCCCTCAACGCCGCGTTCTCCGGGTCATAGGGACTCTCCGCGACGATCCGGGCGGGCCGCAACTCGCCCATCAGTCGGACCTGGCACTCCCGGCCGATTTCGGCATGCTCGGTCTTCACGTAGCCCAACATCAGCGATTTCTTCACGAAGTGCGCGTAACCGCCGGCGGTGCCGCGACCGACCACCTGGCCGTCCATGAACACCGGCTCGTTGCCGAAGCTGTCAGCGTCATCGGCGTCGATTTCGATCGTGCAGTAGGTGTTCGGCACGCCGTCCGCCTGCTGTCGGACCAGCGCCTCGCGCCCGGCGAACTCGCCCTTGTTCAGGCGCACGAACCGGTTCAGCCCGGCTTCGAGCAACGAGTTCTCGGCGTTCAGATCGGTGCCCCACAAGCGGTAGCTCTTCTCCAACCGCATCGAGTCCATCGCCCGCATGCCGACCAGCCCGATGTCGAACTCGGCCCCGGCCGCCATCAGCGCCTCGTAGAGGTGGACCTGGTACTCAATCGGGTGGTGCAGTTCCCAGCCGAGCGAGCCGACGAAGTTGACCCGCAACGCCCGCACGCTCGGGCAGTACCCGATGGGAATGTCACGCATGGTCAGCCACGGGAAAGCCGCGTTTGATATATCGGCGTCCGCCAGCTTTTCCAGCACCTTTCGGGCGTCCGGCCCGGCCAGAACCAGCACGCCATACTGGGTGGTGACGTCCTTCAGGAACACCGAGCCGTTGCGCGGCAGGGTCTTCTGCAGGAAATCCAGATCGTAGTCGTGTCCGGCGCCCGGCCCCACCAGATAGAACCGCTCGCCGTACAGCCCGTCGGTCATCCGGGTGATGGTAAACTCCGAGCGCACCGACCCCGACGGGTTGAGCGCGTGTGCCAGGCTCATCCGACCGATACCCTTGGGAATGGCGTTGGCGACCATACGGTCGAGCCATTCCCGGGCGCCCGGCCCTTCCACCTCGTACTTGGCGAACGAGGACAGTTCCAGCAGGCCGACCTGCTCCCGCATGGTGCGGACCTCGTTGCCGACATGCTCGAACCAGTTTGACCGGCGGAACGAGTAGATGTCCTTGCGCTCGACACCAGCCGGCGCGAACCAGTTCGGCCGCTCCCAGCCGAAACGATGCCCCCATACCGCACCGGCCTTGTCGAGGCGGTCATAGATCGGTGGGGTCTTCGCCGGCCGGCCGGCCGGTCGCTCCTCCATCGGGAAGTGATTGAAGAAGACGTGCTCATACGCCTCCTCGTTCTTGATCTTGGCGAAGTGCTTGGATGTCACGCCGAAGCGCCTGGGATCGACACCGGTCATGTCGACCGACGGCTCGCCATCGACCATCCAGTTGGCCAGTTGCCAACCCGCCCCCCCGGCCGCGGTAACGCCGAAGCTGTGCGCCTCTGACAGCCAGAAGTTCGGCAGTCCGAAGGCCGGGCCGACCATCGGATTGCCGTCCGGCGAATAGGAGATCGGCCCGTTGACGATGTCCTTGATCCCGGCGTTCTGGAACGACGGCACGCGGTTGATGCAGCCTTCGACATGCGGCATCAACCGCTCAAGCGCACCTGGGAAAAGGTCCTTCTCAAAGGTCGAAGGCACGCCGTCGACGAAACACGCCGGTGCTCCCCGCTCGTACGGTCCGAGAATCCAGCCCATCCGCTCTTCGCGGAAATAGTACTGGGAGTCCGATTCCCGCAGGATTGGCAACTCCTTGGCACCGGACTCGCGGTACGCCTTGAGGACCGGATCGACGTCGGTGACGATGTACTGGTGCTCGACCGGGATCACGGGGATCTGCAAGCCGACCATCCGGGCGGTCTGCCGGGCGTAGTTGCCGGTCGCACACACGACGTGCTCGCAGCGGATCGTACCTTTGCTGGTCTTCACCAACCACTCGTTACCGTCGCGCTCGATCCCGTCGACCTGAGTCTGCTGGTAGATCGTGCCGCCGTTTGCGCGCGCGCCCTTCGCCAGCGCCATAGTCACGTCGACCGGCGCGATGTGTCCGTCGGTCGGGTGCCAGAGCGCGCCCAGCAACCCGTCCGGGTTGATCAGCGGCCAGAGAGACTTGATCTCGTCCACGCCGATCAGATGACATTCGACGCCAATGGTCTCGGCGGTGCACTGGTAATTACGGTACTCGTCCAACCGGTCGCGGTTGGTAGCAAGCCGGAGGTTTCCGGTTGGGTGAAAGCCGACCGCCTGCCCGGTCTCTGCCTCCAACTTCTTGTACAGTTCAACAGAGTATTGATGCAGTTGGCCGACGGAGTAGCTCATGTTGAACAGCGGCAAAAGACCGGCAGCATGCCACGTCGAGCCGGCCGTGAGTTCGGTACGTTCCAGCAGCACAACATCCGACCAGCCGCGCTTGGCGAGATGGTAGAGCGTGCTGACGCCGACCACGCCGCCGCCAATCACCACGACCCGAGCCGTATCCTTCATGTCCATCCCCCGACACAGTCGTCTTGCGGCCGTCGACCGCTCTGGACCACAGAGTGACGAAAACCACGGACATACTGTGCCGACAGACGACGGCGGCGTGTCGCATTTAGCGCAAAGCGAACGCATTGGCACCGCAGCACTTTTTGTGCGCCGCAAAACGCCGGGTTTACATCACCGGTCTGCTTGCTCTACGCTTCGCCAAAATCGTGATTGGGTAAACGCTCGATCAAATGAGGGTGGCCAGCGTAGGGAGCGCGGAGCCACCGACAGTCAGGGATACATGGGGGAGAATGGCGGACCAAGCGACGCCGTTCGTTCAATTTTCCGAGGTCCAAAAGACCTACGACGGAGAGATTCTCGTCGTTAAGGACCTCAATCTCGATATTGCAGAGGGTGAGTTCGTCACAATGCTTGGACCGTCAGGGTCCGGCAAGACGACATGCTTGATGATGCTTGCCGGCTTCGAGACACCGACCGAGGGTCGGATCATGCTCGGTGACCGCGAGCTCAACAACGTGCCGCCGCACAAGCGCGGCATAGGCATGGTGTTCCAGAACTACGCCTTGTTTCCGCACATGACCGTGGCCGAGAACCTCGCGTTTCCGCTTGAGGTTCGCAAGCTGTCAAAGTCGGACACGGTGGCAAAGGTGGAACGCGCGCTCGACATGGTCGAGTTGTCCGCGTTCGGCAACCGCCGTCCGGGACAGTTGTCCGGCGGCCAGCAGCAGCGCGTTGCGCTGGCCCGGGCATTGGTCTTCGAACCCGATCTCGTGCTGATGGACGAGCCGCTCGGTGCGCTCGACAAGAACCTGCGCGAGCAGATGCAGTACGAGATCAAGCACATCCACGAGAAGCTCGGGATGACTGTGGTGTACGTCACCCACGATCAGTCCGAAGCGCTGACGATGTCGGACCGGATCGCGGTGTTCAACGATGGCCGGATCCAGCAGTTGGCGCCACCGGCGGATCTATACGAAAAGCCGGACAACGCGTTCGTCGCCCAGTTTATCGGCGAGAACAACCGGCTTCTCGGCACCGTCGAGGAAGACGATGGAAGCCAGTGCACTGTCCGCGTTGACGGGCACATGATCAAGGCGCTGAGCGTCAATCACGACGGCCGCGGATCAAAGACGACCCTCTCGCTCCGGCCGGAACGCGTGACACTCAACCCGGCCGACGGATCGCTGCCGAATGTATTCGACGCGGTCGTGCGCGAGTTGATCTATCTCGGCGATCACATCCGCGCCCGCGTCGCCACCTGCGGAGACGACGAGTTTATCGTCAAGGTTCCGAATGCCCATGGGCACTTGAGCCTGGCCAAGGGCACGAATGTCCGGGTCGGTTGGTCCATGGAAGATTGCCGGGCGCTCGACGCCTGACGCATCGACCGCCGGTCGTGCCCGCATTGAGCTTGGCGCGACCAGCCGAAGGCCTCGGAGCCGTTGCATTCCCGAGAGACATGGGGAACGGCAGACGAGGGAAATTGCCGGAAAATGCCGGCACAGATCAGGGAGACTGCATATAATGAAACATCTGCTGAAGAGCGCGGGAGTCGCAGCCGTCGGCATGGCGGCTTTCGGCCTCGCCGGGGCTGCGTCGGCCGACACGCTGACCGTCGTATCCTGGGGCGGTGCCTACACGAAGAGCCAGATCGAAGCCTACCAGAAGCCCTGGATAGCCAAGACCAAGG
This sequence comes from alpha proteobacterium BAL199, assembly GCA_000171835.1. GTDB lineage: Bacteria > Pseudomonadota > Alphaproteobacteria > Thalassobaculales > Thalassobaculaceae > Thalassobaculum_A. The sequence goes on along the minus strand of ABHC01000014.1, from coordinate 129,710 downwards.
ACACGATCAACTCCGAAGACTACAACGGCGGCCTCGCCGAAATTCGGGCCCAGGTGGAAGCCAAGAACGTGACCTGGGACGTGGTCGACATGGAGCTTTCAGACGCCGTTCGCGGTTGCGACGAAGGCATCCTCGAGCCTCTGAATGCCAGCGATTTGCCGAAAGGTGCCGACGGCACTCCGGCGGACCAGGACTTCATCCAGGGCACCGTCAACGAGTGCTCGGTCGGCACCATCGTTTGGTCGACCGTCTATGCCTATGACACCACCAAGTTCAAGACCGGCCCGACGACCATCGCCGACTTCTTCGACCTAAAGAAGTTCCCGGGCAAGCGCGGCATGCGCAAGACCCCGAAAGCCAACCTTGAGTTCGCGCTGATGGCGGACGGCGTTCCGGCCGACAAGGTGTATGCCGAGTTGGCGACCGCCAAGGGCGTCGAGCGCGCGTTCAAGAAGCTGGCGACGATCAAGAATGACACCATCTGGTGGGAAGCCGGCGCGCAGCCGCCGCAGCTTCTGGCCGACGGCGAAGTGGTCATGACCACGGCGTACAATGGCCGCCTGTTCAACGCGATCGTCAACGAGAAGAAGCCGTTTGAGATCGTTTGGGACGGCCAGGTCTGGGACATCGATCTCTGGGCGATCCCGAAGGGCGCAAAGAACAAAGACCGCGCCTGGGAGTTCATCAAATTCTCGACCGACACCCAGCGCCTCGCCGACCAGTCGAAGTGGATCTCGTATGGCCCGGTCCGCAAGTCGTCCTTCCCGAAGATCCCGGCCGCGGTGCAGCCGCACATGCCGACCGCACCGGCCAACTTCAAGAACCCGCTTCAGAACAACTTCGAGTTCTGGGCTGACTACAGCGACGAGTTGAACGAGCGTTTCAACGCTTGGCTCGCCAGCTAACCAAGGACGAGGGCGGAGCGAGCAATCGCTCCGCCCTTTCGATTTTCAAATTGTCTTTCGTTTGTTCATTTGAAGAAGATCTGGAGCCGAGAAGCAGTCCATGGCGCAGATGACCGAGACAGCCGATCGGATCCTGACGACGGCGGACGGAACCCCGCTCAAGCAGGCCCTGGCGCGTGCAACCCGTCGCAACAAGATCCGCGCCTTCATCTTGGTTGCACCACTGCTGGCCTTTGTTCTCGTCAGCTTCATTATTCCGATCGTCGACATGCTGGCCCGCAGCGTCGACAATCCGGAAGTCCAGGCCGCAATTCCCGAGACAGTGGCGCTTCTGAAGGACTGGGACGGGACCGGCTTGCCGCCGGAGCCGGTGTTTGCCGCTCTCGCGAAGGAATTGTCCGACAAGAGCAAGCGCAGCGAGATCGGACGGATGGGCGCCCGACTCAACTACGAGGACAGCGGGTTTCGCTCGCTCCTCAACAAGTCCCAGCGACGAGCCGACAAGGTCACCAGCGGTCCGTACAAAGAAGGCATGATTGCCATCGATGCCGACTGGGGCAAGACCTCGGTGTGGAAGACCATTCAGTTGACCGCTCCCAGCACAACGTTCAGCTACTATCTGAACGCGCTGGATCGGACGTATGACGAGAACGGCAACATCGTCATGCAACCGGAGTGGAAACAGATCTACGTCCACCTGTTCGTCAAGACGATCTATGTCTCGCTCGGTGTGAGAATTGCCTGCCTGCTTCTGTCATATCCAATCGCCTATCTCCTGGCCACACTGCCCGCGAGCAAGGGTAATCTTCTGCTTATTCTCGTGCTCTTGCCGTTCTGGACCTCGTTGCTGGTGCGCACGACTTCGTGGATCGTTCTGCTGCAGACCAATGGCGTGATCAACGACACGCTGGTCTGGATCGGGATCATCAACGACGCCAACCGCATCGAGATGATCTACAACATGACCGGCACGATCATCGCGATGACGCATATCCTGATGCCGTTCATGGTGCTGCCGCTGTACTCGGTGATGAAGACGATCTCGCCGAACTACATGCGCGCGGCGCGGTCGCTGGGCGCCAACCCGCTGGTCGCCTTCGTTCGGGTCTACATGCCCCAGACCATCCCCGGGGTCGGCGCTGGTTCGATCCTCGTGTTCATTCTGGCGATCGGCTACTACATCACCCCAGCCCTGGTCGGCGGCCAGGACGGCCAGTTGATCTCCAACTTCATTGCCTACCACATGCAGAAGTCCCTCAACTGGGGACTCGCGGCAGCGCTTGGCGCGATCCTGCTGGCCGGCGTCCTGGCACTGTACTGGCTGTACGACCGCATCGTCGGCGTCGACAACATGAAGCTCGGTTGAGAGGGGACGATGGCGGTACCCAGTTACGCAGGACCAGTCGAACGAACCTGGTACTACCTGTACCGGCTCATGTGCGCTGCGATCTTCATATTCCTGATTGCGCCGATCCTGGTCGTGATCCCGCTGTCGTTCAACGCCGAGCCATACTTTACGTTCACGCCGGAGATGCTGAGCTTCGATCCGAAGGGCTATTCGCTGCGCTGGTACGCCGACATCATCAACAATGATCAGTGGATCCACTCGATCAAGAACAGCTTCCTGATCGGGATCGCCTCCACGGTGGTTGCCACGACGCTTGGCACGTTGGCCGCCCTCGGGTTATCGCGCTCCGAACTGCCGGCCAAGCGGTTGATCATGGCCGTGCTGATTTCGCCGATGATCGTCCCGTTGATCATCTCCGCGGCTGCCATGTTCTTCTTCTACTCGGCGCCGTTCGGCACCAGCTTCGCGCTGACCCAGACTTACACCGGGGTGATCCTGGCTCACGCCGCGCTCGGCACGCCGTTCGTGGTAATCACCGTGACCGCCACCCTGGTCGGGTTCGACAAGAACCTGATCCGGGCATCGAACAGCCTCGGCGCCGATTCCGTGACCACGTTCTTCCGGGTGATCATGCCACTGATCCTGCCGGGTGTGATCTCCGGCGGGCTCTTCGCCTTCGTCACTTCGTTCGACGAGGTGGTCGTGGTGCTGTTCATGGCCGGCTTCGAACAGCGGACCATCCCGCGGCAGATGTGGGCCGGTATCCGGGAGCAGATCAGCCCGACCATCCTGGCGGTGGCGACCCTGCTGATCTGCCTGTCGACGATTCTGCTGGCCACCATCGAATTACTGCGGCGACGCAACGAGCGGCTGCGCGGCGTGACCTACTGATCGGCCGTTTGCACTGACGTCTCTCTGGACAAACCCGAGGCGAGCTATCACCTTCATGGTGGGCGCAATGCCCGGAGGCCGACATGTATCGTGACAATTCTCTCGTGCCGAAAGAGGCCATTCGCCTCGCAGCGCTTGGCCTGCTGGCCGAGCGACAGCGCCCCTATGGCGATCTCGCCCGAGAGGTCCGGGAGTTCGCGTCGCGCATTGTGGGCCCGTCCCTGGACCTGCTTGGCACGTCCATCGAGCTTCTGCGTTTCGAGGGCCTGATCGAGCCGACCAGTGGCAGGGGGATGGAGGACAACTCGACCCTCCGGCTGACTGCCGAAGGACGAACCGCCCTGGATGACTATCTCACTTCGACGATCCGACCGGGCGTGTCCGACCTGAACAAGCTGGTCCTGGCGCTCAAACTGCGCTTCATCGACCTCCTGTCCGACGAAGACCGTGCCGAACAGATCGCCGCACTTGAGATGATGTACGCCGGTGAGAAAGCACGGCTGGAAGATCTGCGCGCGCGCGCCGAGCGTGGGGCAGGCTTGCTGCCCGACTGGTTGGACCTGGAGATCAACCAAGTCGACCAACGTATCGCCTGGTGCCGAGGCCTGCTGACCCCCTGACGACGGAACAGACGATGCGCTTTCTACCCTTGGCCGCCGCCGCTGTTGCGTTGCTGTGGGCATCCCCCCCTGCCCTTGCCGACGAGCCGCTTGGCACTCCGCCGGCATACGCCGCCGGTCGCACGCTCACCACGCCCCCGAATGCCGATGCGATGGAACTTCGGATCTGGGTTCCTGATCTCGACCAGGGCGATGTGCCGCAAGGGCTGACCGTGCTGAACGGAAAGCACGTTCTGGTCACAACCTATCGCGAAAGCAAGGCCGGACCACAGGATTGCCGGCTCCACCGATTCGACGCGGAGACCGGCGCCCACACCGGCTCTGCCGACGTGCCCACGGCGTGCAGCCACGGCGGTGGGATGGCCGTGGCAGGCGGTCGGCTGTTCGTCACCGACACCTGGGCGCTGATCGAACTCGACGCCGACGCGCTGTTCGATCCCGCGCGGCATGACCGAAGCGTCCTCAAGACCACCTCGCTGCGGTTTCCGATCCGCGGATCCTTTGCCGCCGGAACCGAGCAGGGCCTGTGGATCGGCGAGTACAAGCGGTCCACCGGTGCGTCATTGCGGTTCGTCAGCCTTGCATCCATCGATGCCGCCGACCCGGCAACCGGACTGGCCGGCGACGTGATCGAACGCGAGATCCCGACGCCCGCCCGTTCTCAAGGCGCCACGGTCGCGGCGGACGGAACGCTTTGGGTGTCGGCCTCATCCAGCCAGTTCGGCAAGCTCTACCGTCTCGACCCCGCGAACGGCGACGTGCTGGCGGAGTTCGCCGCCCCCGTCGGAACCGAAGACCTGGGCATGGATGCGGCCGGTCGGATGTGGACCGTGTCGGAGGCCGGTGCCGGGAAGTACCTGAACTGGCCGGCATTCCATCCGCTGGTTATGCGGCTCCAACCCTCACGGTTGCGCTGACCGCAACTTCGCCGTTGAGCGCCGACCGGATGAACCCAGCCAGCCACTGAGCCATCGCGTTGTGGTCGAGCGGCGTTTCAAGCGACGCCTTGCCGTCGGCATAAACCGCCTCGCCGACCCGGTCGCGGCGCATGTCGAGCAGGCGGTTGACGGTCGGCACATTCATCTCCGGATGTCCCTGCATGGTGATCACCCGGTCGCCGATTCGCAGCATCGCGTTCGGGCAGAACTCGCTCGACGCCAGTACGACTGCGCCATCCGGAGCCCGGACCACTTGATCCTGGTGGCTGACCAGCACGTTCAGCGCGTCTGGACCGCCAACCATCCACGGTTCGCGCGCCGTCAGCGCGTGAGAATGCACGCCCATTCCCCAGCCCCGCTCGGACTTGCGGACCTCGCCACCGAGCGCCTGCGCAACCAACTGATGGCCAAAGCATCCGCCGACAATCACTTTTCCCGCATTGACCGCATCTCGCACGAACGCTTCGGCGGCCCGGATCCAGGGCAGGTCTTCGTACACCCCGTGCGGACTGCCGGTGAAGATATAGACATCGTGATCGTCGACCGATGCCGGAAACTCGCCGTCTATCGTCGAGGACGACACGAACACCGCCTCCGGCAGATGCGGCGACAGCAACGCCTTGAAGCTCTGCAGGTAGCTCGGCATCACGTCGGCCAGCGGCTCTGCCACCCGACCGCACATCATCACGCACACTCGCATACCGACATCCTCATAACAGGTGCTGGCCGCCAGTGACGAAGATCTCGGTCCCCGTCACGTAGCTGCTGTCCTCGGAACACAGATAGTAAATGGTCGACGCCACATCCTTGGGTTGTCCCAGACGGTGCAACGGGATGCGCGGGATGAGCACCTCGGTTTCCGGGGACAGCATGGCGGTCTCGATCTCGCCTGGCGCCACGGCGTTCACGCGAACGTCCAGCTCGGCGAACTCGTTCGCCATCTCTCGAGTCAACGCCGACAGGGCGGCTTTCGACGTGGAGTACGCCGATCCAGCAAACGGATGAATGGCGTGCCCTGCGATCGAGGTGATGTTGACGATCGCACCACGGCCGCGATGCAGCGCCTGGCCGAATCCGCGCGCCAGCTTCAGCGGCGCGAAGAAGTTCAACTCGAACACCTGCCGCCAGGCATCCAGGTCGCCGTTCAGACAACCGAGCCGCTCTTTGTACGGGGTCTTGGGTGACCACCCGGCGTTGTTGACGAGGGCGTGCAACGGTCGCCCATCGAGCCATTCATTGGCCTCGGCGACGAACCGGTCGAGGCTGGCCGGGTCGCCGAGATCAGCGGCAATGTGATGAGCGCGCGCCGGGTCCATCTTGCACTCCGGCGGCGGGGAATCGCGCGAACACGTCAGCACGCGCCAACCGCGATGGAGGAAGAACGCCACCGTCGAATGGCCGATACCCCGGCTGGCGCCGGTGAGAAGGAGGAGCTTATCGTCGTCGGACATGGCGCGGACGATAGCCGAGGCGTCGTGGCTGTGAAAGGGGCTGCGGACTCGTTCGGAACTACCGCACGCTTACAACGCGAAACGTCCGTTGCTCCTCATCGTGCTCGGTGATCGAGACGTACTCGCCTTCCACGAAATGGTGCCGGTCGAACCGAAAGATCGGGTCGTCGTGATCGTCGACCACACCCGGATGGTCATAGTGAAACATCCATCGCTTGCCGCGGGTATGGATCAGCAATCCGTTCTCGTCCGGCTGGCCGTTCCAAAAGCGCCGGACGGTGCAGGCGTCCTTGACCGTCTTCCATGCCTCATGATCCAAGGCACCGTCATCGGTCAGCGGGGCCTTGAACTCATAGCCACGCGAGGAACTGCCCTCCGGGAACTCCGGGTTTCGCGCCAGTTCGAGCCGGATACTACGCAACAGCATTCCTGATCCTCCCTGCATCCCTCAACGCGCGAGCAACACCGCGACCGATGCGTCATGCAGGGCGTCGTCGGTCACACCCCCCATCACGAACTCCCGGATGCGGCTGTGGCTGTAGGCACCGAGCACAATCAGGTCCGTGTCAGTCCGCCGGGCCTCCGCCTCCAAGGTTTCTGAGATCCCTTCGTCGGAAACTGCAATGGTCACGCCGGTCGCGGCGATGCCCCACAACAACAGCGTCCGCACCAGTTCGTCCGGCGCCTCTTGCGCGTCTCCGTCATCGACAACAACGACCGTCACACTGTCTGCTGCCTGCAGCATCGGCATCGACATCGATACCGCACGGGCTGCCTCCGCGGATCCGTTCCAGGCAATCATGATACGGCGTCCAACCTCGACCCCGCCGGTGGAACCAGCCAGTACGACGGGACGGCCACCCTCGAACATGGCGGTCTCGATCAGCCCGCCGCGCTCCTGCCCGTCCTCCGGCTCGGTGCGCGCAAGGATCGTCATGTCGGCGGTCCGAGCCTGGCGTGCAATCCCGTTCGGCACGGGGCCGGTCACCGACGTGAACGAAGCCGACAAACGGCCCGGACCCGGTTCCAGCGAAGGGGCAGCAGCCTCCTGCCACGCCGCGAATGTCGCGCGCGCCGCAGCCTCTCGTTCCTCCAACTGGGCTTGACCGGCTTCGACGATGCTGTCGACCATCCCGGCGTTGAAGCCGTCGCCGACCAGAGGGATCATATCGTTCGGGTCGCGCAGGAACAGCACCGCCTCGATGTGCCCGCCGTTGCGCCGCGCGATACCAGTACCCAGGTCGAGGGCCGCCCGGTCGCCAGCGTCTCCCAGCAACGGAACCAGAAGCCGTTTCATCGCAGAACCTCCATTGATCGACGTGGGCAGCGTGCCCTGCACCGTCAACACCTGGAGCCTTTGAGCAGTTCCGGCATTGAGCCAGATCAATGGTTTCGGACGGCCTCGACGACTTCGGCCGCGAGTTCTGCAACAGGGCGCGTTGCATCAAGGACAAGCCAGTTACGGGGTGAAACAATGCTGGTGGCTTGCTTTGCGACCACGTCGACCGTTGCGTCGGACGCGTCACCTCTGCGCTTGGCAACGCGCGACTGGGCTTCTTCCTTCGGGAGCTCAAGCCAGACCCCCAGGAAACGGGTGCCGGCGCGTCCGGCTGCCCGCGCTATCGCCCGCCGATCCTCGCATCGTCCATAGACCGCATCGGCGATGACCGCCGAACCGAACTCAGCAAGCCGGCGAGCCCGTCGATGGATCTCGGCAAAGACCTTGCTGCTGACGGCCGGCTCGTAAGCTGCCTTGGGCAGGCGCTCCGTCTCCGCGACACCGAGCTGACGCTTGCGAACAACGTCCGAGCGCAAGACGACCGCGCCCGGCGGCGGTCCAAGCAAGTGCGCCACTGCCCGCGCCAGAGTGGTCTTGCCGGTTCCGGAGATGCCGCCGATCGCGACCACCGCCGGCACAACCGGATTCAGCGCCTGACGCGCCTGCTCAAGGTAGCGGCGGGCCTCATCGGACTTTGCGGAATCGAGCTTGCGCTGAACAGCTGCCGTTGCGCCGACATGGGCGCGCACGGCTGCCCGCATCGACAGGAACAATGGCAGCACCGCCGCCGCCCCGTCGTCACCAGTCGCAGAAACCCAGCCGTTCCAAACCCTGTTGGCCTCGGTCGTAAGGCCGCGGTGCCGAAGATCCATCAATATGAATGCCAGATCGTAGGCAACATCGATGGTTGCCAGGTCCTCATCGAACTCCAGCGCGTCAAACAGCACCGGCTGACCGTCATCGCCCCGGAAGACGTTTCGCAGATGCAGATCGCCGTGGCAGCGCCGCACAGCGCCACGGCGCGCTCGCGCATCAAGCGGTGACCGCAGGTGAGCTGCCACCGCCTCGGTCCGTTCCACCAGATCGCGCACCGGCGCTGCCTCGAACACCTCGGGTACTCCGGCTTCCAGGCCCGATGTGTTGATCTCCAGGACGTCGGCAACGCGCGACGCCCCGGACCGCTGTCGGCGTTTCGGTGCCTCGGAGTGCGCTTCAGCGATCGTCACCGCCAGCGCGTCAAGATCGTGGTCCGTCAGCGCTCCACGCTCGGCCAGCCGATCGAACAACAGCCCGTCGTCGAATCGGCGCATCACCACCACCGATTCCACCAGACGCTCACCGTCGGCGCGATCTGTGTCAGGTCCGAGCAATCGCCAATGTCCATCGCGCCCGACGACCACTTCCCCAACGCCGAGATAGATATCCGGGGCGGTGCGCCTGTTGATCTCCACCTCGCGCCGGCAGATCCGGCGCCGGCGTGCCACTGTGGACAGGTCCATATAGGGCAGCGCCACCGGCTTCTTGATCTTGTAGGCGCGGTCGCCGACCAGAAAGATCATCGCGCCGTGGGTTTCAATGGCATCCGAGATCGCTGAAGCATGCACTCCGTGCGTTTTCGGGTTGCTGAGGAATGCCGCCAGACGCTCCAGGTGCTTATCCCCTTCGGAAAACGTATCAGACGCCGCCATGCCGGCTCCCCGGTCGGCGCGCGGTCGACCGCTCCTCCGGAAGTTGCTCCGGTTCTTCGTGGATCAGCACTTCGACGCTCGGGTAGGCTGCGCACACCGCAGCCTCGACGGTGTCGACGATTCGATGCGCCTGATTGACCGACAGCGCACCGTCCACCACCAGGATCATCTGTACGAAAGTGTCGGTACCCGAGCGTCGGGTTCTCAGATCGCGAACCGCCTTCACCTCGGGGTGTTCGAGGGCGATCCGACGGATCCGGTTGCGTTCGTCATCGGGGAGTTCCCGGTCCATCAGAAGGTCCACCGCGTCGCGGCCGATCCGCCACGCGCTGCGGCCCATCCATGCCGCAATCACGCCGGCAATGATCGGGTCAACCCACGTCCAGCCGCCTAATCCGGCCAGCAGCAGTGAGCCGATCACCCCTGCGTTCACCACCAAGTCGGCGCTGTAGTGAGCCCGATCCGCTGCGATCGCCAGCGACCCGGTACGGCGGATCACATAGCTCTGCACCCCGACCAACGCAAAGCTGAGAAGGATGGCGAACAGAGTCGTCAGGATGCCGAGCCACTCATGCCGGATCGGCGCCGGGTCGATCAGCCGGCGCGCGCATTCCACGAGAACCAGTGCGGCCGAGCCGCCGATGAACGCGGCTTGGCTGAGAGCGGCGACCGATTCGGCTTTGCCATGGCCCCATCGATGTTCCCGGTCCGCCGGCTTGGCCGCTTTCTGGACCGCCAACAGTGTCACCAGCGACATGCCCGCATCGAGCAGCGAGTCGACCAGGCTGGACAGCATCGCAACCGAATCGGTGGTCCACCACGCACCGGTCTTGGCGACCACCAGAACGGCCGCCACCGCCGTCGCGGCCACAGCCGCGCGACGTGTCAGGCGTGCGACTTGCGGTGCCTGGCCAATCGGATCGAGCGCTGTGGCATCACCCATCACGTCAGGGGAACAGCCGTTGAATCGTCCACGGCAGCCCGTCCCCCGCTCGGGAGAACACAAAGCGGTCGTGCAGCCGGAACTCGCCATCGTGCCAGAACTCGATGCGCAGCGGCGTCAGGCGATATCCGGACCAGTACGAGGGACGTGGCACCTCTCGGCCGTCGTACTCGGCCTCGAACCGGGCTACCGCCGCCAGCAAGGTGGGACGGTCGGCCAGCGGTCGGGATTGCTGGGAGGCCCAGGCGCCGATCCGGCTGCCGCGCTGTCGGCTGGCGTAGTACGCGTCGGCCTCCGCCTCGCTGACGCTCGCCACCGAACCCTCGATACGCACCTGCCGACGTAACGACTTCCAGTGAAAGCACAGTGCAGCGAAAGGGTTGACCTCAAGCTGCTGGCCCTTCTGGCTCTCGGTGTTCGTGAAGAACGCGAACCCGCGCTCGTCGATGTCCTTAAGCAGGACAATCCGGGCTGACGGCCGGCCGTCGGATCCCGCGGTGGCCAACGTCATGGCGTTGGGGTCGTTGGGCTCTGCAGCTTCCGCGTCGGCGAACCACCGCCGGAACTGCTCGAACGGATCGTCGGTGTCGGGCTCGAACATCGTCCCTGTCCTCCACAACTGCCTAGCGTTGGAACTTTGCCCTGTCCCAGCCATATTCTACGTGCCCACTAACGCTTGCCATGCCAATCGGCAAGGAGGGAACCGTTTAGGGCTTCCAGACGTTGCGACGGAATAGATTGCTTGATGCGTTTGATCTGTGATGCAGGTCAATATGCGTCGCAATACGACGGGGACCTGCGGCGATCAGTTTAGGCGCTAGTGGTGAAAATCAAACGGGTGAGTCCGTCTGGATCGGCAGATTTCCGCCATGCGTTTGCTGATGCACGGGTTTCATCTGTCTGATTCCCACCACTAGTACGGCAATTGTCGGTCTTCGGGAGGTGGGACGCACTCACAATGGGATGCGTCTAATGGAAAGGACTGGAAGGCTATGATGCAGAAATTGGCTGTCGTGACGGCATTGGCTGTCAGCTTGGCCGCGTGCAGCGGCACCGGACCGAAGCAAACCGGCGGCGCGCTGCTCGGTGGCGTCGGCGGCGCGGTGGCCGGCGCACAATTCGGACAAGGCACCGGAAAACTGGCCGCGGTCGCAGCGGGCACGCTGCTGGGTGCGTTGATCGGCAGCGAGGTTGGCTTATCGTTGGATAAGGCCGATCAGATGGCGATGGCCCGCACCACGCAATCAACCCTGGAAACGGCACCGGTAGGCACCAGCTCAACCTGGCGCAATCCGGACTCCGGCCACCACGGCACGGTCACGCCGACCAGCACCTATCAGAACAGCAGTGGTCAGTATTGTCGGGAATTCTCGCAAACGGTTAACATCGGTGGCCGTAGCGAGGAGGCGTATGGAACCGCATGTCGACAGCCGGACGGAACCTGGCAAGTTGTGAACTGAACGCACGCCGAGGAATCCTCGGCGCCGTTTCCGCCGATGTGGAACGCCGATCGTGAACGACCCCTACAAGACGCTGGGGGTTTCGCGAACGGCGGACCAGGCGGAGATCAAGTCGGCTTACCGCAAGCTCGCGAAGAAGTATCACCCGGACCTCAATCCGGGTGATGCTGACGTTGAGCGCCGCTTCAAGGACGTAAGCGCCGCTTACGATGTGCTCGGTGATTCGGCCAAGCGTGCGAAATTCGACCGCGGCGAGTTCGACGCCGGCGGGCGTGATCGCTCGGGAACCGGATCCGGCTTCTGGCGAAACTGGAACCGCCGCAGTTCGGCGGGCGCCGATTCGTCGGGCGGCACTCGCACGCGCTTCGACTTCGGAGAGGATTTCGAGAACGAATCCGATCCGATCGACGAGATCTTGAAAGCGTGGCGCAGCAGCAAGCCGAATCAAGGTGCGGGCGACCCCCCAGGCGCAGGTGCCGGGAACCGCTCGGCCACCAAGCGATCACCCCAGGATCAGAGATACCGATTGAAAGTGCCGTTCGTCGAAGCGGTCGGCGGGATCAAGAAGCGCGTGACCCTGTCGGATGGAAAGATCATCAACCTGACCATCCCGCCAGGCACCGACGATGGTGCAACCCTGCGGCTTAAGGGCCAGGGCAAACCGGCGAGCGCCGGAAAATCGGCCGGTGACGCCTACCTTGAGCTGCAGGTAGAGGCCCACAGCTTCTACCGACGCGACGGCCAGGATATCCACATCGATCTGCCGGTAACGCTCAAGGAGGCGGTGCTGGGCGCGTCTGTGACGGTCCCCACGATCCACGGGAATGTCAGCCTCAAGATCCCCAAGGGAGCGAATACCGGCCAGCAACTCCGACTGCGCGGCAAAGGCGTGCCCGACATCGGGGCGACGCCCGCCGGCGATCAGTACGTCACGCTGTCGGTCATGCTACCGAGCGAAGCGGACCCCGCGCTGGAGGCGTTCGCGGAGTCCTGGAAGCCGGCCGGAACCCACAATCCCCGCCACAAGATGGGTGTCTGAGGCGGCCGGATCCGAAGGTTATGCCCCCGGGGTCCTGGACAGGGTTATCGGAAGCGGGACCGCTTCGGACCCGGCCGAGCCTTCCGCAGTTTCCAGCAACGATGCGATCGACATCCCGAGGATGCGTTCTTCCGCGGTGAAGACTTCGGCAAGCTGGCCCGCCAGATCGCCGGTGGCGGCGTCCAGGCGACGGGCGGCGCGGCGATCGGACGCTCCCACCACGGCCTGCGTGTCGAGGCCTAGGGTGAGACCGAGGTCGCGAGCCAACTGGACTAACGACGTGGCGTGCAGATCCCTGGTCAGCGCGTACTCTCCACGCTCCGTCATCGAGAGATAGCCAGCCTGTCGCAGGGCGTCAGCAAGGCCGTCGCGGGCGTCCATCGGCAACGCTTTGGTCATTTCAGCCTGGCTTACCTGCCCGCCGGTCCGGGCGCGTTCGCTCAGCAACGACAGCAGGACAACGGCTGCTTCCAATTTTCGGGCCGGATCGAGATGCGCCTCTACGTCGACGGCACGAGCGCTACGCCATTCCGAGAACGACGCGGCAAACACCGCTCCCATGATGATCACGGTCCACGACAGATACAGCCAGATCAGGAAGATCGGCACCGCCGCGAGCGCGCCGTAGATCGCCTGATAGCTGGGGAACCCGACCACGTAGAGCCGAAACACCCACTTCAGGATCTCAAGCGCGACACCGGCAATCGCGCCTCCGACCGCGGCATCGCGTAGCCGCACCGGCCGCGCCGGCACCAGAACGAACAGGATCGTAAACGCTGTGGCCTGCAGCGCGGCCGCCAGCAATCGGCCGCCGATGACCCATCGGTCGCCCTCGAGTGAGATCGGTGCCAGACCGACGCTTTCATTGGCAAACTGTCCGATCCAGTCGAACACGCCGGTCGTCAAGGTGAAGCTGGCCCCCATCAGAACCGGGCCCAGGGTCAGCACCGTCCAGAAGATCAGCAAACGGGTCAGGATCGGCCGCTCCCGCTCGACTCGCCATATCCGGTTGAACACCGATTCGACCGTCGAGAGCAGCAGGACCGCCGATACCGCGAGCGCAACGACACCAACCGTCGTCAAATTCGTCGCGTTCCGTGTGAACTCCGATATGTGGGACTGGATGATCGAGCCCACTTCCGGAACCAGATTCTGGAACAGCAGAAGTTCGATCTGGTACTGGACTGCCTGGAACGCGGGAAATGCCGAGAAGATCGCAAAGGCGATCGTCATCAACGGCACCAGCGCCAGCAGAGTCGTGTAGGTCAGGGCAGCCGCTGCCTGCAAGCCGCCGTCACGGTAGAACCGCCGGACCGCATACAGGACATAGGCCCCTCCATCGCGCAGCACGCGCGACGTGTGCACGCTTCGCCACACCTCTACCGGGGTCGAACGCTCTGCCATCGCAGGCATGATAGCACGTGGCCGGACAGGCGCGGACCATGGCGCGGCGCCCGCGCCGTTGCTTGCGGGGGCACGTTGATGGTGTAGGATGCGGCACATATTGAACAATCAGGTTTGCAAGAGGGCAGGATGGCCGACGACTCCCGAATCATGGCGGGCAAACGGGGTCTGATTATGGGGGTGGCCAACGATCGGTCCATCGCCTGGGGAATTGCGAAGGCCGCCGCCGACCACGGCGCACAATTGGCGTTTACGTTTCAGGGCGAAGCGCTGGAGAAGCGGGTCCGCCCGCTGGCCGAACAGGTGGGATCGACCCTGGTCGAACCCTGCGACGTCACCACGGACGGCAGCATCGATCGGGTGTTCGACAAGGTCGAATCGGCCTGGGGCGGCCTCGATTTCGTCGTGCACGCCATCGCCTATTCCGACAAGGAAGAACTCAAGGGCAAGTATGTCGACACGTCGCGCGATAACTTCCAGCGCACGATGGACATCTCCTGCTACTCGTTCACGGCGGTCGCCAAGCGGGCCGCCGAGTTGATGCCGTCCGGCGGCAGCCTGATCACCCTCACCTACTACGGCGCCGAGCGGGTGATGCCGCACTACAACGTCATGGGCGTAGCCAAGGCGGCGCTGGAGGCCAGCGTGCGCTATCTCGCCGTCGACCTGGGCGGCCAGGGCATCCGGGTCAACGGGTTGTCGGCCGGGCCGATGAAGACATTGGCGGCGTCCGGCATCGGAGACTTTCGCTACATCCTGAAGTGGAACCAATACAACTCGCCGCTGCGCCGCAACGTGACGTTGGAAGACGTTGGCGGTGCGGGCTTGTATCTGGTGTCCGACCTGTCGACCGGGGTCACCGGTGAGATCCATCATGTGGATTGCGGCTACAACATCGTCGGCATGAAGGCGGTCGACGCGCCCGACATCTCGGTCGTCTGACCTTCCGAAAGGCGCCGCCATGGCGAGCAACGGTTTCGGCGAACTGTTCCGGGTCACCACCTGGGGCGAAAGCCACGGCCCAGCCATCGGCTGCGTGGTCGACGGCGCACCGCCGCGCATTCCGCTTGCCGAGGTGGACATCCAGCACGATCTGGACCGTCGCCGCCCCGGCCAGTCGCGGCACACCACCCAGCGTCGCGAACCGGACGAGGTCCGCATCCTGTCCGGCGTGTTCGAGGGTCAGACCACTGGCACCCCGATCGCTCTGGTGATTGAGAACCAGGACCAGCGCTCCAAGGACTACGGCGAGATCAAGGACCGCTACCGGCCCGGCCACGCCGACTACACCTACGACTCCAAATACGGCATTCGGGACTACCGCGGCGGCGGCCGATCGTCGGCCCGGGAGACCGCGATGCGGGTGGCCGCCGGCGCCATCGCCAAGAAGGTGCTGGCCCGCCGGCTGGGCAACGCCTTCGGCGTGCGCGGCGCGCTGGTGCAGATCGGCCCGCATCGGATTGACCGGTCGCGCTGGGACTGGGAAGAAGTCGACCGTAACGCGTTCTTCTGTCCCGACGCCACGGCAGCCGCCGGCTGGGACAGCTATCTCGACGAGGTGCGGAAGTCCGGCTCTTCCGCCGGGGCGGTTATCGAAGTGGTGGCGTCCGGCATACCCGTCGGCCTGGGCGAGCCGGTATACGGCAAGCTCGATACCGACCTGGCGGCCGCGATGATGAGCATCAACGCGGTCAAGGGAGTGGAGATCGGCGACGGATTCGCAGCCGCGGAGATCCCCGGGCACGAAGCCGCCGACGAAATGCGTATGGACGGCGATCGTCCGAGATTCCTGTCGAACCACTCGGGCGGCATTCTCGGCGGCATCTCCACCGGCCAGGACGTGGTAGTGCGCTTCGCCGTGAAGCCAACCAGCTCGATCCTCACCGCCCGCCAGTCGATCGACCGGTTCGGAGCCGAGGTGGACGTCATCACCAAGGGCCGCCACGACCCCTGCGTCGGCATCCGCGCGGTGCCGGTTGGCGAGGCGATGATGGCCTGCGTGCTGCTCGACCACCTGATGCGGCACGAGGCGCAGTGCGGTCCCCTGCCGTCGGCCAACCGGCCCTGACGGTAGCGCCCGGGTTCGACAAGGTCGGCTGCGGTCGGTAGAATTGCACCTTCAACTCAGCCACACATCGGACATTGCATGCGCCGCTTTCTGGTCGGATTCCTCGCCACCATCGGCGTTCTCTCGATCCTGTTGACGATGGTGGGCACCGCCGGCGTGTGGTGGTGGGTCGATACGTTCGACACACCCGAGCCGCTGCCCGATCACATCGTGCTCTCCATCGATCTGAGCGGCTCTGTCGACGAAGCCTCGCCACTTGATCCGCTCGCCGAGCTGTTTCCCGAACAAGCCGGCCTCGGTCTGGTCGATCTGGTGGATATCCTTGACCAGGCGACGGGCGACCGGCGGGTCACCGGCGCGATCTTCGATCTGTCGGGAGCGCAGATCGGCTTGGCGCAGACCCAGGAATTGCGCGCCGCGGTGTTCCGCTTCCGAGCTGCCGGCAAGACGATCGTTGCCTTTGCCGACAGCTACGAGGGCGACGGAGTCGGCCCCTACTATCTCGCCAGCGCTTTCGACCGGATCTGGATGCAGCCGTCGGGCCTGCTGGTGCTGACCGGTATCTCTATGGAGGTACCGCTGGCGCGAAACCTGCTCGATGAAGTCGGTCTGTTGCCAGAGTTCGAGCAGCGTTTCGAATTCAAGGGCGCGATGGCGACCCTCACCGAAACCACGATGCCGGCTGCTGTGCGCGACAACCTCGCCCGTGTCGCCAACTCGCTGTACGGCCAGGTGGTCAGCGGCATCGCCAGCACCCGCCGGCTTGGTGGCACGACGGTGTCCGCGCTGATAGACCGTGGCCCTCTGCTCGCCGGAGAGGCGCGCGGCAACGGTCTGGTCGATGCCCTCGGCTACCGGTCCGATGCAGAAGCCTCAATCGGCCTGACCATAGACAATCACGTCACCGGCGCCCGCTACCTGGCCCAGGCTGGACGGCCGAACGCCGACGGCACCCGTGTCGCGTTGATCCATCTGGACGGAACCATTGATCGCGGTGAAGGCGGCGGGTTGAGCGGCAGAGGTAGTGTCGGTTCGGCCCAGATCACCGAGACGGTTGATGAAGTCCTGGCCGACAAGGCGGTGCGCGCGGTCATCTTGCGGATCTCAAGTCCGGGCGGTAGTTACGTGGCGTCCGACACGATGCGTCACGACATCGGCCGGCTGCGCGCGGCAGGCCTGCCGGTGATTGCAAGCTTCGCCAACATTGCCGCCTCCGGCGGTTATTTCGCCGCACTGCCCGCCGACCACATCATCGCCCATCCCGCGACTTTGACCGGCTCGATCGGAGCGGTCGGCGGCAAGGTCAGCGGCAGTGGATTGCTGGACAAGCTGGAGGTGGCGATCGACCGGGTGGAGGTTGGACGCAACGCCGGGATGTTCAGCAGCACCCGACCGTTCACCAGCGATCAGCGCCAGCACCTGCGCCGCATGCTGGACGACATTTACGCCGACTTCGCCGGCAAAGTCGGCGAGGCACGACGGCTGTCGCCTGGAGAAATCGACGCGGTGGCGCGCGGCCGGATCTGGACCGGCGAGGACGCACAGAGAGTCGGGCTGGTCGACGGACTCGGCGGCTATGCCGAAGCGATGCAGTTGACCCGACAGACCATCGGGCTGACCCCTGACGCGCCGATCGAACGCATCCGGTTCCCGCGCGGAGTCGGGTCCCTGGACGCACTGTTCGAGGTGATCCGGTCGGGAGAAATTCGTGGGGTCTTAACGAAAATGCAGGACATCACCAGATATATGGATGCGGTGCTGCGTTTCGTGCCGACGCACGGGAGCGGGCTGATCCACACGGAGGCCCCGCGTTTTTACCCGGCGCGATGATGGGGAGAATTTCGCGATGACCAAACAATGGCTGGGCCTTCGTGGCGGCTTGCTGGCGCTGGCCGTGGTGCTGGGTATTGGCATCGTGTCGGCGCCGGTCTTCGAACTCCGCGCGGAAGAGAAATCGACGACCCAACGCAAGGACGCCGAGAAGAGCCAGAAGAAGAAGGACAAGGAGTTCAATCGCGAGATTCTCTATCGTCACGCGGTCGGCCCGAAGGTTCTGGCCCTCGGCCCGTTCTCCATCTCGTTGTTCGTCCAGGGGCAGCCGCTGGAAGCCCGGATCCGGGTGGCGGTTCAGACCACCACCGAGTTAGCCCGCACCCAGCTTGAACCTCAAAAGAATGTAATGAACGGCATCGTCTATCCGCTAGCCGTGCGCCTGTTCGAACAAGGCCGTCCGACGACTGAGCAGATCCGGGCCTTCAAGGAAGACACCCGTGTGAAGCTGCTGGAGCGCTACCCCAGCATGATCGACGACGTGTTCATCGAGTCGATGATCTAACGCCGCAGCACCGCGATGTCGCAGAACGGCGAGTGCTTTGAGACGACCTGCTCGTCGGTTCGCTCCAGAATGTCGGCCTGGGCGGTCTGGAAGCCCTGGCGCTGCAAGGTGCGCACGATCTCCACGATGTAGTCGGTATCCGCTCTGATCTCGCCCTCGTCGAACAGCGCCCGGGCCAGCGTGCTGCCGGCTTCGGTCAACCGGTAGCACGGCAGGTTGAGCTGCTTCTTCTGATCGGGATTGGTGATCCGCAAGGCCTTGTCGGCATACAGCAGGTTGGTCGAGAACCGGTCGCTGCGCTGGCTCTGGAACACCCGGTTCAGGTCGCGGTTGGTTCGCACCAAGCCATACTCCTCAAGGAGCAGGATCTGGTCGCCGGTCACGTCTTTGCCGTCGAAGAACTCCTGGTTCAGCCGGATCACGAAGTTGTTGACGGCGAACGCCGCGAACCGGGTGAACAGCCGCAATCCCTCTTTGGACAAACCCGGCAACTGATGCAGCGTGTTCAGCGGCACCGCGCCCGGCCGCCGCACCTCTGTCACCAGCAAACGAGCCCACAACCGCGAGAACTCTGCGTCGGAGATGTCCGCTACGGCATTGAAGAAACGCGCCGACCAATCCGGATCGGGGGTACCCTCCTCGACTGTGTCGGGCAGGATGCGCAGCGCCCTTTGCAGCATGGCTTCGATGTTGATCTGGCGGCGCAACTCCATGTGGTCGGTCCGCTCTGCGGCGCGATCGACCAGATCGCCGCTGCCGTCGCCGGTCGGCCGTGCGTGATACAGACCGCGCAGCCAGTCGCGCTGGACCGCCCCGAGCGTCGCGACCACCATATCGTTCAGACGCGCCAGCGACGGCGAGGCCTGGGCCGGCGAGGCGCCCACCGGCTTCGACAATCCGAGCGGGCGAGGCGCAACCTCCAAGGCAAGCAGGTCGGCGGCTTTGGAACGGTCCGGACTGTCGATCATGAGCCACTCTCCCATACCGTGGCGGGTCGAGCCTAGTGGTGGGAATCAGACAGATGAAACCCGTGCATCAGCAAACGCATGGCGGAAATCTGCCGATCCAGACGGACTCACCCGTTTGATTTTCACCACTAGCACACGCGCGTTGCGACGATCAGGAATTCGACGTTGCCTTCCGGCCCGGTGATCGGCGACCGCGTGATGCCGTCGACCCGCCAGTCCGACATCACCCCGCCGGATGCCCCGTCGAGCCAGCGACGGATATCGGCGCATACCGCCTCGTGCACCTCGGGATCGCGGACCACCCCGCCCTTGCCGACCTGCTCCCGACCGGCCTCGAACTGCGGCTTGATCAGCGCCGCCAGTCGGGCACCAACCCGCGCCAGGGCCAGCGGTGCCGGCAGCACAGTCCGCAGCGAGATGAAGCTGGCGTCGCACACCACCATGTCGATCGGCTCCGGCACCTGCTCGGCCGTCAGATGCCGGGCGTTGGTTTTCTCTAGCACCACCACCCGCGGATCGGAGCGGAGCTTCCACGCGAGTTGACCGTGCCCGACGTCGACCGCGTAGACCTTGACGGCGCCGTTGGTCAGCAGCACATCGGTAAACCCCCCGGTCGAGGCGCCAACGTCCAGGGCGACGAACCCGGTCGGATCGATGGCGAACTCTTCCAGAGCGTGGGCCAGCTTCAGCCCGCCGCGCGACACCCACGGGTGATCCTGACCGCGCACGTCGAGGGCGATGTCTTCGGCGACCTGCAGGCCCGCCTTCTCCAGCTTACGTTCGCCGGAGAACACCAGACCGGCCATCACCAGGGCCTGGGCCCGGGAACGGGACTCCACCAGCCCACGGTCGACGAGAAGCTGATCGAGGCGGCGCTTCATGAAAGTCGTCCCGGGTTCAACACGGTCCGGCCACGCTGTGGCCGCGTTTCAATCCTAGCATTCCAGGATCGTGGGCCGGATCGATTATCCGATCGCCCTTGCGGGGACAATGCCATCGACCAGCCGAAGCCTGAGCCGCCCGAAGACGCTGGACGCAATCGGAGCGCATGGCTTGGCCGCGCGACCGCCCACGCCGCCCTGCCCTTGCTGGCCGCACTCGTGCTGCTGGCCGCCGGCGCGACCGTGCTCAAGCTGCACCCGATCCCACCACAGCACCTGCCATACAAACGACTCGATCTGGACCGTCCGATCGGAATCGCCACCGGCTTTCAGCTTTCCGCGCTGCGCTACGATCCCCTGTTGTGCCGGGGTGTTCTCGACATATCGGCGCTGCAGGCACGGCCGATCGACAGCCGTCGGACCGGCGAGTTCTGCGGCTTCCTGAACGCGGTGGAACTGCAACGCTCGACCATCGCCTACTCGGCCCCGGTGCGGGT
Source organism: alpha proteobacterium BAL199 (assembly GCA_000171835.1). GTDB lineage: Bacteria > Pseudomonadota > Alphaproteobacteria > Thalassobaculales > Thalassobaculaceae > Thalassobaculum_A. The sequence continues at coordinate 108,995 of ABHC01000014.1, read as the reverse complement.
GACCTGCCCGATGGCAGCTGCGCTGTATCTGTGGGAACGCGAAGTCGTCTCGCCCTCCGCCGAACGCCATTTCGGCAGTCCGGTCGTCCGCATCGACCATCTCGGTACCTATTCCTGCCGTCGGATCGGCAACGGCCCGACCAGCTTGCCGAGCCAGCACGCCACCGCCAACGCCATCGATGTCGCCGGCTTCAGGTTGGCGGATGGGCGGCGTATCACCTTGACGGGAGGCTGGGACGGGAAACCCGCCGAACAGGCGTTCCTGCGCGACCTGCGCGACGGCGCCTGCGGCCTGTTCAAGGGCGTGCTCAGCCCCGACTACAACGCCGCCCACCACGACCACTTCCACCTCGACATGGGGCCGTTCGGGGTGTGCCGATAACGGAGCCGCCACACGTTCGTCTTTTGAATTCAGTAACGGACAGGCAAGAATGGCGCGGCAACCTCGAACAGGACAGAACCACCCATGCTCCAGGACCGCTACGGCAACGCGCTTGCCACCGCCTCCGCCACCGCCCGCGACCGCTACGTCGACGGCGTCGACCGCTTCCTGGCCGCCATGCCTGGTGTCGAGGAAGCGTTCGAGGCCGCCGTCGCCGCCGACGACGGTTTCGCGCTCGGTTACGCCGCCCTCGCCCGCACCCGGCAGGCCATGGGCATGGGCGGCGACACCAAGACTCCGATGGCAGCGGCCCAAGCCCTGGCTGGCGGCCTGTCGGCCCGCGAGGCGGCGCATGTCGACGCCCTCGGCCTGCTGGTCGCTGGCAACGGCCCGGCCGCCTACAAGGCGATCCGTACACATCTGCTCGAGCATCCACGCGACGCCATGATCGCCCAGACCTGCACCGGCGTGTTCGGCATGATCGGCTTCAGCGGCAAGCCGGGCCGCGAGGCCGAGCAGCTGGCGTTCACCGCCGCCCTGGCACCGCATTACGGCGAGGATTGGTGGTTCCTGTGCCAGCACGCCTTCTCGCAGGTCGAGGCCGGCCAGACCGGCCCGGCGACCGAGACCATCGAGCGCTCGTTGGCACTCCACCCGCGCAACGCCCACGCCGCCCACATCCGCTCGCACGTCTACTATGAGGCCGGCGAGACCGAGGCCGGCTACCGCTACATCGACGACTGGCGGCGCGACTACGACAAGGCCGGCCAGTTGCATTGCCACATCTCCTGGCACGTGGCGCTGTGGGCACTGGAGCGGGGCGACGTGGAGACCATGTGGCGGGTGCTGGACGCCGACGTCGCACCGGACGCCGCCTGGGGTCCGCCGCTCAACCTGGTGACCGACACCGCCTCGCTGCTGTACCGCGCCGAGCTTGCCGGCGTCGCCGTGCCGGCCGAACGCTGGAAGCAGGTCAGCGACACCGCCGCCCGAATCTTCCCGAACCCGGGCATCGCCTTCGCCGACGTCCACGCCGCCCTGGCCCACGCCATGGCCGGTAACGGTACCGCGCTATCGAAGATCATCGCCGACGCCAAGGGACCGGCCGGCGATCTGGTCCGCACCCTAGCCGAGGGGTTCCGGGCGATCGCCGACGGCGAATGGGAGGCAGCGACCGGGCACCTGACGCGCTCCATGGCCGATCACGAGCGGATCGGCGGCAGCCGCGCCCAGCGCGATCTGGTCGAGTACGCGTTGCTCGGCGCTTTGCTGAAACAGGGACGGGCGGCCGAGGCGCGCCTGCTGCTCGCCACCCGCCGTCCGCTCAAGGTCGGCTCGCACGCGGTCAAGGGGCTGTAGCCCGCTCTGCGCTTCATACCCGTCGTGGCGCGCTGCGCTCGCACCTCAGGTCGATAGAGATAATTCGTTGATATAATCAAACTCTACCGTCCTGAGGCGCCGACCGCAGGTCGGCCACGAAGGGCCGGCGACCAACCTTACTCCGCCGCCCGATCCATCGCCGGCTCGACCACGCCGGTCTGGCTGGTGATGATGCCGTAGTGCTCGATCCGGCGGTGCTTGGCGAAGTTGAACACCGTCTCCTTGCCCATCTTGGCGAGGTCGAGGTCGCAGGCCGAGGTGATCAACTCGTCCTGGACGGTGGTGGCGAGCGATACGATCTCGCCCGAAGGCTGGATGATGCAGGAGCCGCCGATCAGCATGCAGCCGTCCTCGATGCCGGCCTTGGCGGTCGCCACCACGAAGCAGGAGTTCTGGTAGGCGCTGGCCTGCATGACCAGATGGTTGTGGAACATCCGCAGATGGTTCGGCTCGGGTGCCGAGGTGTTCACGTCCGGGGTGTTGTAGCCGAGCATGACGATCTCCACGCCCTTCAGCGACATCACCCGGTAGGTCTCCGGCCAGCGCCGGTCGTTGCAGATGCACATCCCCATGATGCCGCCCATCGAGCGCCAGACGTTGAACCCGAGGTCGCCGGGTTCGAAATAGCGCTTCTCCAGGTGCTGCCACGGCCGTTTGCCGTCGTACTCGGAATGGCCGGGCAGGTGGACCTTGCGGTACTTGCCGACGATCTTGCCGGTATCGTCCACCAGGATCGAGGTGTTGAAGCGATGGCCGCCCTCGGTCAGTTCGGCGTATCCGAGGTAGAAACCGATGCCGAACTCCTTGGCCTTCTCGAACAGTGGACGGGTCTCCGGCGTCGGCATGTCGCCGCGCTCGAAGTGGTGGTCCATCTTCGAGATGTCCTGCTCGTAGTAGCGCGGGAAGAAAGTGGTCAGCGCCAGTTCCGGGAACACCACCAGCTTCACGCCACGATCCTTGGCCTGCTTCAGCAGGTCGATCATGCGGTTGACGGCGCTGACCCGACTTTCGTCCGGGGCGATCGGGCCAAGCTGGGCGGCGCCCACGTTGATGATGCGGCTCATGACAGATTCCTCGTTCGACGGCTCGATTCGGAGGGCCTTGCGGCGGACGCCGAGGCTCGCCGGCCAGTGTATAAGCCGACGACGCGCGCTCCAAGACCCACGGCCATCGGTCGACTATAGTTTTCCGGTTCGCAGCGCCCGAGGAGCCGCCGCCCATGTCCGCCGACCGTCCGGCCATTCTCGCCCTCGCCAAGGCGACACAGGAGCCGGCCAACCCCATGGCCCTGGCCGCCTGTCTGGGCGTTGCCCGGTCGCGCATCGACATCGCCCGATCGCGCAAGCTGCTGGACTGGGTCCAGGTGCTGGGCATCCCCGCCGCCTCGCTGGAACGGCACCGCGGCCCGCTGAAGCGGACCCTGGATACCTTCAGCCACCGCGACGGCATCGTGGCGCAGACCGGGCCGTTCGAGACCGTACAGGTCGACGGCGTCGGTCCGTTGTCGTTCAGCGTCGCCACCGATGCGTCCCGGTCGTTCCTCGGCCTGGTCCGCGAGGGCGGCCGCGACTATGAGCCCGGCGTGCTGCGCTGGATGGTCCGCGAAGCCAGGCGCGGCGCGGTGATCGCCGATGTCGGCGCCCATGTCGGCTATTACAGCACCATCCTGGCGGCGGCCGGCGCGATCGTGGTGGCGTTCGAGATGCACCCCGACCTGTTGCTGGAGGTCCGGCGCAACCTGTGGGCCAACAAGCTGGACCGAGCGCATGTGATCAACGCCGCCGTCGGCAATCACGACGGCCTGATCTTCAACCTGCGCTTCAATCCGACCCCGGGCCTGCGCGTCAACGACGAGATCGCCGCACCGCCGCCGGACGCCTACCGCAAGGCGCTGTTCGACGCGATCCTGTGCGTGCGGCTCGACACCGTGTTCGGCCGCGATCCGGTGGTCCCCGATCTGGTGAAGCTCGACGTCGAGGGCTACGAGGTGCACGCGCTGCGCGGCGCCCAATCGCTGATCGCCGGCGGGCGCACCACCTTCCTGATCGAGTTCCACCCGCACCTGATCGGCGATTTCGGCCACAAGGCCGAGGACCTGTTCGCCTGCATTCCCGAGAACTGGCAGCGCGACGTTCTGCAGGACGACGGCACGACCCGCCCAGTAACGGCGGCCGATCGGAACTTCGCGCACGATCCCGACCTGGAGAACATCAAGCTGTTGTTCCGCCCGCCGGCCACGTAACCGCGCGCCCTTGGGGGACAGCCTCGCAGCGGTGCGCCGCCGCTGGTATCCTGTCCCGATCAACGACTGAACGGGCGGAGCCGTCGATGCACATCTACAAGTCCAAGGCCGAGGCGCGCCGGCGCGCAGTGGAAGCGCCGACCGATCCGGCCGCGTTGATGGCATCAAGTTGGCCGCCCTTCGCCCGCAGTGACCTCGGACGCATGTCCCGGGTTCTGTGCCAGGCGGCGACCCTGCCGGGCGCCGACGGCCCGCGCTACTTCCTGTCCCGGCTAACCCAGCTTGCCGGACTATTGAGCAAACAGGCCGGCCGTTATTGCCGCTCCAAGACGTGGAGCATGACGGCGCCGAACGGCCGGGAAATCCTGTTTCCGCTGGACGACCCCGGCGCGGTCGCCTTCAAGGCGATGGCCGACGAGTACGGCAAGGACTACGAGAAGACGCTGATCAACTTCATCTGCGAGCGATTGCGCCCCGGGGACGTGTTCGTCGATGTCGGCGCCCATGTCGGCTACATCAGCGCGTTCGCCGCCACCACCGGTGCTGCCGCCTTCGCGATCGAGATCCAACGCGAACTGATCCCGCTGATCGAACAGCTCGCCGCGATCAACGCCTTCGACACGCTGCGGCCGTTGCACGCCGGCGCGTCGCGTCGCTCCGGGCTGTCGATGATCGCGCGGACCGACACCACGCCCGGCGGTCAGATCGAAAGCGACGCGCAGCGCTTCGTGCAGGACGAACCGGACTCGATCGTCGAGGATTTCGTGCCGATCATCACGCTGGACGACGCGTTCGGCCGGGACGGCCTGTGGCCGGCCATGGTCAAGGTCGACGTCGAGGGTCACGAGATTGCCGTGGTCGACGGCGCGCACCGGATCATCGAGCAGCGACGCACGACCTTCGTCGTCGAGTTCCATCCGCACTTGATCATCAACTACAACGGCACGGCCAGTCAGCTGCTGGCGCCGTTTCCGGCAGACTACTGGCGGTACTCGCAACTCACCGACGAGGGCCTGCGGCCGATCCGGCGCATGTCCGATGTCACGCCCGACCCGCGCGATCCCAATCCGAAGCTGGTGTTCGAACCGCTCCCCCGGTAACAGCGCACCAACTCACCGGCCGGCGTAGTGACGGCGCCAGAATCCTGGCGGAATCTGCGGTCGGGTCTTCAGCGGCGATGCCGCGAACACCGCCTGCTGGCCGCCGAACATCCCGGCCGGCGCCGACAATCGACCGGTTGCCGGATCAATGTGCCGATCCATCAGTTGGACCGCGTCGACCAGGTCCTCGGACGTGTTGTCCTGGAACGACAGCCCGTGCAGCGCGGCATCGCTGCGCTCCAGGATATGGCCGTGGCGCCCGCAGTACTCCGCCAACGGCACGAGACCGCCTTGTTGGTCGAGCAGCAGCTTGGGCACGGTGACGACACTCGGCGAACAGACGATGTGCGCCAGAGTGATCCAGTTGGTGAACAGCACCGGTCGGCCGAACATCAGCGGGACGAACGACATGCCGGACGAGGTTCCGATGTGGAACCGGCATCGCGCCGCCAGATAGATGTCCATCCAGTCCGACTTCGCGTCGGTGAACGGGTAGTCGATCAGCCCGTCCTGGGACTCGGCCCGCGTCATGCTCCGATCACCGAGCCGGACCACCTGGATACCGGTGCCGACCAGTGCGGCGATCGCGTCGCGGTAGTCGGCGATCCGAGCGTCGCGCAGGCTCATCGCCTCGGCGATGTTGTCGTTGTAGCCGGCCTCGCGGACGTGAAGGGTGACGATCGGCGCGTCAGGCGGCACACCCAGTTCCGCCAACGCGGCATCGCCGCGCGACTGGGTTTCGGGGTCGACGCCGGCGAACGGCCGGACGGTCGCCCAGGCCGTTGCCGCTTCGGACACCAACTCGCTCATGGTGGCCCAGCGCCCGTCTGCCATCCGGTGACGTTTGCGGGCGCTGATCATCTCGGCGTACTGCACGCCGGCCGGCATTTCGGCCAGCAGATGCGGCTGAAACGCCTGCAACATGAACGTGTTGCGAGAGGTTCCGGTCAGCACCCGCATGGTTTGCCGGGTCAGCCGGCCGCGCCCCTGCAGTTCCAGCAGTGTCGCGCCATAGACAAAATGACCGATGTTGCTGACGAAGTTTGACGACAGGATCCAGGCGTCGCCCTGGGTCTGGAACAACCGGTCGATCATCGCTCTTGCGGTCGAAACCTTCTCGGCCTCGGCCAGGGCCCGGACGCTCAACAGGTGGGCCTCGGCGCCGTCGAGCATCATCGACACAAACGCCATGCCCTGGGTTTCGTTCACTGGCGGGCGGGTGGCTTCCCCGTTCACGAAATAGCGCTCGATCCATTCGGCGAACAACGGATACAACCCCTGCACCCGCGGCGACCGCCCGATCAGCGCCGGATCCAGTCGCCGCCCGCCCGACAGCATCGCGTAGGCGATCAGGTATTCAAAGAACTCCACAAAATGCGCCAGTCGAAAGATGTATTTCAGAAACCGCTCTTCATGAGCGTGAGTGCATTTGCTTTCAAAGACGAGTGACAGCAAATGTCGCTTCACATACCGCATATCACTCAGATTCAATATTATTGAGCGTTTCAAATTATCAATATTCATTCACGATTCGCTTGGTCGGTTGATCGAGCAAAGGCATCGGTGTTCCGATTCGGCATAAAATCCCGTTGGCAACGCAGAGTTCAGCGAACCAGCTGCCGACAACAGGAACGCAAAGTATCGCAGCGCCACTCTGGGAAAACAAACGTCGGTGTCGGGCCGCTTCAGACCGTCGGCTCGCCCGCCCGAAAGACGCATGATACCGTTTCGGCAGCGCCGGCCGCCAACCAGGATCGATCAAGCACGCCATGCCGATTTCTCAATCATCATTGGACGCGAAGCGGCGGGTTCTGGAGGCGCCGGACGACGCTTCCGCCCTGCTCGCTTCGGCATGGCCGCCGCGAACCCGCGCCGATCTCGGACGCCTTCCCGCCACGCTGCGCCGCGCGGCCACGTTGCCCGACGCGGTCGACATACGACACCGGGCCTGGCTGTGGCGGCTGATGCAGGTCGTCACGGTCTTCAAGAAGCGGGCCGCCCGCTACGGCAAGACCGCAACCTGGAGCATGACGGCGCCGAACGGCCAGGAGATCCTGTTCCCCCTGGGCGAGCCGGGAGCGGTCGCCTTCAAGGCAATGGCCGACGAATACGGGCAGGACTACGAGAAAGCCCTCATCGAGTACGTTGTTACGCGCCTCGGCCCCGGTGACGTGTTCATCGATGTCGGCGCCCATGTCGGCTACATCAGCGCGTTCGCGGCCACGACGGGCGCCTCGGTCTTCGCCATCGAGCTCCAGCGCGAGTTGATCCCGCTGATCGAGCAACTGGCCACGCTCAACGCCTTCGACACACTGCGGCCGCTGCACGCTGGTGCCTCGGGCCGGGCCGGGCTGGGTGCCATCCCCCGGATCAACGCCTCGCCGGGGGCCGGTTTCACCTCGGCGAACCGAAGCATCACTAGCGACGATCCGCGGTCGATCGCCGACGACTTCGTGCCGATGATCACCCTCGACGACGCCTTCGGTCGCGACCGCCTGTGGCCGAGCATGGTCAAGATCGACGCCGAGGGTCACGAGATTGCGGTAATCGACGGCGCACACCGGATCATCGAGCACGGGACCACGACCTTCGCGGTCGAGTTCCACCCGCATCTGGTCGGCCTGTAAGACGGAACCGCCGAACAACTGCTGGCGCCGTTCCCCGTCGAACGGTGGCGGCGCTCGCAGCTCACCGACGACGGCCTGCGCCCGATCGACGGCATGGCCGACGTGGTTCCAGACCCGCGCGACCCCAACCCCAAGCTGGTGTTCGAACCGCTTCGCACCAGACGGGATTGATCGGCCTCCGGGAACATGTGTAGAGAAACGGCAGTCCGGCTGTCATAATCCGTCTACGCCTCATCGAGCGATGGACGAGGATCATGTTTACCTTCAAGTCGCGCGACGAAGCGCGCCGCAAAGCCGTTGAAGACCCCGCCGACTTTGCCGCGCTGTTCGGCTCGCGGTGGCCCCCCTACTCGCGGACAGAACTGGCGGCCCTGCCGAAGGTCATCCGACGCGGCATGGTAACGCCGGACGAACCCTATTCCCGTCATTGCACCCGACGTCTGACGCGAATCCTGCACGCCCTGCAGCACCGGATGGCCCGTTACGGGAAAACCCAAACCTGGGCCATGACGGCGCCGAACGGGCAGAAGATCCTGTTCCCGATCAACGATTTCGGTTCAATTGAATTCAAGAAGATGGTCGACGAATACGACCAGTTTTACGAATGGACCCTGATCGAGTTCGTGGCGGCTCGCCTCGGCTTCGGCGATGTGTTCGTAGACGTCGGCGCCAATGTCGGCTACATCAGCGCGTTCGCTGCCACCACCGGGGCATCGGTCTTCGCGATGGAGATCCAGCGCGACCTGATTCCGCTGATTGAGCAGACTGCGACGATCAACGGCTTCGACCAGATGCGCGCCATGCATGTCGGTGCGTCGACCCGGTCCGGAATGTCGATGATCCAGCGAATGGAGGCCACGCCGGGAAACCGACTCGATGACCAGACGGTCCAGGCCAGCCGCGAGGACCCACGGTCTGTCATCGACGACTTCGTACCGATGATGGCGCTCGACGACCTCTTCCTGGCGCCTCATCTGCTCCCGAGAGTTGTGAAGATTGACGTAGAGGGCCACGAAATCGGCGTGCTCGAAGGCGCGCGACGGATCATCGCCGCCGGACGAACAACCTTCGTGGTGGAGTTTCACCCGCACTTGATCGGCATCTACCGACGGCGGGCCGACGAACTACTGGCTCCCTTCGACCGGGACCGCTGGTCGATCTTCCAGTTGACCGACGACGGGCTGCGTCCCCTGGCGAATATGACGGAGGTCCGCCCCGACACCCGCGACCCGAACCCTAAGCTGGTGTTCGAGCCGCGACCGTCATGAACCTCGACAATCGCCGATCGGCGTAGTGCTCGGACCAGAAGGCGGGCGGGATCTGCGGACGTGTCTTTAGAGGCGAAGCAGCGAACACCGCCTGTACCTCTTCGAACAACTCAGGAGGAACGTTCAGCCGGCCGGTTGACGGATCAATGTGGCGGTCCATCAACCGGACCGCGTCGGCAAGCTCCTCCGGGGTGTTGTCGCGAAACGACAAGCCGTGCAGAACCGCATCAGCGCGCTCCAAGATCTGGCCGTGGCGACCGCAGTAGTCCTCCAGCGGCACCACACCACCCTCCGGATCGAGCAGCAACTTCGGCAGAGTCACCACGCTCGGCGCGCTCACGACGTGGGCCATGGTGATCCAGTTGGTGAACAGCACCGGACGGCCGAACAGCAATGGCACGAACGACATACCGGACGATGTACCAATGTGGAACCGGCAACGGCTGGCCAGATAGACGTCCATCCAGTCCGACTTCGCGTCGGTGAACGGATAGTCGATCAGGCCGACCTGAGGCTCGGCCGGCGTCATGCTGCGGTCACCGAGTCGGATCACATAGTTGCCAGCGGCGACCAAACCACCGATCGCGGCACGGTAGTCGGCCAGATGCGCGTCACGGAGACTAGCCGAATCCGCGCGATGGTGAATGTACCCAGCCTCGCGCACGTGCAGGGTGACGATCGGTGCATCAGACGGAACCCCGAGCGCCCCAGTTCCAAGTCGCCGCGCTCGCGCGTTTCCGGGTCGATGGACGCGAAGGGTCGCCCAGTCGCCCAGACCTGCACCGCCTCGGACAGCAACTCGCCGATCGTCGCCCAACGACCGTCCACCATGTAGTGGCGCTTACGCGCGCTGATCATCTCGATGTAATGCACCCCCTCCGGGCGGCGGGTCACGAGATACGGTGCGAAGAACTTCCGCATGTACTCGTTGGAAGTTCGCTTCGTCAGGATCTTAACGGGCTGGTCGGTTAGTTTGTTGGTCTTCTGCAACTCCAGGATCGTCGCCGCATAGGCGAAGTGCCCGATGTTTCCGACGAAGCTCGGCGACAGGATCCACTCGCTTCCCATTCGGCGGAACACCGCATCGACCATGCCTCGCAGGACCGAGGTTTTCACCGCTTCGCGAAACGCCCGCAAGCTGAGCAGATGCCCTTCGGCTCGATCCAGAACATCGGACACGAACGCCATGCCGAAGGTATCGACCACCGGCGGCATGGCTTGGCCGTTGCCAACCAGGCATTCCACGATCCAGCTTCGGAACGCCTGGTAGAACAGCCGCATCGACTCGGACTTCTCGATCAGTTCGTCCTTTAGATCCCGACCGTTCGACAGCACAAGATAGGCAATCAGATACGAGTAGCGCTCGTCACTCTTCGCACACTGAAATACATAACGCAGAAGAAAGCTGACGTCCGAATTCTGGAACTCCGGTCGGCATACAGTATTGAGTGTGTATTTCCGGAACAACGGCCGATCATTGAGATTCTCAATGATGAACCGTTTGCATTTCTCAATATCAGTCATGCAAGGCTGGCTTCTTCCGGATCCACGAAGGCCACTGTCGAGCCCCGACTCTTTGGGCCGATCAGCTTTCTATCGTGCCGGTGATCGGATTGAACGGGGTCGGGAACACACCGCGCGGCTTGATGTAGTCGTATGGCGCCCGGCCCAGGAACCGGCCCCAGCCGGCCTGGCAGTCGACCTCGCCCTCGTTCCACACCACCCGGCCGCGCGACAGGGTGACCGCCGGCCAACCGACCACGTCCATGCCTTCATACGGGGTGTAGTCGGTGTCGTGGTGCAGGATGTCCTGGGTGATCCGAACCTTGCGCTCCGGATCCCAGACCACGATGTCGGCATCGGCGCCGATCGCGATCGTTCCCTTCTGCGGGTAGATGCCGAACAGCCGGGCCGCGTTGGTCGAGGTCAGCGCCACGAACTGTTGCAGGTCGATCCGGCCCTTCACCACGCCTTCGTGGAAGCAGATCGGCATCCGGGTCTCCAGCCCGGGCACGCCATTGGCGATCTGGCTGAACGGCGCGTTGTCGCCGGACCAGAACTTCCCGTCCGGCGCGTCCATGTTGTAGGGCGCGTGGTCGGACGTGACGTTGCCGATGGTCCCGGTGCGCACGTGGTTCCACAACGCCTGCTGGTCGGCGACCGACCGGGGCGCCGGCGAGCACAGCACCCGGGCTCCATCGCGCTGCGAGCCGTCCAGGTCGTCGGCGGTCAGCACGAAATACTGCGGGCAGGTCTCGGCGAAGATCTTCAAGCCGCGGGCCTGGGCTCGGCGAATCTCCTCAGCTGCTTCCTCGCAGGTGACATGGAAGATCTGGATTGGCTGGTCCATCAACTCGGCCAGCATGATGATCCGGGTCGTGGCCTCCCGCTCGACCAGGGCCGGCTTGCACCAGGCATGGTACTTGGTATGGCCGAGGCCGGCATCCAGCAGCTTCTGGGTCATGTACATGATGGCGTCGTGGTTCTCGGCGTGCACGCACACCAGCGCCCCGTGCCGGCGCGCCACCTCGAAGATCCGCAGGATCTCGCGGTCGTCGACCCGGTTCTTCGGATAGGTCATGAACAGCTTGATCGAGCGCAGGCCCGATTCGATCAACCCGGGCAACTCGTCGCGCACCACCGCATCACTGGGGTCCGACACGATGATGTGGAAGCTGTAGTCGATGCAGGCCTGCTTGGCCTTCTCGTGATACGCGTCGACCTGGGACTTGACCCCCTCGCCCTTCTCCTGGCTGGAGAACGCGATCACCGTGGTCGTGCCGCCGCAGGCCGCCGAGCGGGTTCCGCTTTCCCAGCTTTCGGCATTCTTCCCGCCGGTCGAAGACGGCTGCTCGATGTGGCAGTGGCTGTCGATTCCGCCCGGCATCACGTATCGGCCAGTCGCATCGACCACTCGGGACGCCGAGCCGCCGAGCGATTCGGCGAGCGCCACGATTCGGCCGTCCTTGACCCCGACATCGGCCCGCATCGTCTCCGACGCCGTCACCACCGTGCCGCCCCGGACAATCACATCAAACTCGCTCACACCAACCTCCAGATCGCGCGTTGCACCGTGTTCGGCGCAAAGTCTTGCACCTTCGTTTCGGCATGACAAAGCGTCATGCGGCAGACCCGGATTCCGGCCACAGGCCGACGGAAGTTCATCGGGATCGAGGTAGAGTTTCGAATGACTGCCTGTCATAGTCTGATGATGTCCAAGCTCCCCAAAATGATGTCATTGCCTGCCTTCGGACCGCGAGACCGTGAGCGTCGCAAGGCGGTGCAGGCCCCCGATGACATCAATGCCGTGCTGGCTGGAAACTGGCCGCCATACTCGCGTGACGAACTGAGCAAGTTCTCAAGGGCGCTTCGCCTTGGCGGCCTGACGCCGCAGAACGTCCTGGCCGGCTATCTCGCTCGACGGATCAGTCGGGCGGTGCAGGCATTGCAGAACCGATCTACCCGTTACGGTCAGACCAAAGCATGGTCGATGACCGCGCCGAACGGTCGCAAGATCATGTTTCCGATCAACGACTACTCGTCGACGCAGTTCAAGAAGATGGTCGATGGATACGACCAGCTCTACGAGAAGACGTTGATCGACTTCGTGACGGCGCGCCTCGGACCGGAGGATGTGTTTGTCGATGTCGGCGCCAATGTCGGCTACATCAGTGCCTTCGCCGCCACCACCGGCGCTTCGGTATTCGCACTGGAGATTCAGCGCGACCTGATGCCGCTGATCGAGCAGATGGCGACGATTAATGGGTTTGATCTGATCCGGGCACTGCACGTCGGCGCATCGTCTCGATCCGGGTTGTCGATGATGCCTCGGATCGAGGCAAATCCGGGCACACAGCTTGAGGGGCAGACGGGACGCTTCAACCGCAACGAGCCGCGCTCGATCGTCGACGATTTCGTACCGATGATGGCCCTCGACGATGCGTTCCTGGATGCCGACCTCCTGCCGAAGCTCGTGAAGGTGGACGTGGAGGGCCACGAGATCGGTGTGCTGGAAGGCGCGCGACGGATTATCGAGACCGGACGGACCATCTTCGTCGTCGAGTTCCATCCGCACCTGATAACGCTCTACCGCCGACAGGCCGAGGATTTGCTGAAGCCCTTCGATCCTGCGCGCTGGTCGATGTTCCAACTGACCGACGATGGCCTACGCCCGATCACCGGCATGGCCGACATCCTGCCCGACCCCCGGGACCCGAACCCGAAGCTGGTGTTCGAACCCAAGGCTGCCTGACGCTCAGTCGGCGCCTGGGAACACCATCGGCGACATGTCATCGATGGCTCGTCCAGCCCAATCGCGCTGACGGACACCCGAGATCGTGATCTGCTGGAACTCGTTGAGCTTGGCCGCGGTGGCGGCGATGTCGATCGTCTCGACCGCACCGCTCGACACTACCCGCTTGCCGTGGACATAGACGTCGGTCACCGCCCGGTCGCCAGCCGAGTAGATCAGGCTGCGGATCGGATCGCGCAGCGGCTGCATGTACGGGTGGGCTGCGTCGACCAGTACGATGTCGGCCTTGCAACCCGGTTCCAGCTTGCCGATGTCGTGACGACCGATCGCCCGTGCGCCACCAACGGTCGCGGCGTGGAAGATCTGCCAGGTCGAGGCGTTGGTGAAGTCGCCGGCCATCAGCCGGCCAGCGACCATGGCGATCTCCATCTCATGCAGAAAATTGTGCGGAAAGGTGTCGGTGCCGAGCCCGAGGGGAATGCCGGCGCTCATGTAGCGGCCGACATGATTGAGCGCGATGCCGCGCCGCCAGAACACGTTCGGGCAGTGGGCGACCGCTGCACCGGATCGGACAAGGCGCCCGAAATCGTCGGCTTGCGGCCAGTGCAGCCACGGGTGGTCGTTCAGGAAAATCCCATGGCTGACGATCGTTCCCGCGTCCAGCACGCCGATGTCGTCCAGCCATTCGATCGGCGTCATACCGTGACGCCGGGTCATCTCGTTGAACTCCACCACGCTCTGCGCGGCGTGAATCTGCATGGTGATGCCGCGGTCCTTGGCGACCCGGAAGCTCTCCTGGATCAGCGCCGGCGTGCAGGTGTCGATCTGCGACGGCCCCATCATGCCGGACATCCGGCCGGAGCCGTGACGGTCGGCTTCGTCGATGATCGCGACCGCACGTTCGAGTCCGCGTTCCCCGGCCGCCTCATCCCAGTCGTAAACGACGGAGTGACCGTCTTTGGTGGTCCAGGTCGCCGAACGGTACATCGGGCACAAAACGCCGCGGATGCCGGTGTCGGCAACTTCGTCAACCCAGCCATCGCGCGCGCCGGACAGGTCGCAGAACGTCGTCACGCCGCTGCGCAGCATTTCCCAGATCGCGAAGCGCGTGGCGTGAGCCGCGCCTTCCGGCAACATGCGGAACACCGGCATGTATTCGTACAGCGACGACTGCCCGAGACGGGGTGAGCCAAGCTCCTCGTTGAGCCCCTTGTTGCCGGGCTCGGAGCTGGGATGCGAGTGGATGTCCACGAAGCCCGGGAGAACCAGCCGACCGGAGCCGTCCACCGTCTCGTCGACGGGACCGTCATAACCAGCCCCTACATGGACGATCTCATGATCTCGGAACGCCACATCGGCGCCCCGACGGTAGACGTGGTCGCCAGTGCCGTCCGGCCCGGCGGTCGAATCCCAAGCCACCACCCAATCGGCATTACGGATCACCGTCGTCCGGCTCATTTGTATACCTCAAGACACCTGTTGACGCGGTCAGGACCCGACCGATGCCGAAGTGTGCTTGGCCGGATCGACCTCGTCAAACCCATCAATCAGCCAACGCGTGGGGGTCCGCATCCGCAATTCAAGCCACCATACGTTCCAATTTAGAATATATTTATTCATATATTGTCTATTTATATCATTTTTTGACTCAATGGCATCCATTCAATAAGAATGCTTACTATATGCATGCTTATAAAAATTTACCGTGAATGCCGAATGGGAGAATGACGATGTCACGCCGTTGTTGGCGCTATGCCCTCGCGGGCGCCGTTGCCGTGGTCGGACTGGCTTCGATTGCCACCGACACGCAGGCTGAGCGAGTTCGCTGGAAACTGCACGCAGCCTACGCGAGCAACATTCCGATCATCGGCGATACGCCAACGATGATGATCGACACCGTCGACAAGGCCAGCGGCGGCGAGTTCAAGATCAAGCATTTCGAGCCTGGCGCACTGGTCCCGGGCAATGCGTACTACGATCCAGTTTCCAGCGGCGCTCTCGACAGTGCCTACGGTACCCCCGGATTCAACGTCAACAAGAACTTCGCCTACGCGTTCTTCGCGTCCGTACCGTTCGGACCGCGCGCCGGCGAGTACCTTGCCTGGATGCGCTACGGCGGCGGCGAGGACATGGCGCGCGAGATGTACGGCCGCGACAGTATCCGCTTCTATATCTGCGGGATCGCGCCGCCGGAGACCTCAGGCTGGTTCCGCAACGAGATCAAAACGCTCGATGACCTGAAGGGCCTGAAGATGCGGTTCTTCGGCCTCGGAGCCAAGGTCATGGAGAAGTTCGGGGTATCGACCCAGCTTCTGGCCGGCGGCGACATCTACCCGGCGCTGGAACTGGGCTCGATCGATGCGACCGAGTTCTCGATGCCGGTGACCGACCAGGGCTACGGCTTCTACCAGATCGCCAAGCACAACTACTTCCCCGGTTGGCATCAGCAGTCGACGATCAACGAGTTGCTCGTCAACCAGGGCAAGTATGAGGCGCTCAGTGACCCCCACAAGGAGTTGCTGGCCGCGGCGTGCGACCGGGCGACGCTGTACATGTTCGTGAAGGGCGAAGCTTCCCAGTTCGACGCAATCAAGTTCCACCAGTCGAAGGGGGTGACGATCCACCGCTGGTCGGACGCCAATCTCGCCAAGTTCGAGGCGGCCTGGCAGGAAGTCATTGCCGACGAGATCAAGGAAAATGAGGACGCCAAGAAGATCTGGGCGTCGTTGTCGGCATTCCGCAAGGACTACGCGATCTGGAAGGACAACGGCTACCTGAAGTAAGCCGTCCGCACTTTCGAATCAGCAACGGCCGGTCCCTTGGGACCGGCCGTTCGCGTTTCAGCGTCTAAGAATGCGCGACAGATCCGTCGCCGTCAGTTCTGTCCCAACCGGTCATAAGCCACCTGGCCGCCGACGATCGTCAGATCGGCCTGAGCCGCCAGCCAGGCGGCCGGCTCGGTCGTGAACAGATCGGTGTCCAGGACCGCTACGTCGCCGAGCATTCCGGGGGCCAACGTGCCCTTGATGCCCTCCTCGAACGAGCCGTAGGCCGAGTTCACAGTATAGGCGCCGAGCGCTTCCTCAAGGCTCAATGCCTCCTCGGCCCCCAGCACGGTGCCCTTGTTGGTCTTGCGGGTCACCATGGTGTACAGGCCGCGAAACGGGTTGGTGGAGGAGACCGGCCCGTCCGAACTGCCGGACGGAAACAGACCGGCATCCTGCCATCGACGCATCGGATAGCTGGCTTCCGGCCGACCATGTCCCAGCGCATCGACGTACAGATCCCCGAACTCGTACAGGAAGATCGACTGCGGCGCCGGCAGCACGCCGATGGCGGCCATCCGGTCCAACTGCCCCTGAGTCAGGAATCCGCAATGCTCGATCCGGTGGCGACGCTGGGTATCGATCGTGTTGCCCATCGCCCGTTCATAGCCGCTCAGGACCTGCTCGATCGCCGCGTCCCCGATGGCATGGGTGGCGATCTGAAAGCCGCGGGCATGGTAATCCGCGATCATCCCGTGCAATTCCTCGTCACCGTAAATGAAGATACCGCGGTTCTCGGTGTCGTCGGCGTAGGGTTGGAACATCGCCGCAGTCTTGCCGCCGGCCGATCCGTCGGCGAACAGCTTCATCGAGCCGACCCGCAACCATTCATCGCCATCGCCGGTCATCAGGTCCATGTCGACGATCCGCTCCGGCCAACCGGTCGCACCTGCCAACGGCATGAGATACATGCGCACCGGTAATCGGCCCTGGCGTCGGGCCGCCAGATACGCCTGCCAGTCCTTGAAGCCTTCCCGCAGGCCCACGGCCGGATCGGTGCAACTTGTGATACCGTAGCCGAGGTTCAGCTTGGCGCCCGCCTCGATCCCGGAGACGAAATCGTCGAAGCTCGCCGCCGGAAACGCTCGGTACACCAAGTTTTGGGCGGTTTCCTGCAGCAGACCGGTCAGCTTGCCGTTCTGCGCTTCGACATGCCCGCCGGAGGGCTGTGCGACACCTTCGCGGATCCCGGCCAGTTCCAGAGCTTTGGAATTCGCCACGCCCATATGGCCGCACGTCCGCTTGATATAGACCGGATTGTCGGGAGCGACCTGGTCCAGTTCCTCACGCAGCGGATGGCGCTTCACATCCAGATTGAAATGGTCGTAACCGCGGCCGAACACCCAGTCGCCCGGCCCGACCTGCGCCACCTTATCCCGGATCGCCGCCAGCACGTGGTCAATGGTCCGGATGTCGTCGCGCTTCAGGTTTACTTCGAAGGTGCCCATGCCGACGCTCATCATGTGCTGATGCGCGTCGTTCAACCCCGGTACCGCCAGACGGCCGGCAAGATCGATCCGCGACGTTCGGGGGCCGACCAGTTCCGCCATCTCGGCGGCCGTTCCCGACGCAAGAACCCGACCACCAAAGATCGCCACTGCCTCGGCGAACCCCAGGCCGGGTCCGAGAAACACCTTGCCTCCGGTCAAAACCGTGTCGGCATGCACACGCGACATGCGTCAGATCTCCTCGATGGATGTTCGCCCAGTTGGACGCGTCAGGCGTCGTAGCCCGGATTGTGCCGGTCCAGCAGCCGCAGCAACGCCGGCCAGGCCCGTTCGCCGAACGGCTTGTTCTTGTGGTAGTTCCAAAACTGGTCCGCGGTGTGCGCACACACGTTCGCCGAGGGGTGGGTCAGCTTCACACCGCCAGCCTGCGCTGACAGCTGTGCCTCGCAGGCGCGCTCCAGATTCTGCATGATCTCGAACGCCTCGGCGACGGTGCGCCCGCAGGTCAAGAGACCGTGATTGCGCAGGATCATCGCGTAGCGGTCGCCAAGGTCGCGCTGCAGCCGGGTCCGCTCGTCGAGATCCAGGGCGATCCCCTCATACTCGTGGTAGGCCATGTGCTCCCCGTAGAACATCATCGAGTTCTGCGTGAGCGGCAGCAGACCGTCGGCCTGCGCTGACACCGCCATTCCCGAAACCGTATGGGTGTGGATCACGCAGTCGACATCATGGCGCTCCATGTGCACGGCTGAGTGGATGGTGAAGCCTGCCTCGTTCACCTCGAACGGCGTCTCCATCAGGATCTTGCCTTCGAAATCGATCTTCACCAGCGAGGACGCCGTCACTTCCTCGAACATGAAGCCATACGGGTTGAGCAGGAACGCTCCGTCCTCGCCCGGAACCCGAGCCGAGATGTGGGTGTAGATCAGATCGGTCCACCCGTAGTGCGCGACCAGCCGGTAGCAGGCGGCGAGATCGATACGGGTACGCCATTCCTCATCGCTCACCCGGTCGCGAACGGACGGAATTTTGGGCGCGAGCGCCAGGGCCATGACAGCCTCCTCGTCTTGGAAAGATCTACGCCAGAGCGGCGTCAGGGCAAACTGTGACCCTTCGGACGGATCGTGGTCAATCGATATGGCGAATCGATCGGTCACGAATCAGAATGTTGCGGTTGCCTTGACAGAAATCCGCAAAATATTGATGCTTATACGCGATTCGCTCTTCCTCGGCTCGGAGTACTGCTAAGCAATGGCGCACCGTCGGCCGCTTATCGCCGCCGTGATCGGCGCTTTCGCGCTGGTCGGGTGCTCGACCGGGTCCGCAATCAAAAGCGGTGGCTCGTCAGCCGCGCACACCGGGCCGGCTCCAGCCCCTGCCCCGCTTTACGCCCCGGGTGATGCTTTCGTATTCGACGACGGCGGAACCGTTACCCGCGAGCAGGTGGTATCCGTTTCACCGGACCGGGTGGTGTGGACCAACGACAGTGGCTTGATCTGGACCAAGGACACCGCGGTCGTCACACCGCCGTTGATGTGGTCCGACGACCCGGAGCTTGGCCGCGGGCGCCAGACCATCATTGGATCGCCCAACCAGTTGTTTCCGCTCCAAGAAGGTAACGTCATCGCCTATTCGGTGCGCGGGTCGTCCGAGAACGCGCCCGCAGGTTGGCAGGACGAACACCGGTGCGTCGTCGCCGGCCACGAGGCCGTCGAGGTCAAGGCCGGCCGTTTCGATGCATTCCGGATCGACTGTCAGCGTAAGGACTACCGCGACACCTACTACTACGCGCCCACCGTGCAGAACTATGTCCTGCGCATGCGCCAGTTCGCCAACCGTCAGAACCGCAAGGAATTGGTCTCCGTCAGCCTCGCGAACGACCGGGCGAGTGCGGCGGCACCGATCCCGGCCCCGTCGACTCCGGTTGAAACCGCTCCGATCGGTGCGCCGGCGCACCCCATGCCGATGGTCGGAGACAACGGCAAGATGATGGGTGAGCCCGGCATGCCCGGAGCTGGCGACCCGATGATGGAGAAGACCCTGGTGACGCGGCTTGAAGCCGTGGTCACGCGCCTCGAAAGACTTGCCGGAATGGAAACCGGTGGCGCCATGCCCGCCAAAGGCGCCGCCAAACCGGCCGCTGCCGCCAGCGGCGGCAACTGGGCCGTGCACCTCGCCTCCTATCGGTCTCCAAAGAATGCAAACGACGGCTGGAAGACCTTGCAGCGCCAGTTCCCGCAGCTCAAAGGCATGACCATGCGGACCAGCGAGTTCGACAGCGGCAAGGGCCGTGGAACCTATATCCGATTGCTCGCTGTTGGCTTCCCGAGCGAGGCTGCCGCCAAGGAATTCTGTCAACCCCTGGTCGCGAAGCGGCAATTCTGCGAGTCAAAGGGCCCTCTGCCCTGACCGGTTGTCAGCGGCGCTGGATCCCCCGAACTGAGGCCACTGCGAAGAACCCGACCGCGACGATGGTCATCCAGACCATCAGGCCGTGTGGCAACCAGGCTTCCATAGCCCATCCGGCGGCCGGCGGTCCTACCAAGTTCGCCAGTTCGAAGGCGATCACGAACGCGGCGTTGGCCGCAGCCAGTTCACCCCCGCGGTAGCGTTCTCCGAGCATGGTTACTGCAACCGTGTAAAGACCGAATCCGGCCCCGCCCCACAGGAACAGCGCCGGGTAGGCAATCACCGAACCAACGGTGAGCGCCCAGCCGGATACCGCCGGACCGACGCAACACACACCGCCCAGTACCAGCAACAAGGCTCGACGACTGAAACGGTCAGCAAGCCAGCCGAGCGGGACCTGCAGCACGACGTTGCCGGCCAGCACCACCGTCAGCAGGGTGATTGCCGTCTCGTGAGGAAGGCCAACCCGGAGTCCGTAAAGCGGAATGAAGGTGAAGAAAGCGGAATCCACCAAACCCACCGCAATCGCGGCGCAGGCTACGGTCGGCGCATCGCGCATCAATCGCAGCACGCTGCCCCGCTCGCCGAGCATCAACGGCGGCGCCCACCGGCGGATCGGCAGGACCGGCAGGGCGGTCAGACCGATCATCCCCGCGAACAAAAGAAACGGCGTCGGGCCCTCGGTGCCGACCAAGGTCAGCAGCACCGGGCCTGACGCGAACCCCAACGCAATCGACGTGATGTAGCCCGACATGACGAGCCCTCGCCGCCGCTCCGCGACGATGGCCTGCATCCAGGTCTCGCTGACCACCCACTGGGTGACCACGCCGATGCCGGTCAAGAACCGCAACACCAGCCAGACCGGGAAACTGTCCGTAAAAGCAAGGCCGGCGGCCGCCAGGGTGGTGAGCAGCAACCCGGCAGCGATCCCGTTGGCGGCACCGAGCCGACGGATGATCGATGGCACGAACGGCGCCCCGACGATCACCCCAAGCGATCCGATCGCTGAATTGACGCCAATCAACACCGGGTCGACACCACGATGCTCCAGGGTCAACGCCATCAGCGGCACCATCCCGCCGATCGCGACACCGATCGACAGCGAGCTCACGAAATGCGCCGCCAGGCTCCAGCCCACCCGGCCTGGGGTCAGAACCACCGGCAATGCTGCTGTCATGGATAGACACACGCCTCGGCGGACACCTGCACGAAGCCGGTAGATCCGGCACGCAACTGAAACCGGTACTCGACACCGCCCCGGATCATCGAGGCGTGGAGCGGCAGTTTTCCGACAATCTCCCGGGTCGCACCATCGATCCGCGCGATCTGGATGGTCAGCGGTTCCTGCGGCTCGAACCAGGCCTGCGGCAGGCCGTCGGCGGTCTTGGCTGACACGCCGTTGCCACTCACCAAAATCGACTCATCGGCGAACGACACCACGGTATTCTTGCCATCGTACAATGGCGTCCTGACTAGAAACCGCTTGCTCTCGACCGGCTTGCAATCGCGCGGATCGTTGGCCGACTGAATCAGGAACCCGAGACGTTCAACCGACACACCGGCGTTCAGCCGCTCGATGACGAGATCGAGCATCTGCTTGCGCGGACCGATCGGCACGTCGGCCGCGTAGCGTCGCTCCCACTCCTCGACCGCCAGCTTGGCGCGCTCGGCGCCGAGTCGCAGGTTGGCGGACTCCTGCTCCAGCGTGTTCTGGCGTGCCTCCAACTCGAAAATTTCCTGCTGATAGCCTCGCACACGGCTCTCCAGGTCCTCGATCCCGACCTGATAGGAGATGATCGCCGTCGCCACGATGAACCCCGCAAGCACCGCGAACTTGATGACGCCGCCCCAGAAACGCCGACGATACCGGCGGTCGCTCTCATATAGACTCATTACCCGTTCCCGGATTCTGGTTGTCGCGTCGTTTCCGGAGTCCGCCCGGAGGTCGTTCTAGCCCGCTGGCTCCGATGGGTGAAGATGCATTCCCATTGCGGCACCCATATGTCAGCGTCCGACCATGACCGCCCCCATCGAGAGCTCCACTCCAACCGCCCCCGCCTCAGGCGGGGCGGCGGATACGTCAAGCGATCCGGCCGTTGGAATCGGCCTGTTGGTGTTCGCGGAGTTGTTGTTCGCAACCATGGACACGGCGGCCAAGCACCTGTCAGGCGAAATGCCGGTCGGCATGGTGGTCTGGGGCCGCTATGCCTTCCATCTGGCGTTCATGCTGCCGTTCCTGATCCGACGCCACCCGGCTGACGTGCTGCGGATCAATCGTGTCGGCTTGGTTTTGTTTCGCGGTGTGCAGTTGCTGGCCGGAACGACCTGTTTCTTCACGGCGATCCGCTACATCCCCCTGGCCGATGCTGTGGCGATCGGCTTCGTGGCGCCGCTGTTCGTCGTAGCCCTGTCGGTGCCGTTGCTCGGTGAGCGGGTCGGACCGCGACGCTGGATGGCGGTGCTGATCGGACTCGGCGGAACCTTCGTGATCATCCGTCCCGGCTTTGCCGAGGTGCACTGGGCCTATGGGCTGGTGATCCTGCTGGCGCTGATCTTCGCCTCATTCGTGATCACCACCCGGATTCTGACCCGGACCGAGCAGACGATCCCGATGCTGTTTTACACCGCACTGGTCGGAACCGCCGGCGCCAGCCTGATTCTGCCGTTCGTCTGGCAGACCCCGTCCCTGGAGCAATGGGGATTGATGGCGCTGATGGGAGCGCTCGGCGGTACGTCCCACCTCCTGCTGATCCACGCCTACCGGGTTGCCACGGCGTCGCTGCTGGCACCGTTCCAGTACGCCCAGATCGTGTTCGCGACGTTCTACGGATGGCTGGTGTTCAACGACTTTCCGGACCGCTGGATGATCGCTGGCACCACGATCCTCGTGGCAAGCGGCCTGTACGTCCTGCACCGTGAGGCCCAGATCAATCGGCAGAAAGGCTGAACCCGGTCACATCCCCGATGCAGACGCTGATGACCGGCTGCCGACTGCCGTGAACACGGTTACCAGCGACACCACCATGAACGCGGCGACCGCATAAAACACGGTGCTGGGATGGCCGCTGTCGAGCAGGAAGCCGAACAGCAGGGGCGAGACGATGCCGCCGATGCTGAACCCGCTGGAGACGAAGCCGAACACCTTGCCCATGGCGCCAGGCGGGGTCACCGACCGCACCAGCATGTCACGGCTGGGCATGATGATGCCCTGGGCGATGCCCTGGCTGACCATCAGCACGATCAGTCCCCACAGCGGCATCGGCACGCTGCCGACGATCAGCACCGCGACCGCGGTGTACAGGAAGCAGCTGGCGGCCACCCGGTTGTGATGACGGGTCCGGTCGGCGATCTGCCCACCGACCAGGATGCCCCCGGCGGTGCCGAACAGGTAGAAGGTCAGCGCCACCGTCGCCTCGGCCACCGGCGTGTCGTACAGCGCGTTCAGGGTCACGATCAGGAACTGGTTGATGCCACCCTGGCTGAGCGCCAGCAGGGTGAAGAACAGCAGGCACATCAGGATCGGCGGGCTGAGCAGGACCGATGTCGGCGCGGCACTGGCGCTCGCCTTGGTCCCTGGCTTGCGCCGCTTGTCGGAGCCCGGCTCGTGCTTCAGCGAACGCCCGAACACGATGAGACCGAGGGCGGCAACCATTCCCGCCGCCCCGCAGGCTGCCACGCCGGTCTGCCAGCCGAACAGCGCAGCCAGGCCGATGATGGTCGGCGGCACCACAGCCCCGCCGAAGAAGCCGGTGAAGGTGTGCAGCGAGAATGCCCGCCCCATCCGCTTCTCCGACACCGACGCAGAAAGGATCGCGTAGTCGGCCGGGTGGTAGACGCCGTTGGCGATGCCGGCGACCACCATCAGCCCAACGACCGCCCAATAGCTGCCGGTCAGGCCGATCAGCAGGAACGCCGCCCCCTCCAGCGCCAAGCCACCGATCAGAATGCCCTTGGCGCCGATCTTGTCGACCAGATAGCCGCAGACGATCTGGCTGATCCCGGTCGCGCCCGAGAACGCTACCAAAATCAGACCAAGATCGACGTAGCTGACGCCGAACACATCCTTCAGGACCGGGAACAACGGCGGCAACAGCAGAATGTAGAAGTGGCTGAAGAAGTGCGCCACCCCGATCAGGCTGATGACCTTCACATCGCCGCGGAAACTTCCGGTCTGGCCGTCGTCGGCGGCCGGGGACAAAACAGTCATGTGCTTTGGAATCCTGTCAGGAATCGCAACAGGTTGTGCCTGACGCCGCGGCCGGTCAAGTCACTGAAGCGCATGACAGTCATGCCGGTCCGGTCGCAACGCGCCCGTCACGCAGCCCCGGCTCACCCCATGGCTTGCACGAACAGTTCCTCGAAGCCGGCCCGGTCGACCGGACGCGGGTTGGTCGGGGTGCAGTGATCGAACTCCGCCTGCTCCGACGCAACCGGGATCATGGCGTCGGTAACGCCCATCGCCCGCAGGTTGGCCGGCAGCTTCAGGCGCGCGTTCATGTCGGCGATGACCTGGGGCAAGTCGGCGTTCGAGGGCAGTTCCATGACCCGGCGCAGCGTGTCGTACTTATCGCCAACGTGGCTGTGGTTGAAGCGCAGGATGGTCGGCATGATCACCGCGTTCAACGTGCCGTGGTGTAGCCGAGGCTCCGGCAAGGCCCCCAGCGGATGCGACATCGAGTGAACCGCGCCAAGGCCCTTCTGGAACGCCATGGCACCTTCCATCGACGCCATCATCATGTTCCAGCGTGCCTCGCGGTCATGGCCGTCCGCGACCGCCCGCTCCAGGTGCCGGACCGCGCGCGACACCCCGTCCAGCGCGATCGCTTCGGCCGGCGGATTGATCTTCGGCGACAGGTAGGTCTCGATGCAGTGGGTGAGCGCATCCATGCCGGTGGCAGCCGTCAATCCAGCCGGCAGGTCGAGCGTCAGGTCCGGGTCGCAGATCGCGCGCTTCGGAATCAGGTGCTGCGAGACCAGTGCGGTCTTCACCCCACTCTCCAGCACGATGACTGCCCCTCGACCGACC
Organism: alpha proteobacterium BAL199; assembly: GCA_000171835.1. Taxonomy (GTDB): domain Bacteria; phylum Pseudomonadota; class Alphaproteobacteria; order Thalassobaculales; family Thalassobaculaceae; genus Thalassobaculum_A. Next base: position 84,036 of record ABHC01000014.1, on the reverse strand, counting down.
TCGCTGCCGGTACCGGCAGTGGTCGGGATCGCGATCAACGGCGGCATGCGGTCGGTGATCCGCGGCACGCCGCCCTTGATCATCGCATAGGTTTCCAATGGACCGGGGTGCTCGACCATCAGCATGACCGCCTTGGCGAGATCCATCGACGACCCGCCGCCGACCGCGACGATTCCGTCGCAACCACCTTCACGATAGGCCGCCAGAGCCTGCCGCGCGGCCGCCTCGGTCGGATTGGCCGGGGTGCCGTCGAAGATCGTCACCGTCTTGTCGTTCGGCACCACGCCCCGCACCGTGTCGATCAACCCGGCCGCGACCAGCCCCTTATCGGTGATGATCAACGGACGCTTCATCCCGAGCGCATCCATCTCGGCCCCAAGGGTCTTCACCGCGCCGTGCTCGAAGGTGATGTTCGTCAGATAGCTGATCATGGTCACGGGCAGGTCCTCCGGAGAAAGCCACAGGCGAGGCCGCGACTATAAACGCCTGCCGCGACGCCGCGCCAGACGGCCAGGTCGAATCGGGGAAGGACGAATTCAGTAACCAGGACCGGATTGCAGCCGGTTGGCGGTGACGCTATGTCAAGTGCATGGGACGCCGGTTCATCCTTCTGGGCGCACTGGCAGCTGCCGTAGCCTGGGCGGTGGTGGCGGGCACCATCGCGCTCGAGCGCTGGCCGCCGATCGCCGCCGCTGTCGCCGCCGAAAAGGATCGGGGGGTCCGTGGTTGCGCGACCCGATATTTCGAGACCGACGGCCGCGAGCGCTGCCAGATCCTGTTCGAGACCCAGTACGTGATGGAACGAAATATGGCGATCTTCACCCGGCTTCTCATTGTGTTCGGACCGCTCGTCGGGGCCGGTGTTTGGGCCTATGTGGGCCGCGACCGTTCGGGTGCGAAGCCGTGAATCGCATCGCGGCGACGCCCCCTCGGGCATGGCAACGGATGCTGAGCGGCCGGCGCCTGGACCTGCTCGACCCATCACCGTTTGACGTGGAGATCGAGGACATCGCGCACGGGCTGTCGCGGGTTGCCCGGTGGAACGGCCAGACCTCGGGCGAATGGGCGTATTCCGTCGCCCAGCATTCGGTCCTGGTGGAGCGTATCGCCGGACTTCTCGACCGGGACCTCGCGCAGCGCTGGCGCTTGGCAACCCTGCTGCACGATGCTGCTGAGTATGTCATTGGCGACATGATCACGCCGTTCAAGTCGGTGATCGGGCCGGATTACAAGACCGTCGAAGCCGCGCTGATGCGCGCGGTCCATCTGCGTGTGGGGCTACCGGCGGAACTGCCGCCGGCGATCGCCAAGCTGATCAAGCGCGCCGACCGGGTCGCCGCCTATCTGGAAGCGATCCAGCTCGCCGGGTTTGCCACCCGCGAGGCGCGCGGGTTCTTCGGCGCTCCAAAGGTCGGCAACGACATCCGGATCGAGGCAATGTCCCCAAACGAGGCCAAACAGCGCTATATTGACCGCTTCCGCTTGCTGGGGGGCACGGCCATCTGCTGATTGAAGGTGCGCTGCCGGGCCTTTTCAGCGACTGTCGGTGCGGGGAACGGGGGAACGGACGCTCTATGACCGATGCGACGAACAACTCCGAGAACGGGCATCTCAGCACGCGGTACTGGCCGGCAACGTTCGAGGAACGGGGGGTGGTCGCCCCCTTCACCACGCCGACGCTTGCGTTCTCCCGCGTACGATCCGATCAGCGCGACGGGCTGGAGATCCTGATTCCGGGAATGTCCGGGGGCAGCGGTGTCTACGTGATCGCCTGGCCATCGGTTCGTGAAGTCTTCCGGATGACCGTCCACGACCGAGCGCTGCACGAGGCCATACAGGACACCAAGGCGACGACGCCGCGGATGATGCGGCGCTGTGCCAATCAGACCGCCATGACCGGCCTCGCCGGCCCTGACTCGCTGGAATGTTCCAAGGTCGCCCTTGAACAGGAGGAGAACGAGCGCCTCCTGACCAACTTCTATCTGATCAACTCGGTTGTCGACCGGCTGTCACCCACCCCGGCGTCGCTTACGGTCGCCGAGTTGTCGTCCCCGCAGGGCCAGCGAAAGGCCCGTCAGATTCTGGATCAGATCGCCGACGGGCTCGGCGCGTCATCCGAAAAAATCTACCGCTGTCTTGAGGTCTGGTCGGATCTGATCGCCCCACTGGGCCTGTCGATGATGCCGCACGAGTGCCGTCTGAGACGTCTGATGAAGCGGCTGGAGGCGTTTCGCATGAACGCTGGCGAGTGGAACCAGCGGTCAAACGCCGATCCTGACGGCCTGTCGTTGCTCGCCGCCGACGTTGCGAAGCTTACACTCGATGTCGGATACCCGGTGATCGCCGAGGTTGACGCCTTTGCAAGCAACCTCGCCGAGACGCTGACCGGCTGGAAGAAAGTCGAGCCGGTCATTCAGGATCGGTTGGATCGATTGTCCTGGCTGCTGGACGGCTGGGAGCATGTGCTGACGATCTGGGACAGCGTTCTGGAATCGGCAATCTGGGAACAAGTCGAGGCCATGGAAGAGATCGTGCGGATGTTGCCGCTGGTCCCGAAGAAGGAACTGGAGCGGCACAAGGGCAACGCGTGGGGTGAGTTGGAGACTGCGCTTCGTCGGTTCGTAAAGCCGCTTCAGAACTGGCAATCCGGCGAGGTGGACATCGACTTGCTGCTGCGCGTCGAGCACCGCCGCGCTCGAGCGTTGTGAGGGGATCTGGAGCATGAGTTCCAATGTGCCGGACCGCTCCTTGGACCTGCTGGCTGGTCGTGTGTTCGACATTCCGGAGCCGCAATTCGCCGACTTGGTTCGGTCCCTGGAAGCGAGACGGCTGAAAAGCGATCAACGCGCCACGGCCGACGCGGTACTGAGCCGTCTGCGCCCGCGTATGTCGTTGGCGAAGCCGCCGCGCCGGTCGACACCGCAGCGCCTGTTCTGCCTGCCGTTCGAAGATCTGCTGTACGATCCCGGCACACCGCGCAAGGCCATCGGTCGCATTCCGCGTTCGGCCATCACGCCGATCTGGTCGCTGATCGCCAAGCATGCCAACCCCAGCGTGCTTGAGGCGACATCCGCAATCCTGAAGTCGGCCGAGCCGAACGACAGCCAGGCATTGATGAAGGCCGGCACCACGCTTTGGGCCGAGGCCGCTCGGGTCCTCGCGGAGCGCGATGCGGCCGCCCGCAAGACGCCGACCGGACGAACCCAACTGCGCGATGCACTCGGCGGCGAGCCGGTCCTGAGCTCGCTGGACGACATCTACGCTCTGCTGAGCGTGGCGACGACCATCCTGGAATTGCGCAGTGCGTTGCCGCCGGCCCCGATCGAGACAATTGATCGGAAGTCCCTGGCCGCCCTGGTGCACGCGCTGCGCACCGTGGCGGGCCTCCACAAGGAGGCTATTCCCCACGTCATATTCGTTCTGATGGCCCGTCTTCGCGATCTCAGCATTCTTGGCGATTTGTTCGAACGATTAACTGAAGCCGGTGTCGGCGACCTGGTTCAACTGGCGAGCGGGCAGGCCGGGGAAGCAGTGGTCAGCCAAGCCGAAGACCGCATGCTGGACGTACGCATCGAGTTGCGGGACGAAGACCTGCCCAAGGCCGATGTCGCCCGGGAACTCGGTAGAGAGATTGACGCGCTGGAGCGCGCCGCGGTGGCTGTCGGCGGCGGGCGGGCGTATGGACGGAGGATCGAGCGGGTAAAGGCGGAGTTTGCGCAGGTCGCGCGCGAGATCGTGGTTTCCGGAGCCAGCGAAGCCACCCTCGCTGCGGTGGCCGCCCTCGATGACCCGATCTCAACCGACGAGGAAGAACTGCAAAGGCTTCGCGAGGCGGAGGATCGCATCGTCGCGTTGCGGGTGTGCCGACGGTTCTCGAACGACGCCGGTATGTCCGAACTGGTCGAACAGGCCATGCGGGCCATCGCGATTGGACTGGAGACTCGCGGCGATGATCTGCTTCGCAAGCTTGCGGTCGACGATCCGAACACCTCGGTGATCGACCTCTACAACACGGTCCGGCTGATTGAACTGGTCGAAGGATCAGAGAAAGCTGACAGGTTGCGGGTTGCGGGTCTGAAAGCGATCGGGGAGGCCGGGTGAATCCATTGAGTGCTCCCGGGCAACCCGACGCCGCCCTGTGAGCCTTCAAGAAACCTTAAGGTCTCTCGTGCTCTCTGTCGGCGTGGAGCCGTCTGGCAGCGACTGCATTGATGGACACAGTACCGAGGAAGCGACCGAGGATGCTCACAAGACGATTCGCTTGGCTCGGCCTACCGATCGTCATTCTGACCGCGGTGCTGTTGATTGGCACCTACCGTTATGTCGTCCTGTTCAACCTGCAAAGCAGTGTCGAAGGTGTGGCCGCCTCGATGGCGCAGATCTTCGCCAACACGCTGTGGAAGGACTATCAGCCGCTGGTGGATCGGTCGGCCGCGATGTCCGCCGACGAGATCCGAGCCGATCCGCTGACGCGAGGAGTCAACCAGGAGGTCAGTAAGATCACGGCTGGCACGCGGGTGTTGAAGGTCAAGATCTACTCGCTGACCGGGATCACGCTGTACTCGTCAGATCCAAAGCAGATCGGCGGTGACTACAGCAAGAATCCGCACTTCCTGATCGCACTCGGCGGAGGCGTCGCCAGCAACCTTTCCCGCCGCGATCGTTTCGAGAGTATCCACGGCCCCCGAAGCGATGTGGTCGTGCTGGAATCCTACGTGCCGGCCCACTCGCCGTCCGAAGACAGCAAAGTCATCGCGGTGATGGAGATCTACACCGACGTCACCGAACTCGAAGGCAACATCCTAGGGCGCCTTGAAGTACTCGGTGCGATGCTGGTGATTGCTATCCTCCTCGTCGCGGCGTTTGGAGTTCAGCTCTTGGTGCTGCGCCGTGCCGAGAGCCGCCTGCACCAGGAGCACATGCAACGGCTGAAGATCACCGCCGACTACGCCGTCGAGCATGAGGCAAATCGTGCAAAATCAGCATTCCTGGCCAATATGAGCCATGAGTTGCGGACCCCGCTGAACGCGATCATCGGATTCTCGGAGGTGCTGCAAACCGAGACGTTCGGCCCGATCGGCCAGAAGCGCTACATCGAGTACGCGACCGACATCAACATGGCCGGCTATCACCTGCTCCATGTGATCGACGAGGTGCTCGATCTCAGTAAGATCGAGGCAGGCAAGGTCGATCTGAATCTGAGCACGATCGACCCGACCGGCGTCATCGCAGCCGCCCTCGATATGCTTGGTCCCGACTCCGAACGGCACGGTGTTGAAATCCAGCGAGCCCTGACCGCGACGATACCGGTCATGGAAACCGACGAAGGAAAGCTTCGGCAAATCGTTCTGAATCTCGTCTCGAACTCGCTCAAATACACTAAACCGGGCGGATCCGTGACGGTGAGCACGGAGGTCGACACCGACCTGTCGGCGACCCAAATCACGATATCCGATACCGGGGTCGGCATGTCCAAAGACGAGCTCGCCCTGGCAATGACTCCCTTCGGACGGATCGACAGCGCCATGTCCTACACCCGGGGCGGCACAGGCCTCGGACTGCCGTTGACCAAGAGCTTCGTCGATCTGCTGGGTGGTTCCTTTCAGATTGACAGCGTGCCTGGTGTCGGCACCACTGTGTCCATTCAATTACCGATCATCACGGCATCATAGCAAACACGGGACACTCGACCCGCGCTCTTGCTTGACGCTTCGCCATGGCTCTACGCTCGGGTACCTGCCCGATCGCAAAGGACCATCCCCATGGCGGAGCCCCGTTTCCTATTTCTCGACGATTCGATCGTTCCCTGGAGCGAGGGGACCGTCCATGTCTCCTCAGCGGCCTTCAAATTCGGCTCTTCGGTGTTCGAGGGCCTGCGCGGCTACTGGAACGATGCTGACCAGGATATGTATCTGTTCCGGATGGACGAGCATATGGACCGGCTCACATTCTCGCAGCGCTTCATGCGGTTCGACGAAATCTACATGCCGGAGTTCGTGACCGAGAAGACGCTCGAGGTCATCCGCGCCAATGGCTTCAAGGGCGAGAACGTGCACATCATGACCACCGCCTACCTGAAGGGTGGCGGCGGCCAGGGTGTGACGGGACCGGTCGGACTGGCTATCACCGCCCAGGAACGCCCGCGCACCGCGAAGATCACCTCCGGCGTTTCGGCCCAGGTCAGCTCCTGGATGCGGATCCCCGACAACGCGATGCCGATGCGGGTGAAATGCAACGCCAACTATCACAACGGCAGGCTGGCAACCGTCCAGGCGAACGCCGACGGCTACGACACGGCGATCTTCCTGAACAGCCGTGGCAAGGTCTCGGAAGGGCCGGGCATGTGCTTCTTCATCGTGCGCGACGGCCAACCGATCACCCCGAGCACCAGCAACGACATCCTGGAAAGCATCACCCGCACCACCGTGCTGCAATTGCTCGCCGAGATGGGCACGCCTGCGATCGAGCGCGATGTCGACCGTTCGGAGATCATGGCGGCTGACGAGGCGTTCTTCTGCGGCACCGCCTGGGAAGTCACTCCGGTCACCATGATCGACCGCATGTCGGTCGGCACAGGCGCGCTCGGCGCGGTGACCAAGCGGTTGCAGGAAGCCTACTTCGACGTCTGCAGCGGCCTGTCGGGGTCACACGCCGAGTGGCGGATGCCGGTGTACGGCAACGCTGCTGCAAAAGCGGCCGAGTAAACCACGGCCATGACCGAGGAAACCGCGGCGATCGAGTTCTACTACTCGATCCGCTCGTCGTTCGCCTATCTGGCCGCCCGGCGCATCGCGCATCTCGCGCATGCGCACGGGCGGCCGCTGGTGCACCGGCCGATCGACCTGCAGAAGCTGATCGCGGTCAACGGTGGCGTGACCTACGACAAGGTCCACGCCGTTCGGCGCCACAACCACGAGCGCAACCTGGAACGCTGGGCCCGCAAGCTGGCCATCCCGGTGATCGTGGACCCTGTGCATCATGTCGGCCCCAGGGAACGCCCATCCGGCTTGGTCATCCTGGCGCAACGTCAGGGTGGCGACGCAGACGCGCTCGCCCACGAGATCCTGGCCGCCCTCTGGCGGGACGACCGCGACATCGACGACGCGTCCGTCCTGGCCGATTGCTGCTGTCGAGCCGGGGTCGATCCGGCGCTGATCGACCGGGCGCTGGATCCGGATGTGCAGGAAGAGATGGCCGAGAACGGCCGCCGGGCGCTCGCCGCCGGTGTGGTCGGCTCGCCGACCTTCATCGTGGATGGCGAGCCGTTCTTCGGCCAGGACCTCCTGCCGTTCGTCGAGGAGGCGTTGAAGGCCGGCACCGCCCGCCGTCGCGTGGCGTAGGCCAGTGGACGGACCGTCGACCGAGTCGATGATCGCCCGGCCGCTCGGACACGCGCGCCTGTGGTGCCGCGCGGCTAGTGGATAGAATCCAACACTTGGTGCCCACGCCTGACGGCGGCGATGATTTTGTCGGGATCGGCTGTCCAGTTGAAGGGCTTCGGATCTGAGGCGTTGTGCTCGTCGAGGAAGCGGTTGATGGCGGCCTGGAGGTCGGCGACAGAGCGGAAGACGCCGCGCTTGAGGCGGCGCTTGGCGAGCCTGGCGAAGAAGCCTTCGACGGCGTTGAGCCAGGAACATGAGGTCGGCACGAAGTGGAAGGTCCAGCGGGGATGGCGGTGCAGCCAGGCGCGGACCTTGGGGTGCTTGTGGGCGGCGTAGTTGTCGAGGACGGCGTGGATCACCTTGCCGGCCGGAACCTGGGCCTCGATGTGGTTGAGGAAGCGGATGAACTCCTGGTGGCGGTGACGCTGCATGTTGCGGCCGATGACGGTGCCGTCGAGCACGTTGAGGGCAGCGAACAAGGTGGTGGTGCCATGGCGCTTGTAGTCGTGGGTCATGGTGCCGGCGCGGCCCTTCTTCAGCGGCAGGCCGGGCTGGGTGCGGTCGAGCGCCTGGATCTGGCTCTTCTCGTCGACGCTGAGCACGATGGCGTGGGCCGGCGGGTCGACATAGAGCCCGACCACGTCGCGCAGCTTGGTCACGAACTCCGGGTCGTTCGAGAGCTTGAACTGCCGGATCCGATGCGGGGCCAAACCGTGAGCACGCCAGATCCGCTGCACCGAACTAACCGAGATGCCGGTCTGTGCCGCCATCGTTGCGGCGGTCCAGTGGGTCGTCTCGCCGGGCGGATCGGTCAGGGTCAGGGCGACGACGCGCTCGGCCACCGAGGGGTCCAGCGGCGGGATCCGCGACGGGCGCGTCTTGTCCCGCAGCAGCCCGTCCACGCCTTCGGCGGCGAAGCGCTCCTGCCAGCGCCAGACCGCCGTCTTGGCGACCCCGGCCTCGCGCATGATCGCGTTGGTGCCCAGGCCCGCGGCGGTGAGCAGCACGATCCGGCAGCGCCAGACGTGCTTTTGCGGGCTGTTGCGGTCCGCCACGATCGCCTCCAGGCGGGCGCGATCGGCGGTACTGACGGTGAAGCTGATCCCGGTGCGCATGCCCCAGACTCGCACGCCACCGAACCCGCGGGAATTCTGAGCGGGATTCTAATGTCGGATTTTATCCACTAGGTCTCCCGACCCACGACCGCCGGTCCTGCTGGTGCACGGCGGCTATCACGGGGCGTGGTGCTGGGCGGCCTGGGCCGAACGGCTGGCCGCCGACGGGCGGGACGTTGCTGCCCTCGATCTGCGTGGGCACGGCGGGCTTCCGCAACCGCCGGGCTATGCCGAATCCGGCGTGATGGCATTCGTCGACGACGTGGTTGCCGCCATCGGCACGTTCGAACGGCCGCCGGTCGTCGTCGGTCACAGCCTCGGGTGTCTGCTGGTTCCGCTGGCTGCATCCCGCCGGCCGACAGCCGGCCTGCTGCTGCTCTGCCCGTCCCCGCCCGGCAACTTGCCGGGCGCTGCCAAGGTCAGGCTGGTCCCCGAAGGCCAGCCGGTCCCGCCACTGTCCGTGGAAGTGGCGCGCGCCCGCTACGCACCCCATCTGTCCGACGCCGAAGCTGCCGACCTTGCCGCGAAGCTGTGCGCGGAAAGCCCGCGGCTGCTGAACGAGCGCTATGATCTCCGGATACCGGTCGACGCCGCTGCCATCAAGGTACCGGTGCTGGTGGTCGAGGGCGGGCGCGATGATCCCGAACGGCACCCGCCCGGCCAGGACCAGGCAATCGCGGCGTTCTACGGAGGGGGTCATCTGCGGATCGACGACGCCCCGCACAACCTGATGATGGGACCGGGCTCGTCGGATTGGTTCGAGACAATCTGGACCCGGTTCGACAGCCTCACCGGGGACGGGTAAGAACCGTGATGCTTGAGCATCTTCCCCGTATCGACCTGCTGGACGGCCCGACGCCATTGCAACGAATGACCCGGGTCGAGGCCCACACCAGCCACCAATCGCTGTGGGTGAAGCGCGATGATTTCATGACCCTCGGCCTGGGCGGCAACAAGCTGCGCAGCCTGGAATACTGGATTGCCGAGGCGGCGCGCGACAGTTGCGACATCCTCGTGGTCGCCGGCGCGCCGGAATCCAACCAGTGCCGGCTGACCGCCGCTACGGCCGCCAAACTGGGGATGGACTGCCTGATCCTGCACGGCGGCAACCCGCCGGCAAACGAGGTCGGCAACCTGATGCTGAACCGCCTGCTCGGCGCCGAGATCCGGTTTCTCGGACCGGTCGACGAAGCGGAGCGTGGACAGCACGCGCGTCAGGCGGTGGCCGACCTAACGCGCGGCGGCCGACGGCCTTATCTGATCGGCAATCCGGTGGTCGGCGCCCTCGGCTACGCCCGCGCCGCCGAGGAATTGGCCCGTCAGGCCCGGACGATGGATCTGGCGCTGCGCCATGTCGTGCTGTCCGGGTCGATGGGACCGACCGAAGCCGGGTTCCTGTTCGGCTGCGCCCTGCTCGATCTCGGTGTGACCGTGCATCTGATCAGCGTCGAGTACTCCGCGGAGGAACTGGAGGCGCGGGTCGCAGGCATCGTCGACGGGCTGTGCCGGCATACTGGCATCGACCTGCCCGCTGGTTGGCAACAGCGTCTTGCCATTCACATGAACCAGTTGGGCGACGGCTACGGCCGGCCGACACCGGCATCGATCGACGCAGTCGGTGTCGCGGCTCGGCTGGAAAGTTTCTTCCTGGAACACACCTACACGGCCAAGACATTCGCGGGCCTGCTGCAACTGATCGCCGACGGCGCGATCGCTGCCGACGAGCCGGCCTGCTTCCTGCACACCGGCGGTACACCGGCGCTGTTCGGTCAGATTGCCCGGGAGCCGTCTCTCCTCGGTGACGGTCACCCGTGAAGCCGAGACGCCCGGCTGCGCTGGTCTGGCTCGGGCGCGCCGCCGTCCTGGTTGCGGTCATCGTCGGTATGCTGACCTTGCTGTGGGGCGCCCGGTTGGCCTGCGAGGCCAATCCCGGCTGCCCGTGGCCGGTGCTCTGGCGGTCGCGGTGAGGTACGGGCATTGCACCGCAAGCGCCTCGTTGCGGCGCCGCGGGGCAAGCACCGCGGGCTTCCAGGCGCCAGCCTGATACTCTGAACCGGTCCCCGGAGGAGGCTGCGCATGACCGACGCTCCCCTGCTCACCCCCGACTTTGACGTCTGGCCGATCGGGCGGCGACCGACCGCCGTCGCCCTGACCGGCACCGATGTGGTGGTGACCTGGACCGACGCGTCCACCAGCCGCTTCGACATCTGGTGGCTGATCGACAACTCGCCGATGCCCGAGCACATCAACCGTGCCACCCGCGAGGCGACCCTCGACCTGTCGACCCTGCCCGACGACTTCCACGCCACCGCGGCAACGGTCGAGCCGAGCGGCGCGCTGTATGTGACGTGGAGCCACGGCATTGCTTCCAGCCGCTACCATCCCGGTTGGCTTGCCGCCCACGCCTATGACGGCGGCGGCTTCGTCGCCGACGACCGGCCGACGCCGATCGCCTGGGGCGCCGACACCATGGCCGAGCCGCCGAGCTTCGACGGCAGTGCAATCCTGGAAGACGATACGACGCTGGAAGCCTGGCTGACCGCCGTCGCGGTCTATGGCTTCGGTCGGCTGCGCGGCGTTTCAACGGCACCCGATACCGTGAACACAGTCGCCCGGCATATCGGCACGGTCCGCGAGACGAATTTTGGCCGGGTGTTCGACGTCCGCTCCAAGGTCGACCCGGACTCCAACGCCTACACCGCACTTGAATTGACCCCGCATGTCGATCTGCCGACCCGGGAGTACCAGCCGGGCCTGCAGATCCTGCATTGCCTGGAGAACACGGCGCCCGGCGGCGAGGCCGTGATGGTCGACGGGCTCCGGATCGCCCGGTTCCTGGTCGAGCACGAGCCCGAGACCTATCGGATCCTGACCACCGAACGCTTCACCTTCCAGAACCGCTCGAAAACCTCCGACTACCGCTGGCTGTCACCGGTGATCGTGCTGGATCCCACGACCAATGCACCGGTCGAAGTTCGGATCGCCGGGTTCCTGCGCGGGCCGACAGACCTGCCGGCCGATCGAACGGGACCGGCGTACCGGGCGCTGCGCCGGATCTTCGCGCTGTCCCGCGATCCGCGGTTCCAGATCCGCTACGGCTACCGGCCGGGTGATCTCGTGCTGTTCGACAACCGCCGCCTGATGCACGGCCGCGCCGCCTTCGATCCGTCGGCCGGGTCACGCTGGCTGCAGGGCATCTACTTGGAGCGCGACGAGTTGCACTCGCGGCTGCGGATCCTGCGCCGCAACGCCCGGGCGCGTACGGCGGTGGCCACCGCATAACCGCTTCCCACGCCGCAACCGCGCGGTGTATCAGGGACCAGCCGTCGGCCCCGTGGCGGAACTGGTAGACGCACGCGACTTAAAATCGCGAGCCTTCGGGCGTGCGGGTTCGAGTCCCGCCGGGGCCACCAACGCCGTAGCCGCGGACCAGCCCGTCGATCAGAGTGTCGATCAGGTCCGCGCGGCCGGCCCATGGGAACCGTGTCTGGACGATCAGCAGGGTCGCCAGACCATGCAGCGACGCCCAGACCGCCTGCGCCACGGTGTCGGGATCACCTGGCCGAAGGTGTCCCTCACTCATCAGTGCCGCTACCTGATCGCGGAACCGGTGGAACGCGAACAGACCGGGCCGAACGGTTGGCGATCCCGTCGGATCCGAGCGCGGCGGCATGAAGATGATCTCGTATTCCACCGGCACCGAGAACGCGAAATCCAGATAGGTCCGCAGCAACGCGGGGAACACCGCCTCGCGTGACGCCGCCGCCTCAGCCGCTACCAACAGTCCATCCAGCCTCCGGAACGCCCGGTCGCAAACCGCGATCAGAATGGCGTCCTTGTCCGGAAAGTAGGTGTACAGCGCGGTCTGCGACACCCCGACCCGCTCGGCAATTTTGCGGGTCGTGATGCCGGCATAGCCGCCCTCTGCGTGCAACGCCTTAGCCGCCTCCAGGATCTCGTCGATCCGCTCATGCCCGAAACCCCTCGGCTTGCGGGGCCGGCTGGTCTTGCCTGCTTTTGCCATGAGATTGCTTCTACCGGTCATCCGAGCGCTTGACGAGTCGAGCATGCCACATTAGTTGTCACCGAACACTGTTCATTGAACAGTTATCATTGAACACTTATCCTGGATCCCGGAGCACCGCCATGACCGTCCCATCCGCCCTGCGTGCCCACCCGGTTCTCGCCTCGGTCGCGTTCTGGTTCGCCGTCGTCAGCTCGGTACTGATCGGCGTCTCGTCCCTGCGCTACCTGCTCGGCGACCCGAGCATGGCAGGCGAGGGGATGCAGGCCACTGTGATCGCCAATGGCTGGATCTTCGCCACCCACGCCGGAGCGTCAGCCGCTGCGCTGATCGTCGGCGGCTTCCAGTTCCTCAGCGGCGTGCGGCAGCGCTGGCCGCGGCTGCACCGCTGGACCGGACGCTTCTACGTGCTTGGATGCGTGGTGGGCGCCGGCGCCGCGCTGTGGATCGCACCAGACGCCGCCAGCGGCCGGGTCGCGACCTTCGGGTTCTCGATCCTCGCTGCCGCTTGGCTCTACACCACCCTGACGGCCTGGCGGCTGGCCATGCAGCGGGACTTCGCAGCCCACCGCCGCTGGATGATCCGGTCGTTCGCCCTGACCTTCGGTGCGGTGACGCTGCGCCTGCAGATCCTGGCGTTCCTGCCGTTCGGCCTGATGTACAACGACGTGGCACCGTTCCTCGCCTACAGCGCCTGGATCCCGAACCTGCTGGCGGTCGAACTGGCGTTCCTGCTGGCTGCTGCCGGAACCGCGCATCAGTCCCGGCGCGGCGCTGCAGCCTGACGTCTCAGTCGGCGGCGTCGACCGACAGTCGCAGGGTGCGGGCTTCCGGGAACCGTACACTGACCGTGGTCCCATGCCCCTTCATCGAGTCGACCGTCAAGGTACCGCCGTGCAGCCGCACCATGGAATTGACAAGCGGCAAGCCCAGGCCGGTGCCGCCGTATGATTTGTCGTAGCGATCATTGAGTTGCACGAACGGCTCCATCGCCCGCGCAATATCCCCGCGGTCCATGCCGATGCCGGTGTCGGCCACCACCAGGGCGATTCGATCGTCCGGTTCCAGGCGCCCCACCACCTCCACACGCCCCCCAGACTGAGTGAATTTCACCGCGTTCGAGACCAGGTTCAGCAGGACCTGACGGACCAGACGCTCATCGGCGTGCAGCCGCGGCAGGTCGGCGTCAATGTGCAGGTCGAGGGTCAGGCCACGGTTCTTCGCCAGGTCTTCCATCATCCGACCGACCCTGCGGACCACCGCCCGAACGTCCACGTCGATCTCGTGCAACTCGACCTTGCCGGCTTCGATCCGCGAATGGTCAAGCAGATCGTTCACCAGGGTCAGCAAGTGCTCGCCGGCCATCCGGATGTCCTCGGCGTAGGTCTTGTACCGATCGTCACCCAGCTTGCCGAACGGCTCGTTGCCGAGCAGGTCCGAAAACCCGATGACCGCGTTCAGCGGCGTACGCAATTCGTGGCTCATGTTGGCCAGGAACGCACTCTTGGCCCGGTTCGCCGCCTCCGCCTCCGACTTGGCGGACGCCAGCGCCTCAACCGACTGCTCCATGCGCCGGGTATCCTCTCTGACCCGGGCCACCACCCGGTTGTACTGCCGGGCGACCGGCTCGACCTCCGACCCGATCTCGACCGGGATCGGATCGTCCATCCGTCCGGAACGGAAGTGGTCCTCCATCGAGACAATCAGGTCCTGCATGGCCGACGAGGCTTCATGCTCGGCTGCGTTCAGTCCGACCCGTTCGCCATCAACCGAGACCCGCAGCGGCGAGACTAGGTTGATCGCCTTGAGCAGCACGTAGGCAGCCGCGAAGGCGAAGGCACCGATGCCGACGACGCCGATCGCCTGGATCTGCAACTGCTCCATCCAACCTCGTCCGAGAATCTCCGGATCGCCGAACAGGGCGACGGCCAGCGTGCCCCATATGCCGGCGAGCAGGTGGACCGGAATCGCGCCGACCGCATCGTCGATCCGCAACCGCTCCAGCAAACGCACACCGGGCGGTACCAGCGCACCCCCGACGGCACCGATGACCGCCGCCTCGCCGGCGCTGACCGCATGGCAACTGGCGGTGATCGCCACCAGACCGCCGAGAATTCCATTCAGCAGTGCATCGACCCGGGCCTTGCGCGTCATCGCCGCCGCAACGCCTTGGCTGGCCAACCCTCCAAAGCAGCCAGCCAGCATGGTGTGCACGATGATCGGCGCGACCCGCCCATCCATCGCCAAGGTCGAGCCACCGTTGAAGCCGATCCAGCCGAACCAGAGCAGCATCGCGCCGATGGCCGCCAACGGCAGGCTGTGCGGCTGCGGTGCCGCGCCTCCTCCGGCCTGGAAGCGCCCGATCCGGGGTCCGACGACCAGGACCGCGGCCAACGCCACCCACCCGCCCACCGAATGCACGACCGTCGACCCTGCGAAGTCGATGAACCCCAACGCCTCGAGCCAGCCCTGTACGCCGCCATCGGCCCCGGCCCAAGCCCAACCGCCGGCCAGCGGGTAAATCGCACCGGCCATGACTGCCGACACCAGGATGTAACCGAGGTATCGAATCCGCTCGGCAACGGCGCCGGACACAATGGTGGTCGCGGTACCGCAGAACATCAGTTGAAACACGAAGAACGCCGCCGGCCAACCAACGCCGTCGGCCGTGGTCAGGTCGGGACGGGCGCCGAACATCAGCCCGAAGCCCACCGCCCAGAAGACCGCCCCGGCAACACAGAAGTCGATCAGGTTCTTTGCCGCGACATTGATCGTGTTGCGCGCCCGCACAAACCCGGCTTCAAGCGCGCAGAATCCAACCTGCATCACGAAGACTAGGCCGGCGGCAACGATCATCCAGGTGACATCGAGAGCGGTCGCGTCCGTCGGCATGCAGATTCCTATGACGAATCGACGCGTTCAATCAATCGAAGAACAACCCGCCGACGTCACCAGCTTTGAACGGCCAACCTCATACTGCAAGCGACTTTGGCGTATTGCTTTCGGGTCGCCGTATAGCAACCTGCACTAGCGATCCAATAGGAGTAATTCCCGATCCGGGCACCGCCGGAACGTCAAGGTCGGGACCGGCTCCTCGCGCCGTAGTATCTGTCCGACCGGATCCCATTGAAACACCTGCCGAGGCTCGGGGCGGGACAGCGAAAGCGACGCCGCGACCACCAGCCGCGCGCCGTCGAACACATAGGTCGACGTCCCCTCGACAAGATCGCGCAACCCCTGGGTGGTTCCCAGGTCCAGGAGCGCCTTGATGTAACGGCCGTCTCGCAGCACCATGACATGGGCTCCGGAGCACAGCGCGCCGCTTCCTTGGTCCACTCCCCATATGCCGTCAACCGATGCCGCCGAAACAGCTGGCCCGACACCGATCGACAACAGCGCGAGGAACGCGGCGACGATCTTCTTCATCCACGCCGCCCCAGAATCGCCGCCATGCGCTGTCGCGGCGCGTCCGTCGCATAGCAGGCAGCAAAGCTCGCCACGCTGGCTTCGACCGCGTCGTCGATCGACAGCGTGTCCCACTGCCGACACAGCACCTTCTGGGCGCGGATCGCCGCCGGGTCGGCGCCGTCGATCGCTTGCACCAGAGCGGCGGCCCGCGTCGCCAGATCGGCGTGCGGCACAATCTCTTCCACCAGCCCCCAGCGCTCGGCGACGGCTGCGGTGATGGTCTCGCCGGTCAGCACCAGGCGCGCTGTCCGGCCGCGCCCGATCAGGCGCGGCAGCAGGGCCGCCTCGATCACCGACGGTATGCCGACCAGGACCTCCGGCATGGAGAAATGGGCGTCGTCGGCGGCGATCCGCAGATCGGCGCCCGCCACCAGTTCAAGGCCGGCCCCCACGCAGGCGCCGTGGATCGCGGCGACCACCGGTACCGGACACTCCATGACCGCCTGGATGGCGCGGTGCAAGCCGCGGATGAACGTCGCCGCTGACGACGGGTCGAGCGTGGCCATCTCGCGGACGTCGGCGCCGGCACAGAAGCTTGGACCGTCGCCGTTCAGGCACACGACCCGCAGCGTGTCATCCTTTGACAATTCCCGAAAGGCGGCGGCAATGGCAGCAGCGACGTCGCTGGAGACCGCATTGCGCTTTTCCGCCCTTGATAGCGTAACGGTTGCGACCCCGCCGTCCCGGGAGACCTCGACAAGGCTCACGCTGCGTCTCCTTCCGCCGGCTCTGCCGCCGCCTCGATCGGCTCGGCGCCAAGTGATCGGACCAACGCCCGAACCTCCTCGGCGGCCGCATCGAGGCGGGTCGCGTCGGCGGCCCGCAAGACCAAGGATGTGCCAAAATGGCCGGCCCGAAAGTATGGATAGCTGCCGATCTCGACATCGGCGTAACGCCCCTGAATGGCACCCAGCCCGGCCGCCACGGTCCCCTCACCGATCGTGCACGCAACCGTGCATGACAGCATCGGCGCCCCACCGACCAGCCGGGATTTCAGGCCATCGAACATCGCCTGCATGATCCTCGGCACGCCCGGCAAGACGTGGACGTTGCCGATGATGAATCCAGGCGCTGCCGATACCGGGTTGTCGATCAGGGCGGCACCCACAGGGATATCCGCCATCTTGCGGCGGGCCTCGTTGAACTCGATCCCGGTGTTCGCGTAGTGGGCAGTCAACCGCCGCATAGCCTCGGAATTGCGCTCGACCGCCACGCCGAAAGCCTTGGCGATACAGGCCGTGGTGATGTCATCGTGGGTTGGCCCAATTCCACCGGAGGTGAACACGTAGGTGTAGCGCTCCGACAACGCCCGCACCGCTTCCACGATGGCGGATTCATCGTCACGGACCACCCGGACCTCTGAGAGCCTGATCCCCAGGGCGTTCAGCCGCTCGCCGATGAATGCCAGATTCTTGTCCTGGGTTCGGCCTGAAAGAATTTCGTTGCCGATGATGCAGATTGCTGCGGTGACGGACGGGTCGGTCATGAGGAACGGCTCCGGGATGGCGGTTTGTTCGGACGCGCGAGGATGGGAGCCGCCGAGCACCGGGCAAGTCAAGCTCAGCGACTGCGACCCTGTGAGTCCTGGAGATTGTACACCGACGATCCGGCGCCGCTTTCCGCAAAATAGGTAACGACTTGTTAAGCGCGATTACCGACACTGATTGCCGCAACCTGATTCAGAGATTTTCAACCGGTGGATTAAAAGACAAATGCCGCAAATCTGACATAAGCGATTTCATTCACCAGCCCGGGTTCGGGCCCATCGCATGACACATGGCCGTTGCGTGATCCCACGGATCGCCACGCCAGTACACCCGCAAGGTTCAACCTCACCGAACCGGCATGCGGCAAGGGAGACTTCCTAAATGACCTTGAAGATGAAAGTGCCGCTGATCGCGGTCTTGCTGTGCCTGACCTCGTGCGTTCTGGTCGGTGTCCTTGGTTACGTCCAGAGCCGCGACGCCCTCTACGACAGCGCCGTGAACCGGCTGAGCTTCATTGCTGAACCCAGGCTGAAAACCTGCAGAAGGTAGTCGACGGCACATCGAAAACCCTGAGCGGCCTCGCCCAGAATGAAAGTATCCGCCAGGCGCTCGACAATCTCGTGGCGGCCGTGATGTCCGAACCGGCCGACGGAATCCGCGCGATCTACCAGAAGCCCGACCTGACCGCTCAGCAACGCGCGGAGATCACCGGCGAAGGCAACAAGGACATCTATTCGTGGCGCCATGCCGGACTTCACTCGTCGTTCCTGGCGATGTGGCAGAGCTCACCGGTCTCCGACGCCTACCTGATCGCACCGGACGGGCGGATTCTCTATACGATCACCAAGACCGACGGCTTCATGGGAAACGTCTCTGAACTGGCCGGAACGCCGCTGGCCGAGAGCTTCAAGAAGGCCCTCACTCTCCCACCGGGCCAGCAGGTCTTCCGGGACTTCACACTTTATGACAGCGGTTGGGACCGGGCGTCGGCCTTCTGGGCCGAGGCGATCTTTCCGCCCGGTGCCGCAAGCGCCGAAGAGGCCCAGGCGGTGCTTGTCCTGCGCATGTCGGCCCAAGAGTTGAACACCGTCATCGGCGGCAGCGAGTCCGATGGTACGCCCCAGGACAATCTTCTGGTCGGCGCGGACGGCGTCGTTCGATCAGACCGGGCAATTGCCGGCGGCGCCAAGGGGTTAGACTTCTCGGTACCCGCCGAGATGGTGGACGCCATGGCCAAGAGCGATCGCGGTTTCATGACTGCCGACGATCCGTTGTCGGGCAAATTGCTCGCCGCTTATGAACCCCTGACCATCGCCGGCACGAAATACTTCCTGGTTGCCGCCCAGCCGGAGGGCAAGGCGCTTGCCGCGGTGGACGACATGCGCAACGCGATGATCGTGCTGTCGGCCGTGGTGGTCGCCGCACTCGGCGGCCTGACCGTCTGGCTCGGCACCCTCCTGACCGGCCCGATCCAGGCCATGGCAACCGCTGTGCGCCGGTTGGCGGACAACGACCTGGAGGTCGATGTGCCCGGCCTGGAGCGCAAGGACGAGATCGCCGACATCGCCAAGGCGGTGCAGGTGTTCAAGGAGAACGCGCTGCGGATCCGCGAACTCGAGGGCGAAAAGGTTGAAGCCGATCGCCGCGCCGCCGAGGAAAAGCAGCAGGCGATGGAGCAACTGGCCGTCCGGTTCGAACAGTCGGTCGGTGGCCTGGTGCGCACCTTGAGCGGTCACGTCTCGGAGGTTCGCAACCGCGCCGAGACCATGTCGCAGGCGACCGACGAAGCGCGTTCGGAAGCCTCGGTCGTCGCCGGATCGTCGGAGCAGTCGAGCATCAACGTCCAGGTGGTGTCCGCTGCCGCCGAGGAACTGGCGGCGACGGTGAACGAGATCAGCCAGCAGATGTCCCGGGCCGCCCAGATGTCCCGTCAGGCGACCGAGGAAGCCGCGCGCGGCGACAGCCGCATCCAGGCGCTCGCGACCACCGCCGAGCAGATCGGCGATGTCATCACCCTGATCCAGACGATCGCCGAGCAGACCAATCTGCTGGCGCTGAACGCCACGATCGAAGCCGCACGCGCCGGCGACGCCGGCAAGGGTTTTGCGGTCGTGGCGTCCGAGGTGAAAAGCCTGGCCAGTCAGACCGCCAAGGCGACCGAGGACATCCGTACCCAGATCGAGGAGATCCAGGCCGCCAGCCAGGAGGCGGTATCCACGATCAAGGTCATTGCCGAGGTCGTCCAATCGCTGGAGCAGATGAATACGGCCGTCGCGTCGGCGGTCGAGGAGCAGGGCGCCACCACCCAGGAGATCGCCCGCAACACCCAGGAAGCGGCTTCGGGGGCCTCGCAGGTGTCCGACGGCATCTCCAAAGTGTCGGCGGCATCGGAACGCACCGGCGAAGGCGCGGCCGAGGTCCTGCAGATGTGCGGCGAACTCTCCGCCTCGGCCGACACCTTGTCCCACGAAGTGACGGAGTTCGTGCACAGCATCCGGGCCGGCTGATGCCAGACTTCAGGGAACTCACCTGACGCTGCACAATGGGAAACCTCAAATCCACCAGGAACCCCGATGACGGTTTCAAACGAACATGAACTTGCCGGACTGCAACGGGTCGGCCGCCTCGTCGCCAACACGTTGGAAGCGATGAGAAGAGCGCTCGAACCGGGTATCACCACCGCAGAGCTCGATGAGATCGGCCGAGTTGTCCTGGAGGCAGGCGGGGCTCGGCCAGCACCGGAACTGGCGTATGGCTTTCCCGGCGCGACCTGCATCAGCGTCAACGAGGAGATTGCCCACGGCATCCCCGGCCCTCGCCGCATCGAGCCGGGCGACCTCGTCAACATCGACGTCTCGGCGGAACTGGGCGGCTTCTTCGCGGATACCGGCGCGTCCTTCGCGATGCCACCGGTCTCGCGCGCGACTACCAAGCTTTGCCGCGACGGACGCCGTGCGATGTGGACTGGTTTGCGGCAAGCACAGGCCAACAAGCCGCTGGCAGGAATTGGCGAGGCTGTCGGGCACTTCGCCCGAGCAAACGGATACTCGCTGGTGAAGAACCTCGCGAGCCATGGCGTCGGCCGCTCCCTGCACGAGGAGCCGACGGAGATCGCAACGTGGCCGAACCCTTCTGACTCGCGGATCATCCATGACGGCCTGGCCTTCACCGTCGAACCGTTCCTGTCTCTCGGCGCGGAATGGGCCGAGGACGGTGACGACGAGTGGACGCTCTATAGTCAGCCACGTGCCGCGACCGTTCAGTACGAACACACGGTCGTCGCTACGCGCAGCGGTCCCAGTGTCCTCACCTTGCCAGGGTGATGAGAGAACGGGTTCACAGAGGGATCAGTTGTCCGTCCGAGATGGGTGGCGCCGGTCCAAACCGCGCACTACGGTGCCGGCCATGGACTTGCCACGCCCGCTTCTCGAAGGCCGCCTGATTCGGCGCTACAAGCGCTTCCTGGCCGATATCGACCTCGACGGTACGACCGTCACCGCGCATTGCCCGAACCCCGGTGCGATGACCGGACTGAACACCCCCGGCCTCCACGCCTGGCTGTCGCGCTCGGACGACCCGAAGCGCAAGTTGCCGTACACCCTGGAACTGCTGAAAGCCGACGGCGGTCTCGTCGGCATCCACACCGGCCGTCCGAACGCCATCGTCGCCGAGGCGATCGCCGCCGGCGTGATCCCCGACCTTGCCGGCTACGCCAGCCAACGCCGGGAAGTCCGCTATGGCACCAACAGCCGGATCGACCTGCTGCTGGAGGATCCGGCTCGCGGCCTCTGCTATGTCGAGGTCAAGAACGTCCACCTGCGCCGGATGGACGGCCCGAACCCCGGCGCCGCCGAGTTTCCTGATTCGGTGACCGTGCGCGGCGCCAAGCATCTTGAGGAACTGGCCACCATGGCCGCCGACGGCCATCGCGCCGTGATGATGTTTTGCGTGCAGCGCATGGATTGCGACCGGGTGATCGCTGCCGCCGACATCGACCCGCGCTACGCCGCCGGCCTGGCCCGCGCGGCGGCGACCGGGGTCGAGGTGCTGGCCTGGGATTGCGCGATCACCCCGGAACGGATCACCCTGCGCCGACCGCTTCCCGTCATCGTCTGAGGCCACGAAGATGAGCGAGACCTACGACGCCATCGTCATCGGAGCCGGTGTCATCGGCGCCGCGATCGGGCTGGAGTTGGCCCGCTCCGGCCGCCGCGTGCTGAACGTCGACCGCCTGCCGGCCGCCGGCTACGGCTCGACCGGCAACTCCTGCGCCATCATCCGGGTACACTACTCGACCCTGGACGGCACCGCGCTGGCGTATGACTCCTATTTCGACTGGAAGGGCTGGGCCGACTATCTCGGCGCGCCGGACGAGCGCGGCCTTGCCGAGTTTCGCGACTGCGGCTGTCTGGTGATGAAGACCGAGCAGAACGGTCGGCTGACCCGCATCGTCGACACGGTGTCGCGCCTGAACATCCCGTTCGAGGAATGGGACGCGGATCGGATCCGCACGGCGCTGCCGATCTACGATCTGAAGCGCTACTGGCCGGCCCGACGGATGGACGACCCAGCCTTTGCCACACCGGCCGGCGGGCAGCTCGACGGCGGCGTGTACTTCCCGACCGCCGGCTACGTCAACGACCCGCAACTGGCCAGCCACAACCTGCAGCGCGCCGCTGAGGCGGCCGGCGGCCGGTTCCTGTTCAACCGGACGGTGGTCGCGATCCCGGTCGCGAACGGCCGTGTGCAAGGCGTGGAACTGGACGACGGCACCCGGGTCGCGGCCCCGGTGGTGGTGAATGTCGCCGGCCCACATTCCGGCAAGGTCAACGCCCTGGCCGGGGCCGAACGCGACATGACGATCACGACCCGGCCGATCCGCCAGGAGGTGGTGCACGTGGACGCGCCGGACGGCTTCGACGTGGCGCGTTCAGGCATGGTGGTCTCCGACAGCGACATCGCCTGCTATGTCCGACCCGAGACCGGCAACCACATCCTGGTCGGCAGCGAAGACCCGGAGTGCGACCCGCGCGAGGTGGTCGACCCCGACGGCTTCGACCGGAACTTGAGCGAGCAGGCGATCACCCAGGCGTATCGGTTCGCCCAGCGGGTGCCGTCGCTGACGGTTGCGTCCCGACCGAAAGGCGTGGTCGACCTGTACGACGTGTCGGACGACTGGATCCCGATCTACGACCGGTCCTGCGTCGACGGTTTCTTCATGGCGATCGGCACCAGCGGCAACCAGTTCAAGAACGCCCCGGGGGCCGGCCGGCTGATGGCCCGGCTGATCGAGCATGTCGAAAACGGCGGCGATCATGACGCGCGCGCCATGCCGTTTCACCTGAAGCACGTTGAACACACGGTCGACACCGCGACCTTCTCGCGCCGCCGCCGGGTCAACCCCGACAGCTCGTTCTCGGTCCTCGGTTGAGCCGCGTGCGGTCGCCCAGGTCTTGACCTGAAAGGGTCACGTGCGCAGATTGGGAGGCTGTTCTTTCCGACGGAGTTACCCGCATGCGCGAAGCGCTGGCCGAGGCGCGCCAGATCATCCGGCATCGCCCAGAGGATTTCGAGGGCATGCGCCGGGCCGGCCGGCTCGCTGCCGAAGTGCTCGACATGATCACCGACCACGTCGTCCCCGGCGTCACCACCGAGGAACTGGATCGGCTGTGCCACGAGATGACTGTAGCCCACGACGCTGTACCGGCGCCGCTCGGCTACAAGGGCTTTCCGAAGTCGATCTGCACGTCGATCAACCACGTGGTCTGCCACGGCATTCCGGGCGAGCGGAAGCTGGTCGACGGCGAGATCGTCAACATCGACGTGACGGTGATCCTGGGCGGTTGGCACGGCGATTCCAGCCGCATGTACCTGGTCGGCGACAAGGTGCCGGTGAAGGCCCGCAAGCTGGTCGAGGTCACATATGACTGCCTGATGCTGGGCATCGAGGCGGTCAAGCCCGGCACCCATCTCGGCGCGATCGGCCATGCCATCCAGGAATACGCCGAGGCCCAGCGGTTCTCGGTGGTGCGCGACTTCTGCGGCCACGGCATCGGCCGGACCTTCCACGCCCCGCCGAGCGTGCTGCACTACGGCCGCCCGAACGAAGGACCGATGCTGGAGCCGGGTATGTTCTTCACGATCGAGCCGATGATCAACGCCGGCAAATACGCAGTGAAGATTCTCGACGACGGCTGGACCGCGGTCACCCGCGACCGTTCGCTGTCGGCCCAGTTCGAGCACACCATCAGCGTTACCGAGACCGGGGCGGAGATCTTCACACTGTCGCCGAAGGGCTACACCAAGCCGCCCTACGCCGCCTGACAGCCTAGTCGACCAGGGTCAGCGCCCAGGCCGCCACCGCGCAGCCGGCGAACAGCACGGCGGCGATCCACGCCGGGGTGCGCGCGATCCGATCGGGCGCATCCTCTATTGGTATCTGCTTCCAACCGGTAATCATCGGCCGGATCAGGTCTGTCTTCAGCAACACCGCGTAGGCCACGACCGCGGTGATGTGAATGATCACCAGCGTCAGCACGATGTTGAAGAACAAGATGTGCCAGCCGGTGAAGCGGGCCGACAGGTCGTGGGTGACCAGCGAGTACAACGGTCCCTCGTACAAGATGTCGTCGTTTCCGAAGAGCCCCATGCTCGCCTGGACCGCGAGGACGATCAGCAATGCCACCACCGACCAGCCACCCAGCGGGTTGTGCCCGAGGTACAGCGGGTGCCGGCCGGCCAGGGTCTCCTTCAGATAGCGGAACGCGCTGACCGGGCCGCAGACGAAGTCGGTGAACCGTGCGTAGCGGCCGCCGACGAAGCCCCAGATCAGCCGGAATCCCAGCAACGCCAGGATCGACAGGCCGAGCCGCTCGTGCCACTCGGTCATGCCGTTCTCGCCGGTGTACCAGGAACCCGCGACGGCCGCCGCCAAGGTCCAATGGAACACCCGGGTCGGCAGGTCCCAAACTTTGACCCGGGTCACCTCGCCGCCGCGGGCCATCGCTTCACGCCTCTTTCATGAAGGCGGCGTAGTCCTCGATCACCGAAGCGGCCGAAGCGGCCACCAACCGGCCACCGGCCTCCGGTGTGGCCAGAAAGCTGTCGGCACCGATGCGCCCGTCCGGATGAATCGAACGGTAGTCGTCGGCGTCCAGGAACCCTCGCGGGCGTGGCGGTGCGGGATCCATCGGCACCGACTTGATGTGCTCGGGGTAGGCAAACTGGGTAACCGCCACTTCCGACGCGGTCGCGTGGCTGCCGTCGCGGTCGCCGTACAACTCCTTGCACAACGCCGTGACCGGCGGGAAGCCGAACCAGTTGGCCAGCTTGCAGCGGATGTGCGGGCGCTGCCATCCCGGGTTCAGGCTGGTCTCGGCGTAGATCTCGCTGAACGCCGCCTGGGTGGTGGCGATGTTGCCGCCGTGGCCGTTCAGGAAATAGAACCGCTCGAAACCGTTGCGGGCCAGCGACAGCACATAGTCGCGGATCACCAGGATCAGCGTGCTCGGCCGCAGCGCGATCGAGCCGGCGAACGCCAGGTGATGCTGGGCCATCCCTACCGAGATCGTCGGTCCGATGATGCAGTTCAGGGTCTCTGCTGCACGCTCGGCAATGACCTCCGGGCAGATCGCGTCGGTGCCGATCAGCCCGATCGGTCCATGCTGCTCGGTCGAGCCGATCGGCACAATGATCCCCTTGTTGTCCTTCAGGTAGGCGTCAACCTCCATCCAGGTCATGTGTTGCAGGCGCATGCGATTCTCCTTGCGTCGGTTCGGTCGGCCCTTCGTGGCTCGCTTCGCGCGCACTTCTGGGCGATAGAAGGAAACAACTGATCTTACGGATATTATTCTATCGTCCTGAGGTGCCGGCCAGCGGTCGGCCGCGAAGGGCATGTCCCGGTGCCGATCCTAGAACCACTCATTCCACCGCGGCCAGCGCACGTTCCAGCCAGGACGACACCGCCAGGGCGCGGGCGTCCTCGCCGTAACCGGTGACGATCTGCACGCCGACCGGCAATCCGTTGGAGCCGCGCCCCGCCGGGATGGTGACGCACGGCCAGCGCAGCAGGGTCCAGACCTTGTTGAACAGCGGATCGCCCGTCCATTCGATTCCGGCCGGCGCCGTGCCGGACGCCGGAACCGTCAGGATCGCGTCAATGCCGTCCAGGCGGGCGGCTGCATCGTTGCGGAACGCATCGGCCTTGGCCTGCATCTCGTAGTAGGCGTGGTCGTCAATCTTGCGCCCGGCCTCCAAGGTCTCACGGTAGAAATCGCTGAGCTGGTCGCGGGCGTTGTCGTACTCCCAGGCCAGCGCCCGGGCAGCGCCTGCGGTCATGACCGAGGCATGCACCGGGTCCATGGTCTCGTACGCCGTCCAGTCGACCAGCCCGACGACCGATGCCCCGGCGGTCTGGGCAGCGATCCGGGCGCGCTCCAGCGCACCGGCGGCATCATCGTCGATCTTGTCGGCGAATGGCACATGGATCGCCAGTCGCGGCGCCGAGCCGTCGAACCCGTCGAGCCGCGGCGGCGGACTGCCCCGCAGGGCGTAGTCGAAGAACGCCACATCCTCGACCGAGCGGGCAAAGGTGCCGACCGTGTCGAGATACTCGGCCAACAGCTTCACCCCGTGGCGGTCGTGGGTTCCGAAGGTCGGCTTGAAGCCGACGACCCCGCAATACGCCGCCGGACGGATCACCGAACCCGCGGTCTGGGTGCCGAACGCCAGTGGCACCATGCCGTCCGCCACCGCTGCCGCCGATCCGCTGGACGAGCCGCCGGGTGTGTGGCCGAGATCGATCGGGTTGCGGGTCTTGCCGGGCGTGCGCCACGCGAACTCGGTGGAGACGGTCTTGCCCATCACCAGGCCGCCGGCGGCCTTGGTGCGCACCACCACGGCGGCATCCTCGGCCGGCCGGTTTCCGGCGTAGATCGGCGAACCGTATTCGGTCGGCAGGTCGGCGGTATCGATGATGTCTTTCACCGCCACCGGCAGCCCGCGCAAAGGGCCGTCGGCGCGGGCGCCTCGAGCCGCCTGCCGCACCGCCTCCGGATCGATGTGGATGAACGCTCCCACCTGCGGATCGCGTTCGGAAATGCGAGCGAGGCACGCTTCGGTCAATTCTTCGACGGTCAGCGTCCCACCTTCGATGCGGCGGGCCGCCTCGACGGCGCTCAACATATTCGGCGCGTCGGTCATGTCTCAGGCTCCGATCAAGTGAAGGACGACCTCACGCCGGTGCGGGGCCGTCCGGTGTTCAAGAAGATATACTCCCTGCCAGGTGCCGAGCACCGTTCGGCCAGCGGCCACGGGTATCGACAGCGAGGTTTGGGTGACCGCTGCGCGAATATGCGCCGGCATGTCATCCGGCCCTTCCGCCGTGTGTACGTATTGTCGCGGGTCGTCCGGTGCCAGCCGGGACAGGAACCGCTCCAGATCGACCCGGACGTCCGGGTCGGCGTTCTCCTGGATCAATAGCGACGCCGAGGTACACCGTCAGCAGGCCGGTGGCGATTCCAGTCTCACGAACGAACGCCTCGACCTCTGCGGTCAACTCCGTGAACCCACGCCCAGGCGTGCGCACCGTCAGCGTGGTCTGTCCGTGACGGATACCTTCGATCGCGTTGTGAGGAGCGCTCGTCATGCTCGGAGCATAGCCGCCATGGACGCTCCGGCAAGAGAACGCTGACGGTCTGATTCCAGGATGCGAAGCGCGTGCAAATCTGTGGCAATCTGGGGCTGTTCGCACTCGGCGGCGCGCCCGCCATCACCGGCCAGAACCAGGTGGAAAGCACCATGTCGACCAACGGCGACGCGGACGCCACGGCGGACGATCCGAAATCCGGACAGGGTCTCGGCACTTTTGCCGGGGTGTTCACCCCCAGTATCCTGACGATTCTCGGCATCGTCCTGTTCCTGCGGCTCGGCTACGTGATCGGCGGCTCCGGCCTGGAGCGGGCGCTGATCATCATCGCCATCGCCAACGCGATCTCGATCCTGACCTCGTTCTCGGTGGCGGCGATATCCACCAACCTGCGGGTCAAGGCCGGCGGTGACTACTACCTGATCTCGCGCACGCTCGGCCTGGGATTCGGCGGCGCGATCGGTCTGGTGTTGTTTCTGGCCCAGGCGATCTCGGTCGGCTTCTACTGCATCGGTTTCGCCGAAGTGACGGCCGCACTGTTCCCGCCTTCCAACCCGATGCTGGTCCGTGCGATGGCCGGCAGCGCCGTTCTCGGCCTCGGAATCCTGGCGTGGCTCGGTTCCGACTGGGCGACACGATTCCAGTACGTGGTGATGGCGACCATGATCTCGGCCCTGGTCCTGTTCACAGCCGGCGGGCTCGGCGCCTGGAACACCAACGTGCTGGTTTCCAACTGGAGCTATCCGACGAACGGCCTGTCGTTCGGAGTCGCCTTTGCGATCTTCTTTCCGGCAGTGACCGGGTTCACCCAGGGCGTCAGCATGTCGGGCGATCTTGCCAACCCGTCGCGCAGCATCCCGACCGGTGTGTTCGCCGCCGTGGCGTTATCGATCGCCGTGTATTTCGGCTGCGCCTTCCTGCTGGCGGGGACCGTGCCGGGACCGATCCTGCAGGCCGACTATCTGGCGATGAAGCGCGTTGCCCTGTTCGGGCCGATGATCGACGCCGGCGTTATCGCCGCAACCTTGTCGTCGGCGCTGGCATCGTTCATGGGGGCGCCACGGATCCTTCAGTCGCTGGCCAGGGACGACATCCTGCCGATCGTGAAGCCGTTCGCGCAGGGCGCAGGGCCTTCGGAGAACCCGCAGCGCGCGGTGTTGTTGACCGCCGCGATCGCCGCTGGAGTAGTGGTACTGGGCGACCTCAACCTGATCGCCTCAGTCGTGTCGATGTTCTTCCTGATTTCCTACGGCTTGCTGAACTACGCCACCTACTACGAGGCGCGGGCGCAGAGTCCGTCCTTCCGCCCGACGTTCCGGCTGTACCATCCCTATGTCGGGTTGGCCGGCGCGGTGGTCTGCCTGGGCGCCATGCTGGCGATCGACATTGCCGCCGGCGTAGCGGCGGCCGCGATTCTGTTCGGCATCTATCAGTACCTCGAGTTGCGCGCCGCGCCGGCGCGCTGGGCCGACAGTCGGCGCTCCCACCATCTGCAGGAGGCACGGCGCCATCTGCTTGCCGCGGCGGCCGGCGAGGAGCATCCACGCGACTGGCGCCCGCAATTGCTGGTGTTCTCGGATTCATCGCAACGGCGCCATCGCCTGCTGCAGTTCGCCGGCTGGATCGAAGGCCGCAGCGGCCTGACCACGGTTGTCCGCGTGCTGGAGGGTGAAGGTATCGAAGCGAGCAGGCATCGAGCGACTGCGTTGGAGGAGTTGACAGCCGACATCAAGGAAGGGGCGTTCACCGCGTTCCCGCTGGTCGTTGCCGGTGAGGATGTCGATCAGACCATCTCCGCGGTCGTGCAGTCGGCCGGGATCGGGCCGGTGCGGGCCAACACCGTCATCGTGAACTGGTCGGCCGGCTCGTCGTCGCTGATGGCGCCACTCGGTGCGCAGCGTTTCAGCCGGAACCTTCGGACCGCGTTCGGCATCGGTTGCAATCTGATCATCCTCGATGCCGATGCCGGCGAATGGCAGACGCTCGACACTGCCGAAGCCAAGGACCGGGTGATCGACGTCTGGTGGCGGCCCAGCAAGACCGGCGAACTGATGCTGCTGCTCGCCCATCTCGTGACGCGCAGTGAAGGCTGGCAGAACGCCAGGATCCGGGTTCTGGCGCGTCCGAAGAACGACGAGAACGACGAAGACCTGACCGAACGCCTGACTGCCACCCTTGAGGAATACCGGGTCGACGCCGAGGTCATCGTCAGCGATGTCACCGCCGACGATATCGCCCAGCACTCCGGAGAATCGTCCCTCGTCTTTCTCCCGTTCGCGATTCGCGGCCCGCGATTCTACGGTCCGACCGGCGAGGAGGTCACCGGCCTGCTGCCAAGCCTGCCGATCGTCGCCCTGGTCATGGCGGCGCAGGACGTCGACCTCGGCGCCGATCCCGACAAGGAAGAGGACGAAGAGGAGGACGACGGCCAAGGCGACGCTGTAGAATCCGACGAACAGCCCGCCTCCGATGCCGCCCGCCCGCCCAAGTGAAGGTAATCCCACCAACCGGGAGCAGAGACCGTGTCTGACGCCACCTCGCAGTTCCGCATCCACCCACTGCCTGACATCAGCTTCGGCGGGATCGTCGAGTTTCCCGGGAACGCCGATACCGAGGCCGCAATCGCAGCCGCCGAGGCGGCTCCGGCGGCGTTACTCAAGGCGTTCTACGACGCCCACGGACTGCTGATCTTGAAGGGCATGCATGCGATCTCTGACCAACCGGAACTGCTGGTCCGCCTCAGCCGGTTGTTCGGTCCCGAGGTCGAGGACTACCGGCAGACCGTCACATCGCGGAACAACATCCACGCCGACGTGCCGGAGATCCTGGTGGTGTCCAACGTCCCGCCGGCCACACCGCGGGTCCCGGAGCGGCCCGACCCGCCGCTGACCGCCGACGGAAAGTTGCCGGTGCAGTTCCCGCATCGACGCGGCTGGCACACCGATCAGAGTTATCGTCGTCCGCCGCCGGACATCTCGTTGTTCTACGCCGACCTGCCGACACCAAAGGGCCAGGGCCAAACCCTGTACGCCGACGGCATCGGCGCTTATGCCGCGTTGCCCGCGGCCATGAAAGAGCGAATTGCGAACCTGGAAGGCATCCACGCCCAACCTGGCCGGCGCCGTTCAGAACAGGCGGTCCGCGCCGGAGAGACCCCGGATCCCCTGACCCCGCGCGAGGCACCGCAACGCCAGCCGGTGGTTCGGATCCATCCGGTGACCAGCGAACCCGCGCTGTATCTGTGCGAGTCCGGGCAGATGGACTGGGTCGACGGGCCGTTCGTCGGCATGCAGCCGGGACCGGACGGCGACGGTGCCCGCCTGCTGTACGAATTGATGTCGCATTACACGAGCCCGCGGTTCGCCTATGCCCATGACTGGGACCGCGGCGATCTGGTGATCTATGACAACCGCTCGACCATCCACTCCGCCACCTGGTTCGACGCCGATACCCACCGTCGCCGAATGTGGCGCACCACTGTTCACGGCAATCCGGGCGCGCAGTTCGCCGGCGAACGGAAGAGCTGGCTGGCAGCCTAAGGCACTCCCGCCGCTCGGCTTGTTTGCCGCCTGCCCGGCACGCTAGCCTCCCCAACCGGAGGATCCTTGCTATGCCCCGCCACATCGCCTGCCTGACCTATGATTTCGACGCGCTGTCTCTGCCGATCGCCAAGGGCATGGTCAGCCCGACCGCGCTGTCGCGGGGCGAGTTCGGTCTGGTCGGGGTCGAGCGGATCCACCTGCTGCTGGCAGACCGGCACATCCCGGCAACCTTCTTCGTACCCGGACACACCATCGAGAGCTTTCCAGGCGCCGTGACGCCGCTGGTCGAAGCCGGGCACGAGATCGCCCATCACGGCTGGACCCATCGCCGTCCCAACGACCTGTCACTCGAGGATGAGACCCAGGAGGTGATCCGCGGCATCGCCTCGATCCGGTCGATCACCGGCAAGCCTCCGGTCGGCTATCGGTCACCGTCCTGGGATCTGTCGCCGCACACCCTGTCGCTGCTGATGGAGCATGGCTTCGAATACGACTCCAGCCTGATGGGCCACGACTACCGTCCCTATCGGCCACGCCTGGGCGACACCGCGCCGCTGCTGGAGCCGGCAACGTTTGGCGCGGAGACGCCGCTGATCGAGATGCCGGTGAGTTGGAGCCTGGACGACTACCCGCATTTCGAATGGTCGACGATGTCCAACGGCGCGTTGAATCCCGGCCTCGCGCACTGGCGCAGCGTCGTCGACAATTGGGTCGCCGACTTCGACTACATGCGCGAAACCGTTGACTGGGGTGTCATCACCTACACCTTCCATCCGTTCGTTTCGGGCCGCGGTCACCGCATGAAAGCGATGGCCGCGCTCGTCGACCACTTGATGGAGGCCGGCGCGGTGTTCCTGACCATGGCCGAGGCCGCGCGCGAGGCGGCGCAGGTTATCGGACCGCCGCGATCGCAGGCCCCATGACCATTGATCGCGCATCACGCCGCCAGACCGCCCTGACCGAAAGCCTGTACCGACTCGGCCAAGCACACCCGGCTCTTGGCGCCGTGCTGGTGGAAATCGGCCCGCCGGAACCACGGATCCTGCAACCGGGGTTCGGGTCGCTGCTGCGGATCATGGTCGGCCAGCAGGTATCGACCGCTTCGGCCGCCGCGATCTGGGGACGCCTAGTCGAAGCCTCCGGCGACACCGTGGACGGCTTCAACTCCCTCGACGACGAGGCCCTCGGTCGGGTCGGTTTCTCACGCGCCAAAATGCGTTATGGGCGCGCCTTGGCCGATGCGGTGTTGGACGGCACGCTGAATCCAGACGACTTGGAGAAACTGCCGGGCGAACAGGTGTCGGCCCAATTGATGGCTTTACCGGGCATCGGGCGGTGGACTGCGGAGATCTACCGGATGTTTGCGCTCGGCGATCCCGATGTTTTTCCGATCGGCGACCTGGCGTTGCGCGAAGGCGTTCGGATGGCTCTGGATCTGCCGGAACGCCCCGATCTCGGCGCTGCCGAGCGGCTGACTGCGGCCTGGAAACCGGAGCGATCAGCCGCCGCCCTGCTGCTCTGGCGGCTGTATCGCCACCGCCGCGGCATCGCCGTCCTCGGCGCCGACAACCCACCGGTCGTGGACAAAACGGCGCGGGCGCGACGGTAGCGGCTCCGGTCTGCCTCTGATAACGTTGCAATTCGATATGTGTTTTATTGACGAGCGATTGTCGGGGACGTGCTGAGCTTGAACCCAGATAGCAGCCTAGTCGCCCAATGCTGTTACGACGCGGTTCGCAAGACGTGCCGGAGCGCGTGATGAGTTCCGCGATTCCGCTGACCGGATCGGCGACCGTCGATGCCGCCCTACAGTCGGCGATCGATGCGATTTCGGATTCATTTCTGATCTTCGACGCCAGTGATCGCTTAGTGGCGTTCAACGCCGCGGCGTCGCGGATGTTTCCGCAGCTTGAGGGTCGGTTGGTCCCTGGTCTGCGGTTCCGCGACATCGTGCAGCTCAGCGCCAACACGCTGAAGGAGCATGACTACATCGATGATGCCGACCTCTGGTTGGCCGAGCGGCTCCGCCAGCACGCCTTGCCGTTGTCGTTCTCGGAAGCCCGGCAGCCCAACGGCCGTTGGGCGCGCACCGAGGATCGCGGGATGCCCAATGGCGGCCGCGTGGTCATCACCCGCGATATCACCGACGAAAAGCACCACAGCGACGACGCGGCACGCTACACGTCCCTGCTACGCGGCACCTTGGAAAACATCAGCCAAGGTCTGTGCGCGTTCGATCGGGATTATCGCCTGATTACCTGGAACGCCCGCTATTTCGAGCTTCTGGACCTGCCACCCGCCTATGCGCAGGTTGGCACTCCGATGATCGACATCATCAGGTTCCTTGCCAAGCGCGGCGACCTCGGCACCGGCAATACCAGCGAACTGGTCAAACAGACCTACGCCACGGCGACGTCCGCCAAGGCATCGATCTACGAACGTCTGGATACCAGAGGCCAACTGCTTGAAGTTCGGATCCGGCCACTCGCCGATGGCGGGTTGGTCGCAACCTACAGCGACGTCACCGAGCGCGGCAAAGCCGAGCGGGCGTTGCGGGAGAGCGAGGAACGATACGCGCTCGCCGCCGCAGGTGCGAACGACGGTTTGTGGGATTGGAATCTCGGCAGCAACCGGATCTTCTTCTCGGACCGCTGGAAGCAGATGCTCGGCTACGCCACGGACGAGATCGAGGACGGTGCGGAGGAATGGTTCAGCCGCATCCATCCTGAAGACGTC
Organism: alpha proteobacterium BAL199; assembly: GCA_000171835.1. Taxonomy (GTDB): domain Bacteria; phylum Pseudomonadota; class Alphaproteobacteria; order Thalassobaculales; family Thalassobaculaceae; genus Thalassobaculum_A. The sequence continues at coordinate 50,636 of ABHC01000014.1, read as the reverse complement.
CAGCGCGTTACCGCCCAAATCGACGCGCACCTCAACGGGACCGCCACGAACTTCGAGAGCGAGCACCGGGTTCGCCACTTCGACGACACATACCGCTGGATGCTGGTCCGTGGCCTCGCCGTGCGCGATGGCGAGAACAACGCCTACCGCATCGCCGGATCGATGACCGACGTCACCGAGCGCAAGCGGGCCGAAGAACAGGCAATCCACGACGCGCTGCATGACAGCCTGACCGGGTTGGCCAATCGTACTTTGTTCCTGGAGCGGGTCCGTCAGGCACTCGCCCGTCAGCGTCGATCCTTGTCGGCCCAGTTCGCGGTGATCTACCTCGACCTGGATCGCTTCAAGGTCGTGAACGAGAGCCTCGGCCATGTTCACGGGGACGACCTGATCATCGCCGCCGCGCGACGCCTCGAACAGAATTTAAAGTTCGGCGACACCGTCGCACGGCTGGGCGGCGACGAGTTCGCGATCATGTTGGAGGATGTGCACGACAAGGAGGAAGGAACCGCCCTGTCGGAGATGCTCCAGAAGGCCCTGTCGACGCCGTTCGTGCTCGGCGGAAAGGAAGTGTTCACGACCGCCTCCATGGGCATTGCGCACTCGACCGACAACTACGTCAGGCCCGAGGACATTCTGCGCGACTCCGAACTCGCCATGTACCGCGCCAAGGAGTTGGGCAAGGCCCGTTCCGTCGCGTTCGACCCGGCGATGCGCGGCACCACCGTCACTCCTCTCGATGTCGAGACCGATCTGCGCCGGGCGCTCGACAGAAACGAGATGATCCTGAACTTCCAGCCGATCGTCTCGCTGGCGGACGGTCGAATCCGAGGTTTCGAGGCATTGTCTCGGTGGCGGCACAAGGAGCGCGGCGACATTCCGCCCTCCGAGTTCATCCCAATCGCCGAAGAGACCGGGATGATCGTGGAACTCGGGCAATGGGTGTTGCGCAACGCCTGCGCCCAGATGGTCGAATGGAACAAGGAATTTCCGGACCAGGGTCCGTTCGAGATCAGCGTCAACCTGTCCGGCCGCCAGTTCACCCAGCTTGACCTGGTGAAGATGGTCACGAACAGTCTGGACGGAACCGGGTTGGACGCCAGTTTTCTCAAACTGGAGATCACCGAGAGCGCGCTCATGGAGAACGCTCAGCGTTCCGCCCAGATGCTTCGGCATCTCAAGGATTTGCACATCAAAGTCTGCGTCGATGATTTTGGAACCGGTTACAGCTCGCTGAGCTATCTGCATAAATTCCCGATCGACACGCTGAAAATCGACAAATCCTTCGTCCAGGACATGGGCCGAAACCGACATAATCTTGAAATCGTTCGAACTATCGCAGTTCTGGCGCAGAATCTGCGCCTCGATGTCATCGCGGAAGGCGTGGAAACGCCCGAGCAACTGGCCCAGCTTCGCGCCATCGGCTGCGGTTACGCTCAAGGGTTCCTGTTCTCGCGTCCGTTGACTGCCGACAACGTGCGGCACCTTCTCGCCGAAAACCGGGTCTGGTAGGATCTCTGTCGTATGAGGCGTTTCGAAGTCTACTTCCTCCAGAAGAAGGTCGACGGTGCCTGGGACACGCTCGAGCGGGCGCAGTCCGTGTCGGTGCTTGTCTCGTCGTTGGTACGCGAATTCGACGCCGGTGAGGACGCCGAAGTGCGGGTTCTGGCGGGTGCCTACAACGAAGCGGCCGGGGATTGGGAGTTCACCCAAATCTTCTTCGTCGACCGGACGGCCATCGAGTTGGCCTTGTCGGAAAGCGGCGACAGCGACGACGCCGGTTTCGGCGACGGTCTCGATGACGGTCTCGATGACGGTCTCGATGACGAACCGGCGCCGGTTCCCGGCGGCCAGGACTTCGCCGATGCGATCCATCGGGCGAGCGACGATGGCGACGCCACCGAAACTCGGATCTGGTCGCCGCGTGGGATGACGTCAAGAGACGACGATGACCCGCTTGATGACGATGTGCCGGTCGGCCCACCGCCAAGCTTCCGACCGTCCCGTCGTCGTAGCGGGCAGGTGTTCTTCGTCATCGGCACCATCCTGATCGCGTTGATGCTGACCGGCGCCGCGGTGCTGGCGCTCGGCATCGCGTTCGACCTGCCGCAGATCCGCCCATTGATCTCGACCTTCCAGGAGTTGACCGGCGGGATGGTGAGCGGCGACGCGACCACCACGTCCAACCCCGACGAGGTCACGCCGGAGACCACCGGTCAGGTCGTCACCTATCGAGGCGTCGCCCCGTCGCTGCGCGGCCGCTGGTCGCCCGGGCGTTGCGACGAGTCGTATATCGAGTTCGACGCGGAAGGCCTGGTGGTCGGGACGCCCGGACGACCGGAATCGCTCAAAGTCCCCGTGGTCGAGACCCTGGAGGACGACTACACGTGGTTCGTGCGGCGCTCGCCGGATCTGGTGGAGCATTTCCAGAAGCTCGGCTCCAACGATCTGCAGTTGATAGGTGACACCACGCGCAGCGGTTTCATGGCGCGGACCTCGGACATTCTCACGCGCTGCCCATAAAGCGCTCCGGCAAGGCGACCGCGATAGACCTCAGAACAAGCTGCTCTGGGCTGGCATCGCTGGAGCCCGCGTGATCGGCTCGATCAGGGACGGATCGTCGTTGCGGACGTTGCCGACTTTCGGATCGACTCGGAACGCCTCGATTACCACCGGATCGCATGGCTCCATCAGCCCGGCCGCTTCCTTCAACGAGCCCTTGAGCCAGGTCTGGAACTGCTCCTCCCCGAACAGCATCACCGGCATCCGGTGATGGATGTCCCGGATCGCCGAGTTGGCCTCGGTGGTGACGATCGAGAAGGTCTCCAGTGCGCTGCCCTCGCCGGTGCCTTCCCACAGTTCCCACAGGCCGGCCATGGCGAACGGCGCGCGGTCCCGGCGCGCGATCCGCCACGGCTGCTTGACCTTGGCCTCGGTCTTCCATTCGTAGAACCCGTCGGCCGGCACCAGACAGCGCCGGTACCGGAAGGCCCCGCGGAACGCCGGCTTCTCGTTCACCGTCTCGGCCCGGGCGTTGATCAGCTTTGCCCCGATGCCAATGTCCTTGGCCCAGAACGGCACCAGCCCCCAGCGCATGATGGTCAGCATCCGACCAATGCGATCATCGGCCTTGATCACCGGAACCTCCTGGGTGGGTGCTACGTTCCACCGGGGCATGAGGTTCATGAGGGTGTCGACGCCGAAGATCCGCCGCAGGGCTTCCGGGTCGGTGGTGACACTGTAGCGCCCGCACATTCGGGCCTCCTGAAGATCGACGACGGTGGCACCGGATCGCGGCTTGGCGGTGCATCGACCCACCGCTACCATCGCGCGGACTTCCAGGCTAGCAGGCGAGGCTTCCATGGCGAAATTCGGCGTCGGACAAGGCATGAAGCGCAAGGAAGACCAGCGCTTCCTGACCGGTCAGGGACAGTACACCGACGACCTGTCCATCGACGGGATGGCCCGTGCCGTCCTGGTACGCGCACCGCTGGCGCACGCCCGGATCACCGGCATCGACGTTGCCGATGCGGCTGCCATGCCCGGCGTTCTGGCGGTGCTCACCGCCCGCGATGTATCCGGCGACGGATTGGGCGATCTGCCCTGCGCGGCGCTGATCAACGGCAGTGACGGCAAGCCGGCGATCGGACCTGCCTATCCGCTGCTGGCCCGCGACCGGGTCCGGCACGTCGGCGATGCCGTCGCCTTGGTGGTCGCGGAGACGCTGGAACGGGCGCGCGACGCCGCCGAGGTCGTTGAGGTGTCCTACGACCAGTTGCCGGCGGTGTCAGACGTGGTTAGTGCGTCGGCTGACAACGCCCCGCTGGTCTGGGACGAAGCCCCCGGCAACCTCTGCGTCGACTGGGAAACCGGCGACTCGGCCGCGGTAAAGGCGGCCTTCGCGAAAGCCGCCAAGGTCGCCGAGTTGTCGCTGGTCAACAACCGGATCATCGTGAACTCGATCGAGCCGCGTGGGGCGATCGCCGCCTACGACGCGTCCAACGGCACCTACACGCTGCATGTCTCGACCCAGGGCCCGCACGGCGTGCGGGACGTACTATGTGGGATACTGAACGCCGACCCGGCCAGTATGCGGGTGGTGTCGCCCGATGTCGGCGGCGGTTTCGGCATGAAGATCTTCCCGTACCGCGAGCATGCGCTGGTGGCGTGGGCCGCCAAGCGGCTCGGCCGGCCGGTCAAGTGGATCGGCGAGCGCACGGAATCCTTTGTCTCCGACACTCAGGGCCGCGACCACCGCTCGACCGCTCGCATGGCGCTTGATTCGGACGGCCGGTTCCTCGCCCTGTCGGTCGACACCAAGGCCGACCTCGGCGCCTACCTGTCGCTGTACGGGCCGGCGATCCCAACGGTCGCCGGTTCCGGCATGCTGGCCGGGCTGTACACCACGCCGGCCATTCACGTCCGGGTGCGCTGCTACTTCACCAACACCCTGCCGGTCGACGCCTATCGCGGCGCCGGACGACCGGAGGCGGCCTACCTCGTGGAGCGATTGGTCGACCAGTGTGCCAAGGTCACCGGCATCGAGCCGGACGAGATCCGCAGGCGGAATTTCGCCGGTACCGACCTCATGCCGTTCACCACCACACTCGGCGAGGTCTACGATTCCGGTGACTTCTGCGCACATCTCGACAAGGCCCTGGTTGAATCCGGCTGGAGCGGCATCGACGCCCGCAAGGCCGGCAGCAGCAAGCGCGGCAAACTGCGCGGCATCGGCCTGTCGACCTATGTCGAGGCGTGCGGCGGCGGCGGTCCGGAGTGGGCCGACTTGAGGGTGCAGCCCGACGGCACGGTTGTGGTACCGATCGGCACCCGCTCGACCGGCCAGGGCCACGAAACCGCTTACTCCCAACTGGTGAGCGAGGCCTTCGGCATCGACAACGAACTGGTCACGGTGATCCAGGGCGACACCGCCGCCATTGCCAAGGGGGCCGGCACCGACGGATCGCGCTCGCTACCCGCCGGCGGTTCGGCGCTGAAGGCCGCCATCGACGTCGTCATCGAGAAAGGCAGGCGGATCGCGGCCCACGCACTCGAAGCCGCCGAGGCCGACATCGAGTTGGCCGAGGGACGGTTCACGGTGGCCGGGACCGACCGAACGGTGTCGCTGGCCGAGATTGCGCGACGGGCCGAGGATCCGGCACATCTCCCGGAGGGTATGACGCCGGGACTGTCGGCCAACGAGTCGTACACGCCGAAGGCGTCAACCTACCCTAATGGGACACATGTCTGCGAGGTCGAGGTCGATCCCGACACCGGTGTGGTGCGGGTTGAACGCTACACCGTCGTCGACGATTTCGGCGAGGTAGTGAACCCGATGCTGCTGGAAGGCCAGGTCCACGGCGGCGTGGCCCAAGGCATCGGCCAGGCACTGTACGAGCGCTGCGTCTACGACGCCGAAGCGCAACTGGTCAGCGGCTCGTTGATGGACTACTGCCTGCCGCGCGCCGACGATCTGCCGCTGGTCGGCTTCTCCATGAGCCCGACCCGATGTGTCACCAACCCGCTCGGCGTCAAGGGCTGCGGCGAGGCCGGTGCCATCGGCGCGCCGCCGGCAGTGATCAACGCCCTGTTGGACGCACTGGCCCCGCTTGGAGTGACCGACATCGACATGCCGGCGACGCCCGAACGGGTGTGGTCGGCAATCCAGGCAGCCCGTCCCGCCATTGCAGCCGAATGAATCCGGAGTGAACCGAGTGACCGAGTACGACAACACTGCCCTGCTCGACAGCATCGTCGCCATTGCCCGTGACGCCGGGAAGGTCATCCTGCCCTACTACCGCGTCGATACTGCCGTCGACGGCAAGGCCGATGGCAGTCCGGTAACAGCCGCCGACCGGGCCGCCGAGGTCGTCATCATCGATGCTTTGAAGAAGCTGACTCCGGACATCCCCGTCGTTGCCGAGGAAAGCGTGGAAGCCGGACGGATTCCCGACGTATCCGGCGGCCGGTTCTGGCTGGTCGACCCGCTGGACGGCACCAAGGAGTTCATCAACCGTCGCGACGATTTCACGGTCAACATCGGACTGGTCGAGGACGGCACGCCGGTGCTGGGTGTCGTTCTGACCCCAGTCGACGGCATGGCCTGGGCCGGCGCGATCGGCGCAGGTGCCTGGGAAGAAGACGGTGCCGGCAATCGGCGTACCATTACCGTGCGCCGGCCGGATGCCAGCGGCTTGACCGTGGTGGCCAGCAAGAGCCACCGCAACCCGGAACTGGAAGACTATATCGCCACGCTGACCGTCAAGGAGTCGGTATCGCGCGGCTCAGCGTTGAAGTTCTGCCTGGTGGCCCGCGGCGAGGCCGACATCTACCCGCGCACCGGGCCGACCATGGAATGGGACACCGCCGCCGGTCACGCCGTCCTGCTGGCCGCCGGCGGATCGCTCACGACCTTCGACGGCCAGCCGTTCCTGTATTCCAAGCCGGACTTCCGGAACGGACATTTCATCGCCCGGGGCGGCTGAAGCATGTGGGCCACGCGGAACTGGCAGTCGATCACATGCAACGCCACCGCCGTGGTCTCGCTGCTCCTGATGGCCGCCTGCGAGACCGGATCGACGCCGGCACCCACGGTCCGCGCTGCTCCTCGTCACCCGATCCAGGCGGCGCCGCCAAGCCAACCTCAATCCGATCCGATGCCGGGCTCAACCGCCGAGACGTCGCGGATCAACCCCGGACCAAACTCCAGGGTGTCGCCGACACCGGACATGGCGCCGCGAGTCAGTCCGGCCGACCGCCCCAGCCTGCCGTCGTCCCAGCAGGGTATCGACGATCTTCGCCGGGACCTGGATCAGCAGCGCAAGCTGCAGCCTGTTGTCCCGGGCCCGCCGGTCGGAACCATCGACCAGCGCCCCGGTACCATCCGTACGAATCCGGGAACGATTGACATCCCGCGCTAAGGGTCTTCCCAAGACCTCCATCATTCTTTAAACAAGATTTATCTTGCTATAAAGGATGCAGCCATGCGTGTGCTCGTACTGGGCGGAACCGGCGCGATCGGCGGTGCCATCGTGCGAAACCTGATCGCCGCCGGACATGCCGTCAGCGGTCTGGCCCGCAGTCCGGAAGCCGCGGAACGGCTGATGGAGATCGGCGCCGAACCGATCGCCGGCGACATCGGCAATCCACGCCTGTGGGCCGGAGCGGTTGTGGGCGACCTGGATGCCGTGGTCCACGCCGCCTGTAGCTTTACCGACGCCATGGGACCTCTGGATTCCTCACTGCTGGACACCCTCCTGCCCGCGCTCGCAGGAACGAGTCGGCGACCGTCACTGATCTACACCGGTGGATGCTGGCTGTGGGGGCCCTCACCGGACAAGACGATCGACGAGGAGACAACGCTCGACCCGCTGCCGGCCTTCGCCTGGATGGTTCCGAACCTGCGACGGGTCCTAGCCGAGCCCGGCATCCGTGGCGCGGTCGTGCACCCGGCGATGGTACACGCCGAACGTACCGGACCTCTGGCCGCCATGGCGGAGCGCGTCCGCAAAGGTCAACCGGTCCAGGTGGTCGGATCGCCGGACGTGATGTGGCCGCTGGTTCACGCCGATGACCTGGCCGAGTTGTACCGGTTGGTGCTGGAAGACGCGGCGTTCACCGGCCAGGTGATCGGCGTTGCCGACAACGGCGTCCCGGTCGGCACCCTGGCGCGCCTCATGGCTGGTGGCGAGACAGCGATCGAGCTTGTCCCGGAAGACCATGCCGCCCGCGAACGCGGAGACTGGGCCCGCGGTTTCGCGCGCAGCCAACGGATGAGCGGAGCGTTGGCGCGCGATCGATTTGGATGGACGCCGGCACGTTGCCTTGACCCTGGGATGCCTGACCTGGACAGCGCCGCCAAGCGTTCCTAACTCCATAGGCACGACACGGGGTGCCCGGACCGTCCGGGCTGAGATCACACCCGCAGAACCTGATCCGGGTCATGCCGGCGGAGGGAGTCGCTGTTGCAGCGCTATCAGCATGCACCCACGCCGACAGGCCTTCGGACACCGACCCGAAGGAGCGCTCAATGCCTGCCATCGACGATCACGCCAAGGCCGCCTGGAACACGCTTGCAGCCGTACGCACCCAGGCTCCCCTGGTTCACAGCGTCACCAATCTTGTCGTCACCAATCTGACGGCAAACGTGTTGCTGGCGCTGGGCGCCTCTCCGGCAATGGTCGAGAACGTCGAGGAAGCCGGGGAACTCGCTGCCGTGGCGGGTTCCCTCGTCATCAACCTCGGTTCGATGTCGGCCGCCCGTACCGAAGCGATGCAGTCGGCTGTGCTCGCCGCCGACCGCAACGGAACGCCCTGGGTCCTGGATCCGGTGGCTGTGGGAGCGCTGTCGTACCGCAGCGAGGTCGCGCGAGGGCTACTGGCGCACCGGCCAACGGTGATCCGGGGCAACGCGTCGGAGATCTTCAGTCTGGCGGGTGGGGACGGCGGCGGCAAAGGCGTCGACAGCACCTTGGACCCGGAAGCCGCGGTAGGCGCCGCTCAACGTCTGGCGCGATCGACAGGCTGCGTGGTTGCGGTTACCGGCAAGATCGATCGGATAACCGACGGAGACCGACTTCTGGAGGTTCGCAACGGCCACCAGATGCAGACCCGGGTGACCGGCATGGGATGCTCTGCGACCGCCGTGATCGCCGCTTGCCTGGCCGCCACCCGGACCACCGGTTTCGACAGGCTCGCAACCACGACGCAGGCCTTGGCGCTGTTTGGCCTGGCGGCGGAACATGCAGCAGTGGCCGCTGCGGGGCCGGCATCGTTTCAGGTCGCCTTGATCGACGCGCTGTTCAACCTCGACGAAGCCCGAACCCTGGCCGGTGTTCGGATCAGCCCGCCGCCTTCAGAATCTCGGCCGCCAGCGCCTTGATCTCAACGGCCGCGGACCCGCTCTTCTGGTATTCGGTTACACCCAGACCCTCCAGTAACGACGCCGCCAGGGCGACCCGGTTGCCGATGCGGGCCTTGGCGACCTTCGCGCCGAGCCCGGCCAGTTTGTCGGTCATCGCCCCGGTCAGCTTGGCGCGCGGCGGCACCCGGTTCAGCACCAGCAGGGCCTCGGTGTTCTCGCCGGCGGCAAGATCGAGCGTCGCCTTGGTTGCCCAAAAGTCCATCGGACTCGGCTGCAACGGGACCACAACGACGTCGGCCGAGCGCACCGCGATCTTCGCCTCGGTCTCGGCGTGCGGCGGAGAGTCGATGACCACCACGTCATGGGTCCGGGCCAGCTTCTCGACTTCGTTGGCGGTGCGCCAGCCGGTGATCCGGTGCACCGACAGCCCGCCCTTGCCCTTGGCGCCGGTCGGCGGCGGAACTCCGATTTCTGCACGCATCGCCCACCAGGAACTGAGCGAGGCCTGCGGGTCGATATCGACCACTGCGACCGACTTGCCGGACTGAGCCCAGGCGACAGCGAGGTGGGCAGCCAGCGTGGTCTTGCCGGCCCCGCCCTTCTGCTGGGCGATCGTAACAACGCGGGCGGTCATGCGGCCCCTCCTTCGGTCGGCGGTCGATCCGGCAGTGTAGCGCGCCCACGTCCATGCTGCACCTGCGAACACACCTGGGCTTGACGAACGCGTCGCTTTGCGCGACCCAGCCGGTTCATGACCACGCCGCCCCCCACACCGACCCGCCCAGTTGACGATCCGGACGCCCGCGCCGAGGCCGCCGGCCTGCTGCGCAGCGGCGCGCTGGTGGCGTTCCCGACCGAGACCGTCTACGGCCTCGGCGCCGATGCCACCGACGAGGATGCGGTCGCCGGAATCTTCGCCGCCAAGGATCGGCCCCGGTTCAACCCGCTGATCAGCCATGTCCCGACCGCAGACGCCGCATTTGCGCTTGGGCAGGCCACAGAAGCCGCCAAGCGGCTGGCGGCAACCCATTGGCCGGGACCGCTGACCATGGTCCTCCAGCGGCGGCCCGGCTGTCCGATCGCCTGGTTGACCAGCGCGGGGCTCGAAACCGTTGCCCTGCGGGTGCCCGGCAGTGCCGCGGCCCGTTCACTGCTGGCCGAGGTCGGCCGTCCGGTCGCCGCTCCCAGCGCCAACCGTTCCGGCCGGGTCAGTCCCACTACGGCGGCCCATGTCGCCGAGGAACTCGGCGGCCGGGTGGCGCTGATCCTGGACGGCGGACCGTGCCCGGTCGGGCTGGAGAGTACGGTGGTCGATCTGTCCGGTGATCGCCCGCGCCTGCTGCGCCCCGGTGCCGTGACCCGCGAACAGATCGAAGCCCTGCTGGGGCCGATCGATCTGGCCGTCGAGGGCGATGCGATCACCGCTCCAGGTATGCTGGCCAGCCACTATGCACCGAAGGCACCGGTCCGCCTCAACGCCACCGATCGCCGCCCGGGCGAAGCATTCCTGGATTTCGGGGCAACGGTTGCGGGCGCGGATGCCGATCTCAGCCCGTCCGGCGACCTTCTGGCGGCGGCGGCCAAGCTGTTCGCCGCGCTACGGGCGTTGGACCGTCCGGGTATTGCCGCCATTGCTGTGGCGCGGGTGCCGGTAGGGGGACTGGGAGCCGCGATCAACGATCGCCTGCGCCGCGCCGCGGCACCACGCATATGATGCGCCGATAAGGCCAAGCGCGGCACACTGGATCGCGCATCCGAGACGGTGGGTTGTGCGCTGTGCCGCGCGGCCTAATATCCTGGCGAACATCTTGCCCTTGCTCGTCCTTTCAGGAGATTTCGATGGCCGCTCCCGCCGCCGTCGCCGAGGCGCGGACCCGCGACGCTGCCCTCGATCGCATCAAGACCGTCGTCGGGCCGAAAGGCTGGATCGAGGGTGCCGACGCCATGCGGCCGTACACCGAGGATTGGCGCGGCCTGTACAAGGGCAAGGCCCGCTTGGTCGTGAAGCCGGCAACCACCGAGGAGGTGGCCGGCGTGGTCGCGATCTGCCACGAGTTCGGCATCCCGATCGTCCCGCAGGGCGGCAACACGTCGCTGTGCGGCGGCTCGACGCCTGAGGACGACGGGACGGCGATCATTCTGTCGTTGGGCCGCATGCACAGGGTCCGCAATCTGGACCCCGCCAACTACACGATCACCGTCGAAGCCGGCTGCGTGCTCGCCGACGTCCAGAACCGGGCCGCCGACGCCGACCGCTACTTCCCGCTGTCGCTGGCGGCCGAAGGCAGTTGCATGATCGGCGGCAACCTGTCGACCAACGCCGGCGGCACCAACGTGCTGAAGTACGGCAATGCCCGCGAGCTGGTGCTGGGCCTCGAGGTGGTGTTGCCGGACGGTCGGATCTGGAACGGTCTGCGCGGACTGCGCAAGGACAACACCGGCTACGACCTGAAGCAGTTGTTCCTGGGAGCAGAGGGCACGCTCGGCATCATCACAGCCGCCGTGCTGAAGCTGTTCCCAAAGCCGACCGACGTGCGTAGCGCGTTCTGCGCGGTGCCGGACGTTGCCTCGGCGGTGACCCTGCTGGGCCGCGCGAGGGCCGAGAGCGGTGACGCGGTCGAGACCTTCGAGTTCATGCCTCGCCTGGTCGTCGACCTCGTGCTGAAGCACTTCCCGGACACCCACGATCCGATCCAGACCCGCTACGACCAGTATGTCCTGCTGGAACTGGTCTCGACGTCCAGCGGCGAGAGCGATCTGGCGGCCAAGCTGGAGTCGATCCTGGAATCGGCGTTCGAGGACGGGCTGGTGCTGGACGCCGCGATCTCGCAGTCCGAGGCACAGCGCCAGGATTTCTGGAAGCTGCGCGAGAACGCGTCGGAAGCCCAGAAGCTCGAGGGTGCGTCGATCAAGCACGACGTTTCGGTGCCGGTATCTCGGATCGCGGAGTTCTACGCGGCGGCACTCAAGAAGGTGATGGCGGTCGACAAAACCGTGCGCCTGGTGGCGTTCGGCCACGTCGGCGACGGCAACCTGCACTACAACCTGCAGGCGCCGGAAGGCAGTGACGGCAAGGCCTTCCTAGCCCAGTGGGAGCGGTTCAACCGGGTGGTCCATGACACCGTGGTGGAAATGGGTGGTTCGATCAGCGCCGAGCACGGCATCGGCCGGCTGAAGCGCGAGGAGTTAGCCCACTACAAAGATGGGGTGTCGCTCGACCTGATGCGCACCGTCAAGGCTGCGATCGACCCGAAGGGAATTCTCAATCCAGGCAAGGTGCTCTGAGCGGACACGCCGTGGCAGTTGTCGTAGAGTGCGCACCCCATTGCAATCGTACACCGCTCCGACATGACGGCTCCGCCACCGAAATCCTTGAATGAAGCCGTCATTGAGATCGAGCAGCGGATTGCCCGAACCCGGATTCAGGTTCGGCCATTTCCGCACATCGTCATCGATGACCTGTTGCCGCTGAGGTTGCGTCGGCAGGTCGACCAGTACTGGCCGAACGCAAGCCGGCTCGCGTCTTCCAATTTCTTTCGACGCGGCGAGTTGCTGGTATCGAGCCTAGCCCAAACCTCCGACGGTGACGAGCAGACGTTCTGGAGGACGTTGCGGGCGGTCTCAGTCCGAAGCAACCGGGCTGTGCGCGCCCGATTGCAACGACACTTTGCCGACAAGTTCCGGCCGTTGATCGGACCCGGCTGGCGCCGGGCGCTCAATGGCGGCGGTTACCTCGACAACGACGCCATGCTCGCCGATTACTCCGGGGTGGTCGATCTGGTACCGCATGTCGACCATGCCCGGGTCGTGGTGAACGGCTTCGTGTATCTGGACGATCCCGATCAGCCGACGCCCGACCCGCGCCGCGGGACCATGCTGTACCACTCGAACGGGTTTGCCTGGCCGTCGAACAAGGTCATCCCTAAAGCCATCCGGGACCGTTTCCTGCGCGAGGCAGTGGACATCGGATGGCGCGACAACCGTCTGCTCGCCTATCTCAACGGTCCATGGTCATTCCACGGCGTGCCCCGTCACGACCTCGGCACCGCCCGGCGGCGGCTGTTGATGTTTGGTTCGTTGCTCGACCAGGAAACAATGGTCCAGGTCTATGACACGGAATTGCAGTAGTGCGCGTCTCCGATCGGCGCGCCGCCCGGCGATGCACCGCCGACACTCTCGAGCACTATCCGGATAGGCATCGGCAGGTGAAGCGTATACAGAGGTTGGAAATGCACCATCAGGTTCGGCGTGCTTGACATCGTACCGGCGGCGCCAACGCCGATGACCCTTCCTCAGGCGGTCGCCGACATCGAGGCTCGGATCGCGCGCGCGCCGATCCGAACCAAACCGTTCCCGCACATCATCATCGACGACGTGTTGCCGGGCGCCGTGCGGCAGTCACTCGACAAATTCTGGCCGACCGCGGATCAACTGAAGGCCAGCAACTATTTTCAGCGCAACCAGCTCCGGATCGCGGCGCTCGCGGAATCGACACAGGGACGCGAGCAGCAGTTCTGGGCAGCGCTTCGGCACGTCACCGTCCCGATGGGTCGCGCAGTCCGCCACCGGCTGGCGCGGCACCTGTCGGAGAAGTTCCGCCCGTTGATCGGACCGAATTGGCGCCGCAAGCTCGGGAAGACACCGTTCTCAGAGAGCGATGCGCTGTTGGCGGAATACAATGGCGTGGTCGATCTGCTACCGGACATCGACCCACGCCCGGGTGGTGGTCAACGGCTTCGTCTATCTCGACGATCCCGACCAGCCAACACCGGAGCCGCGCCGCGGCACCATGCTGTACCGATCGCTCGGCTTCGCCTGGCCGTCGAACACCTCGATCCCCTCCGCCATCCGAGACGCCTTCCTGCGCGAGGCTGAGGAGATCGGCTGGAAGGACAATCGCCTGTTCGCCTACATCAATGGCCCCTGGTCGTTCCACGGCGTGCCACGCCACGACCTGGGGGACGCCCGACGCCGACTGCTGATGTTCGGCTCACTCCTGGACAAAGCCACCATGGCCAAAGTGTACGACCCAGAGTTCCTGTAGCCCCCAATTGCCCCCCTTCTCCTCCCGCGATAGAACGCGTTGAGAATTGACCGTCGCCGCAGAGCGTCGGGTCCGTACGGGAGGCTGCCATGAGTGTCTACGCCGCGCCGTTGCGCGACATGCGCTTCGTGATCGACGACGTGGTCGGGCTCGGCCGGGTGACCGCCCTGCCGGGGCTCGATGGCACCGACAGCGCGCTGGTGGAGCAGATCCTGGCAGAGGCCGGCAAACTGGCCGGTGGCGTGCTGGCACCGTTGAACCCGGTCGGTGACAAGCAGGGCTCGCGGCTGGAGAACGGCGTGGTGCGCACCCCGGACGGGTTCGCCGACGCCTACCGGCAGTTCATTGAGGGCGGCTGGAACGGCGCGCCGTTCGAGGAGGAATGGGGCGGCATGGGCCTGCCCTGGCTGGTCGCCACCGCGCTGCAGGAGATGTGGCAGGGCGCCAATCTCGCCTTCGGGCTGTGCCCTCTGCTGACCCAGGCTGCCATCGACGCGCTGCGTGAAGTCGGCACCGACGAGCAGAAAGCCACTTACCTGCCGAAGCTGGTGACCGGCGAATGGACCGGAACCATGAACCTGACCGAACCGCAGGCCGGCACCGATCTGGGCGCCATCCGCACCCGCGCCGAGAAGGTCGACGACGGCAGCTATCGGTTGCGCGGCCAGAAGATCTTCATCACCTACGGCGACCACGATTTCACCGACAACATCATCCACCTGGTGCTGGCGCGCTCGCCCGACGGCATCGCCGGTACCAAGGGCCTGTCGCTGTACATCGTGCCGAAGTTCCTGGTGAACCCTGACGGCTCGCTGGGTGCCCGCAACGACGCCAAGCCGTTGTCGCTCGAGCACAAGCTGGGCATCCACGCCAGTCCGACCTGCATCATGGCCTATGGCGAGAACGAGGGGGCGGTCGCCTACCTGGTCGGCGAGGAGAACCGCGGCATCGAGTACATGTTCATCATGATGAACAACGCCCGCCTCGCGGTCGGCCTGCAGGGGCTGGCGGTGGCCGAACGCGCCTACCAGCAAGCGGCCGACTTCGCCCGTACCCGAGTGCAGAGCCGGGCTGTCCAGGGCTCGACCGGATCGGTTTCGATCATCCACCACCCCGACGTGCGCCGCATGCTGCTGACCATGAAGGCGCAGATCGAAGCGATGCGCGGCCTGATCTACGATGTCGCCGCCGGCATCGATATCGCAGACCGGCACCCGGATGCGGCCACCCGCGCCGGTGCCCAGGCCCGGGTCGACCTGCTGATCCCGGTAGTCAAGGCTTGGTGCACCGATACCGCGATCGAGATCTGCTCGACCAACGTCCAGGTGCATGGCGGCATGGGCTTCATCGAGGAGACCGGTGCCGCCCAGCACTACCGCGACGCCCGCATCACCCCGATCTACGAGGGTGCCAACGGGGTCCAGGCGCTCGACCTGATCGGCCGCAAGGTGGCGCGCGACGGCGGTGCCGCAATGCAAGGCTTCCTCGCCGATGTTGACGCAACCCTAGGTGCACTCGCCGACGCAGACGCCCCGCTCGCGATCATCCGCGACCGCCTGGCGTCGGGGCGCGAGGCGTTGGCCCGTGCCACCGATTGGGTAGTGGCGACCATGCCGACCGATCCGGCCGCCGCTGCGTCACCGTCCGCTGTGTTTCTGAAACTGTTCGGCCTGGTCGCCGGCGGTTGGCTGATGGCCCGCTCGGCACTCGCTGCCCGCGAGGCACTTGCCAGCGGCGCCAATGGCGACGCCCGGTACCTGGAGACCAAGCTGGTAACCGTCCGCCACTACGCCGACCACCTGCTGGCCCAGGCCCCCGGCTTGCTGGCGGCGATCGAAGCCGGCGGCGGCACGGTGATGGCCCTGGACGAGGATCAGTTCTAAACAGCCCTCATGCTGGCGCAGCCTGCACCGCAAGAACCGGAGTGCGGTGGGCCGGGACGTTGACGCAATCTACCCTCGTCGATTGGGAAACGGTCCGGGGCGGTGGTTGCGATGCTTACGCTGTACGACTATCTGCCGTCGCAGAACGCCTACAAGGTCCGGCTTCTGCTCAACCATCTTGCAACGCCCTACCGTACGAAGCTCGTCAGCATCTTCGAGGGCGAGGGGCAGAGTGATGACTATCTCGCGCTGAATCCAACCGGTGCCGTGCCCACGATCGAGTTGGACGACGGTCGCACGCTGGCGGAATCGAACGCGATCCTGACTTTCCTTGCCGAGGGAACTCGATACCTTCCGGTCGACCCCTATAATCGCGCGACAGTGCTTCAGTGGCTGTTCTTCGAGGCCGACTACGTGCAATCAAGCATCGCGACGCTGCGGCTGTGGGTGCAGACCGGCAAGGACCAGCACCGTGGCGCAGAATTGATCGCCCACAAGCGCGCCGCATCCATGCGGGCCTTGGCGGTCCTGGACCGCGCGCTCGTCCGGACCGACTTTCTCGGCGGGACCGACTACACCATTGCCGACATCTCGGTATTCGCCTACGTGCACCGCGCCGACGAAGCGAACCTACCACTCAGCCGCTTCGCGAACGTCACCCGCTGGATAGAAGCGGTGCGCCGACAAGCCCGATTTCTCGATCAGGTGCATCCGTTCACCGTCGATCCTCACAGCCACCGCGAGATTGTCCACACGGTCGACGAAGACGCTGCGGCAGTCGGCGAAAACCAGTCCGTTAGATGATTCCGTCCAGCGGATTCAGGCGGAAATGCGGCACCGGATTCACCTGGATCGATCCCATCGAGCCGGTCCGTCCTGAGTTGGTCGCGCTTGGGAACATCGCCTGCATTCCCGCTCGCAGCATCTCACGCAGATTGGGATCGCTGAGTCCGGCCAGCTTCGGTCCGGACACCTTGGCTCCGGCGATCGGCTCAGCGTTGTCGCAGAACGCCATGAACAGGTTGGTGCGGTCGGCGTAGCGCGCCGCCGGCGTCGGACCAAATGCCGACTTGCAGACGTCCTTGGTATCAGTTCCCTGCTCGGCATCGAAGCGCGCGACGATCCGGTAGTTCGCGTGCTTGGCCTGCGCCGCCGTTGCCGTGTAGGTCACGTCGGAACCGACAACCGACCCGTTGGCGTGCTCAGTCAGGCGCACCGCGATGTCGGGCTGCGGCAGTTGGAAGGGTGCGTTGACCGAGATCAGCAGCACCGGTGACTGGTAACCGGCGAACGTCAGGAAGCGCCGCCGGGGCTCGGCCTCGACCCCGGTGAGGGTGTCCTGGGCGGTCACGCACCCGGTCAGCAGCACCAGGGCAAGCAAGGCGAGGCGAGGCATCGGTAATCTCCTGTTCGACATTCGCATCACATGAGGCCTGGGTGCCGATCCGGCAAGACGACGTCTCGCCGCAACGGCGTTTGCCAGGGACGGGCGATCGGCTATCGTCGCGGCCGAGTTCAATCCTGGAGGTCCGAACGGGACCGAGGAGCGCGGATCTTGACACTACCAGAGGACGTTCTGGCGTTCTGGTTCAGCGAATGCACGCCACAGCAATGGTTCGAAAAGAACGACGCATTCGATGCCACGCTGCGCACGCGATTCGGCGCAGTGCATGCGGAAGCGTCAGCCGGCGGTCTCACCGGCTGGGAGGCCACGGCCGACGGCCGGCTGGCCCTGCTGCTGGTGCTCGACCAGATGTCGCGCAACCTGTATCGCGGCGATCCGCGAGCCTTTGCCCAGGACGCCCGCGCCCGCGACATCGCCCGCCGAGCCATTGCTGCCGGCGACCATGTGTTCGCGTCGCGCGACCGTTGCCTGTTCCTGTTCCTGCCGTTCGAGCACAGCGAGGAGTTGGCCGATCAGTTGTGGTGCGAGGCGTTCTTCGCAGCACTCGGCGACGCCATGCTGATCGACTACGGCATGCGCCACCGCGTCATCATCGAGCGTTTCGGCCGGTTCCCGCACCGCAACGCCGCGCTCGGCCGGACCAGCACCGCCGAGGAGCTTGAGTTCCTCACCCAACCGAATTCGTCGTTCTGACTTCCGGAGGACTGCCCTCATGACCAAGAAGCCCGACATCCTGATCCTGTCACCCTGGTATGACGTGGCCATGGCGGAACTGGACGAGCACTTCACCGTCCACAAGCTCTGGGAAGCCAAGGATCCGGCCGCCCTGCTCGCCTCGCTGCGCGATACCTGCGTCGGCATCGCCGACAGCAAGGTGTGCGACGCCGCCACCATGGACGCCTTGCCAAACGTCAAGGTCATCGCCCATCACGGCGTCGGCTATGACGGCGTCGATGTGGCGGCTGCAACCGCCCGCGGCATCAAGGTGTCGAACACCCCCGACGTGTTGAGCGACGAGGTGGCCGATTTCGCGATCGCGCTGACCATGGCGACCTGCCGGCGCATCCCCCAGGCCGACCGCTATGTCCGCGAGGGCCGGTGGGAGCGCGAAGGCGACATGACCTTCACCCACCGAGTCTGGGGCCGCAAGATCGGTATCCTCGGGCTTGGCCGCATCGGCATCGAGATCGCCCAGCGCTGCGCGGCGTTCAAGATGGACATCGCCTACCACACCCGCACCCGGAAGGACGTGCCCTACAAGCACTACGCCTCGCTGGTCGACATGGCCCGTGACGTCGACATCCTGATAGCCATCGTGCCGGGCGGCGACAGCACCAAGCACATCGTGAACCGCGAGGTGCTCGACGCCCTCGGCCCGAACGGCACGCTGATCAATGTGGCGCGCGGCAGTGTAGTGGACGAGGATGCACTGATTGCCGCGCTGAAGGACGGCCGTCTGGGTGCCGCAGGCCTCGACGTGTTCGCCGACGAACCGCGGGTACCGCAGGCGCTGAAGGACATGACCGAGAATGTCGTGCTGCAGCCGCACCAGGCGAGCGCCACCCATGACACCCGCCTCGCCATGGGTCGGTTGGTGATGGAGAACCTGCTGCTGGGGATCGCCGGCAAGCCGCTGGTCACGCCCGTAAACTGATCCGCGTCTTGGGACGTCAGCCGGCCTGGTCGGATGCGTTCGGCTTGGCCGGCTTCTCCTTCGTCGGCCCGGCATAGTCCTCAACGCCGGAGGCCACCGCGGAGCAGGCGAGCCGGATGTACTTCGGGATCGTCACCGCCTCGACGTCACGCTCGCCCTTTTCGTAGTACTGGACGACGCGCCGCTTCAGGCCGAGAACCTCGGCCGCGTCCTTCTGCGACAGCTTGAGCGATTTGCGCCAGCGCTTGAAATCGCTGGGCTTCATTGCACTGTCGTTGGCGGCCGTCTTTGTCACGAAAGGCTCCTTGCGAACGCCCACGATATAGGGCGTTGCAGCCCTCCGCGCCAAGCATAAAGCGCACCTCGTGCGTATATACTATCTGGACGACATGACTGCGGTCACGAAACCGAGGTCACGATCGTGCCGATGGTGCAATAGGGCAGAGGTTGTTACGGCCGGTGCGCGGCGAGCCGGGTTCGCACCACATCGGGAATCGACACCGATTTGCGAGCGACAAGATCGAAGCACACGCCGATCGCCGTCGAGGTCACGCGGCACTCACCATCCACGAAGATGCCCTGCCGGATCGTGCACGACGTATTGCCGAGCGCCGCTACCCGGGTGCCGGTCCGCACCGTGCCCGGGAACTGGATCTCCCGGACAAAGTCGATCTCCAACCGGCGCACCACCCATGACAGGCCCTCGGCAATATCCTCGCCCGACGCCCGGAACAGGTGAACCCGGCCATTTTCCAGAAATACGCCGATCGCGTTGTTGTTCACATGCGCCAGCATATCGAGGTCGCCGTAGCGCAACCGCTCCTCGGTCCAGAAGGAGAAACTGGCTGGGTCGGTCGGGTCGAAATCGACGGCGGTCCGGGAGGACGTCGTGGCGGTCATGGGCGTCGGTCCTGTTCAGAGCAAGGCACGGTGCCGGCGTGATGGCGGCATACGCTTCAATAGTCCACCTTCCAGTTCACGCCCACCCGACTCTGAGAGTCGGCACCGACGTCGGTCTCGACGGAAATACTGTCGGTGATCTCGACCTCGACTACCGCCTTGCTGCCGGCCCCGCCCAGCCCCTGTTGCAGCTTTAGGAACACTCCGGGCGCCACATACTTGCCGACCGATAGCGACGCGCCACGCGAACCGCCGGCCCCATCGCCGGCATCGACATCGAGCGTATCGGCCCCCAGGGTTTCCCGGATGGTGTCGGTGATGCCGCCGCCCGAGCCGAGCCGCCCTGACAGCACCGCCGCCGACTGCGCCAGCTTCAACGCCTGCAAGGGACTCAACTGCGCGCGCGACGACCCGAACAGGATGTGCGACAGCACCTCCTCCCTGGGCATGGCAGGCTCGCTGGTCAGCACGATGGTCGGGTCCTGGGCACGGCCCGACACCAGGACCTTCGCCTTGATCTCCGCCACTTCGGTAACCAGCGCCATGTTCAGGGTCGGGTCGTCCGGCGGGCTGCCGTCGAACACGATCTGGCCGCGCTCGAAAGTGAAGGTTCGACCGAGGCCATCAAACTTGCCGCGACGGACCTGCAGCCCTCCCTTCACGTCGGGATCGTCGGCCCGGCCGGTCACCGTAAGGTCGCCGCCCCACTCGCTGTCCAAACCGCGTCCGCGCACGAAAACCTGCCCGGGGATGTCGATATTGATATCCAAGGTGATCGGGACGCCTGCCGATGCAACCTCGCCATCCTTCTCCTTGTCCTCCGGCGACCGAACCACCACGCCGTTGCGCACTTCGGTCACCTGCAACTCGACAACCGACGGTGGAAGCTGGTCCGGAATGCGGATCTCCGACGGCAGCACGGTCACCGTGCCGGCAAGCCGGTAGTCCGGCCGCTTTCCGGTAAAGGCCAGATCGGCGTCGAGGACTATCTCCGCCTCGTCGGTGTCCACCGCCACCAGCCGGCGCGCTACCAGCTTCAGGTCGGCCGGCATGCCCTGGTCGACATCGAACGAAACCCCGCCGCTGCCCTCCAGCGTTCCGCCCGACACCGCCGACGCCGTCAGCGTTTCGATCTCCAGACGATCACCCCGCCCGCTGGCCTCCAGTCGGACATTCTCCAGGTACAATCCGATCGCCGGCTGGTCGATCGCCCCATTGCTCACCGACGCGGTGCCGTTCACCACCGGTTCACCCGGCGTGCCGGCTACCGTCACATGGATCGATGCCTGGCCCGCCATCCGGCCACCGTTGAGCGGCAGGTAGGCCGAAAGCTGTTCGAGAGCGGCCTCGACATCGAGCTTCACGTCCTGAGGTGCGGTTTCGTCCAGGCTTGGAGGCGATCCACTGGCGGCCGCCGCCAGACCGAGCGTAGCGGCCAGCTTCGCTTCGGCCCCAGTCCCGACCGAAGCCTCCAGCGTTGCGGTCAGCTTTCGCTTGTCGATCCGAGCCTCCGCCGTAGCGGACAGCGGCGGCAGATCGGCCAGGGCCGGATCGGTGGTCCGGATCGCCGGCGTCGACATAGTGAAACGCCCGGTCGGATCATTGATCGGACCAGCCAGAACGAGATCGGCGTCGATCGTGCCGGTCAGCTTCAGGTTCGGATCGGCCAAGCGTGCCAGGGCCGCCGGCAGGTCGCGCACGGCCAGTTTGATGTCGAGGTCCTGCGGGTCGATGCGGCCACCGCCGGTCAGGCTGCCTCCATCAATGCGAAGCGCGACGTCGTCGATCCGCGGCTTCACACCGAGGGTAATGCGGGTCGGCCGCTGCAACGCGATCGACGCGTCGGCCACATCGGCGTCGAGTTTGTCGATGCTGACTTGCATCGGGTTCTTACCGAGTCTGGCCGATACGCCCGCCGATACCCGATAGGGCAGCTTTCCCTCGCCGTTCAACGATAGGGCAAGGCGTGCGGTCGAACCGTCGGACTCCGCCGTCAGAAGCCCCTGGTTCAGCACCGTATCGTCGCCCTGTCGCACTTCGCCAAATTCAGCGCGCAGCGAACCTGAAGGCTTCGAGATCAATGACCGACCGTCGCCCGATAGAATGATCGAACTCACACGGGCGGAGCCCTCGACAGCCAGATCCCGGATGCGGCTGGACAGTTTGGCCGACTGGCCGTTTCTGGCGGAGAAGGTCACCTCAGCGTCCAAAGTCCCAGCCGTCACCGGCAACCCGGCAATTGCACCCACGCGGCCAAGGTCGGGCGCCGCCAGCGTAACGCGACCATCGGCCGACGGGCCGGACAGGTTCACGGCGACTTCGCCCCTGCCCTTCAGGCCGGCGCCGTCCAGCGCAATCCCCTCCACCCGCAGCCGGTCGCCGGCCAGCGCATAGGCCGCCCCAAGGGTAACCGCCTCGCCGCCGGACGACGCCCGCAGGTCGAGACGGCCGGACGGAGCCTGCGGCAGCCCCGCCACGGTTGCCGACCCCGTCAACTCGGTGAACCGGGTTCCCTGGACGGCCAACGGGGCCAACCGCCAGGATGCCGAGGCTGTCGGTTCGCCGAGGGTGCCACCCAGGGCCAGCGCCACCGCACCTCGCCCGGACAAATCCACAGCGAAGGCACGGCCAACCACCGACAGATCCGGCGCTGTCACCTCGATCTGCCCGTCCAGCGCCCCGTCCGGCAATACCAGTTCAGCGTCCCCATTGACCCGGGCAGCCGCCATCTGTAGCGCCAGCCCGTGCACCGACAGCCGGCTCTCGGCGCCCAGGGTGATACCGGCGCTCAGTTCGGGTCCGGGCCCGACCAGCCGATCCAATGCCGGGTCGCCGAACCCGAGGCCATCGGCCGTCAGATCGAGTACGGCCGACACGTCGAATGGATCGAGCAACACACTGCCGTCGACGCCGAGTGTCGTCGAGCCGGACAGCGAGCGTCCGGCCAGCTCGGAGAAGCGGGCAAGATCGGTCAGGGTGACCGTGCCGTTCAGGTCGACCTTTCGACCATCCGACAACCGGGCCGTCGCCTCGATCAACCCCGCGTCGGACATCACGTTCAGCCCGTCGACCTGGAGGTGCTGGCCATTGCCGGAGGCAGTACCGGATCCCCGCATTGTGATCCGCGGACCGAGTAATGCCGGCATGTCGACATCGGGCAGCCCGGGCGTGTCCACCGAGGCGCTCACCGTCCATGCGACCGACGTCGGCAAGCCGGCAAGGGCCGTGTCAGCGTGGGCCGACACGTCGAGTGTCAGGCCGCTCAACGGTGTTGAGGCCACGACCGGGGAGCCCGTTGCCGTCACCTCGACGCGGCGACCATCGTCAATCAGGCGCAGGTGAACCGTCACGTCACCCGCCAGTTCGACGCCCACGATATCCGACAGCGCATCCAACCGCCCGACCCGCACTGTTGCATCCGCTGCGGCCGGCTGCCCGTCCGGGGCGATACGCGCCGTTCCGTCCAATGTCCCCGCCGAGGTGCGTAGCGCAGTCCGCTCAAGGGCTAGTCCGCCATCCGGTGCGATCCGGACCGTCAGGCCAAGGCCGAGCGAGCGACCGATTGCCAGTTGCATCGGTGCCGGCAGCACGCCCCCCACATCGACCGTGCCATCGACGGTGATCCGGGTTCCGTTCTCGCCGCTGACGACGCCTAACGCCATGTCGACATCGGCACCGGTCCCAAAGCCGCCCTTCAGACGTCCGTTCCAATCGGCCAGCGTTCCGGTGCCGTCCAAGGTGAGATCAAGCGGCGGGCGATCGGGCACGCCAAGCAGGCCAGCCGCGACACCGCCCGCCGGTTCGTGCGCCCGCAGCTCCACACGCAAGGTTCCGTCGTCAGGCACCACCGCGAGGTCGAGGTCAAGGCGCGTGGCGCCTTCTTGAGACATGGCCTCCACCCATCCCTTCGCGGTCGCCGCCGATCCAGTCACCGACAAGGCAACATCGGCGTTCAGAGTGGCGGCCCGACCGACCAGGGCCTCACCGAGTTGGAGATCGGCCACCCGGAGACCGCCGAGACGAACGACCACCGGAGGCGCCGGAAATGCCAGGGACACCCCACCAACAGGCCCCGGAGCCGGAGTGTCGGGCAGCACCGGCGCACGAGCGATCCGACCGCCCTTGGCGGTGATGGCCTCGATCGCCACGGTTCCGGTCAGCAACGCCCAGGGAGACCATGCCACCTCGACCCGGTCGAGTTCGGCGAACACGCCAGACCCATCACTGAGTCGCAAACGTTCGATGCCAATCTGGCCAGGCAGCGATCCAGTCAGGCGGCCGATCTCGATCTGAACAGGTCCCGCAGCGGTAGCCGATCGCACGGCATCGGCCAGTTGGGCGCGGCCCCAGTCGGTGTTGGCGGCGATCAGGACAGCGAGTACCAGCGCTATCGGTGCGCCGAGCAAAGCCAGCGCCACCACCACGATGATCCGTCGCGTCATGGATCAGAACGCCTGGCCGAGACTGAAGTACACCTGGAAGCGATCGTCGGAGCTGCGCGGGTTCAGCGGGAACGCGATGTCGGCGCGGATCGGGCCGATCGGTGTGTAGTACCGAAAGCCGAGGCCGGCCGCCCACTGCAGCTCCTGGCCGAAGTCCGGGGTCTCGGTGTCGTAGACCTGACCGCCGTCAATGAACGGCAAGATCCCGAAGTCGCCATGGATCCGCCAGCGCAATTCGGCGCCAACCTCGAGCATGGACCGACCACCGGTCGGATCGCCTGCACCATCGAGTGGCCCGATCTTCTGCAGGCCGTAGCCTCGTACCGATCCGCTACCGCCGGAGTACAGCCGCTTGTCCGCCGGGATGTTGTTCGTCGACGCGCCGAGGATCGACCCGATTGCCGCACGCCCGGCAAGGACGAAGTCGCGGGCGTCGTCGAGAGCGATGTAGTGGGCGTGGCGGGCGGTCATGGAGTAGAAGCTGATCGTCGAGCCGAGGGATTCAAGATACGGCGTGAACCGCACGCGCGACCGTCCGCCGCGGGTCGGGTTCAACAGATCGTCGGATGTGTCAATCGTCGCGCCGACCGGCAGACCCACCAGGGTGTATCGGTTCTCGACGTCACCCTCATCGATCAGACTGCGCTCAAGGACCACGCCATAGTCGACGGTAAGGATGTCGTTCACCCGGCGCTCGAAGCGCCCGCCAACGCTGACTTTCTGCGAGTCGTAGCTGTCGGTCGACTCTTTGACCAGGCCGGAACTCAACACCAGGTCCTGGTCGTTGAGGATCACGTCCGGCAACCGCAAGTCCCCGGTGACATGGGTCTCGACCTCGCTGACCCGGCCATTCACGTCAAGACGCTCGGCACCACCAAACAGGTTTCGGTGCGTCCAGAACGCATTGACGCCAAGGCCTTCCGACGTCGAGGCGCTGACGCCCGCCCCGATGCTGCGCGGAGCGCGTTCAGTTACCAACACCTCGACCGGAATCAGGCCCTCGGTGTCCACGGTGTCGCCGAACCGGACATCGACCGTCTCAAAGACACCGGTCGAGGCGAGGTTGCGGCGCCCATCTTCGATCTTACGGATATCGGCGGACTCGCCGAAACGCCAGGGCAGGCGGCGGAGGACGAAGCCCGGATCGACGGTCTCGGCACCCGACACGGAGACCGGTCCAAGCCGGGCGGCAGGCCCGGGGTTGAACCGGAAGGTGACGCGCATCTCCTTCGTGTCCCGATCAATCAAGACCGTTCGCTTGCCGGCCTCGGCGAGCGGGTACCCGCGCTCATGCAGGATCCGAAGCGCGGTGGTCTGCCCGGACACCACATCGGCGGCCCGCGCTTGGTCACCCACGGCGAGGCCGATCCGTTTCGTCGGCAGCTCAGCGTCGACTGCCAGCGGTGCATCGTCGACCGTCCGGAACTCAACCAACCCGATCCGGTAAGCCGTCCCCGGATCGACCGTGACCGTCACGATCCCCGGCACACCCGCGGCAGTACCCGACTGAATCGCGGCATTGAATTCCGCGTCGTAGTAGCCGAGCGACCGGGCCGCACTCTCGAAGCGCTCTAGGTCGTCGTCGACACGCCGCTGCAACGCCGCCCGCGACGGCGGAGGATCGTCGGTCTTCGACACCAGCGCCGAACTTTGCCGGATCAGATCAGCAAGGTCCGCCACGGTCTCCATGCCAGCGAACGCGACAGTGTACTGCACGCCCTGAGCAGGTTTGACCTCGGCAGTTGCCGCCCGCCCGAGAACGGTGAGCGCAAGCAGAATGAAGATGACAACGCGCATCAGCTCATCGGTCAAACCGGTTGGGAAGCCTCGACTATAGGGCCTGCAGTGCCTCTGAGTCACGGCAGCCGGTCCCAAACACGACTACAAGCGTTAGTGAACAGATGATACGACGACACGACACTGTGGTCTGGACCGTCATCGCCTCGGCGTTAATAATCCGGCCGTACCCAACCAATCGGGCAGGCGACTGAACGTCGGCCCTCCCATGGAGGAAACTGAAATGTCGAAGTTAGTGGCGCGCGTCGCCGCCGCAGGGTTGATGTCGATCGGTCTCGGCGTGTCGGCCCAGGCGGCGGACCTCAAGCTGATGACCGGCCCGCAGGGCGGTTCCTGGTACCCGCTGGGCGGCGCGATCAAGAACATCGTTGAGCAGAACATCGCCGGCAGCAGCGTGCAGATCCTGCCCGGCGCCGGCATTGCCAACGTGAAGGCCGTGGAATCGGGCAAGACCGACTTCGGCTTCGCCAACTCGGTGTCGACCGTCGATGCCATCAACGGCAAGCCGCCATTCGAGACCAAGGCGGCCAACGTCTGCAACGTCGGCACCCTGTACCCGCAGTACTTCCAGGTCGTCGCGAACGCATCCTCCGGGATCAAGACGCCGGCCGACGTGAAGGGCAAGGCGCTGACCACCCAGAAGAAGGGCAATACCGGCGAAGCGATCACCGAGCACCTGCTGACCGCCTACGGCCTGACCTACGACGACATGTCCCGGGTCAGCTACGGCTCCTACACCGACAGCGTCAATCAGCTGAAGGACGGCAACGCCGACTGGTTCACCCTCGGCACCACGGTTCCGGCGGGCGCCATCATGGATCTCGCCTCGGCGCGCGCCATCACGCTCGTCCCGGTGCCGGATGACGGCCTCGCCAAGATGAAGGCCATCAACCCCGGCTACCAGCGCATCGTCGTTCCGGCCGGCAGCTATCCGGGCCAGGACGCCGACGTGCCGACCATCGGTTACTCGACCCACATCATCGCGCGCTGCGACCTGGACGAGAAGCTGGTCTACGACGTCCTGAAGAACATCGTGGCGAACGTCCCGGACCTCGCCTCGATCGCCAAGGCGGTTGGCAAGGCTGACGCCAAGTCGATGGCCGTGGAAACCGGCGTGCCGCTCCACAAGGGTGCCGCCAAGTTCTACAAGGAACAGGGCGTCCTCTGACGCGACTGGTTGCGTAGCGCGGAGGCGGCCATCGCCGCCTCCGCCGTCGCGTCTCGCTCATCCTATTCCGGAGACCAGGCATGCCCCGCTGGACGCGCCTCGCGCAGGGTCTGATTACGGCCGTTGGCCTCGCCATGACCCTCTACCATCTCTACACCGCCTGGTTCGGTGCGCCCGATGCGCTCAGCTTCCGCGCAATCCACGTGGCGTTTGCCCTGGTGCTGGCCTTCCTGATCTTCCCGGCCAGGACCGGCGGCTCCAGCACGCCTGACATCGGCCAATTGGTGCTTGCCGGCCTGTCGATCATTGCGTCCGGCTACATCCTGTGGGGCCAGGACTACATCAACAACCGGATGATCTACGTCGATGACCTGCGCCCGGAAGACTGGGTGCTGGGATCGCTGCTCATCCTGCTTCTGCTCGAAGCCACACGGCGCTGCGTCGGTCTGGCGCTGCCCCTGACAGCCATTACCTTCCTCCTCTACGCCGTGTTCGGCGCCGGCTCTGACCTGCCGCAGTTGATGGAGCAGATGTATCTCGGCACCGAGGGCATCTTCGGCATCCCGGTCAGCGTGTCGGCGACCTACGTGATGCTGTTCATCCTGTTCGGCGCCATGGTCGAGCGTACCGGCACCGGCAAACTGTTCATGGACTTCGCCATGGCGCTGACCGGCCACACCGCCGGCGGGCCGGCCAAGGTGGCCTGCATCACCAGCGGGTTGTTCGGAACGGTCTCCGGCAGCGCCGTCGCCAACGTGATGACCACCGGCGCCTTCAGCATCCCGCTGATGAAGAAGCTCGGCTACCGCCCGGCCTTCGCCGGCGCCGTCGAGGCGGTTGCGTCGACCGGCGGCCAGATCATGCCACCGATCATGGGCGCCGCCGCGTTCGTGATGGCCGAGTTCCTGGGCGTCAGCTACCTGACGGTGGCGGCCTACGCGCTGATCCCGGCCGCCATGTATTTCCTGGCCGTCTTCCTGGCAGTGCATTTCGAAGCCAAGCGTACTGGCATGCGCGGCCTGCCGCGCTCCGAACTGCCGCGCCTGTTCACCGTGCTGAAGGAGCAGGGCCACCTGTTCCTGCCGCTGGTCGTGATCGTCGGCGCGCTGGTCGCCGGCTACAGCGCACCGTTGTCGGCGCTGTTCGGCATTGCCTCGGTGCTGGTGGCGGCCGCACTGCGCAAATCGACCCGTCACTATCTGACGCCGGCCAACATCTTGGACGGATTGGTCTCGGGCGCGCGCAACACCGTGTCGGTGGCGCTGGCCTGCGGCTGTGCTGGCATCGTGATCGGCGTGATCTCGCTCACCGGCCTCGGCATCGAGTTCACCAGCCTGGTGCTGGCGGCCTCGCAGAACCATCTGGTGCTCGCCCTGGTCCTGACCATGATGGCCGGCATCGTGCTCGGCATGGGCATGCCGACCACCCCCGCCTACATCGTGCAGGTCGCCCTGTTGGTGCCGGCGTTGGTGAAGCTCGGGATCATCGTCGAAGCCGCCCACATGTTCACGTTCTACTTCGCCATCCTGTCGGCCATCACCCCGCCGGTGGCACTGGCGGTCTACGCCGCCAACGGCCTGTCGAACGCCGGGTTGTGGGAAACCGGCCTGCTGGCCCTCAAACTCGGCGCCACCGGCTACATCGTGCCGTTCATGTTCGTGTTCGGCCCGTCGCTACTAATGATCGGCGAGCCGGTGACGATCGTGATTACCGCGATCACCGCGATGCTCGGCGTCGTGTGCCTAGCGGCTGGGCTTGCCGGCTACCTGCTGGCGTCATTGGCGCTCTGGCAACGTCTGGCGCTGATTTCAGCGGCCATCGTGCTGATCAAGCCGGGGCTATACACCGACGCCATCGGCATCGGCATCCTCGCCGCGGTCGCCGGCCTGAACCTGCTGATGAAGAACCGCGAGGCGCCTGATACTGTGTAGAGACGGATCGCGCTGGTCGGCCCGAGCGGTGTCGTGTTCGGGCCGGCCGCATCCGGCAGCCAGGGAGGCCCGCCGTGATCTACGAGCTACGCACCTACACCACCCCTATCGGCAAGGCACCGGAACTCGCCCGACTGTCGGCCGACATCGGCCGCGGTATCCGCAAGGACGACTACGGCAAGCTTGAAGGCTACTGGCTGACCGAGATCGGCCCGCTGAACCAGGTCGTGCATCTGTGGTCATATGCCGACCTGAACGCCCGCCTCGAACTCCGAGCCGCCCTTGGGCGCCACGAAGACTGGCGCACCAGATACCTGCCTGTGGCCAGCCCGTTGATCCTGCGCCAGGACGTCCGGCTGATGCATGCCGTCAAGCCGCCGATTGCCCCGGAAGGTGGCGGCCATGTCTACGAGTATCGGTTCTACCGCGCAAAGGTCGGCAAGGCCCGCGCGTTCGCCGAAAGCCTGCGCGACGCCCTGACGACGCCGGACAAATACCGTCGGAACGTCGGCATCTGGCTGACCGAGGCCGGTTCGCCCAACGAGGTGTCGCACCTGTGGGCTTACCAGAGCCTGAACCACCGGGCCGAGATCCGGCTCGCCGGGCGGAGCGACCCTGATTGGCGCACGTTCCTCGCGACCGTACCGGAGATGATCGAGGAAATGCAGTCGATCATCCTGCTGCCCTGGGCGCACTCGCCGATGCAATAGTCGGATCCGATCAGCCACGGCGCGCACAGCCGGTCGCGACGGACGGTTCTTGCCACCGGCTCACCATCCCCATCACTCTGTGCGAATGACGCAGAGCAAAGACCCCCTGCTTCAGCCCTACCGGCTCAAGCATCTGGTTCTGAAGAACCGTATTCTGTCGACGGCACACGAGCCGGCGTACTCCGAAGCCGGCATGCCGACGGAACGCTACCGCCTCTACCACGAGGAAAAGGCTAAGGGCGGCATCGGGCTGACCATGATCGGCGGTTCGGCAATCGTCGACCGCGACAGCCCGCCGGCGTTCGGCAACCTGCACATCTGGGACGACGCCATCGTGCCTTGGCTGCGCGAACTGGCGGACGGGGTGCATGCGCACGGCACCGCCATCATGTGCCAGATCACCCACCTTGGCCGGCGCACCAGTTCGACCACCGGCGACTGGCTACCGGTCATCGCCCCCTCGCCGATCCGCGAGCCGGCGCACCGAGCCTTCCCCAAGGAAGCCGAAGATTTCGATCTGGAGCGGATCGCCGCCGCCTACGGTGCTGCCGCGCGGCGCTGCCGGGACGGCGGGCTCGACGGGGTAGAGATCGAGGCCTACGGCCATTTCCTCGACGGATTCTGGTCGCCGTTGACCAACAAGCGCACCGACCGGTACGGCGGCAGCCTGGACAACCGGATGCGCTTCGGACTGGAAGCACTCGCCGCAATTCGCGATGCGGTGGGGCCCGAATTTATTGTCGGCATCCGCATGGTGGTCGACGAGGATGTCGAGGCCGGGTTGAGCGAGCGCGAGGGTACCGAGATCGCCCGCCGTCTGGCCGCCGCCGGCGACATCGATTTCATCAACGTCATCAAGGGCCACATCGACACCGACGAGGGGCTGAGCCATGTCATCCCGCCGATGGGCACGCCGGCCGGACCGCATCTCGATCTGGCTGGCCGGATCCGGGCCGAGACCGGGGTGGCGGTGTTCCACGCCGCCCGGATCAACGACGTGGCAACCGCCCGGCACGCCGTGGCGGAAGGGCGGGTCGACCTGATCGGCATGACCCGGGCGCACATCGCCGACCCGCACATCGTTGCCAAGATCATGGCCGGCCAAGAAGACCGCATTCGTCCGTGCGTCGGCGCCGCCTACTGCATCGACCGGATCTACTTCGGCGGCGAGGCGTTGTGCCTGCACAACCCGGCGACCGGACGCGAGGCGACGATCCCACACCTTGTCCCCCGCAGCATCGGTCCGACGCGACGCGTGGTCGTGGTCGGCGCGGGCCCAGCCGGTCTTGAAGCCGCCCGGGTGTCGGCCGAGCGAGGGCACCACGTTATCGTTCTCGAAGCTGCTCCGCAGCCCGGCGGACAGCTCCGGCTTGCCACCGCCCTGCCGCGACGGCGCGAACTGGTCGGCATCGTCGACTGGCGGGTCGCCGAACTGGAGCGACTGGGCGTCGATCTGCGCTGCAACATCTACGCCGAGGCTGACGAGGTGCTGGCGGAAACACCGGATGTTGTGATCGTGGCGACCGGCGGTCTGCCGAACACCGATTTCCTCTCGGACGGCAAGGATCAGGTGACCACCACCTGGGACATCCTGTCCGGCGCCGCCAAGCCGGGCGAACGGGTGCTGCTGTTCGACGACAACGGCGCCCACCCCGGCATGACCGCAGCCGAGTTCATGGCCGCCGCCGGGTCGACACTCGAGATCGCCACGCCGGAGCGGGTTCTGGCTCCGGAACTCGGCGGCATCAACTACCCCAGCTACTTCAAGGCGTTTGCCCGGCACGATGTGCGCATCACCCTGAACAAACGCCTGCACCGGGTGCGCCGCGACGGCAACGAGCTGGTCGCCGAACTGTGGGACGAGTACGGAAGACTGATGATGGAGCGCCGGGTCGACCAGGTGGTGGTCGAGCACGGCACCCTACCGCTCGACGAGTTGTACTTCGCGCTCAAGCCGGGTTCGATCAACGACGGTGCGGTCGACCTGGAAGCCTTGATCGCGGTGCGTCTGCAAACCGTGGTGCGCAATCCCGACGGACGGTTCCATCTGTACCGCATCGGCGACGCCGTGGCCTCGCGCAACGTCCACGCCGCGATCTACGACGCGACCCGGCTGTGCATGACGTTTTAGAGGGTCGTCATCTCAACCGGCAAACGCCGGTGCAAGTTCCCGCAGATTGGGGCGCAACGAACGCTCTTCCGGCAGGGTCACCGACACCCGCGTGCCACGTCCCAACCGGCTGTCAATCGTCAGTTTTGCGCCGAGACGATCGACAATGCTGGCGACGAGCGAAAGGCCGAGGCCGACTCCGTTTCGCTGTCGGACCAGCGGATCGCGGCTACGGCCGAACGCCGACGTGCAGGTTGCGATGTCGTCATCGTTCATGCCGATGCCATCGTCCTGGACCGCGATCGTCAATCTGCTCTGGGCATCGACGGTGACGGAGACCTGGACCAAACCATTGTCGTCGGTGAATTTCTCGGCGTTGTCGATCAGGTTGATCAGTACCTGCATGAAGCGCGCGCGGTGCAGACGCACCAGCGGAAGGTTCGGCTCTGCATCAAACACCCGACGGCGTCTGCCGGTCGACGCAGCACTCACGATATCGAGCGCCCGCGACGCCAGTTCTGACACGCTCAACCACTCCTCATCATCGTCGTGCACGTCGGAGCTCAGGTCGGAGCGCGATACTTCCAGCACCCGATCGATAAGCCCGAGCAAGCTACGTCCGCTCGCCCAGATATCGTTCGCGTATTCGAGATAGCGGGATTGCCCGATCGGGCCCAGAAGTTGGGCGCGGATCACGTCAGAGAAGCCGATAATTGCGTTTAGCGGTGTGCGCAGTTCATGACTGACGTGAGCGAGCAGAGCTGCCTTGGCGCGATGCAGGTCTTCGGCGCGTTGGGCGTTGATCTGGGCCGCCACCTCGTTGTGGTTGGCCTCTGCCAACCGGTCCATCATGCCGTCGACGGCTTGGCCGACGGCGTGAAACTCCCGTGGGGCACCCCGGGCTATCGTGTTGCCGACCCGGGCCGACAGGTCGCCCCGATCCACCCGCAATGCGACCGCTCGAAGCGGCTCGAACGCGTTCGACAGATGCCGTGACAGGAACCAACTGACGATCCCGGTGATGCACATCATCGCGACGGCCAGAATAGCCGCGACCCAGGCGACATCGCGGGCCTGGCGGTACAACTCGTGGATTGGCTGCGGGACCATGACGCCCCACCCGGTGCGCGAGACGGTGGAGAAGCCGGCAATCATGTCGGCCTGCAGTGCCGGCGAGAAGAATTCCGTGACCCCGGATTCGCCACGCATCATCGCCTGAACGGCGCTTACCTTGGAGACGTCCTTGCGTTCATCCACCCACGCCGAACGGGGATGCGCCAGCACCCGCCCGTTCCGGTCGACGACCGCAGCGTGACCTTTCTCGCCGAAGCGGACCGCCTCCTGAAGACTGCGCACATAGTCCATCGTCAGTTCGCCGATCGCGATCAGACCATCCGGGCGACGCAGCGCCAGGATGATCACAGGCACTCCCGCCGGACTCTCGATGACACCGCTCCAGACGACCTTGCCGGGCGTACCGTCGATGGCTGAGAGGGTGTCGGCAATCTGCTCGAAGGTGCGCAGCGGCAGGACATCGGAAGCCGGACAGTTCAGGGCGCAGTACGCACGCTGGATGCGACGCTGACTGTCCACGACGCAGACATGGCGGAACCCCAAATCGCTCAGAAACCCAGACAACGGAGTCCCGGACAGGATCCCGCTGTTCCCTTGCATCGCATCCGCAACGGCCAGCTGAAACGCCGATTCCGCGTCGCGGGTGTAGCGGTCGAGTGCGAGCGTCAGATGGCGGGAAACCAGGAGATGGCGTTCATGAACCTCGCTTCGCGCCCGATCCACCACACTCTGATAGGTCCAGGTCGCGAGCAGAACGATCGGCAGCCACGACAACGCCAGCAGGCTGCAGAACAGGTACATCTGCAAAGTCGGGTTGGCTCGCATCGCCCCCTCAAGCGAAAGGCGTTCATTCGGACTTTGACCGCTGCAATCATCACGGACGTGGGTAAACAATTGTTTAAATTATCGATGAAATTTTTGTAGTTTCTGCACCAACTGACTGGTTGCGATCAGGCCACCGCCTCAACGATTAGTGATACCCGTCGACATCTTCCAGCCGGACCTTCCCACGGAAGACATAGTAGTTGTACAGGGTGTAACCGAGGATCATCGGGATCAGCGCCCCGAGCCCGACCAACGCGAAGCTCAGCGACGACGGCCCCGAGGCCGCCTGCCAGATGTCGTAGCGGCCGGGCACCAGGGCCGGGAACAGGCTGACCGCCAAGCCGGCGTATCCCGTCAAGAACAACGCGAAGCTGCCGTAGAACGGCAGGCTCTCGCCGCCACGACGCAGCGACACGAAGATCGCCACACACAATATGCCAGCGACAATCGGCACCGGAGCCAGCATTGCCACATTGGGCCAGGCGAACCAGCGCGCCGCGATCTCGGGCGCCATGACCGGCATCCATACGCTGACAATCACCAGCGCCACGGCGACCACCGCCACCAACCGGCCGGCGACATCGCGCGCCCAGGCCTGCATCTCGCCTTCGGTCTTCTTGACGATCCAGGTCGCCCCCAGCAGGCCGTAGCCGGCCAGCAACGCCAGACCGACGAAGACCGAGAACGGCGACAGCCACGCCCAGTGCCCGGCACCGACCTCGATCGCCTTTCCCTCAACGAACGCGCCTAGTACCAGTCCCTGGGTGAAAGTCGCCACCACCGAGCCTACATGGAACGACGCCGACCAGAACGGTTTGTGCACCTCGGTCTTGAACCGAAACTCGAACGCCACACCGCGCAGGATCAACGCCAGCAGCATGGCGGTCAGCGGCAAGTAGAACGCCGGCAGCAGCGTCGCATAGGCGACCGGGAACAGCGCGAACAGCCCGGCACCGCCCAGCACCAGCCAGGTCTCATTGCCGTCCCAGACCGGTGCCACCGACACCATCATGGCGTCGCGCCACTCCGGCTTGGCAGCCCCCGGGAACAGGATGCCGACCCCAAGGTCGAAGCCGTCCATCAGAACATACAGGGCGACCGAGAAACCGATCACACCGGCCGAGGCCAGCGGCAGCCACAGTGCCAGCCCGGTCGCGTCGGTGAAGTGCTCGAACATGACGCTCACCCTCCCCCGGCTGAATCGTCGCCATCCAGCGTCTCTCCGATCGTCGACAGCGGCCGCTTGGCCTGCTGCAGACCGCCTGGTTCAACGGCGGTGCCGCCCTCCGGCAGCACGATGCCGCGCAGCACCATCCGGCCGACGTAATACAGCCCCGCCCCGAAGATGATGGAGTAGACCACCGCAAACCCGCCGATCGACGTCAGCACCTGATGCCGGGCCAGCGCGGTCGCCCCGTCGGCGGTCCGGAACAGGCCGTACACCACCCAGGGCTGGCGGCCGATCTCGGTGGTGAACCACCCGGCCAGCAACGCTACGAAGCCCGACGGGATCATCCAAGGCAGCAGCCGCAGGAACAGCCCGTCCTCGAACAGCCGGCCGCGCCAGCGCCGCCACTGGGCCCAGAACGCCACCACGATCATCAACAGACCGAGGCCGACCATCACCCGGAAGGTCCAGAACACCACGGCCACCGGCGGCCGTTCATCCGCCGGAAACTCCGTCAGCGCCGGAAACGTGCCGGTCCAACTGTGGGTGATGATCAGGCTGCCCAGATGCGGGATGCCGATCTCCGCCCGGTTTCCCTCGATCGCCTCGTCCGGCCAGGCGAACAGCAGCAGCGGCACGCCGTGCTCGCCCTCGTTGCGCCAGTGACCTTCCATGGCCGCCAGCTTGGCCGGCTGGTGCTCCGCGGTGTTCAGGCCGTGCAGGTCGCCGATGAACACCTGCAGGGGCGCCAGCACCGCCGCGAGCCCCAACGCCATCGCCAGGCTGCGCCGCGCGCCGGTGTCATCCGATCGCCGCCGCAGCGCGACCGCCGCCATGCCGGCCACCGCGAAGCTGGTGGACAGGAAGGTTGCCGCGACCATGTGCGCGAACCGGTACGGGAACGACGGGTTGAAGACGATCGCCCACCAGTCGGTCGGAACCGCCTTGCCGTCGACGATCTCGAAACCCGCCGGCGTGTGCATCCACGAGTTCGCCGACAGGATCCAGAACGCCGAGATCAGGGTGCCGACCGCGACCAGGATCGTGGCCACAAAATGCGCCCGGTCGCCGACCCGCTCCCAGCCGAACAGCATGATCCCCAGGAACGACGCCTCCAGGAAGAACGCGGTGATGACCTCGTAGCTCATCAGCGGTCCGATCACCTCGCCGGCGAACAGCGAGAACGGCGCCCAGTTGGTGCCGAACTGGTAGCTCATGACCACGCCTGAGACGACGCCGAGGCCGAACGACACCGCGAAGATCTTCAGCCAGAACCGGTACAGCCGCTTCCAGGTTTCATCGCGGGTTGCCAGCCACCGCGCCTCCAGCACGACCAGCCAGCTTGCAAGACCGATGGTGAATGCCGGGAAGATGATGTGGAACGAGATGACAGCCGCGAACTGGATTCGCGACAACAGCAACGCATCGAACTCCATCGGCACCCCCGCAGGTTGCGTGCGTCGCCCACAGGGTTACCCCGGTCGATACCGTTCGCCAACCTTTTCGAACGCAGCAAGGCGTCGCGCGTGGTCCAATCAGTGCGGCCGGTCGCCCTGCAACGTCACTCGGCGGACGTGGCGGCGGGCGCCGTCGTAGTCGTTGACGGCGCGGTGCATGGTGCAGCGGTTGTCCCAGACCGCGACCGACCCGGCCTGCCAGCGGAACCGGCAGATGAACTCGTCACGGATCGCGTGGGCGTACAGGAAGTCGAGCAACGGCTTGCTCTCGGCCTCGGTCATGTCCTTCAGCCGCAGCGTGTAGTTCGGGTTGACGAACAAGCACTTCCGTCCGGTCTCGGGATGGGTGCGGACCACCGGATGCTCGACCAGCCGGTCACCGTCGGCGTTGGCGTCGATGGTCATCGAAACCGACTGATTCTTGCCGCCCTGGAACTTCGACTGGCTGCCGTAGGAGCGCGAGCCGGAATGGACGGCGGTCAGGCCGTCGAGCAACCGGCGCATGCCGTCCGACAGGGTCTCGTAAGCGGCGTACTGATCGGCGAACAGGGTGTCGCCGCCGCGCGACGGCACCTGCAGGGCATACAGCAGGGAGCCGAGTGCCGGAGTTTCGAGGAAGGTCGTATCGGTGTGCCAACTGCCGCCGAAATTGTACTTCCCGGCGTCCTCGGCCTCCTTGACGATGTCGATGATCTCCGGATGGCCGTCCAGGCTTTTGACGAACGGGATCGCCACCGGCTCGCCGAACAGCCGGGCGGCGCGCTTCTGCCGCTCCGGATCGTCCAGCTTCTGGTCTCGGAAGAACACCACCGAGTGCTCCAGGAAGGCGTCGTGCACCTCCTTGGCCTGTCGGTTCGACAGCGGCGCGCCCAGGTCGACGCCGTGAATGACCGCACCGATCGACCCGCCGATCGGCTCGATCTGGATGGTGTCGTAGCGCGATGCCA
This sequence comes from alpha proteobacterium BAL199, assembly GCA_000171835.1. GTDB lineage: Bacteria > Pseudomonadota > Alphaproteobacteria > Thalassobaculales > Thalassobaculaceae > Thalassobaculum_A. Next base: position 13,258 of record ABHC01000014.1, on the reverse strand, counting down.
TGGCCATGGTGCTTCCTCCCGACGTTCTTCGTTGTTGCCTCAGACCGACCGGGTGATGCCCCCGTCGACCCGCAGGTTCTGCCCGGTGATGTAGCTCGACTTATCCGACGCCAGGAACGCCGCAGTCTCGGCAATCTCCTCGACCCGCCCGTACCGGCCCATGGGGATCCGGGCCTTGAAGGCTTCCTTCTCCGGCAGGCTGTCGATGAAGCCCGGCAGCAGGTTGTTGATCCGAACTCCGCTGGCCGCGTATTTGTCGGCCACCAGCTTGGTGAAGGCTGTCAGCCCGGCGCGGAATACGCCGGAGGTCGGGAACGCCGCCTCCGGCTCGAAGGTGGCGTAGGTCGAGATGTTGACGATGCTGCCGCCGCCTTGCTTCTCCATCACCGGTACGACGAGCCGGGTCATGCGGATCACGTTCATCAGATAGACGTCGAGGCCGCGGTGCCAGTCCTCGTCGGTCAGGTCCAGCACCGGACCTTTCGGTCCGTGGCCGGCGGAGTTCACCACCGCGTCGATCCGGCCCCAGCGTTCGACCGTCTGGTCGACCAGCCGCTTCAGGTCGCCGGGCTCCAGGTTGGAGCCTGTTACCCCGATGCCGCCGAGTTCCTTGGCCAGGGCCTCGCCCTTGCCGGAAGACGACAGGATGGCGACCGAATACCCGTCGGCGGCCAGCTTGCGGGCGATCGCTGCCCCCATGCCGGACCCGGCGGCGGTTAGGATGGCTGTCTTGGTCATGGCCGCGTTCCCCTCAGTGGATTTCCGGCTCCGGCGTCGCCTTGGTGCCCATCAGCACGTCGAAGTCGCAGCCCTTGTCCGCCTGGGTAATGTGCTCGGCATAGATCGCGCCGAAGCCACGCTCGAACTTGCGGGCCGGCGGGATCCAGGCGGCGCGCCGGGCGTCCAGTTCGGCGTCGGACACATCCAGGTGCAGGCGCCGGCCGTGCACGTCCAGCTCGATCATGTCGCCGTCCTGGACGAACGCCAACGGGCCGCCGACCCAGCTCTCCGGCGCCACATGCAGGACGCAGGTGCCGTAGCTGGTGCCGCTCATCCGGGCGTCGGAGATCCGCACCATGTCGCGCACGCCGAGCTGCAGGATCTTCTTCGGGATCGGCAGCATGCCCCATTCCGGCATGCCCGGCCCGCCCTGCGGCCCGGCGTGCTTGAGCACGATCACCGAGTCGGCGGTGACGTCCAGGTCCGGATCGTTCAGGCGCGCCTGCATGTCGTTGTAATCGGCGAACACCACCGCCGGGCCGCGGTGCTTCAACAGCTTCGGGTCGCACGCCGTCTGCTTGATGATCGCACCGTCCGGCGCGAGGTTGCCGCGCAGCACGACCAGTCCGCCTTCCTTGCTGAGCGGGCTGGCGCTGCGGCGGATGACCTCCTCGTTGTGGATGTCGGCGCGCTCGATGTCTTCGCCCAGGGTCTTGCCGCTGACCGTGACCGCGTCCAGGTGCAACTGCTCCTTCAACTCGCTCAGCATCGCCGGCAGGCCGCCTGCATAATAGAAATCCTCCATCAGGAACCGGCCGGACGGCCGGATGTCGGCCAGCCACGGCGTCTTGCGCGACAGGGCGTCGAACCGGTCCAGGTCGATCGGCACGCCAAGCCGCCCCGCCATCGCCATCAGGTGGATCACCGCGTTGGTCGACCCGCCGAGCGCCATGACCGTGGTGATGGCGTTCTCGAACGCTTTCTCGGTCATCACGTCGGACGGCTTCTGGTCCTCCCAGACCATCTCGACGATCCGGCGGCCGGACTGGCTCGCCATGCGCGAGTGGTTGGAGTCAGCCGCGGGGATCGCGCTCGAACCCGGCAGCGACATGCCCAGCCCCTCAACCGAGCTCATCATCGTGGCGGCGGTGCCCATGGTCATGCAGGTGCCGGGCGTGCGGGCGATGCCGTCCTCGATCTCCTCCCAGTCCTTGCGGGTGATATTGCCGACCTGCAGCTCGGCCCAGTACTTCCAGGTGTCCGAGCCGCTGCCCAGGCTCTTGCCGCGCCAATTGCCGCGCAGCATCGGGCCTGCCGGCACGAAGATCGACGGCAGGTTCATGCTGGCCGCGCCCATCAGCAACGCTGGCGTGGTCTTGTCGCACCCGCCCATCAGCACCGCGCCGTCGCACGGGTAGGAACGCATCAGTTCCTCAACCTCAAGCGCCAGCAGGTTGCGGTACATCATGGTGGTCGGCTTCTGGAACGGCTCGCTCAGCGAGATCGCCGGCAACTCGACCGGGAAGCCACCCGCCTGCCAGATCCCGCGCTTCACCTCTTCGGCGCGCGCCTTGAAGTGGGTGTGGCAGGGGTTGATCTCCGACCAGGTGTTGATCACGGCGATGACCGGCTTGCCGGTCCAGTCGGCCCGGTCGTAGCCCATCTGCAGGGTGCGCGAACGGTGCCCAAAGGACCGCAGGTCGTCGGCGCCGTACCAGCGGTAGCTGCGCAGATCTTCGTAGCGCTTGCGCACCATCGTGTTTCTCCCGGAATACCGACTGTCTTGGGGCCGCGAACGCGGCCCGCCGAAGTCCAGCATCCGGACCGTCGGGGGTCAAGCGATCCTCGCGCCGCCGGAGCCGATCATCAGTGCCGTTCGACACTGACACCGATTCGGAGATTGAGCGCGGGCCACGATTGAGGGAGCCAAAGTCAATCACACCCCAGAACTCACACGAACCGCCGGATGATCGACGGACATGGCATCAACGCGCGGACTGCATATATAAACCCCGCCATGAACGAACACTCTCCCCCGCCACCGGCGGAACGCGACCGCCGGACGGTGATGCTTGTCCGCCTCCGCCACGCCCTCGAGGCACTGATCGCAGTGGCGCTGCTGTCTGGTGCCGCCTGGGTGCTGCACCGGGAGTTCTCGAATGTCCGGCTGGCGGACGTCATCGAAGAGTTCGGCAAGCTCTCGAATGTCGGCATCGCGTGGTCCATCGCGTTCACCGTGTCGAGCTACATGGCGTTGCTGGTATACGAGCGCCTGGGCATCGCCTACGCCCACGCCAGGGTCTCGCCGGTGCGGTCGGCGGTCGGCGGGTTCTGCGCTTTCGTGTTCAGCCACAATCTCGGCTTCGCCCTGCTGACCGGTGGCTCTGCCCGCCTGCGGCTGTACAGCCCGGCCGGCGTATCGGTAGGGCAGATCGTGCTGATCAGCGGATTCACCGCCTGGACGTTCTGCCTGGGTGCGGCGCTGGTCGCTGGCGTAACAATGTTCGGCGAGGCCGAGCGGATCTCCCGGTTGATCGGCGGGCCGCCGCTCGTGGCCCACGCTGCCGGTGCCGCTCTTCTGCTCGCCCTGATCGCCTATCTCGTTTTCGGCATGAAACATCGCGAGGTCGAATGGCGCGGTCGACGCCTGACGACCCCCGGTCCGATCCTGACGCCGCTGCAGATCGTGGTCCCGGCCATCGACATCGCGTTGGCGGCTCTGGCGCTCTACGTGCTGCTGCCGGTGATGCCGATCGGGCCGGTCGGATTCGTCGGGGTCTATGTGGTGGCAACGTCCATCGGACTGGCCAGCCACGTGCCCGGGGGGCTGGGGGTATTCGAAGGGGCCATGGTGTTGATGCTGCCGGAACTGCCGATGGAGCCGCTGATCGCGGCGATGCTGGCGTACCGGCTGATCTACTATCTTGGCCCGCTGGCGCTGGCGACCACGCTGTTCGCCGGTTCCTCGCTGCGCAAATCCCGGTATCGGTCCCGGTAGCCGGGCGGCTACTCCTTCACCGCGCCGGTCATCGACGAGACGTAGTGCTCGACAAAGAACGAATAGACGATGCACACCGGGACCGAGCCGAGAAGGGCGCCCGCCATCAGCGGCCCCCAGTGGTAGATGTCGCCCTCGACCAACTCGCTCAGCACCGCTACCGGTACGGTCTTGTTCTCCGACGACGAGATGAACACCAGCGCGTAGATGAACTCGTTCCAGCACAGGGTGAAGGCGAAGATCCCAGCCGAGATGATGCCCGGCACCGACAGCGGCAGCACGATCCGGGTCAGGATCTGCCAGCGGCTGGCCCCATCGATCAACGCGCATTCCTCAAGCTCGTAGGGGATCGACTTGAAGTAGCCCATCAGCAGCCAGGTCGAGAACGGGATGAGGATGGTCGGATAGGTCAGGATCAGCGCCATCGGGCTGTCGAACAGCCCGTACTGGAACACCACCAGCGCCAACGGGATGAACAGGATGCTCGGCGGCACCAGATAGGCCATGAAGATCATGCCGCCGACCCAGCGCGAGCCGGAGTAGCGGATTCGCACAATGGCGTAGGCCGCCATCACGCTGGCCACGATCGACAATAGCGTCGCCGACACGGCCACCACCATCGTGTTCCACATCCACAGCGGATAATCGGTGTTCACGATCAGGTGGAAGTAGTGGGCTATGGTCGGATCGACCACCCACCAGGGGTTCAGGCTGCGATCGATCAATTCCTCGTTCGGCTTCACCGAGGTGAGCCCCATCCAATAGAACGGGAACAGCAGCACGATCAGGAAGCACAACAGCGGCAGGTATACGGTCACCGTCCGACGCGGCAGCGACATCAGGTAATCCATGCCCTCGCTGTCGTCGCGGGCTACGCCGGTAGCGGGACCGGTCGCCGGATGGCCGGGGCTGGTGGTCATGGCTCGCCTCTTCCGGTCAATCGTCGCTCTCGCCCTGCTGCCACTTGCGGCGCTGCAGGCCGAACCAGGAGAACAGGATGGCGGCCAGCAGGAACGGGATCATCGCGGTGGAGATCGCCGCCCCCTCGCCGAGGTTGCCGCCCATGATCGCCCGCTGGTAGCTCAGCGTCGCCATCAGGTGCGTGGCATTCGCCGGTCCACCGCGGGTCATCGCGTAGATCAGTTGGAAGTCGGTGAAGGTGAACAGCACCGAGAACGTCATCACCACAGCGATGATCGGCGTCAGCATCGGGTAGGTGACGTGCCTGAACATCTGCCAGCGCGACGCCCCGTCGATGGTCGCCGCCTCGTACAGCGATTGCGGGATGGTCTGCAGCCCGGCCAGCAGGGTGATGGCCACGAACGGTATGCCGCGCCAGATGTTGGCAGCGATTACGCTGGCCCGGGCGTTGTTCGGCTCCCCGAGGAAATTGATGTTCTCGTCGATCCAGCCCATTTCGATCAACGTCCAGGAGATGATCGAGAACTGGGTATCGTAGATCCACCAGAAGGCAATCGCCGACAGCACAGTCGGCACAATGAACGGCAGCAACACCACCGCCCGGATGATCGCCTTCCATGGCATGTGGCTGTTCAGCAAAATCGCCAGATACAGACCGAGACCGAACTTGATGACGCTGGCCACGGTCGTATACAGAAAGGTGTTGAAGACGCTGAGCCAGAACACCGGGTCCTCGTTCAACCACTCGAAGTTCTCAAGCCCGATGAAACCGCCTTCCCGCCCGATCCGGGTATCGGTCACGCTCAGCCAGATGCCTAGGCCAAGCGGATAGGTCAGGAACAACAGCAGGAACGCCGCCGCCGGCAGCATGAACCAGAAGCCGAGCCAGTTGTGGTCGTACTTCAACTGGGTCCAGCGATCGCTGAAGCTTTCAGTCCGTTGAGCCCTCACCCGCTCGGCATCGGTCGCCACGCCGCGTCTCCTTCAAACGGTGGGCGGAGGCCGGCGGGAACGACCTTGGCAGACCGTTCCCGCGGCGCCCGTCATCACACGCGGTAGTATCGCTCAGCCCGCTTCTGGGCGGTTTCCATCGCTTCCTTAACGCTGGTCTGGCCGGTCGCGGCCTGGCTGACCATGTCGACGATCACGAAATCGGCAAGCGCACCCGCCGCCGCGTAGCCGAGCGACCCAGCATAGCCCATGTCGAGGGTCCGGGTGCAGGCTTCCTTGAACACCGCCCGCTTGGGATCTTCGGTCCAGACTTTGTTCTTCTCGTAGTCCTTAAGGGTCTGGGTGAAGTATCCAACCGACTGCTCCAGCCACGCGTTGTACTGCGGGCCCTCCATCAGGAAAGCCATCAGCAACTTACAGGCGTTGGGGTACTTCGAGTACTTGAACGCCTCGATCATGAACGGTAGTTGCAGTTCGGTCGGCTTGCCGACCGGTCCGATCGGATAGAAGGCATGATCGATGTCGGCAGCGATGTCCATTTTCTGCCGGACCGCCGCCGCATAGATCGAGATGCCGTTGTTGGTGTAGCTGACGTCGCCTGACAGGAACGCCTTGTTGTTGTTGGAGTCGTTCCACGACGCCGTGCCGGGGATCCAGTTCTCGTAGAGTTCCTTCACGTACTCGAGCGAGGCTGCGGTCTCGGGACTGTTGATCGTGACGTTGCCGTCCTTGTCGACCAGCTTGCCGCCATGCGCCCACACGACCCAGTGGCACCAGGCGTTACCGTCACCGGTGGCACGGCCCAGCGCCATGCCGGCCGGGCTGCCATTGGCCTTCAGCGCCTTGGTCAGCTTCATCAGGTCGGCAGTGGTGGTCGGGAATTTCTCGAATCCGGCCTTCTGCACCGCCGAGATCCGGTAGTTGATGTAGTTGCCCGAAACGCACAGCGGGAGCGCCATCCACTTGCCGTCACGGATCCCGTAGGCCGCCGGAGACTCGTACCAACCGCCGTATTTGCCGCCGAGATAGTTGGCGACATCGGTGACGTCCAGCAGCTTGTCCGGGATCAGGTGTGGGATTGCCATTGGCCCCCAGATGATGTCCGGCCCGGCGCCGACGTTCGCCGCCACAGCCGCCTTCGGCTGGATGTCGTCCAGAAACTCCTTGTCCAGCCGCACCTGGATTCCCGTTGCCTCCGTGAATGCAACCATGCTCTTGTCGAACTGGATGTCCTCGGTTTCCACGAACCGGTTCCAGCGCAGCATCCGCAGCTTGGCGCCCTTCTCAGGCTCGAATGGCGAGTCGGCTGCCCAGGCCCGGGTCTGGTCGACCAAGCTGCCTGCGCCACCGATCGCGACCCCCGCTGCCAACGCTGTTGACCCTTTGAGAACCGACCGGCGGGATACATCCCGGGTGATGTGGTCCGTCATAAGCGCTTCCTCCCTTCATGCGGCCGGTTTGCGGCCGTCGCTTGATGGATCGGATGCCTTGTCCTGTCGTCCGGCCGATCCGCCCGGTCCGACCACGGACGCCAAACTGTCGCGTCCGAAATCCAGCGGTACATCAGACTCAGAGTCGTTGGCCGGTCTCCGCATCGAACAGGTGCACTTTGTCCAGCAGCGGGGCCAACTGAACCCTGGTCCCCGGCCGAAAAGCGTGACGTTCGCGAAACACCGCCTGGAACTCACCACCAGCGACCCTCGACACCAGCAGCGTCTCAGCGCCGGTCGGCTCGACCACTGCGATCTCGCTCTCCACCGACCTCTGCCCTGCCTCGGCCAAAACCAGATGCTCGGGGCGAATGCCATAGACCACCGAGCGGCCGTCCTGTCCGGACCAACCGTCACCAAGCGGCAGCGCCACGCCGTCCTTCGCCTCAAGCCGGGCCGGACCGCCGTTGGCGCGCACCGTGCCGCGCACGAAGTTCATGGCAGGCGAGCCGATGAAGCCGGCCACGAAGGTGTTCGTCGGGTTGTCGTAGAGATCGAGCGGTTCCCCCGCCTGCTCGACGATGCCGTCGTGCATCACCACGATCCGGTCCGCCATGGTCATGGCCTCGATCTGGTCGTGGGTGACGTAGACGCTGGTGGTCTTCAGACGCTGGTGCAGTTCCTTGATCTCGGTGCGCATCTGCACCCGCAGCTTGGCGTCGAGATTGGACAGCGGTTCGTCGAACAGGAACACCTGCGGGTCGCGGACGATCGCCCGCCCCATGGCCACCCGCTGGCGCTGGCCACCGGACAACTGGCGTGGGTATCGTTCGAGGAACGGCGTCAGGCCCAGAATGTCGGCTGCCTTCTGGACACGTTGGTCGACCTCGGATTTCTCGGCCCCGCGCAGCTTCATGCTGAAGGCCATGTTGTCGTAGACCTTCATGTGCGGGTAGAGCGCGTAGTTCTGGAACACCATGGCGACATCGCGTTCCTTCGGCGGCATCTGGTTCACCACCCGGCCGCCGATCATCACCTCACCATCGGTGATCCGCTCCAAACCGGCGATCATCCGCAGTAAGGTGGACTTGCCGCAGCCCGATGGCCCGACCAACACCACAAACTCGCCATCGGAGATATCGACGTCGACACCGTGAATGACTTCGACATTGCCGAACGACTTGCGGACGCCGCGAATCCGGACTTCGGCCATCCGAGCACCTCCCAGTCGACTCACCGTCGTTCAAGCAACGGCTAAATTATCGTTCTTGGAGACGAGCGTAATTCAATATGTCATCGTATGAAAGGCATCTTGATTAACCAAACCGTCAGGCCAACTGCGGTACCGTCTCCGGTACGCGGATCGCCAGATGCAGGCCGACCGCCGCCAACCCGATGGCCACGCTCACCCCCCAGACCAGGTCGTAGCTGCCGAACCGATCATAGACCGCGCCGGCGAACCATGCGCCGGCGAACGATCCCAACTGATGGCCGAGGAACACCACTCCAAACAGGGTGGACAGCCGTGCCGTGCCGAACAGGTCTGCCACCAGGGCGCTGGTCAACGGCACCGTCGCCAGCCAGGTAAGCCCCATCAGCACCGCAAATCCGTAGACCGTCACCTCGGTCACCGGCAGAGCCACAAAACCACCCATCAGGACCGTGCGCGCCAGATAGAGCCCGGCCAGCACCCGTCGACGGGACCAGCGCGCGCCGGCCCGGGTGAATAGGATGGTTCCGACAATGTTCGCCAACCCGATCAGGGTGAGTGCGACCGCACCAACACTGGCGTCCAGGCCGCGATCGACCAGGAAGGCCGGCAGGTGGACGACCAGGAAGGCGAGGTGGAATCCGCAGACGAAGAACCCGACGGTCAACAGCCCGAACGACGGCACGCGCAGCGCGTCCCGCACGGCGGTGCCGGCACTGCCCCAGAAGGATCCCGGCTGGGTTGATATCCGGTCACGGACCAACAGCCCGGCACCTGCGGCCAACGCCATGGATGCCGCCAGCCATCCCAGACCGACCTGCCAGCCGACTCCAAGGATCAGCAGGTGCACGACCGGCAGGGCGAGAAACTGGCCGATCGATCCGCCGAGGCTGACCGTCCCGATTGCCTGGGTACGTCCTGTCTCGGGCGCCAGACGGCCAGCGGCCGCCAGGCTCACGGTGAAGCCTGCACCGGACAAGCCAAGGCCGATCAGCGCCCCGCTCCAGATCAACTGTCCGGCCGAACCGGCGGTCGCCAGCCCGACCAAGCCGACCGCATAGACCAGCGCTCCTGCGGCCATCATCCGACCTGCGCCGTGCCGGTCGGCCACCATACCGGCCAGCGGAGCCGCCAGTCCCCAGGTCAGATTCATCACGGCAAGCGCCAACCCGAACGCCTCCCGGCCGATCCCGAGATCGCCCGTGACCGCAGGAAGGAACAACCCGAAGGTCTGCCGGTATCCGACCGTGAGGCCCAGCAATACCGCCGATGCCAGCAGCGACGACCAGAATGCGAAACGCGTCATCGGTTCCTCCGTTATCGGTTCACAGATTACCCGATCACGGTTCGATTCAAATTGAATTGAACCACGAAACACTTGAGGAATATAAAACTGAGATGCCAATGGACCTGGACACCAACCTGCTCCGAACCGTGCTGGCGCTGGTCGATGGCGGCGGCCTGGACGCGGCCGCACAGCATGTCGGCCGCTCGCCTTCCGCGGTCAGCCTGCAGATCAAGCGCCTGGAAGACCGCCTGGGAGCACAGTTGTTCGACCGCAGCGGTCGGCGGCTGGTGCCGACCCGGCGCGGGCTGCTGCTGGTCGACTACGCGCGGCGCATCCTGCGCCTGAACGACGATGCGGTGCGCGACATCGCCGAGCCAGCCGTGTCCCAAATCCTGCGGGTCGCCCTGCCGCAGGACTATGCGGAAACCTGGTTGCCGGGCTTCCTGCAGACCTTCTCAGTCAACCACCCGGAGATCGACCTGCGGGTCTCGGTCGGTGGCGGTGTCGACGCGCTCGAAGCGCTGGCTCGCGACGAGGTCGACGTGGCCATGGCGCTCGGCCTGCCGCTGACGGAAGGCGCCATCCCGGTCGCCGAGGTGCCCCTGCTGTGGCTGGGCGCCGACAGCGCAGTGTCGTCCGGCGAGGTCGTGCCGATCGTCGCGTTCCCGCCGCCGTGCCGGTTCCGCGAACGCGGCATCGAGGCGTTGGACCGTGCCGGTCGGCCCTGGAAGATCGTGTTCACCAGCCCCAGTCTTGGCGGCGTGCGCGCCGCTGTCCGCGCCGGCCTCGGCGTCACAGTGCGCACGCCCGAAGGCCTCGGCGACGGGCGGGTCGACGTCGGTGGCGCCTGGGCCCTGCCACCGCTCGGTACGGTCACACTGGCCGTGTATCCAGGCCCTTCGGCCCGCAGCGGTCCTGCCGGCCAATTCGTCGACTCGGCGGTAGACGGGTTGCGGCAGACACTGGCCACCTGAGCCTGGCGTCAGCCGGCCGGCGCCGCCATGACCCGGCAGTCGTCGGCCAGCCGGATCGGCGGCTGCGTCATCGCCTGCAGCGCCTCTTGAGTCAAACCTTCGACCATCGCGCGGACCACCAGCCCGTCCGGCGAAACATCGATCTCGGCGAGGTCGGTGAAGATCTTGCGCACCACTCCGGCCGCCGTCAGCGGGTACTTGCAGGTATCGACGATCTTCGGCTCGCCCTTCTTGGTGGTGTGCTCGGTCAGCACCCAGATCGCCTTGGCGCCGACGGCGAGGTCCATGGCCCCGCCGACGCCCGGCGGGAATCTCCGGTCGCCAGTGGTCCAGTTCGCGAGGTCGCCGGTGCCCGACACCTCGAACGCGCCGAGCAGGGCGAGGTCGATATGCCCGCCACGAATCATCACGAAGGCGTCTGTGTGCATGAAGAACGCACCGCCCGGCCGCATCGTGATGTATTCCTTGGACGCGTTGATCAGATCGCAATCCTCGGCCCCGGCCGCCGGGGCCGGGCCGAACCCGAGCACGCCGTTCTCGCTGTGCAAGACGATCTCCCGGTCCGCCGGCATCACGTTGGCGCACAGGGTCGGCACCCCGATTCCGAGGTTGACGTAGGAGCCGTCCGGGATCGCCTGCGCGGCGCACCAGGCAAGCTGCCGGCGGGTCAGCCGCGTGAAGCTGTCGGCGGTCATGGCGGTGCTCATATGTCCCACTCCCGGTCGTTGTCGACGTGCACCACCCGGTCGACGAAGATCGACTGGGTCATAATCGTCTCGGGGTCCATGGCGTCGAGCGGCACGATCTCCTTCGCCTGCACGATCGTCAGGTCGGCCGCCATTGCCATCACCGGCCCGAAGTTCCGCGCCGACTTCGAGTAGGTAAGGTTGCCCCAGCGATCGGCTTTCTGCGCTTGCACCAGTGCCACGTCGGCGCGCAGCGGCATCTCCAGCACGTAATCGCGACCCTCGATCGTGCGGACTTCCTTGCCGGCCGCCAGCTCGGTGCCGACGCCGGTCGGGCAGTAGAACGCGCCGATCCCAGCCGCGGCGGCGCGCATGCGCTCCGACAGCGTGCCCTGCGGCACCAGTTCCAGCTCGATCTCGCCCGCGGCATAGCGCGCATCGAACTTGTCGGAGCCCTTGGAACGCGGATAGCTGCAGATGATCCGTCGCACCCGGCCGCTGCCCATCAGGGCGGCCAGTCCCTCGGTGCCGGTGCCGGCGTTGTTCGAGATGACCGTCAGATCCTTGGCCCCGAGCTTCAGGACCGCTTCGATCAGGTCGTTCGGAACGCCGGCAAAGCCGAAGCCGGAAATCATGATCGTCATGCCGTCGCCGATCCCGGCAACGGCCGCTTCAAGGGTGGGAACGATCTTGTCGATGGGCATTCCGGGGCTCCGCCAATGTCGGTGCGCCACCATAGCGCCGAGGCTTCCGGCGTCCAGTCCGTCGGCTCATCCGAAACGCCCATTCGACAGCCGGTCGATTACTGGCTCTTTTGAATTTCGAGTGGGCTATGCGGCCTGCGGGTTGATCCGGGTGAAGTCGAGTTTTCCGGCGATGAGGAAGAGTACGGTGCGCATGGTGGCGAACCGGGTGTAGCCGCGGGCCTTGCGTTTGGCGGCCTGAAACAGGCCATTGAGCGCCTCGATGAAGCCGTTGGTCTGGCGGGTCTGGGTCCAGGCGACGATGCCGTCGAAGTGCCTACGGATCATCCTGGCGACGTCTTTCATCGGCTCGACCTTGGAACGCAGGACGTTGGTGCACCACTGCTTGAGCATGGCGGAGACGACGTTGATCTGCTTGCGCTCGAGGATGTCGCGCAAATTCTCACGGTAGAGCCAGGCGCGCGGCGTGCGTTTGGTGGCGACCTGAGCGATCAACGCGTCAAGGTCGGCCCGGCCCTCGTCAGTCAGCCGGTCGCGGTCTTTGAGCAGCTTCCAGCGCAGCCCCTTGAGGCTCGGATCGGTTCGCTGCTCGATGCGCCTGGTCTGATCGACGGCGGCGGACGCATGGGCGACGACGTGGAATTTGTCGAAGGTGATGCGCGCGTTGGGCAACTGCCTGGCCACGCCCTTGATGAAGGCCGGCGACATGTCGATGCTCACCGAGCGGACCTGCTCGGGCATGGCTTTGTGCTCGGCCAGGTATTCGGCGAAGTGGGTGATGGTTTTGGCGTCCTTGCCTTCGGTGACGAACACCACCTTGCGCTCATCCATATCGGCGGCGATGGTCAGGTAGTTGTGGCCGCGCCGGCAGGAGGTCTCGTCGATCGCCACCGCCGTCACCGTCGACAGATCGGCCTCGGCCAGGGCGAGATCGACATAGCGCGAACAGATCGCATGGACGCGATGCCAGGACAGGCCGACCAGCTTGGCCACGGCGGCAAAGGTCATCTGCCGGGCCATGGCCAGCACCAGCGCCTCGAACAGCAGGGTGAAGCCGGCGAGCTTGCCGAACCACTCGGGCTCGACCTGCACGACCCGCCCGTCGGGCAGCTTCACGCGAGGCGTTCTGACCTCCAGGAAGCATTCGTGCTGGAAGAAGTTCAGATGCCGCAGGCGCTTGATCTGGGTGTCGTGGACCGGATGCACGCCTGCCACGCCGGCCGCCGGAAACCGTGTCCCGGCGACGAAATCGACACCGATCGTCAGGGTCTTCTCGGCCGCGTCGAAGTCGACGCCGTTGACGTACCACGGCTCGGCAATGCCCAAGCCACCTCGAAGAGTTGGTTCTGCATGCCCCGCACTCGCCTCCAGAGCCC
>ABHC01000015.1 GCA_000171835.1 alpha proteobacterium BAL199 | reverse complement strand
CTGGCCCCGCAGAAGGCAGGTCGGGACGAAGGGATGGTCTCGCCGGTCGAACAAAGGGATCGATGCAGGCCCGTCGTCAGGCCCCAGCTCGACAGCCGCTACCCACTCGGATTTCAAAAGAGGCCGTCGGGAATGTCCCTCGTTCCAATGTTGTTCAATAAGCGGATTTTATACACTAACTGGATGCCGTTTGGAGATTTTTTGTTCTCTCGAAAATCCATGACAATCACCAAGACGTTGTACAGAAACGGCGATCGAATTCCATTCTTGACGATGAACAGAGAATTCAGAGGTGTGTATAATAGACTGTTGTTTGATTTGAATGATGTTGTCGTTGTGGATAATTCACCTGAAGAGATTCTGCAAGCAGTCCAGGATATGGAAAAATATCCAGACGGCGAAATTGACTATAGCAATCCGTTAAAGGTCAGAATTGCACCGAGTTTCGCTAAAAAAATGGGGATTGTATAAGAAAGTATGTCGGTCTTTATGTTCCGAATCATGACTTTCTTCGATGCGCCAGGATGGTGATCGGCTGACGGGACCGTCTTATTCGACTGAGGTGCGGCAGCGGCGCGCCCGTCTGCCGCATTGCATCGGGCGCGCTGGGCGTCATCGCCGTTACGGGATGATGAACGGCTTGGCCTGCGCGTCGTAGTCGGGATAGCCCAGGGTCGTGCGCAGTTCGGCCGGCGGCAGTGCGCTGGCGGCTTCGGCCTTTCCGGCGGCCAGCGCCGCCAGTCCGGCCTTGATGCCGGCGGTCGCCGGCGACAGCATGCCGGTCGGGTAGGTGCCGATCTTGAAGCCGAGCGCCACGGCCTCGGTCTGGGATGGTGTTGCCCGAGGCGCGCCGGGGGACAGCACCGCGAAGGACGGCTTGCCATCGGCGGCGGCGACCGCGCGACGGACCTCGTCGTCGTCGGCCGGGGAGTCGAGGAACAGGATGTCGGCCCCTTCCTTCACGTACATCTCGATCCGCGCGACGGCTTCGTCGATGCCTTGGGTCGGGCGGCAGTCGGTCCGCGCCAGGACCAGGATACCGGAGTCCTTGGCGGCCTCGACCGCGGCACGGATCTTCATGCGGGCCGCCTCGCGCGACAGGCACGGCTTGCCGGCCGAGGTCAGGGCGCGCGGGGTGATCTTGTCTTCGATCAGCACGGCCGCTGCTCCGGCCCGGCCGTAGGCACGCACCGTGCGCTGCACGTTCATGGCATTGCCGTAGCCGTGGTCGCCGTCGGCCAGCACGAGGGTCTGCGGGGCGGCGCCGTGCACCATGTTGAACGAGTCGAACATCTCGCCGAACGAGATCAGGTCGAGATCGGGACCGCCCAGGCGGCTAGTGGATAAAATCCGACATTAGAATCCCGCTCAGGATTCCCGCGGGTTCGGTGGCGTGCGAGTCTGGGGCATGCGCACCGGGATCAGCTTCACCGTCAGTACCGCCGATCGCGCCCGCCTGGAGGCGATCGTGGCGGACCGCAACAGCCCGCAAAAGCACGTCTGGCGCTGCCGGATCGTGCTGCTCACCGCCGCGGGCCTGGGCACCAACGCGATCATGCGCGAGGCCGGGGTCGCCAAGACGGCGGTCTGGCGCTGGCAGGAGCGCTTCGCCGCCGAAGGCGTGGACGGGCTGCTGCGGGACAAGACGCGCCCGTCGCGGATCCCGCCGCTGGACCCCTCGGTGGCCGAGCGCGTCGTCGCCCTGACCCTGACCGATCCGCCCGGCGAGACGACCCACTGGACCGCCGCAACGATGGCGGCACAGACCGGCATCTCGGTTAGTTCGCTGCAGCGGATCTGGCGTGCTCACGGTTTGGCCCCGCATCGGATCCGGCAGTTCAAGCTCTCGAACGACCCGGAGTTCGTGACCAAGCTGCGCGACGTGGTCGGGCTCTATGTCGACCCGCCGGCCCACGCCATCGTGCTCAGCGTCGACGAGAAGAGCCAGATCCAGGCGCTCGACCGCACCCAGCCCGGCCTGCCGCTGAAGAAGGGCCGCGCCGGCACCATGACCCACGACTACAAGCGCCATGGCACCACCACCTTGTTCGCTGCCCTCAACGTGCTCGACGGCACCGTCATCGGCCGCAACATGCAGCGTCACCGCCACCAGGAGTTCATCCGCTTCCTCAACCACATCGAGGCCCAGGTTCCGGCCGGCAAGGTGATCCACGCCGTCCTCGACAACTACGCCGCCCACAAGCACCCCAAGGTCCGCGCCTGGCTGCACCGCCATCCCCGCTGGACCTTCCACTTCGTGCCGACCTCATGTTCCTGGCTCAACGCCGTCGAAGGCTTCTTCGCCAGGCTCGCCAAGCGCCGCCTCAAGCGCGGCGTCTTCCGCTCTGTCGCCGACCTCCAGGCCGCCATCAACCGCTTCCTCGACGAGCACAACGCCTCAGATCCGAAGCCCTTCAACTGGACAGCCGATCCCGACAAAATCATCGCCGCCGTCAGGCGTGGGCACCAAGTGTTGGATTCTATCCACTAGCGGCCACGCACGAGCCCGACAGGAACGCGGTCTTGAAGCCGGCTTCGGCGGCGAGCTTGGCACTCAACCCGTCCCAGACTGCCGGCATTACGACAAGGCCGGGCTCGGTCAACAGGGCACGCAGACGATCAGGTGCGTTCATGGCGGCATTTCCCTCAACTGGATGGTCGGCGACGACGATAGGCAGCGTTCCGGCGGGCGGCAAGCGGACGGTCCGCGATGGCAGTCGTGCTACATTGGTTGCCTACGCGACTATGGTCCTGCTGACATCGATGTCCGGTTCGGCCACTCTGGCGGGGGTTCGGCGCAGGGATTGAGCATGAAGATCGACGACCTGACCGCACTCTGTTCGCCTGGGATGGCATTCCGGCAACGCGCTACGGCGGTCACACCGGCACTTTCGCCGGGCGGAGCAATCTCGGCTTGGTGACGATCCGCACTGACGACGGGATTGAGGGCCATGCCTTCCTCGGCTCGGCGATGTTCCCGGCCGACCAGGACGGCCCGTCCCTGGTCAGGGCGCTGAAGCCGCTGGTGATCGGGCGCGACCCGCGCGACCGTGAGGCGATCTACGCCGCCATGCAGAAGCGTGGCCGGTACGTCACCTTGCGGGCGATCGGCGCGGTCGACGTTGCCCTCTGGGACATCGCGGCCAAGGCAAGCGGCCAGCCGCTGTACAAGCACCTCGGTGCCTATCGGGAGTCGATCCCAGCCTACGCGTCGTCGGCGGTACTGGCATCGCGCGAGGCCTATGCGGAAGAGGCGGTGGGCTTCCGCGACGGCGGTTGGGCCGCTTACAAGATCCACCCGCCAGGGCCCTGGCAGGAAGACATCGAGATCTGTCGGGCAGTGCGCGCCGCCGTCGGCCCGGAATACCGGCTGATGCTGGATTCCACCTGGTCGTACAAGTACGAGCACGCCATCAAGGTCGGCCGCGCGATCGAGCAACTCGGATTCTACTGGTACGAGGACCCGCTGGCCGACGACGACCTGATGGGCTGCATCAAGCTGCGTGAGAAGCTCGACATCCCGCTGATGGCGACCGAGTACTCGCCGGGCGGTTTCACCAACTACGCGCCGTGGATCCTGAACAAGGCGACCGACTACCTGCGCGGCGACGTGGCGGTGAAGGGTGGCATCACCGCCCTGCTGAAGACGGCGCATCTGGCCGAGGCGTTTGCCATGAACTTCGAGATCCACCATGGCGGCAACTCGCTGAACAATTGGGCCAACCTGCATGTCGCGTTGTCGATTCCGAACACTCAGTTCTTCGAGGTCCTGCTGCCGGCGCAGGCGCAGAAATACGCAATCGCCGATGACTTGGAACCCGACGCCCAGGGCTTGATCCACGCGCCGTCAGGACCCGGCCTGGGTGCCACTATCGACTTTGAACTGATCCGGGCGAAGACCATTGGCACTCTGTCGTAGCCCCTCGACCGGGTCGGGCGGCGACAGCGGATACCTGTCGGCCGCTGACCGGGCGGCCGCGGAACTGGTCGAGGGTCGGTTCGAGGTGATCTACGGATTGTTCGAGGCGATCGACAGCCCGCGCCCGGTGCTGAAGTGGCAGCCTGACGATGCCGACCTGGAAAGCCGTCACCTGCGGTTTCTGCACGACTACTGGCGTCGGCGCATCAGGCCCGAAGGTCTGCCGTTGTCCAGCGGAATTGACGCGTTCGACCTCAAGCCTGCCCTCGGCTACGTCATGCTGCTGGAGCCGACCGGTGCGGACGGCGACTTCCGGTACCGGGTGTACGGCTCGATCATTGCCGAAAAGGGCGGGTTGGAACTGACCGGCAAGCGGGTCTCGCAGGTACCGTCTCCAATGGTGGCGGCGTATTTCCTTGCGACCTATCGGGCCGTTGTGGTCCGGCGATGCCCGCTCTTGGCCCGACACACCACGCACCACAACATTCAAATAACCCAATGGGACCGTCTGATTCTACCATTCGTTGACAGCAACGGCCAAATTGACCGGTTGTTGGTCGGCAACATTCCGGGCGCGCGAACGTTGTAGTCGGACAATCCAGCCGTCCGCCCGGCAGCTGCCGATCTTCAATCCTGCGATCAGGGGCGTCGGCTTGCGGCCGCCGCGTCCACGTTCAGTTGAAACTGCAGAATTCGCCGGACGGCCGTGTCGGTCTGGACATGGCCGACTCCGTGAAAGGTGTTCCTGGACGGTGCGAACGCCAGACCGTGGTTGGGCCGGTATGGCACGGTTGTGACCCGGTTGAACCAATGTCGGGCGACTCGGGTCTGCATGATGTTGGCGGGTGCGCCATCCGGACTGCCCCGGAACGCATACAACTCCGTTCCCAGACTTGGATCGGCGTCGTCCGCGGCCAGATAGACGATCAGCGTCAAGGCTTTCTGGGGAACGTCGGTGTGCGGCAGGAGCTCGTATCCACTGCGATCTTCGACCAGGACCATGCTGGGTTGGAGCGCAAGATCGGTCGTCCCAAACCCGATCTCCAACTCGTGGCGGAACCGTTCGACAAGCGCCCGCACGACCAACCGGTGCGACAGGGTCGTGAATGCCACGCCCAGGGTCGGAATCGCCGCTGCAACATCCTGCAGCGTGTTAGGGCTGACGGCGACCGAGAAGCGATGGTTCTCCCGATTGGCCGCACCCTCACCAGGCGGATGCTGGCGCATCGCAGCGTTCGGAATGTCGATGCGCAGAAGTAGGTCCAGCAGGTCCGGCGAAAGCAGCTGGTCGAACAGCAGATGCGGGAACGGCCAAGGGTGCTGCAGCACGTTCATGATTCGGTAGGCGGTGTACGCCGCGCTCTCCTCGATAGCGTGCTGAGCGGCATCCATAGCTCGCGTTCCTCGACCTTTCGTCAACGACATTGAATGAACGACACATCGGCTGTCAGCCGTTCATACCCCAGGTCGATAGGGCGGATCGAACCGATAGTTCGGTTTGAGGGTGCCCGATCAGCAGCCCGTGAAGGGTTGGAACCATCTGGAGGTCGTGGTTGCGGTCGAGCCGGGTCTCCGCCACCCGGACCACGCCGTCATTGTCACCGGTCAACAGGGGATTGAACCCCCGACGGCCGTTCGTGCCGCCGGCGATCACCAGCAATGGGATGTCCGGCGGCGGTTCCGGCAGTTCGATTGGATCGCACAGTTCGCGCGCCGCTGGTCCGGAGATCCGATTGCCCGGGGGCAGGGGCCGGATCAGGCTCGCCATCTGCGCGCCGCGATTTGGGGGGCCGATCTGCACGATGCCGGCGATCGGCAGGCAGGCCTGCCACGCTGCGGGCTGCGCGAGTGCGCTGCGCAACACGAGGCCGCCGAGGCTGTAGGTGATGAAGATCACGCGGTCGTAACCGACGACTCCGGCCATGAGATTGTTCAGCCACAGCCCCAACTCGGCGATGGTTGAGTGCCCGCTTGGATAGTTCGGCACCATGGTATCCCAGCCGGCGTCGTTCACGCGGCGTTCGAGCCGACGCAGCGAGTGCCGTGACCGATACAGGCCGTGCAGCATGACGACGAGCGTGCCGCTGAACGTTGTGAGTGGCGGGTAGCGAAGCGCAGCCGTCGCCTGGCAACTCTCCAGGGTGCCATAGGTTACTTGCCGGTCGCGGCGGTCGAGCAGCCGATGGTGCCTCGTCCAGATGTGCTGTTGGATGCGATGATCGCCACCGACCGCTACGTCGCGCCAGAAATGCCGTCCGCCGAGCGTCGGGATCCCGGGCCTGGGGACACTCGCGAGCAGATCCGAGCAGCGCGCGCCGATGTCTCCATAGTCATACGCGTCTGGCATCATCGCATCACCGCCAGCTTGATGGCCTCGGAGAGTATCGGCGCCAAGTCGGCCATTGGACGTGGCAGGCGCCCGTAGAGGATGAAGGTTGCCGGCTGAGTGACCAGACCCAGGGCCATGGCCGCCATCAGATTGGCGTCGGTGCCGACACACTCCCGTCTGTCGATCGCCGCCTGGAACATCCGCCGCAGACTCTCCACCGGGTTGGGCATGCCATCGGTGACCCGAGGCAGCAGGCCGTGCTGGGACAGCAGGATGAAGGCGAACAGGTCGGCGTCCCGGTCGAACAGGGCGCAGAACAGGTCGATCATTTGGTCGATCCGGTCGGCGAACGTTGCCGTTTCGGCCACAACCCGGTCGATCCGATCGGCCAACTCGAAATACGGGGTCGAGAACAAGGCCCAGGCCAGGTCGTCCTTGCCCTTGAAGTGGCGATAGATCGCGCCTTCGGAAATCCCGACCTCGGCTGCAATATCCTTGGTGGTTGTGGCGTTGACGCCCTTGCTCGCGAACAGGGAGAGGGCGGCACGTTCGATGCGGTCTCGGGTATCGGGATGGCGTGGCATGCCGGTCTGAGTGTTACAAGTGAATGTTCACTTACTGTGGTAATTCATAGCTGCCATGTCAACTTCACAACGGCCGGATCTGGCCGCTATGATTGGATCTCCACGCGCCCATACCGTTCGGTCTCCTCGTCGGGCGCGCTCAGAACTTTCTGCCCCCGCCCATTCGACATCGGGACATCGAACCATGACAGCCCATCAGGACGACGCCAGCGGCGTCGGTGAAGAGCGGATCCGCAAGCTGAACGCTTCCGGTATGCCGGCGTTGGAGAAGGCGAAGGATCGGGATCGGGGTGCCGGGCCCTTCAAGCGGCTGGTGCTGCGCGGCGCCACGATCATAGACGGCACCGGAGCGCCTCCCTGGAGCCCGGCCGACATCGTGGTCGAAGACGGCAGGATCGTCGCGATCGAGAAGGTCGGCCTGCCGCGCAAGCTGGTTGCCGACGCGCGCCGACCAGCCGCCGGCGACCATGAGATCGACTGTCGCGGCAAGTTCGTCACGCCCGGATTCATCGACTGCCACGCGCACATCGGCGTTCCCTATCACGCGCTGTCGGGGCCGATGGCGCCGGCCGACTACGTCTTCAAGCTGTGGCTGGCGCATGGCGTGACCACGGTGCGCGAGATGGGCAGTTTCAACGGCCTTGGCTGGACCCTGGACCAGAAGGCACGCTCGCAGGCCAACGAGATCGCAGCGCCGCGGATCCTGGCCTATTCGTACTTTCCGGCCGTCAACGACATGCTGAAGACCATTCACACGCCCGCCCAGGGTCGGGAGTGGCTTCAAGCGCTCAAGGCGCGCGGCGCCGACGGCGTGAAGTTCTTCGGCGCCCCTCCGGCGATTATGGAGGCGGCCCTCGACGAGTGCCGCAAGCTCGGCCTGCGCTCCGGTTGCCATCACGCCCAGCAGGCCGTCACCCGGATGAGCACGATGACCAGCGCCCGCTGGGGGCTGACCAGCCAGGAGCACTATTACGGGCTTGCCGAATCGCTGTTCGAGAACCGGGTCATTCAGGACTACACGCCGGACTATGACTACGGCGACGAGTACTTCCGATTCTCGTTCGCGGGGCAGACCTTCCGGCAGGCGGCGCAACCCGGCAGCGCCAAGTGGAACGCGGTGATGGATGAGTTCCTGGAACTCGGCTTCACCTTCGTGCCGACCTTCTCGATCTATGATGCCAACCGCGACCTGATGCGCACCCGCCGGGCCGACTGGCACCGCGACTACACCTACGCCAGCCTGTGGAACTTCTACCAACCGGATGGCGGCGGCCACGGCAGTTACTGGCACCGCTGGTCGACCGCCAACGAGGTCGACTGGAAGCAGAACTACCGGCTGTGGATGCAGTTCATCAACGAGTTCAAGAACCGGGGCGGCCGGGTCTGCACCGGGTCGGACTCCGGTTTCATCTTCCAGACCTTCGGGTTCGGCTACATCCGCGAACTGGAACTGCTGCAGGAGGCCGGGTTCACTCCGCTGGAGGTTCTGCGCGCGGCCACGATCCAGGGCGCCGAGTTGCTGGACATCGACGACGAGGTCGGCAGCATCGAGGTCGGCAAGGCCGCTGACCTGTTGGTCCACGACCAGAACCCGCTGGCCGACTTCAAGCTGCTGTACGCCACTGGCGCGATGCGACTGAACCAGGAGACCAACACGGTCGAGTGGCCGCGGGCGCTTCGCTACACCATCCGCAATGGCGTGGTCTATGACGTCGACGAACTGCTGGCCGACGTCCGCGAGATGGTCGCCAAGAGCCGGGCCGACTCACCGGAACTGCCGGCGCCCTGACCGGAATGGCGGGAACCGGCTTTCACATCCTCTGCGGTTTCCTGGGCAGCGGGAAGACCACGCTGCTGCTGGACTATCTGGCGCTGCCTGAGGCCGCGGACACGGCAGTCCTGGTCAACGATGTCGGGATGATCGACGTCGACGGCGTGGTGGTGGCCGGTGCCGCGAGCGGCATGCCGGTCGCGATGCTGTCGAATGGCTGTGTGTGCTGCTCGATCGGCAACGAGTTGGTCGTCACGATCGGGAACCTCGTGCACGACCGCCAGGAAGCGGGGCTGCCGCCGTTCCGTCGGATGATCCTGGAATGCAGCGGGCTGTCGCGGCCGGGGCCGATCATCCGATCACTGGCCGACCTAGGCGCCCACGACTTCCGGGTGCGGGTGATGGCGACGTTCGACGCTGGGCAGGGAGCAGATCACGCCGCGCATTTCGAGGAGGCCGCCGCCCAGCTGGCCGCCGCGCAGTCGGTGGTGCTGACGAAACTGGACCTGCTGGGCTCACCCTCGGTGCAGGACGGCGTCGCTGCGGTCCACGCCCTAAACCCGTTGGCCCATGTGGTCGCCGAACCGGATCGCAGGGCGCGCGCCCTGGCTGCCTTCGCTGGTCGCGGCCCAGCCCTGGAGACTCTGGCTGAGCCCGAGACCATTGGTGGACTCAGGGCAATGCGCCACCCCCGTATCGGGGTATTCCTGGCCAGCCTGCCGCCGGATCGCGACTGGGATGCCGTCGCCCTATGGATCGAGGATCTGGCGGCCCGTTGCGGCGAGCGGCTGTTGCGGGTGAAGGGGCTGGTGCGCGTCGCAGGGATCGACGGCGCCGTGCTGGTGCAGGCGGTGGGAACGATCTTCAGCCCGCCGCTGCGCATGCCCCCGGGTACCGGCGGAACACCCGGCGCCGTGGTGGTAATCGTCCAGGATCTCGGCGCCACCGAACTCAACGAGGTGTGCGAACCCCACGGCGTCGCCCTGGTCGAGACCTAACGCTCACCCAGGCATCACCCAGGCAGGTCCGGCGAGATCAGCCCTTCCTCGCAGGCCTTGATCTGCAGCGCCAGATACTTGGAGTAGATGCGGCACTGCGCCAAGCTGCCGGCAGTGAACCACAGGCCCGGCTGGGCGGTGCGCCGCCACATGTTGCGCAACTCGCCGCCGCCGTCGTAGCCCCAAACCGACCCGATGCGGTCGGCAACCTCGTCGGACAGATTGGCGCGCACCACGTCCTGCTGGTTCTTGTAGCCGGTGGCCAGGACCAGCAGGTCGGCCGGCACGACATCGCCGTTGCGCATCTGGGCACCCTGCGGCCCGAACCGCTCGATGTCGGCGTAGTGGATCAATTCGATCGTGCCGTCGACGATCAGGTCGGAGCAGCCGACGTTGAAGTAGTAGCCGCCGCCCCGCCGCAGGTACTTCATCTGGAAGCCGGTGTCATCCTCGCCGAAATCCAGCCGGAATCCGCGCTTCGTCAGTCCATCAAGCAGCGGCTTGTCCACCTCGCGCATCTCTGCGGTGGACATCTGGTAGGCGCGGATCAATTCCGGATAGGGCATCGATGTCGCCAGGAGATCGCAATCCTCCATCGGGATGCCCTCGGAGTAGATCGCATAGACCTTCTGCGCCTCCTTCAGGCTGACGATGTAGGTCGCACTGCGCTGGATCATCGTGACGTCGGCGCCGCTGGCCGCCAGATCCTGGGCGACATCATGGGCGCTGTTGCCGGTACCCAGCACCAGCGCCTTCTTGCCTTTCCAGTTCGCGCCATCTGTATAGCGGCCGGAGTGCATGGTGGTGCCACCAAACATGTCCAGGCCCGGGATGTCCGGATAGTGCGGGATGCTGCTGACCCCGGTCGCGAACACCACATGTCGCGGCCGCAGTACCCGCTCGGTTCCATCGGACCGGCGCACGGTAACGGTCCAGTGTTTGGCGTTCTCGTCGTAGGAGCCGCCAACCAGTTCGGTGCTGGTCCAGAAGTTCAGTTCAAGGGCCTCGACGTAGGCCTCGAACCAGTTGGCCAGCATGTCCTTGGGGATGAACACTGGCCACGTCGGCGGGAACGGCATGTAGGGTAGGTGGTTGACGTGCACTTCGTTGTGCAGCGTCAGGGAGTGGTACCGCTTGCGCCAATTGTCGCCTATCCGCTCCTGGCGATCGATGATCAGCGTGTCGATGCCGGAATGGGTCAGGCGCGTCGCCGCTGACAGCCCGGCCTGCCCACCGCCAACCACTAGGACGGCTGGATCGTGATCCGCGTACGCACGGGCCCGGTTGCGATGGTCCAGCCAATTCTCGCCGCCGAACTCGCGGGTGAAGGCGCCAAGACGCCGGTGCTGGCTGGCCGGGTTGTCGTCAAGCCCGGTAAGGGCTTCCAAGGTCGTCGACAGAGTCCAGGCGCGGACCTGACCAGGCGCGTCTGCATCCGCTACCAGCCGAACAACACCAAGGGCAGAGCCGAACGCGGTATCGAACTCAAAGATCGCCTCAATTGCCTCGGTGCCGGCGCGGCGCACGGATCGCGGAGCGGTTCGATGCGATGGCAGGCGAAAATCTCTGGGCTGGGTAACTGTCAAGGCTCGGTCCAGCGCGGCGGCGATGGCAGACGCGCCGGTTACCGTCTGAATGTGCCAGGTGAACGCCAGGACGTCGCGCCAATGACCATCGGACAAGAACAGCGCCGAGGCGGCCGAGAGATCTTGACGGCCCAAGGCGTCCTCGAAGGCGTTCAGCCAACGGGCGGCCATGTCCTGAGGCGATGTCGATTGGCGCAGGTCGTAGTTCATGGTCTGGCTTTCTCCGGCGCGCGAATGCGGTCAGGTGCACGGGCGCCGGCGCTTCGAGAGAATGACGGCCCGGCACCGCGATGGGCGCCCGGACCGCTGCCAGCATGGCACAAACCGGCGCGCGCGCTCAAAGCCTGGATGCGTGGTTTTTGGAACCACTGTGATGATGCCGACAAGATTATTTGCCGCTGAGGCATGACAGCGTGCAATTTCACGGGCTAGTATCGGCTCTGACAGGGAATGACATACGTTGAAATAGGCAAAAAACAAGCTGCGCCTGTCGGCGAATCCGAACCGAACATTTCTCGTGAATGAAGACGGTTTGTGATTCAGTAAAAGATAGATGAGTGCAGAAGACGCATAGGGTCGAGATAGCGATTGAGTGAATTCTTGACCTATAATGGCATCGGGGGAGACTGTCTGTGCAACAGCAGGTCAGTGAGGGGCGTGTACTGATTGATTCTGGTAAAAACTCGAACGACGCGTCATTGATGATCGAAGCGATCGGGGTTTCCAAGATCTTTGGTAGCGGTGATTCCATGATTACCGCCCTCGACGCGGTCTCGATCGGAATCCGTGAGGGTGAATTCTTTACCCTTTTGGGGCCATCGGGCTGCGGCAAGACCACGCTGCTGCGAATGATCGCCGGGTTCGAGCATCCGAGTTCCGGAGCGATCCTGCTGGACGGTTCCGACATTTCCGAACTGCCCCCGTACAAACGCCCGGTAAACACGGTGTTTCAAAGCTACGCCCTGTTCCCGCACCTCACGGTCGCCCAGAACATCGCATTCGGGCTCCAGATGCTCGATCGCCCGAAGGCCGAGATTGCCGAGACCGTCGACCGCATGCTGAGCATGGTGAAGATGGAGGCGATGAAGGACCGCCTGACCTCCCAGATTTCGGGCGGCCAGCAACAACGGGTAGCCCTTGCCCGTGCGCTCGCCCCCCAACCGAAGGTGTTGCTGCTCGACGAGCCGTTGTCGGCCTTGGACCTGAAGCTCCGCAAGGAGATGCAGATCGAGCTGAAGCGGTTGCAGCACGAGACCGGCATCACCTTCGTGTTCGTCACCCACGATCAGGAAGAAGCTCTGACCATGTCGGACCGGATCGCGGTGATGAGCGAGGGTCATGTCCTGCAGGTCGGCAGTCCGCACGACATCTACGAGCGGCCGGCGAACCGGTTTGTCGCCGGCTTCATCGGCGAGACCAACACGCTGACCGCCGAGGTCATGTCGTCCACGACCGATCGCATCAGCCTGCGCCTGGGCGAAGGTCTGGAACTTGATGCCGAGTTGCCGTCCGGGATGACGCCGAAAGAGCGGGTGACGCTGGTCGTTCGACCGGAGCACCTGCGGCTGAGTTTCGGTACGACGGGATCGAGCTTGCCGGGGACGGTCAGCAACGTGGTCTACCTGGGTACCGATACCCACTACCACGTACGGCTCGACAGCGGCGACGAACTGGTGGCTCGGGTTCAGAACAGCTCCGCCTCCGACCTGCAGTTCGGCATTGGCGAGGCCGTTGCCGTGGCGTTCGAGCCGTCGACCGTTCGCGTGCTCAGGGACTGATATGACTGCCGCCGATCCCGCACGACAAGCGCAACCAGCGCACTCGCCGTCTCCGGGTGAGGTCGCCAGCCGCGCTGCCGAGGTTCGGCGCAACTGGTTGCTGTCCACGCCGGCATTGACCTTGTTGTTCCTGGCAGCATCCGGTCCGCTTCTGGTCGTCATCCTCTATTCGGTCCTGACGCCGGGCGAGTACAGCGGCGTCGTCTGGGAACTGTCCGGGGACGCTTGGTACCGGGTGATTCTCCACCGCGATATCTTCGACGACACGGTCAGTCTGGCGGATGCCCATCTGCGGATCTTCTGGCGCTCAGCCAAGCTGTCGCTTCTGACGACGTTCGTCGCCTTGATCATCGGCTTCCCGACCGCGTATTTCGTGGCGACCCGGCCGCCGCAGCAACGCACGCTCTGGCTGTTTCTGATCACCATCCCGTTCTGGACCAACCTG
Organism: alpha proteobacterium BAL199; assembly: GCA_000171835.1. Classification (GTDB taxonomy): domain Bacteria; phylum Pseudomonadota; class Alphaproteobacteria; order Thalassobaculales; family Thalassobaculaceae; genus Thalassobaculum_A. The sequence goes on along the minus strand of ABHC01000015.1, from coordinate 134,617 downwards.
CTGATCCGAACGTTCGCGATCATGGAAGTGATCCGGAACGAGGGGATCGTGAACAGCACGTTGATGTCGCTCGGGGTGATCGAGGCACCGATCCAGTTGCTCTACACCGACACCGCGGTGCTGATCGGCATGGTGTACGTGTATCTGCCGTTGATGGTCCTGCCGCTCTATGCGTCGATGGAGCGGCTGGACTTCCGGTTGGTCGAGGCCGCCTACGATCTCTATGCGACCCGACTTCAGGTCCTGCGGCGCGTGATCATCCCCCTGGTGAAGCCGGGGATCATTGCGGGTTCGATCCTGGTGTTCATTCCCTCGCTCGGCGCCTACGTGACGCCGCGGGTGCTTGGCGGCGGCAAGAACATGATGCTCGGCAACCTGATCGAGTTGCAGTTCGGTCAAGGCCGCAACTGGCCGCTGGGCGCGGCGTTGTCGCTGACCTTGCTGGTCATCGTGATGATCGCGCTGCTGGTGTACGTGCGCAATGTCAGCCGGAGCGAGAGCCGTGGCTGAACACGCGCGTCACCGCCCGTTCTCAGTTCGCCGGATTCCCGGCTTCACGGCCATTGCCTCTCTGTGCTTCGTCCTTCTGTACGCGCCGATCATCACGCTGGTGATCTACTCGTTCAACGACGGGGAGTCGGTCGCCCTGTGGGAGGGTTTTTCCTGGCGGTGGTACGAGAGCGCCTGGGACAATATCCAGGTTCAAGAGGCGACAGTGCGGTCGCTGGTCATCGCCACGCTGGCGTCGGGTATCGCGACTGTGGTTGCCACGATGGCGGCGATCGGAACCACCCGTACCGGAGCGTTCCCCGGCCGTCTGGCCATATACGCCATCATTAACCAGCCGCTGATGGTGCCGGAGATCGTGACGGCGGTCGCTCTGCTGATCGTGTTTGCGATGATCAAGGTGGCGACTGGCTACAGCGGGCTGGCCTACCTGGTGGCGGCGCACGCTGCGTTCTGCGTGCCGTTCGCCTATCTGCCGATCCGGGCGCGGCTTGAGGGAATGGATCTCGCCTACGAGACGGCGGCGGCCGACCTATACGCCACGCCCTGGCGGACCTTCCGCCACGTCACCTTGCCGCTGATGGCCCCGGGGATCGTTGCAGGGGCGATGCTCGCCTTCGTCGTGTCGCTCGACGATGTCGTCATAACCGAGTTCGTGAAGTCCGCGGGTCAGGACACGTTGCCGACCTATATGCTCGGACAACTCCGACGCGCGGTTACGCCGGAAGTGAATGCTATCTCCACGGCACTGCTCGCGGTGACCGTTCTGCTGGTCTCGGCGTTTTTTGTGCTGAGCCGGCAACGGAGGTAGACTGTTACTACAAGAAAACAAAAACGGAGGTTTGACATGTCTTGGAAGCTTGGTGGCGCTCTCTCGGCGCTTGTTCTTCTAGCCTCGGCCGGATCAGGGATGGCTGAAGGTGAGTTGAACATCTACAATTGGGGCAACTACACGAACCCCGAACTGATCAAGAAGTTTGAAGAAGCGCATAAGGTCAAAGTTACGATTACCGATTACGATTCGAATACAACGGCGTTGACGAAGGTAAAGGCCGGCGGACACGGGTTTGACATCGTGGTTCCGTCCGCGAACTACGTGCCGATCTTCGTCAAGGAAGGGCTGTTGCTCGAAACCCGGCCCGACCAGATGCCGAACTTCAAGAACGTCGACAAGAAGTGGGTCGATGTTTCGTGGGACCCGGGCCGCCACTACACCGTGCCGTGGCAGTGGGGCACGACCGGCGTTGCCGTGAACACCAAGGCCTACGCGGGTGATCCGAACACCTCGGCGATCTTCCTGGACCCGCCGAAGGAACTGGTCGGCCAGGTGAACGTCGTGCCCGAGATGGCCGATGTCATGGCGCTGACGATCATGTATGCCGGCGGCAAGCCGTGCACCGACGACAAGGATCTTCTCCGCAAGGTTCGCGATATCCTGACCGCGGCGAAGCCGAAATGGCGCTCGATGGACTACGGTATGACGGAGAAACTGTCGAATTCCGACGTGGTGGCGACGGTCAACTGGAACGGGTCGACCTTCCGGGCGCGGCTGAAGAACCCCACCGTTGTGTACGGCTACCCCAAGGAAGGCTATCCGGTCTGGATGGACTCCGTCGCCGTGCTGGCCGATGCCAAGAACGTCGAGAACGCCAAGCTGTTCCAGAACTTCATCATGGACCCGGAGAACGCTGCGCTGATCTCGGCTTTCGCCCGGTACGCCAACGGCATTGCCGGTTCGGACAAGTTCATGCCCGAGGAAATGAAGACCGCGCCGGAGATCGTGGTGCCTGAGGCCTACAAGGCGGCCGGCACGTTCCTGCCGACCTGCCCGAAGGCGACGCAGGACCTCTACACGGCGATCTGGACTGAACTTCAGAAGTAAGACTCCAGGACGCACGGTCGATGCGAGCCCTCGCCAACGCGAGGGCTCGTTTCTCTTTGTGCACTCAGGCGGCCGGACGGCCCACGATCGGTTCCTCGGCCCGGTACAGGCAATCAAGACGTGGGCAGAGCCTGCAGGATGGTCCGACAGGAACGATGGCGGGGCTGGGGCCGTTGAGATCGAGACCATCGGCGTACACCGTCTGGTCGGCGTGGATCACGTCGCAGGCCAGCATCACCGCATAGGGTACGGACGGTTCATGAAAGGTCGCCGGCTGCTTGACCACGGTTCCGGCCACGAACAGATAGCGCGCGTTGTCGGGGAACTGAACGACGTGCCGCAGCACTCGGCCGGGAGTCTGGAAGGCGCCGTAGATCGCCCACAACGGGCAGCCGTGCCCGTGCCGCGGTAGCGGCAATCCCGGCAAAGGAAAGCGCTTGGTGGTGAACCCGGCCGGATTTGCGCGCAGGAACCCGAACGGAATCCCTTCCTGGCCGGGACGTCGCAGCGCGACCAGTCGATGAGCGATCTGCTCGAAGCTCGCGTTGTAGCGTTGGCGAAGCACTTCGATATCGTAGCGAACCTCGATCGCGTCGGCGCGAAACCGCTCGTAAGGCAGGATCAGTGCGCTGGCGACATAGGACGCGAACGCCCGAAACGCCTGCGCCTGCGACGATGGCGACGTCAGCAGGGGATCCTCGGTCTCGGCCTCGATGGCATCGCGCGCGCCTAGCTCCGCCGCGAGCCGGGCCATCTGGAACTGCCGGGTTGGGATCGATGCGTGATCCAGGAACACCAGGGTTCGGGTATCGGAATCATAGGTGCAAAGGTTGCGGAACCGGACGCCGCCCGTGTTCGTGGGAGCGCGACTGCTGACCGTCACCTGGTGCGACTGCTTCAGGTAGTCGGCGAGCGCGCTCAGCGGCACATCTCCATGGCCGCGCACCTGCCGCGCCAGGTCGTCGGCGGCCTGTTCTAAAGCGGGAAAATGGTTCCCGCGTTCGATGATGACGTCGTCGACCTCCTCGGCCGCGGTGACGGATCGCGTGCGGGTGTGCGGCTTGTCGAAGAAGGCAGCCAATGCCTGAACGACATCCGACAGTTGTGCGCTCTCGGTCGACAGGATGTGGTGGAACCGACGGCGCCGGTCCGGTTCGAGGTCGTCGTTGGCGTCAAGGATCTCTGACGCTGAACGCACCGCCGTCACATGGGTCAGGATCTGGTGCACGGCGTCGGCGAGAGCCGGATCCTGGTTCAGGCGGTCGCTGAGCGCCGATGCGGTTTGCGCCTGGTCGCGGTAGGCGCGCCAGCATGTCAGAAGCGCGTTCACCCAGGTTGGATGCCGGCCGATCAACTCACCGGTGGATGTCTGGTCGAGTCCGAGATCGCGTAGCATCGGCTCTGCCGCCAGTTCCTCCAGGTCGTCGACCATCCGCTGCTCGGTGCGGCCGGTCAGCGTCTCGGGGTCGAGATCCAGCAACTCGGTGATCCGCCGCAGGATTGACCCTGCAATGGCGCGTTTGTTCGCTTCGATCAGATTTAGATAGGACGGCGAGATCCCGACACTTTTGGCGACGCCTGCCTGCGTCAGGCCGAGTTGCCGTCGCCGCTCACGGATCCGGTAGCCGGTAAGTTGGCGGGCCATCGGTGTGCACTCCGACCGGGGTGAGATGCGACGGGTTGTCACATCTTGACAGAGCAGTGAAGATTAACGAACGATTGTTGACAAAATATCTGCGAGTTTTCAAGTAGTTATTGATACTATTTTCAGGTCAACTACCCTGGCTCACGATAGAGCGCGCGATCAAGATGCCCCGTGGACGCGAGGGCGCATGGCGTTCGGCTCATCGTGAGGGAGGATCCATATGACCATCTTCGACAAGAATGTGAACCGTCGCCGGCTGCTCCAGGGCGGCGTTGCGGTGACGGCTGGCCTGGCGGCCCCGAATTTCTTCATCAAAGGTGCTTGGGCCGAGGAGTTCCGCAACAATCCGGGCAGCGCCAAGAGCGTGAAGTTCGGCTTCAACGTCCCGCAGACCGGCGCGTACGCCGACGAAGGCGCGGATGAGTTGCGGGCCTATCAGTTGGCCGTCAAGCACATCAACGGCGAGGGCGACGGCGGGTTGTTGAAGACCATGACCCCCCTGTCGCTGAAGGGGAATGGCATTCTCGGCAAGAAGCTTGAGTACGTCACCGGCGACACCCAGACCAAGTCGGACGCGGCGCGGGCGTCCGCGAAGCGTATGATCGAGAAGGATGGCGTCATCATGTTCTCGGGCGGTTCGTCGTCCGGCGTGGCGGTTGCCGTGCAGTCGCTGGCGCAGGAGATGGGCGTCATCTTCATGTGCGGCCTGACGCATTCCAACGACACCACGGGCAAGGACAAGAAGCGCTACGGGTTCCGGCACTTCTTCAATGCCTACATGTCGGGCGCTGCGCTCGGCCCGGTGTTGAAGGAAAACATGGGCACCGATCGTCGGGCCTATCACCTGACGGCCGATTATACCTGGGGCTGGACCCAGGAAGAGTCGATCAAGAACACCACCGAGGCGCTCGGCTGGACGACCGTGAAGGCGGTCCGCACACCGCTCGGAGCGGGGGACTTCTCCCAGTACATCACACCGGTTCTGAACTCCGGCGCCGATGTGCTGATCCTGAACCACTACGGCAAGGACATGGTCAATTCCTTGACCCAGGCGGTTCAGTTCGGCTTGCGCGACAAGATGGTCAACGGCAAGAAGTTCGAGATTATCGTGCCGTTGTACTCGCGTCTGATGGCACAGGGTGCCGGCGAGAACGTTAAGGGCATCCTCGGCACCACGAACTGGCACTGGTCGCTGAGGGACGCCGGATCGCAGACGTTCGTGAAGTCGTTCGGTCAGGAGTACGGCTTCCCGCCGTCGCAGGCCGCTCACACCTGTTACGTCCAGGCTCTCCTGTACGCCAATGCGTGCGAGCAGGCCGGCACCTTCTACCCGCCGGAGGTCATCAAGACCCTGGAAGGCTTCGAGTTCGACGGAATGGGCAACGGCAAGACCCTGTACCGTGCGGAAGATCACCAGTGCTTCAAGGATGTACTGGTGGTGCGCGGTAAGGAGAACCCGACCAACCAGTTCGATCTCCTGGAGGTCGTCAAGGAAGTGCCGCGTGCCGACGTGACCTATGACGCGAAAATCTTCGGCGGTGAGTTGGGCCCATACAAGGTTCCCTTGTAAGGTCTGACCTACTGACTAGCCGACCGCGCCGTCCGCCTGGCAACAGGTGGACGGCCGGTCGGCCTTTTCAGCGCTTAGCAGACGGTTTTCAGGTGGGGTCTTGACGTCATGGATGCGGTCATCCTTCAGGCTCTCAACGGGCTGGACAAGGGTGGGGCCTACGCGCTGATTGCGCTTGGCCTCACACTCATTTTCGGCACGTTGGGTGTCGTCAATTTCGCGCACGGCGCGCTTTTCATGCTCGGCGCGTTCTGCGCCGTCACCATGCAGAAGCTGCTCACGCTGTCCAGGCAGATCGAGGACACCAGCGTCACCTTCTTCAAGGCCTATAAGGAAGTGCCGTACCTCAAGATCTGGTTCGGCGACACGGGACTGCTGCTGATCGACTATTCGGTGCCGTTGGCCGTCCTGCTAACGATCCCGGTGATGCTCCTGATCGGCCTGATCATGGAACGCGGACTGATTCAGTATTTCTACAAGCGTTCGCACGCGGAGCAGATCCTGGTGACCTTCGGCTTGGCGATCGTGGTGCAGGAGATCATCAAGGCGGTGTTCGGCGCCAACCCGATTCCGACGCCCGCGCCCAATGTCGTCGCGGGCAGCGCCGACATCGGCACCTGGCTGGGCCTGGGGCCGACGCTGGTCTACCCCTGGTGGCGGCTGATCTATCTCGCCTTTTCGGCGGCGATCATCGCCGGCGTGTTTGCCTTTCTGCGCTTCACCACCTTCGGCATGGTCGTGCGTGCCGGCATGCAGGACCGCGAGACGGTCGGTCTGCTGGGTATCGACGTGCAGCGCCGGTTCACCATCGTGTTTGGCCTGGCTGCTGTCGTCGCAGGATTGGCCGGCATGATGTACACGCCAATCCTTCCGCCCGACTATCACATGGGGATGGAGTTCCTGGTGCTGTCGTTCGTCGTGGTCGTCGTCGGTGGCATGGGTTCCCTTGAGGGCGCGGTGCTGGCAGGTTTCCTGCTGGGGATCCTGCAGTCTTTCGCATCGATGAACGAGGTGAAGTCGATCATCCCGGGCATCGATCAGATCATTGTCTATCTGGTAGCCGTTGTGGTGCTGCAAGTCAGGCCGCGAGGGCTGCTCGGGCGCCGCGGCGTCATGGAGGGTTGAGACATGAGCGCCGCAACAATCGACTCCCCGGGTAACCAGAAGGCAGTCGCGCCCTCCGCCAACGACGGTGGTTCCAGCCGGGCCGATCACATCAAGTTCCTGATATTCGCGCTGGCGGTGTTGACCATGCCAATCTGGCTGTCGCCGATCGGCGCGGCCTATCCGGACCTCGTGCAGAAATTCGCGATCTTCGGGATCCTCGCAATCGGCTTCAACATCCTGTTCGGGCTGACCGGGTACCTGTCGTTCGGGCACGCCGCGTTCCTGGGGGTGGGGTCCTACGCCGCGGTCTGGTCGTTCAAACTGCTGACCATGAACATCGTGCCGGCGATTCTGTTCGGCGTATTGGCCGGTGGAGTATTCGCCCTGCTGATCGGTTATGTCAGCCTGCGGCGGACCGGGATCTACTTCTCGATCCTGACGCTGGCCTTCGCCCAGATGTCCTACAATCTCGCCTATTCGGTGCTGACGCCGATCACCAACGGCGAGACCGGGTTGCAACTAGCGCTGCACGATCCGCGGATCCTGGACGGACCGGCGGGAGCCGGGCTGCCGTCGACCAATCTGTTCGGCATGCTGACGGTCGGTTACACCGGTTTCTATGTCTGCGCGGTGATGCTGATCCTGGCCTACTACCTGGCCATGCGGATCCGGCGGTCGCCGTTTGGCATGGCGCTGCGGGCGATCAAGTCCAATCAGAACCGGATGAACTACACCGGTTTCAACACCCGCCCCTATACGCTGGCCGCGTTCGTGATCTCGGGCATGTACGCCGGATTGGCCGGATCGCTCATGGCGGTGGTCGACCCTCTGGCGGGGGCGGAACGCATGCAGTGGACGGCATCCGGCGAGGTGGTGCTGATGACCATCCTCGGCGGCTCTGGAACGTTGCTTGGACCGGTTCTTGGCGCTGGGATCATCAAGTACTTCGAGAACATCTTCTCGGCGTTCAACGACCAGGTGCTCGGCCGGATCTTCGACTTCCTCCCGGAGGGCTTGCAGGAGGCTGCGGTGGTGCTGTTCAGCCCGTTCGTCGGTGAAGGCTGGCACCTGACGTTGGGTGTGGTGTTCATGCTGATCGTGATCTTCCTGCCCGGCGGGGTGATGGAGGGTGTGGCCCGGATCAAGGCGCGGTTCGACCGTTCCCGATCCGATACGGCACGCTGAGGGAGGGCGCGGCAATGGCAATTCTCAACGTGCAGGGCGTCTGCAAGGACTTCGGCGGACTACGGGCGCTGAATCAGGTCAACCTCAAAGTCCAGCAGGGGACGGTACACGCGATCATCGGGCCGAACGGTGCCGGCAAGTCGACCCTGCTGAACTGCTTTGTGGGACGCATCACGCCGGATACCGGCAGCGTGACGTTCGACGGCAAGTCGCTGCTTGGCATCCAGCCGCATGAGATCAACCAGGCGGGCGTTGCTCGGGTGTTTCAGACACCGGAGATCTTCGCCGATCTCTCCTTGGTGGAGAACGTGAAGATCCCGGCATTCGCCAAACGCGACGGCAGTTTCCGGATGGATCTGTGGTCGCGGGTCGGCACCCATGGCGAGATCACCGATCACGCGGAGGCGGTGCTGGAGGATGTCGGTCTGGCCGACAAGCTTCACATGCACGCCGGCAGCCTGTCGCGCGGCGACAAGCGACGGCTGGAGTTGGCCATGTGTCTGGTTCAGGACCCGAAGCTGTTGTTGCTGGACGAACCGACGGCCGGCATGTCGCGCGCCGACACGAATGCGACGATCGATCTGCTGCAGCGGATCGGCGAACGCGGCATCACCAAGATCGTCATCGAGCATGACATGACCGTGGTGTTCACGCTGGCCCACACCATCTCGGTGCTGGCGCAGGGCACGGTCATCGCCGAGGGCGAGCCGGAGGCGATCAAGGGCAATCCGAAGGTACAGGAAGCCTATCTGGGAGGGGCTCACCTATGAGCGAGGCGGCCACGATCGACGACCACCGCAATCCGGCGGCGGGATCCAGCGCGTATTTCAGCGTTCGCAACGTCCACGCCTACTATGGCGAGTCCTACATCGTTCAGGGCGTGTCCTTTGACGTTGCCGAGAACGAGATCGTCGCGTTGCTGGGACGCAACGGCGCCGGCAAGACCTCGACCCTGCGGGCCATCGCCCGCACCGAGCAGCCGGCCATCATGCAGGGTGAAATCTGGTTGAACGGGGTGGCGATCCATCCGATGAAATCGTTCGAGGCGGCGCGCCAGGGCATCCAACTGGTGCCCGAGGATCGACGGATCATTGCCGGCCTCACGGTTGAGGAGAACCTGTTGCTGTCGCAGGTAGCCAAGCCGCTTGGCTGGTCGCTGGAGCGCATCTACGGGCATTTCCCCCGGCTGGCAGAGCGCAAGCAGCAGGAAGCGGTCACCCTGTCCGGCGGCGAGCAGCAGATGCTGGCGGTTGCCCGGGCATTGGCCCGTGACCTCAAGCTACTGCTGCTGGACGAGCCCTATGAGGGGCTGGCACCGACCATCGTGCGGGAGATCGAGAAGATCCTGATGGAGGTCAAGGAACTCGGCATCACCACGGTGATCGTCGAGCAGAACGCCATCGCTGCGCTGAATCTCGCCGACCGGGCCCTGATCCTCGACATGGGCGAGATCGTGTTCGACGGGGCCGCCAAGGAAGTCCTTGAGGACGCCGATTTGCGGCACCGATACCTGGCGATCTGAGCTCTGAAGGGCGGTCGACCGCTACCACCCGTACCGGAACGAGCGAGGCAAAAAGAGGGCGGCCTCCGTCCGGTTTGAACGATGCCACCCTCTTGAAATCCGAGCGTCAGTTGCCGAGCGGAGACCGACCCGGACTTTCTGCGCTCCCCGGGCTCATGCCCTTCAGGAACTTGAACAGGTCGCTCTCGGTCGAGAGCATTAGCGTGGTGTTGGCGGCGATGACGGTCTTGTAGGACTCCATCGTCCGCGTGAACTCATAGAACGCGACCGAGTCCGGGCTCTGATTGTAGGCGCCGGCATAGATTTCGGTGGCTTTGGCGTCCGCGACGCCTCGGATCTCCTCGACCTGCCGATACGCTTCCGATTGGATCTTGTTCAGGTCGCGTACCCGATTGCCGCGGATCCGGGCAGCCTCGCCATTGCCCTCGGACAGAAAGCGCTCGGCGATCTGCCGACGCTCACTGATCATCCGGTCGTAGATCTTCGGCCGCACGCTCTCATTGTAGTTGATACGCTTGAAGCGGATGTCGAGCAGTTGAATTCCGAACACCTGGATCTTCTCTGCCGCTGCAGCAAAGATCTCCTGCTCGACCAGCTTGCGTCCTTTCTGGATCGGCACCAGCGAACCCATATCGAGATCGCGTTCGGCGACGGTCAGCAGGGCGTCGCGAAGCGGCACACGGTCCTTGGTGGTGCGGATGATCTCGATCAGCTCGTGCTTGGCAACGGCGTTGCGAGTCTCGCTGCCGAGAATGTCGTCCAGTCGAGACTGGGCGCTGCGTTCGTCGCGCAGCCGCAGGAAGTACTGCAGCGGGTCGACGATCCGCCAGCGGGCAAACAGATCGACGGAGATGTAGAGCTTGTCCTTGGTCGGCATGTCTGATGGGTTGCCGTCCCATTCCAGGACCCGCTTGTCGATCGAATTGACGTCCTGGATGAACGGCGTCTTCATCTTCAGGCCGGCGGTCGTCACCGGCTCGCCGACCGGCTTGCCGAACTGGGTGACGATGATCTGCTCGACCTCGCTCACCGTGTAGATCGAACTCATCGCCACGTAAGTCCCGATGAGGATCAGGGCGAGTATCGCTATGTGCTTGATGCCGATCATGGTCGGTCGCCCTTCTGGCCGTCGAGGTTCAACAACGGCAGAATGCTGCGCGCCTGTTCGTCGATGACGATCTTGGAGCGGATGCCCGGCATCACGGCTTCCATGGTTTCAAGATAGATGCGCCGCCGGGTGACTTCCGGCGCCTTTTGATATTCCGCCAGCAATGCGCTGAAACGGGCGACGTCACCCTCGGCCTCGTTGACGCGCTTCAAGCGGTAGCCGTCGGCCTCGCGGATGCGCTGATCCTTCTCGCCCTCGGCCAACGGGATCACCTTATTGTAATCGCGCCTGGCTTCGTTGATCAGTTTCTCCTTCTCCTGCTGCGCCTGGTTCACCTCGTTGAACGATTCCTGAACCGGCAGCGGCGGGTTGATGTTCTTCAGCTGCACCTGATCGATGCTGATGCCCATGGCGTACTTGGTGGAGAGCGCCTGCATCTTGGTCAGCGCTTCGGTTTCGATTTCCTGGCGCCCGATGGTAATGACTTCGTCGACCGTTCGGTCGCCGACGACTTCGCGCATTACGGATTCCGATACGTAGCGCAGCGTCTCGCTCGGCTCACGCACCTCGAACAGGAACTTGGCGGGATCGGAGATCCGATACTGCACCACCCATTCGACCAGTGCGGCGTTCAGGTCGCCCGTCACCATCTGGGTTTCGCGCTTCTCGTCGCGGGGACGAGGGGTCTGGTACGGGTCGCGGGAGCCGGGTGTGGAGAATCCGAACTCCTGCTTCAACTGCCGTTTGACCGGCACGACGGTGGCTTCGTCGATGCCCAGGGGCAGTTTGAAGTGCAGCCCCGGCGGCACATCTTTCAGGTACTTGCCGAAGCGCTGCACGACGGCGACCGAGTCGCTCGGCACGGTGTAGTAGGCTGTCCAAGCACCCAAGGCAGCCAGAGCCAGAAAGGCGACAAGAATGATGCCTTTCGCCCCTCCGGCGTTCGGAATGAGCTGCTTGAGCCGTTCCTGTCCTTGGCGGATCAACTCCTCAGCGTCGGAAGCTGGCGTGCGGCCCCAAGGGCCGCCTTGGTCACCGTTGTCGTTCTGCGATGGCATTCGGCTGGCGTCCTAAGTGGTGTGTCACGGATTTCCGTGACGTTGCTGCGAAGTCGAAGCAGGGCGACAAAGTTGCCCCGCCGGCGCTACGGCAGCGAACGTCACGGTCGCTGATTGTTTCGGCGCTCTCTTCGGATGCCCTCGCCCGACGGCCGTTCGGCGCGGGGAAGACCTTATCGCCGTCCCGCGTACTACGGCTTTACAGCCGGTGGGACATCGGCGGACGGGCGGCTCGGCTGGTTGGCCGGTTGAGCGGCCGTCGGCGCGACTTTGGGCTTATCGTCCGATTTGTCTGGCGTGTCTTGGGCCGTGGAAAAGCTCTTGAAAGACATGAAAGTGATCCTTCCAAATATAGCAACTGACTATGTCGCCATATCTTTATGTGGTGTGTGAAATGTTGTTTTCAATCATAGAATATTTTATGAACTGAAAAATAATATCGAAATATAATTTATGAATTATTTTGAAACGTCCGCGGCGGCGCGGCGCACTGGCAAAGCTACTCGGAAACACGCTCCCGCGCCCATCGACGGCAGCAGATCCAGGGTACCGTTCATGCGCCGCAGGATGGCCCGGGTGATCGCCAGGCCCAGGCCGGCTCCGGTTGCCGTCGGACGAGCGGTGGTCCAGGCGCGGGAGAACTTGGTGAAGATCCGCTCGCGGTCGGCTGGCGCTATGCCGGGACCATTGTCCTGGACATCGACGATGAACCGCCCGTCCAGCACGGAGCTGACGATCCGCAGGCGCGGGGCGTCATCGGTGTTGTGCTTGATGGCGTTGGAGATCAGGTTGATGAACACCTGGGATAGCCGGTCTCTGTGTGCAAACACCTCGACGTCGTCGGCGCGGCAATCGACCTCGACGTCCACCTCGGCGCCATCGGCCATTCCCTGGCAGGTCTCGACGGCGCGGCGCAGGATAGCTGACGCGTCGACGGGCTCCAGCGTCCAGGTCAGTTCGCCACGCTCCAGATGGCTGAGATCCAGGATCTCGTCCAATAGCCGGGTCAGGCGCAGGGTTTCGGTGTGGATGATGTCCAGGAACCGCATCGACTGATCGGTTGAGAGGTCCTGATTTGACAGCAGGATCTCGGAGAACGACCGGATCGACGCCATCGGCGTGCGAACCTCATGGCTGACCTGGCTCAGAAAGTCGTCCTTCTGGGCATCCAGGGTCTTCAACCGCTCATTGGCCTCGCGCAACTGGCCCGCGGTGATCTGCAACTGCTGGGATTTATGTTCCAACTGCTGGCTGTACTCGATGACCTGCTGAGTCTCGTCGACCAGCCGCATCAGCTCATCAAGACTGATGGTTTCCCCGGTGATGACCTGGGAGACCATGACCCGGGCCGAGGCAGCGCCGATGCCGCCCGCCAGTTGGCGTTCCAGGTGCGCGATGAACTCGGTATCCGGTTGCGGAAGGTCGTCTCGGCTGCCTTGCCGACGGGCGAAGTCCTGGAAAAGCCGTTGCGCCTGGTCCGTTCCCAAGATGCGCTGCGCCAGGATATAGAGGTCGTCGATGGCAGCCGAGCGGCGGATGAATCGGGACTCATTGTCGGCCGGATTGCGGAACACGTCGATGAACAGCGTGGCCTGCAGGCGTTCCAGCGGCTTCAGATCGCGGAACAGCGAAACCAACACGAACAGTGCGAGGTTGAGGCCAAGGCTCCAGAACAGCGAATGCACCAGCGGATCGACGCCGTCGGCACCGAACAGCGCCTGCGGTCGCAATGCGGTGATGCCCCATGGACCGTCGTTGATCAAACTGGCCGAGACAGGGCCGCCTTCGAAACTAGGCAGAAGCAGGGTGTACCCCCAGACCAGCACGCCGGCCAGCAGCCCGGAGAAAGCCCCGCTCTTCGATGCCTGATGCCAATACAGACCGCCGATCAGGCTCGGCAGGAACTGGGCAACCCCGGCGAACGCGATCAACCCCATGGCGGCGAGTGCGTCCGAGCGGGCACTGGCCACGAAATACGCGAACCCCAGCAGCAGGATCACGCCGATGCTGATGCGCCGGCTGACCAGCAGCAGCTTCTTCACGTCGCCGCTTACACCGACCGAGCGGCGTGGCAGGCGCAGCACGATCGGCATGACGATGTGGTTGGAGACCATGATCGAAAGCGCGATGCTGGCCACGATCACCATGGATGTCGCCGACGAGAATCCGCCGATGAACACCAGCAGGGCCAGCGCACTCTGGTCGTGCAGCATCGGCAGGGTCAGCACGAACATGTCGGGGTTCGAACCGGCGGGCAGCGTGGCCAGACCGACGATCGCGATCGGCAGGGTGAACAGGCTGATCAGGAACAGGTAAAGCGGGAACAGCCAGCCGGCGGTCCGCAGATGACCCTCATCGGCGTTCTCCACCACCGTGATCTGGAATTGCCGAGGCAGGCAGACGATTGCGGCGGCCGACAGGAAGGTGAGGGCGACCCAACGTGTTCCGAAGGTCTCGGGGCCCTGCAGCACAGCCGCAGCGGTGGGCAACCTGAAGACCTCCGCCACCCCGCCGCCGATCGAGAACACCACGTACAGCCCGACGGCGAGCAGGGCGAACAGCTTGACCAGAGCCTCCAGCGCAATCGCGGCAACCACCCCGTGATGGTGCTCGTTGGCGTCGATGTTCCGAGTGCCGAACAGGATGGTGAATACTGCCATGCCGGCCGCAATCCAGAACCCGGTGCGCACATCCAACTCGCGGGTCGGCATCCCGAGCAGCGACGTGTTGGTAGCATCGGCGATGACCTGGAAGCTGGCGGTCACCGCCTTCAGCTGCAGGGCGATGTAAGGCGTGGTGCCGACCACCGCAATCAGGGTGACCAGCACGGCGAGCGATGTGCTCTTGCCATACCGAGACGAAATCAGGTCGCCGATCGACGAAGTTCGGTGAATGCGACCGATCCGGACGAGCTTGCGCAGCAGAAACCACCAACCGACAAACACCAGGGTTGGCCCGAGATAAATGGTCGCAAACTCCAACCCGCTGCGCGCCGCTGATCCGACAGCGCCGTAGAACGTCCAGGACGTGCAGTACACCGAGATCGACAGGGTGTAGACGACCGGCGAACGAACCAGTCCCAGCCAACCCTTGCGGGCACGGGTGTCGCTGACGAAGGCGACTAGAAACAATAACGCCACGTAGGCGAGGGCCGTGAACAGGACGATGTTTGCGGAGAGCATCAGTCGGCTTTCTCGTGCCGACCCGCGTCGTCGATGGCTGGAGGGACAATCGGTTCGCGAGTTCCCTCGACCGGCAGTTGCCGCGACAGCCGCCAGGACAGGCCGATCAGGGCCAGCCAGATGCCAAAGACATAGACGACGATCAACGGCATGCCGAACAGAGAAACCGGGCGATCAAAAAACGGGATGATCGGCGGCATCAGCAGGATCGCGCCGAACACCGTCGCTACCAGAATGGCATCGCGGGTCGAGTGCCGGGACATCTGCGAGCGCCCCGCTCAGCCGCCTGCCAACCGCTTGATACGATCGACGACGTCCTGGTTTGAAAAGGGTTTGGTGACGAATGCGTCGGCCCCCAGGTCCTCGGCGGTCTTGCGGTCCCGCTCCTGGCCCTTTGCGGTCAGGACCATGACCGGGATACCGGACAACGTCGGGTCCAGCTTGATCAGCTTAAGCACTTCGAAGCCGGTGCGCTTGGGCAGCATCACATCCAGGATGAGCACGTGCGGGCGGTCCGAACGAAGTCGCTCAAGCACGGCGTCGCCATCGGACACCGCCGAAACCTCATACCCCTCGCGACCGAGGATGAAGCTCAGCGATTCGATCAGATTCGGCTCGTCCTCGGCGATAAGAACCCGTGCCGACACGCCCATCCTCCCCCTTGGGTCACGGCTGCGGCTTGATCCGCCGCTTGTTGCCGGGGCGGAGTGTAGCGGGGCCGTGGGGGTGGCGGAATGTCTTAATTCAGGTCGTTGCAATCCATCGGCACTTCAACTGGCCAATGGCATCAGGGGCGTCGAGACGCCATGTTGACAGGGTGGATGGTTTCACTGAGCTTGAGCCTGATATGCAAGCTCCCGTGATCCTTGAGTTCAGTTGAATGAGCGCTCCTGCGTCCGGCCCAGACCTGCCCGGCAAGAAAGATGGCTCGCAAACCGACGGGGCTATACTGGCCCATATGCTTAGAGCAATCGCGGCCGCGCCGACCCGCACGGACCCGTTCGACCATGCCTATGTGGAGAACGTATTTCCGGAGGCGTTCTATGCCGAGTTGGAAGCAGTGTTCCCGGCGCCTGGAAACGCAACAGCGGCTGTTATGACCCGAACGGCCGACCGTTGGGCCGAACGCGAGGGCTATTCCGACCGACGCCTGACGATCGACACCGCAGCGCTGCCGGCGGAGCAACTCGGCGCGCTGCCGCCGCCGATCCGCCAAGCCCACCGGGTCATGACACATCCCACCTTGGCTCAGTACTTGATCCAACACTTCGCCAGCGCTTTGACGCCGGTGCTGCACGCGTTGTTGACGCGCGCCGGTGCCGCGGACGGCGCGGGCGGCCTCGACGTTAGACGCAGTTGCGAAATGATCTACGACGCCACGGGATTCGAACTGCGGCCGCATACCGACGGCAACAAGAAGCTGGTGACGGCCCTGATTTATATCGCCGGCGCCGACGCGCCGGAGACGCTCGGCACGCATCTCTACGGTATCAAGCCCGATGTCGAAGTCCCGGCGGCGGTCCTGAAGGGTGGCGCTTATCTCGATTGGGACGACGCGATTGATCATGGCGCCGTGCCGTATCGCCGAAACTGCATGCTGATGTTTCCGCGCACGCCACGCTCGCTTCACGGTGTTCCGGTGGTCGAAGGCGAGTATCCGCGTCGCCTGATCCAGGCGTCATTCCTGCACGGGGGCATTGTCCGCGAAGTGCCCACCGCCGGCCCGGCATAGGACTACGGAGCCAGACGACGCTGGCGTCGCCGGTGAGCCGGTGTTCATCGGGCCTCTGAGCCTTTAGCGGAGGGCTCTCGGTCGGGCGGGACCATCCACCTACCGTCTCGCCGTTGAGAGTCGCATCATCGCGCATTGGCCTGCCGCTGCCCTTGCGCAAAGTGCTCGACTCTATTTTATTTCATTGATACATGAATTGACGAAATGGAAGATCTAGACGCTGTCGCCGCGCTGTCGGCTCTTGCACACGAGCATCGCCTGCGACTGTTCCGGCTGCTGATGCGGCAGGGGCCGTCGGGAATGGCGGCGGGCGAGATTGCCGAAGCGATCGGCATCAGCCCGTCGAGCGTGACCTTTCACGTCGGCCTGCTGGACCGGGCAGGTTTGCTGCGGTCGTGGCGGATCCACCGCAACGTGTTCTACGCCGTCGACATCGAGGGTATGCGCCGGTTGATGATGTTTCTCACCGAGGAATGCTGCGACGGTCGCCCGGAGATCTGCGGCGGCTTGGCCATCGCGGCAGCCGACTGTGGCCCCAAGGAAGAGGTCGAGGGATGAGCGACAACACCTACAACACCTACAACGTGCTGTTCCTGTGTACCGCCAATTCGGCGCGCAGTGTCCTGGCGGAAACGATCCTCAATCGACTCGGCGCCGGGCGGTTCCGAGCGTACAGCGCAGGCAGCCAGCCGCGCGGGTCGGTTCATCCGTTCGCGATCGATCTGCTGCGCAACCAGAACCACTCGGTGGACGAGTTGCGGTCGAAGAGTTGGGATGAGTTCGCCGCTGCGGGCGCGCCGGTGATGCACTTCGTCTTCACGGTCTGCGACAATGCGGCCAGCGAGGTCTGTCCGATTTGGCCAGGGCAGCCGATCTCCGCACATTGGGGCGTGCCGGACCCGGCCGGCGCGAACGGCACCGAGGCCGAGCGGCGTTTCGCATTCGCCGATGCATACCGAATGCTGCACAACCGGATCTCGATCTTTGTCAGTTTGCCAATGCAATCGCTTGACCGATTGACGCTGAGCCGTCGGCTTGACGCGATCGGCCGGACCGCCGTAGTGCCGAACGAACAAAACGCTTGAACCGGCACGCCCGAATCGGAAGACCATGACATGACCAGCGAGATCTCCGACCGTATCCAGCCGGCCGCGGGCGGCATCGGGTTCTTCGAGAAGTGGCTGTCCGTATGGGTCGCCCTGTGCATCGTCGCCGGCCTGTGGCTTGGCAACGTCATGCCCGGGGCATTCTCCACGCTTGCCAGCCTGGAGTACGCCTCGGTCAACCTGGTGGTCGCGGTGCTGATCTGGGCGATGGTCTATCCGATGATGGTGAACGTCGACTTCGCCAGCCTGCGGCGGATTGGCGAGCGTCCGAAGGGGCTGGTCATCACCATCGTGGTCAACTGGCTGGTCAAGCCGTTCACCATGGCGGCTCTTGGCGTGCTGTTCTTCGAGGGTCTGTTCGCAGACCTGATCGACCCGGCGTCGGCCAGCGAGTACATCGCCGGCCTGATCCTGCTGGGCGCCGCACCCTGTACCGCCATGGTGTTCGTGTGGTCGCAGATGACGCGGGGCGACGCGACCTACACCCTGGTCCAGGTCTCGGTGAACGACATCATCATGATCTTCGCCTTTGCGCCGATCGTGGCCCTGCTGCTGGGCGTGACCGACATCCAGGTGCCGTGGGAGACGCTGCTGCTGTCGGTCGTGCTGTACGTGCTGATCCCGCTGGCCGCCGGTGCGTTGACGCGCCTGCGGCTGGCGTCCGGTGCCAGTACGGATGCCGAGCGCGACCAGCGGGTCTCGGCGTTCACCGCGGCCATCAAGCCGGTGTCCGTGCTTGGTCTGCTGGCGACGGTGGTGCTGCTGTTCGGGTTCCAGGGACAGGTGATCCTGGACCGGCCGTTGCTGATCGCGCTGATCGCCGTGCCGCTGATCCTGCAGTCCTATGGCATCTTCCTGATCGCCTACGCGGCCGCTTGGGTGTGGCGGGTACCGTTTCCGGTGGCCGCGCCGTGCGCGCTGATCGGCACGTCGAACTTCTTCGAGCTAGCAGTCGCCGTGGCGATCAGCCTGTTCGGGCTGCAATCGGGAGCCGCGCTGACCACGGTGGTCGGCGTGTTGGTCGAGGTGCCGGTCATGCTGTCGCTGGTCGCGTTTGCCAACCGCACCCGCTCGTTCTTTCCGTCATCCTGACGACGGGCAGGGGCTAGGACGACCAGTTCTGCTTGAACTCGCCGTACAGGGTCAGCCCGCCGCAAGCGTAGAGGGTCTGGCCGGTGATGTAGGACGCCTCATCCGATGCCAGGAAGGCGAAGACCGCAGCGATCTCCTCCGGTGTGCCGGCACGCCCCATCGGGATATGGCCTTCGACCGAGGCACGCGTCGCGGGGTCGTGGCGCCAGGCGTCATTGATCGGTGTCAGGATCGCGCCGGGGGCCACGGCGTTGACGCGAATACCGCGGTCGGCAAATTCCAGCGCCAGGGTCCGTGTGAGATTGCCGAGCCCCCCCTTGCTCAGTGAATAGCCGATGTAGCCGGGCTTGGGGATGATCTCGTGGGCGCTGGAGCAGTTGACGATTACCCCGCCGCCGGGACGCGTCAGGAAGTGGCGGATGGCGGCCTGCGAGCAGACCAGGGCGCCGATCAGGTTGACGTCGAGCACCCGTCGGACGTCGGCGACCGGATGATCCTCGCTGTCGGCCGCGATCTGGATGCCGGCGTTGTTCACCAGAATGTCGATCCGCCCCCAGGCAAGCTCCAACTCGGCGATCAGTTCCTGGGCCTCGGCCTCGTTGCTGATGTCGGCCTGGGCGATGCGGTGGTCCACCTCCTTGAACCCGCCGGCTTCCGAAGCCCGACGGACTTGGGCCAGCGTCTCCTCGGCTTCCGAGACCGATCGCAGGTAGTTGATCGCGACGGTCGCCCCCTCGGCGGCGAACCGCTCGGCGACTGCCCGGCCGATACCGGTGGAGGCCCCCGTCACGATGGCATGACGTCCGGCGAGGCGCGGCGTGGATGGCATGGTCGGCTCCTTGGCAACTGTTCTTCACAACAGATGTGCCGGCAGGCCAGACCGACAACCGCTACTCGCCGGATGTCATCATCAGCCTGCCATTTTGGCGTGCTCGGCGAACATCGCTGTCGCACCTTCGGTGATCTGCTCCGGCGTCAGGTCGCGCTGGTGCGTCCCCACCGACCATCGGTGACCGAACGGGTCGACGATCTGGCCGTAGCGGTCGCCCCAGAACATGTCCATCGCCGGCATCACGATCTTGGCGCCGTGTTCGACCGCCTTGGCGATCGTCGCGTCGGTGTCCGGAACAAACAGGTGGACCGTCACCGGTGTGTTGCCGGACCCATCGGGTGCCACGCTGCATCCGACGAAATCGTCGGCCAGCATCACCATCGCATCGCCGATCCGCACGCACGCATGGATCAGCTTGCCAGAGTTGCCAGGCTCGGGCACCCGCACGATTTCTTCGGCGCCGAAGGCCTTCTTGTAGAAGTCGATTGCCTTTGCGGCTCCTTGGACGACCAGATGCGGTGTCACGGTGGTGAAGCCCTCTGGAACAGATTTGGTTTTGGCGGCCATGCGATTCTCTCCATCAATTCGGTGGATCTGAGTCGAACGGGACTTCGGCATTGCTGATACGGCTGACCGAGGTCATGTTTTCGTTCTTAATAAGTTGATATCAACATAAATAATGATCGTCAATCCTGATCGGCTTGCATATTGGGACTGGACCCACCGATTGTTGCGGCGGCGTTGCTCACAGAGTGGAATTTCGAGGGGAAGGAACGACCGTCATGGCGCAGCCGGTTCAGGGACAGCCGCTGTTCATCCGAATGCACCCCGACGACAACGTGGCAATCATCGCCAACGACGGCGGGTTGCCGGCGGGCACGTCGTTTTCGTGCGGGCTGACGTTGCGCGAACACGTGCCACAGGGGCACAAGGTGGCATTGCGGGATATTGCCACCGATGCGCCGGTGTTGCGCTACAACGTGATGATCGGCCAGGCCATCGAGGCAATCGCCGCCGGCTCCTGGATCAACGAACGCACCCTTCGGATGCCGGCGCCGCCTGAACTCACCAATCTGCCGATCGCTACCCGCAAGATCGAGCCTCTGCCGCCGCTGGACGGCTACACTTTCGAAGGTTATCGAAACGCTGACGGGACGGTCGGTAGCCGCAACATCCTGGCGATCACAACGACCGTGCAATGCGTGTCCGGCGTGGTGGAGTTCGCGGTACGGCGGATCAAGGACGAGTTGCTGCCGCGCTACCCCAACGTCGATGATGTCATCGGGCTGGAGCATACCTACGGCTGCGGTGTCGCGATCGACGCGCCGGACGCCTACATCCCGATCCGCACGCTGCGCAACATCAGCCTGAACCCGAACTTCGGCGGCACGGCAATGGTGGTCAGCCTGGGTTGCGAGAAGCTGCAGCCGGAGCGGCTGATCCCGCCAGGTACGTTCGGCCGTTTGAGCGAGGGATCGGGGCCGGAGTTCGGCCTGGTCACGCTGCAGGACGACCGCCACGTCGGCTTCGACGCGATGATCCGCTCGATCATGGAGATGGCGGAAGGCCATCTGGAGAAGCTGAACCGGCGGCGGCGCGAGACCTGCCCGGCGTCCGACCTGATGGTCGGTGTGCAGTGCGGCGGCAGCGACGCGTTCTCCGGGGTGACCGCGAACCCGGCTGTCGGTTTCGCGACTGACCTTCTGGTCCGGGCCGGCGCGACGGTGATGTTCTCGGAAGTCACCGAGGTCCGCGACGGCATCGACCAACTGACGGCGCGCGCCGCGACCCCGGAAGTGGCTGAGGCGATGATCCGCGAGATGCGCTGGTACGACGACTATTTGAGCAAGGGGATGGTCGACCGCAGCGCCAACACCACGCCCGGCAACAAGAAGGGTGGGCTGTCGAACATCGTCGAGAAGGCCATGGGCTCGATCGTCAAGTCCGGCACGGCGCCGATCTCCGGCGTGGTCTCGCCCGGCGAGAAGACCCGGCAGAAGGGGCTGCTGTACGCTGCCACCCCGGCCAGCGACTTCGTCTGCGGCACCCTGCAGGTGGCGGCCGGAATCAATGTGCACGTCTTCACCACCGGACGCGGCACGCCCTATGGTCTCGCCGAGGTGCCGGTGATCAAGGTCGCGACCCGCAGCGACTTGGCGCGGCGCTGGCACGATCTGATGGACGTCGACGCCGGGCGTATCGCTACCGGTGAGGCGACGATCGAGGATGTCGGATGGGAGTTGTTCCGGCTGATGCTCGACACCGCCAGCGGCCGCCGGAAGACCTGGGCGGAGCAGTGGAAGCTGCACAACTCGCTGGCGCTGTTCAACCCGGCGCCGATCACCTGAAACGGTCGAGTCTCACCGGGCGAGGTTGACGCCGAGGGCTCGCGCGGTCGCTGTCAGGTGAGCGTGGCCCAGTCGGGCATAGGTGAGCGGCTCGGCCTTGGCCGGATCCTGCTCGGCCTCGACGATCCACCAGCCAGCGTACCCCGACCGTGCAACCGGCGCCAACGCCTGGCGGAAGTCGACGCAACCGTCTCCCGGCACGGTGAACACTCCGGCTACGACTGCGTCCAGGAAGCTCCAGCGTTCAGCGACAGCCTGCCGCATCACCTCGGGTCGCACATCCTTGGCGTGGACGTGGACGATGCGGCTCGCCCAACGTTCGGCGACCGCTGAGGGATCGTCGCCGGCAAAGGTCAGGTGGCCGGTGTCGTACAGCAGGCCGACCACTTTCGGCGTGCCAGCCATCAGGCGATCGACCTCGTTTGCCTTCTCAATCACCGTGCCCATGTGGTGGTGATAGGCGAGGCTGACGCCACGCGCCGCCATGTGCTCGGCAACCGCGGTGATCTTCGGGAGATAGCCTCGCCACTCAGGGTCGGTCATGACCGGTCGGCTCGCCAGCGGCGTGCCCCGTTGCCCCTGGACGCTGCCGCCGACCTCGGCGAATACCATCACCGGGCACGCCATGGCGGCGAGCAGGTCGAGATGCGGCTGCATCGCCCGGATCTCATCCTCGACCGACCGTTCGCGCAGCAGGGCGCCGTACCATCCCGATACCAGCTTCAGGCCGTGCGGCTTCAATGTCGCGGCCAACGCCGCCGGTTCTCGTGGAAACTTATTGCCCAACTCGATGCCGGAGAAGCCGGCTTGGGCCGCCTCGGACAGGCAGGTCTCCAATGGCGTGTCACCGCCGAGTTCCGGCAGGTCGTCGTTGCTCCAGGCGATCGGATTGGTGCCGAGTTGGACGGTCATGGGTTCTCCTACGGGCGCGTCGGTCAGACCAGTTTCCGGTGCGCAAAAGCCTTGATGTATTTCGCGTGGGCCTGCCGGACCTGGGCGCGTTCGGATACCTCGGGCACCGCCACGTCCCACCACGCACCGCCTTCTGACGTCGAGACCAGCGGGTCGGTGTCGATGACGATCGCGTAGGTTCCGGCGGAGGCCCGCGCCCGTTTCAGTGCTGCCTCCAGGTCGGCGATCCCCGCGATCTTCTCGGCGGTGGCGCCGAGGCTTCGGGCGTGCGCGGCAAAGTCGACGCCCGCGGTGTCGACACGGTGGTCGACATGGTCGAACAGGTTGTTGAACGGCGCACCGCCACAGGCCTGTTGCAGCCGGTTGATGCAGCCGAACCCGCCGTTGTCGAGGACCACGATCACCAGCTTGCGACCGAGCATCACCGAAGTGGCGACCTCGGAGTTCAACATCAGGTAGGAGCCGTCGCCGACCAGCACGAACACCTCGCCGCCGGGCCGCGCCATCCGCACTCCGAGTCCGCCGGCGATCTCGTAGCCCATGCAGGAGAATCCGTATTCCAGGTGATAGCTGCCCGGTCCCGGCGCGCGCCACAGCTTGTGCAATTCGCCCGGCAGACCGCCGGCCGCACAGACCACGACGTCTTCGGCCTGCGCCTGTCGATTGACCGCGCCAAGCACCTGGGCATCGGAGGGCAGGTCGGCGTTGCTGGCAGCCGTCACCCGGTCGACCACCGCGTTCCAGCCAGCGATGACCTCCGCTGTCCGGTTCTGCCACGCCAACGGAGCGGTATGGTCGCCAAGGACATCACTCAGATCCTGTAATGTCCGACGGGCATCGCCGACCAGTGGTGCCGAGCTGTGCTTGCCGGCGTCGAACGCTGCCACGTTGAGCTGGATCAACTGCGCCTCACCCGGCAGCAGCGCTCGCGACCCGGTGGTGAAATCCTGGAGGCGGGTACCGACCGCAAGGATGACGTCGGCGTCGCGCGCCAGGATGTTCGCGGCCTCGGTGCCGGTGACGCCGACCGCGCCGACGTTCTGCGGATGATTCCAAGGCAGGGCACCCTTGCCGGCTTGGGTCTCGGCCACCGGGATCCGGTGCCGTTCGGCGAAGTTGCGCAAAGTGTCGGCGGCGTCCGAGTACAGCACGCCACCACCGGCGACCAGCAGGGGGCGCTCGGCCTTGCGCAGCAGATCTACGGCCCGTGCCAGTTCATCCGGGTCGGCCGCCTGCCGACGCGTCTGACGCAGGGTCTCGGCGAAGAAAGCGTCGGGATAGTCGTAGGCTTCGGCCTGCACATCCTGCGACAAGCACAGGGTCACCGGTCCGCACTCCGCCGGATCCGTCAGCACCTGCAGAGCGCGCGGCAAGGAGGTCAGCAGTTGTTCCGGCCGGGTGATCCGGTCGAACCAGCGTGAGACCGGCCGGAAGCAGTCGTTGGCGGTCACGGTTGGATCGCCGAAATGCTCGACCTGCTGCAGAACGGGATCGGGCAGGCGGCCGGCGAAGGTGTCGCCCGGCAGCAGCAGCACCGGCAGCCGGTTGACATGCGCCACCGCGGCGGCGGTCACCATGTTCAACGCACCGGGGCCGATCGAGGTAGTACACGCCATCATGCGGCGGCGGTTGCTGGCCTTGGCGTAGGCAATGGCGGCCAGCGTCATCGCCTGCTCGTTGTGCGCCCGGAAGGTCGGCAGAGCCTCGCGTGCGTGCCACAGCGCCTCCCCCAGTCCAGCGACGTTCCCATGGCCGAAGATTGCCCAGACCCCTGCGAACAATGGAACCTGGGTGCCGTCGAGCGACGTCATTTGCGCCGCGAGGTAGCGCACGACGGCCTGCGCTGCCGTCAGTCGTATCACGCCCATGCCGCGCTCCCTTTCCTCGGCCATCCGTTCATTTGTACTCCGTCAGCGTGACGGAGGCATCACGCCTGATGGTCCCGGGATCGACAGAATTGACGCACAGGCGCCACCATTGCGGCCGACGGCGGTTCCCCAGCGGATGGTCCGTCCCCAACTGGTGTCTGGTATGCTGCGCGTTGCCTCCTACAACATCTGCAAGAGCGTCGGGACCGATCTGCGTCGACGTCCAGATCGCGTGCTTGCCGTGCTCGGCGAGCTCGACGCCGATGTGGTGGCCTTGCAGGAAGTCGATCGCCGGTTCGGCGCCCGGGCGTCGGTATTGTCACCGGACAGCATCGTGGCTGAAACCAGCTTCAAACCGGTGCGGTTCGGCGTCAGGCCGGACAGCCTCGGCTGGCACGGCAACGCGCTGCTGATTGGCCGGGATGTGGAGGTGCTGTCGCACCGTCGCCTGGAACTCCCGTCGTTCGAACCTCGGGGCGCGATCCTTGCTGATCTTCGGGTCCGTGGTACGGCCATCCGGGTGCTGGGTATGCACCTTGGCCTGCTCGGCCTGTGGCGTCGCCGGCAGGCTCGGGCGGTGCTCATGACACTGGAGGCGCTGGAGGAACCGCTGCCGACGGTCATGATGGGCGATCTGAACGAGTGGACGCTCGGCGGCGGTTGCCTAGCTATGTTTGCCAAGCATCATCATGTCGCGGTTCCAGGGCAGAGCTTCCACTCCCGTCGGCCGATCGCCACGCTGGACAGAATCATTACCAGCCTCGATCTGCGGGTCGAAGACGCCGGCGTGCATGTGTCGGCTAAGTCTCGCGTCGCCTCAGATCATCTGCCGGTGTGGGCCAGCATCACCTCGGCCGGGCCGGCCGCGGCTGCGCAACGTCACCATGTGGCGCGTACGTCATGGACGTGAACGAGTGTACGGCCCAGCTCGATGACCTGTGTCGCCGGCATGTACCGGACGACGGTCGATCGGGGTTTTCCCTCATCCGGACAGGGCAGGAGGCATTCCTGACGCTGCACGGCCTGGCCGCGGCGAGCCAAAGGACCTTGGACGTCCAGTATTACCTCTGGGAGGACGACTGGAGCGGCCGCCGGCTGCTGATGGCGCTGCTGGACGCCGCGGATCGGGGCGTACGGGTTCGGCTGCTTCTCGACGACATCGGGGCGACCCGCAGCGATCCCGAACTGGCCCGGCTCGGTGCCTATCCGAACGTCGAAGTCCGGCTGTACAACCCGTTTCCACGCCGTTTCGGCTTGGTGTTCGGCCTGTTGTTCCAGGCCAGGCGGGTAAGCCGTCGGATGCACAACAAGGCGTTTATCGCCGACCGGGCGGTCGCTGTCGTCGGTGGCCGCAATGTCGGTGACCGGTATTTCGAACTGGATTCGCAGCGGAACTTTCGGGACCTGGATCTGTTCGCCGCCGGTCCGGTGGTTGCGCGGGTGGCAGAGTCGTTCGACGCCTTCTGGAACAGTTCGTTCAGCCGGCCGATCCATGCCCTGGATCGTGGCCGGTGGCGCTTGGCAGACGTGCGGTCGACGGTGCGACGCGGTTTGCGACGCAAGATCCGACCGGCAGAGAAGGCCCAGCCGGTCCGCTATCCCGCGCTGGATCTGGGTGACCTGGAGCAGCAGATCCGGTGCCGGTTCGCCGAACTGATCGTGGCCGATCAGGCGATGGTGCTGGTGGACTCCCCGGACAAGCCGGAGACGGGCGAGCCGCGGTTGCTGAGGGACTTGTTGGCGCGCCTGGAAGGCACGCCTATGCGGGAACTGCTGATCGAGGCCACGTACTTCATCCCGACACGGTTCGGGACCCGGCTGCTCAGTCGGCTGGTGCGCCGGGGCACACAGGTCCGCATCCTGACCAACTCAGCAGGATCGGGCGATGTACCACTCGCATACGCTGCGTATCGACAGTACCGCATGCCGCTGCTGCGCGCCGGTATTCAGTTGTATGAACTGCGCGACAAACCTTTCCGCACGTCGGTTCGAAACGGGTCGATCGTAAACCTGCATACCAAGGCCGCGGTGATCGACCAGCGCGACGTGTTCATCGGCTCGCTCAACCTCGATCCGCGCTCGGCGACCCTGAACACCGAGATCGGGCTGCTGGTTCGCAGCCCGGCGCTGGCCGAGCAGGTCACGGCGTTCATCGAAGACGGGATGGCACCGTCGAAGGCCTTCCAGCCGATGCTGCGGGGCCGCGGCCTAGTCTGGCGGACCGACGATGGAGACGGCACCGTCGAGTTGGAGCGCGAACCTGGAACGACGCTGTGGCGGACCTTCCTGGCGTGGGCCCTGTACCTGCTGCCGCTGGAAGCCCAGCTCTGAAGGCCGCTGGCTGCCTCAGATGTGCAGGGCGTGCCCCAGGGTCCGCAGCGCGGCTTCCGGAATAGCTTCGCTCAGCGTCGGGTGGGCGTGGATCGTCGCTGCGACGTCCTCCAGCCGACAGCCCATCTCCAGGGCGAGGCTGAATGATGAGGACAATTCCGATACGCCGGTGCCGACCGCTTGCAGTCCCAGCACCAGATGATTGTCGGCGCGGGCGACGATCCGCACGAAACCTTCCTCGATTTCGGTCGTCATGGCCCGGCCGTTGGCCTGGAACGGGAACTGCCCGGTCTTGATCTCGAGCCCGGCGGCGCGAGCCTGCTCCGGCGACAGGCCGGCTGTGACGATCTCCGGGTCGGTGAAGCAGACCGCCGGGATCGACACCTTGTCCCAGGCACGCTTCTCGCCGGCTATGATCTCGGCCACCATTTCGCCCTGCGCCATCGCCCGGTGGGCCAGCATGGGCTCGCCGGTGACGTCGCCGACTGCATAGATGCCGCGCATCGAGGTGCGGCAGTGCTCGTCGATCGCGATGAACTGGCCGTCCATGTCGAGCGCCAGTTCCTCGCGACCCCAGCCCTCGGTCAGCGGCCGACGGCCGACGGTCACCAGCACCGCGTCGGCCGGAAACCGGGCCTCGCTGCCGTCGGCGGTCTCGACCAGCAGCGCTTCGCCGCCGGCCATGCCGCGAGCCTTCGCGCCGAGGTGCACGGCGATCCCGAGGTCGTGCAGCCGGTTGGCGACCGGCCGCGTGAGGTCGGCGTCGTACAGGGGCAGGATGCGGTCGGTGGCTTCGACGATCGTGACGTCGGACCCGAGCTTGCGGAACGCGGTTCCGAGTTCCAGCCCGATGTAGCCGGCGCCGACCACGACCAGCCGTTCCGGTGGGGTGGGCAGGGCGAGGGCTTCGGTCGAGGAGATCACCCGGCCGCCGAACGGCAGCGATGGCAAGGTTACCGGCTCGGACCCGGTGGCGATGATCACGTGCTCGGCGCGGATCACCTGCGGCCCGGTCGCGGTCGTGACTTCGACGGTCTTGCCGTCGCGGAAGGTGGCCCAGCCCTCCACCGTCTTGACCCGCTCCTTCTTCAGCAGTCCGGCGACCCCGTTGGTCAAGCGGTTCACGATGCCGTCCTTCCAGTCCCGGCAGGCGCTGAGATCGAAGCTCGGCGTCTCCAGTCGGATGCCGGGTGTGCGCTTGCCCTGCGCCATCTCTCGGATCTTCAGGAACTCGTCCGCAGCGTGGATCAGCGCCTTTGACGGGATGCAGCCGACGTTCAGGCAGGTCCCGCCCGGCCGCTTCGCCTCGACGATGACGGTATCCAGACCAAGCTGGCCGGCCCGGATCGCGGCGACGTAGCCGCCAGGACCGGCACCCACCACCAGCACCGTGCAGGAAATGTCCTTCATGGCGATGCCCTCAGATGAAAATCAACATATATTATATCGATAAATCAATAAGTTACAAAGGGTAGTTGTCATACCATAGCATTACTAGAATTCCCTTGTGATAGGCATTCCTTCCGCCGGAACACCGATGACGAAGAACAATAGGAAAACAAACAGCCTGACAACTAAATGACAAACATCGGAAATTATCAGGCTAACTGGTTGATTTATAAAGATGGTCGCTCATGAAAATCATGGCGGGAGCCTCAAGCAGGCTCTTGATGCGCTGGACGAACACCGCGGCGTCCCAGCCGTCGATTACCCGGTGATCGAAGCTCGACGACAGGTTCATCATCTTGCGCGGGACGAACTGGCTGCCGTCCCAGACCGGGCGGACCTGGATCTTGTTAACCCCGACGATCGCCACCTCCGGATGGTTGATCACCGGCGTCGTCACCAGACCACCCATCGCACCAAGCGAGGTGATGGTGATGGTCGAGCCGCTCAATTCGTCCCGGCTGGCGGTGCCGGCCTTGGCGACCTCGGCTAACCGGTTCATCTCGCTACCGCAGCTCCAGATGTCGCGAGCCTCGGCGTGCTTGACCACCGGAACCACCAAGCCGTTCGGGGTCTGCGCCGCGATGCCGATGTGCACCCCGCCAAACTGGTGGATGACGCCGGCATCGTCGTCGTAGTGCGCGTTCATCGCCGGCTGATCGGCGATCGCCTTAACCATCGCCCGCATCAGGAACGGCAGCAGGGTCAGTTTCGGCTGGGTATCCTGTTTCTGGCGGTTGAGCTGGGCGCGCAGGTCCTCAAGCGCGGTAACGTCGACCTCGTCCACATAGGTGATGTGGGCGATTCGGCTTTTGGACAGCGCCATCTTCTCGGCGATCTTGCGGCGCAGGCCGACGACCTTGACGTCATTGACCGACGTATCGGCTCGCAGCGCGGTGCCGGCAGCGGCCAACGGACCGGCCTCGATGAAGGCCTCAAGATCCTCGTGGTTGATGCGGCCCGCGGGACCCGACCCGCGGACCTGCCGCAGGTCGATCCCGGCGTCGCGGGCACGCTTGCGCACGGCGGGTGAAGCGCTTGGCTTTTCGCCTTCACGACGCGGCATGCCGGCCTGCGGTTGCGCCATGGACGCCGCTGTCGTCTTGGCCCTAGGGGCAGGGGTGGCCACAGGTTTGGACCTTGATGGCATTGGTGCAGGCGGTGGCGGACCGTCCGACTCGGCGGACAACTCCTCATCCACCGGAACTGGCGCATCGCCGGCAATCTCGATCTTCACCAGTGGCGAGCCTACGGCGAGCGACTCGCCGACTTCGGCACCCAGCCAGGAAACCGTGCCGGCGACCGGCGACGGGATCTCGACCGCCGCCTTGTCGGTCATCACGCTGGCGAGGATGGCGTCCTCCTGGACGATGTCACCGACCTTGACGTTCCACTCGACCACCTCGGCTTCGGCCACGCCTTCGCCGACGTCGGGCAGTTTGATGACGTGCTCGGCCATCTCAGCCCTCCATCGCGTTGATCAGCGCTTCGCCGATGCGCTTCGGCCCGGGGAAGTAATCCCATTCCTGGGCGTGCGGATAGGGGGTGTCCCAGCCAGCGACCCGGGCGATTGGCTTCTCTAGCGAATAGAAACAATGCTCCTGGACCAGCGCGCACAGTTCGGCACCGAAGCCGGAGGTTAGGGTCGCCTCGTGCACCACGACGCAGCGCCCGGTCTTGGTCACCGACGTGGTGATGGTGTCGAGATCCAGCGGCAGCAGGGTGCGCAGGTCGATCACCTCGGCGTCGATCCCGGTCTCTTCGGCCGCCGCTTCCGCGACATGGACCATCGTGCCGTAGGCCAGGACGGTCACCGCCTTGCCGGGACGCCGGACCACCGCTTTGCCGAGCGGGACCGTATAGTGGCCCTCCGGCACGTCGCCCAGCGGGTGCTTCGCCCAGGGTGTCACCGGACGGTCGTGGTGGCCGTCGAATGGGCCGTTATAGAGCCGCTTCGGCTCCAGGAAGATCACCGGGTCGTCGTCCTCGATCGACGCGATGAGGAGGCCCTTGGCGTCGTAGGGATTGGACGGCACCACTGTCTTGAGCCCGGAGACATGGGTGAACAGGGCTTCCGGGCTCTGGCTGTGGGTCTGGCCGCCGTGAATGCCGCCGCCGGTCGGCATGCGGATGGTCAGGGGAGCTGTGAAATCGCCGTTGGAGCGGTAGCGCAGTCGGGCCGCTTCGGAGACGATCTGGTCATAGCCGGGGTAGACATAGTCGGCGAACTGGATTTCCACGCACGGTCGCAGCCCGTAGGCGGCCATGCCGACGGCAGCGCCGATGATCCCGGACTCGTTGATCGGCGCGTCGAAGCAGCGCGACCGGCCAAACTTCTGCTGCAGGCCCTGGGTGCAGCGGAACACGCCACCGAAATAGCCGACGTCCTCGCCGAACACCACCACGTTGGGGTCCTGGGCCATCGTGACGTGCATGGCGTCGCGGATCGCCTCGATCATCGTCATGCGCGGCATGGATCAGACCCCCGCCTGCTGCCGCTGGCGCCGCAGGTGCGGCGGCATGTCTTTGTAGACTCCTTCGAACATGTCGCGCACCGACGGCTTGCCGCCGGAATGCAGGGTGCCGTGCTTCTCGGCATCTTTCTGGGCGGCCAGCACTTCGGCCTCCACCTCGGCGGCGAACTGGGCGTGGCGGTCGTCCGACCACACGCCCTTGCCGATCAGATAGTTCTTCAGCCGTTCGATCGGGTCGCCGAGCGGCCAGGCGTCAGACTCCTCTTTTGGCCGGTAAGCCGACGGATCGTCCGATGTCGAATGCGCCGCGACCCGGTAGGTGACGTACTCAACCACTGTCGGCCCGAGGTTGCGCCGGGCCCGCTCGATCGCCCATTGGGCCACGGCGTAGACCGCGAGGTAGTCGTTGCCGTCGACCCGCAGGGACGGGATTCCGAAGCCATGGCCGCGCGCCGCGAACGTGCCGGAACCACCGCGGGCGATGCCTTGAAAGGTCGAGATGGCCCACTGGTTGTTGACGATGTTGAGGACCACCGGCGCCTTGTAGGTCGACGCGAACACCAGGGCGGCGTGGAAGTCCGACTCCGCGGTCGAGCCGTCACCGATCCAGCCGGCGGCGATCCTGGTGTCGCCCTTGATCGCCGACGCCATCGCCCAGCCGACCGCCTGGATATACTGGGTGCCGAGATTGCCGGAAATCGAGAAGAAGCCGTGGTCCTTGGACGAGTACATGACAGGCAGTTGGCGGCCGTGCAACGGATCGCGCTCGTTGGAGAAGATCTGGCACATCATGTCGACCAGCGGATAGCCGCCGGCGACCAGCAGGCCCTGCTGGCGGTAGGTCGGGAAGTTCATGTCACCTGGCGACAGCGCGTGCTGGAACGCGCAGGAGATCGCCTCTTCGCCCAGGCACTGCATGTAGAACGAGGTCTTGCCCTGGCGCTGGGCCATCAGCATGCGGGCGTCGAAGGCTCGCACCTTCATCATGTCGCGCAGCCCCTGCAGGGCCTGCTCGTCGTTCAGTGCGCCGGCCCACGGCCCCACCGCTTCGCCGTCGCGGTTCAACACCCGGATGATAGTGTAGCCCAGGTCGCGGAAATCCGCCGGCGACGCATCCACATCCGGGCGCCGCACTGTGCCGGCTCGCGGAATGTTCACGCCGCTGAAATCCGGCTTGCCGCCGGGTCGGACTTCGGGCTCCGGCACCTGCAGGCTGAGAGGAATGCTGTCGCTCATGGGCATGCGTCCTTTTATCGCCGACCGGGGCGCGTGTCGTTTGCGGTCGGGGCGTGATGAACACGCCCTAACATAGCTTTTTGTCGATTGCCGTCGAGATGCCCTCAGGTCAATCCGCTGCCAGCGAGTCGCTCTGGCGCTTGATTCCCCCAACGGATCTCGCCAGCTCATAGGTATGACCTACGACGAGTTCTGGCCGCGGTATCTGAGACAGCATAGGCACGCCACGACTCGGCGGGTGCACGTTATCGGCACGACAGTCGGCGCGGCGCTTTTACTGGCGGCCGTTGTAACCCTCGACTGGCGATTGCTGGTCGCCGCCCTGGTTGTTGGCTACGGCGGGGCGTGGCTCAGCCACGCGCTCGTCGAGAAGAACCGACCGGAAACGTTCTCCTACCCGTTCTGGTCCCTCGCCAACGACTTGCGGATGACGTGGCTGTATCTGAACGGCCGACTGCAGGTCGAACTCGAACGACACGGCATCCGCTAACCCAGAGAGGGCATCAGCCGACGGCCGCCGCAGTGCGGCCGCCGTCGCGCAGCTTGCGGCGGTTGGGTTGGTGGGCGATCGGGCTGAGCGCCTCCATCGAATCGTCACCGATCTCTCGCCGCAGGGCACAGCGACCGCGGTGCAGACGCGACATCACCGTTCCGATCGGAATACCGAGCTGCTCGGCGGCGTCCTGGTAGGATAAGCCGTCGACGGCGACCATGTGAATCACACGCCGCTGGCTGGCCGGAAGACGATCAAGCGCTTCGCCCAGTTCCCGCAACAGAAGCTCGGAAGGCTGCGGGGCCGGGATGCCGAGTTGGTGTTCGACATCATCGAGAAGGACAGTGGGGCCGCGCCGGGCCTGACGGCCGACGTGATCGGCCCGGACATTTCGCAGGATGCGGTACAGGTAGGCCTGCCAGTTCCGGATGGCTCCGCCGTCCTTCACATAGCTGAGGGCGCGGACGAGGGAGTCCTGCACCATATCGTCGGCGTCTGCCCGGTTTGCCGTAAGGTACGAGGCTTGCCGGGTCAGTTCGCGGATCTGTGTCGTGGGGTCTTCGATCAGGTCGGTCACGCTCGCATCTCCGGCTGATTGGGATCATCCCGCCCGTTAACCAAAGACATACGCGAGTTGCCGTGACTTCCGAGAAACGCTTCTGTGTCAACGCTGTGGAGTGGTGGGCTGCAAGGTTGGCCTAAGTCGTCGGTGCTGCCGCTTCGGCCGTCCATGTGATCACCGGCATCGCTCGCCGTGCGAGCCATCGCGGTAGACGGCGACGAGGCTATACGACCCATTCCAGAACCACGGCGTCCGGACCGGTCGGCGAATGGGATGCGGCACGAACCATCAGCAGTTTCCGTGCGGCGAGATTAGCTGTCCGCACTCATTGAACTGCCATGCGATGTGTCTATTGAAATTGCGACTGATTTTCAATAGTAATACGGAACCTGCATCCGTAATCCGCTCGCTCAAGGGCAACTGCAATGACGATTGAACAGGTTGGCCCGATGTCGACCAACCCGGCCGACGCGGTCGAGCCGGGCGTATCGGAGCAGGTCTTTGAAATGGTGACCGCCGGTGGCCCGGTGGTGGCCGTTTTGGCCGCCATGTCGGTGGTCGCGCTGGCGATCATCCTGGTCAAATTGTGGCAGTTCGCAATGAGCCGGGTCGGGGACCGGACCACCGCGCGCCGGGCGCTCGCCTTGCACCGGGCTGGCCGGTCGATCGAGGCGATCGATGCCGCTGCCCGGTCGCGCAACCCGGTGGCGCAGGTGGTTGCCTGCGCCGTTCGCGGAACCCTGTACCGGGATCTGCCGGAGGCAATGGTTCGCGAGGAGGTGGCCCGATTGGCTACCGACCGGATCGAGGATCTGCGCATGTACTTTCGGCCGCTCGAGGTCATCGCCAGCGTGGCGCCGTTGCTCGGCTTGTTCGGCACCGTGCTGGGCATGATTGAGGCGTTCCGCCAACTCGAGCAGGCGGGGTCGCAGGTCGATCCCTCCATCCTGTCGGGCGGTATCTGGGAAGCGTTGCTGACGACCGCCGTCGGCCTTGCCGTCGCAATCCCGGTTGTCGGGATCCTGGCTTGGCTGGAGCGGATCGTCGATCGGCTGACCCACGAGATGGAGAATGTCGTCACCCAGGTCTTCACCCGCGACCTGACCATCGAACCCGTCCTCACCGAGCATGCCGTGGAGCCCCGCCATGACGTCGCCCGCCTGCGTCCGGCGGCCCTTGTGGCCGATCGCTAAGGTTCGCCGTCGACGGTCGCTGATCAGCCTGACGCCGCTGATCGACGTCGTCTTCATTCTGCTGGTGTTCTTCATGCTGGCGTCGAGCTTTCTCGACTGGCGGTCGATCACGTTGAGCGCGCCGTCGGCGGGCGCCGCCTCGGCCTCGATGGAGGGTGCCGTGCTGGTGGAGATCCGGACTGCCGGCCTGCGCCTGTCTGGCCGTCCCATCGGTCTTGACGGCCTGGAGGCATCCATCCGAACTCGGGTGGCCGAGAAGCCGGATCAGGCCGTGTTCGTGAAGCCGGCGGCCGGCGTTCCTCTGCAGCAGGCGGTTGCAGTGCTGGATCGGCTGTCGGCCGCTGGTGTGCGCGACCTGTCGCTGATCCGGGACCGGGCACGATGAGGCTTGCTCACTTGCACAGAACCCGCACGGCCAATGAGGACGATCGCATCCTGCCGCTGATCAACGTGGTTTTCCTGCTGCTGATTTTCTTCATGGTGGTAGGCAGTCTGTCGGCCACCGATCCGTTTACGATCGAGCCGCCGCAGTCCAGGAACGGCGACCCCCGCGATCTCAAGGGCATTGTCCTCCTTATCGGAACCGACGGGCAGTTGGCCTTGGACGGCCGGGTACTAGAGGCGTCGGCGCTGAAATCGGCGATGACCGAGCGGTTGGTGGACGCTCCCGCTCAGGAAGTCCACCTAAAGGCGGACGGCGCGGCGGCGGCGACGGAGGTGGTCGGGATCATGGAGATCCTGCGCGACGCCGGGGTGGAGCGGGTCCGGTTGATGACGGTACCGGGCAGCGGGCAATGACGGTTGGCGGCAAGCACTGGCTGGCGGCAGGGGGCGTTGCTCTCGGAATCCACATGATGGCTGCCGCTTGGATTTCTCAGAACAGCCCGGCACCCGCAGTGACCGCCGGTGGCGGCAGCAGCCTGCAGGTGATGCTGTCGCCGAGTGCCGGCCCGTCCTCGGCCGAGGCCCCGGCCGGGCCGCGGCAGGATGCGATGAAAGCGGTGCCCGCACCGACGGCCGAACCGTCTCCGGCGACCGCGGAGCCTGTGACGCCGCCGGTACCTCAGGCATTGGAACCGCCCAAGCCGGAAACAGTCGCCGAGACAGTGTCGGCCGCCGAGCCACCGGAGCTGATCAAGCCGGAAGCCATTGAACCGGTGAAGCCGACGGTGGTGAAGGCGCCTGCACCGGAGGTTCAGCCCGTGCCGATGCCGGAAGCCGAAATGGTCGAGGCACGTGATGCCGTCGTGCCGCCGACTCCACAACCCAGGCCCACCCCCCCCAAATCGACCATAGCCAAGCCGGCGCCACCTCGGTCGGTGACCGAGCAGCCCAGCCAGGTGGCCGAAGCACCGCCCGCCGCCGCCGTCTCTGCTGCATCGGATACTCAGTCGCGCGACAGCGGTGCTGTTGCTGGCGGTCAGCCGGCGCATGGCGCCGACAGCGGGACCCCATCGCCAGCGGTTGCCACGGCCGGTGGTGCCGCCGACTACATGAGCCAGTTGCGCGCCTGGCTGGAACGCCACAAGGAATACCCGCACCGGGCCCGCCAGCGGCGGATCGAAGGCACCGCCCTGCTGGTGTTCGTGATGGACCGCAGCGGCAGGGTCCTGTCGCACCATATCGAACGCAGCGCCGGCGACCGCTCGCTGGACCACGCGGTCGAGCGGATGATCGAGCGGGCGCAGCCCTTGCCGGGCGTCCCGGCGTCGTTCCAGCAAGCCAGGTTGGAGGTCCGGGTGCCAGTCCAGTTCATGCTGCGGTAGGGTCGCCGCCGCTTGCTGGAGTGCGGTCCGGTTTGTAGTCTCCCCGCAGCGCGCGACCGCGCCTGGGGAAAGTTGACATGCATCCGTCGCGGACCATCGCGATCATTGGAACGCTGGACACCAAGGCCGAGGAACTGGGTTTTCTGAAATGTGTGGTCGAGGCGCGCGGCCATCGCGCAGTGATGGTCGACCTGTCGGTGCGCGGCGACCACGGCGGGGCCGATATCACCCGACAGGAGGTGGCGGCGCGAGGCGGCGGCGGGGTCGACGAACTCATCGCCGCCGGAGATCGCGGAGCGGCCCTCGACCGGATGTCGTCCGGCGCCGTGGCACTGATGCGGGACCTGCTGGACCAGGGCCGCATCGACGGCGCGGTGGCGATCGGCGGCGGCTCCGGGTCGGCGGTCGCCAGCGCGCCGCTGCGCGCCTTGCCGTTCGGGTTTCCGAAGGTGCTGGTGTCTACGAAGGGTGCGGGGGACGTCTCGGCGTTCGTCGGCACCCGTGACATCGCCGTGCTGTTTTCGGTCACCGATGTCATGGGGTTGAACCCGATCCTGCGCCGGGTGCTGCGCAACGCTGCCAACGCAGTGTGCGGCATGGCCGAAGGTGCCGCCGATGACGTGCGGCAGGCCGATGGCCCGGTGGTCGCGATCACCGCGTTCGGCGTGACCACGCCGGCGGCCGAGCGTTGCCGCCGCCTGCTGCTCGATGTGGGCTGCCAGGTCATGGTGTTCCATGCCAGCGGCACCGGCGGCCGTGCCATGGAGGAACTGATCGCGGCCGGCGAGATCGACGCGGTGCTGGATCTGACCACCACCGAACTGGCCGACGAGTTGTGCGCTGGCGCGCTGAGCGCCGGGCCGACGCGTCTGGAGGCCGCGGGGCGGCGGGGCATTCCTCAGGTCGTGGTTCCGGGGGCGCTCGACATGGTGAATTTCGGACCGATCGGCACGGTCCCTCCGGTGCTGCGTGACCGTCGGCTGCATCGGCACAACGCCGGAACCACTTTGATGCGCACCACCCGGGACGAGAACATCGAGCTCGGCCGGATCGTGGCGGCCAAGCTGGCGGGCGCCACCGGGCCGACCGAACTGGTCCTACCACTCGGCGGAATCTCCGAGTACGGCCGGACGGGCGGTCCGTTCCACGATCCCGAGGCGGATCGCGCCTTCTTCGAGGCGGTCAGCGCTGCTTATGACGGTCCGATCGTCCGGTCGTCCGACCACATCAACGACCAGCCCTTCGCCGATCTGGTGGTGGCGCGGCTCCTGGCGTTAATGGCATCCATTCGGCCGGCGGCGGTTGCCGGCTGATTTCATCCAGACCAACACGAGGAATCCCCATGGCCCGCAGATATCACCGGGACGAGGTTTGCGCCCGTGTCGCCGAGGTGATTGCCGCCGGCGACCCGATCGTCACGGCCGGCGCCGGTACCGGCCTGTCCGCCAAGTGCGCCGAGATCGGCGGCGCCGACCTGATCGTCGTCTACAATTCCGGCTGGTTCCGCATGAACGGTCACGCGTCGATCGCGGGGTACCTGCCGTTCGGCAACGCCAACGACATCGTCCTGGAGATGGGGCGCCGCCAGATCCTGCCGGCGGTCGACGCGATTCCGGTGATCGCCGGCATCTGCGCCACCGACCCGACCCGCGACATCGATCAGTTGTTGGAAGAGGTGCGTGCCGTCGGCTATGCCGGGGTCATCAATTTCCCGACGGTCGGGCGCATCGACGGGGTGTTCCGGCGCGATCTGGAATCGGTGGGACTCGGTTTCGCCAAGGAGGCGGAGACGATCACCCGGGCGCGGGCGGCGGGCCTCTACACCCTGTCCTATGTGTTCTCGCCCGATGACGCCCGGATGATGGCCAAGGCCGGCGTCGACATGCTGGTGCCGCATGTCGGCCTGACCGCCGGTGGGACCATTGGCTCCACCAACGCCCTCGGTCTCGACGATGCTGCCGACAAGGTCCAGGCGATGATCGAGGCCGCTTGGGAGATCAACCCGGAGATCGTGACCCTGGCCCATGGCGGACCGATTGCCACGCCGCAGGACGTCGACTACGTGCTGGGACGCACCGACGCCCACGGCTTCGTGGGCGCGTCCAGCATGGAGCGGCTGCCAGTGGAGAAGGCGATCATCGAGGTGACCAGGCAGTTCAAGGCCGCCAAGCCGCGCAAGGCGCGCAAGTAGAGCCGCGTCAGCGGCGCGGCATGGTTGGCTCGGGCGCCGAGCGGGCCTGGGCGGCCAGCCGCACCGGGGCGTTGGCGGCACCGAAGCCCTGGTAGGCTTTGCGCTGGACGATCTCGAAGAAGAACCGGTCGGCGAAGGTGCGGGTGTAGATCTGGAAGTACTCGCCGTCGCCGTCCCGGTCGTACAGCACGTCGTGGTCGCGCAGGTCAGCAACCAGCGCCGGGTCGAGCCCGAAGCGCACGTCGACGTCGTCGTAGTAGTTATCGGATATCGGCAGCGGCGCCAGCCCGTGCGCCTTCATGCGCCGTACCGTCTCGAAGATGTTGTCGGTCGCGAACGCGATGTGCTGGGTGCCGGACCCGAAGAACTCCGAGCGGAAGCGCCCGGACTGGGTCTTGGCGCTCTGCGAGCTGTTGAGGACCAGCCGGACGGCACCGTCGGCGGCCTGCAGGGCCTGGCTCTGCACCAGCCCGCCCGGGTCGGTGATGTCGACCTGCGGGGCTTTGTCGAGGTCGAGCAGGGCCGTGTAGGTCAGCAGCGCCGACAGCATCTCCTCGTAGCTCATCGACTGGGCGAGATGGTCGACGCGGGTGAGTCCGATTCCGTCGGTCGACGGCTCCGTCGCGCCCGTCAGGTCGAAGTCGACCGACCAGATGTCGGCCAGTAGTCCTTGCGGTTCGACGAAATAGATCAGGCTGCCGCCGACCCCGCGGATCGCCGGGATCTTCAACTCGCCCGGACCGACCGCTTCGGTGAACGACGGCACCAACAGCGCTTCGGCTCGCTCGATCGCGCCAGCCACGTCCGACACCTTGAGCGCCATGGCACAGACCGACGGGCCGTGGACGACATAGGAGGAATGGGCGAAGCCCTCCTTGTCGGTATTGACGACAAGGTTGACGTCGCCCTGTCGCCAAAGTTCGACCGACTTGGAGCGATGCGTGCCGGCGAGATGGAAGCTCAGACCGGCGAGCAGCGCCGTCAATTCGTCCGCGGTGTCCTCGTCCACCGCGAATTCGATGAACTCGACGCCCAGTCCGGCGGGCCGCGCCGGCATGGTCGGCTTTCGGCGCTTCGGGTTGGTGGTGGACCGCGAGACCTGGTCAGTCAGGTGGAGCAGGCCGCGCTTGCCGTCGGTTGCGACCTGGCGGGCCGAGCCGGCGCGGAACTGGTCGTTGAAGATCTCCAGCGACAGCATGCCGTCGTAGCCGGTGGCGTCGAGCGCTTGCATGAACCCGACCAGCGGCAGGTCGCCCTGACCCGGCATGCAGCGGAAGTGCCGGCTGAGCTGCAGCAGGTCCATGTCGACCTGCGGTGCGTCGGCGATCTGTACCAGCACGATCCGGTCGCCGGGGATCGAGCGGATGCTGTCCACGGGCACACCGCGGGCGATGGTGTGGTAGCTGTCGAGGATCAGGCCGATGTTCGGGTGATCGGCCCGGCGCACCACCTCCCAGGCGTCGCGGTGGTCGCTGATGTGGCGGCCCCAGGCGAGTGCTTCGAAGCCGACGGTCAGGCCACGTTTCTTCGCCCGCTCGCCAAGTTCCCGGAAATCGTCGGCTGCCCGGTCAATGCCGCCCAGCGACGCCGGCGAGACGTTGCTGCACACCAGCATCAGCTTGGTGCCGAGTTCCTCCATGATGTCGAATTTGCGTTCGGCGCGGGCGAACGTGCGCGCCCGCTCGGCATCTGGCATGCCCTCGAAGTCGCGGAACGGCTGGAACGCGACGCAGGTCAGCCCGAGATCGCCGATCATCCGGCCGACATCCCTTGGCCCGCCGTCGAAAGTCAGGAAGTCGTTCTCGAAGATCTCAACGCCGTCATAGCCGGCGGCAGCGATCGCGGTGAGCTTTTCCTCCAGGTCGCCGCTGAGGGATACGGTCGCGATCGAGGTCTTCATGGCTTCCTACCTCCGTGCGAATTCACGCCATCGGCCGAGAGGGGCTCGCGCCGCAGTCCAGACTGGGGTTTGACTTGCGGGAAACTGTACCACCGATACGGTCGGCGGTTGCGCCGACGCGTTGGACAACCTTTCACAGGCACCGACTACCAAGCTTCCGCACGCCGCCCAGCACTCAGAATGCCAGCATCTGATGTGCACAAAGCTAACGTCAAATACGAATAATTACCGAGAAGTAACGTTAGGTTAATTCGGGGGCGATGCTGCTGACATTGTGCGCTGCATTTCGCTACGCAGCAGGGTCACGAAGCTCTCAGCGTAGGTCGACAGCGGGCCGTCGTTGCGGTGGGCCGCGTAGGTCTGGAAGCCGGTGTCCTCCTCGATCTCCAGGCAGAGGATACCGGGCATCTGGTTGTGAGCGACGGTGAACTGGTCAATCACCGCGATGCCGAGTCCGGCTGCGACCAGGCTGCAGACCGTCGAACCGAAACGGGCGCGGATCGTGGTGTCGTAGGGCAGCCCCCGGCTGTCGAAGATCCGAGCCATGATCGAGCCGTAGGGATCGTTCGGATCGATGCCGACCAGGGGATAGCGCACGATCTGCGCGGCTGAGACCGAATCCTGTCCGGCAAGCTCATGCCCCGTCGGAACGATGCACAGCAGGCGTCCACGGACCAGCGGCTCGAAGGTCACGATCGGATGGTCGAACCGGTAGCTCATGGCCACCACCTCGCCTTTGCCGAGCAGCAGGTAGTCCACCGCGTCCTCGACCTTCAGGATGTTGATGTCGATCCGCAACTGCGGGTACTGCCTCCGCAACCGTTCGATCGCGCGGGGCACCATCACGTTGGCGATGCTGGGAACCGAGCCGAGGCTGAGCTCTTTGGTTTCTCCGCGCTTCATGCGGTCGATCGCCGCCTGCAGGTCCTCAACCTTCTTGTAGACGGTGTCGATCAGGTCGAAGACGTCGCGGGCTTCCGGTGTGGGGTCGTAGCGACCGTGTCGGCGAATGAACAACCGGAACCCCAATGTGTCCTCAGTGTACTTCATGAGCCGGCTGATGCCCGGCGCCGAAACGTTCAGCAGGCGGGCGGCACCGACGATGGTCCCGGTCACCATCACCGCGCGGATCACTTCGATCTGCCGAAGGGTGATCATGGGGTTCCGCGCACCCGGACCCGGGCCTGGGCCGACAGTCCCTCCGCGTCGATTACCGTCAGAGTGGCGAACCCGAGGCCGTCCGGTTGCCAGGCGGCGTCGCGGCGGTGTGGGGATGCCGGGATCGGCCGGCCGTCGATCAACCAGACCAGCGGTCGCTTCCCGCCCTTGGCCCGCAACGCGATCGGCCGTTCGCCCGGGCGCTCGATCTCGCTGCCGTCGAGCGGGTAGGCGATGGTAACGGGAGTACTGCCGGGGGAGCGGTCCCGCGGCGGGAAGTAGGTCAATGCCTGCGGCAATGGCCGAAGCGACGGAGGCATGGCGGACCCAGTGGGCAGCGGCGCGGTCAGCCCCGTCGAACCCGGCAGCGTATCAAAGATCTCGAACAACAGCGGTGCGGCCGACCGGGCTCCATAGTGACCGGGCCGCGGCGTGCCGTCCGGGCGGCCGACCCAGACGCCGACCACTCTATTGCCGGCAATGCCGATCGCCCAGGCGTCCCGGAATCCATAGGATGTGCCAGTTTTCCAGGCGATCGGGCCGCCGCGCCGACGGGCGGCGTGGGCCGGGTGCAGCGACTCCTCGAGAATGCGTGCGACCTCCCACGATGCCCCGGCCGACAGCAGCGGGCGGGAATCGGTGCCGTTGGCCCGGTCTGCGTGGACGACCAGCGGACGGACCCGGCCGTCGCCGGACAGGCCGGTGTACAGGCTGACCAGATCTTCCAGTGTGGTCCCGACGCCGCCCAGGATGACGGCGAGGCCGGGATGATCGGTCGCGTGCGGTAACTCCAGCCGGGTATCGGCCGCGCGCAGTCGGTTCACGAAGCGCCCTGGTCCGTAGCGGTCGAGAATTGCCACGGTCGGGACGTTCAGTGACTGCCGTAGCGCCTCGGCCGCCGGCAGTTCACCGATGTGCACCGGCGCAAAATTGGCCGGGGCGTAGCCGGAGATCCGTTGCGGCGCGTCGGTGACGATGCTGCGCGGGTCGAGAAAGCCGTCATCGAATGCGAGGCCGTACAGGAACGGCTTCAAGGTCGAGCCGGGCGAGCGCACGGCCCGGGTCATGTCGATCTGCCCGGCGCGCCGGGTGGCGAAAAAATCCGGGGATCCGAGATGGGCAAGGACTGCCCCGTCGGTCGTGTCGGCCACGACGACTGCAATGCCGGCTTCCGGTTCCAGAGTCTCCGCCCAGTGGGCGGCCATGCCCTCGATCCGGCGCTGCAGGCCCCCGTCGAGGGTGGTGGAGATGCTGGCGGTCCCGGGAGCCGCCGCCAAGGCGATGCGCCGGGTCAGGTGCGGCGCGTGCATCGGCATCGGGCGGCGGATCGTCGGGACCGGGTCGGTCATGGCTTCGGCGGCGACGTTGGCGGGGATCGTACCGCTGTCGGCAGCGCGTATCAGGATCCGGTTCCGGGCGATGCGGGCGGCCTGCGGATGGCGGTCCGGGCGCAGCCGCTCCGGTGCCTGCGGAATGGCGACCAGCAGGGCGGCCTCTGCCGGCGTCAGGGCGATCGGTTCCTTGCCGAAATAGGCGAGGGACGCGGCGCGCACCCCTTCCAGGTTGCCGCCGAACGGCGCAAGGGTGAGATAGAGCGCAAGGATCTCGCGCTTGTCGAGGCGACGCTCCAGGATCAGTGCCCGCGCCGCCTCGGTCGCCTTGGCACCTAGGGTGCGGGGCTGAGGGTCGAGCAGCCGCACGGTCTGCATGGTCAGGGTGGACGCACCGGAAACCACCCGACCGGCACCGATCATCTGACCGACGGCGCGGACGATGGCCAGCGGATCGACGCCCAGGTGATCGGCGAACCGTTGGTCCTCAATGGCGATCAGCATCGCCTGATAGCCGGGGTCGATCCGATCGGGATCGGCCGGCAGGCGCCACGTGTCATCGGCCGACAGGAACACCCGCAACGGCCGACCGTCGCGGTCGGTAACGGTCAGCGACGGGTCGGTCGCGCGTTCCAATGGCCGGACCAACCAGCCCCACGCCGCCGGCGCCATCACCGCGATGACGGTGAACACGACGGTTGCGAGCAGGCCGGCCTGACGTCGGGTCATGGCGTGTCGGTTACCTGGGGGGTGCCGGCGAGATGGTCAGTGTTCCGACCGTCCCGCGGGCGAACCGGTAGGGTTGGTACATGTCCTCCACATAAGCCGGCGGCTGCACGAAGATTCCTCGAGTCACCGCCCGCACGATGTAGGCAGCGGTGAACGTGGTGCGCTCGGCCTCCAGGTCGTAGGCGGCGATGAACCGGTCGTCGCGCATCTCGATATGCCGGGCATCGGTCAGCTGCGGCAGCCAGGCGAAGTCGCCGACATCGCCGCCGTTGCGCAGTCGGGTGTTCTCGATCTCCAGCCCGGCCGGCAACAGGTCGACGACCAGACCCTGATGTGGCTCAGCGGAATCGCTGGTGCCGGCGACGATCACCACGTAGCGCTGGCCCTGTACCAGCGTCGCGCCATCGGGCACCGCAGAGCCGTCCAACGTGCGGATCGTGCGTTCCACGGCAAATCCTTGAGCCTTCGCCGGCAGCGGATCGGTCGGCACACCGGAGGTCGAGATCTCGATCCGCAGACTCTGTCCGCCACGGTTGGCGATCGGGTAGCCGAAACTGAGTTCCTTGGATGTCGGGAAGGCAGCGATCGGTCGGGTCTGTGGGCCGACCAGCTTGCCATTGATCTCGGCTGTGGCGGTCTGCTGTCGGGCGATCATCGCCTTGGCGGCCAGCACCATCCAGCTCATCTCCTGGGTGCTGAGCCAGCGCCGTCGGGCAGCCATGTCGGCCACCTGGTCGGCCAGCGCGCCGATGGCTTTGTCGTTGCTGCCGGCATCGGCCATCACGGTCAGGCGCAGCGCGGCGTCGCGCAACCGCGTGCCGTAGTCGTGGCGCCACCAGCCGCGCGGCGGGGCTTCGGTTTCGGCCAGCAAAATCTTGGCCCGCTCTGTCTCGCCCAGCAGGGTGAGCGTGGCCGCCAGGTGGCCTCGGGCACCGTAGGGCAGGCGGTTGGCACGGTTGTCGGCCAGATAGCGCGCGGCTCCCGCCACATCGGTCCGCCCGGCCTTGGCCAGCACGTACAGTGCATAGGGGCGCGCGACCGAGGCTGCGTTCCATTCGGGATCGTCGACGATCCGGGTCTTCAGCCAATCGAGGCCGAGGCC
Organism: alpha proteobacterium BAL199; assembly: GCA_000171835.1. Classification (GTDB taxonomy): domain Bacteria; phylum Pseudomonadota; class Alphaproteobacteria; order Thalassobaculales; family Thalassobaculaceae; genus Thalassobaculum_A. The sequence continues at coordinate 90,049 of ABHC01000015.1, read as the reverse complement.
GTAGGCACCGTCGGGCACGGTGTAGCCGGCGGTGCGAGCTCGGGTCAGGAAGTCGAGCGTATAGGCCGACAGCCACGGCTCGGCCTCGCCATAGGCGTCCCACAGCGCGAACGCGCCGTCGGAGCGCTGCATGTCCAGGATTCGCCAGACCGTCTTCTGCACGCGCTCGCGCAGGGCATTGGTGTCCTCGTCCAGACCGGCGTAGGCGGCGAGGTCGTCGAGGTACAACAGCGGCATGGCGGTGCTGACCGACTGCTCCAGACAGCCATAAGGATAGCGGTACAGTCGGTCGATCAGGTGCGGCAGGTCGAAGGTCGGCGCCGTTCCCACGGTGACACCGGTACGCACCGTCTCGGTCCGGAAACCGGCAGACACCGACGGGTCGAGCCGAAGGGTGCTGCCGGGCGCCAGCCAGACGGTCCGGCGTTCGGTCTGCACGGTCTGGGCCGGACGCACGGTCAGGGCGAAACGCCGGGTGATGGCGAGATCGCCGGGGCCGTTGAGCGACAGGGCAAGACGGGTGACCCCGATGCCCATGGCCTCCAGCCGCACGGAGCGCTCGGCCTTGCCGCCGGTTGCGAGCGTGACGATCTGGTCGCCACCGCCGCGGATCGCTGCGGCGCCGTCGGCGGTGACGGTAATCCGGTAGTCGCCGGTCGCACCGGTCAGGTTGTGCAGTTCCAGGGTAAGCTCCGCACTATCGCCCGGTGCCAGGAACCGTGGCCGTGACAGCTCCGCCACCACCGGCGGCCGGACCGGCAGGGGCGCCTCGGCATGCCCGACCTTGTCGTCGGTGAACGCCACGGCCATCAGCCGCAGTTCGCCGTTGAAGTCGGGGATGTCGAGCGGGATCTCGACCCGTCCGTCGGGGCCGACCGTCACAAGGCCGGAGAACAGCGCCACGGTCTCGTAGCTGTCTTCGGTGAGGCCGGCGTTGTTGCGGCCCATGGCGTCGCCGCCGGAACGCACGGCACCCATGCGGTCGTAGCCGCCGTCGATCAGCCGGCCGTACAGGTCGCGCAGGTCGACCGGCAGGGCGCGCTTGCCGAAGAAATGAGCGTCCGGGTTCGGAGTCTGGAAGCCGGTGAGGGCCAGGACGCCGCGGTCGACCGCCGCCAGGGTGACCCAAGCCCGTTCACCGGTGGCGAGGCCGGACACCGTGATCGGAACGATCAGGCGCCGTTCGGGCCGGACCTCATCGGGGGCCAGGATCGCGACATCCAGGGTCCGCGCGCTGCGGTCGAACTCCAGCCAGGCAAGGCCGATGGCGCGGCCCGGCGCCGGCGGGGAGTCGCTCGCCGCGCCACCCGGACGGCCCGGTCGCAGCAGGGTGACGGCGACATAGGCACCAGCAGCACCCCAACTGTCGTCGGCGGTCAAGGTGAACTCGGCGCCGCCGGCCGGCACGGTGATCCGCTGGGTTTCCAGCACGCCGCGGCCGAGCACCGTGACCAGCGCTTCGCCGGCATAGGGCGGGTCGATGAACACCTTCGCGGTGTCACCGGGCCGGTATCGGGCCTGGTCGAGGGTGACCTTGACCTTGTCGGGCGCGGTGCCGGCGACCGGTCCGGCGCGCCAACCGGCCTGGAACCGCACGCTGGAGGCGACACCGCTAGCGGCGTCGTAGACCTCCAGCCGGTACCAGCCCCACTGCACCGGCAGCGTCAGGGCTGCCGGTCCGTCGGCGCCGGTCTGCAGGGCGCCGGTGTCGACCCGGCGGTTCTGCACCGAGGTCTCGACCTCCCAGTTGCCGTTGATGCGCACCCAGTCGTAGTGCCAGATCTCGCGGATCAGTTCCCAGCCGAGCGTCTGGCCGGCGACCGGCTGCCCGTCGGGATCGAGGGCGACGATCTGGAACGGGGCGGTACCGTCCTCGGCGACGGTGTCGTCGGCGAAGCCGGGACGCACGCCGATCGCCAGCGGCTGATTGCGGATCTTCAGGTCGAGCGAGCGCGTCACCCCGCGGCCACCCGGCTCCAGCAAGGTCGAACTGACCCGGGCCAGCAGCGGCAGGGTGGTGTCGGCGATTTCCGGCAGGGTGACGTCGACGCTGGAATTGCCGTCGCCGTCGGTGCGGACCTCCGCCAGCTCGGCACGGATCGCCGACCATTCCTCGGTGGCAAGGCCGAAGCGGTAGTCGGCCCAGTTGGGGAACGGCTCGGGGTCGACCGTGACCACCAGGTCGGACGTCGCGCGCAGTTCCGTCGCCGGGGCGCCGAACAGGAAGCGGCCGTGCAACGCGACCGGAACCGTCTCATCGGGCGCGATGGCGGCTGCCTCGGACGTCAGTTCCAGATCCAGGCGTTCCGGTACGAAATCCTCGACCGAGAACGGCATTTCGGCGACCGGTGCGGCCTTGGGGTCGGTGTAGAGAAGGGCGGTCCATTGGCCGGTTGGCGCCGATTTCGGCAGTTCCAGGTCGGTGGTGTAGGCACCGCCGTCGCGCACCGGCAGGACCAGCCGGCGGAAGTCCTGGCCGTCCGGACGGACCACCGCCAGGGTGACCGGGATGCCGGCGACCGTGCGCGCCTCGGCCGAACGCAGCAGTGCCGCCATGTGCAGGGTCTCGCCCGGGCGATAGATGTCGCGGTCGGCCCACAGGAAACCGTCGAGCGGTCCCGGCGGGGTGCGGCCGGAGACGCCGCGGTCTGACAGGTCGAACGCCGGGCCGGTCAGCTTCAGCACCGTGAAGTCGAGGTTCGGACCGTAGGCCAGCAGCGCCGTCGCTTCGTTGCCGCCGCGTCCGCGCAGCAGGCCGCCGGCGAACTCGACCCGGCCATCGCCGTCGGTGTGCGCACGCGCCAGCACCTTGTTGTTGCGGGCCAGCAGCACCGTCTCGACCCCGCCGACCGGTGTGGCGGTGTCGAGCGCGTTGACGAAGGCGGTCAGCCCGTCCTCGCCGGTGAAGGTGGTCAGGCCGAGATTGGAGACCACCAGCCACTGGGTCGCGAGCGTGGTCCAGTCTTCCGACTGCTGGTCGGCGGCGTCGGCGATGGCGACGTGCACGCCCGGCACCGAGCGGTTGATCACCTGTTCGATCGGGATGCCGGTGCGTACCCGCGTGTTGCGCGGACCGTGCGTGTCGACGGTGCCACGCCAGACTTCTTCGCCGTCGAACTGGGCGATCTGCTCGGCCGACCAGCCGTTCAGGGACCGGGCGAAGTCGCCTTCCGCCAGTTCTTCGATCAGGTTGCGGTCGACGATCCGCAGTACCCGCAGGCGCACCTTGTCGACGTTGACGGTGGTCAGCGGCAGCGCGGTCTCGCCGGCTTGCGCCAACACGTAGCCGCTGCCGGCGAAGCCGACCGACGAGGGCGCATCGGGCAGGTTCAGGGCGACGGTGCGCGCGGCTTCGGTTCGTGCGCCGTTGGCTGACGGCACCCCGGATCGCACGGTGACCGAATAGGCGGTGCCCCAGCGCAGCCCGCCCAGGCACAGCGCGCCGTCCTGGACCCGCACGTCGATGTCGGCCTTCGGCGCGACCGCCACATAGTCTTCCGGGAAGCTGCTGGCCGGGAACGCCACCGGTTCGGAGAAGTCGAGGCAGACCGAGGGCGTGCTGCCGTCCAGCAGATAGCGTTCCTTGGCGAAGCTCATGCCGTCCGCCGCCGCTCCTCCCGGTGCCGCCAGAGCCGTCGCGGCGAGCAGCAGCGACGCCAGAACGGCAAAGCGGATACGGAAAAGCGGGGTCATGGCAGCCTCCGGCAGGTCGGGATGCGCAATGCCGACCCCATCCATCGGCCGGCAGTTCGCATCATCCACGGCATTCGTGGCGAAAGTATGCCCGGTTTATGGAGCGGGGGGAAAGGGCGGCTACTCCGGCAGCGTCACCGGGCCGATGCTCGGGTACAGGTCGCCGGGGCCGGGGTTCTCCGGCAGCGTGTGGCCGCCGAAATGGGTCATCACGCCCCACACCGCGTTGAGTGCGGTCTGTACGGCACCCTCGACCCAGGCCGGGGTCCAGGACACGTCGTCGCCGGCCAGGAACAACCCGCGCTCGGCCGGCGGCAGGTCGGCCTGCATGAAGTGGCCGTACATGCGGTGATTGTAGCGGTAGTGGCCGGGCAGGGCGCCCTTGAAGGCGCCGAGGAAGTTGGGATCGGCTTCCCACGACACGGTGATCGGATCGCCGATGATGTGCTCGCGCAGCTTCACGTCCGGGTAGATCTTGGCCAGCGCGCCCAACGCCAGGTCGACCCGCTTCTCGACCGGCAACGGCAGCATCTTCAGCGCGTCGCTCATCCACGAATAGGTCAGGCAGATCACGCCCGGCTTGCCGGGGCCGTTGTCGAACAGGTAGGTGCCGCGGGTCAGCCGGTCGGTCAGGGTCATGCTCATGCGGTCGCGCCCGGTCGCCGGGTCGACGTCCTTCCAGAACGGCCGGTCGACCATCACGAAGGTCTTCGACGACTGCATGTAGCGGGTGCGGTCGAGCGCCATCCACAGGCGGTGCGAAAACAGCGGCTCGTCGACCTCGATCGCGGTGGTCAGCAGCCAGGACTGGCAGGTCGCCACTACCGCGTCGAACGCCTGGGTGCGGCCCCAGCGGTCGGTCACGGCCAGTGCGCCGCCGGCGTGGCGGGCGATCCGGGTCACCCCCGGTCGGGGCGCGCCGGCGTGCAGCGACGCCAGCGTGGTGCCGCGCGGCCAGTGCACCATGCGGTCGGGTGCCCGCCGCCACAGCCCCTGCGGTACCTGCTCGACCCCACCGACGATCAGCCGCTGGCTGTCGTCGCAACCGGTCAGCACGACCCGCAGGATCTCCAGCATCGAGTTCGGGAAGTCGCTGTCCCAGCCGCCGGTACCGAAGCCGACTTGGCCGAACACTTCGCGGTGGCGGAACGGCAGGGCGCTGAACGCCGAGGACGAAGCGACGAAGTCGTAGAACGTGCGCTCGTCCCACAGCGGCACCAGGGCGTTCCAGATCTCCTTCAGCCGACCGACGTCGCGGGCCCGCAGCGCGGCGCGCAGGTCGCCGAAACGCGCGCCTTCCTGCAGGGCGGCGTCCCAGGCGGCCGCCACCTCGCGGAACATCGCCGGCAGGTCGTCCAGGGTGCGGGCGTAGTGGGTCTCGCCCTCCAGGTCGATCACCGTGCTGCCGGCGGCAGGGGTCAGCGGGTTGGGGAACGGCTGCGAGTCCAGGCCCAGCCGGTCGGCGTACTGCCAAAACGCGGTGGAGGATTCCGGAAAGCGCATGCCGCCCAGTTCGGCGACGATGCCGTCGGCGCCCTCGAACGGCTGCGAGCGCAGGCGGCCGCCGAGCTGGCCGGATTCGTACACCACCGGCCGCAGGCCGAGCTTCATCAGCTCGTAGGCGACGATCAGCCCGGAGATCCCGGCGCCGACCACCGCTACTTCGGCGCCGTGCCGCTCGGCCGGGATGCGGCCGAGGCCCGCCGGGTGGGCCAGCCAGTCGTCGAACGCGAACGGGAAGTCCGGCCCGAACACCGTGACCGGGCCGGGCGCGCCGTCGCGCGGGTCGGCGGGGACGCTCATGCATCTTCTCCTGGCGTGGCACCGTACAGCTCCGGCCGGCGGTCGCGCAGATAGGTCACCCGGCTGCGTGCCGCGTCCAGGCGCGCCCGGTCGAGGTCGGCGAGCAGCAGGGTTTCGTCCCCGGCCCCGGCGCGAGCCAGATCCGTGCCGTCGGGGGCGACCACGCAGCTCAGCCCGCAATAGGTGAAGCCGGCTTCGCGGCCGACATAGTTGGCGTAGGCGACGAACAGGGTGTTCTCGTCGGCGCGCGCCGGCACCAACCGGGTCGCGACGCTCTCGAACGGCGTCATGTTGGCGGTCGGTACCAGCGCTACCTCGGCCCCGGCCAACGCCAGGGCGCGCGCCACCTCCGGGAACTCGATATCGTAGCAGATCGCGAAGCCGACCCGCAGCCCGCCGAACTCGACGATCGGTGACGGCGCATCGCCGGCGCTGAACTGCGCGCGGTCGACCTCGCCGAACAGATGGGTCTTGCGATAGTTAGCGCGGCGCATCCCGTCGGCATCGATCAGTTGGACCGCGTTGTAGACGGCACCATCGGCGCCGCGCTCGGGATAGCCGTAGAGAACGGCAGTGCCGTGGGTCCGGCAGATCGCGACGACCGCCTGGGCCGCCGGTCCGTCGGCCGGTTCGGCGAGGCGCGCAACGGCGTCGGCGCCGATGGCGTAGCCGGTCAGGAACATCTCCGGGGTGACCAGCAAGGTGGCGCCCGACGTGGCGGCGGCAGTGGCACAGCCGTCGAGCCGGGCAAGGCCGGCGGCGAGGTCGGCTGCGCCGGGCAGGCATTGGAGAAGGGCGATCCGCATGGCGCTGTTTTAGCGCGGGCGTAGGAGCAACGGTAGGGGTGAGGGAGCTTTGAATCAGCGGACGAACCGCTATGAGACACCCATCCACTCGAACCCCACCGGGGCTCGAGCGGCGGGCGTAACAGCCAGTGCTACTGCAACGTGTACGAACCCAACTCGCACAGGTCGAGGCCATAGTCTTCGAGTTTCTGGCCGTCGGCGAACTCGGTGAGGATGTCGTAGACGCAGGTCGAGCGTCCGTCGGCGATCTGGATGCCGAGTTCGTTGCCGGACGGCAGGAAGCCGCCGGCGATCAGGTTCTCTTCCCAGGAGCCGGTGCCGGCGTGCGAGACGTGGAACGCCACGACATCGGAGTTGCTGCCGTTGATCAGCGTGAAATCAAGGTCTTCGGCGAATGCCGTGCCGACAGTCGACACGGCCAGCGCCAGCGCCAGCGCCATAATTCTCGTCATGATGTATCCCCTCATTTTCTGAGATCATCCGGCCAATCGCCAAGGGATGATCAGTCCTCCCACCAAACAAGCCAGGGTAACCCGATCCGGTAGGATCGGAGAACCTTTTCAAGCATTGTTCGGAGTTAGGTGGGGCCCAACGACGACTGAGAGTCTGCTGGCGCTTGCAGCAGGATTGCTGCCCGAAACGGTGCGGCACCATACCATCCCATGCGATCAAGATCGGCGGCCGGGACCGGCACGTCGAACTTGTCGGTGTCGGTCTCGCCGTCCTCGGGCTCGATCCACGGGTCGTCCACCGCGTAGGTGCCGCCGTCCGGCCCGCCGGTCACGCCGTGCACCAGAATCCAGTGCGGGATGGCGCAGCCGTTGAACACGATCTGGTCGATCAGCACGATGGCGACGCCGCCGCCAACCAGGGTCTCCGTCAGGTCGGCGTGGGTCCAGGCGCGGATCTCGGTGCCGACGCCGCGGGCGCGGGCCTCCTCGCGGAACTCGTCCTGGACGAACACCATCAGGTCGCGACGGTAGGCGTCGGTCGCCCAGCCGGTCAGGAACGGCCCCTCGGTCGACGCGATCACCCGGGTCTGCAGCCCGCGACGGGCGGCGGCGCAGGCGACGCCGAACGGATCGCAGCCGCCGGGTCCGGACGGGGCGTGCACGGTGGTCGCCTCGCGCCACAGTGCCACCTCGGTGCGGCGGTCGACCGGGGCGGCCGCGTCGAACCGGCGGTGCGCCAGCATCACCGCCACCGGTCCGCAGGTGAAGCCGGTGGTCTGGCCGAAATACGGCAGGGTGCGGTCCGGGATACTGCCGTCCAGCCGCCGTTCCAGCCGCCACACCGGTCGCCCCGGTTGGGCGGCGTGTACCGCCGGGTCGACGGCGCCGAAGCCGGCGGCGGCGAGGGCGGCGGCGGCCGGGTCGCCTTCCGGCAGCTCGGCCCGCACCACGCTGCAGCCGTGTTCGGTGGCGGCCTTGAGGAAGGCGTCGACCGCCGGAGCCTCGGCGGGGGCCGGGCCGTCGATCGTCAGGATGCGGGCGAGCCGGGTTCCGGGCCGCACCTCGCCGGAGATGGTCACGCCGTCGACGGTCACCGACAGTCGGTTCGGGCGTTGCTCGGCGGGTTGGACGGTGGGATCCATGGGGTGCCCTCAGGCCGTCGTGTCGAGGCCGAGGCCGCGGGTCGGATCGGCGAAGCCGCCAGCGAGGCCGCGCAACTCGATCGCCAGCCCCTCGATCTCCCGGCCGGCCTTGCCGCGCGCCTTGGCGGCCTCGGGATCGAGCAGGCTCTCGAACCGTTCGGCCTTGGCCACCGTCTTGCGGATCGCGTCCAGCAGGTCGGCCGCCTGCAACAGCAGTTGGCGGGTGCCCTCGCGACCGGCCCGCGCGTCGTCGCGGCGTTCCCGGGTGCGCTCGGCCGCGCGCTCGGCCACCTCGTCGAGCGCCACCGGTGCTCCGGCGTCGTCGTCCCGGAGGTCATCCGCCGGTGAGGCCGGCCCGGTTGCGCCAGCGTTTGCGGATGCTGCGGCTTCGACCGGGGCGTTGGCCGCATCGGGAGCCGGGGGCTGCGCTTCTCCGGCTGGGTCGCCCGATCCTGTGTTGGCCGGCTGTGCCCGTGGCCCGGCCGGCAGCGCAGTTGTCGGCACGCCGCGGCGATCGGCCGGAGCCAGTCCGCGTTCGGCCTCGGCCAGCGCGCGGGCCACCTTGGCGATCTGCCGGGCCAGGTCCTGCAGGACGTCGGCACCGCTGCGCAGGTCGCCGACACCGTTCAGCTTGCGCGCCACCGCGATCAGACGGTTCAACTCCTGGGACAGCGCGTCGCGCCGGGCGGTGCGGGACCGGTCGGCGGCTTTCTCGGCGCGCGCCATGGCGGCGGCGGTTTCCGCGTCGGGCTGTGCCTGCGGGGACTTGGCGGACGATCCTGGGGTTGCGGGACGTGCCGCATCGCTGCCCGGCTTGCGGGCGAACGCACCGGCCGCCAGCAGGCTGGCCGCGGGGATCGACGCGCCGGTTATGCGCATGGGGCCCACCTCCACCCGGCGTTTTGCCGGACGCACCAGCTTGCCGCCGGGGCCGGTCGGGGGCAAGGCCTTCATGCGGTCAGCCCTGGCCCGGCATCGTGCGCACTGCCGCCACACAGGGTCAGACTATCGGCGGCGTCAGTTCGTCGCGGATGATTTGCGCCAGCGCGTCGCAGGCCGGGCGGTGGGAGGCGGCGCTGCGGACCAGCACCACCTCCAGGTTCTCGATCGGCGGCATGCCGTGGCGCTGGTCGAGGATCGCGACGCCCGGCGGTACCGAGCAGCGCGCCAGGGCGGCAACCGCCAGACCCGCCTCGACCATCGCCAGCAGGCCGAGCAGGCTGGGGCTGGAATAGGCCGCCCGGTACGGTATCCCGCCGCGCTCCAGCGCCTGCACCGCACGCACCCGAGCCAGGCTGTGCGGCTCGTACAACGCCACCGGCAACGGCGACCGGCCGGCCAGGTCGGCGTCCGGAGACGCCACCCACACCATCGGCTCGACCCGGATCAGGTCGCCGGTCACCCCGCGGGTCCGCGACACGAACGCGAGGTCGATGCTGCCGTCGTCGAGCGCCGGTAACAGCAGGGTGGTCTGCTGGCACACCACTTCGACGTCGACCTTCGGGAACAGCATGCCGAACCGGCGCAGCGGTCCGGGCAGCAGCGACAGCGCGTAGTCGTCGGGAGCGGCGACCACCACCTGGCCGGCGATGTCGGGCCGGCGCACCGCCTCGACCGCCTCGTCGTGCAGCCGGATCAGCCGGCGCGCGTAGCCCAGCAGGATCTCGGCGTCGGCGGTCGGGCGGATGTTGCGGGTGTCGCGCTCGAACAGCCGATGCCCCAGCGTCTCCTCCAGCTTGCGTATCTGCATCGACACCGCCGCCGGCGAGCGGTGTACCGCCTGCGCCGCCTTGGCAAAGCTCAGGGTGTCGATGGCCGCCACAAAGGTGCGCAACAGGTCGAGGTCGAGGCGCGGATCCATTTCATCAGGATCTCGAAATAATCGGATAAATTCAATTCGTTTGTCTGTATTGATGGCGCGTCGATGATCGCCGGACCCGTTGTCGCGGAGTCCGCCATGCCGTTCACGCCTCTCTCTCCTTCGCGCCGCTCCATCATCGAACTGGCAGTCGGCAACCTCCTGCTCGGCACCCTCGGGGTGTTCGTCGTCGAAAGCGGACAGGATGCGGTGTCCATCGTGTTCTACCGCTGCCTGATCGGGGCGCTGGCGCTGGGACTGTACGGTCGATGGGCTGGGTGGTTGAGTCTGCGTGCGGCCAGCCGGGGGACGCTGCTGCTGGCGGTGCTGACAGGCGTGCTGATGACCGGGAACTGGGTGCTGTTCACCGCCGCACTTGGCCGGATCGGCATCGCGCTTGCCACCATCGTGTTCCACGTCCAGCCGTTCCTGGTGCTGCTGATCGGCGCGATCGCTTTCGGTGAGCGGTTGACGGCCTCGCGGTTGGCCTGGGTGGGTCTCGCATTCGCCGGACTGGTCGCTGCAATCGGCCCGGAGGCGCTGCTGCACGGTGTCGACGGCGTCTATCTCATCGGGATCGGCTGCGCGCTCGGCGGTGCCTTCCTGTATGCCTGGGTCACCCTGCTGGCCCGGCGGGTCACCGGGGTTCGGTCGCCGATGCTGACCCTGATCCAGTGCCTGGTCGGGGTGCCGCTGCTGGCGCTGCTCGACCCGGTTTCCCCGATGGTATTGAGTGGCACGCAGTGGGGCTGGCTCGCCGGGATCGGGCTGATCCACACCGGACTGGTCTACGTGCTGATCTACGGCGCGCTGCCCGGCCTCGCCACTCCGGTGATCGCGGTGCTGACTTTCCTGTACCCGGCCAGCGCCGTGCTGGTGGACGCGGCAGTGTACGGCCGCCTGATCGACCTGGGGCAGGCATTGGGGCTGACCCTGATCGTGTTGGCCAGCCTTGGGGTTACCCTGGGATGGTCCGGATCTGGATCGCGGATCAGCCGCGCCGCGACGCGTCTGTCCGGGATGACGTCAAAGAGAACCAGTTGACGTGCGCCGACCAGACACGGCCGTCATCCCGACCCCTTGAGCCGGGATCCGTCGGACGAGCGGACCGCAACCGCATCAGTTCGGCATCACCCGGGCGATCGCCGCACCCAGAAGTTCCACGCCAAGGTCGATTTCGGCGTCGGTGACCGTCAGCGGCGGGGCGATCCGCATGGTGCCGCCGGAACTGCCGGCCCGCACGATGTTGGCCGACAGGCCGACCTCCAGGGCGACGTCGGTGACTTCATCGGAGATCGTGGCCGCCGCCTTGCCGTCGTGATCGGCGAACTCCAAGCCGAGCAGTAGGCCGCGTCCGCGGATGTCGCCAATGCAAGGATGGCGCTGCTGCAGATCGCGCAGGCCGGCGGTCAGCCGGGCGCCCGCCGACTGGGCGCGGGCGGCGAGAGCGTCGCGCTGCACCAGTTCCAGCACCTTCAGGCCCACCGCCGCCGGCAGCGGGTCGTTCACATGGGTCGTATAGAACAGGAAGTCCCGCGCTTCGGCCTCGGACGCGATCGCGTCGGTGGTCATCACCGCCGACAGCGGCAGGCCGGCTCCCAGGGTCTTGGACAAGGTCAGGATGTCCGGCACCACGCCGTCGCGCTCGAACGCGAACATCTGGCCGGTGCGGCCGACCCCGGTTTGCGCCTCGTCCAGGATCAGCATCATGCCGCGGGCCTTGCAGTGATCCTGCAGGGCCTTCAGGTATCCGGGGGGCAGGTCCAGCACTCCGCCGCTGCTCAAGATCGGCTCAGCGATGAAGGCGGCAAGGTTGCCGGTGCTCTGCCGGTCAATCTGCTCGAAGGAGTCGTCCAATTCCTGGCGCCAGTCGACTCCGGCGAACCGCGGCCGGTAGGCGTTCGGCGCCGGGATCCCGAACGAGCCGGCGGCCAGCGGGCCGATGCCGCGCCGGCCGGCCTTATAGGTGGCAGCCGCCGCTCCGCCGGTCATGCCGTGCCAGGACTGGGTGAAGCCGACGATCTCCCACTTGCCGGTGACCAGCTTGGCCAGCCGGATTGCCGCCTCGTTGGCCTCGCCGCCGGTCGACAGCAGGATCACCTTCGGCAGGCCCGGCACCAGGGTGGCGAGCGCCTCGGCCAGGTCGACGACCGGAGCCGACGCCATGGAGGAGAACAGGTGGTCGAGCCGGCCGACCATGTCGCGCACGGTCGCCACGATCTCGGGGTGGCAATGGCCGAGGATCGCGCTCATCTGGCCGGAGGTGAAATCGAGCACCCGGCGGCCGTTGGCGTCGTACAGGAACGCGCCCTCGGCCCGCTCCGGCACGAACGGCACGAAGTCGCCGCCGTAGCGCAGCAGATGACGGTTGGCGCGGGTCCAGAAGGTGTCGTTGGCGCGAACGGCGGCGTCGTTCATCGAACTCTCCTGCGGCGAGGGCGCGGCAATGGTCTACGTCGTCGGCAATATGAAGCGTCCGCAACCGGCCGGGCCGCAAGCGCAAAGAACTCGCTGGACAGGTGAGATGGATTCATCATTTTTAATAAGGACATGCTGTCGAGGTGCCGCTTGTTGGGATCGAACCTGCCGCTCCGGGCGCTCGTGGTGTTCGAAGCTTCGGCCCGCCTGGGCAGTTTCCGAGCGGCGGCGGACGAGCTTGGTCTGACCCCATCAGCGGTCAGCCATCAGGTGCGGTCGCTGGAAGCCGGCCTGGGAGTGGATCTGTTCGAGCGGATCGGGCGCGGGGTGACTTTGTCGCAGGACGGCCGGGACCTGTTCGCCGGAATCCGAGACGGCTTTGAGTTGGTGAAGCGGGCGGTGGAGGCTACGCGACGGCGTCGCAGTGGCCGGACTCTGCAGGTCGTCCGGCTGCAGACCCCGCCGTCGTTCGCCAGCCGCTGGCTGCTGCCGCGGCTGCCGGCCCTGCTGGCGGCGCATCCAGGGATCGACATCCGCGTGAACGCCGACAAGGACCAGCGTCCGAACGCTACGGGCGTCGACCTGGCGATCGTCTACGGCGATGCCCGCGCCTGGGACACGCGGGCGACCCGGTTGCTCGACGAGACGATTCAACCGCTGTGCGCGCCCGCGCTGGCCGACGGCATTCACGGCCCGCGCGATCTGCTCTCGCGTCCGCTGATCGGAACCCGGGGCAACGCAATGTCGTGGCGGAGCTGGTTCCGGCGGCACGGGATCGACGTCGATCGGACCGGCGCCGCGGCGATGGAACTCGATCCGTCTGACGTTGCGATCGAGGCGGCTGCCAAGGGACTCGGTATCGTGCTGGAGAGCAGCGTGCTGACCGAGGATGAAATGCGAGAGGGCCGGCTGGCGGCACCGCTTCCAGGTCATGCGATCAGCGGGCCGGCGTATTGGTTGCTGCCGTCGGCGACGGGCGACGGCCAAGCCGGGGCCGAATTGGTCCGTACCTGGCTGCTGGACCGTGCCGCTGCCGAAGGGCTATCCGCTCGGTATTCCTGATAGTGGTCTGGTTTGGCATAATCCATCTCTTGGAGTGATGGAGAGTGCCATGGATGCGTCCGATCTTCGGGTGTTCGAGGCGGTGGCTAGGCTCGGCGGCATCAGCCGGGCCGCGACCGAGTTGAACACCGTGCAATCCAATGTCACCGCGCGGATCCGGTCGCTGGAGGCGGGACTGGGTGAGCCGCTGTTCCAACGGCACAGCCGTGGCGTGACGCTGACCGCAGCAGGCGAGCGGTTGCTGCCCTACGCCCATCGCATCGCGGCACTGCTGGTTGAGGCGACCGCGGCAGTGCGCGACGACGGCACGCCGCGCGGCGCGCTGATCATCGGTTCGCTGGAGACCACGGCTGCCCTGCGCCTGTCGCCGGTGCTGGCGTCCTACGTGGCCGCCTATCCCGACGTTGATTTGACGCTGCGGCCCGGCACGACAGCGGAACTGGTCGACGACGTCCAGCAGCGCCGGGTCGAGGGCGCGTTCGTGTGCGGTCCGGTCGAGCACCCCGAGATCGACGAGGAGACCGTGTTCCATGAGGATCTGGCCGTGCTGACCGGACCGGCGGTTCCGTCGCTGGACGCGCTGTCCGGTCGCACCGGTCTGCGGATCGTGGTGCTGCGTGCCGGCTGTTCGTACCGCCAGCGGCTGGAAGCGATTTTGGCGGTCCGCGGACTGGTCGATTACCGGCTGATGGAGTTCGGAACCCTGGAAGCGGTGTTCGGGGCGGTGGCAGCCGGGTTGGGCGTGACCCTGCTGCCGCGCAGCCTGATCGGCCCGGTGTGGCGGGATGGTCGGGTCGCCGTGCACGATCTGCCGCCAGCCGAGAGCCGGGTCGAGACCGTGTTCATCCGGCGCAGGGATGCCCGGCGGTCCAGCGCACTCAGCGCATTCCTGGATCATGTCCGACCAAGCCTTCATGCCGACGCGGCGGAATGACGAACCCATCATTACGGGTGATGGATGAGATCTGACAATTCCATTTTTACTGATGTATCGGCGAGACTAGGTTTAAGCCCTGATTCTCGGCACTACGCGAAGGAGCCCGACCATGTCGTTCCGAACGCCACTGATGGACACGCTCGGGCTGGATCACCCGATCATCCAGGCGCCGATGGCCGGCGGCGGCGACACGCCGGCGCTGGTGGCGGCCGTCTCCCAGGCCGGCGGCATGGGGTTCTTCGGTGGCGCCTACCTGTCCCCGGATCAGATCATTGAATCCGGTCGGGCAATCCGGTCGAGCACCAACCGGCGATTCGGCGTCAACCTGTTCGCACCGCAACCGGTGTCGGAGCCACCAACCGCTCCGCATCGGGCCGTCGATCGTGTGGCGCCGTTCTTTGCCGAGCTTGGGTTGGAGACGCCGAGCCCGCCGGTACTGGCGGCCGATCCGTTCGAGGACCGGTTGGCGGCGGCGCTGGAGTCCGGTGTCTCGGCGTTCAGCTTCACCCTGGGCCTGTTGCCGGACTTTGCGGTTCAGGCGATCAAGGCCAAGGGGATGACGTTGATCGGCACCGCGACCACGGTCGACGAGGCGGTCGCTCTGGAACGCTCCGGTGTCGACGCCATTGTTGCCCAGGGCGGTGAGGCGGGCGGCCATCGCGGTACCTTCCTCGGCGACCTGAACGCCGGGGTGGTTGGCACCATGGCCCTGGTCCCGCAGGTACTGGACGCTGTATCGATCCCGGTCATTGCGTCGGGCGGGATCATGGACGGCCGCGGCATCGCGGCAGCCTTAGTGCTTGGTGCCGACGCCGTCCAGATGGGCACGGCGTTCCTGACCTGCGGCGAGGCCGGGGTGCCCGACGCCTACAAGGCGGCGATCTTCGCCGCGACAGAGAGCCGGACCCGGGTGACCCGGGCGTTCTCGGGTCGGCCGGCGCGTGGCATCGTCAACCGGTTCATGGAAACGGTGGAAGCGGGCGCCAGCGGTGACGACATCCTGGCGTTCCCGTTGCAGAACACCCTGACCCGTCCAATGCGCACGGCGGCCGGCAAGCAGGGCAAGGCCGACTATCTGTCGCTGTGGGCCGGGCAGGGGGTCCGGTTGGCGCGCCGGCTGTCGGCGCCCGACCTGATGTCGGCGCTGGTCGCAGAGACGGATGCGGCATTGGCGCGCGTTGCGGCGCGCTGATCGGGGGTATCGGCAGCCGCATTCGCTGCCTATTCTGTGGGCATGAGCGAAGCGACCGCATCCGACCTCCCCGCAAAGATCGTATCCGCGACGCGACGCCGGGGCCGGATCGGCGAACGCAACCGCCGTGAAATCCTGACGGCCGCCGAGCGCGTGTTCGCACGCCGGGGTTATCGTGGCGCCCGCCTGGACGAGATCGCCGAGGAAGTGGCCCTGCCGAAAGCCAACCTGCTCTACTACTTCAAGAGCAAGGAGGCGCTGTACGAGGCGGTCATCGCCGATATCCTGGAGGTCTGGCTGGGCGCGCTGGGCGAGATCAGCGTGGACGACGATCCGGCCGAGGCGCTGACCGGCTACATCCAGCGCAAGATGGCGCTGTCGAAGGAGCGACCGGAGGCGTCGCGGGTGTTCGCCATGGAAGTCATCACCGGCGCACCGGTGATCGGCGGTTACCTGCAGGGTTATCTGCGTGCCTGGGTGGAGCGGCAGGGCACGGTGTTCCGCACCTGGCAGCGGCGCGGCATGATGGCCGACCTGCCGCCGGAGCATGTGTTCTTCACAATTTGGGCGGTCACTCAGACCTATGCGGATTTCGCACCGCAGGTCACAGCGGTCCTGGGCGTCGACCGGCTGGACGATGGCGAATTCCGAGATGCCGTGGAGACCGTGACGGCAATCGTCTTGCGCGGTCTGGGAATACCGATTCCGGCGGCTGGATCCACGGTGGCAAGGCGTCAGATTTGACGACCTCATCACGAGCCGGCGTGCTAAAGGGCGGGGCAAGTACGTTCGCCGGCGTTGGCCGGTGACGCGATGCTGTTCCGACTGAGAGAGGCCGTGCCATGACGCATCCCAACACGGT
This sequence comes from alpha proteobacterium BAL199, assembly GCA_000171835.1. GTDB lineage: Bacteria > Pseudomonadota > Alphaproteobacteria > Thalassobaculales > Thalassobaculaceae > Thalassobaculum_A. The sequence goes on along the minus strand of ABHC01000015.1, from coordinate 73,824 downwards.
TGTCGTCGACCATCCGCTGATCCGTCACAAGCTGACGATCATGCGCGAGGCGACGACGGCGACGTCCAAGTTCCGCCAACTGCTCCAGGAAATCAGTCTGCTTTTGGCATACGAGGTCTTGCGCGACCTTGAGGTCTCGATGATCGAGATCCAGACGCCACTGGAGACGATGATGGCGCCGAAGCTGGAGGGCAAGAAGCTGTGCTTCGTGTCGATCCTGCGCGCCGGCAACGGCCTTCTGGATGGCATGCTGGATCTGGTCCCGTCGGCCCGGGTCGGTCATGTCGGGTTGTACCGCGATCCGAAGTCGCTGAAGCCGGTCGAGTACTACATGAAGCTGCCGGAGCAGATTGGCGACCGGCTGTGCATTGCGGTCGATCCGATGCTGGCGACCGGAAATTCAGCGGCGGCTGCCGTGCAGCGCCTGAAGGATGCCGGGGCGACCCGCATCAAGTTCGTCTGCCTGTTGGCGGCGCCCGAAGGCATAGCCGCGTTCACGGCGGCTCATCCGGACGTGCCGATCTACACGGCGGCGATCGATCGTCAGTTGAATGACCACGGTTACATCCTGCCGGGCCTGGGCGACGCCGGCGACCGGATGTACGGCACCAAGTAGGTCAGGCCAGCGCGCGGCGCGGCTGTCGGCGGAAGGCGGAGGCTGCCGCGACCGCCAGGCCGGCACCCAATACCCACCAGGCCGGGCGGATGCCGATGGCTGTGTCGAAATGCGCCTGGATGATCGTCCACATGGGGGCGTGGTAGGTCCAGGCGATACCTGCCGTCTCGCCAGTGGCAGTCAGCAGCGCTGCTGCAATGGCCAGGGCAACCAGACCGCCGGTTCCCGGGTCGCTGAGCCGGTTGCGCCACAAGCGATACGCCATCAACCAGACAAACAGGCCGCTGAACAGGATCGGCTGGGTGATATCGGCCTTGATCTGCATGAAGAAGTGAATGAGCGCCAGGACGGCTACCGGATAAGTCAGGCGGTGCAGGAACTGCCAGCGTTTGCCGCCGAGCCGGCGCACCATGGCGTCGGTGGAGGTCGCCGCGAGCGCGCCAAGACTGAGCAGCGCGGCCAGACCGATCGCCAGGTAGATCCGTAGCACGATCTCGCTGGACACCTTCAGCAGGTCCCAGGCCTGTTCGCCGGCGTAGAGGACGAGATGGAACGCTGCGGCGACGAACGCGGCGACCCCGATCATCCGCCGCACGCCGATCAGGCTGTTCCAGCGCAACGTTCGGCGCAGCGGGGTTACGGCGAGCGATGCCAACAGGAACACAACCGTCCACCAGCCGACCCGATGGATCGCGATGTTCCAGGGGCGTGGTCCGAGGTTTCCGATGGCAGCGTCGAAGGCCAGCAGTACGGCCGGGGTCAGCAGCGCCAGAAAGACGACAAGCACGAGGGGGGAGAACCGGCCGGCGGAGTCTGTCCAGGGCAGGTAGACTCGCAATGAGGCTCCCCTCGGCCGGTTTGGGCGTATCGTGTCGGTCGCTGTTGTCATTCCGGCGTCCTGATGTCGTTCTGATACCGCAATGCGGGGATGTCGCCTGAAGTTTCGGTTCGCCTGCAAAATCGTCAGTCAAATCGGCGTCATGCCTGCGCATTGTGCATTGCGAAACAGACCCATGCGGAGCGGGTGGTCCGGGATTGGCGGTGAACTGCGCGTTTCCCGGGGCGTGCCGGATGGACTCGATCTTGCTAATGTAGCGTGTCCGCCTAATGTAGCGTGTCCGCGCAGGCGGGCATCAAACAGTCTGGTTCTCGGACCGATCGGTCCGAGAGGCCGGACGGATGCATCAATGCAGGAGGATTTCGGGGATGGCTTGGACACGCAACACAGTGGCGTCCGCCGTTGTTGGCGCCACGCTCGCGCTGGCGAGCGGCCCGGCGCTGGCGGTCGACTGGATCATGGCTTCGGGCTACTCGGAGGATAACTTCCACACCAAGAATATCCGGGCGTTCATTGACGAGGTGGGCAAGACCACCAGCGTCAAAATCAACCTCAATTCCAACGACTCGCTGATCAAGCTGGACGCGATCAAGACCGCGGTCCAGCGCGGCCAAGTGCCGATCGGCGAGATCCGGCTGGGCGTGTACGGCAACGAGGACCCGATGTACATCCTCGCGGGGCTGCCGTTCATCGCCTCGAACTATGCGGAAGCTTGGCTGCTGAAGGACCTGCAGAAGGGCTATTTCGCAGAGAAGTTCGCCAAGGACGGCATGCGGATCCTGTACTACGCGCCGTGGCCGGGGCAGGGCTTCTACACGAAGTTCCCGGTGAACTCGACCGAGGACTTCAAGGGCAAGAAGCTGCGGATCTACTCGATCGCCACCCAGAAGATGGGTGAGATGCTCGGGTTCAACGCCACCATTCTGCCGTTTGCTGAGGTGCCGCAGGCATTCTCGACCGGCCTGATCGAGGCTTTGTTCACCAGCCCGCAAACCGGTATCGACATTCAGGCCTGGGACAACACCAGCCACTTCACCTATGCCGGTGCAATTCTATCGAAGAACGCGGTGATCGTCAGCGAACGGTATTTCTCGGCGCTGTCGGATGCCGACAAGGCCGGCATCCTGGCGGCGGCGGCGAATGCCGAACTGCGTGGCTGGGAGATGAGCGCGCAGACCACTTCGGATCAGATGAAGATTCTGGCGAAGAACGGCATGAAGACGTCGAACGCACCGCCGCAGGTCATCGACGCCATGAAGAAGATCGGCGCGGTGATGATGGATGATTGGCGCAAGACTGCCAGCCCGGAAGCGGCCGCGGTTCTCGATCGCTACCTCGCGCTGCAGTGATCGCATGAAGCGTACCCGGCCGCCGACAGGCGGCCGGGGTTCTTTCTCTCTCCAGCATCGAGGCGGCCCGTGCGACGCGCGCTTGATACTCTCTATCTATGGAGCGGCTATGCGGCCGCGGTGTTCCTGGTGGCGATTGCCGCTACCGTGGTGGCACAGATTGTCGGCCGGTTCTTCGGCGTCGCGGTCGACTCGACCGAAAGCGCCGGGTTCAGCATGGCCGCGGCAACCTTCCTCGGCTTGGCGCATACCTTCAAGCAGGGCGCGCACATCCGTGTGAATCTGCTGATCGGCCTGTCCAAGGGGCGGGTGCGGCAGGGGTTCGAGTTGTGGACCATCGGCTTCATGCTCGCCGCGATGGCCTATTTCACCTACTGGGCCGGCGACCTCGTTTACTACTCCTACGTTTTCCACGAGATCAGCCCAGGGCTGCTGGCGATACCGTTTTGGATTCCACGATCGGCCATGGCGGTCGGCTCATTCATCCTGACGGTGGCGTTGCTCGACGAGCTCGTGCGGGTGCTGTCCGGTGCGACGCCATCCTACGAAGCGAACGCAGAGACGGTGCTGGGCAACACGCCGTTGGATGCCGGCACCCCGGCGGGAGGTCAGTGATGGACGCCGGCGCGATTTCCCTTCTGCTGTTCGGCGTCATGCTGGTGCTGCTGGCGAGTGGGTTGTGGGTGGCTCCCGCCCTGCTGGCCGTCGGCTTCGTGGCACTGGAGTTCTTCTCGCCGGCCCCGGCCGGCTCGCTGTTGGCCAGCACCGTATGGGATGCCAGTTGGAACTGGGCGCTGACCGCGCTGCCACTGTTCGTGTGGATGGGCGAGATCCTGTTCCGGACCCGATTGTCTTCCGACATGTTCAACGGCTTGGCGCCCTGGCTGTCGCGGCTGCCGGGCGGCTTGTTCCATGTGAACATCATCGGTTGCGGCGTGATGGCGGCGGTCGCCGGATCGAGCGCGGTCACCTGTGCCACCGTCGGACGCATGAGCATTCCGGAGTTGAAGAAGCGCGGCTACGACGAAAACCTGTCGATCGGCACGCTCGCAGGCTCCGGCACGCTCGGCCTGCTGATTCCGCCGTCGATCATGCTGATCGTCTACGGCGTCATCGCCCAGCAGTCGATCTCGCGCATGTTCATCGCCGGCGTGCTGCCGGGCATCGTGATTATCGCGATCTTCATGGGCTACGTGATGATTCGCACAACGCTCGATCCGTCGTTGGCGCCCAGGGACGACACGCGCACCAGTTTTCGAGAGAAGGTGTGGGCGTCGCGCCTGCTGATCCCGGTGATCCTGCTGATCTTCGTGGTGATCGGATCGATCTATGGCGGCTATGCCACGCCGACCGAGGCTGCGACCATCGGAGTGCTCGGCGCGCTGGTACTGGCCTGGGTGTCGAAGTCGCTCACCTGGGGCTCGTTCATGGAAAGCCTGATGGGCGCGGTTCGCACTTCCTGCATGATCGCGTTCATCCTGGGTGGCGCGGCGTTCCTGTCGATCGCGATGGGATTTACCGGCGTGCCGCGGGTGCTGGCCGGCTATGTGGATTCGTTCGACCTGTCACCGACCATGCTGCTGGTGGTGCTGACCATCCTGTACATTTTCCTCGGCTGCTTCCTCGACGGTGTGTCGATGATGGTGCTGACCGCCGCGGTGGTACTGCCGATGGTGCAGGCGGCAGGCATCGATCTGGTGTGGTTCGGCATCTTCACGGTGATCGTCGTGGAGATGGCGCAGATCACCCCGCCGGTCGGTTTCAACCTGTTCGTCCTGCAAGGCATGACCGGGCGCGACATTCTGCAGGTCACCCGTGCGGCAATGCCGTTCTTCTTCCTGATGCTGCTGGGCATCGTGGTGATCACCGTGTTCCCGCAGCTCGTGCTGTGGCCGGTCGAATGGATGGTGAGTTCACGATGACTACCGCGCCCGCACAGCGATCAGTCCGGCTGATCAACCCGAACTCGGACAGCCGGGCGACCGAACGGATGCTGGTCGCCGCACGGGCGGCGGCACCGGCCTGGCTGCGGATCGAAGCGTCCACCACGGCGGCGTCTCCGCGATTGATCGTCGATGACGCCGGAAGCGCCTTGGCGACCGAAGCGGTGATCAATGACGCCAACCGCACCAAGGATCACGGCGACGGGGTGATCCTGTCGGCGTTTGTCGATCCGGGCATCGATCACATGCGGAAACACCTGAGCGTGCCGGTGGTCGGCATCGGCGAGTCCTCGATGCGCGAGGCGGCGGCGATCGGGCGGTTCGCGGTACTGATGACCACGCCCGGCCTGATTGACTGCGTGCGCCGCTACGCAACCGCGCTCGGCCTCGCCGATCGTATGGTGGCGATTCCGGGCACGACCGAAGATCCGCAGACCCTGATGGCCGATGCCGACCGGTTGGTGGCGGCTCTGGACGAACTGATCCGCCGCACGGTGCGCGACGATGGCGCCGAAGCGGTGGTGGTCGGAGGCGGGCCGCTGGCCGACGCCGCGCGGACATTGGCCCCGACATCGCCGGTGCCGTTAATCGAACCGGTGCCGGCTGCCGTCCGACGCTTGGTGGCAGCGCTGTCCCAGGACGGTGTGGCGTGACCGGCGGGCGTGACTTTCTGGGCTATGGCGACCAGCGCCCGGACCCAAACTGGCCGTCCGATGCGCGGCTCGCCGTGTCTTTCGTGATCAACGTCGAAGAGGGGGCCGAGCTGTCGGTCAGCCTGGGCGACGAACGAAACGAGGCGGTCTACGAGGTCGTCGAGGAGGTCGTGGGCGCACCCGACCCCTGCAAGGACAGCCATTTCGACTATGGCACCCGTGCCGGCTACTGGCGGATCATGGAACTGTTCGACCGCTACGACATGCCGGCGACCATGAACTGCTGCGCCCGGGCGCTGGAACTGTCGCCCTGGCTCGGCCCGGATGCGCGCGCTCGCGGCCACGAGATTTCCTGCCATTCCTACCGGTGGGAGCGGCACGCCGGAATGGACGAGGCGCATGAGAAAGCGATGATCGCCCGGGCGGTGTCAGCGATCCGCGGTTCCGCCGGGGTGCGGCCGCTCGGTTGGCACACCCGCTCGGCGCCGAGCCCGAACACGCGGCGCCTGCTGGTCGAGGAGGGGGGGTTCCTCTACGACAGCGACCACTACAACGACGACCTGCCGTTCATCCTTCCGGTCGGCGATCGGCCGCACGTAGTTCTGCCCTACGCCTTCGACACCAACGACATGCGCTTTCAGCGTCAGGGTGGTTTCACCCACGCCGACGATTTCGCCCGCTACTGCATCGACGCCATCGACTGGTTGTGGGAGGAGGCTGGCCGCCGCGGCCCGTCCATGATGTCGATTGGCCTGCACCTGCGGATCATCGGCCGACCGGCCCGCATTGCCGGGCTCGAGAAGGTCATGGCCCACATCCGCAAGCGCGGCCAGATCTGGGTGACGCGCCGCGACGCCATCGCGCACCACTGGCGCGCGCTGAACGGCTTGCCGGAATGGGGGGATGTGGACTAACACCGCCGTCGTGCGGATGATCGACATGAGCTGGCGTACCGAAGCAGTATCTGCGCTCAAGGAGATCAAGACGTGAACCCGGACTATCCCCGCGACATGATCGGCTACGGCCGCACCCCGCCGCTGGCGGCGTGGCCGAACGGTGCCCGGCTGGCCCTGCAGTTCGTGATCAACTACGAGGAGGGCGGCGAGAACACCATCCTCGACGGTGATGCTGCGTCGGAAGCGTTCCTGTCGGAGATCGTCGGCGCCCAGCCGCTGGTCGGCAAGCGCAACATGAACATGGAATCGATCTACGAATATGGATCGCGCGCCGGGTTCTGGCGGCTGTGGCGGACCTTCACGTCGCGCAAACTGCCGGTCACGGTCTATGGGGTGACGGCGGCGCTGGTGCGCAACCCCGAGGCGGTCGCCGCCATGAAGGAGGCCGATTGGGAGATCGCCAGCCATGCCCTGCGCTGGATCGACTATCAGGACATGCCGGTCGATGAGGAGCGGCGGCAGTTGCGCGAGGCGATCCGCCTGCACACCGAGGCGACCGGCAGCCGGCCGCTCGGCTGGTACACCGGCCGGATCAGCCCGCAGACCCGCCAACTGGTCATGGAGGAGGGTGGCTTCCTCTACGACAGCGACAGCTACGCCGACGACCTGCCGTACTGGCTCGACGGACGGAACGGTCCGCATCTGGTGATCCCGTACACGCTGGACGCCAACGACATGCGGTTTGCCACCGCCCAGGGCTTCAACAGCGGTGACCAGTTCTTCAGCTACCTGAAGGACAGTTTCGACGTGCTGCGGGCCGAGGGTGCCGAGACCCCGAAGATGATGAACGTCGGCCTGCATTGCCGACTGGTCGGACGACCGGGGCGGACGGCCGCGCTCGCCCGGTTCCTCGACTACGCCGCCGGCTTCGGGGACGTCTGGATCTGCCGGCGGGTCGACATCGCCAAGCACTGGCACAACCACCACAGACCGGCATGATGGCAGATTCAATTCAAATTCGTTCGATGACAGCGGCCGAGGTCGACCTCGCCGTCGACTGGGCCGCGGCCGAAGGCTGGAATCCCGGGATCGACGATGCGACGTGTTTTCGAGCAGAGGACCCTGACGGGTTCCTGATGGCGTTCCTCGACGATGAGCCAGCGGCCGCCATCTCGGTGATCAACTACGGCGCGTCGTTCGGCTTCCTCGGCTTCTACATCTGCCGGCCCGACTTGCGTGGCCGCTGCATCGGTTACCGGCTGTGGCAGGCCGGGGTGGCCCGCCTGGGCGACCGTGTCGTCGGTCTCGACGGGGTGGTCGACCAGCAGGACAACTACCGCAAATCCGGCTTCGAGTTTGCGTACCGCAACATCCGCCAAAGCGGGGTGCCGGCGGTGGAGAAGCCGGACGACCTTCGGCTGGTTCGCATTGGACCGGCGCTAAGCGACGCGGTAGTTGCCTACGACCGGCCGTTCTTTCCGGCGCCGCGCGACAAATTCCTGCAGTGCTGGCTGAACGGCGATACCCGGACTGGTTGGGCGCTGCTGGAGGATGGCCGCATTACCGGGTACGGGGTGGTGCGGGCCTGCCGGGACGGCGCCAAGATTGGGCCCCTGTTCGCCGATGACGCTGATCGTGCCGACCTGTTGTTCCGGCAGTTGGCCGCCACGATGCCTGGCGTCACCGTCGCCCTGGACACGCCGGAACCGAATGCCGATGCGGTTGCCCTCGCGCGCCGTTATGGTCTGACGCCGGTGTTCGAGACCGCCCGTATGTACCGTGGTCCGGCGCCGGAACTGCCGCTGCCGAAGCTGTTCGGCGTCACCACGTTCGAGCTGGGATAAGGAAGTCACCGCATGTCTGCCAGCCGCTCATCCGATACCGTCATCGCGCCCGTCGCTGCGGCGATCGATGCCGGCTGGGACAAGCAGGTCGAGTTCCTGCGCGCCCTGGTGCAACAACCCTCCGATAACCCGCCGGGGGACTGCTCGGCCCACGCTGAGGTGACGGCCGGCCTGCTTGAAGGACTCGGTTTTACCGTTGAGCGTCATGTTGTGCCGGGGGAGGTGGTGCGAACGGCTGGAATGATCTCATGCACCAACCTGATCGCACGCCGGCGGTTCGGCGATGGCCCGGTCGTCGCACTGAACGCCCATGGCGACGTGGTGCCGCCGGGCGACGGCTGGACACATGACCCGTATGGCGGCGAGGTCATCGATGGCGTGATGTACGGTCGCGGCGTTGCCGTGTCGAAATCCGATTTCGCGACCTACGCCTTCGCGCTTTTAGCGCTCGAAGCGATTGCCGACGGGCTGTCCGGGACGGTCGAACTGCATCTGACCTATGACGAGGAGACCGGCGGGGGTATCGGCCCGGCGTGGATCCTCGGCCAGGGACTGAGCCAGCCGGACTACGCGATCAGCGCCGGGTTCAGCCATGCGGTGGTGACCGCGCACAATGGCTGCCTGCACCTGGAGGTGACGGTGCGCGGCCGGTCGGCCCACGCCGCCAAGCCGGACGAGGGCGCCGACGCGATCGAGGCGATGACGGCGGTGCTGCAGGCCCTGTACGCCGAGCGACGCGAGTTCCCCCAACGGGTGTCAAAGATTCCCGGGATCGGCCATCCGAATCTGACGGTCGGCCTGATCAACGGCGGCATCAACACCAACGTGGTACCTGACCGATGCACCGTCCGGCTCGACCGGCGGATGACCCCGGAGGAAGATCCGGCAGCGGTCGAGGCCGGACTTCGGGCCGTCATCGAGGCGGCGGTGGCTGGTCGAGCGGGGATCAGTGTCGAAATCAACCGGGTTTTGCTGGCTGCGCCGCTGCGTCGCCTGGACGGTGCGGAAAAGCTGATCGATCCGGTGCGGCACCACGCAAGGCGATTGCTTGGCGAGGAAGTTCCGGTTGAAGGCGTGCCGTTGTACACCGATGCCCGGTTGTACGCCGAGGCCGGCGTGCCGACCATCGGCTACGGCGCCGGGCCGCGAACCTTCCTGGATGCCAATGGTCATCGGGCCGATGAGCGGCTGGTGCTGTCCGATCTGCGGGCCGCCACCGAAGTGGTGGCGCTGGCGGTGGCGGAATTGCTGGCGAAGGGGTAACCGGCTAGCGCTGCCGCGGCCGGACCACCACAAGGAAGACCGCGACCGCGACACAGACCAGCGCGATGTAGTCGACCAGATGCGGCGTCACGCCGAAGATCAGCTCGTTCGCGAACACCCCGATCACCGGCACCATCAGGGTGCCGACCGTGGATGCCACGACCGGCAGCATCTGCACGACCTTGAAGTACGCCCAGTAGCAGATGATCCCTGTGATCAGCATGTTGTAGACCAGCGCCATCATCGGCCAGAGGCTGATCTCGCCGACGTTCTGCCAGTCCCAGGCGACCGCGACGATGGCGATCGGGACCACCCCGATCAGGTGCTGCCAGGCCACTGCGACGGTGATCGGCATGGTCAGCCGGGCATGCTTGATCACCACCGTACCGGCGCCCCAGGAAATCGCCCCGCCCAGTACCAGCAGCGGGCCGACTGCCGATCCCGTCAGCACCGCTGCATCGACCGAGAACAACAGGGCCATTCCGGCCAAGCCAACCGTCAGCCCGGCGATCGCGCGGGCCCCCAGCCGTTCCTTCAACACCATCGTGCCGATCAGCGTGGCCCACAGCGGCATGGTGTAGCCGATGATGCCGGCGCGCCCGGCGTCCATCGCCGTGACGCCGTAGGCCACGAAGATGTTGAAGAATGTGATGTTCAGAATTCCGCCGAGGATAACGGCCCGCCACTGCCCCGGCGGTACCCGCAGCGAGTGGCCGGCGATCGCCGAGATCAGGAACAGCCCGGCGCATGACACGATGCTGGCGCCGGCCCGGAACACCCAGGGCGGGATCTCCGCCAGGCCGATCTTCATGATTGGCCAGTTGAAGCCCCACAGCACCGCGATCATCGCCAACAGAGCAACGGCAAGAATCGGGGTGCGACCGTCGGTGGGCGCCGTGGCTGTGGAGTCGGTCAACGCAAGTGGCCTTTGGTCAAGCGATGGCTATGCCGTGGACGTCGGCTGCAGGTCCTCGTCCAGCGGGTAGATCGGACGGCGGACGTTCTTGAAGTCGAGCATGGAATAGTCGGAGGTGCACACCCCGACCCCGGCACAATCGACGATCTGCCGGGCGATCGGCTTGAAGCCGGCGCGCCAATGCACCCGGCTCTTCAGCATCAGGTAGCGTTTGGCGGTCGGGTCGATGCCGAGGCTCTGGAAGCAGGCGTAGTCGTTCGGCTCCTGCTGGGTCGACACCACAACGATCTCGACCTTGCCGGTGTCGAGCACCGCGGTCGGCCCCATGTCGTTCAGCACGCCGCGGCTCATCGGCCCGATGTTGCGGAACCGGCCGTCGGAGATCAGCCGGACCCGGCCGGTGACCGTCAGCGGCTCGCCCATGCGGCCGATCGACGGCATGTCGGTCCTGCCGCCCAGCGTCAGGGTCACCGTCTCGCCGACCCCGGCCTTGGCCATAGTCGTCACCGCATCGGGATCGCAGACCGCAAAGGCCGCAACGTTGTCGAGGCCGGCCTCCAGGATGGCCTTCAGCACGGTCATGCTGTCCATCGATCCGCCGGAGGCCGCGTTGTCGTAGTGGTCGAGCAGCACGATGGGCCCCTCGGTCATCGTCTTGGCCCGGGCCAGCGACTCGTCCAGCGGTTCGATCTCGTAGACGAACTCGGCGCGGTGCTTCCAGGCGAGGTCGAGGATTTCCCGGCACAGCGCGTCGGCCTTCGCCTGATCGCCGTCGGTGACGACCACGGCACTGGATCCGGCAAGCTCGATGTCGGCGTGCGGAAAGCCGGTGAAGAAGGTGGCACACAGCGCGCCGTCGGCCTCCATCTTCGCGCACAGCGCCTGGATTGCGCTGTTCGGGAAGTCGTCGGTCCCCTGGCGCATCACGTGGGGCAGCATCGGCCGGTTGCCCCAGGCCATGGTCGGCTCGGCCTTGCCTTTCAGCATGGCCAGGATCGGCTTGGCCGCACGGATTCCGGTCTCATAGACGTCGATGTGCGGGTAGGTCTGGTAACCGGCGACCACGTCGGCGCTGTCAACGATCGCCGGGTATAGGTTGGTGTGCATGTCGAGGGCGACGCCGATCGGGGTGTTTGGCGCCAGCGCGCGAACCCGGGCCAGCAGCGCGCCTTCGCCGTCCTCCAGCGACTCGGTGACCATGGCGCCGTGCAGGTGCAGCAGGATCGCGTCGCAGCCCTGTTCGACCGCGGCGCAGATCCGGTCGGTCATGTAGGCATAGGCGGCATCTTCGACGGGGCCACTTGGCCACGCGCTGGCCGCCATCGGCACGACCATCTCCAGGTCTTCAGCCTCGGCCAGCTCGATGAACGCGCCAAGCGCGGTGCCGGTGTTGCGGAAGGCGTCGATCGCCGCCTGACCCTCGAGCGGGACTGGCTTGGCGTTGCCGCGCGAGAATCGGGCGAGCGGCGTCGGGACGGTAGAAAAGGTATTGGTCTCATGCTGCATCATGGCCATGACGACGCGCATCGGATCCTCCAGAGCTGTGCAAGGCGAGGGGTCGGAGAGGTGGGTCCGTCGAGCATAGGCCCGCCGCAACCCCGACGTCACGCCCCTCGGATCGGGTCGCTCGCCAGATTGGCGTTGTAGTAGCGGGCATCGCCGGTGACCTCCTGGCCGACCCACGGCGGCAGTTGGACCGCGTGATCGGCGGTCGGTACTTCGACCTCGGCGATGATAAGCCCGGCATTCTCGCCCTCGAACACGTCGATCTCCCACATCAGGCCGCCGAACGGGACGCGAAACCGAAACTTCTCGATCACTGCTCCCTGGCGCATCGTCAGCAGTTCTTCGGCCTGTGCGAGAGTGATCGCGGTTTCTACCTCAGCGCGCGACAGCGCCGCTTCGGCACCCTTGATCGTCAAGAAGGCGGACTTCGTGCCCTTGATGCGTACCCGCACGGAGGCCAGCGGCGTGTTGGCGATATACGCTTGGCGGATCTGGACCGACGGAGCGGCGGCGTCGCGCCATTCGGAACCGGTTACGAGGTACTTGCGCTCGATTTCGGCCGGCATTGGTTGCGCCTTTCAGCAGGGGCGAGCGTGGCTTCCGTGATACTGCACCCAGCAGCGCCCGTCATCACCCTCCGCGCGTTCCGTTCCGGCAATGGTGCGCTGCGATACGAGGGGTGGCCTTCGGGCGATTCCGCTTTAGAATGGTTAAAGACAAGTTCGTCCTCGAGTGTTCGAGCGTGCAGCCACCTGTCACGCCGCCACTCGAAGGAGCCCCACATCATCGCGCAAGCGGAGACAGCGACATGGCGAAGTTCGCAATCGGCCAAGGTGTGCACCGCGTGGAAGACAACCGGCTGCTAAGGGGCGCCGGGCGATACACCGACGACATCGAGGTCGAGGGCGCGGCCCGGGCGGCGATCCTGCGCTCCCCGGTGGCGCACGCTGTGATCAAGAGCATTGATGTCGAGGCGGCCCGGGCGGCTCCGGGGGTGATCGCGGTCTACACCGGGGCCGACGTCGCGGCCGACGGTCTCGGCGACCTGCCCTGCGTGCCGCCGGCCAACAACAAGGACGGCAGCCCACGCGCCGATACCCCGCGCCCGATCCTCGCCAAGACCAAGGTCCGCCACGTCGGCGACCCGATCGCGTTCGTGATCGCCGAGACCCAGGTGCAGGCCCGCGACGCTGCCGAGCTGATCGAGATCGAGTTCGACGAGTTGGAAGCCACCGTCGACACCGAGGGCGCGGTCGCCGACGGCGCTCCGCAGTTGTACGACCACATCCCCAATAACCTCGCCTTTGACTGGGAGGACGGTGACAAGGTGGCCGTCGATGCCGCCTTCGCCAAGGCCCACAAGACGGTGAAGGTGCGGGTGGTGAACAACCGGATCGTGGTCAATTCCATGGAGGTCCGCCCGGTGATCGCCGAATACGATTCGGCGACCGACCGCTCGACATTGTGGTCGTCGACCCAAGGCCCGCACGTGTTTCAGACCCTGCTGGCCGAGGCGGTGCTGAAGATCGACCCGGCCAAGCTGCGCTGCCGTACCACCGACGTCGGTGGCGGCTTCGGCATGAAGATTTTCCTGTACCCCGAGCAGGCGCTGTGCACCTGGGCCTCGCGCAAGCTGAAGCGCGCGGTGAAGTACCTGCCGGAGCGCTCCGAGGCGTTCGTCAGCGACATCCAGGGCCGTGACAACGTCTCCTACGCCGAGGCGGCCGTCGATTCCGGCGGCGTGATCCAGGCGCTGCGGGTGACCACGTATGCCGCGCTGGGCGGCTATCTCAGTCATTTCAGCGCGTTCATCCCGACCGCCGCCGGCACCCACATGCTGTCGGGCGTCTACACGGTTCCGCATATCTACGTGAACGTGAAGGGCGTGCTGAACAACACTACCCCGACCGACGCCTATCGCGGCGCCGGCCGGCCGGAAGCGGCCTACCTGATCGAACGGGTGATCGACTGCGTCGGCCATGAGATGGGCCTGACCCCGGACGAGGTGCGGCGCCGCAACTTCATCCCGCCAGAGGCGATGCCCTACACCACGCCGCTCGGCAACGTGTACGACACCGGTGAGTTCCGGACCCTGATGGAAGAGGCGATGCAGCGCGCCGACTGGGCCGGATTCAAGCCGCGCCAGGATGAGGCGAAGAAACGCGGCAAGCTGCGCGGCATCGGCATGGGCTACTACATCGAGAAGTGCGGCGGCGGCAATCCGGAGACCGCCGACGTGCGCTTCACCGACGATGGCCGGGTCGAGATCCGGATCGGCACCCAATCGAACGGCCAGGGTCACGAGACCGCCTATGCCCAGATCCTGTCCGACACCATCGGCATCGACGGCGACAAGGTGAAGGTGATCCAGGGCGACACCGATGAGGTTCCGGTCGGCATGACCGGCGGCTCGCGCTCGGTCCCGGTCGGCGGTGCGGCGGTGCTGCTGGCCGGCCGGCAGATCGTCGAGAAGGCCCGCAAGATCGCCGCCAACGCTATGGAAGCGGCGTCGGCCGACATCGAATTCGCCGACGGCGTGTTCACCGTTACCGGCACCGACAAGCACATGACCATCGAGGACGTGGCCAAGGCTTCGAAGGAGATGTCGAACCTCGACGACGGCATGGCGCCCGGCCTCGACGAGACCCACGAGCGGGTGCCGGAAGCCGCGACCTACCCGAACGGCTGCCACATCTGCGAGATCGAGGTCGACCCGGAAACCGGCGAACTGGCGATCGAGCGCTATACGATCGTCGACGACTTCGGCGAGACCATCAATCCGGCGCTGCTGGCCGGCCAAGTCCACGGCGGCATCGTCCAGGGCTTCGGCCAGGCGATGCAAGAGCACACGGTGTATGAGGACGGCTCCGGCCAGTTGGTGACCGGATCGTTCATGGACTACACCCTGCCGCGGGCGGTCGACGTGCCGATGTTCGACTTCAACGTCCACAACGTGCGCTGCACAACCAACCCGCTTGGCATCAAGGGGTCGGGCGAGGCGGGCGCGATCGGTGCCCCGCCGGCGCTGATTTCAGCGCTGGTCAACGCGCTGCAGGAGACCACCGGTCTGACCCACATCGACATGCCGGCAACCCCGCTGGTGATCTGGAACGCCATCCAGGACGCCAAGGCGAAGCGGGCGGCGTAAACAAAATCAGCTACAGGGAGGAAATCCGATGATCGAACTCTACACTTGGAAGACGTCGAATGGCCGCAAGGCCTCGATCATGCTCGAGGAGCTTGGGCTGCCGTACAACGTGCACCCGATCCACATCGGCAAGGACGACCAGTTCACCCCGGAGTTCGTGGCGATCAACCCGAACTCGAAGATCCCGGCGATCGTCGACACCGACGGGCTGGGCGGCAAGCCGTACACGCTGTTCGAGTCCGGCGCGATCCTGATGTATCTGGCTGAGAAGACCGGCAAGCTGATGCCGCAGGACACTGCGGCCCGTTACCAGGTTATCCAGTGGCTGATGTTCCAGATGGGTGGGGTCGGCCCGATCTTCGGCCAGGTCCATCATTTCGAGCGCGCAGCCAAGGAAGACATCCCCTACGGCAAGAAGCGTTACGGCACTGAATGCCGGCGCCTGTATTCGGTGATGAACGCCCATCTCGAAGGCAAGAAGTTCTTCGCCAACGACGAGTACTCGATTGCCGACATCTCCATCCTGCCGTGGGTTGCGCGCTACGAGTGGCAACTGGTCGATCTGAACGACTACCCGAACGTCAAGCGCTGGTACGACAGCCTGATGGTTCGCCCGGCGGTGCAGCGCGGCATGGAAATCCCGGCCGACGCCTGACGCCGCGATGGACGATCCGACGACGCTGCGGTCGGCCACGGCGGCCGACCTGCCGGCCCTGCGCGCGCTGTGGGAGCGGTGCGGCTTGCACCCGAGCCGCTCCGACACCGACGAGCGGCTGGGTCGGCTGATCGAGTACGCCGGGGGCCTGTTCATGGTGGCCGAGCGGCGCAGCGCGGTCGTCGGCAGCGTGATGGCCAGTTGGGACGGCCGGCGCGGCTGGATCAACCGTCTGGCGGTCGACCCGTCGGCGCGCGGCCTGAGCCTTGGTGACTGCCTGATGGCGGAGGCCGAGAGGCGGTTGGCAGCCATCGGCTGCGACAAGGTCAATCTGCTGATCGAGCCGGACAATGCCGGAGTAGAGCGGTTCTACGACCGGCTCGGCTACAGCCGGGATGCGTTGATATTCATGGAGAAGTGGCTGTAGCGGTTCTCGGCCATTGTCACGAACGCGAACGGGGCCGCCCATTGGGCGGCCCCGCTGCATTTGATATGGGCAGATACTACTTCAGCTCGATGCCGAGGCCCTTGTACAGGCCGGCGCCGTAGATGCCGTGAGCGGCGATCGGCTTCAGGCGCGGCCCGGCGGCCACGAACATCGGCTCGTGCACCAGCGGAATCCACACCACCGCGTCGTGCACCTGCTTCTGCACCTTGGCGTACGCTTCATAGCGCGCTTCCGGGGTCAGCGCGGCCCGACCTTCGGACAGCCACTTGTCGGTATTGTCGTCGGCCCAGTTGACCCGGTTCGGAGTCGGCCGGTTCTCGGACGGGAAGTACAGGTTCATGGCATCGCCGGCCGACACGTAGGGATACGACATGGTGAATAGGTCGAAGTCCTGAGTCTTGAGCTTGCCCCAGATCACCGTGGCGTCGAACACCTGGATCTCCAGGTCGGCGCCGACCTTGCGCATGTCGCCCTGCATGGCCTCCATGATCTGCTGCCAGATGTTGGTGAAGCTGTAGGCCACGAGCTTGAGCTTCTTGCCATCTTTATGGCGGAAGCCGTCGTCGCCCATCTTCCAGCCGGCGGCCTCGAGGATTGCCTTGGCCTTTTCGGGGTCGTAGCCGAACAACGACGTGTTGATGTCCTTCTTGTCGTAGTCCAGCACGTCCGGATGGATGTAGGCGTAGGCCGGTTCGGCCTTGCCGAAGAACGGGCCCTCGGCGATTGCCTTCTGGTCGACGGCCAGATTCAGCGCTTTGCGCACCTCGATGTTGTCGGCGATCTCGCGGGTGATCTTGAAGCCGACGAAGTAGGTCCAGAAATAGGACGGCGCCTTGGTCACCGAGATCTGAGGGTTGGCCTCGAGCTGGTCGACCGCCCAGTACGGGATGTATTGGGTGGCGTCACCCTGGTTGGCCTGGATGCCGGCAACCCGGTTGTTGTCCTCCGGAATGATCTTCCAGATCAGCTTATCGACCTTGGCCGGGCCCTTGTTGGCGTAGAAGGCCGGGCCCCACTTGTAGGCCTCGTGCTTCTTGAGGATCAGCTCATTGCGAGGTTCCCACGACACGAAGCAGTAAGGGCCGGTACCGTCGAAACCCTTCACGCCGAAATCTTCGCCGAGGGCGGCGACCTCGTCGGCGTTGATGATGGTGTGGAAGTGCTGTGTCATCTGGAACAGCAGCTCGGAGTAGGGCTGCGTCAGCTCGTACTCGACGGTGTAGTCGTCGACCGCGCGGATTTCCTTCACGTCGCCGGCGCGGTTTTTCACCACGCCCTTGGTCGCCGGGTCGAGCCAGCGGTCGATCGAGGCCTTCACGTCCTTGGCGGTGAACTTCTTGCCGCTGCAGAAGGTCACGTCGTCGCGCAGCTTGAAGGTGTACAGCTTGCCGTCGTCCGACACGGTCCACGACTTGGCGAGCAGCGGGTGCACGGACTTCAGGTCGGGGTCGAGCGCCACCAGGGTGTCGCCGACCATGAACAGCGCTTCGGCGGTCGACCGTGCGGTCGAGCGGTGCGGATCGTACCGGTCGGTGTCGATGGTGCGCATGATCGTCACGGATGTTTCCGCGACGACAGGGGTGGTGGCTGGAAGCAGCACGGCCAGCGCCAGCGCCCCCAACCATGCAGCTGGTCTCGGTGTCCTCATCGCAGTCGCCTCCTCAGGTTGGTCAACGGGTGGGCATTCCGCGGGCTCCGCCGGTCACTGGCGCAGGCGCGGGTCGAGAACGTCACGCAGGGCGTCGCCGAGCACGTTGAATGCGAGCACGATCAGGAAGATCGCGAAGCTTGGAATTGTCGAGACGTGCGGGGCGAAGAACAGGAAGTTGCGGCCGTCGGCGGCCATGGTGCCAAGTTCGGCGGTCGGCGGCTGGGCGCCCAGGCCGATGAAGCTCAGGGCCGCTCCCAGCAGGATGGTCTGCCCGAGCTGCAGGGTCAGGTACACGAAGATGGTCGACGCGCAGTTCGGCAGCAGATGTCTGAAGATGATCCGGCCATCGCTCATCCCGATCGCCCGGCAGGCCGAGATATACTCCTGCTGCATGACGACGAGCGCCGCCGCGCGGGTGATCCGGGCGATGGCCGGCACGGCGGCCACGGTCAACGCGATGGTGATCGAGAACGTGCCGGCGCCCAGCACCGCCGCGATGGCGAGGCCGAACAGGATTGACGGGAACGACAGAAGCACATCTACGACCCGCATTATCGGGCCTTCCAGCCGGCGGAAGTAGGCGGCCAGCAGACCGAGCACCGCACCAATCGACCCGCCGGCGGCAACCGCAATGATGCCCATGGTCAAGGTGGTGCGAATGCCGAACAGCAGGCGGCTGACCATGTCGCGCCCCAGCCCGTCGTTGCCGAGCCAGAACGCAGCGCTCGGTGGCTTCAGCATGTTCCGCAGGTTGTTGTCATACGGATCGTAGGGCGTGATCCACGGCGCCAGCACGCCGAGCGCGACGACAACAACCAGGAACACGGCGGCCAACATGGCGGCCTTGTCGCGGCTGAGCTTGCGCCAGATCGATGGCCGAAGCAGCCGGCCGGTCGCCGCTTGGTTCGGCAAGAACGGCGCGGGAGTGGCGGAAGTTTCGGTCATCGTGCGCGCACCCGTGGGTCCAGGACGGCGTACAGCACGTCAACCAGCAGATTCACCAGGAGAAACGAAAGAGCGAGCACCAGGATGGCGCCTTGGGCCAGTGCGTAGTCGGCTGAGGTAATGGCGCCGACCGCCAGCCGGCCGACGCCGGGCCAGGCGAACAGGGTCTCGGTCACCACGGCACCGCCTAGCAGGAAGCCGATCTGCAGGCCGATCAGGGTGACCACCGGGATCAGCGAGTTTCGCAGGGCGTGGCTGACGACCACCCGGCGCTCCGACACGCCCTTGGCACGGGCGGTCCGCACGAAGTCGCTGCCGAGCACCTCCAGCAGCGAGGTCCGGGTCATGCGCGCGACCGGACCAATGAACACGCCGCCGAGGGTCAGGGCCGGCAGGACGATGTGGTCCAGCCCGCTGAGGGTCCACAGCGGACCGCCGCGGCCCTGGAACGGGAACAGTTGCCAGTGGAAGCCGACGTACTGGATCAGCATCAGGCCGAACCAGAAGATCGGCATCGACACGCCGGCCACCGAAACCGCCATGATGATCCGGTCGGACATCCGCCCGCGGCGCACGGCGGCCAACGTGCCGAGCACGATGCCGAGCGGGACCGCCCAGATCAGGCTGGCCAGCATCAGTTCGATGGTCGGTCCGACGGTGTTGGCGAGTTCGGTTACGACCGGCGAATTCGAGATCATCGAGCGGCCGAGGTCGCCTTGCAGAACCCGTGTGAGATAGATCCCGAACTGGACGTAGATCGGCTCGTTCAGCCCCATGGCCTCGCGAATCGCTTCGATCTCGACATGGGTGGCGGTCGGACCGGCGACTACGGTCGCGGGGTCGGTCGGAACCACCTGAAGAAGCAGAAAACCGACAAGCAGGACGCCGATCAAAACCGGAATCGAGATTAGCAGACGATGGGCAATATGCTGAAGCATGGCGAAAGGGGTCCTGACGCCGAAAGAGGAGGGCGACCGTCAAAGACATGGCAACGGTCATGCCAACCCTGGCACGTTCCGACCGGATCAGCCAAGCCCCTGGAAACCAGCCAATCCAAGATTGCCGACCGTCAGCGTCCAACGGCGTTGCATTCTCCGGTATGCGAACGAATTGAGCAGGGTGGCGACCGATTGATCACTTGGCGTCAGGAATTTGGGCCCGTGACTGCGCTCGGACACGGCGGATCAGGGGTGCAGCTTCAGGTCCTTCAACGCCTTGTCGACGTCCTTGCGGTTGCCGTGCACGGCGATGCCGACCGGGTTGAGAAAATCGGTCGGCAGGTCAGCGACGACGGCGCGATTGTCGATGTCGTTGCCGGTGCGGAACATGCCTTCCGTATAGACGGTCATCGACAGATTCCGTTCGAGCGCTCGGCGGTGCGCCTTGCTGAGCGCCGGGCCGGAACCGGCGAACACCAGCACCGGCTGGCCGAAGATCGCGAGATAGCCCACGCCGTCGGCGTCGCGATAGGGCTGCCCGATGGTCTCGGGTGCCCGGGCCGCGATTCCGCTGGCCAGGAACGCCGTGACGTTCAGCTTCTGCCAGACGGCCAGATCGTCGCGGAGGACGATGGCGATCTTGGTGTCGTGTTTCATGACGTGATCCCGGCTGTGGATTGGCCAGGATGCCTTAGCGCCGTTACTCAGATGGTGGATTGGACATCTTTGCAGGCCATCTGAAACGCGCCGGGGGTGATGCCGTAGCTTGCCTTGAAGCGCCGGATCAGATGGCTCTGGTCGGCAAAGCCGACCGCCGCCGCAACTTCGGCCGCCGGCTCGCCGTCGGCCAGTAGGCGGCGGGCCGACTCCAGTCGTCGCCGCGTCAGGTAGGTGTGCGGGGGCAGGCCATAGGCAGCCGCAAAGGCACGGTTGACCCAGAACCGGCTGCGTCCGGCCTCGCGTGCGAGATCGTCCAGGCGCAGTTCGCGCTGATACTCGTGGTGCAGTAACCCGTGCACCCGCTGGATGGCGGGGTCGTTCCGTTCGACCGGCGCCGGGGGTGGGGTACGGCCGTGCCGACGCGCCAGAGCGGTCAGAGCCCGCGTCAGCACGCCGTCCGACTCGAGTGTGCTGGCCGCAGGGTCCACCAGGGTCCGGCAGAGGCTCAGAAGGTGTTCCCGGCAGCAGGGATCATGGATCAGCGTGGTTGCGAAGAACGGCAGACAGGTTCGTTGCCCTGTGGCGTCATCGAGGATGTCGGCCCAGAGGTCAGCGCTCGGGTACAGCATCCAGTAGCTGAACCCGCCCTCGGTCTCTGCGCTGCCGTCGTGGGCATCTTCCGGGTTCATGGCGATCACCGTTCACGGAGTGCTGACGTGGCGGCGCCCGCGATGGTGAAAGCCTTGCCCGCCGCGCAGCGTCACGCCGATCGCGTAGGTGTCGTGGGCGTGTCGGTCATAAGCGTGGCCGCCGAACCGCGCTCTCAGCAGGTCGAGACCGGTGTCGGCGTGGCGCCAGAACTTAACCCGATCTCCGACTTTGAGCGGCATGTCGTTACTCTCGTCGCAGGATCTTGTTGACCAGGATGCCGGCCAGCCAGTTCTCCCTGAACGCGGCGTTCAGGGCCTTGGGATCGTACTCGGTGGCGATCCAATCCCGGAAGCCGATGCCGCTGCGGGCTTCGGCGGCCAGATAGCTTTCGAAGAAGAAGTCGATGACCCCGGTCTTGGCCTGACGGATGTGGCCGTACCGCCAGGACAACTGCTCCATCGCCTGACGCAGCGGCAGGCCGGTGCGCTGCCACAGGTACAGGGTCGCCATGAACCCGGTGCGGTCGGCGCCCGATTTGCAGTGCATCAGCAGCGGCAATTCCAACCCGTCCCAAAGGTCGATCGCCGCCAGCACGGTTTCGCGGTCGAGCGCCGCGCGCGAGCGGATCGGGAAGTCGATGAGGGTCAATCCGAGCCGCGCGCAGGCCTCGCGCTCCAGCCGATATGCGCCGCATTCAACCCGTGGGCCGCGCAGGTTGAGGATGGTGCGGATGCCCTCCTTCGCGAACTGATCCAGGTGGCCGGGACCGGGCTGCGCGGCACGCCAGACGCCATCGGCGACCTTGTGGCGGTGGACGTAGACCTGGCGCAGAAAACCGTGATCGACCAGCAGCATGTTCAGCCAGGCGCTGCGGCGTTCGTCGGAGGTCAACGGCGCAACGGTGGCCGCGCGGTGGGGCAGGTCGATCATCGGCATCCATGGTTCGGATCTGGGCGGCTTGCTGCCAACAGCAGTTCTAAGGCGTCGTCGACCGCTTGCAACGGGATATCGCTCATGTCGTCGCCACCGAAGTCCTGGGCACGCAGCACGGTTCCGCGGGTGACGAAGGGCGCGAACTTGGTCGGCGGCGTCGGGCCGAACAGCGACAGCAACGGAATGTCGGCCGCCGCCAGCATATGGCCGCCGCCGCTGTCGTTGGCAACCGCGCCGGCCAAGCGGGCGGCAAGGGCGATGGTCAGCAGCGGCGACGCGCCGAGGGTACCGGCGCGCGGATCCTGTAACGGCAACACGGCGCCAGGGACTGCTGAACGGATCGTGTCCACCCATTCGGATTCGGCAGGGCCGAGCAGATAGACCGGGCTCTGACCGCGCCCGGCGACCCGGTTTCCGAGATCGATGAAGCGGTCCAGCGGCCAGCACTTGTGCTTGCCTCCCGCGCCCGGAACCAGACCGACATAGAGGGCCTTGTCGTCGCCCAACAGCGTTCTCGACAGCTCGTTCGTGATCCGGTCGGTCGTGCGGCTGACGGCCGGCACCGCCGGCTTGCCGCTGGCCAGTTCCAGCAGGTCGAGCATTTGCCGGATCATGGCAGTCGGTCGCCGGTGACCCAAGGGTGGTCGCCGGTTCGACAGCAGATAACCTGCAGCGCCCGAGATGAACAGACGGTGCGGGATGCGCTTCAGGATCAGGGTGGTCTTCACCCGGCGCTGCGTATCGATGACCAGATCGAAGGTGCGGCCGTCCAGCGGCGTGCCGGCCAGAGGTCGCAGAAGCTCCGGCCAACGGCCGCCGACTCCGGCGTCGTCGACCACCTCGTCGATCAGTCCGTCGACCAGAGGTGCCAGGACGCCCGAATAGGTGCTGCGGCCCTTGCCAGCGAGCCAGACGATCGATGCGTCGGGGTAGGCTTGCCGCAGTGCGCGGACGAACGGCAGCTTCATCAGGCCGTCGCCGACCAGATCGAGACCGACATAGATCAGGACGCTGCGGGGGGGCGGGACGGCGCTCACACCGGTCCCGCGGGAGGTTCTGCCATGCCGCCGGGCGCCGGCAGAGCGGCCAGCCGGATCACGACGATCGTGACGCCGATCAGGCCCATCCAGGTTTCCTGCCACAGCCCGAACGATACCATCGCGATCACCAGCAGGGCGGAGGCGGTGGCGAGCGCGACAGGCTGGGCGTTCCGGTCCATCTGTCGGATCGCATTGGCGGCGATGCCCAGGAGGACGAGGCCGACGGCGATGCCAATCGCGCCGAACTCGACCCAGATCTGCAGCGCGGCGTTGTGCGCGTGGGTGGCCGGTGCCTTGTGGTAACGGTAGCGGCTGCGTTGTTCGTCGGACAGCGGCAGATGCCGAACCGAGCCCAGGCCCTGGCCGGTCCAGGGCGCTTGGCGGATCGCGTCCGATGCGTGATCCCAAATCTCCAGCCGGTCGGTGAACGACAGCGGCATTGCGATCTCCTGGCGGACCGACGTCTGGTAGGCGGCCGTCAGCAATGGTGGCGCGCCGATCACCAGTCCGACAGTCAGCACACTGCCGGCGATCAGCACGGCGCGGGGGCGCCAGCGAGCGGTGACATAAACCAGGGCTGCGATCAGGGCGGCCAGCCAGCCGGCTGCCGATTGACTGGCCAAAGCGGGTGCGAGGCCCAGAAGCAGAGCAACCAGCGCATGGCGTCGTCCGACCTGACGGGCGAGCAAGCCGGCCAACGGCAGGGACAGCAGCAGAAGGCCAACCGCCGGCCTGTTGTAACGGGCCGGATCGATCACAACGCTGGCAGCAAGTCCGTCGGACAGGCGGCGGAACGGGGAGTCGAACGTCAGTTCCATCAGCAGGAACGCCGAGCCGATCGCGAGTCCGGCCAGCGCCCACCGCGCGATGAACGCAAGGCGATCTGATCGGATAGGCCCGTTCCAGCCTGCCGACGCCAGCCACAGCACGATCGCCAGCATGCCGAGCTTGGCGATCGTCTCAGCCCAGTCGGCCTCGCCAAGGGCGGGCGGTAGGTGGACACCGGCGACATAGGTTACAAAGACCGCAAACAGCAGGACCACCGAGAGAGAAGGCAACGCCGAACGACGCTGGTTGCACAACGTGACAGCCAGCAGCCCGAGGGCGAGGGCGATCGACACCGGGGCCATCGCCTGCTTCGCCATCGCCCCGATCGTGGCAAACAGAAACAGCCCACCGGCCAGGATCAGGTCGGGCCGCGCGAACCATCGGTCAGTGGCGCTGGTTTTGTCAGCCGGCGTGATGGTTCGCCTCCTGGATGGCCGCCGTTTCGGCCACGCTGTGGCCAACAATTTGTGGCGCCATCGGACGTTCGGCACTAGGTTGAGCAGGCCGTACCCACTAACACAGCGCCTTCACGCTGGAAAGCGCGACCCGGACCGTATGGCCATGCCCCAGACAATGACCAATCGCCTGTACAACGACCTCCCATCGGTGTCGGCTTCGGACCGATGAGCGCGTCGCCCCCTGTGAAAACCCGACTGCCCATCAACGACCAGCGCAGCTTGCCGCTGATGGGCCGGTTGTGGCGTCAGTTCATCCGGCACCACGCCCTGTGGTTGGTCGGCGCCGCCATCGCTTCTGCGGTCGTCGCCGCTGCGACGGCCGGTTCGGCATGGCTGCTGGATCCAGTGGTCAACAAGGTGTTCGTCGAACGCGACCGCGACATGCTGTGGCTGATCGGCGGCGGCGTCCTGGCGATCTTCGTCGTGAAGTCCGTAGCGGCGTACCTGCAGGAGGCAGTGCTGGCCTTCGTCGGCCAGCGGATCGTCGCCGACGTTCAGAACCGCCTGTTCCGCCACCTGCTTGACCAGGACGTGGCGCTGTTCCAGAGCCGGCAGACCGGCACCCTGATCTCGCATTTCACCTACGACGTCCAAGCCCTGCGGCAGGCGGTATCGACCGCGCTGGTCGGGATCGGCCGGGACGGGCTGTCGATCGTGTTCCTGGCAGCGGTGATGATCTACCAGGATTGGCTGCTGTCGCTGATCGCGCTGGTGGTGGCTCCCATATCGATCCTGCCGCTGCAGCGGTTGGGCAAGCGCATGCGGCGGGTGTCCGGGCAGTCGCAGGAACGGATGGGTGAGTTGACCACGCTGCTCGGCCAGGCGTTCCACGGCATCCGGGTCATCAAGGCCTACGGGATGGAGGAGGCCGAGCGCCAACGCGTCGGCACGGTGATCGAGGCTCTGTTCCGCTTGGCTTTTCGTCAGGGTCGGGTGCGCGCGGCGGTACAGCCGATCATCGATGTCCTCGGCGGCTTGGCGGTCGCGGGAGTGATCGTCTACGGCGGCATCCGGGTGATCGACGGTGTGACCACGCCGGGCGCGTTCTTTTCGTTCATCGCCGCGGTGCTGATGGCCTACCAGCCGCTGCGCGGCTTGGGCAAGGTCAGCACGACCTTGCAGGAAGGACTGGCGGCGGCCGACCGGCTGTTCCAGATGCTCGACCGTAAGCCGCTGATCGCCGACGCACCCGACTCCGTGGACCTGGACCGGGCGCCGGCGTCGGTGGCCTTCGAGGGTGTGCGCTTCAGTTATCCCGACGGGACCGAGGCGTTGGCCGGGTTGGACATGGTGGCACCGGCCGGCAAGGTCACCGCCCTGGTCGGTCCGTCCGGTGCCGGCAAGAGCACGGTGCTGTCGCTGATTCCGCGGTTTTATGACGTGGAAGGCGGTGCCGTACGGGTGGCCGGTCACGACCTTCGCACTCTGTCGGTGCGGAGCCTGCGCGCCGCCATCGCCGTGGTCAGCCAGGAGGTGGTGCTGTTCGACGACACGGTGGCCGAGAACATCCGCTACGGCCGGCCGGACGCCAGCGACGAAGAAGTGGTGGCGGCAGCGGAGGCAGCAGCAGCCCATGACTTCATCTCGGACCTGCCGGACGGCTACGCCGCACGGGTCGGCGAGCACGGTCTCAAGCTATCCGGCGGCCAGCGCCAGCGTATCGCAATCGCCAGGGCCATCCTGAAGGACGCGCCGATCCTGCTGCTCGACGAGGCGACCAGCGCGCTCGACACCGAGTCCGAGATGCAGATCCAGACCGCGCTGGCCCGGCTGATGGTCGGACGTACCACCATCGTCATCGCCCACCGTCTGTCGACCGTGCAAAGCGCGGACGTGATCCACGCCTTCGAGCGCGGGCGGGTGGTGGAGAGCGGCTCGCACGCCGAACTGGTGGCGCATGGCGGGCTATACGCGAGGCTGCACGCCCTGCAGTTCCGCGATGTCGAGGAACCGACCGCAGTACCGGCGGGCTGACTTAGGCCGGGCCCGGTGTATTGACCGGCTTGTCGCGCCAGCGGCGGTGCACCCAGAACCATTGCTCCGGCCGTTCCCGGATCCAGGATTCGACCCGGTCGTTGGTCGCCTGAACCAGTGCGGCGACGTCGGTCGAGCGGTCGCCTGTTCGGTCAAGCTGGATCGGTGGATCGACCGTCACCCTAAAGCGCGGCCCGCCCAGACGCTCAAAGCGAACCGGAACGACCGGCACGTTGAAGCGCAGAGCCAGTTGTGCGAAAGCCGGAGTGGTCATGGCTGGCCGGCCGAAGAACCGGGCCTCGATGCCCTCGTTCATCTTCTGGTCGACCAGGATGCCGAGAGAGCGCCGGGCCTTCAGCGCTGCCAGCGCCCGGCGTCCGCCTTCGGCACCCTTCGGGATCATCACGCCGGCCGGGTCGATTCGGCGGCGTTCGAGTAGTCGATTGACCCACGGATTATTGGGTGCACGGTAGATGAAGTCGACCGTGAAGCCGTAGCGCAGGGCGACCACCGGCGCGATCTCCCAGTTCGCCAGGTGTGCGCCTACGAAGATCACCGGTCCTCCGGCCTCTCGGAGGGCATCAATGGTGTCCAATCCGCCGACCTCGACCACATCCGGGTTCGCCAGCAGGGTCTTCAAGTGCGGAAACTCGCCGATATTCCGGCCGAGATTGGCCCACATGCCGTCGAGAATACCGTCGATCTCGGAGGCCGGGTGGTCGGGATAGGTGCGCTCCAGGTTCCGCCGGGCAATCCGGTGCGCGCCGATCAGCGGGCCGATCCGCCGCAGCAGCCAAGCGCCGGTCGCTGAGCTGGCGACAGGGGGCAACAGGCTGAACAGCCCGTAGAACGCCAGAACGAGAGCGGCTTCGAGCGGCTGGAGCAGGCGGGCGAGGAGACGGCTCATGCCGTCGGTATGGTTCCTCGCTGCCCTGCCTGTCCAGCCCTGTTCGCGTCAGGCGGTCGCTGGGGTCAGTCGCCCGAGCGGTTTCTCGTCGATCACCATGTGGATCAGAGCCGCCAGAACACCGAGCACCACGCCGGCCCACCACACGCCGTCGTAGGAGCCGACGGTGTCGTAGAGATAGCCGCCGAGCCAGACACCCATGAAGCTGCCGAGCTGGTGGCTGAGGAACACCACCCCGAACAGGGTCCCCATGTACCGGACACCGAACACCTGGGCGACGATGCCGGTGGTGAGCGGTACCGTCGACAGCCACAGGACGCCCATGGAACCGGCGAACAAGTAGATCGTCAGGTCGGTCTTGGGGGCCATCAGCAGCCCGATGATCGCGATCGAGCGCAGGAAGTAGATCCAAGCGAGGCCCGTCTTCTTGCTCCAACGTTGCCCGAACAGCCCGGCGGCGAACGATCCGACGATGTTGAAGAATCCAATCAGCGCCAGCGCGGTCGCTCCGACCGACGGGTCCAGGCCCAGGTCCGAAATGTAGGCCGAAAAATGCACGGTGATGAAGGCGACGTGGAAGCCGCAGACGAAGAATCCGACGGTCAGCAGGACGAAGCCGCGGTGCCCGGTTGCCTCTCGCAGCGCTTCCAGCAGGCTCTGGTCCTGCAGCGTCTCGTTCTTTGACGGCGGTGTGTTTGGCAGCACGAAGGCGAGCGGGATCACCATAAGCGCGGATAGCGCCAGATAGCCGAGGGCCGCTTCCCAGCCGAACTGATGGATGAAGGTCTGACCGAGCGGGGAGAACATCACCTGGCCGAACGAGCCCGCGGCGGTCCCGAGGCCGAGCGCCAGCGAGCGTCGCTCCGGACCGACGACCTTGGCCATCGCCGCCATGGCCAGTGAGAACGAGGTGAAGGCAACCCCAATTCCGGTCAGGACGCCACCGAACAGGTGCAGGCCAACGACGCTGGAAGTGTGCGCCATACCCCAGACGCCAGCGGTGTATACCAGAGCACCGACCGCGAGCACCCGCGACGGACCGTATCGGTCGGCGACCATGCCGGCGATCGGCACGCCGATGCCCCACAGCAGGTTCTGGATCGCCATGGCCAACCCAAAGGTGCTGCGGTCCCAGCCGTGGGTCACCGTCATCGGCTCCAGGAACAGCCCGAACGCCGAGCGGACGCCGAAGCCGATCATGGCGATCAGGCAGCCGGCCAGGATCACCACCAATGGAGTGCGCCAACCGGGACTGACGGGAGAGGAAGGGGCGGAAGCGGTGCTCGACATGGAATCCTCCAGTGCCGAAGGGCAGGATGGATGCGTTCAACTCGATCAGCTATAATGCGTGCGCTTACACTGGTGTACCTACACGAATGAGTCAACGATGGACGACCCGAACGCCATGACCGGCAGCGATGCCGGATCGGCATCAATCGCCGGCGAAATGCGCTGCACTTGCGCTGCATTGCGCCGAACGGCGCGTCGAATGACCCAGATCTACGACGATGCCCTCAAACCCACCGGCCTGAAGCTTACGCAATACTCCCTTCTGGCCACACTTGCCCAGGCCGGCGACCCCTCGATTACGGACCTTGCCGAACGGATGATGATGGACCGGACCACCCTGACCCGGAACCTGCGGCCTCTACAGTCCGCCGGATGGGTCCGGCTTGGTAAAGGCGAAGACAAACGGTCGCGGATGGTCGTTCTGACTGCCGAAGGGGAGTGGGCGCTGGAGTCCGCGCGGCCGATCTGGCGGCAGGCGGAGAAGTCGATTCGCGAGAAACTGGGGCCGGACGGTGGCCGGCAACTCCGGCGACTTCTGGCCGACACGTCCGACGCCATCGCGATGGGCTGACCGGGGGCGACGGCCGCCTGCCGGTCTGCTATGCCGGTTGTCGCATGTGCTTCGTTCGACCCGCTGTCTGGAGACCGTTCATGGACCAAGACAAACTGCGCGCCCTCCGGGAAAAGTATGGCTCGGCTCCGGAAGGGACGATCTTCGACTCCGATTTCGCCGAAGTTGGCAAGCAGATCTTCCGCGGCAGTCGCCGGTTGTGGCCGTTCTCCGGCGTGTCGACGTTCCTGGATGCGCCGTATCGGCCAATGAAAGACGATGTGCCCGACTTGGACGGGCTCGACTATGCCTTGGTCGGCGTGCCGATGGACCTGGGCGTCACCAACCGGGCCGGCTCTCGTCTCGGTCCGCGTGCGGTGCGGGCGATCGAGCGAATTGGACCCTATGAGCATCAGTTGAAGATCGCGCCGCTGGCCGGTTGCGCGGTCGCCGATGTCGGTGACGTGGTGATGCGCAGCCGGTACGACTTGGTCAGCTGCCACGAGGACATCGAAGCCTACTTCGGTAACGTACACGCGGCCGGAGTGATCCCGCTGGCGATCGGCGGCGACCATTCGATTTCGCTGCCGATCCTCAAGGCGCTCGGCCGCGACCGACCGCTCGGCCTCGTCCACATTGACGCGCATTGCGACACCAGCGGCCCCTATGAAGGGGCGAAGTTCCATCACGGTGGCCCGTTCCGCCAAGCGGTGTTGGACGGGGTTCTGGATCCTGAGCGCACCATCCAGATCGGTATCCGCGGCGCTGCCGAGTACCTGTGGGAGTTCTCCTACGAGTCCGGCATGACCGTTTTGCACGCTGAGGACGTGCTGAAGCTCGGTCCGGCGGCGGTGGCGGAGAAGGCACGGGCGGTGGTCGGCGACCAGCCGTTCTACGTCTCGTTCGACGTCGACAGCCTGGATCCGGCCTATGCGCCCGGAACCGGAACGCCGGAGATCGGCGGAATGACCTCGCTGGAGGCGATGGAGATCCTGCGCGGCCTGGCTGGACTGCCCATGGTGGGTGGTGACGTGGTCGAGGTGGCACCACAGTACGATGCGACCTCGAATACCGCTCACGCCGCTGCACAGATCCTGTTCACGATCTTCTGCTTGGCTCGTCTGGCCGAGCCGGCGCGCAAGGCCGCCGGCTGGAAGTGAGCGGTCAGGCTCCGGCGAGCAGGGCGGTCGTGATAGCTTCCCACTCTGTGTCGAGCGGGTCATGGCAATGCGGACGTCCGGCGCGACGATACCAGTAGCCGGCGTTCGCCTCATCGCCTTCGACGCGGTGCAGATGGGCGTGCACCCAAGCCGCCTCCCGGCCGTCGTCGACCTGGGCGGCTTCGTGAGCAGCTTGCCAGTCGCCGCGGCCTTGATGCCACAGGCCCGCTAGGGCGGGCGCCATGCCATCGGGTGGCGAGGTTCGGGCAAGGGATTGTCGAAAGTCGTCGAGGGTCATGCAGGCAGCCTCCAGCGCGGTAGCAGTTGGTGGACGGTGGGTCGTCACCATGTCGAGGAAGGTAGTATAGCTTGATCGAGTTCTACGCGGTGTCCGTCGGGAGCATGACGTCATGATCGAAGAACTGCTGGCGCACAACAAGGAGTGGGCCGCCCAGCGGGTGCTGGAAGACCCGAATTATTTCAAGCGCCTCAAGGACCTACAGTCACCACGCTATCTGTGGATCGGCTGCTCCGACAGCCGGGTTCCGGCGAACGTGATCACCGGGCTGCAGCCGGGCGAGGTGTTCGTTCACCGCAACGTGGCGAACGTCCTGCACCCCGGTGACCTGAACGGACTGTCGGTCCTGCAGTATGCAGTTGAGGTGTTGCGGGTCGAGCACATCATCGTCTGCGGACACTACGGCTGTGGCGGCGTCGTGGCCGCCGCCGATGGGCTGCGCCATGGGTTGATCGACCACTGGCTGCGCCCGATCATGGATCTGCACGAACGTTTCGAGCCCGATTTGGCCAAGCTGCCCGACGCTCGAGCGCGCCTGGACCGGCTGTGCGAACTGAACGTCGAGCAGACCGTCATGCGGGTGACGCAGACCCCCGTGGTTGAGGACGCCTGGCTGGCGGGGCGCATGCTGGCCGTGCACGGCTGGGTCTACGGACTTGAAGACGGGATTATCAGAAGTCTCGGACCCAGCATCACGGGCACAACTGGGGCTGCAGAGCAGCGCGAGAAGTTGGGGGGATAGCTGGTCTTACGCGCTCATCGTTGCCGACATCGGCGTTACCCGGCGCTCCAGCAGCCAGTCAATCGCGGCCTGCTCATCGGTGAAAACTCCAGCCGATTCCGGAGTCTTCATCGCGCGCATTGCCGCCCAAAGCTGACCCAGCAACTGATTGCCCTCGTAACGGGAGACCACCAGGGCGGTCAGTTGCGGCGGGTAACCCCGGGCGTCCTTGTACGCCTGATAGCGCCGCAACCAACTGACATCGATCTCGTGAACGTGCGCGCTGGTCGTATCCAGCAGCACCAGTGTTGATGCCGTTACGGCAGGATCGCTGAAGCAGGTTTCCAGGGCGCGTTGCGCGACGTCGAATGTAAGGGTGCCAACGTACCGTAAGGTCAGGATGTCGCGATCCCGATCAATTTCGATCTCAAATCCCGCGTGCTTCATCGGGTGCCTCCGCCTGTTCTGGCGTGCTGTGCTTCTAAGAGCGGCAACGCTAACACGTTCTGTGCTGGTGCTTCGTGCTGGTAGTTCTACGTACGGCGCTCTTACGCGGCGGTCAGGCTCTCAGCAGGCATCGCTGGCTCCGCGCCGGGGGTCGACTGGTGCTCGGCGAGGAACCGCCTGGTTTCGGCCCGCTGCGCGGCTCCTTGTTCGTCGTACAGGAACGGCAGCACGACATAGCGTCGGCCTCGGGTCACCGGGGTCGCTTCGTGGAACAGCGAGCAGGAGAAAACCACAGCACAACCGACGCCAGGCTTGTAGGTATGCTGCCCGTACTCGGGAAACCGCAGCGCTCCGCCTTCGTATTCGTCGGTGTTCAGATTGAGGCTCATTGCGAATTTGCGATGCGCCGTTGCCTTCGATGTGTTGTCGCGGTGCGCCTTGAAGAACCCCTGGTCCGCTGCGTCATAGCACCCGATGATGTAGCGCTCGACCCGGGAGACGCGATAGCCGAACGCCTTGCCGATTTCCGGGATAACCCGGGTCTCCAGCGCCCGGCGCAGTTGCTTCAACAGCGATTCGTCTTCAATTGAGCAGTCCTTGCGGCGTTTCATCTTGGGATCGAGAAGACCGCGCGTCAGGCCGTCGACGTCGCGCATAAAGCCGCTCGCTCCACCACCGCGCGCTTCATAGTAGTCGATCAGTTGCCGGCAAAAGGCAGGACTTACGACGTCCGGGATCATCAACACCGGCGCGTGCTGCTGCATCGCTTGGGGGGGCATCCGCACTGGGTACTCAGCGATCGCCGTGCGCAGGCGCTCGCCGAATCCATCCACTGGCTGGGCAGCCACGATGGCCTGCGCGCGCAGATTCTCTCGAACGAGCAATGCGCCGACGCGAAGTACGAGAGTGCCGGGGATCGCATCAGCAGGAGTGGCCTCCATGCCAAAGAGACGGTGAATGGCTCGGTCGGTATCAAAGAACACCGTGAACCGCTCGGCGAGCTTGGTAAGTCGCTCGTTGCCAGCGTCGCGCTTGTCGGTAGTAACGATGTAGATAAGAATGTTGTGCTTGCTCAGCCAGTCGGCTTCATCAAGAAGAGTCTGGGTCAGCGCCATTCCAAGTGTTGAGTTAACGCTCGCTACAAACACCAATGCGAACCGATGACCCGCCAGGGAATCGAAATTGAAGGTCGGGTTGATACTGCTGTCGGCACGAAACTTCGGCAGGAAATCGCCTGGTATAAAGCGGGGCATTGCAGTCCTCACTGCGTCAGAGAAGTGGCGACAAGACCGGCGATCTGCCGAGCACGCGGCTCTGGAATCGAACCGACAAGGGCGTAGGCGACATCGTTGGCATGACCGTAGGAGACGGCCAGTCCATCATGCGTGGTGACCCGAGGCACGGAGCCATCGCGATCGAGGGCTTCGAGGATGGGGGAGTCCAGCGAGAGCACAAGCGACAGGCGCCGCGCCTCGGGGTCGGTGTAGACGAACAGCGCAGCCGGTCCGGTATCGGTCGCCACCACGTCGATCCGCGACAATGTGAAACCAACCGCGGTCAGGTCAGGTGGGGTCAGTTTGTGCGCAAATAGGGTCTCGATACTGTGGATCGCCGTATCCGAGGCTTCGCGGGCGAAAAATGGTGCTACGGCCGACACCCGATGAACCTCGGCCGCCTCATCGATGAAGGCGGACAGCGTGTCGTCGCTTGCGGCTGCCCACGACGCAGCGGCCCAACCGACCGCGACGCCGGCTGTCAGCACCACTATTTGCCGCCATACTTGCCCAATAATCCCGAGCCGGGCCCGATTGCTCTGCGATACCGAGGCGCTCAATTCCACCGCCAGTTCGGAACCAGCGTCGGCCAGACGGGGGGGAAGACCTTCCATCGAAGCGCTTTCCAGCCGAGCCAACTCCATCAACGCTTGGTGATCCGCCAGAAGTTCCCTGAGGTGTTGCCGCACGCCCGGAGACCGCTCGGCCTCCGCTTCGATCTCTTCCATACGACGTGATGGTAAATCGCCATCGACAAACGCACTCAATTCCCAATCCTCAACCGGTTTGGACATCGTGGCCTCCAACGAGCCGAAGAGCGGACGTTCCGGCACTGTCGCGGCGTGCAACTCGGCGCAACGTTTCGCGCCCCCTTGCCAACCGCGAGCGAACGGTTCCAACGGGCAGGTCCAGGACCACCGCCGCTTCGTCGGTGGTCAGGCCGTCGACTGACACCAGCAGGATCACCCGGCGCTGATCGTCGGGTAGGCGATCGACCGCCTTCAAGACTCGGCCCAATTCAACATGGGTGTCCTGGGTGGCCTCGATGCGCACGCCATCGTCATGATTGAAGGACGACGACGCCCTCTGCCGCCGCTCGTATGACCGAGTTCCCGAGACGAAGGTGTTGTGAAGGATGGCGAACAGCCAGACCCGTAGGTCGGTGCCCGGTCTGAACAACTCGGCCCGGGCGATAGCCTTGACCAGCGTGTCCTGAACCAGATCGTCGGCGTCGGCAGTGTTACGGCACAGAAACCGGGCATAGCGCCGCAGCCGCTGTATGTGCGCCACCACGTCCAGGGAAGTCATGCCCGGCGATCCTTCGAAGAGGAGCTTCGGATGGCATACGCCCCCGCTCCATTCGCTTATCCATCGAAAGCGGGCGGTTCACGAACTATTTCTTTGAATGGCATATCTGCGTTACCGCAGCGAGGCGTTGATCTTGTCCAGGGTGGCGCTACCGGGGCACAAATCCGGCTCATCGAGCTCGTTCAGTGGCGTCCGAGTAGTGCGTAGATTGGCATGCAGGTCCCGTGGCTGGGCGTCCAAATACAGCAGCCCGGTTGCGATCTCACCGGCTCGCTCTTTCTCCTGAATGTAGCCTAGCGCGGCGGCCTTGTCGGACGGGTCGTAGTCCGGCGCGATCTTGGCCAATCGCAGCGCCACGCCGTTGGGCTGCATGATCTCGACCGTGCTGCCCGGTGCATAGTCGGCCTCGATCGGTGCCTGGCCGGTGATGAAGTCCAGGCTGTTCACCGCCTCGTTGTGCTCGCGCACGTAGTCGTAGCTGCGGGTTGAGCCCTTGTGGTTGTTGAACGCCACGCAGGGCGAGATCACGTCCAGGATGGCGGCACCCGGATGGCTGATCGCTGCCTTGATCAATGGTACGAGCTGTCGCTTGTCGCCTGAGAACGAGCGGGCGACGAAGGTGGCGCCCATCAGGATGGCGAGCGATGCCAGATCGATGCCGCTGTCGCTGTTGACGGCGCCCTTCTTGGCGACCGACCCTTTGTCGGCGGTGGCCGAAAACTGCCCCTTGGTCAGGCCGTACACGCCGTTGTTCATGACGATGTAGACCATGTTCACGCCGCGCCGCATGACATGGGCGAACTGGCCGAGGCCGATCGAGGCGCTGTCGCCGTCGCCTGAGACACCCATGTAGGTGAGGTCGCGGTTGGCCAGGTAGGCGCCAGTCAGTACGCTCGGCATGCGGCCATGCACGGTGTTGAAGCCGTGGCTGCTGCCGAGGAAGTAGGTCGGGGCCTTCGACGAGCAGCCGATACCGGACAGCTTGGCGACACGGTGCGGCTCGATGGCAAGCTCGTAGCAGGCCTGGACGATCGTTGCGCTGATCGAGTCGTGGCCGCAGCCGGCGCACAGGGTCGAGATCCGGCCTTCATAGTCACGTCGGGTGAAGCCGACGCTGTTCTTTTGCAGGCTCGGGTGATGCAGCTTCGGCTTGGTGATGTAGGTCACGAAACGGCCCTCTCGAGGGGGACGACATGATATTGGGCGAGCCGGCGGCGGATCTCGCCCAGGATGAAGTGCGCGGTGATCGGGGTCCCGTCGTAGTGCAGGACCGGGACCAGCCGCGCCGGGTCGATGCCGAGTTCGGTGGTCAGCATATTGCGCAACTGGCCGTCGCGGTTCTGCTCGACCACGAAAACCTTGTCATGGGACAGGATGAAGTCCTGGACCGACTTCGGAAACGGAAAGGCGCGCAGGCGCATGGCGTCGAGATGCAGACCGTCGGCTTCCAACCGGTCGAGCGCCTCGGCCATCGACGGGCTGGTGGAACCGAAATACAGCACGCCGTACCGGCTGTTCCCGGCAGCCTTGCGCACGATCGGTTGCGGAACAATGTCCTTGGCCGTTTCGAACTTGCGCTGCAGCCGTTCCATGTTCTCGATGTAGTCGGCACCTTCTTCGGAGTACCGGGCGTATCGGTTCTTGGTGGTGCCGCGGGTGAAGAACGCGCCCTTGCTCTTATGGGTGCCGGGCAGAGTCCGGTATGGGATGCCGTCGCCGTCGACATCGAGATAGCGGCCGAACTCGCGGCCGGCATCAAGGTCTTCGGCGGTCATCACCTTGCCGTGGTCGAACGTCCGGGTGTCGTCCCACTCGAACGGCTTGCACAGCCGGTGGTTCATCCCGATGTCGAGATCGGTCATCATGAAGATCGGGGTCTGCAGCCGATCGGCGAGGTCGAGGGACGCGGCTGCGAAGTCGAAGCATTCCCGCGGGTCCTCGGGGAACAGCATGACGTGCTTGGTGTCACCGTTCGAGGCGTAGGCGCAGGACAGCAGGTCGGCCTGCTGGGTACGGGTCGGCATACCGGTTGACGGTCCGCCGCGCTGCACGTTGATGATAACGGCGGGGATCTCCGCGAAGTAGGCGAGGCCGATAAATTCGGTCATCAGGCTGATGCCCGGTCCCGAGGTCGAGGTGAACGCGCGCGCGCCATTCCAGCCGGCCCCGATCACCATCCCGATCGACGCCAACTCGTCCTCGGCCTGGATGACCGCGTACTTGGCTTCCTTGGTGTCCGGGTCGTGGCGGTAGCGTTTGCAGTACGAAGCGAAAGCCTCGGCCAACGACGATGACGGGGTGATCGGGTACCAGGCGCAGACGGTGGCCCCGCCATAGACACAGCCGAGTGCGGCGGCCGCGTTGCCTTCAACGAAGATCTGGTCGCCGACCTTGTCGCGCGGTGCCACTTTCAGGCCGCACAGGCCCGGCTGCAGATTGGAAGTCACCCAGTCACGGCCGAGATGCAGGGCCTTCACGTTGGAGGCGATCAGCGGCTCCTTACCCTTGAACTGCTCGCCGAACAGCGCCTCGATCACGGTCGGATCGATGTCCAGCAGCACCGACAGGGCACCGACATAGATGATGTTCTTGAACAGCTGGCGCTGGCGCGGATCGGTGTAGGTTGCGTTGGTGATGGCGGTCAGCGGCACGCCGATCAGCGTGACGTCGTCGCGGAACGCACTGGCCGGCATCGGCCGGGTCGAGTCGTAGAACAGGTAGCCGCCGGGGGCCAACTCAGCCACGTCCTGGGGCCAAGTCTCCGGGTTCATCGCCACCATCATGTCGACGCCGCCGCGTCGGCCGAGATAGCCGTCCTCGGACACACGGACCTCGTACCAGGTGGGCAGGCCCTGGATGTTCGATGGGAAGATGTTCCGCGGGCTGACCGGGACGCCCATCCGCAGGATGGAGCGGGCGAACAGCTCGTTGGCGCTGGCCGAACCGGAACCGTTGACGTTGGCGAACTTGACGACGAAGTCGTTGGTCGCGCTCAGTGCTTGCCGCATGCGTGTTCCGCGTGGCTCATTTCGATGAAGTACTTCCGCATGTCCCAGGCACCGGTCGGGCAGCGTTCGGCGCACAGCCCACAGTGCAGGCAGACATCCTCGTCCTTCGCCATGACCCGGCCGGTCTTCAGGCCGTCGGCGACGTAAATGTCCTGGGTCAGATTCAAGGCCGGCGCGCTCAACCGACCGCGCAACTCGCTCTCGTCACCGTTGTCGGTGAAGCTGATGCTGTCCATCGGGCAGATGTCGACGCAGGCGTCGCACTCGATGCAGAGCTGCGGCGTGAACACGGTCTGGATGTCGCAGTTCAAGCAGCGCTGCGCTTCCTTCCAGGCGAGTTGCACGTCAAAGCCAAGCTCGACCTCGGCGCGCAGATCGCGCAGCGCCTCTTCCTTGGCCCGGTGCGGCACCTTGAACCGCGAGTCGAGGGCCACGTCGTTGTCGTAGCTCCACTCGTGGATGCCCATCTTCTGGCTGACGATCTCGACCATCGGCGCCGGACGGACGGCAGCGTCGCCGCCCTCCAGGAAGGTGTGGATCGACAGGGCGGCGTCGTGCCCGTGGGCGACCGCCCAGATGATGTTCTTTGGCCCGAACGCCGCGTCGCCGCCGAAGAACACGTTCGGCAGGGTGGAGCGCATCGTGGTCTCTTCGACCTTCGGCATGCCCCAGCGGTCGTCGAACTCGATCCCGATGTCGCGCTCGACCCAGGGGAACGCGTTCTCCTGGCCGACCGCGACCAGCACGTCATCGCACTCGAAGAACGGATCCGGCTCACCGGTCGGCACCAGCGACCGGCGGCCCTTGGTGTCGTATTCGGCGCGCACCTTCTCGAAGGTCATACCGACCAGCCGGCCGCCCTCATGCACGAAGGTCTTCGGGACCAGATAGTTGAGGATCGGGATGTCTTCGCCGATCGCGTCTTCCTTCTCCCACGGGGAGGCCTTCATCTCCTCGAAACCGGAGCGCACGATCACCTTGACGTCCTCGCCACCGAGGCGGCGGGCGGTGCGGCAGCAATCCATCGCGGTGTTACCGCCGCCGAGCACGATCACCCGCTTGCCGATCTTGGTGATGTGCCCGAACGACACCGAGGACAGCCAGTCGATTCCGATGTGGGTGTTGGCATCCACCTCGGCCCGGCCGGGAATGTCCAGGTCGCGACCGCGCGGTGCGCCCGAGCCGACGAAGATAGAGTCCCAACCTTCGGCGAGCAGGGACTTGAGGCTGTCGACCTGACGGTGCTCGAAATGCACGTTACCGATGCCGGTAATGTGCCCGACTTCCTCGTCGATCACCGACTCGGGCAGGCGGAAATGGGGGATCTGGGTGCGGATCATCCCGCCAAGCTGCGGGTTCTGATCGATCAGCGTGACTACATAGCCCAGCACGGCAAGATCCCGGGCCACCGTCAGCGAGGCCGGGCCCGCGCCGATGCAGGCGATGCGTCGGCCGTTGCTCGGCGCGGCACTCGGCAAGCGGTCGTCCAAATCGCCCTTGTAGTCGGCGGCGACCCGTTTCAGCCGGCAGATCGCGACCGGTTCGGTGCGGTTGCCGACCAGCGATTCGTCCTCGACCCGCCCGCGCCGGCAGGCCGGCTCGCACGGTCGGTCGCAGGTCCGCCCGAGGATTCCGGGGAATACATTGGACTTCCAATTGATCATGTAGGCGTCGGTGTACCGCCCATGCGCGATCAGCCGGATGTACTCCGGTACCGGCGTGTGGGCCGGACAGGCCCACTGGCAGTCCACGACTTTGTGGAAGTAGTTCGGATCGGCAATATCGGTCGCCCGCAACGGCGGATCTCCCCAACTCGGATGGCGATTGCTCAGCTTGAGGTGAGCTTGGCCAAGGGGAGTAGGAACCTTTGCAGCGCGCCACGTCAAGACGTTCGGGGCTGTCTGTCGCATGAACGACTTTGACCCGCACCGATCACGCCACGCCGATCGGTGACGAGGGGGAGCATTGGACCAAAAACAGGTTCGGACGATGGTCTCACGCTTGCCACGCAACCGGTCTATATTCGACACGTATTGAGAGTCTCCGCCGCATCTGCGCGGACGAGCCAACCGAGACGACAGGAACAAGGCGATGATCCGGAAAACGGACTTTTACATCGATGGCGCCTGGGTGGCGCCGGTGACCGCGAACGATCTCGCGGTCATCAATCCCGCCGACGAAACGGCATTCGCGACGATTTCGCTGGGATCCAGTGCCGACGTCGACCGTGCGGTTGCGGCCGCGCGCGCCGCGTTTGCCGGCTGGAGCCAGACCAGCCGGGACGAGCGGCTGGCAAAGCTTGAGAGCTTGGCCACGATCTACGAGCGTCGCTCCGACGAGATGGCCAAGGCGATCAGCCAGGAGATGGGCGCACCGATCACGCTCGCGACTCGGGCTCAGGCCCGCGCCGGGCTCGGCCACATCAAGGCGTTCATCAACGTGCTGCGCGAGTTCGAGTTCGAGCACGCGCTGCGCGACGATGCCCAGAATGAGCACATCGTGTACGAGCCGATCGGGGTATGCGGCCTGATCACGCCGTGGAACTGGCCGATGAACCAGGTCACCTTGAAGGTGGTTCCGGCGTTGGCCGCCGGCTGCACGGTGGTCCTGAAGCCGTCCGAGGTTGCCCCGCTGTCGGCGCTGTTGTTCGCCGAGATCGTGCACGAGGCCGGATTCCCGAAGGGCGTGTTCAACCTGGTGAACGGCGACGGCCCGACGGTCGGCGAGGCGATGTCGCGCCATCCGGGGATCGACATGATGTCGTTCACCGGCTCGACCCGAGCCGGCATTGCCGTGACCAAGGCGGCGGCCGATACGGTTAAGCGCGTGACGCTGGAACTTGGCGGAAAGTCGCCGAACATCGTGTTCGCCGACGCCGATCTGTCGAAAGCCATCGCCGCCGGTGCGGCGCATTGCTTCAACAACACCGGTCAGTCCTGCAACGCGCCGACCCGGATGCTGGTGCAGCGCTCGGTGTACGATCAGGCGGTCAAGCTGGCGACTGAGGCGGCCGAAGCGACCAAAGTGGGCAACCCGGCGGAGGAGGGTGGCCATATCGGTCCGCTGGTCTCCGAGAC
Source organism: alpha proteobacterium BAL199 (assembly GCA_000171835.1). Lineage (GTDB taxonomy): Bacteria > Pseudomonadota > Alphaproteobacteria > Thalassobaculales > Thalassobaculaceae > Thalassobaculum_A. The sequence goes on along the minus strand of ABHC01000015.1, from coordinate 33,631 downwards.
ACAGTTCAACAAGGTCCAGGGTCTGATCGACGCGGCGATCGCCGAAGGCGCCCGCCTGGTGGCCGGTGGCCCGGGCCGGCCCGAAGGTTTCAACCGCGGTTACTTCGTGCGGCCGACAGTGTTCGCCGACGTGACCAACGACATGACCATCGCCCGTGAGGAAGTGTTCGGACCGGTGTTGTCGATGATCGCGTTCGACGATGAGGACGAAGCCGTCCAGGTTGCCAACGACACCGCCTACGGGCTGTCGTCTTACGTCCAGACCGGCGACCCGGAACGGGCCAAGCGGGTATCGAAGCAGCTTCGCTCCGGCATGGTCCAGCTGAACGGGGCGGGCCGCGCCTCGGGCAGCCCATTCGGCGGCTACAAGCAGTCCGGCAACGGCCGCGAGGGCGGCAAGTGGGGCCTTGAGGATTTCCTTGAAGTTAAGGCCGTAAGCGGCTGGCCAATCTGATATTAGTGTAAAATGGCGCCGTCCGGTCACCAGGCCGGGCGGCGTTCCCCTTCCAAGCCCAGGCTGGCTGCGGCCAAGTAGCAGAACTCCAGCACCACGGTGGCGGCCAGCCAGGCCGTCAGGCCCTGAACGTCATAGGTCGGCGTGGTGGTGTTGACGTCGAACCCGACCATGTTCAGCCCCTTCAACCCGCGGATAAGCCGCAGCCCCTCGCGCGCTGTCAGTCCGCCCCAGGCCGGGGTGAAGACGCCGGGTGCCACCGACGGGTCGAATACGTCCATATCGAAGCAGACGAACACCGGACGGTCGCCGATGATCGCGCGGAACCGCTCCAGGATGGCTGCCGGACCTTCGTCATCCAGCGCTTCGAGCGGGATCACGTGGTACCCGAGCGAGCGGGTGTAATCGAACACACCGGGCACATAGGCGGTTCCGCGCAACCCGAAATGCACCGACACGCTGGGATCGACATACCCCTTTTCCGCCGCGAACGAGAACGTGGTGGCCGGGTTCAGGTCGATGGCGTTGCCGCCCTCCGGGTAGGCGTCGGTGTGCGAGTCGAAATGCAACACGGCCAGGCCCGGATGTGTGCGGGCCAGCGCCTGCATCATCGGAACGCTGATGACGCCGTCACCTCCAAGACCAATTGGTATCGCGCCGGATGCAATCACCGCGGTGATCGCCGCGTCCATGCGCTCGACTGATTCCTCGATCACGCCTGACGTCACCGCTACGTCCCCGACGTCGACCAGTCCGAGAGCTCGGATCGGGTCGAAATCGACGGCTGAGTCCGGACGGTAGTGGCGAACCATGTCGGTCGACATCATGCGGATCGCCGCCGGTCCCAGCCGGGCGCCGACCCGCTTCGAGTGACGGCCTGAATCGAATGGCAGGCCGATGACCGCCGCTTTCGCCCCGGCGGCGGCCGGGTCCAGGGTCTGCGGCACGCCGAGATACGTGCCGACGGTCTTGAACAGCCCGGTGGATGCGAGGGTCATCGGCGCTACTCGATCGAATCGCGGATCAACGGTGAGGTCGAGCAGTGGATGCCGCCGCCGCCTTCGTAGACCCGCTCGTACTCGACCGGGACGATCTCGATGCCGAGTTTGTCCAGTGTTTCGGCGGTGCGCGGAGCGGCGCCGGCCTGCATCAGCACCCGGCCGGGCTTGACCGCGATGCAGTTGACAATGCCGGACGGATCGTCGGGATGCACCTCGATGGTGCGGATGCCGAGTTCCTGCAGCTTGCCGAGGAACCAGAACGGCAACTGAGTCGGGTTGATGATCGCGGTGTCGACGTCGATCATCACCAGGGCGCCGTCGATGTGCAGCCGGTAGCCGGTCAGGTCGACGCGCAACAGTTCCACACCTTGGGCGTTCAGAACTTCCTCGACCTGACGGGTGCCTTCCTCGTTGACCCGAGAGGAACGGCCGATCACGGCGGTGCGCGGGTTCAGCCACACGAAGCTGCCGCCTTCCATCAGCCCGGTGCCATGGATGGTCCGCAGGATCGGCATCCCGACCTTGGCCAAGGTCTCGGTGACCGGCGCTTCTTCGCCGCGACGCACGATCGGGCCAAGTCGGGTCACGATGGCGCCGCCTTTCACGCCGATGCAGCTGTCGCGGGTGTAGATCGACTTGTGTCGACCCGGCGCGCAGCGGGTCAGATAGACGACCTCTACGCCTTCCTTGCGCAGGGCGTCGGCCAGTCCGTCATGCTGCTCCTGCTGGACCTCCAGCGGGGTGATGCGGTCTCCGCGCCAGTACCAGGTCTGGCCTTCGGCGTCACCGTAGGACCCCAGGTGCTCCAGCCGCTTTGATGGATCGAGGATGTTCATTTCGTCGCCGGGCCGTTGCATCAGCACCATGCGCAGCTGGCCGACATCGTTGTCGCAGCCCCATTGCCGGCCCCAGACTTCCTGCTGCTGTTCGGGCGATTCGAAACCCGGTTCGGCGTGCGACGGGAAGGTCTTGATCGTCATGTTGTAGCGGTATTCGAACTCGCTGACGGCGCCCATGGTCGGTCTCCGGTTTTCGGTTCTTGCTCGTTCAGGCAGCAGGCGGTGTCGGCAGCACCCATTCGGTGCCGCGCACGGTCTCGACGTACTCCGGCCAGGGATAGTGGATCGGGGCCGGGAAGTTTTTGCCAAGCAGCGGCGGCAGCCATTTCGAGCCGCCGATCCCGCCGCCGGTGCGTTCCTCGAACTCGGCACGGCAGCGCGCCAGTGCTGCCGGGTCGGTCATCAGTTCAAGCCCGGTCAGCGCGATCACCTTGCCGGCAGTCAGGAACATCGGATCCATCGCGGCGGGCAATCCGCCCAGCGCACAGTGGCACCAGTGTGGCACCTTGACCCCTGGGGCCGGATTGATCAGTGCGGCGCGGCCGACGTAGAGACGGACCGTCGGCGCATGCCACGTGTAGTCGGTGTAGTCGTCGGAGGTGTAGTTCTTCTGCCAGGACGGCAGCTGCTCACGCAATTGCCGCTCGCCCTCGCGGGGCTCCACCAATTGCTCCAGCAGCGCTGCGAACGGCTCGGCCGGCGCCTCGTAGCCGAGGTTGCGGATCATCTCGCGGCCGAATTCCTTGGCTTCCTCCGGGAATGTCGGCGGGCCGACGATCTCGAAATTGCCGTAGGTGATCTCGGCCAGCGCATTGTTGGCGAGGCCGGGACGGGTCTTGGTCACCCAGTCGCTGGTGACCTCGCAGTGGGTCAGGCCGGCGACGTGCTTGGCATTGTTGTCCAGCACATGCTCGATCGCCTCGGCCATCTCGACCGACGGGCAGCGCCAAGCGAACTGGATCTGCGAGAACCGCGGCGGCAGGTTGTCGGCGGTGGCGAACCCGCCGTTCAGGATCGCCTCATTGAGCGTCCAACTGCCGCGATGCGGCAGCATGTTCTCCTTGGTGTACTTGGTGGTGGTGTACATCAGACACAGCGCGTCCATGGCCGCCGGCGCGCGGGCGACCGCGTGACTGTTCTGGGCGCCACGGCGCTCGCCGGCGCTGCCCCAGGTCTCCGGATCCGGCGAGGTGAAGGTGTAGACCTTCGACCAATAGCAGCCGCAGTGGGTCTCCCAGATCACGGTGTTGGACAGGGCCGGCAGCGACGTCGGGTGGAAGCTGATCGCCGCATCCAGATCGTCGTAGTAGCCGTGGCTGGCATGGATCGGCTTGGAGCCGCACATCTTCTCCGCCGGTTCGCCGAAGAACTTGATACGGCCGGCGATGCCGTGCTGCTCCATCGCTGCCTTCATGGCGAGCGCGCCGGTCAGGCCGCCGAGACCGAGGGCGGAGTGTGGATCGGTGTGACCGGCGGCACCCGGGTGCACGCCGTCGCGCGGCTTGCGATACGGTACCGGGTCCTGGCTGGATCCCGTGACCGCGTCATATTCGGCGTAGCAGCCGATGGTCGGCCCACCACTGCCGTTGGACCAGGTGGCGCAGAAGGCCGTCGGCATTCCGGCCGATCCGGCCTCCACCTCGAAGCCCTCCGCGCGCAGGCGCTCGACGTACCACGCGGCGGACCGGTACTCGCGCCAGGACGGCTCGTGCATGTGCCAGATCGTCATGTGGTCTTCGGACAAGCTCGCGGCGTTCGCCTCGACCCATTCGAGAGCGGTCCGCTTCTCCGGTGTCGGATCGGCAGCCATGGTGGTCTCCGTCGATGTGATGACCGCCGGCGGACGCCGCGGTCGGGCAAAAAACTCTCAGCCTTCGCCGGTGTCGACGCGGGCGGTCAGCCGGGCCTGGCGGCGTTGGCGCATCCACAACTCGGTCAGCAGCAGGGCCAGGGTGACGGCGATCAGCATGGTGGCGATCGAGGCAATGGTGGGGTCGAGGTGATCCTGGATGCCGTCCCAGATCCGCTTGGGCAGGGTATAGACCTTGCGGCTGGTGATGAAGAGCGCGACCACGATCTCGTCGAAGGAGATGGTGAAGGCGAATAGCGCGCCGGACAGGATCCCCGGCATGATGCTGGGCATGATGACCCAGCGAATGGTTTGCTGGGTCGAGGCGCCGAGATTGCGGGCCGCCTGTTCAAGCCGGACGTCGAAATTGGCCAGCGAGGCGGACACCGTGATCACCACGTAGGGCACGGCGATCAGCGTGTGCGCCAAGATCATCCCGATGTAGGTGTCCATGATGCCGAGATCGATCCAGAACCGGTACATCGCCAGCGCCTGCACGATGGTCGGCACGATGATCGGGGTCAGCATGAACGTGCGTACCGCCTCGGATGCGTTGCTGGCCAGCCGCCAGCAGCCGATGGCGCATAAGGTGCCAAGGATCAGGGCGAAGATCGTGGAGAATGTCGCGATGATCACGCTGTCCAGCGTCGCCGCCAGCCAGATCTCCTTCTCGAAGAACGCTTGGTAGTGCTGGAGCGACAGGCCTTCCTTGGGCAGCGACAGGTAGTACTGGTCGGTGAACGAGACCGGCACCACGATCGCCATCGGCAGCACCAGGAACGCCAGTACGGTCCAGGCGAGGCCAAGTGTGACGCAGCGGCCGAAGACGACGCGCGGATCCTTTTTCACGACCGCTTCTCCGACGCTGGGTTCCGTTTGCTCATCGCGCACCGAACACTTTCTTCAGATCGACGAAGCGTGCGACCAGGGCCAGCGATAGCAGTACCGAGAACAGCAGAGTCGAGGACAACATGGTCGCCTGGCCCCAGCGCAGGGTCTCCTCGAAGCTCACCTGGATGTATTCGGAGATCATCACGACCTTCCCGCCGCCAAGCAGGGCAGGGGTGATGAAGAATCCGAGCGAGAACACGAATACCAGGATCGTTGCCGCGATCAGGCCGGGCTTGCTCAGCGGCAGGTAGATATTGGTAAACGCGCCGATCGGCGAGGCGCCCAGCCCACGGGCGGCGCTGATCAGGCGGGTGTCGATGCCGGTCATATTCGAATAGATCGGCAGCACCGCCAGTGGCAGCATGAAGTGCACCATGCCCACGATCACGCCGAATTCATTCCGGACCAGGCGCAATGGTTCGTCGATCAAACCCAGTTCCTGCAAACCACTGTTCACGATGCCTTCGGTGCGCAGCAACATGACCCAGGCGAAGGCGCGAATCAGCACGCTCAACCAGAACGTCAGCAGCACGCAGAACATCATCCAGGTGCGGTGGCGGTCGCCGACATGACACATGGCATAGGCGACGGCGTAGCCGGCAATCACGGTAACGGCGGTGGTGATCACGCAGACTCGCAGCGTGGTCATCCAGATCCGATGGATCAGCGGCCGCTCGATCAGTTCCATGTAGTTGCCGAGGCCTGGAACCGGATCGGTGACGCTGATCCACAGCACTTGGACCAGCGGATAGATGTAGAAAACGAGCATCAGCAGGACCGCCGGCGCGATCAGCCACCAATAAATCCGACGCAGGGATGCGTGCATGTCGGCCCGCCGATGCTCGTTCGTTGCTTACTGGACGCGCGTTAGGACGACAGGGCGTCGAGCCACTTCTCGCGCGACAGCTCGTCGTTGGTCAGGTTGCGCACGCCGCTATCCTCTTCGTACCAGGGGCCGTTCTGCAGGACCTGGAGTGCCAGGTTCTCCGGCTGGCCCGGATCGATGTACTTCTTGTCGGCCGGTACTTTGGCCGCCGCCGCCGGATTGGCCGGGCCGTTGCCCATGGCGTCGAACAGCACGAGCTGCTGCTCGGGGTCCTGGGACGAAGCGATGAACTTCATCGCGGTCTCGGTGCCGGCCGGGTTGGCGAGCGGTACGTTCCACATGCCCGCGGTGACGATGCCGTCCTGCCAAGTCCAAGTGACGTCGCCCTTGGTTTCCTGGTTCAACAGGTTGGCGCGGGTGTGCCAGATGTTGCCCATGGCCACTTCGCCGGTGCGGAACAATTCCTGGCTCTGCGAGCCTGAGCCCCAGGCGATCACGTTCGCCTTGATCTCTTTGAGCTTGCCGACCGCCAGGTCGATGTCGATCGGATAGACTGACTTCGGGCTCTTGCCCGCCGCCATCATGCAGGCCTCCAGCATGCCGTTCGGCTGCTTGCGCAGGGTGCGGTTGCCGGGGAACTTGGCGAGGTCCCAGAAGTCCTTCCAGCCGGTCGGCGCCGACGGGACCTTGGTCTTGTTGTAGGCCAGGATGAAGCTGAACATGTAGTTCGCGCAGCCGTACTCGTACGCGAAGATGTCCTGCATCTTCTTCTTGTCGACGATCGAATAGTCGATCTTCTGCAGCACGCCCTGCTTCTGCAGCACCAGGGTGGTCCCGGTGCCGGTATCGCAGACGTCCCACGTCACCGCCTTGGCATCGACCATCGCCTTGATCTTGGAGCCGAGCGGACCGGTTCCGTCGATCACCACCTTCACACCGGCCGACTTCTCGAACGGGTCGCCGAAGGCTTTGGCGTAGGCTTCAACCGCCGGGCCGCCCCAGTTTACGACCACCAGCTCCTTCGCGGCGGCACCCGCGGTCTTGCTTCCTAGCGCGACACCGGCCGGCAGGGCGCCGAGCAATGTCATCGCGGTGAGGAAGGTACGACGATCGATCTGGCCCTTGGCGAGGCGCTCGGACGCGATCTCGACGCAGTCACGCGCAAAGTCGCTGTCCCCGGCATCCTCGATTTCCGGGTAGAGGTCCTTCTCGTAGAGCGTCTTGGTCAGGCTCATCGCATCCTCCTGTGTCGTGCCGCGCCCCATCCGCGGCAAAGGGTCGGGGACGGCCCGTGGGCCGCTGTGCATTGGCAGGTCAGCGGTCGCGCACGACCACCGAGGCGTCGGGTTGCCAGCCGAGCCAGATGTCGTTGCCGATCGAAGGCTCGATCGAGCAAGTCCAGGCGGGGCTTGTGACGATCAAGTCCCCGAGATCCCGGGTGGCCACCTGAAAGTGATAGGTCGAGCCGTAGTAGTTGAACGCCGAGATCGTTCCGGTGACCGCGTTGACGGTATCCGGCCGTTGGTCGGCGATCACCATCTTCTCGGGGCGAAGCGAGACCAGGACCTTTCCATCGACCTTCTGATGATCGGGCTTGCCGGCTTGCACCAGGGTCTGCTCACCAATCGCATAGTCGAAGCGATCCGACTGGGTTCCCGACACGCTGCCTTCCAGAAAGTTCGACTTCCCGAGAAAGTCCGCGACGAACCGGGTTGCCGGTTTCTCGTACAGATCGCCCGGGCCACCCTGCTGCTCGATCTTGCCATCGCGCAGGATGACGATCTCGTCGGACATCGAGAGCGCTTCTTCCTGATCGTGGGTGACGTAGATGAACGTGGTGCCGAGGCGGTGGTGGAGCGACTTCAACTCCCACTGCAGGTCGGCGCGCAGTTTCTTGTCGAGCGCCGACAGTGGCTCGTCCAGCAACAGCAGTGCGGGTTCGAACACCAGTGCGCGTGCAAGCGCGACCCGCTGCTGCTGACCGCCGGACAACTGCGAGGGATAGCGTTCGGCGAGATGGCCAAGCTGGACGAGGTCGAGGGCGTTGCGGACCCGGTCTCCGGCGTTCGCTTTGGACACTCCACGCACCTTGAGCGGGAACCAGATGTTGTCCGCCACCGTCATGTGCGGGAACAGCGCGTAGCCCTGGAACACCATCCCGAAATTGCGCTTGTCCGGCGGCAGGGCAGTGATGTCGGAGTCATCCAGCAGGATCTGTCCGGCGCTGGGTTCCACGAACCCGGCGATTGACATCAGAATTGTGGTCTTCCCGGAACCGGAAGGACCGAGAAGAGTCAGAAAGGATCCGCTCGGTATATCGAGGTCGACATTATCAACCGCGGCTAGAGAGCCATAGTATTTGGATAGCCCACGCAGTGTGAGTGCGTGTGAACGACTCGCCATACCGTTTCGCCATGCTGTTCTGCGGTCCGCATTGCACACGCGGATATTCGACTGAAGGAATGCTGCACCTTTGATCAGGGGGCGCGCAAGGTCAAATTTTCGTCAGAATGTGCTCAGGTAGTCATCACAAAGCTTTTTGAGCTTTGATGCGCCGAAACTCTCGCGATGACCGCCGTGAACGACCGTCGCGGGGACCGATCTCAGACGCTCCATGGTCACACAGTAGGCGCTGCGATCGCTGTCCGGGAGCGTGTCGATCAGCAGGCCGTCGTAAATGGCGTCACCGCCGATCAGCGTTCCGGAAGCCGGTTCCCACAGACTGATCGATCCCGGCGAGTGCCCCGGAGTATGCATGACCTCGAAGCGGCGGTCGCCGAGGTCCACCACGTCGCCCTCGTCGACCAGGCGGGTTGGCGCGACGCCGGGCACGCGCCAGTTGCGGTAGTCGAACCCCTCGTGCGGCAACGCGGCGATCAGCAGGCCAGTGGTGTCGAAGCCGGCAGCCTGGAGACGGCGGCGTTTGTCTTCGGGGTATTCCTCGAAGCTCAACCGCCAGTCATCCGGCGGATTGCGCAGCATGGCGGCTTCGGCCGTGTGCATGAGCAGGTCGTCGCCGAACTCGTGCGATGAGCCGACATGGTCGACATGGCTGTGCGTGACCAGATGCGTGATCGGCTTGTCGGTGAACGGGCGCAGGAAGTCCCGCAGGCTGACAATCCCCATGCCCGCGTCGACCACCAGATCGCGATCGCGACCCTTCACCAGGAAGATGTTAGCGCGCAACAGCCGGGACACATGCGGTTCCCAGATCCGCATGATCCCGTTGGCGTGCCACTCGATCGCAAACCAGGAATGGGCGGGCGGCAGGGCGTCTGATGAGCGCCGGCCGCCACCGGGAACGCCGGGAGTGTCGGTCATGGATCGGCTCCTGCTGAATAGGCGATGCGAATGCGGATCAGGCTCTTCCGGCAAAGCGGTCGAGACCTCGAGCGTAGGCTGGCTGGGTCTGGTCGGGATTGCGATTGACCAGCGGTCGGGCGAACAGCGGGTGGGTCAGGCTGCGCACTTCGTGCTCGACGGTAAACAGGGTCTCGCCGCTTTGCAGATCGACGATATCCTGAAACCGCCATTCATGCTGGCCGGTCTCCACCGATACCAGATTGCGGTCCAGCAACTTGCGGTACGGCGACGAGAAGTCGGCAATGTAGATCGCGACGTGATGCCCGTCATAGTCGGGCTGCTCGACGGTGCTTTCCCGGAACCGCAGTGTCTGATGAACGCCCGTGTGCACGTGCGCGCAGGCCACGCCGTCGACCTCGTCGACCCGCGACGGAGCACCGAGAATCGCTTCGTAGAACGCGGCGATCCGATCGGCGGTACCGGCCGGCACAGCGAAGTCGACATAAGGCATGCCGAGGTCGATGGCTCCGAAATTCGGATCGGGCGCGTGGCAGCGGAACTGGTTGCCCCAGGGGCAGGTCACCTCAAGGGCTCCATCGACGCGCTTGAAGCCGAACGCGGTGCCGGCGAGGTCGGTGCGCACACTCGCCAGCGACCGTTCAGCTCGGTCGAGGTCCGGCAGGATCAGGCCAATCGTACCGCGCAGCCGCTGGGCGACCGGCTGGCGTGACGGCAGGTGAATCTGGCTGCGGCCGATGTTCACCCACATGTTGGTGACACCGACCATCAGATACGGGTCGCGGGTCAGGCCGAGGCCGACCACGTAGAACACGATAGCGAGCCGCTGGTCGGGGATCAGCAGGTTGACGTGCTCAAGGTGGACGATGTTGCCGACATCCTCTTGGGCTCGGTCGAGTTGGGCGTTCATCTGGGCCTCCCGCCAATGATCTGCCGAAGTTTATGGCAGCAGGACCTGCGATGCATCGCTCGTTGATGCGCAGACTATCGACGCTGCGCGGAAAGGATCGCCAGCACGAAACTCGCCGCCCCGACCCCGACCAGCCCCAACACCGCCAGCCGGACCAGATCGTAGCCGCCGACTGTCCAGATCGCCGCTGCGAGGGTCGGAGAGATTGCAGTGGCTCCCATGAACGGCAAGGCCAGCGCGCCGGAGATTGCGCCGAAGCCGGTCCGGCCAAGCAGATTTGCGGTCACCACCGGTCGGGTGATGCTGGTCACGCCGTAGCCGGAACCCTGAAGCACCACGAAGGCGACCAGCAGAAGCGGGATCGCGCCGGCGCCGATCAGCGCGGTCGCTGCCGCCAGCATGAAGACGAACGATACGGCGCACACCGTGTTCATCGATACGTGACGCTCCATCGCCATCATCGCAACCCGCCCCGCGACCTGCATCGGCCCGATGCCGGAGGCGACCAGAACGGCGACCGAGGTCGAGACGCCACGTTCGTCCAGCATCGGCAGCAGATGGGTGATCAGGATACCGTGGGTCAAGGCGATCATCGAGAACGCGACGGCCAACAGCCAGAAGGTCGGCCGGCGCATGGCGGCCCGCAGTCCTTCGTCGTTGCTGCTACCGGACGGGGCGCTGCTTGCCGGCTCGTTGGCGGCGACCGGCCGGGTGCCGTAGCGAAACAGCGGCAGCGCGATCAGCAGGATCGCCAACGCGAAGGCGGTGGTCGCGGATCGCCAGCCATACAACTCAGCCAGCAGGTTGGCGGTCGGGAAGGATACGGTGCCGGCAAGACCGGCAATCAAGGTGATCCGCGTGATTGCCCGGCGCGCATCGCCGCCGCGTGTCCGAGTTAGAAACGCGAAGCACGGCTCGTACAGCGCGCAGGCCATGCAGGCGCCGAGGGCGATCCAAAGTGCATAGAACTGCCAGGACACCTGCACCAGACTGACAAGTCCGATCAGAACGCCGGCGCAGGCGGCTCCGCCGGTCAGGAGCAATCGGCCATAGCCGGCGTCGATCAATCGACCGGCGATCGGGGCGCACAGGGCCGAGGTGATGAGCGAGGCAGTGAAGGCACCCGACAACGTGGTCTTCGACCAGCCGAGATCGGCCTCCCAATGCGCCAGCAGGGCAGGGAAAATGTAGAACACGCCGGCCCAGATGATGGTCTCGGCGAAAGCGAGAGCCATCACGGTGCGGGCAGGCGACGCGAGCGAGGGGACAGCGGGCAACGGACCGGACTCCGGCAAGGCGGGATCGGCATCCTTTCACGACCCCGGCATCTGCGTCCATGCGAGGATTATCGATCCGTCATTTCATATAACGGTATTCTTGGGAATATGGTTGATCGCTGGTCCGGACGGACCTACATTGACGGCATGGACACAAAGATCACCGCATCGCGTCTTGAGGCGCTGGGCAACGAGACCCGGCTGGAAGTGTTCCGGATTCTGGTCCGGGCCGGTCGAGACGGCTTGCCGGTCGGCGAGGTTCAGCGGCGCACTGGAACCGCGCGGTCGACCCTGTCGCACCATCTGCACAAGCTGATTGGTGTCGGGCTGGTCTACCAGCAGCGCGATGGGACCACTCTGTACTGCCACGCACACTACCCGGCGATGGAGGAGACCCTCGGTTTCCTGACCCGCGAGTGCTGCGCCGACGCTGGTGCCGACCGCTGCGACGCGGAGAGCGATGCGGCTTGAGTTTTTTTGCTGATTTATGTCGAATATTCTAGGAATAACGGAGAAGGACGATGACCGAAATCGCATTGGCTACACGGCGACTCGCCGGACGGGTCGACCCAGTCCTGCTGGCCGCCGCATTGGCGCTTGCCTTGCTGGCGCTGCTGGCGCCGGCCCAGGCAGTCGAAAGCCTGAGGTTCACCGGCGATGCGCTGGTCGGGGTGTCGTTGTTCCTGGCACTCTCGATCGGGGTCGCCGCTTACGCCAAGGCCAGCGGGGCCGACGCGCTGATCGCCCGGGCGTTCACCGGCAATCTGCCGACCATGGTGCTGCTGGCGGGGCTGATGGGGGCGCTGTCGCCGTTCTGCTCGTGTGGGGTGATCCCGCTGATCGCGGCCCTGCTGGCGATGGGCGTACCGCTGGCCCCGGTCATGGCGTTCTGGCTGGCGTCGCCGCTGATGGACCCGTCGATGTTCCTGCTGACCGCAGGCACGCTCGGGACCGGGTTCGCGGTGTTCAAGACGGTTTCGGCGATCGCGATCGGTCTGCTCGGCGGATTCAGCACCCTGCTGCTCGGCCGGGCGGGATGGTTCGCCGATCCGCTGCGCGAAGGTGTCGGCAACGGCGGCTGCGCCGGATCGACCGTTCGCAGCACCAAGCAGGTGGCGTGGCGGTTCTGGGATGAACCGGCGCGCCGCCAGAAGTTCGCCAAGAACGCACTCGACAATGCGCTGTTCCTGGGGAAATGGCTGGCGGTCGCGTTCTTCCTGGAAAGCCTGATGCTGGCCTATGTGCCGGGTGAACTGGTCAGCTCGGCGATCGGCGGCAGCGGCTGGATGACGGTGCTCGGCGCCACCGCCGTCGGCGTGCCGGCCTATCTCAACGGCTACGCGGCCCTGCCGCTGGTCAGCGGTCTGATCGAGCAGGGCATGGCACCGGGTGCCGGGATGGCGTTCTTGCTGGCCGGCGGCGTCAGCTCGATCCCGGCGGCGATCGCGGTGTGGGCACTGGCCCGACCGCCGGTGTTTGCCGCCTATCTCGGCTTCGCCTTCTGCGGCGCGTTCGCGATGGGGTTGATCTACGGCGCGATCGTATGATCTCAGGCCGGTATCTGCCCAAGATTGGGTGGGGGTACCGGCCCGGTTAACGCTTGCGGTTGCACTCGTTCCAGGCGCGGCTGACACTCCCAATGCGCACAGCACCATCTGCGGGAGCAACCCATGACGCTCAGCTTCGCCGTCGGCGACATCCGGATCGACCGGATCCTGGAGCAGAACCTGCCTGGCTTCGATCCGTTCGACTTCCTGCCGACCCTGACCAAGGAATTGCTGGAGGAGAACCGCCATTGGCTGGAGCCGCGGAGCCTGGATCCGGCGTCCGGGCTGCTGATCTTCCCGATGCAGTCCTACCTGGTCCGCGATGGCCGCCACACCATCCTGATTGACAGCTGCGTCGGCAACCACAAGGACCGACCGACCCGGCCGAACTGGCACCAGAAGGACGACACCCATTACATGGACGGGTTGGCGCGTGCCGGTGTCGGGGTCGCGGACATCGACTACGTCATGTGCACTCATCTGCACCCGGACCATGTCGGCTGGAACACCAGGCTGGAGAACGGTCGCTGGGTTCCGACGTTCCCGAACGCCCGCTACGTGTTCTCCGGCAAGGAACTGGAGCACTGGCAGACCCAGCACGCCAAGGCCGAGATCGCCTACATGACCGACAGCGTCCTGCCGGTGGTCGAGGCGGGCCAGGTGGTGCAGGTTACCAGCGACCACGCCTTTGCCGACGGGATCCAACTGATGCCGACGCCGGGCCACACCCCCGACCATTTCGCGGTGCACCTGTCCTCGAATGGCCATGATGCGGTGATGTCCGGTGACCTGATCCACACCCTGCTGCAGTGCCGCCACCCGCATCTGGTGGCCAAGCCGGATTTCGACAAGGAACTGGCGGTCGCGACCCGCCGCGCCTTCATGGACCGGTATTGCGAGACCGACACCCTGATCTGCAGCGCCCATTTCCCGACACCGTCGATCGGGCATTTCGTCCGGCACGGCGACGCCTTCGGGTTCAAGTTCCGCGGACAAGGCTGAGCGCGCCGCGCACTTGATTCGTGATGCCGTGAGTGCCGGCGAGTTCCCGGTTTACCCGGCGCGCTGGCCACGCACCAGGCGGCCGGGCAGGGCGCCGGTCGCCTCGCCGTTGCGATAGGTGACCACGCCCGACGCGATGGTCGCGTCGTAGCCGTGGGCCTTCTGCAACAGCCGCCGACCGCCGGCCGGCAGGTCGAAGGTGACGTAGGGCTGGCCGAAGCTGACCCGGTCGTAGTCGATGACGTTCAGGTCGGCCTTTTTGCCGAGTGCAATCACGCCGCGATCGTTAAGCCCGGCGGCGCTTGCCGGATCGGAGGTGAGGCGGCGGACGATCTCCGGCACCTCGAAACGCCCGCGCTCGCGGCCCCAATAGCTGAACATCCATGTCGGGAAGCCGGCATCCAGGATGAAGCCGACATGGGCGCCACCGTCGCCAAGGCCCATGATGGTGTTGCGGTCGGCCAGCATGGTCTCCGGGGTGGACATGTCGTAGCTGGCGTAGTTGACCAGCGGCGAATAGATGAACCCGCGCCCTTCGTCCTCCAGCAGCATGTCATAGGCGACTTCCGGAGCCGTCCGGCCTTCGCGCTCCGCGATCGCGACGATCGAGTCCTCGCGCTTCGGCTCGTAGCAGGGCGGGTTGCCGAACCGGAACATGTGGGCGTAGCCGATGCGATGGATCAGCGGGAAGGTGCTGCCGGCGACCGGGTCTTCCGACAGCAGCTGCCGGCGGAACTCCGAATCGCGCATGATCGCCACCCGCTTGGCGAGTGGCTTGGCCGCGATGCTCTTGTACGATGGCGTCCCGGAGAATGGGTTCTGGCTGCCTTCGAGGCCGAGAAGGATGCCGATCGGGCGGGGTGCCACCACCGGCCGGATCGAGACACCGTCGCGGATCGCATTGTCGGCAAGACCCAGCAGTTCCTTCCAGGTCGTGGTGCGGTCGTGGCGTTGGGTCAGTGAGAACACCGCTGTGCGGCCGCTCGCCTCGATCACCCGGCGCAGCAGGCCAAACTCGGTCGCCGCATCCGGGGCGTTCCAGTCGGACACGATTTCCAGGAATCCGGCACCGGCATCGGACATGCCGAGCGCGATTCCTGTCAACTCGTCCTCATGGGCCCGCAAGGTCGGCGTGTAGTCACCCTTCAGGCTCTTGTGGCTGATGGTCCGCGAGGTCGAGAAGCCGAATGCGCCCTGCCGCACCGCATCGGCGGTGATGGCGCGCATCTGGACAATGTCTTCGGCGGTCGCCGCCTCGTGGCGGATCGCCCGTTCGCCCATCACGAACACCCGGACCGCCGCATGCGGCAGCAGGGCGCCGATGTCGATGTCGCGCGGGTTGCCCTCAAGCGCCGTCAGGTATTCGCCGAAGCTTTCCCACTGCCAGTTCAGGCCTTCGTGCATGACTGGGGCGGGGATGTCCTCGACCCCTTCCATCAACTCGACCAGCTTCTCCCGGTCGCCCGGCTTGCAGGGCGCGAAGCCGACACCGCAATTGCCCATTATCGCGGTGGTCACGCCGTGCCATGCCGACGGGGCGAGGTGGGAGTCCCACACCGCCTGGCCGTCGTAGTGAGTGTGGATGTCGACGAAGCCGGGGGTGACCAGCTTGCCGCGGGCATCGATCTCTTCGGTACCGCGTGCCGAAACCTTGCCGATCTCGACGATCCGGGTGCCGGCCAGGGCCACGTCGGCCTCGTACGGTGCGGCACCGGTGCCGTCGACGACGGTGCCGTTGCGGACGACGAGGCTGATGTCCTCGGCCATGATCGACTCCTCCAGATTAAATTCGTTGCTTAGGAGCCTGTTGCTGAATGAGTCTGGCTTGACGGCATGAAGCAGCTATCCGGTGATTTTGCCCTCAGACGGCATTTTTCTTGTCCAATTGCTTCAGTTCAAGAGCCATTTTCCACCCTTTCTTCCTCTGCGGACGGACTCCGAGTGTAGTTTTTTGATGTTGTGGGCGGCGCAGTGCAGGTTCCATTCACCCTGGGTCTCCTGCTCCCCGCGCATCATGAATCCGTCTGCGCCCTGGGTCTCCTTCATTTGCCCGAACACCGGTTCCACGGTCTGGCCGCGCAGCCGGTAAAGTTTTCGGCCCCGTTGGGTCAGGAGCTTACGCTCCATCTGGTCACGGGCACTCATGTCCCTGGGTATACGGCCCCGGGGTGGTGGAGCATCACGCATCGCCTTGCGCTGCTTCCAATCCTTAGTGGTGGCGATCAGGTATTCGCATTCCGCTGTTTCCGTGGCCGCGTTCTCGTCAGACCAATAGCCCGCGTCAAACAGGCCAACCCCCAGCACCGCCTCGTCGCCGGTCACCGCCTCCATCATCGTCAGGGTCCGGGCAATCATCGGGGCCAGTTGGCGAACGTCGTTGGCCTGGTTCGTCACATCGGTGGCGAGGATGATCTGGTCCGCCGTCACCACCGCCTGGGCATTGTACCCCTGGAGATATCCCTTGCGGCTCTTCATGATCCGGCTGTCCGGGTCGCTCACGTTGGCCTTGGCCTCTTCCTTGACAACCGCCTCGGCTGTCTTCGGCTTCCGCCCGCGTTTGGCTTTTCCGTTCGCCTTTTCCTCGGCAATCCGGGCGTTGATCTTCTCCTGCTGCTCGACCCGTTGATGGTCGGCTTCGCGCAAGAGACGTTCATGACAGGAGCGAAGACGGGACAGCCGATCTGACGGCTTCCTCAGCCCGACGGGAACATCGTCACCTCGGCCCTCCCCGAACATCCCGTCCTCGGCGGCATCGATCGCCTCGGCCTCCGACAGCATGGCGGCAACCTCCGCCTCCAGGGACTTCGAGGTCTGTTCGCCGCAAGCGACGCATTTGCCTTCACCTTGGTCCCATCCAGCGCCACCACGCCCAACCGCACCAGCCCCGCCGCATGACACAGCTTCAGGACCTCCACGAACAGGGTCTCCAGGTCGCCCCGGTGCCGCTTGCGGAACCGCGCTATCACGCTGTGGTCGGGAACCTCGGCGCACACGATCGTCCGAAACCCAGCATCCCGCACGCACAGGCGCTCGATCTTGCGGCTTGAGCGTTGCCCGTTCGCATACGCATAAACAAGGAGACTAACCATCATCCTCGGCGCGAACGGTGGCGCTCCCGACCCACGCTTCCGGTAGTGCGTCTCGAATGCCGATAGATCCATCAAACCCACGGCATCCAGAAGAAGGTGCACGAGGTCTGTGTCCGGAACCCAATCCGCCATGTCCACCGGCAGAAGAAACCGCTGCCTACGATCTGGTTCTCGGTAAAAATTTGCCATCTCCCCCCCCTTCAAATTGCCTCTCCCAACGGAATCAGGACCCCGTCAGTGGGTCAAGCGGAGATCGTCGGTGGAACCGGTGATTCTGCAACAGCCTCTTAGGCAAAGGTTATGCCTGGCAGCGGCTAACGTCAAAGACCGGCCGGGAACATCAACCGTTCTGGAACGACACGGCCGACCAGTCCTCCCACAACCGGGCCAGCGCGGCGTAATCCAGATCGCCCATGCCCTTCGCCTCGGCGATCTCATACGGCGTATGGGCGGCCAGCGTGGCGAACAGCGGCACGCCGAGTTGCTGGGCGGTTTCCAGTGCCAGAACGGAGTCCTTGCGGGCGTTGCTGACCGACATGCCAGCGTTGTAGTCGCCCTGGACCATGCGCTCCTGCACCCGGTGGACCAGCGGGCGCATCAGACCTTCCTCGCGGTTCAGGATGTCGATCATGGTCTGGATCGGCACGCCCAGCTTGGTCGACATGGCGAACGCCTCGATCAGCACCACCATGACGGCGTGCATGACGCCGTTGTTGACGACCTTGGCTCCCATGCCGGCGCCGATCGGACCGAGTTCGAATATCCGCTCGGCCAGCAGGTCCAGCACCGGCCGGGCCTTGGCCACGTCTTCTGAGTCGCCGCCCAGGAAGAAGGTGATCTTGGCCGAGGCCATGCTGGCGACACCGCCGGCGATCGCCGCGTCGACGAAGCCGACGCCGACAGCTTTGCAGCGCTTGTGAGCGTCGATCGCGGTCTTGGGGGTGACCGTGCTGGTCTCGATCACGATCTCCGGGCGATGGCCGGCGGCCAGGATCTCGTCGACCACCGCCAGCGAAGCTTCGGGCTTCGGCAGCGACAGGATGATCCGCCCGGCCTTGGCGGCAACGTCGGCTGCCGAAGCAACACAGGCGATGTCGAGCCCGGATACAGCGTCGCGGCGAACCTCGCTCAGGTCGAAACCGATCAGCGGCACACGCCCCGACAGAGCTTTGCACAGTGATGATCCGGCGTTGCCGAGCCCGATAACGCCAATGGTGTCCGACATGTCCGTCTCCTCGTGTTCTGCCCGCGCGTCAGGCGGGCATCCTGGGCCGCATTTTCGCGTCGTGACAACCACCCGGTTTGCCCCCTTGGGCGGATGTGGCGGGAACCGGAGGCGGGGTCTTGGGGTTTATTCGGTCAGTTGAACGAAAGGCGGAAGGAAACCACCATGCTGGGCTGGAGCGTACTGTTCTTCATTCTCGCCATCGTCGCAGGCGTCTTCGGTTTTGGTGGAATTGCCGCGGCGTCGGCCAACATCGCGCAGATCCTGTTCGTTGTGTTCCTTGTGCTGCTGGTAATCAGCGCCCTGGTCGGGGTCCTGCGCGGCCGCAGTCCGTTGTGATGGGGGCTGCCATGGTCTTCAAAATCTTGCGCGGGAGCCTGTTCTGCCTCTTCGCAACGGTCGTCGTGCTCTCGACTCCAGTGCTGGGACTCATGGGGCTTGGCGCATGGCAGCAATATGATCCGGGCTCGTTTCGCGCGGCCGTCTACCAGATCTCGGCGCTGACCGAGGTGGAAGACGCCGATCAGATGTACGGAAATCTCGTGGCCCTGTTCGACACCAGGGTCCCGGAGCAGCGCGGCTGAGCCACCGGTCAGCGGGTGGCCGCCACGGCGGCTCCGTCGCGGCGTGGATCGGCCGCTCCAGCGAACGAGCCGGACTGCGGATCGCGCGCCACCGCCTGCATGCCGCCGGCTGACCAGGAATACGGTCCCATCAGCGCCACCTCGTGTCTGCGGCTGTTCAGCGCCTCCACGACATCCGGCGCAACCCGGCTTTCGAGCGCCACTTTATGGCCGTCCCACAACCGGCCGCGCGGCGCGTCGAGCGCTGCCTGCAGGTCGAGACCGTAGCCCGCGTAGTGCACCATCGCCTGGCTTTGAGTCTGCGGAATGCCGTAGCTGCCGGGAGTGCCAAGGCACAGCACCGGCACACCATTCGACAGCGACACTGACGGGGCCAGGCACATGGCATAGCGCTCGCCCGGCTTCAGGAAGTTTGGTGAGTCGGGGGCCAGATCGCCCCAGTTCATGAAGTTGTTCAGGCACAGGCCGGTTCCCGGGATCGCCGTGCCGGACCCCCAGGGCGAGCCAAGGCTCTGGGTGATGCACACCGCGTTGCCGTCGGCATCCATCGCCGAGAACGACGTCGTGTGCTCCTTAAGGCTCGGCCCGGTGACCAGTGGCCCGCTGCCGTGCTGCTCGGTCCGTCCCCAGATCGGCGAGCCGTCGGTGAGCCGATCGCGCAGCGGGGCGATCGAAGCCTCGGACAGGAGATCCTGGATCGCATCGGGGGTCGATCGGTTCCGCCGGATGCGCAACTCTGCTGCCAGCCGAATCGCCCGGAACACTCGGTCCAAATGATCGACACCGAGGTGGTCGAGTTTGCCGAAATCGGTCTCGGCCAATAGACGCAGGGTCAGCAGGAATTGGAATGACTCCGCCGGCGGCGGCGGCACATGCACCGACAGTCCACGGTATTCGGCGTGCAGCGGTTGCTCCCAGACCGGCTGGACAGCCTCAAGGTCGTCAAGGCCGATGCAACCTCCCAGGGAAGCAAGGTGTTCGCTCAGCTTGCGGCCGAGCGCTCCGCCGTACAGCGTTCCGGAGCCGTTGGCGGCGATGCCTGCCAGTGTCTCGGCGAGTTCCGGCTGGCGTAGGACCAGCCCGGCGCGGGCCGAACCGTTGAATGCGTAGAGTCGCCGCCACTCCTCGGACATCGACCGGTTGGCGACCGCGGCCAGCATGTCGAGGTAGAAGTTCGAGATCGGCACACCGTCGCTGGCCAGCGTGATCGCCGGGGCAAGGGCTTCGGCCAGGGACTTCCGGCCGTAAGTCTCAAGCAGCGTCGACCAGCCGGCTAGGCTGCCGGGCGTCCCGCCGGCCAATGGTCCATCGGTCGTCGCCACCTTGCCGATGGTGTCAATCGGGAATCGCTTGGGTACCGGCGTCTGGAAGTCGAGGGTGCGAATCCGACCCTCGCTCTGCACCCAGCAGGTGGCCATCCCCAGGCCCAGCAGACCGGACATGTATGGCTCGGCGACGTTGAGCGCGGCGGCGGTCGCCACCACCGCGTCAAAGGCGTTTCCGCCGGAGTCGAGCATGGCCGCGCCGGCGGCGGCGGCCAGCGGATGGGCGGCAGCGACCATGCCCTTGACCGAACGGATGGGTGAGCGGCTTTGATGCGCGGGCATGGTGTACTTCCCTTGAATGGAGGTGGCGCGCCGGGAGGGGTCGTCTTGGATGGGTCGACAGCATGACGCGGACCGGCCGCGTCCGTCACGTCCGATTTTACGCCCGGGCCCTGGTGATCGCGATTGCTCCGAGGATCAGGACGATCACCAGGATGCCGATTGGAGCAACCGCCGCTTCGGCAGTGGCGCGCAGCGCAGTGGACCAACGGATACCGACCCGCACCCGATACTGCGGCGTGTAGAGACGGCGGGGTCTCACCTCGTAAGCGGCATCGACGTAACCGGTGGGACGACTCCACCGACCACCGGTGTCGTCGAGCCCGGTGCTGGTGGCGATCCGATTGCCTTCGAGCAGCGCCACGTAGCCGATGACGCTGTTGGTATCACGGTATTCCCGGACGACGTCATCGAGTCCCGACAGATCGTCGAGGGAGATGCCGAGATCAACGGCCTCGGTCAAACGGGCTCCGAGGGATTGTGCATACACGCCGGCGGTTTCCTCGGCCTTCTCGGCTGTCAGACCGATCAACGCGGACACGACAAGGCCGATCCCAAGCACGCAGGTAGCGGCGTAGGTGCGGATCAGGTCACGTCTCGATTGAAAGTATTCGGGGTTTGCGATTGCGAGGCAGTGCACCATGAGTCCCGTGGCAAGCAGAACAATCGCCGCCAACCCTGCCGCCGCAGCATTGCGGGTCAACTCGTGGATCAGCGCACGTTCGAAGATCAATTCCAGGCTGCCGGCCGGGCCGAAGCGGTCGACGATCGGCATGGCGAGGCGGGTGGTGGATTGAGGCCCGTCGACGGTCGTCACGTCGCCTGCTGCGGTTGATGTGAACGCCAAGGCCGGTTGGGAGCCGGCGGCGCCCAAGTCGTTCGGGTTGGACAGTACGACCTGACCGTTACGGTCTCGCACGATGACCGCCTGGATTGCTGGATCGGCACGGAGCACGCGGGCCGATACGGCCTGGAATCCGATGAAATCTCCTAGCGGCAAGCCCATCGACAGCATGCCGGACATCGCGTTGCGGATAGTTTCGCCCTCGGTGTGGACCCGGTTCGTATCGAAGCGGGCAGCCACTTGCGCCCAGGTGATTCCACTCAGGATCAGGATTGCCGCGAGTGTCGTGGCGAGTACGACGGCGACACGGACGCGCGCGGCAGCGACCGCCGATGTCTCGGACGTTGAGTCGACGGTTCTGTCTGCCAGTTCACTCACCATTCCGACCCGTCTGGTGCGAATGCCATAGCAAATGCCATAGCATAGGAGATGGAGGGACGGTTGCAACGGCGAGAACCGTCCAGCGATTGCCGTCCATTGCGCGATCGTGAAACAGTACGGTCGCGATGTCATGCCGAGACTAAGTACCGAGTGGAACGCCGTGATTATTGAACGGAAGGCAGGGGATTTCGTACGATCAGCGGCCGTTTGGTTGCTGGCGCTGGCTTTCCTGTGTTCGGTGTTGGCGGCGGGCCCCGTGCAAGCAGCGCGCCCGGTGCTTGACTGGTTGGACTTCAACGAGCGGGTCAGGTCGTTCTACACGATCACCGCCGATCCATCCGACACCGCTCGAATCACAGCCAGATCAAAGGGGGAGGTGCCGTCTGTCGAACGCCGAGTCCTGCTGCTGATCCCCTTTGCGTCGCAAACGGCTTATTCGATCTCGGTCAATGCGATTCTCTCGACCTTTCAGGAACGGAAAGTTCCGGCGGTGTTCGATATCTGGTTCTACGACACCGATCTGGCGATCGCATCGGAAGCAGTGGACTGGGCCGAGGCCAATGCCGTTGATCTGATCATGCCGGTCGGTTCGGACGCGACCGAGTACCTGCACCGGACCTACAGTGGTGGCCGCATACCGGTCGTTACCAGCGCCTCGAAGGATCCGGTGCTCCGAGGACAGATGCCCGGCTACCACTCGGGCAGCGGCACGAACATCGCGTACACGTCCAACACCGTGCCCGTTCGCCTGTTCATCAGCTATCTGCGCGAACTGCTACCGAAGCTCCACACTATCGCGGTTCTCTATGATCTTTCGAACCGCAGCGCGGTGGAGACCCAGGTCGAGCCTTTGCATGCAATCGCCTCTGAGATGGAGCTGACCGTTCTCGATGTCGCCGTCCGTGATGGGTTGTCTGCGCGGGCTGACCTGACCGATGGAATGTCGGCGGTTACCGAGGCGTTGGCGGGGTTCGAACCGGAGTTCGGCACCACCGCCTGGATCATCACCGGCTCGACCAGCGTGTACCGCGAGATCGAACTGATTAATCGCCTGGGTGGTCGGATGCCGGTGATCGCGACCTTGCCCGATGTGGTCCGGGGCGGTGATGCCAGCGCCGTCGTCTCGATCGGAGTCAATCAGTCGACCGCCGTGCAACTCGCAGCCCACTACGCCGCCGATGTTCTTACCGGCGTTCAGGCAGTGGGAACGCTTCCGGTCGGGGTGGTTACGCCGCCGGACATTGCCATCAGCTTCCGGGCGGCCGGGCGGATCGGCCTGCGCATCCCGTTTCGGTTCATGGAAGCGGCAACATTCATCTACGACTACGATGGACGTCAGGTGCGAGCGTTCGGTCAGCGCGTTTCGCCGGCTGATTGATCTGGCGTTCAACGCGGCGGAATTCGGGAGTGCCTATGGAACTGATGGGGGAAACCAGAGGCGATGCCCGATCGGAGCGCATGGCTCTGATGCGTCGCTATGCCCTCATCCTGCGCCTCGCCTACGCGGTGCTGGTCACGGCGGCAGTCGGGTTCTTTGTCTTGCAGATCGACGATCGCGAAAAAGCCGAATGGCGGGCGATTGCTGGGCGAGCCAAGGAACACGCCCTGATTCTGGATGCGCTGGCCGATGCGGTAGCAGCACGGGTCAGGGAGCTGCAAGAGACCGCCGCCCTCGGCGTCGACATGGATGATCCCGACCACACCGAACATCGATTCGTCGAGCTGGCAGCCGATGGACGCCTCGTGTTTAGGACGGATGGTGAGCGGCAGATCCCACCCACTGCGGCGGTCGCCGGCAGTCTCGGAGCCGTCGACCTCGACGCAGCGTCCTCGGAGGTTCGAACCGCCGTCCGTTTGCTCGACGATTTTCGATATCTGGTGGCGTTGCTGCCGATCGTCGATCGTGCCTACTACGTCTCGGTGCGTGGCTTCGCTGTGCTGCTTCCCGCCACGCCTTTGCAAGCTGAGCAGTTCGTGTCCGAACCGATGCGCTCTGTGTTGCTTGATGCCGTGTCGGCCGGGCGGGATCCGACTCGCAGCCCGGTCTGGCTGGACGGCAGCGACCTGCCCGGAGCCCATAGCGGTATCGTTCATCTGGCACCGGTCTATCGCGAGGACCGGTTCGTTGGAGCTGTCGCCCTCCAGGTGTCTGTCCCCTACCTCGGACGCGTGAACGGAGATTTCGACTATCCAGTCGGGGGGACAGCTCTGCTTGGCCCGGACGGCGCCGTGCTCGCCTACCCTCAGGCCGTTCAGAGCGCGGTGACACTGGGTGCGGCCTACCGGAATACGCTGCCCGAGATGGTTGTTCGGCGCATCGACCAAGCGCTGGATCGCCCCGACCGACGGGTGGTCGGCGACGGCGCGGTGCTGACCTACGTCGAGCGCCTGGAGGCTGCTCCCTGGACCCTGGTCTATATCGGGGATCGCTGGGCCGTTCTGGGCGCGCTGGTCGTCGAGCACGGGCCGCAGACCCTGGCGCTCGTCATCGTACTGACGATCATGCTGCTCATCGCCGGTTGGCTGACCAGGCGCGAGTTTGTCGAACCGGCGAGCCGGCTGGTCGAGCATATCAAGGCCGCCGGAGAAGTCGGGCCCAGCGGGCCGCCGCGCGTGCCGGTGGCGTGGCGCCCTTGGTTCAGGACAGTCACTGCGGTGTTCCGAGAAAACGCCGATCTGGTGCGGATTCGTCAGGAACTGCAGATCGCCCGTGACATGCAGGCGGCGGTCCTGCCGCGCCAGCCTTTGCAGCACGGCAGGCTCGGTATTGTCGGCCGCATGCAGCCGGCGCTCGAAGTTGGGGGCGACTTCTACGACTACTTCCAGATCGACGACGATCGGGTCGGCGTGGTGATCGCCGACGTCTCTGGCAAAGGTGTTCCAGCCAGCCTGTTCATGATGGTGACCCGGACCCTGCTGAAGGCAGCGGGCATGGTGGGAGAAGGGCCTGGGGTGTGCCTCGGTCGGGTGAACAGCCTGCTGGAGGCAGAGAACGACGCGGCGATGTTCGTGACGGTGTTCTACGGCGTCATCGATGTGTCGTCCGGGACGATGGTCTACGCGAATGGCGGGCACAATCCGCCCCATGTGCTCAAGGCGGACGGCTCGATCCTGACATTGGCGCCGCTTGGTGATCCGATCCTGGCGGTGGTACCCGGCGCGACGTTCCGGGAAGGCCGGACCAGTATGGGGCCCGGCGATGTGCTGCTGCTGTACACCGATGGCCTGACCGAAGCCTTCAGTGCCGAAGGCGAGGAGTTCGGTGACGAGCGCCTGATATCAGCGCTGTCGCAGGTCCGTGATCGGTCGTCGGCGGACGTTGCTGATCACTGCCTGAAAGTGGTCGACGACTTTGCCCAGGGCGTCGCGCAGTCCGACGACATGACATGCCTTGTCGCACGGATCGACCCGGCCGCCTGACGACAGGGCAGACTGACCACTGAACATCAGTTGTGACGGATCCGTGTCTTGTCTGAGACAAGTTTCGGCCCTTCGTTGAACTGTCCAGGTCTTGTCGCCAAGTCAATCGAAGGGAACGGCCAAACGCAGCGGGATGGATGAGCGCAGGAGGAAAGATAATGACCAATTGGTCCCGACTTGCCATGACTTCGGCAATTGCGTTGGCGTTGGCGACCCCAGCGTTTGCCCAGAGCACGACCCCGTCTCCTACCACTGATCCGTCGTCGCCACCGACCCAGGCTGCTCCGACCGAGCCGGCCCCGTCGACCGGGGCGTCGACCACGACGAGCGCTGGCGGCACGCTGACCGTCCAGGAGGACGGTCAGGTTCTGTCGTCCGATCTGCTTGGCATGAAGGTAGTCGGGCCCGACGGCGCATCCATTGGTGAAGTCGCCGATCTGATCCTTGACGACCAGAACAAGATTGTCGGCGCGGTGCTGTCGGTCGGCGGGCTCCTTGGCCTTGGTGCCAAGGATGTCGGTGTCGCCTGGGATGCGCTTGACGTGCAGGAGACCGACGGCTCCGCGGTCGCGATGATCAACATGTCCAAGGAAGAACTTGCGGAGATGCCGAAGTACAAGACCTTGGTCGATATCAAGGTGGAGCAGCAGCAGAAGATGTCCACCCCGGCACCGACCACGGGTACGCTTCCCAAGCAGTAACATGCACCGGGCTCCTTGATTGAAGCCTGGCAGGCTAAAATGACGGTCGACGGCCGCCCCAACCGGGGCGGCCGTTCGCGCTTCAACAACGCGCTTTTTCGGCGGCGCCATGTTGGTTAGCATCGCGCCGCCGATCGCGTCGGGCGTCACTTGTTTACCGTACGTTTACCGGCCAGCCGTTAGGGTTCGTGCCTCCCGAGGGGGAGCCGATCTCGCAGGTGGGAAGCCAGCAGGGCTCCAGAGGTCGGTGTGTTCGGTAGGCATGGGAAGCGCCAGTGTTGAACCGATTGATTGTACCGCTTGTCGCATCAGGGCTCGCACTCTGGATAGGCGGAGCGGTTGCCGGACCACAGTTCAACTGGCTGCAGCTCGACAGCTTTCGAGTCAAATGGGGCGCTCCGCAATCCGGAGCCGGAACAACGGTGACATACGCTTTCGCCACAGGGACGGTGCACAATACCGAGGCTCGGAACTGCCGCGACATGCAGGCGCTCGACGGGTTGCTGACCCGATCGGCGATCCCGGCCGCGGTGTTGGAGCGCGAGGCGGAGGCCGCCTTTGCGATGTGGCAGGCATCGGCAAACATCCGTTTCAATCGGATTGATGACCCCGCAGTCGCCCAGATCCTGATCGGCGCCCAGACCCAGCCGCGCGATGTCGCCTTTGCCGACGTCTCTTACGAGCCGAACGGTCCCGGCGACGTTCGCACCATTCGACGGTCTCTTGTCTGCCTGAACCCGGAGAAGCCGTGGAAGGTCGGTTTCGGCGGCGATGTCTCGGTCTACGATCTTCGCTACGCGCTGGCGCATGAGATCGGCCACGCCATCGGCCTAGACCACCCTGGCCCGTCGGGGCAACTGATGTCGTTCCGCTACGACGAGCAGTTCCGCGAACTGCAGCCTGGCGATATAGCGGGCGCTGTCATGCTGTACGGGCCGATCGGTCGAACGGCCGCAAACCCGCCGTTGCTGCCCTCCGTTGCGGCGGACTTGGTTGCCCCGCACGCCGCTGCGCACTGCGGAGCCGAACCAAGAAGAACCGCTCTTACGCCACGCGACTCCGCGTGCTGACGGCAGCATGGCGATCGTTGAGGTCGACGCCGCCCTGACATTTCGATGATTTTCGATGTATGGAAGGGACGGCGCGGCGTGCGCCGCTGTCCGATGGATTTCCGATGCCGTTCGAAGCTCTGGTTCTGACGCTGATTGCGGCGGTCATGCACGCGAGTTGGAACGCCATCGTGAAGGTCGGCATGGACCGCGCGGTGGTGCTGGCACTGATCGCGCTGGCGCACACCGCGGTCGGCGCCGTGATGATCGGATTCGCTGGCATTCCGGACCCGGCGAGTTGGCCGTTCATCCTGGCATCGACCCTGCTGCACTACGGCTACTACATCTGCCTGCACCATGCTTACCGGGTTGGCGACCTCAGCCAAGTCTACCCGTTGGCGCGCGGGCTGGCGCCGTTGCTCGTAGCCTTGGGTGCCTGGACGTTCGCGGGTGAGGCGCTGTCTACCGCCGGATGGGCTGCGATTCTGCTGACGTCGGTCGGAATTTCGGCGATCGCCTTGTCGCGCCGCGGCGGGATGTGGGATCACCCGCCGACCCTGTTCTTCACGGTGGCGACTGGAATGATCATCGCCGCCTACAGCGTGGTTGATGGCATGGGCGTGCGGGTATCCGGATCGCCGTTCGCCTATATGGGCTGGCTGTTCGTCTGGGAGTTTCCGGTCACCCTGTTCGTGCTGCTGCGCCGACGCCGGACGTTGCGGGCGATCCCCGCATCCGGCGTGGTCAAGGGCCTGGCCGGAGGGTTGCTGTCGGTTGCCGCTTATTCCTTCGTGATCTACGCCGCGACCCTGGCGCCGCTGGCGGCGATCTCGGCGGTGCGGGAGTCCAGTGTGATCATCGCCGCCCTGATCGGCACCCTGCTGTTGGGGGAGAGCCATTGGCGCCAGCGCTGCGGAGCCGCTGCCGTCGTGGCGGTCGGCATCGCCTTTCTGGCGACCATGAAGTAGTCGCCGGCCGGTTGATATCGGCGACGCCTTCGGGCAGCTTGGCGCTGGCCGGTTTGGTGGTCGGCATGGCGTTCAGGGGATTGGTTTGCGGATACTTTCGACCTTGGCGGGCGCGCCGACCGGCGGCGCCGAGACGTTCTTTGTCTCCTTGGTCACAGCGTTCGCGGCGGCCGGCATCGAGCAGCGGACGGTGATCCGCCGCAATCCGAAGCGCGCGGCGATCCTGCGCGACTCCGGGGTGCCGGTGCGCGAGGCGGCGTTTGCCCGATGGTTTGATTTCGGCACGCGGTCGGTGCTTCGCCGGGAGGTGGTGGACTTCGATCCGGACATCGCGCTGGCCTTCATGAACCGTGCAGCCGACCGCATGCCGGACGGCCGGCATCTGAAGCTGGCCCGGCTCGGCGGGTTCTATGACCTCAAGTACTACCGGCGTTGCGACCATCTGATCTGCATCTCCCATGGCATACGCAACCATGTGATCGCCAACGGTTGGCCAGCCGGTCGGGCGCACTACATCGGCAATTTCGCCGAGGCGGGCGACGCACCGGCGGCCGACCGGGCGGCCTATGACACGCCGACCGACGCACCGCTGGTGTTCACGCCCGGCCGCCTGCACACCGCCAAGGCGATGGACATCCTGCTGAAGGCGATCGCCCAACTGGACGGTGTCTATCTGTGGATCGCCGGCGACGGGCCGGACAAGGTCGAACTGATCAAACTGGCGAACGAACTCGGCGTCGCGCCACGGGTGCGATTCCTGGGCTGGCAGGTCGCCACCGCGCCGTTCTTCCGCGCCGCCGATGTGGTGGCCTTCCCGTCCCGGCACGAGCCGTTCGGCACCGTCAGCCTGGAAGCCTGGGCCTACGGCAAGCCGCTGGTGTGTTCGGACGCCGACGGTCCGGCGGAACTGGTGCGGCCGGAGCAGGATGCCCTGGTGGTGCCGCGTAATGACGTCGATGCGCTGGCGCATGATCTCTGGCGGGTGATCGAGGACAAGGCACTGGCGGCGCGGCTGGTGACGGCCGGCTCGCAGCGGCACGCGGACGAGTTCACCCGTGAGATCTGTGTGCAGAACTATCTCGCGCTGTTCGATCGGCTCCGGTGATGCTAGGTGAGGGCGCGTCTTGGTGCCGATCTGCGGCTTGCCGAGGCTGACCCGATTCTGCGGAAAGGCACGGCCCTGCGATGACCGATGGCGGTGAATCCCGACCCGGCTCCAAGCGCCCCGCGCTGTCCGTCGTCATTCCGGTGTGTGACGAGGCGGAGAGCATTCCGGTCGTGCTGCGCGAACTTCTGGCGAAGGCGGGCGATGCCTACGCTCTCGATATCGTGGTGGTCGACGACGGCAGCGTCGACGGATCGGCCGATGTGGTGGAGGCCGCTGCGAGCGTCGAGCCGCGGATCCGGCTGATCCGGCACTCCAGCCGCTGCGGCAAGAGCTCGGCGCTCCGCACCGGCATGTTCGCCGCCCGGTCGCGCTGGGTCGCGACCATCGACGGCGACGGCGAGAACGATCCTTCCGATTTGGTGGCGATGGCCGGTCGCGTCGACTTGGGCCGCATCGGCTCGGTCGGACTGGTCGCCGGAAACCGTCGTCGCCGCACCGCCGGTGCGGCCCGGCTGGTCGCCTCGCGCCTGGCCAACGCGATCCGCAAGGCGGCGTTGCGCGACGATTGCCCGGACACCGCCTGCGGACTGAAGCTGATCCCGCGCGAACTGTTCCTGGTGTTGCCGTATTTCGACAGCCTGCACCGCTATATGCCGGCGCTGGTTCGGCGCTACGGCTTCGACGTGGTCAACGTCTCGGTCGATGACCGGCCGCGGATTTCCGGTCAGTCGAAGTACACCAACCTGCGGCGTGCGCTTGTCGGCATCGTTGACCTCCTGGGGGTGTACTGGCTGCTGCGCCGCACCAGCATCGGCGCCCTGCCGTTCGAGCGGGATGGAGATGGCGGGTGACCGCGACCGCGTGGATGGCCGGCGACGGGCCGAGCGGCCTGTCCTGGCGGGCCTGGCTGCTGGTGCTGCTGATCGCCGTGGCGGCGCTGTTCCCGGGGATCACCGCCATTCCGGTGATGGACCGCGACGAGGGCCGCTACCTGCAGGCCACCAAGCAGATGATGGAAACCGGCGACTACGTCGACATCCGCCTGCAGGAGGCGACGCGCTACGGCTATCCGGCCGGCACCTACTGGGTGAAGGCTGCCAGCGCACAGCTGTTCGGCGGGGTTGATGCGCCGGTCTGGGCCTACCGACTGCCGTCGTTCATCGCCGGGGTGATTGCGGTGCTGGCGACCGCGTGGATCGGCGCGCGTATCGGCGGCCCGGCGGCCGGAGTGGCGGCCGGCGTGTTGCTGGCGACCTCGCTGGTGGTAGCTGTGGAATCCCGCACCGCGCGCAGCGACGCGCTGCTGCTGGCGACCGTGGCGGTGGCGCAGGCCGCGTTGTACCGGTTGACCAAGCTGAGCGACGACCGTCCGGCGTTCTGGGGCGCGCCGTTGGTGTTCTGGTTGGCCCACGGGGTCGGCGTGCTGATCAAGGGACCGCTGATCACCCTGGTGGTCGGGCTGACGATTGCCGTGTTGTGTCTGTGGCGGCGCGACCGGGTGCTGCTGCGCCGCCTGCGGTTCCTGCCGGGCATCGGCCTGACCCTAGCGCTGGTACTGCCCTGGCTGACCGCGATCACGATGAAGGTCGGACCGGCCTACATCGAGGAGGCGATCGGCCGGTCGCTGATGGGCAAAGTGGCGACCGGTGACCGCGCCCATGGTGCGCCTCCGGGATACCATCTGGTCGCGCTGTTCGTGGCGTTCTGGCCGGGTGCCCTGCTGGCCGGGGCGGCGGCGGCGCTGGCCTGGGCCCGGCGGCGCGAAGATGACATCCGCTTCCTGATCTGCTGGCTCGTGCCGACCTTCGTGGTGTTCGAGGCGGTTGCGACCAAGCTGCCGCATTACACCATGCCGACCTATCCGGCGCTGGCGGTCCTGGTTGGGCTGGTGCTGGCGGCCGGCTTCAAGCCCGAGGGACGGTGGCGGTGGGCGCACCGGGTGGCGGTCGGGGTTTTCGTGGTGGTGACGGTAGCGTTGGCGCTGGTTCCAACGGTGGGAACCATGGTTTCAACCGGCTGGGGCTCGTCACTCGTTCAGGACCTCACGGGACGCGAATTCACGCGCTACGCCGGTCGTTGGATTGGCACCGCGCCCTGGGCCTCCCTGTTGGGATTGGTTGCGCTGGGAGCGGGGTGCTGGACCCTGCGTCGGATCTCGGTTGGGCGCTCGCTCGCGCTGGTAGGCGCTGTTGTCATATTCTTCGGAGTTACGTTTCAAACAGTGATTCCGGCACTTAATATGTTGTGGCCGTCACGATCACTGGCTCGTGCTGTCGACGATCTTTCGGGTTGTGATCGCAAGCCGGTCGCGATCACCGGGTATGCCGAGCCGAGCGCGGTGTTCTATCTGGGTACTGATACTGGACTTGGGGACCCTGTGGATGCTGCCGAGTTGCTGCGAAGCAATTCAGGCTGCGGTATCGCGGTCACGACCGACCGCGACAAGCAGGATTTCCTTGCTGCGGCCGTCGCCGCGGGTGTGGGCGTTCAAGCGGTTGGCGAGCCGATTTCCGCATTCAATTACACGCGCGGAAAGCCTGTTCGGTTGACGGTGTTCATTGCCGACGGCACGAAGCTCCAACCGAAGTGACCAGCCGACCTGATCTCCATTGAGTTGACCGGATGAATCGGCTCGGCTGTTGCTCTCATTCTCCTCCAACGGAGGCATTTGCGCGTCGCGCGCGCTGGCGCAGTACCCAGAGCAGCAGGGCGAGCCAGGTGGCTGTCGCGGCCAGACCGAGGATGATCGCCGCCCCGATCGACAAGAGGCTGTCATTGCCATCCGACGCGACGGTGAGGGCAGGTCCGGTCTCCTGATCGAGGCGATCCGTCTATCCTGCAGTGTTTCGCGCCGGCTCCGGCCCGCCGGCTTGCTGCACGATCTCTGACGAGACAATCCCTTCGACTGTTGTGACGGCGTCAGGTGGACTCGGCTCGCTTGAACGGATGTCCGGGTGTCCGGGCGGGTTCAGCGAACTGATCGCGACCTGCGGCACGGGGGCGCTGCGCGGTTTCGGAGCGGGCTTGGCGTCGTCGATCGACCGGACGCTGGCCGACAGCGCAAGCCTAGTCTCCCAGTCCAACTCGCCGGTGGCAGGCAGGCTTTTGTCCTGCTGGAATGCGCGTAGCGCGTCGCGAGTCTGCGGACCCATAAGGCCGTCGATCTGCCCGGGGGAATGCCCGAGCGCTTCCAGGCGCTGCTGGGCGTCGCGCACCTGATTGGACTGCGCGGCCGCCGTGCCGGTGAGCCACGCGCAACACAGGGCGATCAGGAGGGCGCGGAACATGGCCGCAGTGGTCGGTGTGCGCATGCGACTGACTGTGCCTGTCATCAATGTGGTTCGGAACATAACCCGTCAGTGCGCCTAGCGTTGCGAACGATTTGGAAGACCTGCGCCCTTCGTCATCCGCGGGCAAGCACCCCACACAAGTTCCCAGATCGACGGTGCCTAACGGCGCTGGTGCTCGATAGGTGCAATGCCGAACAATTTGACTTCCGTCGAACCGGGCGGAATGATCGTCTCGGCAGACAGGGAGAATCGCGTGCTTGAGTGAAACGCGACCGTCACGAGACTGTCATGACAGAGTCACCAAAGAGACACGACCTGTCGTGGACACTGCCTGCACGGGCGAGGGAACGCCGCCAGGGACGCTGCTTTGCAGGCGGCGGCCGTTGTTGCGTTCAGCCTTAACAAGCAAGGGGAGTCGGAGATGACTGTACGGGGGTTCAAGTCGACCGTCGCTGGCGGCGCGTTCGCGCTGGCGTCGCTGGTCGGCATCGCGCATGCCGAGACCACGTTGACGGTCTACACGGCGGTCGAAGCCGAAGATCTGAAGCGCTACGCTGAGGCGTTCAACGCCGATCATCCGGATATCAAGATCAACTGGGTGCGTGATTCGACCGGTGTCGTCACCGCCAAGCTGCTGGCCGAGAAGAACAACCCGCAGGCCGATGTGGTCTGGGGGCTGGCGGCCACCTCGCTGCTGCTGCTGAAGTCCGAGGGCATGTTGGAGCCGTACGCGCCGAAGGGTGTGGAGAAGCTCGACAAGAAATTCGTCGACAAGTCCAACCCGCCGACCTGGACGGGCATGGACGCCTGGGTGGCGGCGATCTGCTACAACACGGTCGAGGGCGGCAAGGCCGGCCTGAAGGCCCCGACCTCCTGGCAGGACCTAACCAAGCCCGAGTACAAGGGTCACGTGATCATGCCGAACCCGAACTCCTCGGGCACCGGCTTCCTGGACGTCTCAAGCTGGCTGCAGCTGTTCGGCAAGGACGGCGGCTGGAAGTACATGGACGCCCTGCATGAGAATATCGGCCGCTACACCCACTCCGGCTCCAAGCCGTGCAAGATGGCCGGCGCGGGCGAGACCACGATCGGCGTGTCCTTCGCCTTCCGCGGCGCCAAGGAGAAGGCCAACGGCGCTCCGATCGAGGTGATCATCCCGTCCGAAGGTATTGGCTGGGACATGGAAGCGACCGCGATCATTGCCGGCACGTCCAAGCTGGATGCCGCAAAGACCCTGGCGGACTGGACCATCACCAAGAAGGCCAACGAGATGTACAACACCGGCTACGCGGTCGTGGCGTATCCGGGTGTGGCCAAGCCGGTGGCGAACTTCCCGCCGAACGTCATCGATAAGATGATCGACAACGACTTCGAGTGGGCGGCCAACAACCGCAAGACCATCCTCGAGGAGTGGCAGAAGCGTTACGATTCCAAGTCGGAAGCCAAGTCGT
>ABHC01000016.1 GCA_000171835.1 alpha proteobacterium BAL199 | reverse complement strand
AAATAGAATATCCCGTAGTGCTCGCAGAGCCTGGAGATGAAGGCGAAATCGCTCTCGTCGTATTGCACGATATAGTCGCGCATCGGATAGGCGTGGGTCAGCCGCAGCTCGAAATCATTCAGGCCGAGCCGCCCTGACAGTTTGGCGGCCGGCACCCCGTGGAGGGCGGCGGCTGTCAGTTCGTCGTTCAGGACCTCGCGGACCGACATCTCGGCCGTGGTGCCGTGGATCTGATTCTGCCGGGTCAATGCCAGCTTATGCAGGCGCGGTACAAGGACCGCCCGGTAGATGTAGTCGCCCTGGGGGGTAATGCCCTGCAGCTCGAGCCGCTCGACCATCCCGTGGATCTTGCGGGACTGGCCGAGCCGGCCCACGGTCAGGCTGGCGCTCTGGCCGACGATCCTTCCGGTTGCCAGGTCGGCATTGCCGGACACCGTCTCAATCTCGAAGCGGAATAACTCGGAGATTGCCTCGCGCCCGCGCGTCCTGAACACCGTGAAGGTGTCGGGTTCTTGCCCGTCCACGGAGAATTCCAGGCTCTGAGCGTAGGCATCAGACATCAGCCCTCTCCTTGTGGTACAGGACTGCGGGAACATTTTTCGTTTCAGCCATCGATTATGGCTGCATACAGCGTAGAGCGATAGTTATCAGCGGGATCGGCGATGGATGCGGACGCTCGATCTCTTGTGCACAAAAAGGCCGTTTCAGACCCAGATCCGCTATACAGTGACGTCTGCGGCGGTAACCTTTGCTTCTACGGTTCCGACGGAAGCTTGAACAGCTTTCTGGTCCACCACGGCGGCTGCGGTTTCAAGTTTGGTCGCTGCGGCCTTGATATCGGCAAGGACAGTCGTCTTTACCTTAGTCGAATTGACTTTGATTTCGGGGCCGATCACGAAGGTGGTCTTTCCGGCTAAGGCATAGTCAAATACAAATCCAAGACGAAGCATGATGTCCAAGGCCAATCGAATATCGATCTTCAAGAGCCCGGTGATATCGGTTTTGGCGCCCAGCGTGACTCCTATGGCGCTGCCAAGGGTCATCGAGACGGTGCTGCCCATCATGAAAGACGCAGTGCTGCCCCACGTCTCGGTCACCTTCGTACCGTTGGTCTTGGTGATGCTGTTGCCGGAGGTCGTTGCCGAGGCGTTCCCCGTGACGTTTTGTGTGAAGTTGCCGGATGCCGTGATCACGATGTTGCCTGCCGGCGCGTTGGCGGGTGACGAGTTGTCGGTGATTGCGCCGGTAGTGGCCTGGATGGCGACGCCGTTTGCGATGACCTGATATTGCCCCTTGCTGACGGCGTTGTGAGTGGCGGCACTCATCCGTCGTTTGCCGACGACATAGTCGAGGCGATCGACACCGACCTGAGCGTAGCTCGACCCGGCAATTAGTGAACATTGGTCTCCGGCAGTGTACTCGAACAATCCACCAGCGCCGGCCGCGCCACCGCCGGTCATGTCGGACATGCCGGGTTTTCGGGTGCTTTCTATAGTGTCGGTTGGCTTTGCGCCCAGCCGCCAGTAGCTGTCGGTGCCGGCCGACACGCGCAGGCGCGCGTGGGGTGATGACGAGCTGATAGCGGTCTGAGTCTCGGCCTCTGCGCGTTGAGCCTTGAGCGGTTGCGTGATGGACCGGTCGAAGTCGGAAACCGGCGCGTCGTCTCCTTCCAACGCGCGCTGTGGTGCCAGCGTGACGCCCGTCGCGCCGCTGCCGCCAGGACTGCTGGAGGCCGGCCCGTCGTCGATCTCGAACACTGTGCCGCTGGTGGTCCGAATGCGGTTCTTGGTGTTGTTGAGGGCGTTCACCACGCTGGAGTATTGATCATTCTGCACGGCGCCAACGATGATCGGCCGGTCCGGGTCGCCGTTGACGCACGCCATGACCACCTCGGTGCCCTTCAGCAGCGGGAAGTGCATGCCGGTGTTGGCGCCGCCGTAGGGCTCGGCCTTGCGCATGTAGCGCGACGCCTGGCCGGCGGCCTCACCGCGTTGGTCAAACTGCTGGCGGATCTTGTAGCGACCGGCCGGACCGATCTCGGCGCGCAGACCATCTCCGACAGCGTCGACCACGGCGTTTGTCAAACCCGTGATCTTCGGCCGTGGGGTAACGCGGGCAGGCCTATATTCCACGGTCTTCGGTTGGCATTCGAAGCGGTTGCGATACGAGATCTGGTGGTCCGCTCCGGTGAAGTCGGCAATGCCGGGTGTCGCCTGGGTCGCTTCATGCTCGATCCAGGTGACTAGGTAGCTGGCATTAAAGTCGTTGCGGAAGTGGTTGTTCAGATCGAACACCGAGCCGGCTGTCAGTTGCACACTGTCACTGGCGCCCTGAAATACCCGTTTGCGGCAGGCCAGTTCTTGGGCTCGAATCCGGGCCAGATCACGGCCCTCCTGTGGGGTTCGGAAATGGGCGCCGTATTCCACGACCACCCCGTGGCCATTGGTATCGACCAATTCGTCGACCTCGAGCGTCAGGTTGGGCATCCGGTAGTTGTAGTCGCGCAGACACACCTGGGCAGGCACCAGGCTGTTGCGACTGACGAACCGAAACACGCCGGCCGATTGCGTGTTGGTGAGACCGCTGCGCGGTCGGTAGGCTATCTCACCTGGCTCACCAATCGTCGGGAAGGTGATCCGGGAATCACTGAACACCACGGAGTCCCTATCGTTCTCGTGGGCGAAGAAATAGAAAATCCCGTAGTGCTCACAAAGACGCGAAATGAAGGCGAAGTCGCTCTCGTCGTACTGCACGGTGTAGTCGCGCTTCGGGTAGGATCGGGTCAGTCGCAGCTCGAAGTCGTTCAAGCCAAGCCGTCCGGAAACTTTCGCTGCAGGCGCCCCCTTCAAGTCGGAGGCGGTCAACTGGACGTTTAGAATCTCACGAACCGACATCTCGGCCGTCGTGCCGTGGATCTGATTCTGTCGTGTCAACGTCAGCAACTGCAGGCGTGGCACCAGAACCAGTTGGTAGATGTATTGGCCCTGTGGCGTGATGTCGTGCAGCTCGAACTGCTGGACCATGCCGTAGATCTTGCGAGACCACTGGAGGCGTCCCACGGTGAGGCAGGCTTTCTCACCGATGATCGCATCGGCATCCAGGTATTCGTTGCCGGACACGGCCTCGATCTCGAAGCGAAACAGTTCCGAGATGGCTTCGCGGCCGCGCATTCGGAACACGGAGAAGGTGTCGGGTGCCTGACCGTCTACGGTGAATTCCAGGAGCTGAACGAGGGTGTCGGCCATCAGCCTTCTCCTTGCTGTAGTCCAACTACCAGGCCAATGGTTGTGTCGCTCAGCGATTATGGCGAGAAGCGACTTCGAGCGATAGTTGTCCGTCGGATCGACAATGGACACCCACTGGCGATCACCCGCGCATGCCTATTCGACCGCTCATCGGCTCTTAGCCGACATTCCCCAAGCGGCGTGCCGACTGACGTGAAGATCGCCTGAATCCGACCTCTGGACAATCGTTTTTTGCCCCAAGCGGCGTCAGGGGTCGCGCAGGCTGCTGTAACAGGGCGGATCAGACCGGGAAGCCGCTGTGTCCTGGCCCAGGGGCGGTGTTTTTCAGCGCAGTGGATAGACCTGTCCTGCCGCTTTCGTTCAGTTTGGGTCCGGATCGCGGTCATGCGCATAGCGGTGGCGCTCGCAATCGGCGGATAGCGGCGAGGATGGCGCGCACCATCGGGCCGGTGACGGCCACCTCGGCCAACTGGAAGGTAATGGCGCGGGCGTGGCGCACGACGCGTGCCCCGATCTTGATCAGCTTGAGCTGCAGGCTGGTTAGCGACCAGTCGGCCATCGCCTCGGGTAGCTCGATGCAGCGCAGGAAGGTGGCCAGGTTGTAGGCCAGTGCGTGCAACTGCAGCCGCACCTCGTTGTCGCGGAACTTCCGGCATGACAGCCGCGTCCAGTGAAAGGCATGCTTGCCTTCCTTGATATGCTGCTCGGCGGTGCCGCGGCGATTGTAAAAGCGGGTGATCTCGTCCGGCTCCATCGGCAGGTTGGTGACGATGAAGCCGACCTTGGGGAACA
The DNA here is from genome assembly GCA_000171835.1 of alpha proteobacterium BAL199. Taxonomy (GTDB): domain Bacteria; phylum Pseudomonadota; class Alphaproteobacteria; order Thalassobaculales; family Thalassobaculaceae; genus Thalassobaculum_A. The sequence continues at coordinate 143,942 of ABHC01000016.1, read as the reverse complement.
GTTCGCCCGGATGCCATTCGATCTTGGCGATCACCCGGCGCGGCTTGTCCCAGCTTTGCGCCTGATAATGGAAATCCTCGTAGAACCGCTTGACTTTGGTTTGCGAAGGTCGCCCCACCGGCCTGGTCAGCCGATGCGCGATCTTCGCGCGCAGGACGTTGTTGGCAGGCAACCGGATGGCGTAGAAGTACTTCGCTTCTTCCAGACGTTCGTAGATCGCGGGTATTGCATAAGCGGCATCCGCCCGGAAGAACCGCATGATGTTGCGCTCGGCATACCGGGCGATGACCGGATCGAGAACGTCGCGCCAGCCATCAGCGCTGTGGACGTTGCCGTTGCGCAAGGCGCAGCGTTCCAGCATGCCGAACTGGTTGAACAGAAAGTTGGGGTGGTAGCAGGTGCAGTCGAAATGCCCGTTCCAGGCCGCGCCCTCCTGATCGCCATGGGTGGGGCTGACCGAGCTGTCCATGTCCAGCACGATGTACTTCAACCCGTTGCGGTCGTGAAACCGGTCGATCCATTGCCCGTTCAGGTCGGCCAGCGCGGTACGGTTCTCGGCCAGGGCCAGTGTCTCGGTCTCGAACCGCCCCATCTGCGAAGCCGAAGCCGCTTGCGCATCGACCGCTCGGCCACCCACGATTTGGCGCATGACCGGATCAAGCGCCAGTCGATCTGCATCGTTGACATCTTCGTATCCGGCCAGTCGACCGAACACCGATTGCCGGAAAAGCCCGTCGAGACGATGGACCGTGTTCTTGCCGCGCCGGGTGTCGCGCAGCGCCGTTGCCGCCAGATCGGACAACCCGAGCGCGTCATCCAGCTCGCGCATCACCAGAAGACCACCGTCGGAACTGAGCTGCGCACCCCGGAACTCCACATGAACCCGGCGGTCGAACTCGACCCGATCTGCCCGCTTCGAACCCGCACCCTCTGGGTGATCCATGAAGCCCGCCCCTCCCAGCCGTCAACACCATGATTCATATAGAAATTATCAACATCAGGACAGCGAAATCAGCGGATTACTTGGGGAATGTGGGCTGAATACATCGGACGGTCTTCGTCGGTTGCCCCAATGGTTGCTCGAGGCGGTCGAGGTAGCTGAATCCTTTACGCCCGGAAGGGACGAAGCGGCCCACTGGGAGGCGTTGGCTCGGTTTCGTCAGGCACTCGATCCCGGCGTTCAGATGGTGCCTGAGAGTGCCGCGGCACGAGTTTCGATGACCGATTTCCTCCAAGGCCTTGAGGTTCGTCTGGCTGACCGCTTCTCGATCGCGCCGGTCGACCGTCCAGACGGGTTGGATTTCGAGGTTGTGCCGTTTTCTGGCCGCAACCTGGATGCTCGAGAGTCTGATAACGATCCGGTTGACGAATCTCAGTCAGAACTTACCGGATTGCCTCTGGAAACGTTCCAGAAGCGCCTGCGAACCCGAGGGGCTCTGGCCGCATACCGGGTGGGTGAAGGGGTATGTCCCGGTCGATGTTGAAATAGGGGAGCAGGCGTTGCCCGCCTTGAGCCATTAGGCTCGGGGTGTCGAATCCGCGAAGGAGAGCAACGCCATGAAGAAAGCTACCAGATCTGCCGGCGTGGTGCCGGCGGCAATCGTCGATGAGGCTTGGCAGGAAGTCGGAGCCAGCTTCGATCGTTTCTGCCTGACGGCGGGCCTGGCGACTTTGGCGACGATGATGGATGAGGAGGCGGCCGAGCTGTGCGGCCCGCGCTACGGCCGGGCTGCTGGGCGAGACGGGTATCGCTGGGGCAAGACCAAGGGGAAGGTCGGCTTCCACGGCGGCAAGGTCGAGATCGATCGTCCTCGCGTTCGTGCTCGCGACGGCGGCGAGCTGGCGCTGCCGAGCTGGGAGGCGGCGCAGTCGGAAGACCTGCTCGGCAAGTGGGCGCTGAACCTGATGCTGATCAACGTCTCGACCCGCAAGTTCGGCCGCGCCGTCCGCCTGCCGGGCGGCGACATCCCGGCGGCCCCCGGGTCGGGAGTGTCGAAGTCGGCGGTGTCGCGGCGGTTCGTGGCGCTGTCGGCGGAACGCATGAAGGAATGGATGGCCGCCGACTTGTCCGCCCTGGACCTGCTGGCGATCCAGATCGACGGCATCCACATCGAGGAAGACCTGATGCTGCTGGCCGCCGTCGGCATCGACGGCATCGGCGACAAGCATCCGCTCGGCGTGATCGAGGGGGCCAGCGAGAACGCCGCCGTGGCCCAGGCGCTGCTCGACAACCTGGTCGGCCGCGGCCTCGATCCCGCGGTCTGCCGACTGTTCATCATCGACGGCGCCAAGGCGCTGTCGAAGGCGATTCGCAACACCTTCGGCCGCGACACCCCGATCCAGCGCTGCCAGGTCCACAAGGCCCGCAACATCGCAGAGCGCCTGCCCAAGTCCTTGCAGGCCGGCGTCCGCAAGGCGCTGCGTCAGGCCTGGGAACTGGACGACGCCGACAAGGCCGAGAAGCTGATCCGCAACCTCGCCCGTCGCCTGGAGCGCGACGCCCCGGGCGTGTCGGCCAGCATCCTGGAGGGCCTCGACGAGATCCTCACCGTCACCCGCCTCGGTCTGCCAGTCGAACTACGCCGGTCGCTCGCCTGCACCAACATCATCGAGAACATGAACGGAACCGTCCGCCGGGTCTGCCGCAACGTCAAACGCTGGCAGGACGCGGCCATGGCGCTGCGCTGGACCGCCGCTGCCATGCTCGAGGCCGCCAAGGGCTTCCGCCGCCTCAAGGCCCACAAGCAACTCCCGAGCCTGCGCCGAGCCCTGGCGGCCCACCAGGACAGGAACGCGATCAACCACGACCTTGAACAGCAGGCGGTCGCCGCATAGCATCGTCAACCAACAGCGCCTGCCGAGCAAATTTCAACACGGCGAGGGACATCCCCGGGTGAAGGCAACTACCTCGTTGTTGACCGCGCCGCGAAACCGGTGCTGGAGGTCATGACCAGGATGCAGAACGCAGGACCTGAGGAAAGGTCGGCGTTTGTCCGAAATCCTAGGCCACTGATTAGTCAAGCTGTGGAGGAATCGTTACGGGCCGCGGGGCGGTTAGATTACCTCTCGCCCGCAGGTGAGGAAGAGGCCATTGAGGCCGTCGCGGGGCCGGTCCTCGTTGAGACGCGAGAGTACTCAGAACGGGTTACTGGAATTGCAGTTTACGCAAAGCCAACCCTCGACGTTCTTCAAGGCAGTGGCACCACCTGGTTGCCGGAATATTTCACAGATCTGGTCGTGCAGGCTCTAAGCCGCATGACTGGGCAGGCGCTCGCCGACCTATGCGGAGCTGTCCATGACGCCATGACGTCTGGAAAGGAGACTGTGGACGTCGCAGGCCAGGCGCTACCCGCTACCTCCGAGACTCTTCGCGCCCTGCAAGTTCGTCAGGAGATGCGCGCGCGTGAAGAGCAGGAACAACCGACACCGACATCTAACGATCAACCAGATGATTGTGCCCCCACCAAGGGGCCAGTCATTATAGAAACCAAAGATAATTTTGAGGATCTGCATTGGCGTCCTAAACGCGGACAGAGGATCTCACAGATCGATCTCAGTGCCCCGTCCGGCATCGCAACTTCTCTGAAGCAGCATCAGACGGAAAGTTTGAGCTGGCAGATGGACGCGTGGTCTGCGGGTCTTCCCGGCGTGCTGAATGCCGACGAGCAAGGGTTGGGCAAAACCTTGCAAACAATTGCTTTTTTAAGGTGGCTTAAGAGCCTGTTGCTGAATGAGTCTGGCTTGACGGCATGAAGCAGCTATCCGGTGATTTTGCCCTCAGACGGCATTTTTCTTGTCCAATTGCTTCAGTTCAAGAGCCATTTTCCACCCTTTCTTCCTCTGCGGACGGACTCCGAGTGTAGTTTTTTGATGTTGTGGGCGGCGCAGTGCAGGTTCCATTCACCCTGGGTCTCCTGCTCCCCGCGCATCATGAATCCGTCTGCGCCCTGGGTCTCCTTCATTTGCCCGAACACCGGTTCCACGGTCTGGCCGCGCAGCCGGTAAAGTTTTCGGCCCCGTTGGGTCAGGAGCTTACGCTCCATCTGGTCACGGGCACTCATGTCCCTGGGTATACGGCCCCGGGGTGGTGGAGCATCACGCATCGCCTTGCGCTGCTTCCAATCCTTAGTGGTGGCGATCAGGTATTCGCATTCCGCTGTTTCCGTGGCCGCGTTCTCGTCAGACCAATAGCCCGCGTCAAACAGGCCAACCCCCAGCACCGCCTCGTCGCCGGTCACCGCCTCCATCATCGTCAGGGTCCGGGCAATCATCGGGGCCAGTTGGCGAACGTCGTTGGCCTGGTTCGTCACATCGGTGGCGAGGATGATCTGGTCCGCCGTCACCACCGCCTGGGCATTGTACCCCTGGAGATATCCCTTGCGGCTCTTCATGATCCGGCTGTCCGGGTCGCTCACGTTGGCCTTGGCCTCTTCCTTGACAACCGCCTCGGCTGTCTTCGGCTTCCGCCCGCGTTTGGCTTTTCCGTTCGCCTTTTCCTCGGCAATCCGGGCGTTGATCTTCTCCTGCTGCTCGACCCGTTGATGGTCGGCTTCGCGCAAGAGACGTTCATGACAGGAGCGAAGACGGGACAGCCGATCTGACGGCTTCCTCAGCCCGACGGGAACATCGTCACCTCGGCCCTCCCCGAACATCCCGTCCTCGGCGGCATCGATCGCCTCGGCCTCCGACAGCATGGCGGCAACCTCCGCCTCCAGGGACTTCGAGGTCTGGTTCGCCGCAAGCGACGCATTTGCCTTCACCTTGGTCCCATCCAGCGCCACCACGCCCAACCGCACCAGCCCCGCCGCATGACACAGCTTCAGGACCTCCACGAACAGGGTCTCCAGGTCGCCCCGGTGCCGCTTGCGGAACCGCGCTATCACGCTGTGGTCGGGAACCTCGGCGCACACGATCGTCCGAAACCCAGCATCCCGCACGCACAGGCGCTCGATCTTGCGGCTTGAGCGTTGCCCGTTCGCATACGCATAAACAAGGAGACTAACCATCATCCTCGGCGCGAACGGTGGCGCTCCCGACCCACGCTTCCGGTAGTGCGTCTCGAATGCCGATAGATCCATCAAACCCACGGCATCCAGAAGAAGGTGCACGAGGTCTGTGTCCGGAACCCAATCCGCCATGTCCACCGGCAGAAGAAACCGCTGCCTACGATCTGGTTCTCGGTAAAAATTTGCCATCTCCCCCCCCTTCAAATTGCCTCTCCCAACGGAATCAGGACCCCGTCAGTGGGTCAAGCGGAGATCGTCGGTGGAACCGGTGATTCTGCAACAGCCTCTTAAGCCGACATTTCCCATTTGAGCGGCCCATCCGCCCATGGTTGACGGCATAGTAGGCAAATTCCGGCCTAACCGGAAGCCGGTGACGCTGCACCGGACGACCTGACCGGCGATGATCTGGCGGAGGGCGGCGGTCGCTTCCGCGCCACCTGGTTCCGATCGTTCGGGCGCCGCTACGCCGTGGAGGCGCACCCGGACCCCGGCGACGTCGATCGTATCACCATCCAAGACACGGGCCGGTCCTTCGATGACGGCACCGCGCTCGAGGGCCTGAGCGGATCCGATGGTCGCGGCGATGACGCCGACGAAAATGATGAAAGCGGCGATGATGACGAGCTGGTGGCGCATGGTGGCGAGCATAGGTACCGGAGCGGCGGCGGTGGTCTGCAATCGGATCCAGGACGACCCTGGCAGCCCGTGACCCGGGACCCCTAAGCGCGCGCGAGGCGCTGTTCACCCGGAGGCGGAAGGAGATTTACGAGGCGCTGCACCCGGAAGCCAAGAATGGCGGAGATCGGCGCGGACCAGATCGGGCCGACCGCTTCACCGCCGACACTGCGAAGTCTACCGGCCAATCCGAGCGGGCGATCCAGCGTGACGCCGCCCGCGGCGCCCTCGGCGATGACCTCGCCGACCTGAGGGGCACCAGTCTCGACAAGGGCATTGAACTTGACGCACTCGCGAAGATGGAGCCCACCGAGCGCACGGACATCAGCCGGCGGACGGTAGAGAGTGGGAGCTGCCGCGGCGGCGATCTTCCGGCGGTCGCGTCGCAATCGCGTCAGTCGAAGCGCAGCAACTGACCGTACACGACCAGCTCCCTTGTCAGATTGGTCCCCCGGCCGTCCGGGCTGTTGATCCGCCGGCCGTCCGGGCTGTAGAATGTAGGACGGGAGGCAACCTGACTCTCCAGGGTCCGGGCGGCGGTCATCGACGCCGAGCCGGCCAGCGCCCCCTCAACGCGGTCGCGCGGATGCAACCGGTTCTCGTGGTAGAGATGGCCGAGGCCGTTTCGCCTCAGGATCCCGAGGTAGAACTCCTGCGTTGCCGCCTGCATGTGCTGCAGCGACAGGAAGTTCAGCGCCAGATCGACGGGCATCGCGAGTTTCTCCTCGAGCAGCCACGGCGCCACCAGATTCATGGCACCCTCGCGAATCTCGGCATCGTCCGACCACACGAGGTTGACCTTGCCGGGGCTCAGCTTGTTCAGGTAGCTGGCCGCTAACAGCAGGTTCAGTGGCAGGTCGACGTAGATGCCGGTGCGTACGCCGAGCAGTGCGCAGGCGTCCGAGAAGGTCTTGCCGTAGCCGCCGCCGATCTCGAGCAGAACCTTCGGCCGGACTTCGTGCCGGTGCAGCACCGCCAGCATGCGCAGGGCCCGCTGCGCCATCTTCAGCGAGAACATCGAGCAAACGATGAGCCGGCTGAAACCGACCACGTGTTTGCGACCGCCGATATTCAGCGAATCGTCAAGCGCGTGCAGGAACGCCTGCACAACGTCCGGCTGCGCTCCCTTCAGCTGCTCGCGGACCAGCACCTGGATCAGCCGTTCGGCCTTGGGGTCGCGAACGATGGGGTCGTCGACCAGCTTGTCGAAGTTCGGCCGGCTTAGATAATCGGCGAGTGTTATGCCGTAGTCCTGGGGCTCGAGCCCGATGCCGCCAATCTTGAAATCTCGGAAGCGGTCGACGACCCCCGGGGGGATCTCGCGCTGGAACTTCGTGCGCTCATGGCTCGATCCGGAGGGGGGCAGACGGTCGATGCGGAACCACGGCTCGACCGCGCGGGCTTCCGCCTCGGCTTCCATTCGGGTGTAGAGCTCGATCAGCTGCGACATCGTCACCGTCCCAAGGGGTTAGCGGCCGTGCGATTTGTGGGCTACCGGGACCTGGTGAGGACAGATGGGGCGCGCGGCGTTGTAGATTTCGCCGTACGGGCGCTGTTGATCTGATCCGACATTCCCCATTTGAGCGGCCCATCCGCCCATGGTTGACGGCATAGTAGGCAAATTCCGGCCTAAGCGGAAGGCGGAGTCGCGCGATGACAGCCGCCCTCGCAGCTTGACGCCGCGCCGACCGGCTTTGTGGTTGCCTGCGTCGTGATCCCACAATCCAGCGCATCGCCGGATCATGGCCGAGGCGGTCGGCGTCGTTGACATCTTCGTACCCGGCAAGCCGACCGAACACCGACTGCCGGAACTGGGCGATCAGGGTGTGGCGGTTGTTCTTGCCGGTCCGGCTGTCGGCCAACACCTGCCCGGCCATCTCGGTCAGACCGAGGGCATCATCGAGTTCCCGGAAGGCGAGCAGTCCGGCATCGGAGGTGATCCTGGAGCCGTGGAATTCCAGCTTGAGGCGGCGGTCAAAAGCGACCCGCAAATCGGCCGATCCCGTTTCACCCGACGCCATCTCCATATTCAACCCGTCGAATCGTCAGTAATGCATTGATTTTGATATCATATTTTACCGCCGCCATCAGGAAAACGCAGCGCCATCTGGGAAATCCGGGTTAAGGAGCATATGGCAACCCCAGGTGCCGAGAACCGTGGGCCGGTACTGGTCGTTGCGCCGACGTCGCTCCTCGAAACGTGGGAGGGCGAAGTCCTGCGGCACCTAGTGGTGGGAATCAGACAGATGAAACCCGTGCATCAGCAAACGCATGGCGGAAATCTGCCGATCCAGACGGACTCACCCGTTTGATTTTCACCACTAGAGGCACCGGGGCTAGGGCCGGTAATTCGGCTCTATGGATCCGGGCTTGGAGGGCACAAACGAGCCGGCTTGCGAGGGGTAGACACAGACTCTGGCGAGGAGCGCTTGGATTTTGATTTGTTGAAGGAAGCGATCTCAGAGGGCCGAGCCCATCGTTTTTGGATACTCACCACCTACACTACGTTGACCAATTATCAGCACTCGCTGGCGAAAATCCCATTCTCGGCAGTGGTGTTCGACGAGATTCAGGCCCTAAAGAATCCGGCATCGCTAAGGGCTTTCGCCGCTCGGGCGATTCAGTCTGATTTCCGAATTGGACTGACCGGGACGCCGATCGAGAACAGCGCCACCGATCTATGGGCTATCATGGACCAATTGTGCCCTGGCGCACTGGACACCCTGCGAGATTTTCGAGGTCGATATGCCGTCCCCGACGAGGGGAACATGAAGGAGCTGCATTCGCGGGTGTTTCTCCCTCAGAATGGGTTGCCATCGCTCGCCCTTCGCCGTTTGAAGCAAACAGTCGCGCGGGAGCTCCCAGCAAAGACTCGCCGCCTACATCCTCGGGCTATGCCGATCGATCAGGCGGTAGCATACGAGGACGCGCGGCTGAAGCTTGCCGAAGGGACGCGTGGAGCCGCACTGAAGATGCTGCACCACATCCGGAGCGTCTCGGTTCATCCCGCTCTAGTGGATAGAATCCAACACTTGGTGCCCACGCCTGACGGCGGCGATGATTTTGTCGGGATCGGCTGTCCAGTTGAAGGGCTTCGGATCTGAGGCGTTGTGCTCGTCGAGGAAGCGGTTGATGGCGGCCTGGAGGTCGGCGACAGAGCGGAAGACGCCGCGCTTGAGGCGGCGCTTGGCGAGCCTGGCGAAGAAGCCTTCGACGGCGTTGAGCCAGGAACATGAGGTCGGCACGAAGTGGAAGGTCCAGCGGGGATGGCGGTGCAGCCAGGCGCGGACCTTGGGGTGCTTGTGGGCGGCGTAGTTGTCGAGGACGGCGTGGATCACCTTGCCGGCCGGAACCTGGGCCTCGATGTGGTTGAGGAAGCGGATGAACTCCTGGTGGCGGTGACGCTGCATGTTGCGGCCGATGACGGTGCCGTCGAGCACGTTGAGGGCAGCGAACAAGGTGGTGGTGCCATGGCGCTTGTAGTCGTGGGTCATGGTGCCGGCGCGGCCCTTCTTCAGCGGCAGGCCGGGCTGGGTGCGGTCGAGCGCCTGGATCTGGCTCTTCTCGTCGACGCTGAGCACGATGGCGTGGGCCGGCGGGTCGACATAGAGCCCGACCACGTCGCGCAGCTTGGTCACGAACTCCGGGTCGTTCGAGAGCTTGAACTGCCGGATCCGATGCGGGGCCAAACCGTGAGCACGCCAGATCCGCTGCACCGAACTAACCGAGATGCCGGTCTGTGCCGCCATCGTTGCGGCGGTCCAGTGGGTCGTCTCGCCGGGCGGATCGGTCAGGGTCAGGGCGACGACGCGCTCGGCCACCGAGGGGTCCAGCGGCGGGATCCGCGACGGGCGCGTCTTGTCCCGCAGCAGCCCGTCCACGCCTTCGGCGGCGAAGCGCTCCTGCCAGCGCCAGACCGCCGTCTTGGCGACCCCGGCCTCGCGCATGATCGCGTTGGTGCCCAGGCCCGCGGCGGTGAGCAGCACGATCCGGCAGCGCCAGACGTGCTTTTGCGGGCTGTTGCGGTCCGCCACGATCGCCTCCAGGCGGGCGCGATCGGCGGTACTGACGGTGAAGCTGATCCCGGTGCGCATGCCCCAGACTCGCACGCCACCGAACCCGCGGGAATCCTGAGCGGGATTCTAATGTCGGATTTTATCCACTAGGTTCTGATCTGGCGAACGACGATTTTATCGCCGCATCGGGCCGTCTGTCGGCTGCCTTCGACATATTACGCTATATCAAGGCGAAGGGTGAGCGTGCCCTGGTCTTCATTGAGCATCGTCAGATGCAGTACCGGTTTATTGAACTCGTACGACAGGAGTTCGGCTTGAACCGGATCGATTTGATCAACGGGGATACTCCGATCCAGAAGCGGCAAGCCATCGTCGACCGGTTTCAGCGACATCTAGTCGAGGATGGCGGGTTCGACTTGTTGGTTTTGGGCCCCAAGGCAGCTGGGACCGGGCTGACGCTGACTGCGGCAACTCACGTGATCCATCTGTCGCGCTGGTGGAATCCTGCTGTCGAGGAACAGTGCAACGATCGCATCCACCGAATTGGTCAGCATAAGCCTGTTACGATTCATGTGCCGATGGCGATCCACGCCGGATACCGAGAACACACATTCGACTGCCTTCTGCATAGCCTGATGTCCCGCAAGCGGCGTTTGGCAAGTTCGGCGCTATGGCCAATGGGGGATACCTCGGACGATGCGGCTGACCTGCAGCGTATGGCTGCTGCAGAGAGCGCTGACGAGATTGCGAATCCGGTACCCGCTGCCATGGCTGCTATGTTTGCGCGCGACGAAATACCCATGCCTCCCATCGCTCGAGACGGCTCGATTGAATTCTCCTAAGGGCACTGTCACATCTTCGTCGTCCGGGCGCACGAAGCCCAGGTTCTGATCTGGGATCACGCCGCCTCGGCAGCGGCTTGCCATTGAGCGAATGCTTCGCCGCGCAGGGTCCGAAGGGTGCTGCGAGAGATCAGATGGCGCTGGACATTGAAGGTGTTGTAGACGGCGGCGTGAGCAGAGAGGAAGCGCTGAGTTGATCCCGGTCTCTTGAAGCCGATCCACGATCGTTCCCGTCGGCGGGTAGGCTGCGCGCGACGCGGGTTCCGCGGTGGCGGCGGTGCTCCGCCGCCGCCTGGGCCTCGCGGCCTGATTCGCCTCCAACCCGGCAGTGCGCTGACCACCGGCTTTTCGCCGCGGCGTCTCCGACTTACGGATGCCGTGCCGGCCGCGCTGGGTCGGTTGCTCGGTGGGATCCGCGGTCGCACCGGCCGGTGTTCCTCCGCCATTGACGGCCTCGTTGGTCGCCAGGACTGCCAGCGCTGGACCGGGGTGGTGCGCGTCGGTGGGGGAAACATTAGCCTGCCTGGGGGCATGCTGCTCGAGGAAGACGCGGCAGGTCGCGCTGGACGTGGCATAGCCCGCCGGTGGCGCGATCCGCTTGCGGCGGGCGATGCTCTCGGCGAAGCGCTTCATCGCAGCTGTTGGCGGTCGGTCGGTGCGTGGTCCTACGGATCGACCGCCGAGCAGGGCAGCGCTTACTATCGGGGTGCCGCTGGTCAGGTTGCCAATGATGCGCTGCGCCACGCCGCACACCGCGTCGATCGCGTCGATCATCGCCTGCTTGCCGACTACGACATCGTCGAGCAGGCATTCGAGCTGCGCCGTGACACCTGGGTCGACCAGCGCCGGATCCGCCTGCCTCAGCACATCGAACAGCGCGAGCCCGGTGTCGGTCGGAACGATGGCCTTGCCCTGGGCGACCAGGAATTGCTGCCGTTTCAGGCCGGCGATGATCTCTGCCCGCGTCGCCGGGGTGCCGATGCCCTTGGCCTCCCTCAGTCGGTTCCGCAGCGCCTCGTCTTCGACGAACCTCCAGGCGTTCTGCATCGCCTCGATCAACGTGCCTTCGTTGTAGCGCGGCGGTGGGCGCGTCTCCTTGTCCTCGATCGCCGCGTCGCGCAGCCGGGCGGTCTCGCCGTCGAGTATCGGCGGAAGCAGCTGGGCGTCGCCGCTCTTCTCGTCCGCGGGCTGCCATTCGGGGAACGCCGCCCTCCAGCCGAGATCGATCGGCTGACGGCCGGACGCCTTGAACGGAACCCCCCGGACATCCAACGTGGCGGTCGTCTGTCGATAGCGAAAATCCGGCATCATCGCGGCTAGGTAAGCGCGCGCCACCACGTCGAACAGCTTCTTCTCGTCGAGCGAAAGGCGTGGCCAGACCTCGCGCAGGCCGGCCACCGTGTTGACGTTGGGGATGACCGCATGATGGCTGGCTCCCTCAAGTCCCTTATCGTGGAACGCACCGTGTGCGCCCTTGCGGATGACCGGCGGCGTCGGCACCGCAATGGTGGCGCACGACTTGCCGACTTGCAGTCCGGCGACGATCTTCGGCACGTCCGGGATCAGGCTCTCGGGCAGATAGCGGACTTCGGCGCGCGGGTAGGTGATGATCTTCTTGTTCTGGCCGTCGTAAAGCTCCTGGGCAATCTCCAGTGTCCGGGCCGCCGACCACCCGAAACGAGACGCGCAGAGCTTCTGGAGAGACGGCAGGTCATGCAGTTTGGGCGGACCCTGCCGCTTGTCCTCGACCCGGACTGCCAGTGGCCCCTCGAAGTCCCGCGCCGCGTTCAGGATGCTCTCGGCGTCGGCGCGCCTGAGGATCCGCTTCTCCGGTGCGTGTCGCATCGTGAAATCGCCGGCGGCGACCGTGGCGGTGGCGGTTATTTCGAAATAGGCGACCGGAACGAATTGGCGGATCTCCAGTTCGCGCCGGCACACGATCGCCAGCGTCGGCGTCTTCACGCGACCGACGCCGACGACGCTTCGGGCGCCCTTGCCGAGGGTCACCGTCGCCGTGCGGGTGAGGGAAAGGTTGTAGATCTGGTCTGCCTGGCGGCGGGCCACGGCGGCAGCGTACAGCCCGGCATAGTCAGCGTTCGGTCGGGCTCGGTCGAACGAATCGCGGATGGTCTGAGTATCCTGGGCGGTGAACATCACCCGCAGGACCTCTCCGCGGAAGCCGCAATGCTCGAGGATCTCCTGACCGATCAGTTGGCCTTCGCGGTCGCAGTCGGTGGCCAGCCAGACCCGCCGGGCCGTGTGCAACGCCTCGCGGATAGCCTTGAGCTTGGCCGCCTTGTTGCCGCCGACCGCCGGCCGGGTCCCGTACAGCCCTTCAGGGCGCAGCAGGACTGACGACCAGCGTTTCCATTCGGGAACCACGTCTTCCGGCTCCTGAAGATCGAGCAGATGTCCCTCGGCCGCCAAGATGGTGCCGTATCTGCCCCCAACTGCGGCGCGCACGTCCTTGGCTTGGCTGGTCTTCTCCGTGATGACAATTTGTTCGGCCATTCAGGGACTGTTCCGCAGGGGGGACACGGCATCGTGTGATTAAGAACATATAGTGAACATTCTCCATCCCCAAGGCAAGTCGAGAGTGAACGCGATCGTCACTCGCTGCGTCCGGTGCGCGACTGTGTATCGGCGTGACCGGCGGACCTCTTGTAACTGATAGATATCAATCATTTGCCGCGCCGATCGGCGCCAGGACCCCATGCCGAATAACAAACATGGCGCTATCGTAGCGGATCCGAGGTCCCTGATACGTCATCGGTATTCCCTGATTCCGCGTCGAACTTTCCCTGTTCGAAAAATTCAATTCCCTGTTCCTGCGCCTAGGGAATTCCCCGATAGTACCTTGAAAGTTCGCGTGTTTTTTAGGTTCGATCATCGCTTTGTGCGCCAGATTCAGCGAAATTCCCTGTTTTTTCCCTGTAAACAGGGAAATCCACTCGGAGCAGGGTTCGCAGCAGACTGGTCTCTCCGCCAATCTATCTTATTGATATTTCTCAATAAAATAGATTTTCTGAAGTACGCGACATTTCCGAGGCTTACGAACCAGTTGCTGGTATATCCCGTCCCGAGAGCACGCAGCCTGGAGCACACTTGCGGCCTGTGCGGCGGCTTTGCTCCGCGCGCCCTGGAGCCGGTCCAGTTTGCCCTCGGATGCAATTGGTTACCCATACGGGTGAGGGCCGCATAGAGCGGCCCTCGGTTCGAACGGATGCGGTTCCTGGCTATCGAAAGTTCAGCACTCTAGCCTGATCGACCCAGTCGGCCGGGAGGTCGACTTGCTTCAGCGATTGCAACGTCATCTGCACCGGCTGGCGACCTTCCAGGATGGTCTCGACGATCGTGGGTGACAGGAAGGCGAAGTCGATGTGCTGGGACACGTAGCGCATCGTCACACCCTCGCGCTGGGCAATCTCAGATATCGAGGGCGCAGTGCCGGTGACGATCTCCTCGAACCATGCCCGCCCGCGGGCGATGGCCTTCACCAGTGTCGGATCGATCATCCGGCCGTCGGTGTGGTCGGCCGCGATCACCAACTTCATTTCCACGCCGCGGCGCCGGATCTCCATCGGAACATCGACGATTACCTTCGCGTCGAGATCGCCATGCTGCGGTAGGTCCAGCGCCTTGCGAAGCTGCGCCGTTCCCATGGACAGGGTCAGCCGGTCCGGATGCAGCGTGACGGTGAGGTCCAAATCCAGCAGCAAGGTCCGATCGATCCGCTCGACCAGTGCGGCGGCCAGTGTGATCGCTTGGCGGTTCTCCAGCGCCCCGGTCAACACCAGTTCAGCGGTGAGTCGGCCAGCATCTGTGAGGAAGGATTCGATGGCGCGTTTGACGGCCCCCTCGATCTCGATAGCGGGGACACGCCAATCCGCCGCATCGACCATCGGCGAGGACGCCCGACATGCGATGGTGGTGGCAAGAAGGGGGCGATCACCGCCCATTCGGCGTCGGTCAAATCACTTGGCAACGCCAGGCCCGCGCGGGCATGAAGCGCGCGAGTGGTATCGGTCCACATCGTCGGTCCTTGGGAAGTTGTCTCAACCCGCATTCCCCGAGTAGCCGGCTGATTTCGCTGTCTTGAACTCAACATTACCTATACAAATCATGGTGTTGATGGCTGCGAGGGGCGTATTTCATGGATCACCCAGAGGGTGCGGGATTACAGCGGGCAGATCGGGTGGATTTCGACCCTCGCGTGCGGCTGGAATTTCGTGGCACGCAGATCAGTTCGGACGGCGGCCTGCTGGTGATGCGCGAGCTTGACGATGCGCTTGGGCTGTCCAATCTGGCATCAGCTTCGCTGCGCGACAATCGTATCGGAAGGAACACGGTCCATCGTCTTGACGGGCTGTTCCGGCAATCGGTGTTCGGGCGGCTGGCCGGATATGGGGATGTGAACGATGCTGACCGTCTCGCGCTCGACCCGGTGATGCGTCAGGTTGTCGGCGGCAGGGCCGTCGATGCGCAAGCAGCTTCAGCATCGCAGATGGGGCGGTTCGAGACCGAGACACTGGCCTTGCCTGAGAACCGGGCGGCGCTGGCCGACCTGAATGGCCGATGGATTGACCGGTTTCATGACCGCAACGGGCTCAAGTATATCGTGCTGGACATGGACAGCTCGGTCAGCCCGACGCATGGCGATCAGGAAGGAGCGGCGTGGAACGGGCATTTCGACTGCAACTGCTATCATCCCAACTTCTTGTTCAACCAGTTCGGCATGCTGGAACGCTGCGCCCTGCGCAATGGCAACGTCCACAGCGCCGACGGCTGGCGGAACGTCCTTGATCCGGTGATCACCCGCTACGCTGGTCGCAACCTTGGTGGCCGCTTCTTCCGGGCCGATGCCGCCTATGCGATCCCGGCACTCTATGAGCGACTGGAAGGGGCAGGCTATTTCTACGCCATCCGGATGAAGAAGAACGCCGTTCTCGAAGGCTGCATCGCTCATCGGTTAACCCGCCCCGTTGGGCGGCCGTCAAAGACCAAGGTGAAGCGGTTCTACGAGGACTTCCAGTATCAGAGTCTGATTCGAAATTAATCTGAATTGTTGCAATGTCTTGCGATGCGTCGGGTGAAGAGTTGGACGGATGCGACGAAGAGCCATGCGCTTGCGGACGCGATGGTTTGCTCGAAGTCCTTGGCGAGGCGTCGGTTGCGGCTGAGCCAGGCCAGCGTTCGTTCGACGACCCATCGGCGGGGCAGGACCTCGAAGCCCTTGGCGGCATCGGATCGCTTGATGATCTCGATGGTCCATTTGCCGATGCGGCGCAACGCCTCGCGCAGCTTGTCGCCGGCATAGCCACCATCGGCGAAGATATGGCGCAGCCAGGGGAAGCGGTGGATGATTTCGGCGAGCAACAGCGGTGCCCCATCACGGTCCTGGATATCGGCCGTGTGGATTATGGCATGGACCAGATTGCCCTCGGTGTCGGTCAGGATATGCCGCTTGCGGCCCTTGATCTTCTTGCCCGCATCATAGCCGCGCGGACCGCCGCTCTCGGTGGTCTTGACGCTCTGGCTATCGATGACGCCGGCGCTGGGCGAGGCTTCACGGCCATGAATCTCGCGCGTGGCCATCAGCAGGGAATGGTTCAGCGTTTGCCACAACCCGCTGTCGCGCCACATGTAAAACCAGCGCCTGACGGTCGATACCGGCGGGAAGCAAGGCGGCAGCATCCGCCACGGCAGGCCACCGCGCAGCAGATACAGGATCGCTTCGACAATCCGCCGCATCGACCATCGGCGAGGACGCCCGACATGCGATGGCGGTGGCAAGAAGGGTGCGATCACCGCCCATTCGGCGTCGGTCAAATCACTTGGCAACGCCAGGCCCGCGCGGGCATGAAGCGCGCGAGTGGTATCGGTCCACATCGTCGATCCTTGGGAAGGTGTTGCTAACCTCCAGAATCAACGATCGGGCCACGCGTCAAGCCAACCTGCTGATACCAATCAACTTAATTTCGGATCAGGCTCTCAGGCTCAGAGTTGGGACAAGCCACGCCGCGTGATCGCCAAGATCGAATGGCATCCGGGCGAACTGTTCCCCAAGGTCGGCTTCATCGTCACCAACCTGCCGATGGAGCCGGACGAGATCACCCGCTTTTACAATCGCCGCGGTACCGCCGAGCAGCATATCAAGGAAGGCAAGCATGCCTTTCACTGGACGCGGCTGTCATGCCGGAAGTTCCGCGACAACGAGGTGCGGCTGCAGTTGCACGCACTGGCCTACAACCTGGCCACCTTCCTGCGCTGCATCGAGCTACCCGAGGCGATGGCCGACTGGTCGCTAACCAGCCTGCAGCTCAAGCTGATCAAGATCGGGGCACGCGTCGTGCGCCACGCCCGCGCCATTACCTTCCAGTTGGCCGAGGTGGCCGTCACCGGCCCGATGGTGCGCGCCATCCTCGCCGCTATCCGCCGATTGCGAGCGCCACCGCTATGCGCATGACCGCGATCCGGACCCAAACTGAACGAAAGCGGCAGGACAGGTCTATCCACTGCGCTGAAAAACACCGCCCCTGGGCCAGGACACAGCGGCTTCCCGGTCTGATCCGCCCTGTTACAGCAGCCTGCGCGACCCCTGACGCCGCTTGGGGCAAAAAACGATTGTCCAGAGGTCGGATTCAGGCGACCTTCACGTCAGTCGGCACGCCGCTTGGGGAATGTCGGACCAAAAAAAGGAGACAAGCATGGCAATCATTTCTAGGCGTGTCTCAACGCCGCTGCCCGGAAAAGCGGCTTTAACGATTTCCAGAGCGAAGTCCCTGGCGGAAATCATGGTGAGGGCCGGTGGAGGCGCTAGGGTGAGAAAGGTTATTTTTGGCGATGGTGCAGGCGACATTCACCTTTACGTCACCTTCACCGATTTCACCAGCGGCACCAAATCAGCGGCGGCCATGAGCAAAGACCCGCAAATGGCCAAATGGCAGGCGGAGCGTGAGGCGGAGCCATCGTCCCACCTGAGAGGACCAGAGGTCTATCGCACGGCATTTGGTGAGCCGTCAATGAAACCTGTGATCCTGCAGAGGACCTACAGCATCGACCGAGCAAACGTTCAAAATGCCTTGGCGCTGATGCCCGAGCTGCAAGGTATTGTCGGTGAAACGCCACTTATGGCGGTTTTGCCCACGATTGCCAGGGCGATGGACGAGATGCTCATTGTTTATTACTTCGACTCGCTTGAGCACTTCGGCGTTCAGCTTGACGAGGTCGCTATGTCACCGGAATTTCAGAAACTGGTTACTAAAGCCAGCACCTATGGGACTCTGAAAAATTCACGGTTGTTGGCAGCCGTCGATTGAGCTTACGAGCGGGAAATGGGGAGTCCCGCCACTAAAGCCCCCTGACATCCA
The DNA here is from genome assembly GCA_000171835.1 of alpha proteobacterium BAL199. Taxonomy (GTDB): domain Bacteria; phylum Pseudomonadota; class Alphaproteobacteria; order Thalassobaculales; family Thalassobaculaceae; genus Thalassobaculum_A. The sequence goes on along the minus strand of ABHC01000016.1, from coordinate 126,033 downwards.
GTTATTGTCTATTTCGATTACAAATAGACAATATGGATTCAGTCACACAAATACTTTTAGGTGTGTCTGTTGGCGTGGCCGTTATGGGTCGGCGAACCGCCGTTTGGAAGTCTGCACTTTGGGGGGGCGTGGTGGTGTCGTGCCACCCCGGGCGCAAGCGGCCCACCAACAGGCTTCACACATGTTGAGTCAAATCAGCCGACGATTATCTGGCGCGCCGTTGAAGCCCTATAGATACCGAGATTTCGGATCATTGGTATCGCTCGGTAAATACTCGACCGTCGGGAATCTGATGGGTGGCGTCGTTGGGAAAAATCTGATGCTTGAAGGGTATTTTGCAAAAATGATGTACCTGTCGCTTTACAAGCTGCACGAGCTTGCCATACACGGCGTCATCAAAACAATCATGCATACCGTGGCCCGTGCGATCACAAAACAAGCAAATCCAACCGTGAAGCTCCACTGATGGCATTCCTTCTATCGGTCGACACCGGTGATATTGGAAAGAAAACTGACGGTCGATCAGGTGCACTTCAGTCGTCGCTTGTCGACGAGTGTCTTTATTTCCCGATACACTGGATTTCGACCTCGGCCTTCGCTTACCTCTGCTAACTTGGCGGTGACGACCACACCCGATGCGGTCTTGACCTGAACCGGCTCTACCGGTTCTCCTGTTTCGCTAGACGCGATATTCAACCGAGGTCCGCCTTCCTTCTTGATCCAGCGGTCGGACCATTGGACCAGAAAGATAAGCATTGGGAATGACGGGAATTTTTAAGTGATTGATTGGTAAAGATTTTTGATTTTTGAGTGTCAATCTAAGAAATACCTAAGTCATTGATTTTATTGAGTTCTGAAATTTTAGTTACACATAAACTTACACACTGGTGACACTACTCGAAATCATAGTTACGCAATAGAGGAAATAGATGAATTTCAGTTTGTTGTTTGATACATCTGCTTTTATACAAATACACTTTTTTTTCGCAATAAGTGCCTTTTTAATTGGTGCTTTACAGCTACTAGGAAGAAAAGGAACAACTCCACATAAAGTATTGGGTAGATTGGGGGTTGCGATGATGTTAATCATTTGCGTAACTTCTTTTTGGATAAAAGAGTTAATGCCAGGTGGTGTTTTTTGGGGTTACTCGCCTATCCATTTGTTGAGCATTTTTGTGCTTTTCCAAATTACTTTAGGCGTTTATTTGGCTAGAGTTGGTAACATCATAGGACATAAAAAATGTATGACTTACACATACATTGGCGGTTTGATAATCGCAGGTGCCTTTACTTTTTACCCTGACAGGCTTCTTTATAAAGTTTTTTTATCAACCTATTCTTAAATTTTTAATGGAGCCGCAAAGTGTGTAACTTCAATTTGCTTAAGTCGTTGATTAAGAAGAGAATTAGGAAATGAAATTTGCTAACAAATTCTGTCGCGACTTACACAAAAGTTACACACTTGGTTTTGGATTGCTTGAAACCCGCATAAACACTGGGTTCGTGACTTGGGTAACTATGGAGTGGGAGTGAGGCAGGGCTGTTCAGTTCTCTTCGTGTGAGGGCTGCGCTATCGCCATGCGAGTCGAGGGGGCGGTCTTCGGCCTGAAAACGAGTCTACCGGTGATCGGAAAAGCCTGAATCAATGACGGGCACCTTGATGGAGGGTGCCATGGTTCCGTTTTCCAATCTTCTGGCAGCTTTGCAGGATGTTCCCGACCCTCGGCGGGCGCAAGGCAAGCGGTATCCGCTGCCGTATCTGTTGATGTTCACGGTGCTGGCCTTGCTGAGCGGGGCCCGGTCGTACCGCGGCATCATCACCTTCCTGGAGCACCGTCGGGAGCACCTCACTCACCACTTCGGGGTCGACTTGAAGCGGGCGCCGGTGGTGAACACCCTGCGCACCGTGCTCCAGTCGCTGGACACCGAGACCCTTGAAGACGCGTTCCGACGCCATGCGAAAACCCTGCTGCCGGAGGGTGAGGTGGGCGAAAAGGCGGTTGTCGCGCTCGACGGCAAGACGCTGCGAGGCAGCTTCGATCACATCAACGACCGCAAGGCAGCCCAAACGTTGACGGCCTTCGGGTCGGCCTCGGCCATCGTCCTGGCGCATACCGAGATCGACGACAAGTCCAACGAGATCCCGGCCGCGCAGCAGATGATCCGGGACCTGGGATTGACCGGTGTTGTCTTCACCGCCGATGCCATGCACTGTCAAAAAAAACATTCGAGGCGGCCAGGGACACCGGAAACTTCCTCGTCGTCCAGGTCAAGACCAACCAGCCGACGCTCCATGACAAGCTGATGGCGCTCTGTGCCGCCAAGGCCCCCGTCGACCGTGCCGAAACCATCGAGCGCAACCGTCATGGCCGACAGGAGCATCGCCGGGTCGAGACCTTCGACGTCGCCGGCCGCCTCGGCCCCGAGTGGGACGGCCTGATCGTCGCCGTCGCCCGGGTCACCCGCCTCACCTGGCACAAGGACACCAAATCCGGCTTTTGGCACGATACCCACGAGATATCGCTCTACGCCTGTCAGATCAATCTGCCCGCCGCCACTGTCGGTGCAGCCATCCGTCAACATTGGGGGATCGAAAACCGCAGCCACTACGTCCGCGACGTCAGCTTCTTCGAGGACAACAGCCGCATCCGAAACAAGCCAGGACACTTCGCACGGTTCCGAACCTTCGCTCTCAACATCATGCGCGCCAACGGCACTGAAAACGTCAGCAGGGAACTCTACATCAACGCCCTAAACCCATACCACGCCTTGGCTTATCAGCGCTCATGACCAGAACTGAACAGCCCTGGGGAGTGAGGGCTCCGAACACGCGGTCGGTTTGATCGGCATCTCTGGCAGCGCGACCGAGCCTCACCTCCATACCCACGCGGTGAACCCGCGGGACAATGGGGCGGTGCGGATCGCGTCCGATGGCGTGTCCGGTTCGCAACGGCGTCCTCCGCAACTGACGTTTCTGGGATCCTCACCAGCTTGTGCGCCGGAACTCTCCCGGAACCCTCGTGCGCGCTGAACATTGGCACGGCAGTTGGATGCGAGCCGAGAGGAGGGCGGCGTGATCCTGAAACTCCTGACCCTGGCATTGACCACCCTGATCGTCATCCCTGCAGGCGCTCACCTTTTCGAATTCCCCGCGAAGATCAGGATGACCGAAGCGGATTATTTCACAGTCCAGTCGATCTATGCTGGATGGGGGCTGTTTGCTGTCGCCATCCTTGCCTCGATCACCGCGAACGGCTACCTGTCCTGGAGGCTCCGCGCGGCGGACAGGCCGGCGGCGCGATGGGCGCTGACATCGGCACTGCTGATCTGCCTGACGCTCGTCATCTTCTTCATCTGGGTGTTTCCGGGGTCTCGATAACAAGGCATTTTCAAGGCTGCAGTATGACACGGTATGTCCCGGCCTCGCGAGCCCCGACCCGCTCACGGCGGCGCTCACCCGATCAACATAGGGCGACCGCGCGGCCGGACCAGTTCCCCGGCGGGGATCGCGGCCCGGGAACGCACGCCTGTCCAGGGTCTTAGGCTAGCGGCCGCGATCGCCGCTCGGGGCGGCACGCCGGTCCCGGACCGGCGCCGCGCCCGCGCGCGCGAAGCCCCCGCGACGGCGGCGGGGCGCGCGGGCGATGCCCGTGGGTATCACGTAACCGGCGCCGCGAATCGTGCGTATCAGCTCCGGATACAGCTTGCGGCGGAGATGATGTATGTACCGCTATCCGCCGATTGCGAGCGCCACCGCTATGCGCATGACCGCGATCCGGACCCAAACTGAACGAAAGCGGCAGGACAGGTCTATCCACTGCGCTGAAAAACACCGCCCCTGGGCCAGGACACAGCGGCTTCCCGGTCTGATCCGCCCTGTTACAGCAGCCTGCGCGACCCCTGACGCCGCTTGGGGCAAAAAACGATTGTCCAGAGGTCGGATTCAGGCGATCTTCACGTCAGTCGGCACGCCGCTTGGGGAATGTCGGGTGAATCGACTGGGAGCCTCCAATGAAGCGTCGTGACGTGAACGCCGTGCTGCTCGGCTCGCTGGCGGCGGCGCTCGCCACCGCCGTTGCTCATGTGCCTGCCGCCGCCGCCGGCAAGGAGAAGTGCTACGGCATCTCGATGGCCGGGCAGAACGACTGTGCGGCCGGGCCGGGCACGACCTGTGCCGGCACCTCGACGGTCGACTACCAGGGCAATGCCTGGAAACTGGTCCCGAAGGGCACCTGCGAGGACATTGCGTTGCCGGGCGACCGCAAGGGATCGCTGACCGCCCTGGAGCGCGACGTCCCGAAGGCCTGATCGCCATGACGATGGGCGGCGACCGGCGCCGGCCGGTGCCTAATGCGGTTCCGGCGCGGGCGGGCGTCGGCCTGAAGCCGCGGCATGGGGCGGCGATCGTCGGTTCCTGGCCGGATATCGGCTTCTTCGAGGTCCATGCCGAAAACTACATGGGCGCCGGTGGCCCGCCGCACCGGCTGCTGGAGGCGGTGCGCGAGCGGTACCCGCTGTCGGTGCACGGAGTCGGGATGTCGATCGGCGGGCCGGACCCGCTGGACCGCGGTCATCTCGCCCGGCTGCGCGATGTGGTCGAGCGCTACCGGCCGGGCCTGGTTTCGGAGCATCTGGCGTGGTCGACCCACAAGGGCGAGTTCCTGAACGACCTGCTGCCGGTACCGCTGACCGAGGCGACCCTGGAGCGCGTAGCGGATCATGTCGGCCAGGTCCAGGACGCTCTCGGTCGCCCGATTCTGATCGAGAATCCGGCGAGCTACCTGAGCTTCGCCGCGAGCACGATCCCGGAGACCGAGTTCCTCGGCCGTCTGGCCGACCGCACCGGTTGCGGGCTGCTGCTCGACGTCAACAACGTTGCGGTCTCGGCGACCAACCTCGGCTATGACCCGCATGGCTACCTCGATGGATTCCCGGCCGGGCATGCCGGACAGATCCATGTCGCCGGCTATGACGAGGAACCCGAAGCCGATGGCGGCCGGCTGCTGATCGATGCCCACGGCAGTGCGGTGCGCCCGGATGTCTGGCCGCTGCTGAGCCACGCCCTCGCGCTGACCGGTCCGCTGCCGGTGCTGGTCGAGTGGGACAACGACGTGCCGGACTGGGCGGTGCTGCACGCCGAGGCCGTGGCCGCGGATGCGATCCTGGCGGCGCTGGCCATCGGGCCGCGCCGGGCCGGGGCCGGACATGGCTGACGTCGCGGCCCTGCACACCCTCGCCGAGGCGATCCGCGACCCGGGTCGTCCGGTGCCACCGGGGCTGGTCGCGCGCGCCGGCGCCGATCCGGCCGGGCGTCTCGCGGTCTATCGCAACAACCTGGCGACCGGACTGGTCGAGGCGCTGCGGGCCGGCTTCCCGGTGACCGAGCGGATCGTCGGGTGTTGTCACGTTAACTCGTCGAGTTAGCAAGTTGGCATGCCGGTCGTTGATCAAGCGGCATGTGCCGCGGATTTCCAAGCTTCGAACGCTTCGAGCCGATGGTAGCGAATGGTGAGGGCGGAACGACGGCGGGCTGGGACAGAGTAACGATTGCGGGTTGCGGATTGCATAGACACGAAGCGTTGTAATCCACCCGGTGATCGGAAGCCTTGCATCACCCGCTCTCGTTTTCGGAAGGGCAAGTGGCTGTTCTCGGCGCGGTTATTGAGCCCCTTGTGTGACCAATGATCAAGGCCAGGCGCGACCTCGCGCTTGGCGGCCCCATATGAGCGCAGTTTGTCCGTAATGATCCTTTTGGGCACGAAGCCCCAACGTTTCATCAGCTTGATCAAAAGCCGCTTTGCAGCGCGCTTGTCTCGCTTCGATTGTAAGATTTCCTCAAGAACGACACCGTGTTGGTCGACGGCGCGCCACAGCCAGTATGACCGGCCCGCGATCTTCACGACGACTTCGTCCAGATGCCAAACATCACCAGGGCGAGGCTGCCGTCGCCGCAGAACGTGGGCGATCCGGGGACCGAACTTGACGGTCCAGCGCCGGATCGTCTCATACGAAACGTCCACACCACGTTCCAGCATAAGCTCCTCGACCTCGCGCAGGCTCAAGTTGAACCGGGCGTAGAGCCAGACAACATGAGAAATGATCTGAGGCGGAAAGCGGTGGCGCTTGTAGCTGATTTTCTCTGTTTGCATCGACACCGCCTACGCCCGGATCATTGAACCCGCAACCTCAGGCACGTTAACGTGACAACACCCCTGCTGGCGGAGCGAGGCCTCGATATCAGCTACGAAACGGTCCGGCGCTGGGTCGCGCGCTTCGGGCCGGCCTACGCCCGGCGGCTCCGCGCGATGCGACCGCGACCCTGCAACTCCTGGCACTTGGACGAGATGTTCGTCTCGATCGGCGGCCGAACGATGTACCTATGGCGCGCTGTCGATGCCGAGGGCGAGGTCCTCGATGTCCTGGTGCAGCCGAGACGTGACAAGCGGGCCGCCCTGAAGCTGATGCGCAGCCTCCTGCGGAAACAGGGCTTCGCGCCGACCTCGATCGTGACTGACAAGCTCCGGTCCTATGGAGCCGCGCTTCGAGAGATTGGCATGGCCGATCGGCACGCTACCGGCGGCCGGCTGAACAATCGCGCTGAGAATTCACACCAGCCTACCCGCCGACGGGAACGATCGTGGATCGGCTTCAAGAGACCGGGATCAACTCAGCGCTTCCTCTCTGCTCACGCCGCCGTCTACAACACCTTCAATGTCCAGCGCCATCTGATCTCTCGCAGCACCCTTCGGACCCTGCGCGGCGAAGCATTCGCTCAATGGCAAGCCGCTGCCGAGGCGGCGTGATCCCAGATCAGAACCTGGGCTTCGTGCGCCCGGACGGGGGATGTCCCTCGCCGTGTTGAAATTTGCTCGGCAGGCGCTGTTGGTTGACTAGGCTATGCGGCGACCGCCTGCTGTTCAAGGTCGTGGTTGATCGCGTTCCTGTCCTGGTGGGCCGCCAGGGCTCGGCGCAGGCTCGGGAGTTGCTTGTGGGCCTTGAGGCGGCGGAAGCCCTTGGCGGCCTCGAGCATGGCAGCGGCGGTCCAGCGCAGCGCCATGGCCGCGTCCTGCCAGCGTTTGACGTTGCGGCAGACCCGGCGGACGGTTCCGTTCATGTTCTCGATGATGTTGGTGCAGGCGAGCGACCGGCGTAGTTCGACTGGCAGACCGAGGCGGGTGACGGTGAGGATCTCGTCGAGGCCCTCCAGGATGCTGGCCGACACGCCCGGGGCGTCGCGCTCCAGGCGACGGGCGAGGTTGCGGATCAGCTTCTCGGCCTTGTCGGCGTCGTCCAGTTCCCAGGCCTGACGCAGCGCCTTGCGGACGCCGGCCTGCAAGGACTTGGGCAGGCGCTCTGCGATGTTGCGGGCCTTGTGGACCTGGCAGCGCTGGATCGGGGTGTCGCGGCCGAAGGTGTTGCGAATCGCCTTCGACAGCGCCTTGGCGCCGTCGATGATGAACAGTCGGCAGACCGCGGGATCGAGGCCGCGGCCGACCAGGTTGTCGAGCAGCGCCTGGGCCACGGCGGCGTTCTCGCTGGCCCCCTCGATCACGCCGAGCGGATGCTTGTCGCCGATGCCGTCGATGCCGACGGCGGCCAGCAGCATCAGGTCTTCCTCGATGTGGATGCCGTCGATCTGGATCGCCAGCAGGTCCAGGGCGGACAAGTCGGCGGCCATCCATTCCTTCATGCGTTCCGCCGACAGCGCCACGAACCGCCGCGACACCGCCGACTTCGACACTCCCGACCCGGGGGCCGCCGGGATGTCGCCGCCCGGCAGGCGGACGGCGCGGCCGAACTTGCGGGTCGAGACGTTGATCAGCATCAGGTTCAGCGCCCACTTGCCGAGCAGGTCTTCCGACTGCGCCGCCTCCCAGCTCGGCAGCGCCAGCTCGCCGCCGTCGCGAGCACGAACGCGAGGACGATCGATCTCGACCTTGCCGCCGTGGAAGCCGACCTTCCCCTTGGTCTTGCCCCAGCGATACCCGTCTCGCCCAGCAGCCCGGCCGTAGCGCGGGCCGCACAGCTCGGCCGCCCCCTCATCCATCATCGTCGCCAAAGTCGCCAGGCCCGCCGTCAGGCAGAAACGATCGAAGCTGGCTCCGACTTCCTGCCAAGCCTCATCGACGATTGCCGCCGGCACCACGCCGGCAGATCTGGTAGCTTTCTTCATGGCGTTGCTCTCCTTCGCGGATTCGACACCCCGAAGCGCTCCTGCCAGCGCCAGACCGCCGTCTTGGCGACCCCGGCCTCGCGCATGATCGCGTTGGTGCCCAGGCCCGCGGCGGTGAGCAGCACGATCCGGCAGCGCCAGACGTGCTTTTGCGGGCTGTTGCGGTCCGCCACGATCGCCTCCAGGCGGGCGCGATCGGCGGTACTGACGGTGAAGCTGATCCCGGTGCGCATGCCCCAGACTCGCACGCCACCGAACCCGCGGGAATCCTGAGCGGGATTCTAATGTCGGATTTTATCCACTAGCAGGGGCATGCATGATCCAGGAACACACCAGGAGCCTGCTGCAGTCATCCAGGCTTCTTGATCACCTGGGCTTACAAGGGGATCCAGTTCTGTGAATCAGGTAGCCATACGCATGTGAGATGGCACCCAGAGACGATACAGGTTGCCACAACCCAGACGAGTTCGAAGACATATGGCTCTATATACTAGTGGATAGAATCCAACACTTGGTGCCCACGCCTGACGGCGGCGATGATTTTGTCGGGATCGGCTGTCCAGTTGAAGGGCTTCGGATCTGAGGCGTTGTGCTCGTCGAGGAAGCGGTTGATGGCGGCCTGGAGGTCGGCGACAGAGCGGAAGACGCCGCGCTTGAGGCGGCGCTTGGCGAGCCTGGCGAAGAAGCCTTCGACGGCGTTGAGCCAGGAACATGAGGTCGGCACGAAGTGGAAGGTCCAGCGGGGATGGCGGTGCAGCCAGGCGCGGACCTTGGGGTGCTTGTGGGCGGCGTAGTTGTCGAGGACGGCGTGGATCACCTTGCCGGCCGGAACCTGGGCCTCGATGTGGTTGAGGAAGCGGATGAACTCCTGGTGGCGGTGACGCTGCATGTTGCGGCCGATGACGGTGCCGTCGAGCACGTTGAGGGCAGCGAACAAGGTGGTGGTGCCATGGCGCTTGTAGTCGTGGGTCATGGTGCCGGCGCGGCCCTTCTTCAGCGGCAGGCCGGGCTGGGTGCGGTCGAGCGCCTGGATCTGGCTCTTCTCGTCGACGCTGAGCACGATGGCGTGGGCCGGCGGGTCGACATAGAGCCCGACCACGTCGCGCAGCTTGGTCACGAACTCCGGGTCGTTCGAGAGCTTGAACTGCCGGATCCGATGCGGGGCCAAACCGTGAGCACGCCAGATCCGCTGCACCGAACTAACCGAGATGCCGGTCTGTGCCGCCATCGTTGCGGCGGTCCAGTGGGTCGTCTCGCCGGGCGGATCGGTCAGGGTCAGGGCGACGACGCGCTCGGCCACCGAGGGGTCCAGCGGCGGGATCCGCGACGGGCGCGTCTTGTCCCGCAGCAGCCCGTCCACGCCTTCGGCGGCGAAGCGCTCCTGCCAGCGCCAGACCGCCGTCTTGGCGACCCCGGCCTCGCGCATGATCGCGTTGGTGCCCAGGCCCGCGGCGGTGAGCAGCACGATCCGGCAGCGCCAGACGTGCTTTTGCGGGCTGTTGCGGTCCGCCACGATCGCCTCCAGGCGGGCGCGATCGGCGGTACTGACGGTGAAGCTGATCCCGGTGCGCATGCCCCAGACTCGCACGCCACCGAACCCGCGGGAATCCTGAGCGGGATTCTAATGTCGGATTTTATCCACTAGTAGGGGATTGTCCCCCAACTCGGGGATGCACCCCCCGGTCAACTGGATGCACGTTGCCGGACATGACCGAAACACCTGCCCGCAGTGGTCCACCTGAGCTCACGCAACTCCATCACCTAGCTGACCGAAGACGGATGGAGGGATCCTAGTCGGCTGCACCTGGCACACTCCTGTCACAGTGGTCACAGCATAATGCCTCGCATCAGCCCGCAAGGCAGGTTACGATTCCGCTGTCAGTGCCGGGAAACCTGGAGAGTTTTGGTGGAGCCGAGGAGGATCGAACTCCCGACCTTCGCATTGCGAACGCGACGCTCTCCCAGCTGAGCTACGGCCCCACCGACTGGGCGGGTCGGCCGAGGCCGCCCGTCATGTGATCGGGGTTATATGAACTTCATCGGTTCGGTTCAAGAGGCAGGATCGCGTTGTCCGTCTGTCCCGCTCAGACGGTCAGGGAAGCGGGTGGGAATTCCAGGCGAGCGCGACTTCCACGGCGAGAAGCGCTCGAACGAGACCCATGGCTCGACCACCGATCCCGACGCCCGGCTGTTCCGCAAGGGCCGGGGCCAGGCGGCGAAGCTGGCGTTCATGGGCCACGCCCTGATGGAGAACCGCAGCGCCCTGGTGGTCGATGTGCGGCTGACGGCGGCCACCGGCACTGCCGAGCGCGAGGCAGCGGTTGCCATGGTCGAGGCGATCCCCGGCCGGCACCGCATCACGGTCGGCGCCGACAAGGCCTACGACACCCGCGACTTCGTGGCCACGCTGCGTGAGTTCGAGGCGACCCCGCACGTGGCGCAGAACACCGCCAACCGGCGCTCGGCCATCGACGGTCGCACCACCCGCCATCCCGGCTACCTGGTCAGCCAACGGATCCGCAAGCGGATCGAGGAGGTGTTCGGCTGGATCAAGAGTTCCGCCGGCCTGCGCAAGACCCGCCATCGCGGCGTCCGCCGCGTCGGCTGGATGTTCACCCTGACCGCCGCCGCCTACAACCTGATCCGACTGCCCAAGCTGCTCGCCGCCACGTAGCCGACGCCCGGAATCCGACCTGCGTCCCAGGAAACGCGCCTCGGAATGTCGAACCCCCGGTTCCAGACCGGCAAATCTGGCGAAAAGATCCTGAAACCAAGTTCAGGCGGAGCCCCACCGACAATCTCGACCAGTTCTTCCGCAGCCTGCTAGAGAGGCTCCGATCAGCGCTACGTCAGGAACACCCCACCGTTCACGTGCAGAGTCTGGCCGGTGACACTGGCCGCCTCCGGACCGACCAGATAGCTCACGGCAGCGGCAATCTCGTCGACGGTGGCCTTGCGGCCGAGCGGGATACCCTGGTCGCCGAGGGATTTCGGCATCGGGCCGGCGGCCGCACCGCGCTGGGTGTCGACCGCGCCCGGCGCCACGCTGTTGCATCGGATCTTGTGCGGCGCCAATTCGACTGCCAGCGCCCGCATCAGTCCCTCGAGGCCCGCCTTCGACGCCGAGACATGACAGCGGTTCGGCGTACCGACATGGGTCGAAATGCCGGACAGCGCGACGATCGCACCACCGCCGCGGGCCACCATGCCCGGAACAACCGCCCGCGACAGCAGGAAGGCGCCGTCCAGCGCCACCGACAGGATCTCACGCCACTCGGCGAACTCCATCTCCAGGAACGAGGTCTGGCGGCGCAGCCCGGCGTTGCTGACCAGGATGTCGACGCCACCCAATTCGGACGTGACGGCCGCCATCATGCGCGCGACCGCCGCCGGATCCGACACATCGGCGATCTGTCCGATTGCCCGGCCATCATTGGCGACGATCTCAGCGACGACCGCCTCGACGGCGGCACGATCGCTGCGCCCATTGACCACCACGGTGGCGCCGTCACCAGCCAGACGCAGCGCAATCGCCCGTCCGATGTTTTTACCCGCTCCGGTCACCAGAGCGACCTTACCGCTTAAGGAATCGGGCATTCATGGCTCCTGCCGTGTGCCGACCAGTGCGTCTGGAATCGCTGTCAGAACGCACCGTCAGCAGGTGTTGCGTCAGCTTGTGCGTTGAGCGCTATCAACGACAAACCAGCACACAAAATCAAATAGCAGTACCCGTCGTAACGTCACTTCATATATTTCAACTGGGGGTTAATTCACCAAAATCGGCGGCACTGCCGTAATTTCGTTTGGAATCGCATAAAGTGTTCCTTCCCCAAAATGTCCACAGTAATGATAGAAATAGAAATTATAATCAATTGACTCCCGCATCATTTTATCAGGTATTTCCAGAAATTGTTCGACTGTATGGTATATCGATATTTCAATTTGCGGCCTATGTGTTTTCATTAACTGAATTATTTGATCCAACAAGAAAATCTCACCACCCTCGATATCTAACTTAATATGGTTTATCCGATCGATCTTGTTTTCTCTGATGAAATCATCCATCCGACGCGACGGAATTGTTTTGATATTACCCATAGTTCGCTTCGAGATGCGGGAATCCTCCCAGCATCCACCCGTCTCCATCTCAATTTCACCATTGATGTCGCTAAGGGCGATCCGATGCAAAATTACGTCCGAGTTGCTCCCTTGTATCCACGCTCGAGCCGGCTCCCCTAGAGCGTCGTAACCTTCTGGGTCAACATTGTGAAGAACGCCGCCCGGCGAAATCATCGAAAGATAGGCTGGAATTTCAAAACCCTCAGAAACACCCAAGTTGATCACGACATCGCCTGGCGAATACACTACATAGTCAAAATATTGCACCTTGTGACATATTCTTTCAAAGAAATTTCTAATATAAACCGAATGGTTTGCATCCAGTGTTTCAAGATAACTCGCCCTACTGAACTCATCGGCCATTCGCTCAGCAATAGAATAACCCAACGTTCGATTATCTCTCAGGTACTTACGTTCATGACCTTTTGCATACCAAAACTGGACAAACTGTCGGGTTCGCGTTGCGTACGACATAACCAGTTCGATACTCGGGACACCGTTCTCATCGAGGATCGCCGGTAGCACGGTCCAGTACACATGGTAGTGGCCGAACAGACACGGCATGAACCAGCAGTCCGGTTCATCGGATGGAACCAGCGACAACACATGGGAAGACGCGGCTTTCGGATCAGACGCCGACAACAATCTCGCTGACGGATTCACATATGCGAGAATGCGTATCGCCCGACGGCGATGCTCTTCAGGCCCCATTACGACCCACGGACCATCGTGAGGCAGGCGAGGGTGAATCAGCACACGTGAATTCACCACTCTCGCCGGGAATTCACGCTGCACAACGAACGGTTCGAGATCTTGCACGATCGCTCGGAACTTTTCGTAGAACGGTAGCGATGCCGTCTTAAAGCGAACGTCCGTGGTAGCACCTTCAATAACCGCGCGTCGGTCCGATGCCTTTGCCATATTGTAAAAATCGCCGACACGCCGATAATGCCAAACAAAGTCAAATTGCTTCGAATCCGTTCTTGGATTCAGAACAAGTACTTTTTTTATCAAGTTCATTGTGTAACAATTGGGATTTTCATCAATATCTATATTATGGATTATAATGTATATCAAATACCTAAGATAATTTACGTTGACCGGATCCATGACTAAACATCGATTGATTAATGCGAGAACACAATCGGTGCGGTCATCATCCAGTAAATATTGAGCTAAATTGGCGTAAGAATCGGCATCTCCGGCTAGAATAATCGCCGCCCTCTTGAAAGACGGTTCGACAAGCCCGTGCCGCTTCGAACGCGACATCAGCAAGGCTCGAACCGTCCAGGCATTAGCGTTGAGTGGCAAGCGCGCGCAGACTCTCTGGAGCGCACGATCGTGCGCCATGCCCGATTCGTCCATTTTCAGAATGCCGAACAAATTTATGAGATACAGCGATGTTAGCTCGTCTTGTGGTTCCAAACTGGGGGAAAACGCGACGGCGAACCATCCGACCACTTTGGTCATCGACCGTTGTCGGTCCGCCTGCCGCAGAATCACGGCGAACTCAAGAAGCCGTCTCGAATGCGCCGGATCCAGGAACACCGACACGAGGGCCCGCATGAGATCTGATTTCTTAGGACGCGCTGTCACATGATCCATGATGCTGGCTTACCAATGTCGTTGAGCGATAGATCAGGGAATGCTGCTCTGCAGCATAAAGTTGCCACATCATAGCAGCAACGAATTGTCGGTGCGCGCCCTCAAGGCTCGGATTGAACGAACCCGCTGTCGCGGGAAGTAGGGGGCGGTGACCCGTGGAGGTCCCCTGTCTGGAATGATGGCGGTTGCAAGCAGCCTCATCACCAGACAGGAGCACCCCGATGGCCGAGTTGAGCCCTCTACGCCGTCGCATGATCGAGGACATGACGGTCCGTAATCTGTCGCCGGCGACGCAACGATCCTATGTCCTTGCAGTATCGAAGTTCAGCCGGTATTTCGACCGATCGCCGGACCGTCTGGGTCTGGAGGATGTGCGTGCCTTCCAGGTCCACCTGGTGTCGACCGGGATCTCGTGGGCAGCGCTGAACCAGACGGTCTGTGCGTTGCGGTTCTTCTACGGCGTGACGCTCGGGCACGGGGAGATCCCGGAGCGCATTCCCTACGCACGCGAACCGCGCAATCTGCCGGTGGTGCTGAGCGCCGACGAGGTGGTGCGGTTCCTGGAGGCGGTTGCGAGCCTGAAGAGCCGGGCGGCGCTGACGACGGCCTACGCGGCTGGGTTGCGGGTGTCGGAAGTGGTCGCTCTGCGGGTCGGCGACGTCGACAGCGGGCGGATGGTGATCCGGGTCGAGCACGGCAAGGGTGGCAAGGACCGCTACGTCATGTTGTCGGCGCAGTTGCTCGGCATTCTGCGAACCTATTGGCGGCTGGCGCGTCCCGAGCACTGGCTGTTCCCCGGTCGCGAGGCGAGCAAGCCGATCGACGTCCAGGTGCTGCACGCCGCCTGCCGATCGGCTCGTGCTGCTGCGGGGTTGGACAAGCGGGTGACGGTGCACACCCTGCGGCACAGCTTCGCCACCCACCTGCTGGAGAGCGGCACCGACATCCGCATCATCCAGGTCCTGCTCGGGCACGCCAACCTGTCGACCACGGCACGCTACACGCAGGTCTCGAACGGGCTGATCCGGCGGACCGAGAGCCCGCTCGACCGGCTGGCGCTGGAGGTGGTGCCTCCCGCCTGACCGGGCGTCATGCCTCCGGGTCTGGAGTTGGCGGACGTGTTCCGCCGGCACGGCGATGCCTATCGCCGCGCGCATGACGGTCACCTGGGCCGGGTCGAGCGGCGGGTGATGAGCGCCGTCGAGCTGTGCCGCACCGCGGCACTCGGCGGCCATGTCGAGCAGTGTCGGGACTGCGGCACCGTCCGTCACGCCTACAACTCCTGCCGCAACCGGCACTGCCCGAAGTGCCAGGGCCAGGCGCGTGCCGAGTGGCTCGCCGCCCGTCAGGCCGAGCTGCTGCCGGTGGGATATTTCCACGTCGTCTTCACCATGCCGCCGGCAGCCGCGGAGATCGCCTTCCAGAACAAGGCGGCTGTCTACGCCATCCTGTTCCGGGCGGCGGCCGAGACGTTGCGCGTGGTCGCTGCCGATCCCCGCCACCTCGGCGCCGAGCTCGGCGTCGTCGCGGTGCTGCACACCTGGGGCCAGACCCTCCACCATCACCCGCACGTCCATTGCGTCGTGCCGGGCGGCGGCCCGTCGCTCGACGGCACGCGTTGGGTGGCGTGCCGGCCCGGGTTCTTCCTGCCGGTGCGGGTGCTGTCCCGGGTGTTCCGGCGGCTGTTCCTGGCCGAGTTGCAGGCCGCCTTCGAGGCCGGCGGACTGGGCTTCTTCGGCGACCTCGCCGGGCTCGCCGAGCCCGCCGCCTTCACCCGCCGGCTGCGTGAGCTGCGGGGCGTAGAGTGGGTGGTCTACGCCAAGCCGCCGTTCGGCGGCCCCGCCCAGGTCCTGGCCTATCTCGGTCGCTACACCCACCGGGTCGCGATCGCCAACTCGCGGCTGCTCGACGTCACCGACCGCCAGGTCGCCTTCCGTTGGCGCGACTACCGCCATCACGGCAAGGCAAAGGTCATGACCCTCGACGCCGACGAGTCATCCGCCGCTTCTGCTGCACACCTGCCCGACGGCTTCCACCGCATCCGCCACTACGGCTTCCTCGCCAACGGTCATCGCGCCGACAAGCTAGCGCTCTGCCGCACGCTGCTCGCCGCACCGGCGCCCAAACCGGATCCATCGCCGACCGAAGACGCGGCTGTCACAGATCGCAACCACTGCTGCCCGTGCTGCGGCAGCACCGCGATAAGCCGCACCATCCTGCCGGGGTCGTGGCGATCACCGCCTGCGCGGCCGTCCTTCTGGAACGACACATCATGACCGGCCCGTCACGCCACCTCATACGACCCGATGCTGCTCCGGGCGCTCCATGCGCCTGCATGGACGCTGCGTCCTGCTGCAACGGCGAGCGGTCCGGGCAAGGTCGTCATCGGCGGCGCAGCGTCCACGACCACGACGTCCCACCGCAAATCACCGCCGTCATCGTCCGGCGCGACCGTCCAACCCGCAATCCCATCGCGCGCCTCGGCCTCCCGGGCCAGGCGCTGGCAACACAATCCCCATAGCCCGTTCCGCCATCCCGCGGGTTCGCTCAATCCGGCTTCAATGAGGTCGCGCACCGAGCCCGACGGCTGCCTCCCGGTCGCGCGACCTCACAGAACCCTCCAGATTCAGGCTCGGCAATCCATTCGCGATTCACCACGACATGTAGGCTCAGTAAGGGGACTGTGGAGACGCTAGTGGTGAAAATCAAACGGGTGAGTCCGTCTGGATCGGCAGATTTCCGCCATGCGTTTGCTGATGCACGGGTTTCATCTGTCTGATTCCCACCACTAGTGTTTTGAGGCATTCATAGGATTGAACGAACCCGCTGTCGCGGGAAGTAGGGGCGGTGACCGTTGAGGTCGCCTGTCTGGGATGATGGCGGTTGCGAGCAGCCTCATCACCAGACAGGAGCACCCCGATGGCCGAGTTGAGCCCTCTACGCCGTCGCATGATCGAGGACATGACGGTCCGTAATCTGTCGCCGGCGACGCAGCGATCCTACCTGCACGCAGTGGCGAAGTTCAGTCGCTTCTTCGGACGCTCGCCGGACCGGCTCGGTCTGGAGGATGTGCGGGCCTTCCAGGTCCACCTGGTGTCTACCGGGATCTCGTGGCCGTCGCTGAACCAGACGGTCTGCGCGCTGCGGTTCTTCTACGGCGTCACGCTTGGGCACGGGGAGATCCCGGAGCGCATCCCTTACGCGCGCGAGCCGCGCAAGCTGCCGGTGGTGCTGAGCGCCGACGAGGTGGTGCGGTTCCTGGAGGCGGTTGCGAGCCTGAAGAGCCGGGCGGCGCTGACGACGGCCTACGCGGCTGGGTTGCGGGTGTCGGAAGTGGTCGCTCTGCGGGTCGGCGACGTCGACAGCGGGCGGATGGTGATCCGGGTCGAGCACGGCAAGGGTGGCAAGGACCGCTACGTCATGTTGTCGGCGCAGTTGCTCGGCATTCTGCGAACCTATTGGCGGCTGGCGCGTCCCGAGCACTGGCTGTTCCCCGGTCGCGAGGCGAGCAAGCCGATCGACGTCCAGGTGCTGCACGCCGCCTGCCGATCGGCTCGTGCTGCTGCGGGGTTGGACAAGCGGGTGACGGTGCACACCCTGCGGCACAGCTTCGCCACCCACCTGCTGGAGAGCGGCACCGACATCCGCATCATCCAGGTCCTGCTCGGGCACGCCAACCTGTCGACCACGGCACGCTACACGCAGGTCTCGAACGGGCTGATCCGGCGGACCGAGAGCCCGCTCGACCGGCTGGCGCTGGAGGTGGTGCCTCCCGCCTGACCGGGCGTCATGCCTCCGGGTCTGGAGTTGGCGGACGTGTTCCGCCGGCACGGCGATGCCTATCGCCGCGCGCATGACGGTCACCTGGGCCGGGTCGAGCGGCGGGTGATGAGCGCCGTCGAGCTGTGCCGCACCGCGGCACTCGGCGGCCATGTCGAGCAGTGTCGGGACTGCGGCACCGTCCGTCACGCCTACAACTCCTGCCGCAACCGGCACTGCCCGAAGTGCCAGGGCCAGGCGCGTGCCGAGTGGCTCGCCGCCCGTCAGGCCGAGCTGCTGCCGGTGGGATATTTCCACGTCGTCTTCACCATGCCGCCGGCAGCCGCGGAGATCGCCTTCCAGAACAAGGCGGCTGTCTACGCCATCCTGTTCCGGGCGGCGGCCGAGACGTTGCGCGTGGTCGCTGCCGATCCCCGCCACCTCGGCGCCGAGCTCGGCGTCGTCGCGGTGCTGCACACCTGGGGGTGTTGTCACGTTAACTCGTCGAGTTAGCAAGTTGGCATGCCGGTCGTTGATCAAGCGGCATGTGCCGCGGATTTCCAAGCTTCGAACGCTTCGAGCCGATGGTAGCGAATGGTGAGGGCGGAACGACGGCGGGCTGGGACAGAGTAACGATTGCGGGTTGCGGATTGCATAGACACGAAGCGTTGTAATCCACCCGGTGATCGGAAGCCTTGCATCACCCGCTCTCGTTTTCGGAAGGGCAAGTGGCTGTTCTCGGCGCGGTTATTGAGCCCCTTGTGTGACCAATGATCAAGGCCAGGCGCGACCTCGCGCTTGGCGGCCCCATATGAGCGCAGTTTGTCCGTAATGATCCTTTTGGGCACGAAGCCCCAACGTTTCATCAGCTTGATCAAAAGCCGCTTTGCAGCGCGCTTGTCTCGCTTCGATTGTAAGATTTCCTCAAGAACGACACCGTGTTGGTCGACGGCGCGCCACAGCCAGTATGACCGGCCCGCGATCTTCACGACGACTTCGTCCAGATGCCAAACATCACCAGGGCGAGGCTGCCGTCGCCGCAGAACGTGGGCGATCCGGGGACCGAACTTGACGGTCCAGCGCCGGATCGTCTCATACGAAACGTCCACACCACGTTCCAGCATAAGCTCCTCGACCTCGCGCAGGCTCAAGTTGAACCGGGCGTAGAGCCAGACAACATGAGAAATGATCTGAGGCGGAAAGCGGTGGCGCTTGTAGCTGATTTTCTCTGTTTGCATCGACACCGCCTACGCCCGGATCATTGAACCCGCAACCTCAGGCACGTTAACGTGACAACACCTGGCAACGGTGCCGACGAGATCGTGGGTGGCGATGGACACGACGCGCTGAGCGGCGGCAACGGTCCGGACACGTACTGGTTTGACGGCGACGACGGGGTCGACACCATAACAGGCTTCCAGGTCGGGAACGACGTCATCGGGCAGGCGGACGACAGCGAGTTGTCTGT
Source organism: alpha proteobacterium BAL199 (assembly GCA_000171835.1). Classification (GTDB taxonomy): domain Bacteria; phylum Pseudomonadota; class Alphaproteobacteria; order Thalassobaculales; family Thalassobaculaceae; genus Thalassobaculum_A. The sequence goes on along the minus strand of ABHC01000016.1, from coordinate 106,909 downwards.
CTCGGCTGACCTGGACGGGACGGCGCTGGTGCTGATCGGCAATTCTGTCATCCGACTGGAGGGGGTCGCGGCGAACACCGTCACGGTTGTCGACCTGACCGGCGCGGAAATGATCGGCGGGTCCGACGGGAGCGACACGCTGAGCGGCGGTGCTGGCGGCGATACAATCCTCGGCGGCGGTGGTGACGACATCCTCTACGGCAATGCGAGCAACGACCTCATGGCGGCAGAGGGCGGGAACGACACCCTGTTCGGCGGTCAGGGGAACGACACGGTTTCCGGTGGCGACGGGAACGACCTTGTGCTTGGGAACAAGGGCAATGACCACGTTTTCGGAAATGCCGGCGACGACACGCTGTTCGGCGGTACCGGCAATGACACAGTGTTCGGTGGTAGCGGTGACGACTTCATGGTGACGGATGATGGTTTCGACTACATCGTCATCGAGGCCAACGGCGGCCATGACATCGTTGCCGACTTCGAAGTGGGTGCGGACCGCTTCATTCTTGCCGATGGCTTCACGACCGCCGATGTCACAGTGGAAATCTCAAGCGAAGGAGATGCGCTCCTGAGGTTGTCCGTCGACCACTCGATTCGGCTTGTCGGTATTCCCCCGTCCGACGTGAACGACGGCTTTTTCATTTAGCGGTGGAGGTCGACGGGGCCGTATCGAGACAGGCTGGACGCCGATCTCGGTTCAGTCTGGCCGGAACATCTGGAACACCTCGGTCACCGTCGAATAGTCAAAGTAGCCGAGACGGGAGACCGGACGGTAGCGGGTGACGTCGATCAGCCCGTTCTCGACGATCTCCGGGTTGACGTGGACGCCGATCACCTCGCCGAAGATCGCGTAGTTGCCGGCCGGTTCGTTCCAGGCCGGCAGCTTGACCGTCTGCAGGTAGCGGCACTCCAGCGCCACCGGGGCGGCGGCCACGCGCAGCGGCTTGACCAGCTTGGACGGCGCGCCTTCCAGTTCGGCAAAGCTCATCTCGTCCTCGCCGTGCGGCAGGTGGGCCGAGGTCTTGTTCATCTGCTCCTTCAGCGCTTCGGAGACGATGTTGCAGACGAACTCGCCGGTCGCCTCGACGTTGCGCTGACTGTCCTTCGGCGTGCCATCGGGATGGGTGCCGGTACCGAACACCACCACCGGCGGCAGGAACGCCATCGCATTGAAGAAGCTGTAGGGCGCGAGGTTGCTGCGGCCTTCGGCGTCTACGGTCGAGATCCAACCGATCGGCCGGGGCGACACCACCGCCTTGAACGGGTCGTGGCTGAAGCCCTGCTCCTTGTGGCGGCCCGGCTGGTAGAAGATCATGCGAATCACTCCCGCTCGCGCTAAGACGGGTGCAGATGTGCCGCACTCGGGCCGTCGGCGCAACGGCGGCGGATGGAAACGGTGCGGTGCCGGGTTATGGCTGGCGGGGAAATCGCGTGATCGCTCTGGATCTGCTGGGCATCGTCATCCGGTGTTCGTCTGCGCCATCATCGGCTTCGTCTGGGCGAAGCTGGGCAAGGCCTTCGACAGCGAGACCATCACCGGCCTGACCGTGCAGATCGGCACGCCGTGCCTGGTGTTCGACACGCTGACCCGGCTCGACCTCAGCCTGCAGGATTTCGGAACCATGGCGCTGGCCACCGCCGTCGCCGTCGGCGGCTTCGGCGCGCTGGCACTGGGGTGGCTCCATCTGAGCGGCATGGACCGGCGGACGTTCCTGCCGGCGTTGATGTTCCCGAACTCCGGCAACATCGGGCTGCCGACCTGTCTGTTCGCGTTTGGTGACCGCGGCCTGGCGCTCGCCGTGTCGTTCTTCGCTATGATGATCATGCTGCAGTTCACCGTCGGGATCGGGATCGCCTCGGGGCGGGTGTCGCTGCGAACGATCGTGACCGCGCCGGTGCTGTACGCGGTGGCGGCCGCGATCCCGGTCATGGCCTTCGATCTGACGATCCCGGAAGTGGCGGGAAAGACCCTGCACCTGCTGGCCGGGTTCACCATCCCGGTGATGCTGATCGCGCTCGGCGTGTCGCTGGCCAAGCTGGAGATCCGGTCGCTCGGCGACGGCCTTGCGGTTGCACTCGCCCGGCTGCTGATCGGTTTCGGGATCGGCACCGCGGTGGCCTGGGCGTTCGATCTGCCGCCGGTGGCGGCCGGCGTGCTGATCCTCCAGTCGTCGATGCCGATCGCGGTGTTCAGCTACCTGTTCGCGCTCCGCTACGGTCGCCGGCCCGAGGCGGTGGCCGGAGCGGTGCTGCAGTCGACCATCCTCGGCTTCATCAGCCTGCCGATCGTGATCTATCTGGTCCGCTTCGCCGGCCTGCCGTTCTGATCGAAGGGATCAGGTCCGGTCGTTTCGGGCCGCTGCTGCCGGTACCAGGGTGGGGGCGGCCTGATCCGGCTGAGTGGCGGGCATCTCCGGTTGGCGGGCCAGGCGAACCGCAGGCGATGCCAGGATCACCCAGGCCTGCAGGCCGAACCCGCCGACCGCGACCAGCAGGCACACCTCGGCACCCCACAGCGAACCGACCAGTGCGCCGAGCGCGGCGCCGAGCGGCCGGGAGCCCTGGGCCAGCACGCTGAACGACGACACCCGGCCAAGCAGGCCCTGCGGGGTGACCGCCTGCCGCAGCGTGGTGGTGCTGATTACCCACAAGATCGGCCCGACGCCCAGCAGGAACAGGCTCAGAGCCGCCAGCAGCGGAGTCGGCAGCCAGATCGTCACGGCCAGGACGATCGACGCGCTCAGCCCGACCACCGGCCCGATGGCGATGACCGCGCCGAACGGCAGGCGGCAAAGGATCGCCGGCGCTAGCAGCGCGCCGATCACCATGCCGGCGCCGTACAGCGACAGCACCAGTCCGATGCCTGACGCGTCAAGGCCGAGGTGCCGCACCGCGTAGGGTACGAGCACCGCCATGATGACGAAGAACGCGGTGTTGAAGATGAACTGGGTGACCAGCACCGGCCGCAGCAGGGCGTGCCGGGCGACGAACGAGGCGCCCTCGGCGATGTCCTGCATCGGCCGTCGGCGCTGGATGGCAGCGCGCGCCGGTTCGCGCAGCCCGACCAGCAGCATGACCGCGAGGATCGACAGGCCGGTGGCAGCGGCGAAGGCTGCCCCGCCGCCGGTCCATCCGACCAGGGCGCCACCGACCGCCGGGCCACCCATGAAGGCCAGCGTGCGGGCCAACTCGATGCGGGAGTTGGCGGCACCGAGCAGCGCCTGCGGCACCAGGGCCGGGACAAGGGACGGTGCCGCCACGCTGTAGGCCACGGTCCCGCAGGCGGCGACGAAGCCGAGGAGGGCAAGCAGCGACCAGTTGAGCAGGCCAGCTTGCACCAGGGCGAGGATCCCGAACAGCGCCGCCGCCCGCACCGCCTCGGCGGCCACCATCAGACGCTTGCGCGACATCCGGTCGGCCAGCACCCCGGCCGGGATTGCTAGCAGCAGGAACGGCAGGGTCAGGGCGGTCTGCAGCAGGCCGGTCTCGCCCTCGCCGGCACCAAGCGCCAGCACGGCTACCAGCGGGGCGGCTGCCAGGGCGATCTGCTCGGCGGACTGGGCGGCCAGGTTCGACCAGGCAAGGCGGTTGAAGGATACGGGCAGTCGGTTGGCGTCGGTTGGCATGACGGACCTGTCGTTCGGGTGTCGGACGATGGGAAAGTAGGTCCACCCGCCTGGTTCCGCGCTCCGGCGCTTGCGGTGCAATTGCGATTGGAGGGGGCACAATTTCCACCCCGTTTGGTTACAGGCAACTCCGGCAACCGCCGATCCCGCCGGCTTGTTCCCGATGCGTGCGCATCGCTGTGCAGAAGCGGACAGTGGGAAGGTCGGATGCAGGAACAGGATGATGCCGACGAAGGCACGCGCATCGTTTCAGACGCGGCGATCCGTGTACTGGCCGACGTCGCGCTGCTGAACCGGGCCGTGTACGGCGGCGTTGACGAGCTTGCCGACCGATTCCTCTACGCCTATGTGCCTGCGGTTGACCCCAGCGATGCCGGGATCCGCCGGGACCTCAACGCCTATGACCGCTATGACACCTATCTGGAGCCGATGGGGCTGCGGACCCTGTCCTCCGCCGAACTCGGTTTCCGGCCGGAGAGCGTCTCGGCGTCAGACGACCTGCTGCCGGGCGACGGCAATGGCTTGGACCGCAACTACAGCTACGCCGGCGATCTGTGGCGCAATCACATCCAGCATGTCGACGACATCGTCGAGGTCCCGTTCCCCGATGCCGCCGCGGTAGCCCTGACGGCGGTTCGCGAGACCGAGACCGGCAAGACCCTGCATCTGGTATTCCGCGGCACCGACGCCGATCTCGGCAAGGACGGTGAGGCTGGAACCGGGCCGGGCCAGGTGCGGTACTACGAGCAGTTGAAACCGCTGATCGATCAGGTGCTGGATTACGTGTCCAACCCGGCGAACGGAATCACCGAGGTTGTGGTCTCCGGGCACAGCCTGGGCGGTGCCATGGTCGATCTGTTCGCGCTGTACGACAGCAAGGCCTTCGCCGCCCTGCAGGGCATCGACCTGCGGATGATCGCGCTGGCATCGGCCGGCGTCGATCCGGCCACGCTGGCACTGCGGCCAGGATTCGACACTTCAATGGTGCAGATCGGTCCAGACGGCGTGATCCGTCTGGTGGCGCCCGACGGCTACACCCAGGTCGACCACGCCGGCGACATCGTGCGCAACCCCGACCGCTACGACCCGGAGGAACATGCGGCCAAGGATCCCGACGCCGGACAGGTGTCGTTCACGACCGCGGCCACATCGGCGCTGCGCGAACACCTGCATTTCACGGAATCCCGGATCGAGATCGAGGCGCCGACGATCGACCAGTACGCGCTGTCGTCCGAGTTCGAGACCAACTTCCTAGCCCAGCATTACGCCAGCTTCTATGAGCTGAACGTCACCGCGGTCGCCGACGCGCTGCAGGCGGGGGGCGTCCCCTTCGCCGGATTCGACCGGGTGATCGCCCTGACCGGCAGAAACGACGCCATTGCCGAGGTCTCCGGCACCAACAACGCAAACGGCTGGCGCCTGCCGGCCGATGACTTCGCCGACTACTCCGACACGGCGGACTCGCTGCTGGTCGTGGCACTCGACGGCGCCGATACCGTGGTTGCGGGATCGGGTGACGATCTCGTCGCTGGCGGTGGCGGGGATGATGTCATCGACGGCGGTGCGGGGTCGGACACGCTGCTTGGCGGCACCGGCGACGACCTGATAATCGGCGGCGCACCGGCTGAGGGCGGATCGGTCGAGGACGGGAACGCGTCCGTCGCAGTTGATCTCGGTGTGGATGTTCGGGTCATTGGAGTGAGGCTGTCTTCAGGTGTCGAGACGGAGGTTTCGACCGGTCGGTCCATCGACATTGGCGGGACGGGTAATGGCGACCTGCTGTACGGCAATCAGGGCGCCGACACGCTGTCCGGCGGAAACGGTGACGACGTCCTGTTCGGCGGCCAGGGCAATGATCGGCTCGACGGCGGTGCCGGCGACGACATCCTGCTCGGCGGAGTTGGCGACGACTATCTGATCGGAGGCAACGGTGCCGACGTGTTCGTCATCGACTCAGGCGGCGGCAGCGACACCGTTGCTGACCTGAACCTGCAGCATGGCGACCGCATCGCCCTGCGGATCGATATCAACGGCACCGGGATCGCGTCGTTCGATGACCTGATGGATCGGGCGACGGACACCGACGATGGCGACGTTGCGATCGATCTCGGTCTTGCCGGATTGTTGCGCATCGCCAATTTCTCGACCGCGCAGCTCAGCGGCGACTATTTCCTGTTCTACTGAGGTCCGTGCGCGCTTACGCGAACTCCAGAGCCAGATAGGAATTCAGGATCCGCTCAACCGCGTCCTTCTCCAGGTCGCGGGCGATGATCACCAGCTTGGAGCGCCGGTCGTCGTCCGGCCAGGCGTCGAGCTTGGCGGGCGGGTGGAACAGGTGCTGGACCGCGTGCACCACCACCGGCTTCTCGACCTCCTGGACGTTCAGGATGCCCTTCATGCGCAGCAGGTTCAGGCCGTGCGACTGGACCAGCATATCGAGCGCCGGGGCGATGGCGTTCCAGGCGAACGGTTTGTCGAAGGTCAGGCAGAACGCCCGGATGTGGTCGTCGTGCCGGTTGACGTCGTGGCGATGATGGTCGTGCCCATGTTCGTCATGACCATGGCGGTGATCGTGCCCGTGAGAATGATCGTGACCATGATCGTGTTCGCCGGGGCGGTTGTAGACGTGGCCCTCAGTATCCCGGTAGGCCTCTTCCTTCAGCCAGCGCTGCACATCGGACGACTTGGTCATCGGGTTGTACAGACCGGCATCGAACAGCGCCGACGGCTCGATCGCGCCGCTGATCGCCTGCAGCACCGGGGCGGCCGGGTTGATGGCCTGCAGGCGGGCTTCCAGCGCCGCGATCGCGGCGGGTTCGACGAGGTCGGTCTTGCTGAGTACGATCCGGTCGGCGACTGCTACTTGCTTGACGCTCTCGAACTGTTGGTCGAGCTGCCAGGGCGCGTTCACCGCGTCGACCACGGCGATCACCCCGTCGAGGGTGAAGCGGGTCACCAGGAAGCCGTCGGACATCATGGTGTGCAGGATCGGCGCCGGATCGGCGAGACCGGTGGTCTCGATCACGATCCGGTCGAACGGCGCGATCTCGCCCTTCGACTTGCGCTTGTACAGCGACTTCAGGGTGTCCAGCAGGTCGCCGCGCACCGTGCAGCACAGGCAGCCGGACGCCAGCAGCACGGTGTCCTCGTCGATCTTCTCGATCAGGGCGTGATCCAACCCGATCTCGCCGAACTCGTTCACGATCACCGCCACCCGGTCCATGCTGGGGTGCGCCAGCAGGGCCTTCAGCAGAGTGGTCTTCCCGCTGCCGAGGAACCCGGTAAGGATCGATACCGGCAGGCGGTCGAGCGGCGAGGGGGCAGCGTCGGTCATGCGTGGTCTCCGGCGTGGGAATGGGTCGTGCTGGCGGCGCGTCCGCCCGGTTTGCGGCAGCCGGGGCAGCGGCCGGCCACCTCGATGGTGATGCGGCGGATGTCGAAGTCGAGGTCGCGGGCGCGAGCCTTCAGGTTGGCGTCGAGGGCGCCGCCCTCCAGTTCGTGGGCGGTGCCGCAGCCCTCGCAGATCAGGAAATAGCCGCGATGCGGATGCTCCGGCTGGGCGCAGCCGACAAAGGCGTTGCGGCTCTCGATGCGATGGACCAGCCCCTGTTCGATCAGGAAGTCGAGCGCGCGATAGACGGTCGGCGGCGCCACCCGGCCACCCTCACCATCGGCTTCGCGGGCGCGGGACAGCTTGTCGATGAGTTCGTAGGCGCCGATCGGAGCATGGCTCTCCCAGATCAGGGTCAGAACCTGACGGCGCAACTCGGTCAACCGGGTGCCGCGTTGGCTGCACACGATGTCGGCCGCCGACAGCGCATCGGCCACGCAATGGGCGTGGTCGTGCTCATGTCCGGTAAAGCGTTCAGCGTCGGCCACGGGCTTCTCCGTCGGATGATCACCCCGTATATCAGACTCCGATCGACCCGTGCCAACCCGGTAGGCGTTCGGTCGCATGGCCGCACCGGCTTTTCAGCCGAGTGCCGAGCGATTACCGTCTGCGCTCCGTCGCCTGAGGAGCCGTCGTGATCCATATCTCCAGCCAGTTTGACTCCGGCAACATCGAAATCGTCGCCGCCGACAGCGCCGACGCCATCCGCCTGCGCATCGCCAAAGACGGAGCCGCCGATTTCTTCCAGTGGTTCCATTTCCGGGTGTCCGGTGCCAAGGGCGTGCCGCTGACCTTGGCGATCGAGAACGCAGGTGCCGCGAGCTACCCGAAGGGCTGGGAGGATTACCGCGCCGTCGCCTCGACCGACCGCCAGCACTGGGGCCGGGTGGAGACCGAGTATGACGGAACCACGCTGACCATTCGTCACACGCCCGGCGCCGACGTGGTCTGGTTCGCCTACTTCGCACCGTACTCCCTGGAGCGGCACGAGGATCTGATGGCGCGCGCCCAGGCGCGCGGCGTGGCAAGGGCGGAGCGGTTGGGGGCGACGCTCGACGGCCGAGACCTCGATCTCCTGACCTTTGGATCCGGGCCGAAGCCGTTGTGGGTGATTGCCCGCCAGCATCCGGGCGAGTCGATGTGCGGCTGGTTCATGGAAGGGCTGGTCGACCGGCTACTCGATCCCTACGACCCGGTGTCCCGCGCCCTAATGGCGCAGGCGACACTGCACGTGGTTCCGAACATGAACCCCGACGGCGTGTTCCGCGGCCATCTGCGCACCAACGCCGGCGGCGCCAACCTGAACCGCGAATGGCGCGAGCCGAGCCTTGAGCGCAGCCCCGAGGTCTTCCACGTGGTGCAGCGCATGCAGGCGACCGGTGTTGCCATGTGCCTGGACGCTCACGGCGACGAGGCGCTGCCGTACAACTTCATTGCCGGATACGAGGGCGTGCCGGACGTCACCGAGGCGCATCTGGCGCCGCTGGCGCGCTACAAGACCGAGCTGTCGCGGTTGACTCCGGACTTCCAGGTCGAGCACGGCTATCCGAAGCCGGCGCCGGGGCAGGGCAACCTGACGACCTCCACCGGTCACATCGCCAACACCTTCCGGTGCGCGGCGATGACTCTGGAGATGCCGTTCAAGGACACCGCCAACAACCCGATGCCGGAGGTTGGCTGGTCGCCGCAGCGCAGCGCAAAACTGGCCGGTCACTGCCTGGAGGCGATGCTGGTGATGATCGACGATTGGGAGGCCGGGCTGTGATTACCGTCTGGGGCTTGAAGAACTGCGACACCTGCAAAAAGGCACGAACCTGGCTGGACGACCGGTCCGTCCTGCACAGCTTCAAGGATGTCCGCGCCGACAGTCTGTCGCCCGGCGATATCCAGGCCTGGCTCGACGCGGTCGGCGCCGACGTGCTGATCAACCGGCGCGGCACCACCTGGCGCGGGCTGGACGACGCCGCCAAGGCTAGGGCCGAAGACTCGAAGACCGTGGTCGAGTTGCTTGCCGCCAACCCGGCGCTGATCAAGCGGCCGGTGTTCGTGGCGCCCGACGGCACCACGGTGGTCGGCTTCGGCAAGGCCGAGCAGGCCAAGGTGGAGGGGCTCACGTGACCGGTCCCGCCGATGTCGTGGTGATCGGCGGCGGGCTGGTCGGCGCCGCTGTCGCCTGGGGGCTGGGTCGTGCCGGGGCTAAGGTCGTGGTGCTGGACGAAGGCGACGACGCGATCCGGGCATCGCGCGGCAACTTCGGACTGGTCTGGGTCCAGGGCAAGGGCGACGGCATGCCGGAATACGCGGCCTGGACCCGCAACAGCGCCACCCGATGGCCGGAACTGGCCGCGGCCATCGCCGAGGAGGAGGGCGTCGACGTCGGCCTGCGCCAGCCCGGCGGGCTGGAGCCGTTCCTCGACCAGACAGAGATGGACGCCGGGGAGTTGGAGATCCGGCGGATGCACAACCAGCCGGGGGTCGGCGCCAATGACGCCCGGATCATCGACGCCGGCGAGGCCCGCGTGCTGGAACCGCTGCTTGGACCGGAGGTGGTTGGCGCGACGTACTGCCCGCACGACGGCCATGTGAACCCGCTGTACCTGTTGCGCGGCCTGCATGCCGGGCTGGCCCACCACCGGGTCGACTACCGGTTGAACCACCGGGTCGAGCGGATCGAGCGGGCGGGTAGCGGCTACAACGTGGTGACAGAACGCGGGACGGTTTACGGCGGCAAGGTCGTGCTGGCCGCTGGGCTCGGCAACGGCCGGCTTGGCCCGATGGTGGGGCTCGACGTGCCGACGGCGCCAGACCGCGGGCACATCCTGGTCACCGAGCGGCTGGGGCCGCTGCTGTCGCACCCGCTGACCCGGCTGCGCCAGACCGAGGAAGGCACCGTCATGATCGGCGCCAGTTCCGACCACGTCGGCTATGACACCTCGCTGGATTTCGCGACGGTCGCCCGGCTGGCGGCACGCGCGCGCCGGGTTCTGCCGGCAATCGGCCGGGCGCGCATCGTGCGCAGTTGGTCGGCCCTGCGCATCATGTCGCCGGACGGCTTCCCGATCTACGCCGAGTCTGAGACCAGCCAGGGTGCCTATGTGGTGACGTGCCACAGCGGCGTGACCCTGGCGGCGGCCCATGCGCTGGACCTGGCGCCGGCATTGCTGCGTGACGGGTTCAACGAGACGTTCGCGGCGTTCTCGCCGGGGCGGTTCAAGGCGACCGCGGCGGCATAGGCAGTCCACTGCCGCTCACGCGAAGTCGCCGCGCAGCGGCTTCCACACCTGGATCTGCCGATCCTTGGCCAGCAGTTCCGGCAACCGCTCCCAGTAGGCGGAGCGGTAGGAGCGCTGCATCTGCACCTGGGCCACATCGTCCAGGTCGGCCCAAGTCTCGTACAGCATGAAGCGCGTCGGATCCTCGGGATCGCGGTGCAGGGCGGCGTTGATGAAGGTCGGTTCGTCCCGCATGGCGTCGAGCACAGGGGTAAGGAGGGCCAGGAACTCCTCCTCGCAGCCGGGTTTCAGGTGCAGCGTCAGGATGAAGGTGACGTTGTCGGCGGTGTAGGCACGTTCGGTCATCGGATCATCGCTCGAGGTTCGTTGGTGATGATCCGAAGATGCCGACCGCGGATGTTCCGCGAAATTACGCAGTGGGTAATGAACGACGCCTAATCGAGCGTGGTCACATCCGCGCGCAGGTCCGGCGCCAAGCGGCGCAGATAGGCCACCAGGGTCTGGGCCGCTTCCTCCGCCGCCTCCATCGGCATCGGGTCGAGGCGTTCGAACACGAACCACATGTCGCGGCTGTTCTCGGACAGGCGGGTGCGCGGACCCTGGCGCCAGTTCCAGCGCCGGCAGGTGACACCGGCGTCGTCGCGCCACACCACCTCGCCCGCATCGGCGTTCTCCACGAGCGCTTCGCCGTTGGCCGAGGTTTCGAACGGCTCGGTTCCATCGGCCACGATCAGCCGTGGCGATCCGGCGTAGGCCCGCAGGTCCTCGCCGCCGACCGGGATGGCGTAGCGCAGGCTGAGGGCGTTGTAGACGTCGACCACCGCATTGATGGCGGGCAGTGCGCCTTGCTTCAGAACCCGCTTGCGCAGAGCCTCGGCCGAGCAGGGCGTGCGGTTCGGCTTGGCGCCGAACGCCCGATAGGCCTCGGCCCAGGACGCCAGATGCGCGTCGGCCCATGCCGGACCGTCGCCGATGCGGTCGATCGCGTCGCGCAGCATCGCCGTCGCCTCCGGCTCCTCGACGCGATTCACGGCGTCGAACACCCGCACGCTGACCGCGCGGAAGTCCGGTCGAGTTGTGCGCACGGCGGGGGAGACGGAGGGATTGAACTCGGGCATCATTATGCTTCTTTAACCGATCGTTCCGATGGAATATCCATATCAAAATCACCGACTGTGTCAACGAAATGACCGATGGCGATCACTGAACCCGACGCGACGACCGCCGTGATTGCCCGCAACGTCGCCCTGTTGCGGCACGGGCAGCGGCTGTCCTACGAGCAGTTGGCCCGTCGCGCCGGGGTCAGCAAAGGCGTGGTCGTGCAGATCGAGCAGGCGCGCTCCAACCCGAACATCGCGACTTTGTGTCGGCTGGCCTCGGCCCTTGGCGTCGCGGTGGTCGATCTGCTGGCCGAGGACTCCGGTGCCGGCGTGCGGGTGGTGCGCGCCGACGAGGTGCCTGTTCTGTGGAGCGGCCCCAACGGTGGCACGGCGCGGCTGCTTGCCGGAACCCGTGGGCCCGACATGCTGGAACTGTGGGAATGGGTGCTGCACGCCGGGGAGCGCTACGATGGCGCGGCCCACGCGGCGGGCACGCGGGAGATCGTGCATGTGGTCGAAGGCGTGTTGGCGATCGAGGTCGACGGCCAGCGGATCGACCTTGCCGCCGGCGACGGAATGACCTTTGCCGGAGACCGTCGACACGCCTACCTTGCGGTTTCCGACCTTGTCCGCTTCACCATGGCCGTTCACGAACCACCCGCCACCTGGACCCCCGCATGATGCGCTTCGCCCGCCTGCCCAACCCCGGCCGATCGCGCCGGATCGTGTTCCAGTTCGAAGGGGAGCCGATCGAGGCCCAGGAGGGCGACACCGTCGCCACTGCCCTGCTGGCGGCGAGCGCCGGAGCCACCCGCACCACCGCGGTCAGCGGGTCGGCCCGCGGCGCCTATTGCATGATGGGCGTGTGCTTTGAATGCCTGGTGGAGGTCGACGGCATTCCCAACCGTCAAGGCTGCCTGGTCGCCGTGACCGAAGGCATGTCGGTGCGCCGTCAAGCGGGACCGGCGGTAGTCTTGGAGGATGCGCCATGAGCGCGGTCCGCGATTTGGTGATCGTCGGCGCAGGACCGGCCGGACTGGCCGCAGCCGCCGAGGCGCATGACCATGAACTCGATGTCCTGATGCTGGACGAACAGCCGGAGCCCGGGGGCCAGATCTACCGCTCGGTCGCCCGGGTGGCGGAGCGGCGGCCGGCCGACGTTAGTTTCCTGGGCGCCGACTACGCCCACGGCGCCACGCTGGTGGATGCAGCCAGCGGGATCGACCGTCGGCAGGGTGCTACGGTCTGGCAGATCGGCCCGGCGGCGAAGGACGGGACGCGCGAAGTGATCTGGTCGCAGGACGGACGCGCGCAGCGAGTGTCAGCCCATGCCGTGCTGATCGCGACCGGCGCGATGGAGAGGCCGGTTCCGATACCCGGCTGGACCCTGCCCGGCGTGACCACCGTCGGCGCCATCCAGGTGTCGCTCAAGCAGGCGGCGATCTATCCGACGGGACGGTTGGTGATCGCCGGTTCCGGCCCGTTGCCATTGCTGCTGGCCGAGCAGCTGCGCGCGGCGCGCATCCCGGTGGCGGCGATCCTCGACACCACGCCGCCGGGCCGGCTGACGGCCGCGATGGCCCACCTGCCGCTCGCTGCGGTCGGAGCTCCGGATACGCTGCGCAAAGGCCTGACGCTGCTGCGCGCGCGCGACCGCTCGGGCATACCGGTATGGCAGAACGTCAGCGGGTTGCGGGCGGAAGCGGGACCCGACGGATCGGTGACGGCGGTACGGTTTCGCACGTCGTCGGGTGCCGACGAGCGGGTTGAATGCGACGTACTGGCCCTGCACGAAGGCGTGGTTCCGAACCCGCAACTGACCCGGCTCGTCGGTGCGGAGCACCGTTGGCACGAGGCACAGCGCTGCTTCCACCCGGTGACCGATCCCTGGGGCGAGACCACGGCGGCAGGTGTGTTCGTCGCCGGCGATGGCGGTGGAATCCTCGGTGCACGGGCGGCCGAAGGGTCGGGACGGTTGGCGGCGCTGGCGGTGGCCCACCGGCTGGAACGGCTGAATGAGAGTGCCCTGGAGTTCTGGGCGACCCGATGGCAGATGCGGCGGCTCGGCGAGCGGGCGTTGCGGCGGCTGCTCGATGCGCTGTACCCGGCACCGGACTGGATTGCGGCACCGGACGACGATGCCATCGTCTGCCGCTGCGAGGAGGTCACCGCCGCGCAACTTCGTTCGGTCGCCGGTCATGCCGCTGGCCCGAATCAGGCCAAGGCTTATCTGCGCTGCGGCATGGGGCCCTGCCAGGGCCGGCTGTGCGGGTTGACTGTGACCGAGATGATCGCCCGCGTCCAAGGCAAGACGCCAGCGCAGACCGGCTACTACCGTATCCGGGCGCCGATCAAGCCGGTTACGGTGGATGAATTGGCTTCCTTGAGCGAAGAGACCGCGGCGTGAACTCTCGGAGCCGGCCATGACCGCGTTGGTCCTGGCCGTTTTCGTCGTCGTCTACGCCGGTCTGGCGCTTGGCCGGGTGCCGGGCCTGGGGATCGACCGCACCGGTTTCGCGTTGCTGGGCGCGCTGGTGCTGTTCGCGGCCGGTGCCGTCGACGAGGCTGGGGTCGCGTCCGCCGTCAACGTGCCGACACTGGTGGTGCTGTTCGGCCTGATGGTGCTGTCGGCGCAGTTCTATGTCAGCGGCTTCTACGATTTGTGCGCCCACGCCATCGCCCACGGAAATGCGTCGCCGCATCGGTTGCTGGCGTTGACGGTGATCATCGCCGGCGGGCTTTCGTCGGTGCTGGCGAACGATGTGGTGGTGTTCGCGATGACGCCGCTGCTGTGTGCCGGCATCGCGGCTCGCGGTCTCGATCCGCGGCCGTATCTGATCGCGCTTGCCGGGGCGGCCAATGCCGGATCGGCGGCGACGATCATCGGCAACCCGCAGAACATCCTGATCGGACAGACCGGCGGGATCGAGTTCTGGTCGTTCCTGGCGGTCTGTGGGCCGCCGGCCGTCGCGGCGCTGGTAATCGTCTACGCCACCGTGGCGTTAATCTGGCGCCGGGCGCTGTCCGACCCTGGTCAGACCCCGGATCGAGCGCCTCCGGCAGTCGATCGCGTTGGCATTGCCAAGGGGGTGATCGCGACGGTGGCGCTGCTGGCTTGCTTCGCGCTGCCGGTCCCGCAGGCGACCGGGGTGCTGGTCGTGGCCGGTGCGTTGCTGGTCACCCGGCGACGCACCACGCGGGAGATGCTGGCGCATGTCGACTGGCCGTTGTTGCTGCTGTTCGTCGGCCTGTTCGTGATCACCGATGCGGTCGCAGCCTTGCCGATTGTGGGCCAGGGGATCGCGGAACTGCAGGCCGCTGGCGGCGATCCGACCCGCCTGTCGGTGCTGGCCCCGCTGACGCTGGCGGCGAGCAACACCATCGGAAACGTACCGGCGGTGGTGCTGGTGCTGGCGCTGCTGCCGGACCTGCCGCGGGCGACGCTGCAGGCCCTGGCGTTGCTCTCGACCCTGGCCGGCAACCTGCTGCTGGTCGGCAGCCTTGCCAACCTGATCGTGGTCGAGCGCGCCGCGTCGGTGGGTGTGCGACTGGGGTTCATGGAGCACGCGCGGTGCGGCGTACCGATGACGCTGCTTTCCGTGGCGGTCTCGATTGTGTGGCTCGCGGCGGTCGGTTGACTGACGATCCCCCTGAGGCGATCCCCCCTGGGGCGATCCCCCTGGACAGTGCGCGGGTTGAGGCGTGCAATGCTCTGATCATGCGCTGGATCCTCGGCACGTTGGTGTTGCTGATCGGCTTGGCGACCGCGCGCGGGGCGGTTGCCGAAGCGGATCTTGCGGTCGACCTTGAACTGGTTCTGGCGGTCGACGTCTCCGGGTCGATTGATCCGGCGGAGGCGCTGTTGCAGCGCCAGGGCTATATCCAGGCGCTTACCAGTCCCGAGGTGATTCGGGCGGCGACAAGCGGCCCGATCGGCAAGATCGCCGTGAGCTACATGGAGTGGGCTGGCACCGGCCATGTCCGGCTGGTGGCGGGCTGGCATCTGATCGATGGGTTGCCGGCCGCGCGGACGATGGCCGCCCGGCTTGCCTCGGTGGACATCGTCTCGGGGCAACGCACGTCGATCAGCGGAGCGGTGATGTTCGCTCTGCCTCTGTTCCGCGACAATGGATTCGCCAGTACCCGCCGGGTCATCGACATTTCCGGCGACGGGCCGAACAACAACGGGCTTCCGGTGCTGGCCGGCCGGGATGCGGCGAATGTCGCCGGGGTAACGTTGAACGGATTGGCCATTCTGAACGACCGGCCGGGCCCGCTGGGCTTTCCGGTGCTTCGGGGTCTGGATGTGTACTACGAGGAGTGCGTCGTCACCGGACCGGGAGCCTTCGTTCTGGCCGCCCAAGGGTTCGAGGATTTCGGGGCGGCGATCCGGCGCAAACTTGTGCTGGAGATCGCCGACCTTACGCCGTCGCGGTCTCCAATGCGGCGAGCCACTGGGTACGATTGCCTGATCGGGGAACGGCAGCTTCGCGACTGGTTGACGAGGTACCCGTCGTCGCCCTGAGGCGGCGCGGGTCGTTGTCCGCTACTGCATGAACCCGCAGCGGAACAACTGGACGTGGAAATCGCGTAGGACGCGCTCTTTCTCGGCGGCCGGAACATCGGCCACCAATTCGGTCTCGAAGCTCGGCCTGCGCAGGTGTTTGACGATGATCTTCCGGGCGAGTTGCGAGGCCTTGCCCTCCGGCAGCATTTCCGGCGTGCACATCGACAGCAGCATGAACGCCCGGACGTGCAGCGGGCGGCTCGGGTCGTCGATCTTTTCCAAGATGTGGTCGTCGACGATATAGTGGGCCAGCAACTCGTCCAGCCGATTGCCGATCCGCGCCTTGAACCCATCCTCCAGGCCGGATTGCTGGACCTTGTAGTAGACGGTGGTGATGGTCTCCATCTTCTTGTTCGGCGGGCGGTTGTCTTTGACGATCTGTTTGACCGACGCCGGTCGGATGAAGAGTCCCTCAAGGTGCTGGCTGATCTCGTCTCCGATGGAGCCGGCCAACTTGCTTTCCGCCAGTGCCAGCAGATACGCCACCTTGCGGACGGGGTCGGCGAGCGCCGGCAGCATTGAGCCGGTCGCTTCCTTGAGTCCGGCCAGACCGCCCTTGTTGAGGATGCGCGACTGGCGATGGGTCAGCGCCTCAGCGATCGACCCACCGCCGAACAGCACGTCGCTCGGCATGAGTTTTTCAATCAACTGGCTGAAGGCCTCGGCCTCTTGTGCCGGTTCGCCTTTGGCCAGCGGACTCTTCGCCTCCAGTTGGCGGCGGACCCGGTCGACCAGCATGGCCTTGCTGTCCGGCAGCGCGTCGAGCCCGAGCATGGCATTCAGACGTCCGGCCAAGGCTTCGGGTGAGTCCTCGGGGCGTCCTTCGCTCTCGGTTTCCAGCCGGCCCTGCGCTAGGTCGATCAGTGAGCCGAGGGCTGCTCCCAGGCTCGGCTGCGCTCCCAGCAGGTCCTGCAGGGTCTCCGCATTGGCCATGACGTCGGAGATGTAGGTGTCGACCAGCGCGCGGGTCCGATCGTCCTCGGCGGGTTCGGCCCAGTCCATGGTCATGGCGAGCTTGCCGAAGAAGGATCGCTGCTGAACCAGTTCGCGTGCGGCGACCACCCGAAGCAGGAAATCGCACTGCGCCGGATCAACCGACGCCACCACTTTTGCGACCGCTCCTTCGAAGCCATCGGCCCGGATGGTCGGCAGTTTCCGTTCCGATGCAGCGCGCGCCCGGGCGGTGATCTCGTTCAGGAAGCCGTCCAACGCGTCACGCCGGGCTGGCATGTCGACATCGTCGCGACCCTTGGCTTGAAGGGTGGCGACCTTGGCCACGCCGGAGGACATCAGCGTGTCGGCGTCGATCAGGCGGCGCAGTTCGCGAAAGTCGTGCATGACTTCGCTGGCGGTCACGCCGTTCTTGTCGAGGTAGGCGCGAAACAGCCGATTGATGGTTTGGCGTCCGTGGCCGGCGTACAACTCGTCGACGTGTTCGCAGTACGGGGCTTCATCGATATCGTTGACGAAGATCTTGCCGCTGCCGCCCGCCTGGCGGGTCAGCTCAAGCAGGACATTTTCGCGCGTCGTGCTGCCTTGCGAGATCTCACGGATCACCCGCACGCCGGTAACGCCGGGCTTGTTGAGCACCTTGCGCGCAGACGATTCCGCGTCGGCTTGAGTCGACGCCGTTGTCTCGATCTGCCAGCGGTCCTCGCGACAGGCGTGGACCTCGAAGTTTTCCTGCTTGCCGAACATTCAGTCCCCTCCGCACGTCAGTGCGGATCTCCGAAGCAAACTTTATTCCATTTTTGGCCGACGGGCAAAGCAACCCAGGGTGTTGGGGGTTTTCTTCAGAGGGTTGCGTCGCTATCTGACACCAATGCATTCGCTCCCGGATCTTGCGCCCCCGCCTGCTCTGCCGATGGATCTCGCGATGGCGAGGAGGGTGGTCGACGCCTCGATTGACCGGTGGGTTGCCGGACGCCGGGAGGCCGCTGGGCCGTTCATCGATCGTCACTTCAGCTTCCGCGGCACGGCGCGCCTGCACCGCCACGCGTTCGGCTGGGACGTTCTGCGTGCCCCAGCGAACATCGCGCTGGTGCCGCCGCAACTCGGGCTGCACGCCGGCGGTGTGGTCGCTACCCGGCTGGGCGCACGGCGGCTGGGCCACTGGCTCGCCTCGCGCCGGTTGCTCCTGCGCACCGACGTCGACACCGAGATCGAATGGCTGCTGTGGAGCGAGTTCCTCGAGTTGCCGTATTCCGATAACCGGCGTGTATCGACCCGGGATTCGCTTGCAGAGTGCATGCTTGGCGACGCATCGCTGACGGTCGCTCTTGCCGAGCCGTTGGCCGAGATCGCCCGGCATGCCGGCGATCCGGAGATCCGCAAGCGGATCGAGGAGACGGTGGCGGCCTACACCGGCGCCCGTGCCGCCGCCGCCGACGTGACCGGCGCGCTGATCAACGCCGGCGCGGGCTACCTGGCGGCCCAGCAGTTCACGCCGAGTGTGTGGACGCTCGGTCCGGTCCTGGCTGCCGCCATCGCACAGAAGGCGGCGATCACCGGATTTCCGTTGGGCGCCAGCCTGGGCAGCGCTTGGTACGGCCTGTTTCCCGCGGTCGTTGGGCCGTGGGCCGTGATATCGACGACAGTCGGCCTGACCGCCGTGGGCGCGGTGGTCTCCGCCTTCGCCGGTTTGGTCGCCGATCCGGCCCAACGGGCTCTGGGCATCCATCGCCGCCGCCTTGACCGTATGCTGCGGACCATTGAGACCAACTTTCGCGGCCATGGACCTGCTGCATTTGCGCCCCGGGACCATTACGCCGCCCGGCTGATCGAGGTGGTCGACATGATCCGGGCGGCCCACCGGGTCGTGCAGGGCGGGTGAAGGACGGGTCTGCGCCTTGACGTCTGGAGCGGTGTCGCGCTCAATCGGCGGATCCAATGATGGGAGGGTCACATGGCGATCACCACTCTGGCCGATGGTCTGGTCGGACGAGCGGTTGCCTTCCAGGAAATCCCGATTGTTGATGTCGGCCCGCTGGTTGACGGGAGTGATCCTGCAAGCGTCGCCAAGGCTCTCGGCCATGCCGCGGCCACCGTCGGCTTCGTCTACGTCCGCAACCACGGCGTTCCGGCCGACCTGCGCGCCGCGATGATGACCGAGGCGGAGCGGTTCTTCGCGCAGCCGCCTGAGACCAAGAACGCGTTGCACATCCGGAACTCCAAGATCCACCGAGGCTATTTTTCGCTGTTCGAGGAAAACACCGATCCCGATCTGACCGCCGATCTCAAGGAAGGCCTCGACATCGGGCGGGAACTCGGGCCGGACGATCCGGAGGTTCGCCGCAGTTTGCCGCTGCACGGCCCGAACCAGTGGCCGGCCGATTTGCTGGGCTTCCGGGGAACCACGGATGCGTACTTTGCCGCGATGCGGTCGCTGGCCGAGACGTTGATGCGCGGCTTCGCGCTCGCGCTTGATCTGGCGCCCGATTTCTTCGCCGACAAAATCGACCAGCCCTGCGCGTCGCTGCGCCTGCTGCATTATCCGCCGCAGGAAGGGCAGATCGAGGCCCAGACCATGGGGTGCGGCGCCCACACCGATTACGGTTGCCTGACGATCCTGGCACAGGATGCCAATGGCGGCCTGCAGGTCCGCAATTCGGCCGGTGAGTGGATCGCGGCACCACCGGTGCCCGATACATTCGTCATCAATCTCGGCGACCAGATGGCGCGCTGGACCAACGGCCGCTTCCAGGCGACGCCGCACCGGGTGATCAACACCTCTGGGCGGGAGCGGTACTCGATGCCGTTCTTCTTCGACCCGAACTGGGACGCCCTGATCGAGGCGCTGCCGGGCACCGTGGTCCCTGGGGATGTCCCGAAGTTCGCGCCTGTCCTGGCCGGGCCGTATCTGCAGTCGCGGTTTGACGCGACCTTCACCTACCGCAAGGACGAGGCCGCGACGGCATGACTGTGGCGGCAGGCCGTCCGACGGACCCTCGATCGGTGGCCTCCGCCTTTGACCTGACCAACCTCGACCCCGGCTTTCTTGACGATCCGTACCCGACCTATCGTGCCTTGCGCGAGCACGCACCGGTACACCGGATGGCCGACGGTTCGGTTTTCCTGTCGCGCTACGCCGATTGCCTGGAGGTCTATCGCGACCGGCGATTCCTGTCCGACAAGACCCGCGAGTTCGGTCCGAAGTACGGCGTCGATACCCTACTGTACCGGCACCACACCACCAGCCTGGTGTTCAACGATCCGCCGCTGCACACGCGTGTCCGTCGCCTGCTGATGCCGGCCTTCACGCTGCGGGCTCTGGGCGCGCTGCAGCCGAAGCTGGAAGCTCTGGTCGACCGGTTGCTGGATCGGATCGCCGAGATGCGGCAGTTCGACCTGATCGCCGACCTCGCGGCCGCGGTACCGGTACAGGTGATCGGTGACCTGCTGGCGATCCCGATGGACGAGCGCGGTCCGCTGCGCGAGTGGTCGCTGGCCATTCTCGGTGCGCTTGAGCGGCGCCTGAGCGACGAACAGATAGCCCGCGGCCACCGTGCGGTGAGCGAGTTCACCGCCTATCTCGACCAACTGATCGCGGACCGGCGGCGGGACCCGGTGCTCGACGGCAGCGATGTGCTGTCCACGCTGATCGCCGGGGATGCCGCGACTGGAGAGTTGCTGACTCCCGAGGAACTGGCCCAGAATTGCGTCTTCCTGCTCAACGCAGGGCACGAGACAACGACCAATCTGATCGGCAACGGTGTCGCCGCTCTCCATGATCATCCTGCCGAACTGGTCCGTCTCAGAGCCGATCCAGACTTGATCAACGGCGCCGTTGAGGAGTTTCTGCGCTACGAAAGCTCAAACCAGTTGGGCAACCGCCGGGTGGGAGAGCGTCTGGTGCTTGCCGGCCACACCCTTGAGGCCGGCACCTACGTGCACATCGGCATTGGTGCTGCCAACCGCGACCCGGCGGTTCTCGTGGCTGGAGCGGGCCGGTGATCCCGTTCGGGGAGGCCGCGTTCGGTTCCGCGGCTTTCTCAGCTACCCGATGCGGACGGGTTGACCCGTCGCCTTCGGCGGCGCTCGCCCCAGATGCTGATCATGTTGCCGGCGAAGATCAGCCCGCCGCCGGCCAGCACATAGGGGTTGAAGGGTTCGGCGTAGAGCAGCCAGCCGACCACGGCGATCAGTGGCAGCCGCACGAAATCCATCGGCGCCACCACGGCGGCGTCGGCGTGCCGCATCGCGTGCGACACGCACCAGTGCGAGGTCAGACCGGAAACCCCGATCGCGGCAATCCAGGGCCACGCCTCGGGCGAGGGCGTGACCCAGACGGTCAGTGCCGGACCGAGGCCGAGCGGCAACTGGATGAGGTTCATCCAGAAGATGATGGTGAGCGGGCTCTCGGTCGGCGCCATGGCGCGGGTGAACGCGTAGGTCGCGGCATAGCACCAAGCCGCGCCCAGCACGACGAAAGCGGCGAGGTCGATCATGGCCGAGCCGGGACGCAGGATTACCAGGATGCCGGCGAAGCCGAGCGCAATGCCGATCGCCCGCCAGCGTGTGAACGGCTCGCGCAGGAACAGCGCGGCAAAGATGGCGGTCCAGATCGGTGTCGTGAACTCGATGGAGAACACCGCCGCCAGCGGCAGCACGCTGATGCCGTAGATCCAGGCGTAGGTGCCGGTGTAGTGCACCGCGCTGCGCGCCAGGTGCAGGCGAAGACGCCCAGTAGCCACGGAGGCGAAGCCGACACGCCAAGCGATTGCTGTCAGCACCGTCACGCAAATGATGCTTCTGAGCGCCATCGCCTGGAACACCGACATCTCGGCCGTCAACTCGCGGCCAGCGAGCGCCATGGTCGTGAAGGATGCGAGCGCGCCCATCATCCAGGCGGCGGAGAGCAGGGGTCGGCTTTGGTTCACCGCAGCGAGATGGTTTGGTTGGAGGGAGGGTGAGGATAGGGAGGCGGGTCGCCCGGTACAATTCCGGAAGTGGCAATTCGCGGTGCCTGGACAAACACGACCAATACGGTCCACTTTCACCTTGACCGCCCCCGGAGCCGGGACTACCTAATGCGTACCGAACTGGTACAGATTAGGGTGCTGATGCTTCGTCTCAACCGCATGACCGACTACGCCATCGTGGTTCTTGGGCAGATGGCTCATGAAGCCGGACGGGTGCGGACGGCGGCGGCCTTGGCGGATGCGACCGGCGTGCCGGTTCCGACGGTGTCGAAGCTTTTGAAGCAGATGGCGGCGGTGTCGCTGATCAGCGCCCATCGCGGTGCCAAGGGCGGCTACGCGCTGGATCGGCCGGCTGCGGCAGTGACCGTCACCGAAATCATTCAGGCGTTGGAGGGGCCGATTGCCCTGACAGCCTGCGTCGACGGTGCCGAGGAGTGTTGCGAAGTCGAGCATTCGTGCCCGATGCGCGGCAACTGGAACCGGGTCAACCGGGCGATCCGGGCGGCCTTGGATGGTGTGACACTTGCCGACATGGTCGACCCGGAAGGCATGTTTCCGGTACGAACCCCGGCGCCCACGCTGCACCCGACGACTGTCGGGGCCGCCGAGTAGACGAACGACGGATACGGGAGAGAAAACCGATGGCCGCCACCGCGGACACCGTGCGACAGGTCGAGGACGTTACCGGAGGCGCGTACAAGTACGGCTTCGTGACCGATATCGAGTCCGATGTTGCGCCGAAGGGGCTCGACGAGAGCACCATCCGGTTCATCTCCGCCAAGAAGGAGGAGCCGGAGTGGCTGCTGGAGTGGCGCCTGAAGGCGTTCGAGCAGTGGAAGCGCATGGTCGAGCCGGAGTGGGCCAAGGTCGACTACCAGCGTATCGACTACCAGGACATCCACTACTACTCCGCTCCGAAGCAGAAGGACGGCCCGAAGAGCCTCGATGAGGTCGATCCGGAGTTGCTGGCAACCTACGCCAAGCTCGGCATCCCTCTGAAGGAGCAGGAGTTGTTGGCCGGCGTGGTCGCCGTCGACGCGGTGTTCGACAGCGTGTCGGTCGCCACGACCTACAAGAAGGAACTTGAGAAAAAGGGCATCGTGTTCTGCTCGATCTCCGAAGCGGTGCGTGAGCGGCCGGAACTGGTGAAGCGCTATCTCGGCTCGGTCGTGCCGGTCGCCGACAACTATTTCGCCTGCCTGAACAGCGCGGTCTTCACCGACGGCAGCTTCGTGTACATCCCCAAGGGTGTGCGCTGCCCGATGGAGCTGTCGACGTATTTCCGGATCAACGCGCAGAACACCGGGCAGTTCGAGCGGACGCTGATCATCGCCGACGAGGGCAGCTACGTCAGCTACCTGGAGGGCTGCACGGCACCCCAGCGCGACGAGAACCAGCTGCACGCCGCCGTCGTCGAACTGGTGACTCTGGACGACGCCCAGATCAAGTACTCGACCGTGCAGAACTGGTACCCGGGCGACGAGAACGGCAAGGGCGGCATCTACAACTTCGTGACCAAGCGTGGTGCCTGCCGCGGCAAGCGTTCGAAGATCTCGTGGACCCAGGTCGAGACCGGCTCGGCGGTCACCTGGAAGTACCCGAGCTGCATCCTGCAGGGCGACGATTCGGTCGGCGAGTTCTACTCGGTCGCGATCACCAACAACGCCCAGCAGGCCGACACCGGCACCAAGATGATCCACCTGGGCAAGAACACCCGATCGACGATCATCTCCAAGGGCATCAGCGCCGGACGCGCCGACAACACCTATCGCGGCCTGGTGCGGATCTCGAAGAAGGCCGAAGGCGCCCGCAACTACACCCAGTGCGACAGCCTGCTGATCGGCGACAAATGCGGCGCCCACACCGTGCCGTACATCGAGAGCAAGAACCCCACGGCGCGGGTCGAGCATGAGGCCACTACGTCGAAGATCAGCGAGGATCAGCTGTTCTATTGCCTGTCGCGCGGGCTGTCCGCGGAGCAGGCGGTGTCGTTGATCGTCAATGGCTTCTGCAAGGAAGTCATGAAGGAGTTGCCGATGGAGTTCGCCGTCGAGGCGCAGAAGCTCATCGGTATCAGCCTTGAGGGCAGCGTCGGCTGACGCGACGGGCCAACCGGATACATTCGATAAGGGATTTTGGAGCGATGGCGCTTCTGGAGATCAAAGACCTGCACGCCGACGTCGATGGCAAGCCGATCCTCAAGGGGATCGACCTGGTGATCGAGCCGGGCGAGGTGCACGCAATCATGGGTCCGAACGGGTCCGGCAAGAGCACGCTGAGTTATGTGCTGGCCGGCCGCGGGGGCTACGAGGTGACTGGCGGCAGCGTCACGTTTGACGGCAAGGATCTGCTGGAGATGGAAGCGGACGAGCGGGCGGTCGCCGGCATCTTCCTGGCCTTCCAGTACCCGGTGGAACTGCCCGGCGTCGGCGGCATGACCTTCCTGAAGGAGGCGCTCAACGCCCGCCGCAAGGCCGCCGGCGAGGACGAGATCGACGCCATGGCGTTTCTGAAACTGGTGCGCGCCAAGGCGAAGACCTTGGAGATCACCGACGAGATGTTGAAGCGCGCCGTCAACGTCGGGTTCTCCGGCGGCGAGAAGAAGCGCAACGAGATCCTGCAGATGGCCGTGCTGGAGCCGATGCTGTGTGTGCTGGACGAGACCGACAGTGGTCTCGACATCGACGCGTTGAAGATCGTCTCCGACGGTGTGAACGCCTTGCGGGCCGCCGGACGGTCGATGCTGGTGATCACTCACTACCAGCGCCTGCTGAACCACATTGTTCCCGACAAGGTCCATGTTCTCGCCCACGGCAGGATCCGCCGCACCGGCGGCAAGGAACTGGCGCTTGAGCTGGAGCAGAAGGGCTATGCCGACTTCGTCGAGGCGGCGTGAGGATACGATGAGCACCGACGTCACAACCCTGCCGCTGGTCACCGATCCACTGGACGACGGAGGGCCGGATTGGCTGGTCGCCCAGCGCCGGTCGGCTATTGCGCGCTACCGCCAGATTGGCTTGCCGGGTGCGCGCACCGAGGCGTGGAAGTTCACCGGCCTGAACGCGCTGAAGGCGCTGCAGCCGGTGGCGGCCGAAGGCCCGGCACCCACGGTGTTGCCGGCGGCGCTTGCCGAACTGGATCGCACCGAGATCCGCGTTGCCAATGGCCGGGCTGAGTCCTTGCCCTCAAGCCTGCCGGGCGGTGTCGAGATCGTGTCGTTGGACGACCCGGCGACGGTTCCGGGTTGGGTTCGCGAGAGTCTCGGCTCGGTCTCGTCGATCGACTCCCATCCGTTCGCCGCGCTGAACGCTGCCCAGTTCACCGGTGGTGTGGCGATCCGGATCGCCCGCGGCGTCATGCCGGAAGCACCGATCCTGCTGTCGATGGCGACCAGTGGTGGTGACGGTGCGACCGCGATTGCCCATCCACGAGTGCTGGTAGTGGTCGAAGAGGGTGCGTCGGCTGATCTGGTGACGGTGCATCAGGGAACCGGTGCCTACATGGCGAACCCGGTGACCGAGATCATCGTCGGCGCCGGTGCACGGTTGAGCCACAGTGTGTTGCAGGCCGAAGCGGCAGAGGCGTTCCACGTCGCGATGACGTCGGTCCGTTTGGCCGACAAGGCGACCTATGACGGCTTCGTGCTGGCGACCGGGGCGCGGCTCGCCCGCCATGAAGTCCGTGCCGAGCTGGCTGGCCGGCACATCGACTACCGGATCAACGGCGTCTATCTCGGCGCCGGCGATCAGCATCACGACCTGACGACCTTCATCGACCACGCCCAACCGCATGGTGCCAGCCATGAGATGGTGAAGGGTGTGCTGACTGGACGGTCGCGCGGCGTGTTCCAGGGCAAGATCCTGGTCCGGCCGAACGCCCAGAAGACCGACGGCTTCCAGATGAACCGGGCGCTGCTGCTGTCGCGCGATGCCGAGGTCGACAGCAAGCCGGAGCTGGAGATCTACGCCGACGACGTGAAATGCAGCCACGGTGCGACAGTCGGCGAGTTGGACGACGATCAGTTGTTCTACCTGATGGCGCGCGGCATCCCGAAGGCGCGTGCCCGAGCGCTGCTGGTCGAGGCCTATGTGCTGGAGGCGATCGCGCTGATTGCCCGCATACCGGTCCGTGAAGCGTTCACGGTGGTTGCGGCGGACTGGTTGAGCCGGCACGTGGCCGGGGCGGAGGAATGAGCATGGGCGCCAACGGAGCCTACGACGTCGAAAGCTACCGCGCCGACTTTCCGATCCTGTCGACCCAGGTGCACGGCCATCCGCTGGTCTATCTCGACAACGCCGCGTCGGCCCAGAAGCCGCGGCAGGTGATCGATCGAGTCAGCGAGGTCTACGAGACCGGTTATGCTAACGTGCACCGCGGCCTGCATTACCTGAGCGAGAAGGCGACCGCCGACTACGAGGCGGCGCGTGAGACCATCCGGTCCTACATCAACGCCCGCTCGACCGCCGAAGTCATCTACACCCGGGGCGCCAGCGAGGCGATCAACCTGGTGGCGGCGACCTGGGGTCGGCAGAACCTGCGTGAAGGCGACGAGATCATCGTCACCTACATGGAGCACCACTCCAACATCGTCCCCTGGCAGTTGCTGCGTGACGAGAAGGGGCTGGTGCTGAAGGGCGTGCCGATCGGGCCGGACGGTACCTTCGAACTGGCCGCGTTCAAGGCGCTGCTGACCGACCGCACCCGGCTGGTGGCCATAACCCATGTGTCCAACGTGCTGGGCACAGTGGTGCCGGTGAAGGAAGTCATCCGTCTGGCACACGAGGCCGGCGCGGTGGCGCTGATCGACGGTTGCCAGGCAGTCCAGCACATGACCGTCGATGTCCAGGATCTGGACTGCGATTTCTACGTATTCTCAGGCCACAAGCTGTACGGACCGTCCGGGATCGGCGCGCTGTACGGCAAGGAAGCCCTGTTGGAGAAGATGCCGCCCTACCAGGGCGGTGGCGAGATGATCAGTTCGGTCACCTTGGAGAAGAGCGAGTGGGCCGACCTGCCGCACAAGTTCGAGGCTGGAACGCCGGCAATCGCCCAGGCGATCGGTCTTGGTGCTGCGATCGATTACGTCAAGGCGATCGGGGTCGAGCGGATCGGCGCCCATGAGCGCGATCTGATCACCTACGCCACCCAGCGCCTATCGGCGGTCGATGGGCTGCGACTGGTCGGAACGGCTGCGGGCAAGGTGTCGGTGGTCTCGTTCGTCATGGACTGCGCGCATCCGCACGACATCGCCACCATCGTCGATCGCCAAGGCGTGGCGGTGCGCGCCGGACACCACTGCGCCCAGCCGTTGATGGACCATCTGGACCTGTCGTCGACCGCGAGAGCCAGCGTCGGATTGTACAACACCCGCGCCGAGATTGACGCTTTGGCCGACAGCCTGGACAAGGTCCGGGCAATTTTTGGATGAGCAGGGCGGCATGAACCAGAATCCTGGTCTTCGCGATTTCATGCCGGTCGGCGGCAATGCCGATTCCGATGGCCTCGCCCGTGCCGGAGAGCGGTTGCCGGAAGGTGCGGCGGTCGCCGGTGAGGCCGAGGTTATCGAGGCGCTGCGGACGGTCCACGATCCCGAGATCCCGGTGAACATCTACGATCTGGGTCTGATCTACGATGTCGAGCGGTTCGACGACGGCAGCGTGAAGATCGAGATGACCCTGACGGCGCCGGCCTGCCCGGTCGCCGGTGAGATGCCGATGATGGTCGCGGAAGCGGTTGCGGGCGTCCCCGGTGTCGGCGAGGTCGAGGTCCAATTGGTCTGGGAGCCGCAATGGACGGTGGAGCGGATGAGTGAAGACGCTCGACTAGCCCTGGACATGTTCTAGAATGCTCCCCACCTGTGTGGGAGCGATCACCGACGGATGGCCTGTATGTTTCAGCCGATGAAAGCACCGATCACCCTGACCGACGCCGCTGCCGCGCGCGTGCGGGACCTGATGGCGAAGTCGCCGGAGGATGGCGTGATCGGATTGCGCGTCGGCGTGAAGAACACCGGCTGCTCCGGCCTCAGCTATGTGATCGAGTACGCCAAGGATCGGAAGAAGTTTGAGGATCTGGTCGAGGACAAGGGTGTCAGCATCCTGATCGACCCGACGGCCGTGATGTTCATCCTCGGCTCGGAGATGGACTACAAGGAGGACAAGTTGTTCTCCGGCTTCGTCTTCAACAACCCGAACGAGACTGGGCGCTGTGGTTGCGGCGAAAGCTTCAGCGTGGCCGCCGCCGCGAAGGCGTAGCCGTCTCTAAGCTGCTGGCGGTCGCCGTTGGCAGACCAGCATGTGACGCTCCGGAGTTACCTTTGTCTCGCGGATGTAGTCGCGCCATTCGTCGACGTAGTGGACGTCGAATCCCTGCCGCTCCAAGAACGATATCAACCAGGTCAGTGAAAGCTGCTGGTGGTCGCGAAATTTTGTGGCCGCGTGGTCGTTGAACCCGGGCACGTCGCCGCCGGTGGTCTCGATAATCAGCCGGTTGCTGGCCCGGGTCAGGTCGCGTAGGCCCCGGGTCAAACTGTTGAAATGATAGATGACCCCGAGCGCCAGGATCAGATCGTAACGCTCCCGGCGCCAGGTGTGCGGAGCAAAGGTGGAGTTCAAGGCGGTGACCCGGTCGGCGACGCCATGGTATGCCGCGAACAGCTGGGTCCGGGCGTGGAACATCTCGGACGGCTCATAGGCGTCGACCTGACAGCCCAGCAGCGCGCACTGCACTGAGAAATAGCCATCGGCCGAGCCGACATCGGCAATGTGTCCGACGCCGGAGTCGATCACGTGGCGTTTGATGATGTCCCATTCCACAAAATTGAAGGGCCGGTCGGCGCGCGGAGAGTTCGTCATCTTGCCGTAGCGGTCGAGCAGCATGGCGCCATCATGCAGTTGGTAGTTGTGGTAGAACCCCTTGCTGCTGCACATGGCCGAGAACACCGCCTGTTCGGTGTGTGTTGCGAAGGCCGCATCGGCTCTGCCGAGGGCGCGGCATCGTTTCAGGACATCGAGATTGAGACGGCCCGTCTGGAAGGTCATGGCCAGCCGGTAGTTGTGACGGAAATGGTCACTGGCGGACTGTAGCTCGGCGTCGGCGTCGTCCAGCCGATCAAGCGCAATCAACGTGGTGGCGCGCAAGCGCCGGACGTTGGGATCCTGCGGGAATCGGCCGTGAGCCAGATCCAGGATGCCCAACGCCTCGGCCGGCTTGCTACCGTCCGAAAGGACCTTGGCCAGCGCCAGATGGGTGAGGGCGTTGGCGGCCGGCAGAGCGAGTGCCGACCGAAGCTCGAGTTCGGCCTCGTCGAGGTGGCCGGATGCCACCAGCGTCTCTGCCAGGCGGTGGCGCATGCCGATGTGATTGGGATGTTTGGCGCGTGCCTTGATCAAGGTGTCGACGGCGTCGTCGGTGCGGCCGACGGTATCCAGGACGTCGACGAGTTGCAGTGCCGCGTCCGGTTCCGACTCGGGCAGATCGACGGCCACGCGCAACACGCGCTCCGCTTCATCGAATTGATCCCGGATCTGCAGGGCACTCGCCAGGCGCCGGCGAACCGTGACGTTTGCCGGATACCGGCTGGCGGTGTTGTACAGAAGATCGATGGCTTCCTCGGGCCGGGATTCGGCGACGAGTGCTGCCAGCTCGAGGGCTGTCGCGTCGTCACTTCCGGGCAGTTCCACCGCTTTTTTCAGCGCGGCTTCCGCTTCGGCCGGACGGTTCATGGAGATCAGCCGATCGGCAAAGGCACTGTGCAAACGCACGTCGTCGGGATACCGGGCCGTTGCCGCCGTTAGGGTCGCCAGCGCATCGTCAAATCGGCCAAGTTTGGCCTCGCTGCTCGATAGGGCGCGCATGAGATTGGCCGGCAAGGTGCGGTCCTGGTCCTCCCGGCGAAGTACATTGACGATCGTCGCGTGATCCGGCTGTCGCGTGAGCATCGCGATGGCTTTGCGAAGCGCCAGGGATTCCGATGGCTCGATCAGTTGGGCGCGACGGAATGCCGACGCGGCGACATCGAACTGTTCCTGGTTGGCGGCCCAGTTTCCGAGCCAGTTCCAGGATTGCGCGGCTGCCGGCGTCGATATCGCGGCCAGCCGCACGCTTTGTTGCGGCGACAGCGCTGGGGCATTCGGGGCCGGTCGTTGGATGTCGGCGGACACGGGTACATACCGCTGATGCTTCCCGGCGGGTACGAGATGACCCGGCCGACTCGGAGGGCGGATCCTATCAGCGACGCCGCCGGAGGCAACATTATCGACGCGAGCGCCGGACCCGGCCGACCGGCCGGGTCCGATCGATCGCGATCACACGTTGGACGGATTGAGCCGTCCGGACGGCTGACGCCAGAACGCGAGCAGGCGCCAAAGGGCCGATCCTGCCTGCTTCATCAGGAGGGCAGATTCCTGCGCGCGCAGCCGGCGACCGCGACGCATGTGATACTCGACCAGCGTCGACGATAGCTCGATCGGCTGATCGTATGACTGGGCGTAGAGCTGTTCGATATCGCTCTGGGTGACGAGTGGCATTGAAGACCTCCGCGGTTGTGGATGTCTTCCTCCCCGACCCTGACTCTGAGATGGTCCGGGTTCAGATTAGTCGCTGCAGCTTCATTTATATTGCGCTGCACAATTCTCGTTTAATCTCGAATAATGAGGTTATCAAGAGAAATCGTGCTGAAAATATGACAGATTTGGGTAACTACTTTGCGTGAGCGGCGAGCGCCTTGCTGGCCGCCGGGCGCGCCCACACCGCCTTGCGCAGAGTGGCGACCTTTGGACAGGCTTCCTTGAACGCCGCGGGGTCCGGGTGCCACAGCGCCATCATGCCGATATAGAGATCGGCCGCACTGGCGCTGTCGCCGAGCAGGAACGGCCGACCGTCGGCAAGCCCTCGCTCGACCGCTGCCCATGCGGTGTCGATGGCGGTGCGCGCCAGTGCCTTGACCGCTTCGTCGTCGCCCTCGCGGACCCGGTGGTAGTCGGGGTGGTAGAGCCGGATATAGGCCGGGTACAGCGTTGCCGCCCCATAGACCAGCCACTGCAGATACGGCGCTCGTTTCGGATCGGTCAGCGCCGGCGCCAGACCCTTCTGCGGCGCCAGGTCGGCGAGATAGATGACCATGGCCGCCGATTCGATCATTACCGTGCCGTCGGGCAGGCGCAGCGCCGGGATCAGCCCGAGCGGATGGACGTCGCGCTTATACGCTTCGGACTTGTGCTCGCCAGCATCGGCGTTCACCTTTACCGCTTCGTAGGGCAGGCCGGTTTCCTCAAGCAACGTCATGGGTGCCAGGGATCCGGACTGCGGCTTCCAGTACAGCGTATGCATGCAGGCCTCCAACGTCGGGGGTGCGTTCAACACTCGTTCGACGCAATATCCACCGATCCGATCGATGACGCCAGTCGCACCAGCAGAGGACAGCGAGACCGATGTACGCCGGGATGAATGCCGAAAAGGTCGCCAGTACCGCCAATGGTCGCAACCGCCGAATCGACCTGCGCAGCGATACCGTTACCCAGCCGACCGAGGCGATGCGTGAGGCGATGGCCCGCGCCGAGGTCGGCGACGACGTGTATGGCGAGGACTATACGGTCCGGGCGCTGGAGGAGAAGGTGGCCGCCCTGATGGGCAAGGAAGCGGCGGTGTACGTCTCGTCCGGGACCCAGAGCAATCTGCTCGGCGTGCTGTCCCATTGCCAGCGCGGCGAGGAGTACCTGATCGGCGACGTCTACCACGTGTTCAAGTCCGAGGCGCTCGGCACTTCGGTGCTCGGCGGGGTCGCCTGCTACCCGATGAAGACCGATGCGGGCGGCGGTCTCGACCCGGCCCAGGTCAAGGCCGGGATCAAGCCGGATGACCCGCACAGCCCGATCACCCGGTTGCTTTGCCTGGAGAACACAGTGTCCGGTCGGGTCCAGGATCAGGACCGCATCGAGGCTCTGGCCGAGACCGCCCACGCCGCCGGGCTGATGGTGCACCTGGACGGCGCCCGTCTGATGAACGCGGTGGTCAAGACCGGCAAGCCGGCGACCGAACTGGTGCGTTCGATCGACACGGTATCGCTGTGTCTGTCCAAGGGGCTGGGCGCCCCGGTCGGCTCGGTGCTGAGCGGACCGAAGGACTTCATCAAGCGCGCCCGGCGGATGCGCAAGATGCTCGGCGGCGGCATGCGCCAGGCCGGAGTGATCGCGGCGGCAGGGCTGCACGCGCTCGACCATCATGTCGAGCGGTTGGCCGAGGACCACGTGAACGCACGGCGTCTGGCAGAGGGTCTGGCGGCAATCCCAGGGCTGACCGTCGACCTCGACGATGTCGACACCAACATGCTGTTCATCCGGCCGCAGCCCGACGACATCGACCCGCTGCGTGCCCACCTCGCCGAGCGCGGCATCGTGCTGTCCGGCCAGCGTCCGAAAATCCGCGTGGTGACGCATCTCGACGTAACCGAGCAGGACGTCGACCGGGTGCTTGAGGCGGTCGCGGAGTTCTATCGGGGGCGGTGAGTCACCCCAGGCCGATCAACTTGGCTCCCTGCCGAAACTGGGCGACCGCATCCGGCGTGAACTGGAACGTCCGCAAGAAGTTCTCGATGCCGTAGCCTGGAACCGCTCGACGGATCGAGGCAGCGAAGTTTCGCCCCTCCTCCACTCGGCCGGCGAGCGCCAGGCAATGCGCCGCGATTGCCTGGATGCTGGGATGGGCGTTCGGCCGGGCGGCGGCCTTCAGGGCCCACTCCACCGCCTCCTCGTACTGGCCGAGGCGGACATGCGCCATCGCTCGGGTGCCGAGCATGCCGAACAGCAGCGGGTCGAACGGACTGAGATGGCGCGAGTGGTCCGACGCCCGGATCGCGGCGAGCGGATCGCCCGACTGTGACTGCACGAAGGACAGCGCGTAGTGGCCAAGCGCGAAGTTCGGGCTCAACTCGACCGCCCGCTCCAGCTCGACCAGCGAGCCGTCCTGGCGGCCCCGCAGCCACAGCGCCCGGCCCATGGCCCAATGGGCGGCCGGGTCATGCTCGTCGGCCAGCAGCCCCTGGCCGGCGGCGGCGAACGCCTGGTCGCTCTGCTGATCGCGGTCATCCCACTGCTGGAACGCGCTCTGCCAGTGGGTGAACGACAGCCCGGCATGGGCTCGGGAGAAGGTGGGATCCAGGCGTACTGCCATCTGGAAGAAGTGCCGGGCCTGGGCGTTCTCGTCCTTGGTGAACCGATACATATGCCACAGGCCGCGGTGGTAGGCTTCCCAGGCGTCGAGCGAGTTCGGAGCCTTGAGCAACGCGCGGTTCCGCTCGGCGGTCTCGACCTCGTTGGCGATCGAGGCGACGATGCGATTGCCGATCTCGTCGAGCAGGATCAGCGCGTCTTCAAGCGGTTGATCGAAGGTGTCAGCCCAGACGATCCGGCCGCTCCGCGCTTCGACCAACTCGACGTCGACGACGACCTGTCTCTGATCGAGCCGGACACGGCCGCTGGCCACATAATCGACATTCAACCGACGCGCCGCCTCCTCTGGCAGGGTTCCCTGTTCCGCGAGAGTGAACACCGAGCCCCGAGCGATGACGAACAGACTGCGCAGCTTGGCCAGCCGGGCGATGATGTCGTGGGTCAGGCCATCGGCCAGGCCGCCTCGGGCGACCGGCTGCTCCAGAAACGGCATGACGGCGATCGAGGCGCGCCGTCCAGGTGTTCCGGCCGTCCCGGTAGCGGTATCGGGCGTCGGCAGGGCGGGATCGCTGGTCGCGGGCAACGGTCTCGCCGGCGATGGACTGACCCTTCGGGCTCTGATCTGCGCCCAGGCGGTCCGAACCGGTTCGAAATCCAGATCCTCCGCGTCGAACAGGCCAGCCGCCGCAGCCAAATGCTCTTCACCGGCGATCGTCTGTCCGCGTTCAACCAACGTGCTGAGCAGGTTGCGATGGGCACGAACGTCGAATGGTGCAACCTCCAACCAGGAATCGAGCAGCGACAGCGCCTCGTCCGACTCCGCCGGAAGGCAGGACAGAAGGCGATCAAGCAAGTCGATCTGGCAGTCCCGGAAACGTCGCCGTTGGACGACGAGCCAAGCATCGAACTGGGGGTTTCGCTCGACCTCCAGCCCTTCCAGAAAAGTTCCTCGGAACAGCTTCAGGACTTCGCGCAGATCCTGCGCAACCAGTTCACCAGAACCAACTGGTTGACTACCAACCGCGTTGTTGAGCGCGGCGGTGTCGAGCAAACAGTCGCTAAGGTCGAGCGAGACCGCGTCGCCGCCGGTGGTGACACGGGTACGAGCCGGGTCGTCGAGGATGCCGCGGAGCTTGCTGAGACACCATCGCAGTTCGCCCCGGGGATCGTTGGGTACGTCCCAGAGCAGTTCGCAGAGCCGGCTTCTTCCGACCGCCCGCGGCGCCATTGCGAGATAACCGAGCAGCGCACGGACCTTGCGTGACGGCGGAAGGGCCAGCTCGACGCCGTCCCGGATCACGGTCAAGGGGCCGAGCAGGCGCATCTGGATGCGCGGAGATGGGATTTTCGGACCCGAAAGGGTGATTTCCACGGGCGATTCCACGCCCTCTCCCACGGTGATTTCCCTGTTCATCTCTTAATAGCCGCAACAGCCAAACGGCAACCAGAGAGATCAATCATGACGACAGCAGCAGGAATTCGTACCACGAGCGGGCGCGGCCGGCTCTTCGACAGCATCCTCGACACCGTGGGTGATACCCCGGTGATCCGGATCAATAGCCTCGGCATCGACCACGCAACGATTTATGTGAAAGCCGAGTTCTTCAATCCGGCCGGTTCCGTCAAGGACCGGTTGGCGCTCAACATCATCGAGGATGCCGAGCGCAGCGGCGCGCTGAAGCCTGGTCAGACCGTCGTTGAGGCAACCAGCGGGAACACCGGTATCGGCCTTGCCATGGTCTGTGCCCAGAAGGGCTACCCGCTGGTCGTCACGATGGCCGACAGCTTCTCGATCGAGCGCCGCAAGCTGATGCGGATGCTGGGCGCCAAGGTGGTGCTGACGCCGCGCGCACAGAAGGGCTTCGGCATGTACCGCAAGGCGGTCGAACTGGCCGAGGCCAATGGATGGTTCCTCGCCGCGCAGTTCGAGACCGCGGCCAATGCTGCGATCCACGAGAGCACGACCGGGCGTGAAATCATCACCGATTTCGCCGGCTCGCGGCTTGATTACTTCGTCACCGGTTACGGGACCGGCGGAACGGTGACCGGTGTGGCGAGAGTGCTGCGCCGTGAGCGCCCGGAGACCCGCATCGTGCTGACGGAGCCCGCGAATGCCCAACTGATCGCCAGCGGTCGAACCCAGGAACGGACGATCGGCAACGCCCCGGCGGTCAGCCACCCGGCCTTCGAACCGCATCCGATCCAGGGTTGGACGCCGGACTTCATACCGCACGTGCTGCAGGAGGCGCTCGATCACCGCTTGTATGACGAACTCCTGCCGATTGCCGGACCGGAGGCAATCAAGTGGACCAAGGAGTTGGCGCGCCGGGAGGGGATCTTCGCCGGCATCTCCGGCGGTGCGACGTTTGCTGTCGCTCGCCAGGTCGCCGAGCGCGCGGAACCCGGTGCCGTGATCCTCTGCATGTTGCCGGACACCGGAGAACGCTACATGACCACGCCGCTGTTCGACAGTATCGAGGCCGATATGGACGCCGAGGAGGCCGAGCTGTCGCGCTCCACTCCCGGCTTCCAGATGGCAGCAGCGTAGCAATCGGGGAGGGGCCGGCCATGGACGGATGGCGGAATGCTGGCGCCGAGGAAACCCTCGACCCCGGCGACTGGGAACCTGTGCGGGCCCTGTCCCACCGCATCATGGACGACGCGATCGATCACCTGCGTGACGTTCGCGATCGTCCGGTGTGGCGCGAGATCCGGCGGGGGGTGCGTGCGGCGTTCGATGCTCCGCTGCCGCGCGCACCGCTGCCGCTGGCCGATGTCTACCGCGAGGTTGCGGAGACGGTCATGGCCTATCCGATGGGCAACGTGCACCCGCGTTTCTGGTCCTGGTACATGGGCGCTGGCAACTTTACTGGAGCGCTCGCTGATTTCTTGGCGGCTGTGCAGGGATCCAACCTCGGCGGCGGCAATCATGCCGCCGCCAGCATGGACCGGCAGGTGGTGGACTGGTGCCGGCAGATGGTTGGGTTTCCGGTCGGCGCCGGCGGCAGTCTGGTCAGCGGCGGGTCCATGGCTAACCTGATCGCACTGGCGGTGGCGCGCAACGTCAAGGCCGGGATTGACGTGCGCGAGCAGGGGGTTGCCGCGCTGCCACAGCCGCTGGTGTTCTACGCCTCGGATCAGGCGCACAGCTGTCACCGCAAGGCGGTGGAGGCGCTCGGCCACGGCAACCAGGCGCTTCGCCGGGTGGCGACAGGCGCCGATCTGCGGATGGATGTGGACGCTTTGCGTAGCGCGGTGGCCGAGGACCGCGCTGCCGGACGATTGCCGGCTGTGGTGATCGCGACCGCCGGCACCGTCAACACCGGCGCGGTCGACGATTTGAGGGCGATCGCCGACGTAGCGGTGGCCGAGGAATTGTGGCTGCACATCGACGGTTGCATCGGTGCATTGATCGCGATCGCCCCGGCAAACGCTCACCGCGTCACCGGTCTCGAAAGGGCGGACTCGATTGCCCTCGATCCGCACAAATGGCTCCACGCGCCCTTCGAGGCCGGGTGCGTTCTGGTCCGTGATCAGGCTGTCCATCGCGCCGCCTTCGCGGTGACCCCGGAGTACCTCGAGACTACGCCCCGCGGACTGGCGGCGGCGGAGTGGCTCTACGACTACGGTCTGCAGACCACGCGCGGGTTCAGGGCGTTGAAGATCTGGATGGCGCTGAAGCAACACGGGGTCGAAGCGTTCGGTCGGCTGATCGACCAGAACATTGCTCAGGCCAGATACCTTGCCGAGTTGATCGCAGTCGAACCTGCGCTCGAATTGACCGCACCGGTCGAGATCAACATCGTCTGCTTCCGTTACCGAGCCGATGGCTTAGCGAGGCCGGCACTTAAAGCGCTCAACATCGAGATCATGCTGCGGTTGCAGGAACAAGGAACTGCGGCGCTGTCCGATACGACTGTGTATGACGAGCACTGCCTGCGCGTGGCGATTGCCAATCACCGCACGCGGCGCGAGGACCTGGCACTTCTGGTGCAGGAGTGCGTGCGCATCGGGAGGGAGGTATCGGAAGAGCCGTGCCCGGTCTCTTAGGTAGAGCGTATCGAGCGTCCGGCTCCGATCTCTGCACAGGGTGCGTTGGTTTTCGTCCCAGGTGTCTGGACTTGAATCGGCTGTCCGCCTAGCGTGCGGCCATGCAGGAACATGCATCTTCGGAACCGACCAACACCGACGTCGATGAGACGGCGCGCACCGAAGAGGATGTCGGCCGTCTGCTCTATGCGATCGCTAACGCCGACCAGAAGAGTTGGCCCTACCGACACTTCGCGGTGCGCGATGTCATTGATTCGGCGTGGGCAAAGGAACTGGCGTCAATGGACCTCGGCGAGCGGATGGTGCGGATCGCTGAGCAGCGGCGGATCCGGGTCGATCCGAACCGCTTTACGTTGACGCTGATGCCGGGTGATCCAGGCGATCTGCCGGCCCCGATCGCCCGCTTGCGCGCGATGTTTGCCGCACCGGCGGTCGCTCACACTCTGGTTGATGTGTTCCGGGACGTCCTGCGTCACCGACTGAACAAGTCCGGGGGCGAGTACCGGCTGCGGCGATCGCTGGACCTCATGGAAGATCGCACCGGGTACCGGTTGACCCCGCACACCGACCACCGGGCGAAGCTGGTGACTATGATCCTATACCTGGACGACGAACCCGAAGGCGTGCCGCTGGGAACCTCGGTCTATGTTCCGAAGCGGCCGATGGACGGCGCGCAGGAGCGTTTCATGGGGCCACCCTGGCACTATGATCGGGAGGACTTCACCCGAGTCGCGACAGTTCCGCACCGCGCCGGTTCGGCCTTCTGTTTTGCGCCGGTACCGAACAGCTTTCACGGCGTCGAGCCGGTCGAGCACCCGGACGCCCGGCGCTTTCTGGTGCAGTTTCAGGTGCTGGCGCTGGACGAAGCCGATCTGATCCGGTAACGGCGGCCTTGGGTGCCGGAAACCGATCTGAACGGACGTGCTGAATGGCTGACATCGCCGCCGACCGCCGCGCCTTGCAGGCCCTCCATCAGCAAGATCTCGCCGACGTCGAGCGGTTGTTTCCCGGTCCGGCGTACCGCGACGTTCTCGGCTGGATTCACGATTACCGGCGGCCCCGGAACTACCTGGAGATCGGGGTCAATCTGGGCCTGTCCTTCGCGCTGGTGCGGCCTGAGACTCGCGCGATCGGCGTCGACCCGGTGCCGAATCTGTCGCAACCAGTCGCCGGCCGGATCTTCAAAGAGACCAGCGATGTGTTCTTCGCCCGACCGGACCTCCGGAACATTGTCGACGCGCCGGTCGAACTCTCGTTCATCGACGGTCTGCACAGCTTCGAGCAGACCCTGCGTGACTTCATCAATGTGGAGCGGTTGGCGGCACCGACCTCGCTGATCGTTCTGCACGACGTGCACCCGTTCCGTCCGGAGGTCGCCACTCGCGACCGGCATCGGATTTTCTGGACTGGGGATGTCTGGAAGACCGCCGCAATCCTGAAGCAGGAACGCCCGGACCTGTCGCTCACCTACGTGCCGGCGTCGCCGTCCGGAATGCTGTTGGTGACCAATCTGGATCCGGTCCAGTCATCGCTCGATGATCGTTTTGCCGAGATTGTTGCAGCGTGGATGCCGCGCACATTGCCGGAAAACACCGCTGAGGTCGTGGCGGGGTTTGCGCGTACCGCCAACACCGAGGCGGCGGTTTGCGCCTACCTCAGTCGGTTCTCGGATCGCCCAGCCAGCGCTTGAGCGCGGCGACCGGAACTTCAAGGTCTTCGTTGAACTGGTGAAAGGCGCCGCGTTCGTCGCGCGCCGGTGCACACTCGATGGCGGTCGCTTCCAGATCAACGGATTGGAACTGACCGAACAGCATCTCGACATGGCCAGGCCGCCAATCGCGCCACGTGCTGGGAACCATCACTCCGACCCGCGTTCCTGGGGTGGCCCAGATCAGGTTGATCAACGCGCTGCCGTGAACGCCGACGATCTCACTGGCCTCGGCGATCACGGCGATCTGGTCGATCAGGTCCAAAGTCTCAAGCTGCACGGCACGGTAGCCGCGCGCCTCCAGCGCACCGCGCACGGCATCCTCGTTGACGATTCGGCGCCGCATGGACGGCCCGCGTGCCAGGTACAGCTTGGTTCCGGATCGTTGGATGCCGGCGACTCTGCCGGCCGCATGCCGGCCGCGCTCATGGAGGAACCGGATGGAGTCCGGATTGACTGCCGGCAGGCTGGTCCCGATACCGCCGATCACCAGATGCTCTACTGCCACCCGATTGCTGCGGATGACCGCATAGCCTTCGTCGTTGGCTGGCAGTCCCAGCGCCGCCAGCAGTCGCCGGTAGCCAGACCGCGGCAGGTCCTGTACCAGGAACGGCGGATCCAGGGCTTGCCCGGCTAGCGCGTAGGCGTGCAGCCTTTCCAGCCCCTCGATGATGAAATGCCCGTGCACCGCGGTCTTGCCGAAGAACGTTGCCGACGGAACCCGGGTGATCTGGTCGTCGCCCGCCAGCGGCGTGTGCAGCGCCTCGTTGCGGCTGGGGCGCAATAGGAACGAACGTTGCGACAGGCCGTAGCGCCATCGGTACGACACGCCCTCGGACAGCACGCCGACCCCCGGAACATGCAGCAGGAACTGCTCCTCCAGCACCACCCGGTCGAGGGCAGCGACATAGGGTCGGCCCGGCGAATGACCCAGGGGACGGTCGACACTGTGATGGCCGTCGGCATCGATGGTCGGCACGGTGATCGCCGACCGATGTTCGGGGGCGGGCGCAACGTACCGGCTATCGGCTAAGCTATCCGGCCTCACAAAGGCAGATGCCTCGATCAACCCTCGGCTGAGGCCGTGCTGCAACAGCCGATCAACCTCGGCGGGCCGCTGCTGAGCCACCCGGATATGCGCCAGATGAATGACGTAGGCTCCGGCCCCGGTAGCGGTTGCCAGGGTCTCGACGACGGTATCGACGCCCGGTACTTGGTTCAGGGCGATTCCGGCAATCGCGTCCAGAATGACTTGGCGCAGCAACTGGTCGAGCACTGCCAGCGCGGCACCGGCTTCCGGATCCGTGTCGACCTTCTCGGCGATCCGCGACAACGGCGCCCAGATCCAGAAGCGGACCATCTTGGTCCCGACCTGCGCGGCCCCGAGCGACGCGAACGGCTCGGGAAACCGCACCCACAACGGCGCCAACGCTTCGACCAGCCCGCAACGTTCAGCGACCCGGTGCAGCAGACGGACGTCGTCGATGTTTGCAACTCGGGTAGCCATGCGCGATGCCTTCGGGTGAGATGCAGGCTGTTGGGCAGGCGTCGTCCTTCGTGCCGGCATAACAAGAGCACAGCGTTGCTTCAAGCGCGGCATCGAGATGGCAGCCGCGAGGCGAGGACGCCCGGCGAACGAGTTGCCCCACGGTAGCCGCATTCACCGCGACCCCCTATATCAAGGCCCTGACATCGACCGGGAGCCGCCATGCCGCCGCGTACCACCGACGCCACGCCAAGACCCCAGGTTCGCGGCGACCTGAAGACACTCAAGACGCTCGCGCCATACCTCTGGCCCAAGGGCGAGACCACGATGCGGGTGCGGGTGGTGATCGCGATGATCTGCCTCACGCTCGCCAAGGTCGCCACGGTGTACGTGCCGATCCTGTTCAAGCAGGCGGTCGATCTGGTGTCGGGTGGGCCTGGATTCGCGGCGAGCGCGTTGATCGCCCTGGTGGTTTCCTACGGTCTGGTGCGGATTGCCCAGCAGGGCTTTGCCGAACTGCGCGAGTTTTTCTTCGCCCGGGTTGCCCAGCGCGCGATCCGCAAGGTGGCGCTACGCACGTTCCGACACCTGCACGCGCTGTCGCTGCGCTTCCACCTGGACCGCCAGACCGGCGGCCTGTCGCGTTCGATCGAACGCGGCACCAAGGGCATCGAGTTCCTGTTGAACTTCATGCTGTTCAACATCCTGCCCACCCTGCTCGAAATCGTCATGGTCTGCGGCATCCTCTGGTACCTGTTCGACATCTGGTACGCGCTGGTCACGTTCGTGACGATCTTCGGCTACATCGCTTTCACCATGTCGGTTACCGAGTGGCGGCTGAAGTATCGCCGCGAGATGAACACTCAAGACCAGCAGGCCAACACCAAGGCGATCGACAGCCTGCTGAACTATGAGACCGTCAAGTATTTCGGCAACGAGGAGCATGAGGCCAGCCGCTACGACCGCAGCCTGGAGCGTTACGAGGAGGCGGCGGTGCAGTCGCGCACCTCGCTGTCGCTCCTGAACATCGGCCAAGGCGCGATCATCGCGGTCGGCCTGACCGGCATCATGACCATGGCGGGCTTCGGGGTGCAGGCCGGCACCATGACCACCGGCGACTTCGTGCTGGTTAACACCTACCTGATGCAGCTCTACCTGCCGCTCAACTTCCTTGGGTTCGTGTACCGCGAGATCAAGCAGTCGCTGGCCGACATGGAGGCGATGTTCCGCCTGCTCGGCGAAAGTCGCGAGATCGCCGATGCCGAGGACGCGGTCGAGTTGCCGGCCGGGGCCGGGCGGGTCGAGTTCGACGATGTGCAGTTCAACTACCGACCGGACCGGGCGATTCTGAAGGGGGTGTCTTTCACGGTCGAACCGGGCAAGACCGTGGCCATCGTAGGGCCGAGCGGTGCCGGCAAGTCGACGATCTCGCGCCTGCTGTTCCGATTTTACGACGCCACCGGTGGGGCGATTCGGATCGACGGTGCCGACCTGCGCACGGTCAGCCAGTCCAGCGTGCGCGCTGCCCTCGGCATCGTTCCGCAGGACACCGTGCTGTTCAACGATACGATCTTCTACAATATCGCCTATGGCCAACCCGGTGCCACTCCATCGGAAGTCGAGCGGGCGGCTCGTCTGGCCCGCATCCATGACTTCGTGATGTCGTTGCCCGACGGCTACCAGACTTCGGTCGGGGAGCGCGGGCTGAAGCTGTCGGGCGGCGAGAAGCAACGGGTCGCGATTGCCCGAACCATCCTGAAGAACCCGCGGATCTTCCTGTTCGACGAAGCGACCTCGGCGCTCGACAGTCACACGGAGAAGGCAATCCAGGGCAGCCTGCGCGAGGTTTCGCGCGACCGCACCGCCCTGATCATCGCCCATCGTTTGTCCACAGTGGTCGATGCCGACCAGATCCTGGTGCTCGAGGCCGGGCAGATCGTGGAACGCGGCAGCCACGCCGATCTGCTGGCCCGTGACGGTGTCTACGCCGCCATGTGGCGGCGGCAGCAGGAGACCGGCGCGGAGGCCGATGAACGCGGTCCGACGGCCGAGGCGCTGGCGCTGTCGGCGCCGTAAGTGCGTGGGCCATGTAAGGCTGGTGTGCGCACAGGGGACCGGTTTGGCGATGCACTGTTTCCCCGCGAAGGGCTTGCCTGTGCGCTTCGCATCGTATCGAGTCCTTCCCCGACACGGGTGGCAGGCCCGGCAACTGGGAGGAGACGGCCATGAAGATCGGTTTTGTTGGACTCGGGATCATGGGACGGCCGATGGCCGCCAATCTGTTGGCCGCCGGGCATGAGTTGCACGGTTACGCTACCAGTGGCGTTCCGGATGACCTGATCAAGCTCGGCGCCAAGGCCGAGGCGAATGGCCAGGCCGTTGCGGCAGCCAGCGAGATCGTCATCCTGATGGTGCCGGACACGCCGCATGTCGAAGCGGCATTGTTTGGCGAAGGTGGGGTGGCCAGCGGCCTCGCCAAGGGCACTCTGGTGATCGACATGAGCTCGATCTCGCCGACGGCCACCAAGGACTTCGCCGCGCGCATCAACGCGCTGGGCTGCGACTACCTGGACGCCCCGGTGTCCGGCGGCGAGGTGGGCGCCCAGCAGGCGACGCTGACCATCATGGTCGG
This sequence comes from alpha proteobacterium BAL199, assembly GCA_000171835.1. Lineage (GTDB taxonomy): Bacteria > Pseudomonadota > Alphaproteobacteria > Thalassobaculales > Thalassobaculaceae > Thalassobaculum_A. The sequence continues at coordinate 64,027 of ABHC01000016.1, read as the reverse complement.
CGGGCCGCAGGCGGCGTTCGACCGGGCCAAGCCGATCTTCGAGTTGATGGGCAAGAACATCACCCTGGTCGGCGGCAACGGCGATGGACAGACCTGCAAGGTCGCCAACCAGATCATCGTCGGGCTGACCATCGAGGCCGTGGGGGAGGCGCTGCTGTTCGCGTCCAAGGCCGGCGCCGATCCGGAGAAGGTTCGCGGCGCATTGATGGGCGGCTTCGCCTCGTCGCGGATTCTGGAATTGCACGGCAAGCGCATGATCGAGCGCAATTTCGAGCCGGGCTTCCGGATCAACCTGCACCAGAAGGACCTCAATCTGGCGCTGTCGGGTGCCCGGGAACTCGGTATCAGCCTGCCGAACACCGCGACGACCCAGGAGTTGTTCAACGCCTGTGCCGCCCGCGGTGGATCGGCCAAGGACCATTCGGCCCTGGTGCAGGCTCTGGAACTGCTGGCGGACCACCAGATCGGCCAACCCAAGGCGAAGTAGGCCGGTTCCGTCCGGCGAGTTGTCATTTTGTTAACCAGCATTGCCGACAATCCGATCAATATCGAATGGACGCTGAAGCGTCACGACGGTGCGGGAGGGAGCAATGCACAGGTCGACCACGGTCGGGGTTGTCGCGACAGTGCTGCTGGCTGCAGCAACCGGTGACGCCCTGGCCTCCGGGTTTCAGATCAAGGAACAGAGTGCTGCCAAGCTCGGCAATGCGTTCGCGGGTGCCGGCGCGTCGGGCGACGATCTGTCGATCCTGTTCTACAACCCGGCCGGTTTGGCCTTGTTCGACCGCAGTCAGGTGCAGGCCGATTCGGCCTTGATCGTGCCGCACGCCGAACTGTCGGTGACGTCGGCAACGTCGGGTGTCGGCACCGCGATGACCGGCGGCGACGGCGGTGACGCCGGGCAGGGCGCGTTCGTGCCCAGCCTCTACGCGGCTTGGGTGTTGAACGATCGGGTCAACCTGGGCCTGTCGGTGAACGCGCCGTTCGGGCTGGTGACGTCGTATGACGACAACTGGGTCGGGCGATACCACGCGATCACGTCCGAACTGAAGACCTTCATGATCACGCCGATGGCGTCGTACAGGGTGAACGACCGGCTGTCGGTCGCCGGCGGCCCCTACCTGATGTACGCCGATGCCCGGCTGACCAACGGCATCGATTTCGGCACGATCTGCGCCGGCTCGCTCGGCGTTTCGACCTGCGCCGGGGCCGGCGTCACGCCGCAGGGTGCCGACGGCAATGTCGACCTGACTGGCGACGCCTGGGGCTTCGGTTTCGCCGGCGGCCTGTTGTACGAACCGATCAAGGGAACGCGGATCGGACTGTCGTACCGCAGTCAGGTCGAACTCCGGGTGGAAGGGACGGCGGACTTCACGGTTCCGTCCAGGGCCAGCTTCCTTACCGGATCCGGTGCGTTTACCGATTCGTCCGTCAGGGGCACCATCACCTTGCCGGAGACGGCTAGCCTCAGCGTGCACCACGACATCAACCCGCAGTGGGCGGTCATGGCCGATGTGGTCTGGACGGCCTGGAGCCGGTTCGAGGAGTTGCGGTTCGAGTTCGACAACCCGTCGCAGCCGGACAGCGTTACTCCGGAGCAGTGGAACGACACGTTCTTTACCTCCGTCGGCGCCACCTACAAGCCGGCCGACGGCTGGACCCTGCGCGGCGGCCTTGCCTACGACCAGAGCCCGGTGGACGACAATTTCCGCACGGCCCGAATCCCCGACCAGGACCGCTACTGGGCGACCTTTGGCGCCGACTACAAGTTCAACGGCATGGTCACCCTACGCGCGGGCTACGCCCATATCTGGGTCGATGATGCGTCGCTGAACACGTCTGGGTCGGCCTCCGGAACGGTGGCTGGCACCTACGAGTCGTCGATCGACATCGTCTCGCTGGGTGCGTCGATCCGTTTCTGAGCACCACTCGACTGAATTCGGAATGCCAGCCCTGCCGGCGCGGCGGTTGCCGTCGCCGTCCCCTTGGCGTATCCGGCGCAGGACGCGAAAGCCGCGTTCGGATAGGCTCGGCCCGGACATCATTGTGTCCCCCGGGCGGAAGTGACATCGGATGGAGAGTTTACGCATGACCGGCAAGCCGGCGGAGCCGATCGACCCGTTGAAGATCGATCTGATGCGGGCGCTGGAGCGCAAGGTGCTCTGGCACGCCATGTGGACGATCCACAACGCCAACCACATCCGCGAGAGCCGCGACCACATCAAGGTCGGCGGCCACCAGGCGTCGTGCGCATCGGTAGCGACGTTGATGACGGCGCTGTACTTTGACGTGCTGCGTCCGCAGGACCGGGTGGCGGTCAAGCCGCACGCCAGTCCGATCTTCCACGCCATCCAGTACATGATGGGCCGGCAGAGCCGCGACGCGCTGGAGCGATTCCGCGCCTATGGCGGCGCCCAGTCCTATCCGTCGCGCACCAAGGATGCCGACGAGGTCGACTTCTCCACCGGCTCGGTTGGGCTCGGCGTGGCGATGACCCTGTTCGCCTCGATGGTCCAGGACTACGTCCAGCTGCACAACCTGGTGCAGGACCCGGAGATCACCGCCCAGGGGCCGGGCCGGATGATCTCGGTGCTCGGCGACGCCGAACTGGACGAGGGCAACATCTACGAGGCCATGCTGGAGGGCTGGAAGTACGATGTCCGGAACCTGTGGTGGATCATCGACTACAACCGCCAGAGCTTGGACGGTGTCGTCTCTGATGGCCTGTTCCGCAAGATCCAAGAGTTCTTCAAGACCGTCGACTGGCAGGTCGTCACCCTGAAGTACGGCAAGAAACTGGAACGGGTGTTCAAGCTGCCCGGCGGTGACGTGCTGGAGAAGTGGATCGACGACTGCCCGAACGAGATCTACTCGGCACTGACCTTCAAGGGCCAGTCGGGCGAGCCGGGGGCGTGGCGCGAACGACTGAAGCTCGACCTGAAGGGCGTGTCCGGGATCAAGGCGATCCTGGACGACCATGACGACGAAGCCCTGCACACCTTGATGACCAACTTGGCCGGACAGGACATGGAAGCTGTCCTGGAGGCGTTCCACGCGGTCGAGGACGATGCGCCACGCTGCTTCATTGCCTACACCATCAAGGGTTACGGTACACCGCTTGCCGGCCACAAGGACAACCACGCCGGGTTGATGACACCGGACCAGATGACCCGGTTCAAGGCGCAGAACGGTATCGCCGACGGCCAGGAATGGGACCTGTTCGCCGAGGCTGGCCTGCCGGCGCAGACCCTGAAGGACTACGTCAAGGGCGTGTCGTTCAACGCGCCGGGCTCGCGGATTCATTCGGCGCCGAAGGTCGAGCTGCCGGACCGCCTGAACCTGCGCATCAACAAGACCATGGCGACCCAGCAGGCGTTCGGCTCGATCCTGAATGAGCTGGCGCGCGGAAATTCGGCGCTGGCGTCGCGGATTGTGACGACCTCGCCGGACGTGACGGTGTCGACCAACCTCGGACCCTGGGTGAACCAGCGCGGCATCTTCTCCCTCGACGTGCGGAACGACGTGTTCCGCGACGAACAGGTGGCCTCGGCGCAGAAATGGATGCGCCACGGCGGTGGCCAGCACCTGGAACTCGGCATTGCCGAGAGCAACCTGTTCATCCTGCTGGGTGCGCTGGGACTGTCCGGTCCGCTGTTCGGGACCCGGCTGCTGCCGGTCGGCACGCTGTACGACCCGTTCATCCAGCGCGGCCTCGATAGCCTGAACTACGCCTGCTACCAGGGCGCCCGGTTCATGGTCGTCGCTACGCCAGCCGGTATCACGCTGGCGCCGGAAGGCGGGGCGCACCAGTCGATCTCAACGCCCCTGATCGGCCTCGGCCAGCCGGGACTGAGCAGTTTCGAGCCGGCCTATGTGGACGAACTGGCGGCCATCATGCGGTGGGGGTTCGAACACATGCAGGCCGACGACGGCGGCTCGGTCTATCTGCGGCTGTCGACCCGCGCCGTCGATCAGCCGGACCGCACGCTCGGCGACGCCCAGACCGCCGATCTCCTGGCCGGCGCCTACTGGCAGATTGAGCCGAAGGCCGGTGCCGAACTGGCGCTGCTGTACAGCGGCCCGGTGGTGCCCGAAGTCCTGCAGGCCTACGAGGAACTGGCCGAAGACGTGCCAGGCCTTGGCGTCCTGGCGGTCACCTCGAACGACCGGCTGTATCATGACTGGCAGGGCGGCCTGCGCCGCCGCAACGGCAGCGGTGCCGGCGGCAGCCTGGTCGAGCGGCTGCTGTCTCCACTTGCACCAAACGCCGGGCTGGTCACGGTGCATGACGGCCACCCGGCGGCGCTGAGCTGGATCGGTTCGGCAACCGGCCGCCGACTGTACCCGTTGGGCGTATCGAGCTTTGGCCAGTCTGGCGATATCCCGGACCTGTACGCCCACTACGGACTGGACGCGGACGCGATCGTAAACATGGCGGCGACGGCGTGCTTGGAGGCCGCCCGGGCGTAGGCGGCCGTCGGCGAAACGTTATGCTGGGCGCCGGGCCAAGCTCTGTTCGGCGTTCAACTGGTCGAGCCGCTTGCGCACGGACTCCCGACCCTTGACGACCGACACGACCTCGCCGGTCCAGGTGTCGCTGATCCGGTAGGTCTCGGCCGTCTCCAACGGAGCGGCGGCGTAGCGTTTGATGGGTTCCTCGGCCATCGCATCCTCCCTTCGGTGGTTGGTGTCGATGTACGCCCTTGAACGTGGGTACGATCGCGGCAGCGTCAACCGGTCGCCAACCGGAGACGGGCCAGCAGGCGTCCGTCGATGAACGCCATGCCGAGCGCGATGAGCGCCAAGCCGAGCAGCTGGCGATCGGTGACAGCCTCGTCCAGAATCAGCACGCCAAGCAGCATGGCACTGACCGGAACCAGCAAGGTGACCAGCGAGACGTTGGTGGCCCCAGCGTTCGCCAGCACCCTGAAGAACAGGATGTAGGCGAGCGAGGTGCTGAACAGCGCCAGGGCGACGATCGCGCCGAGCACGGCCGGTTCCGGGATGTCGAGGGTCCATGGCCGGTCGATCAGCAGCGCCAGCGGCAGGACGAGCAGGCTGCTGGCAGACAACTGACCGGTGGCGGTGACCAGTGGCGGCAGCGCCTTGAAGCGCCGACCGAACACGCTGGCGCAGCCGTAGGAGATCGTGGCGCCGACCACCGCGAGTTGGGCGATCAGCGAGGTGTCGAGCCCGCCCAGCGCCGCCGGACCGATCATTACGGCGAGACCGCCGAACCCGATCGCGATGCCGGCCAGCTTGCCGAACGTCAGCGGTTCGGCACCGACGGCGCGGGCCAGCAGGGCTGCCCAGAACGGGGTCATGCCGTTGATAACGGCGGCGAGGCCGGCGCCAATCGTGGTCTGGCCGTAAAAGATCAGGCCGAACGGGATCAGATTGTTCAGAATCCCCATGCCGGCGAAGGCGAGCCACAGGCGGACATCACTGGGCATGCGCAGTCCGGCCACTCGCACGACGACCAGCAGCGCCAGCGCGGCCAACCCGACCCGTGCCAGCACCAGCGTCAGCGGCGGCACCACCGCCACCGCCACCTTGCCGAAGAAGAACGACCCGCCCCACAGGGCCGACAGGGCCAACAGGCAGAGCCAGTCGAGGCCGGTCATACGCGGCGCGGCAGCAATGGTCATGGTTGGCTCCAGGTCAGGATCGCGGCGGCACACTGCGTCGGTTGGCGGGGCAACGCCATCCGGTTCTTGCGTGCGAACGTCGCATTGAACCGGAAACCGCGGCGGCATAGTGTCAGCCAACACCGATAACGGAGGGCTTCATGCGCATCGGCGTGCCGAAGGAAATCAAGAATCACGAATACCGCGTTGGCCTGATTCCGGGCAGCGTGCGGGAACTGGTTGCCCATGGTCACGAAGTGCTTGTCGAGACCCATGCCGGTTACGGCATTGGCCTCGACGATGAACACTACGCGACTGCCGGCGCGCGGATCGTCCCGACGCCCGACGAGGTGTTCGCGACCGCCGACATGGTGGTCAAGGTCAAGGAACCGCAACCGGTCGAGATTGCCCGCCTGCGCCCGGGCCAGATCCTGTTCACCTACCTGCACCTGGCGCCGGACGAGGCGCAGACCAAGGGGCTGGTGGATTCCGGCTGCATCGCCATCGCCTACGAGACGGTGACCGACGCACACGGCCGGCTCCCGCTGCTGGCGCCGATGAGCGAGGTCGCGGGCCGGATGTCGATCCAGGCCGGCGCGCACTGTCTGGAGAAGGCGCAGGGCGGCAACGGCACATTGCTGGGCGGCGTTCCCGGCGTGTCGGTCGGCTCGGTGGTGATCCTGGGCGGCGGTGTCGTCGGCACCAACGCCGCTCGTATGGCGATGGGCCTGGAGGCCCGGGTCACCGTGCTCGATAAATCGCTGCACCGGCTTTACGAACTCGACATGCAGTTCGGACCGACCCTGAACACGATCTTCTCGACCAGCGACGCGATCGAGGAGTACGTGCTGAGCGCGGATCTGGTGATCGGCGCGGTGCTGGTTCCAGGGGCCGCCGCCCCGAAGCTGGTCACCCGCGAGATGGTGTCGCGCATGAAGCGCGGCTCGGTCCTGGTGGACGTGGCGATCGATCAGGGCGGCTGTTTCGAGACCTCGCGCCCGACCACCCACGCCGAGCCGACCTATATCGTCGACGAGGTGGTGCACTACTGCGTCGCCAACATGCCGGGTGGCGTGGCCCGCACCTCGACCTTCGCGCTGAACAACGCAACGCTACCGTTCACCTTGGCACTGGCTGACAAAGGCTGGCGTCTGGCATTGTCGGACAACCCGCACCTGCGGGCTGGCCTGAACGTACACGAGGGCCGGGTGGTCTACGAAGCGGTCGCCGAGGCGCACGGGCTGCCCTACACCCCGGTCGAAGAGGCGCTCAGGACGTGATCGAACCGACTGGGACGGCCGACTTGGTTGTTTCGCCGAGTGCTGACCGCAGTGTCTGGCAGGCCGTTACCCGAGGTGTCCGTGGCCGGTGCCCGGCGTGCGGCCGGGGACGTGTGCTGGACGGTTATCTGACTGCGACGCAGGCGTGTTCGTTCTGTGGCGAGGGGTATGCACATCTGCGGGCCGACGACATGCCGCCCTGGCTGACCATCATGGTGGTCGGGCATGTCGTCGTGCCGCTCCTGCTGTTGGTCGAGAAGCTCTGGCATCCGTCCATGATGCTGCAGATGGCGGTGTGGCCGGTGGTGACGTTGGCGTTGATGCTGGTGCTGTTGCCGAGCAGCAAGGGCGTCGTGCTTGGCGTGCTGTGGGCGACTGGTGCGGGAGCGCCTGAGGAACCTGTCGGACCGTAGCCTCAGATTGCCCGATTCTCAGTCGTCTATCGTGCCGACCAGACCCTTGGGCGCGGTCAGCCGATAGCTGCGCCGAACCAGGTTCGCGACCTCATCCCAGTCGGGGCCGGTGTCCAACCGGACGCCGACCCAACCCTTGTGACCGACATAGGGCGGAACGAAGAACCTGTCGGGGTCGGCACCGACCAGGACGGCTTGGCTGCCGGGCGGTGCCTTGCACCACAGTGAAATCCGACCGTCGCCTCGCTTCTCCATCGCGAAGATCTTGTCGCGGACCCGGAAGGTGGGGTCGCCCCAAGCCTGCTTCTCGACGGTTTCGGGCAACGCCAGACAGATTGCGCGCAGACGGTCGATCGGGAGGGAGCAGTCTGTCGTCATCGGGCACTCTCAGTTACCAGCCCAGTCGGTCCTTCAGCTTGAGCACGCCCATGGCGGCAACGAGGGTCGGCGTCCTCAACAAGCCACCGGGGAATGGTAGGTGGCGAACCTGCTCGATCAGGCGGAACCGGCTGTCGTCGCCGGCAATCGTCTCGGCCATCAATGTGCCGGCAAGACCGGTCAGGGCTACTCCCTGCCCGGAGAACCCCTGAGCGTACAGGACGTTCGGCGCCAACCGGCCGAAATCCGGCACTCGGTTGTGGGTGATGCCGATCAACCCACCCCAGGCGTGCTCGATCGCGACATCGGTAAGTTCAGGGAACACCCGCCGGATGCGCTTGGCCAGCCAGTCCTTCAGGCCGATTGGCGTGGTTGCGGAGTAGCTGGCGCCGGCACCGAACAGCAGGCGTCGGTCGGCAGTGAGCCGGTAGTAGTCGAGTGCGACGTTGCAGTCGGCAACGGCCACATCCTGCGGAAACAGCCTGCGCGCGCGTTCCTCGCCCAGCGGTTCCGTGACGCCGATAAAGGATGCGACTGGCATGACTTTGCGGTTCATCTCCGGCACCAGGCGGCCCAGATAGGCGTTTCCGGCCAGTACCAGGGTATCGGCCTCGACCGTGCCGCCCGATGTGGTCACCCGCACCGTCTTGCCGTAGTGGATTTCGATCGCCGCCGAGCGTTCGAACAGCCGTGCCCCCACCGCTTCGGCAGCACCGGCAAGGCCGAGCAGATAGGCCAGCGGGTGCAACTGCCCGCTGCCGGGCTCGACCATTCCGCCGACATAGAGGTCGGTCGCCAGCACCGAGCGAACCGCCGAACCTTCGACCATGGTCGGGCCGCGATAGCCGTATTCAGCCCATTGCTCGACGGTATCGCGCAGATCGGCGAGTTGGCTGCGGTTCAGCGCGGCGATAAAGTATCCCCAACGCAGGTCGCAGTCGATGTTGTGGCGTTTGACCCGGTCGGGAATGGCGGCGATCGCCTCGCGCCCCATGTCCCAGATCGCCTGGGCGTCGGAGCGACCGACCGCGGCTTCGATGCGCTCCATCGGCGCGCTGTAGCCCTGGACGATCTGGCCGCCGTTGCGCCCGGAGGCGCCGTGGCCGATCGCCTCGGCCTCCAGCAGCACGGCGTCGATCCCGCGCTCGGCCAGGTTCAGGGCTGTCGAAACTCCGGTCAGTCCGCCGCCGATCACACAGACCTTCGCGCGTACGGCTCCGGCAAGTGCCTGTCGAGGTGCCGCTGCCGGCGCGGTCGCGTGATACCAGGTAAGCGAAGGCGTCATATGGTCGTCAGATACCACCGCCACTCCAGGGGGGTAACCTCGGCCTCGAAGTCCCGTCGTTCGGCTTCCTTGACGGCATGGAACACCCGCTGGAAGTCGGCGCCGAGCCAGTTGGCGACGAACGCGCTGCCCTGGAAACAATCGAGCGCGGCCGACCATGTCTTGGGCACCGACGGCTCTTCGGTCTCGTAGGCGTTGCCGTCGATCGGGCGGGGCGCCTCGGCTTCGGTCTCGATGCCATGCAGCATGCCGGCCAGCACGGCCGCCGTGGCGAGGTACGGGTTGGCGTCGGCGCCGGCGACCCGATGCTCGATACGGGTCACCGCCGCGGAGCCGGCCGGGACCCGGAATGCACAGCTGCGGTTGTTGTAGCCCCAGCATGCCGACATCGGGACGTAGTTCGCCGGGCGCAGCCGCTTGTAGGCATTGGCGGTCGGTGCGAACAGCGCCATGCAGTCGTTCATCGTCGCGGCCAGCCCGCCGACCGCGTGGCTCAGCGCCGGCGAGCCGAGCTTGCCGCCCTTCGGGTCGGCGAAGATGTTCTTGCCGTCCGGCCCCAACACGCTGACGTGCAGATGCAAGCCGTTGCCGGTTTCCTCGCTGAACGGCTTGGCCATGAAGGTCGCGTTCATGCCGTGGGCTCGAGCAACGCCCTTGACCGCCCGCTTCAGCAGCACGGCGTGATCGGCCGCCTGAACCGGATCGGCTTCGTGGGTTAGGTTGATCTCGAACTGACCGGGCGCGTATTCGGCCGACGCGGCCATGGCCGGGATGCCCTGAACCCGGCAGGCGTTGGCGACGTCGTCCAGCACGGCTTCGAAGTCGTCGAGTTCGTCGAGGCCGTAGACCTGCGTGGTGGCCTGGCGCGCGCCGGTGACCGGCGACATCGCCGGGATCGGCGGCAGGTGATCCTCGCGCTTCCGGTCGATCAGGTAGAATTCAAGCTCCAGCGCGACCACCGGCGTCAGGCCACGCGCCTTGTAGCGGTCGAAAACCCGCTGCAGCACGACCCGCGGCTCGGCAAAGAACGGCGCGCCGTTAGGCTCGGTCATGGTCAGCAGGACCTGCGCCGACGGACGAGCGGTCCACGGCACCGCCATCAAGGTTCCCGGTACCGGCCAGCACGGATAGTCGGCATCGCCGAGTTCCCAGACCAGTCCAGTTTCATCGACGGAGTCACCGGTTACGTCGGTTCCGAACACCGATGCCGGAAAGGCCGCGCCGTCCTCGAAGATTCCAGCGAGTTGATCCCTTCCGACGCGCTTGCCGCGAACGACGCCGGAGACGTCAGGCAGCAGGATATCGATGGTGGCGGCTTCGGGGTTCTTGGCGAGAAATGTCTCGGCAAAGAGGCGGCCGGCGGAGGTACTGGACCCGGTGGGACCTTCGGGGGACATGGGATTCCAACGACGGTTGTGAAGAACACATTGATAGCATGCTCAATGCCGTAGCGGGAGAGGCGCGTTGCCCGAGCAATAGAGCCCGGTGTATGTCTGGCCATCCTTTCACGCGAGGTCTCATGATCCCCGATCTGGAAGCTTGGATTCAGGAACGTCGAATCACTGAAGTCGAATGCATGGTTTCCGACGTTTCCGGCATTCCCCGGGGCAAGATTCTGCCGGCCCGCAAGTTCCTCAAGGCAATCGGCGAGCAGGGACTGCGCATACCGGAGTCGGTTTTCGGGCTCACGGTTACCGGCGATTACATCGAGGAGTACGATCTCAACCCGCGTGCCAGCGACGTCTATCTGCGGCCGGCGCCGGAGACCATCCGGATGGTGCCCTGGTACAAGGAGCCGACGGCCCAGGTCATCTGCGACGCGTATTACTTTGACGGATCACCGGTGGACGTATCTCCGCGCCATGTGCTGCGGCGGGTGCTCGACCTTTACGCCGAGCGGGGATGGAAACCGACGGTCGCTCCGGAGCTTGAGTTCTTCCTGGTGAAGGTCAACGCCGATCCCGATTATCCGCTGGAGCCGCCGATCGGACGGTCCGGCCGACCGGAGACCGCGCGTCAGGCCTACGGCATCGATGCGGTCAACGAGTTCGACCCGCTGTTCGAGGACATCTACGACTATTGCGAGGCCCAGGACATCGACGTCGACACCCTGACCCACGAGTCGGGAGCCGCGCAGCTGGAGATCAACTTCAATCACGGCGATCCGATGGAACTCGCCGACCAGACCTTCCTGTTCAAGCGGACGGTTCGGCAGACCGCGCTCAACCACGGCGTCTACGCGACCTTCATGGCCAAGCCAATGCAGCGCGAACCGGGGTCATCGATGCACATTCACCAGTCGGTTAGCGACGTGGCGACCGGTCGAAACTTGTTCGCAAACGAGGACGGGGAGAATTCGGAGTTCTTCCTGAACTACATCGGTGGCCTGCAGAAGTACCTGTCGGCGTCGATGCCGCTGCTGGCGCCCTATGTGAATTCGTACCGAAGGCTGATGCCGGACAACGACGCGCCGATCAACGTGCATTGGGGCATCGACAACCGCACCGTCGGTTTCCGGGTGCCGATCTCATCGCCCGAAGCGCGACGGGTCGAAAACCGGGTTGCCGGTGCTGACGCTAATCCGTATCTGGCGATGGCAGGATCTCTGGCCTGCGGCTACCTCGGCGTGGTCGAGGAGTTGGAGCCGTCCAAGCCGATCGACGGCAGCGCCTACCAACTCGCAGTGAATCTTCCGAGACACCTGGAGGACGCTCTGCTGCGCCTGAACCGGGCAAAGCCGTTGCGCGAACTGCTGGGCCAGCGATTCGTAAACGTTCTTACGACGGTCAAGGAGACCGAATCGCGCGCCTACATGCAGGTGATCAGCGCCTGGGAGCGGGAGTTCCTGCTGCTCAACGTCTGATCGCCGACGCTACGGCTTGTAGGCCAGACGAACGCCCCCCCAGTGTCGGCCATTCACGGTGATTGGTGCCGAGACGTCCTTCATCAACGCGAATACCCCGCCACCCATGTCACGCCGATAGGTCTGCAGCAGGAACGTCTCCTGGTTTTGCCCGGCCTTCAGGCCGACACGGTCGTTGAAGATCCGCCGGTTTCGGCAATTGGCCGCGTTCCAGACCGGATCGTTGCCCTGGGGCTTGCTGAACTTGTTGTTGTGCGTCGGCAGGTAGCCGTTCTCATCGACCGCCGCACAGAACACGATGCGGTCATCGAATGCGAGGACCGGCTCCTGAATTGGCGGCAATGCCCGATCGGTGACCTTGAGGCAGCCCGCGCGGAGTTGTTCGGGGTTGGTGCCGGCGATCGGGGTGTACTGGCGGTCAAACAACTCGGCGATCGTAATCTCGCCTCGCTGGACGGCCGCCTCGAACGCGCCGGAAACCGCTTTGGCGATCTCCTGCACCTTCGTGATGAACGGGCCGTCGACGGTGTTGGCTCCTGACCCGGCGCAGTACCCGGCCAAGCGCTCGCCGGTGTCGATCAAGCGATTCACGCGGTCCCGGGCTTCCTTGAGCGTGCTGCTTGACCGATCGACGTCTGCGGTGATGGTTTCGATGGTCACCCGAAAGCTGGCAGACGTTTCCGCGATCGAGGTGGCATCGCTGGCGATCGAGGTGGCCTGGGTCGCGATATCCTCGACGGCGTCGCCGATCGTGCCCATGGCGGTGCCAATCGCCTGAGTTCCGTCGCGCACGCCGTCAGCCAGCCGCGTGGTCTGGGTACCTTGTTCGATCAGCTCGCGGGCTTGCGCTTCCAGATCCTTCAGGGTTCGTCCGATGTCCAGCGTGGCTTCGGCGGTCTGGTTGGCGAGTGATTTGACCTCGCCCGCGACCACCGCGAACCCGCGGCCGGCATCTCCGGCCCGCGCCGCTTCGATGGTTGCATTCAGTGCCAACAAGTTGGTTTGCTTGGCGATTGCGTTGATGACCTCGGCGATCTTGCCGACTTGGCCGAGGGCCTCCTGCAGCCCACTCAATCGGCCTTCGATTGCCGAGACTCCCTCAACCAGGGAGTGAATGTCGGACACGGCAGAAGTGACAGTGTTGCGCGACGACCGGACGTCGTCCGATGCTCGGGTTGCGATATCGCGCGTGCGTTCGGCTGCTTCGACAATTGCGGCATTGCTGCTGGCGACCTGTACTGCGGCTTCATTCAGACGATGGAACTCGTCTGCCTGCCGGGCAATTCGTCCGGCGACCTCGTCGACGTTTCCTGCCACGTCGACGATTTCGATCGATAGGCTGCCTGCCTCCTTGGCGATAACGTCCATGACATGGTTGGCTGGGGGCGACCCCGGATCGACGCCCTCCGAATCTGCTGCCATGATTTCCTCCCAGTCGTTTCTGTTTTTTGCGGCACTTTAGGGCAAATCCTGTGTCGGGCTCTGTAAAAAACCAGTTAAGACCGTGGGAAGCGACGAACTGGGCTTGGTTCGACACATGCATCGGAACATTTTGAACGAGATCAACATGAATAAGCTGCCGAATGCCGATGATGACGCCGCATTCCAGGCTGCCGACGCAGCCCATCACCTGCATCCGTTCACCGATTACAAAGGCCTCGCAGCCGAAGGCAGCCGGGTCATCGTGCGGGCCGAAGGCAGCACGATTTGGGATTCCAAAGGTACCGCCATTCTGGATGGCATGGCCGGGCTTTGGTGCGTGAACGTCGGCTACGGTCGGCCGGAACTCGCCGACGTGGCAGCCCGGCAAATGCGCGAGCTGCCATACTACAACACCTTTTTCAAGACCACGACCGAGCCCGCGACCGCGCTGGCGGCCAGGCTGGCGGAACTGACACCCGACGGGTTAGAGCACGTGTTCTTCGCCAATTCCGGGTCGGAAGCGAACGACACGATCGTGCGTATGGTTCGGCGCTACTGGCAGCTTCACGGCCAGCCGGATCGCAACGTCATCATCAGCCGCGAGTATGCCTATCACGGTTCAACGATGGTGGCGGCCAGCCTTGGCGGCATGACGGCGATGCATAAGCAGACCGGGATGCCGTTGCCGGGGTTCGAGCATATTCGACCGCCCTACTACCTGCGCGACGGCGGGAACATGACGCCCGATGAGTTCGGGATTGCCGCTGCCCAGGCGCTCGAGGAACGCATCCAGACGGTGGGGCCGGAACGAGTCGCCGCCTTCATCGCCGAACCGATCCAGGGTGCCGGCGGTGTCATCGTTCCGCCGGACAGCTACTTTCCGGAGATTCAACGAATCTGCCGCCGGCACGGGATTCTGCTGATCGTGGACGAGGTGATCTGTGGTTTTGGCCGGACCGGCAATTGGTTCGGCGCGGAGACGTTCGGTATTCAGGCCGACTTCATGACCCTGGCGAAGGGGTTGTCGTCCGGGTACATGCCGATTTCGGCCGTCATGGTCGGTGACCGGGTAGCGCGCACCCTGATCGACGAGGGTGGAGAGTTTTATCACGGCTTCACCTATTCCGGGCATCCGGTGGCCTGTGCGGTGGCGCTTGAGAACCTTCGGATCATCGAAGACGAACGGCTGGTCGAGCGGGTGCGCGACGATATCGGTCCGTACTTCCAGACCCGGCTGCGCGAACTCATGGATCACCCGCTGGTCGGAGAGGTGCGGGGCATTGGCCTGATCGCCGGTATCGAACTGGTCCGGGACAAGGACGGGCCGGTGTTCTTCCAGCCGGAAGGCCATGCGGGCACGATCTGCAGGGACCATTGTGTCCGAAGCAACGTGATCCTCCGGGCCGTGCGTGACGGTATGGTCACGGCACCACCATTGGTAATTACGCATGCCGAAGTCGACCATCTGGTCGAGACGGTGCGCCGCTGTATCGACCGGACGCAGGCCGATCTGGGACTCTGAGACGCTTGCCGTTGACCCTCGCGTTGCGCATAATGTGTTAACGGAGGATTAACGGACGACATGGCGATTGGCATCAGCGCGTCGTCGCTGTCCCTGTCCAGCAGCACTCTTGGTCAGGGAGGCGTAAATCGAAGCCCGACGGACTCGTCGGGCGGTTTGCGTGGGCTTGCGTCCTTAGGCACCGGTCTTCGCACCGGATTGACCGTTGTCCACCGCGCCACCGTAACCGCCGGTGAACTCAGCGAAGCACGTGCGCGAGCCAGCGAAGCGCTGGCTGAGCAAGCGCGGCTTGAGCGTGAGAACGACCAGGCGCAGGAAGCGGTGGTACAAGCCGAGCTTCATCCGGCCGACTTGGCAACGGATACCGCCGCTCACGAGGATGACAATCCGGTGGCGCCACGGACCGTGGATGCAGCGGTTGTCGCCGGCTCGTCCGGTGAGGTGGCGCCGCGTGGAGCGTTCGTCGATCTGTCCGTCTGACCGCTCGGGACGTCTTCGCAACAACCTGCCCGATTGACAGCAAGGACGTGAGCGTTTTTGCTTTCGGCACTGCACAACGGTGGCGGGCTCGGGAATGGGTGCGCCGGCATCGGGTCATCGGTACGGGAGGCACGACGGATGGTAAACCACTCACCTCGGCGCTCGACGCGTCGCTCCTTCCTGGCAGGTACCGGCGCTGTCGCCGCCGGCCTCACTTTCCTGCCCAAAGACGGCTGGAGCGCCGAAGAGAAGAAGCTCAACTTCTATAACTGGGACACCTATATCGGCGAAACGACCCTGGCTGATTTCAAGGGCGTTACCGGTGTCGATGTCTCCATGGACCTGTTCGCCGACAACGACGAGTTGTTCGCGAAGCTGAAGGAAGGCAATCCGGGCTACGACGTGATCGTGCCGACCAACGACTACGCCGAACGCATGATCACGGCAAAGATGTTGATGGCGCTGGATCATACGAAGATCCCCAACATTGCCAATATTGCCAAGCCATTCCTGAACCCAAAATTCGACCCCGGCCGCAAGTACTCACTGCCCTACATGTGGGGAACGGTCGGCATCGGATACCGGAAGAGTCGGGTGGACGGGGTGCCGAACAGCTGGAAGGCACTGTACGACTCTAACAAGTACTCCGGCCGAATCGCGTTGCTCGGCGCTCCTTCGAAGGTTCTGCAGGTCGGCTGCAAGTACCTGGGCTGGCCACTCAACGAAGCCGATCCGGCCAAGCTTGAGAAGGTCGCTGAGATGCTGATCAAGCAGAAGCCGCACATCAAGGTGTTTGCCGAGGACAATGGCCAGGACCTGCTGCTGTCGGGTGAGGTCGACCTGACCATGGAATGGAACGGCGATATCCTGCAGGTGATGGCCGAGGACAAGGACATCTCCTACGTTGTCCCGGACGAGGGCGGCTTGCTGTGGGAAGACACACTGGCCATCCCGAACGGCGCACCGCATCCCGAGAACGCCCACGCGTTCATCAACTATCTGCTGGACGCCAAGGCCGGAGCTGCGATTGCTGACTTCATCCAGTACGCCACGCCGAATGCGGCCGCCAAGGCCCTGATGAAAACCGAATACACGGGCAACCCTGCGATCTTCCCGTCCGATGCGGTCATCGCCCGGTGTGAGACCGCGATCTATCAGGGGACCGAGTACACCCAGCTGATCGATCGGCTCTGGACCAAGATCGGCGCCGCCTGATTTACGCGCTGCGGTCGGGGGGGCGGGCGCGATGGAGAGTTGGCGGCGTAATCCGCTGGTGTTCTGGATCATCGGCCTGCCGCCGACTGCATGGCTGCTGGGGTTCTTTCTGATCCCGCTGGCCCTGGTGTGGGTGCTGAGCTTCGCCGAGCTGCGCGGCGTCGTGGACATGGAGGTGACCGGGACACTCTCCAACTACGCGCGAGCGATCGATCCGCTGTACCTGCAGATCTTCGTGAAGTCCTTTGTGTTTGCCGGGCTGACCACTGTGGTTTCACTGGTCTTCGGCTTTCCAGTCGCCTTAGCCATCGTATTTGCACCGAGACGGTGGCGAGCCTTGCTGTTGCTGCTGGTCATCCTGCCGTTCTGGACCAACCTGCTGATCCGGACTTACGCCTTGATCGCGGTGCTGCGGACCCGGGGGTTCGTGAACTTCACGCTGGAATGGTTCTGGGATCAGGCGAACGCGGTGTTGTCGCTGATCGGCCTCGGGTCTCTGCAGCTTCTCGGCGGCCGGTTCGAACCGCTGGAGCTGCTGTACAACAACACCGCCGTTGTGGTCGGTCTGGTGTATGTGCACCTGCCGTTCATGGTGTTGCCGCTGTATGCGTCGCTTGAGAAGCTGGACCGTTCGCTGATCGAGGCGGCGCTCGATCTCGGCGCGTCGCAGCTTCATGCGTTCCGTACCGTCGTCGTGCCCTTGGCTTTGCCGGGCATCATCTCGGGGTCGATCCTGGTGTTTATTCCAGCGCTCGGCTCATTCCTGACGCCGGACCTGCTGGGCGGTACCGACAGCCAGATGATCGCAAACGTCATCGAGCGGCAGTTCAAGAGCGCCAACGACTGGCCGTTCGGTTCGGCGCTGTCGTTCCTGTTGATGTATCTGACCTTCGGTGCTCTGGCGCTGCGGGCGCTCTACAGCCGGCGCACTGCCGGACAGGGCAGGGGCTGATGGCTACGCCGGTCGGTCCGCTCGACTATGCCCGCCGAACGTGGGTGCGGTTGATGCTGATGGTGGTCTTCGTGTTCCTGTACGCGCCGATCGTCACGCTGATCGCATTCAGCTTCAACGACAGCCGGCGCAATATCGTCTGGCAGGGCTTCACCCTCGACTATTATGGCAAGGCGCTGCGCAACGACAGCCTGATCGAGGCGTTCGGCAATTCGCTGACGATCGCTCTGGCATCGACGATCATCTCGATCATCCTCGGCGCATTGGTCGCTGTGCTGCTCTGGCGCTTCCGGTTTCCGGGCCGGGCCGGCTACGAAGGGGCGATGGCCCTGCCGATCGTCATCCCGGAGATCTGCATGGGCGTGGCGATGCTGGCGTTCTTCTCGCGGGTCGGATGGCCGAGCGACCTGCCCTGGCCGTTCTCGCTATCGGCCATCACCATCGCGCACGTCTCGTTCAGCTTTCCGTTTGTCGCGGTGGTGGTCCGTGCCCGGCTCGAGGGGTTCAACCGCGAACTGGCCGAAGCGGCGCAGGACCTGGGCGCCACCGAGTGGCAGGTGTTCCGGGACATTATGATTCCGTTCATGCGGCCGGGACTGGTGGCCGGCGGGATGCTGGCTTTCACTCTGTCGCTGGACGACTTCGTGATCACCTTCTTCACCTCGGGTCCGAACACGGTGACCTTCCCGGTCAAGGTCTACTCGATGGTCCGGTTCTCGGTGACGCCGGAGGTCAACGCGGCGTCGACCATCCTCATCGTGATCACCGTCGCGCTGACGGCGACGGCCCTGTGGCTGCAGAACCGGGCGAACGACAAGGCGGAGAGGGCTGCTGGATGAGCGCCATCGGGACGGACGACACCCCGATCATCGAGATCAGCGGGCTGAGCAAACGATACGGCCCGATCTCGGCGGTCGACTCGGTTGACTTGACGATCCGTCGCGGGGAGTTCTTTGCGCTCCTGGGGCCGTCGGGCTGCGGCAAGACCACCTTGCTGCGCATGCTGGCCGGACTTGAACTTCCGACCGAAGGCACGATCCGGATCGACGGGCAGGACATGTCGATGGTCCCGGCGAACCGCCGGCCCGTGAACATGGTGTTTCAGTCCTACGCCGTGTTCCCGCACATGAGCGTGCGCGACAACGTGGCCTACGGCCTCAGGGTTGACGGTGTTCCGAAGAGCGACGCCTGGGAGCAGGCCGAGGAAGCCTTGAACCTAGTGAAACTCGGCGGCTACGGGCCACGTCGTCCCGATCAGCTTTCGGGCGGGCAGCGGCAACGCGTCGCGCTGGCCCGGGCGCTGGTGAAGCGGCCGAAGGTGTTGCTGCTGGACGAGCCGTTGTCCGCGCTCGACGCCAAGCTGCGCGAGCAAATGCGCCTGGAGTTGGTGAATCTGCAGGAGAGTGTCGGGATCACGTTTGTTGTCGTGACCCACGATCAAGGCGAGGCACTGTCGATGGCTGACCGGATCGCGGTCATGGATCACGGCCGGGTCCAGCAAACGGCCCCGCCGGCGGAGTTGTACGAGTTTCCACAGACCAAGTTCGTCGCCGACTTCATCGGCTCGGTGAACCTGATCGAGGGCCGGGTGCAGGCGGGTGGCAATGGGCAGGTGCGGTTGCTGGCCCCAGGAGTGCCCGTGCCGGTGGAGATCGAGCAGGAGAACGGGCTGCCCGAGGGATCGACCGGATGGTTGGCTCTGCGGCCGGAGAAGGTCGACATCTCGAACGATCCGCCGGCCGATGCGGCGCGTAACACAGTGATGGGGACCGTCGAAGAGATCACCTATCTTGGCGAAGTGTCGATTTTCCACGTCCGGCTCGACGACGAGCATCCGTTGATCAAGGTCGCGATCGCCAACGTCGACCGGGTAACTCGCCGACCGTTTACCTGGGGGGACCGGGTGCACCTGTCCTGGACGCCGACCTGCGGGATCGTTCTGTCACAATGACGCATATATCCGTCCCAGAGACGGTCGAGGCGGCTGGGGGAAGCGTGACGTTGATCGAGCGCCCCGGTGGAATCCGGCTGCGCGTCGCCCGCTTGGACCCCGACGGCATTGCCAGCAGTGAACCGCGTCTGTGCGTGTTTCTCTCGGGCTACACCGAGTTCATCGAAAAGAACCTGGAGTCCGTCGGTGAGTTGACCGCTCGAGGCTTCAGCGTGTTGACCCTGGACTGGCGTGGGCAAGGTTTGTCCGATCGGCTGCTGGCGGATCGCCACAAAGGGCACATCGACCGGATGGAGACCCATCTCGGGGATCTACAGGCAGTCCTGGACGGTTTTGCCGGCTTCCGGGACGGGACGTTCACCATCGTCGCGCACTCGATGGGCGCGCATCTGGCGTTGCGCTACTGCATCGATCGGCCGGAGCGGGTGAATCGGGCTGTCCTGATCGCGCCCATGCTCGGGGTCGGACGAACCGGCCTTCCCAACTGGCTGGCGCGGTGGCTGGTTGAAGGGCTCTGTCTCACTCCACTGGCGAAGAGTTACATCTTTGGCGGTGCGGGTTACGGACCGCGTCGGCAGAAGTTTGAAGGCAATCTTCTGACCCACGACCAGGCGCGTTTCGAACGACTGCACCGCCTGATGACCCAGGATCCGGATCTGGTGCTGGCGGACCCGACGTTCTCCTGGGTACGGTCGGCGCTCCGCTCGATCGAGGCTGTGATGGCTCCGGCGGTCCTTGAGCGCGCGCGCACGCCGCTTCTGCTTGCAGTAGCCGGCCAGGACACCATCGTGTCGAATGCTGCGATCGAGGCTGCCGCCCTACGGCTGCCTGACGCACAAATTCTGCGGCTCGCCGATGCCAAGCACGAGATTCTGGGTGAGCTTGAACCGGTGCGCCGGGCGTTCTGGAATGCGGTCGATGCGTTTTTGGACACGGTCCCAACCAATTCTTGATGCGTCGACGATGCTCTGGAGCGATTGCAATCCCACGGCGGCGACCTAACATTCATTCGGGTCGGCTTTTGGGGAGGGCGGGATGCTGTGGATTGAATGCGTGATGGCCGCAATAGCCGAGTTCATCGCGTGCGACCTGTTCGGGCTGGATAGTCGGGACATCGAACGCGTCCGCCAGCAGGAACGAGGGGACACAGAGATAGGTCCGGCCGGCCGGCGGAACACCCAGGTGGTCGTCCGATTCGGGCGCTGAATGGTCGGAATCAGAGGCTGAGCAACGCTCCGGTAAAGCCGAAGCCGAGGACCACCGCCCAGGGCGGCGCTTTCCAGACTTCTAGCAACAGGTAGGCGACCAGCACGGCAGCCACATCGCGTGGACCGGTGATCGCCGCGGTTGCAACCGGATCGTACAGCACTGCGACCAACAGCCCGACCACGGCCGCGTTGACCCCGTCCAGGGCGGCGCGGGCCGGCGTCCAGGACCGTATGTGGTCCCAGAACGGCAGCGCGCCGAACAGCACCAGCGACGACGGCAGGAACACGGCAACGACCGCGAGGACTCCACCAAATACCCCGCCGGGCGTCGGCGACGCCGTCCCGAGGAATGCGGCGAAGGTAAACAACGGACCGGGGACCGCCTGGGCGAGGCCATAGCCCGCCAGAAACGTGTCGCGATTGACCAAACCGGTTCGAACCGTGTCCGCCTCCAGCAACGGCAACACCACGTGCCCGCCGCCGAACACCAGGGAGCCGGCACGGAACGAGGCGTCGGCGATCCGCAGGGCCTCGGGGATCGGCACCACGAGGGGGGCGAGCAACAGGCCGGCTAAAATCGCCAGCAACGCAACGCCCACCGGCATCGGCACGCGCATCGACAGCGGCGTCGGATTCCTGCGGTCGGGTACTGCGCTGCCGCCTCGCCCGATCACCAATCCGGCGACCGCGCCGAGGGCGATTGCCCCGAGTTGTCCCGCCAACCCGTCGATAGACAGCGCCAGCGTGGCCGAAGCGACCAGGATGGTGGCGCGATAGGCGTCGGCGGCCAAGCGTCCGGCCATCTGCTGTACAGCCTGGGCCACCACGGCGACCGCGACCAACTTTAGGCCATGTATTGCCGCGGCGACCGCCGGGTCGTTGACGCCGAAGGCGACCGCGCCGAGCCCGGCCAGAATCATCAGCACCGCGGACGGCAGAGTGAAACCGAGCCATGCCGCCGCGCCCCCGAGGACTCCAGCCCGACGGGCGCCGAGGCACAGGCCGACCTGCGATGACGCAGGCCCGGGCAGGAACTGGCAGAGAGCTACCATGTCGGCATAGACGGCGTCGTCGAGCCAGCGGCGGCGTACGACGAACTCCGACCGGAAATACCCGATGTGGGCGACCGGACCTCCGAAGGCCGTCAAGCCAAGCCGCAGAAAGGCCAGAAAGACCTCACCGACGGTTCCCCGCACCGGCTGCTCACCGGCCTTGCCACGCTTCGGCATCCTGCCCTCCTTCGCCTGCAGGTCATGGCCGTGCAGAGCGATCCTCGGCACTGGGTGCCGGCGAGTGACGGTATCCTTTGGCGTCCCGGGAGTGAACGGATAAAGGGACTTCGAACGTTGTGTTTCAAGCAGATATCGCGTTTCGCAACGCAACAAGGCAATATGCCGCCGCGAATCAGGGCAGCGGAGAAGCGAATGGCCGGGCGGCTGGACGGCAAGGTGGCGGTTGTGACCGGTGCAGGGTCGATCGGTCCAGGCTGGGGCAACGGCAAAGCAACGTCGGTGCTGTTCGCCCGCGAGGGTGCCAAGGTGGTGTGCGTCGACGTCAACCCGGCGGCTGCCGAGGAAACCCGCTCGATCATCGTCGGTGAGGGGCACGAAGCGATCGCCGTCGTCTGCGATGTCTCCCGCAAGGATCAGGTCGATGCGATGGTCGGAACGGCTGTCGAAGCGTTCGGCGGTATCGACATTCTCGACAACAATGTCGGGATCGTCCGGGTCGGCGGTCCGGTGGAAGTCGACGAGGCGGAGTGGGATCTGGTTGCAGACGTGAACCTGAAGAGCGCGTTCCTGGTCTGCAAGGCCGTGATACCCGAGATGCTCAAGCGTGGTGGCGGCGCCATCGTCAACATTTCGTCGATTGCCGGAATTCGATACACCGGCGTCGACTACATCACCTATTCCACCACCAAGGGCGCGTTGATCCCGTTCAGCCGGGCGATCGCGCTGCAGTATGCCGGGCAAGGGATCCGGTCGAATTGCATTCTGCCGGGATTGATGAACACGCCGCTGATCTTTGCCGGCCTGCCCGACGCCTATGCCAAGGGCGACTCTGCGGAGATGGTTCGGTTGCGCGACGCCCAATGCCCGACCGGCAAAATGGGTGATGCGTGGGATGTCGCGAACGCGGCCTTGTTCCTGGTCTCGGATGAGGCCAAGTACGTGACCGCGGCGGAACTGGTGGTCGATGGTGGGATCACTGCCAAATTTGCGTAACAATTGGGTGCGCCAATCGCGCCCGCGACTTTGCTGTGTGCAACGGAGAGACGGTTTATGGCGTCGGTAATACGGTGGATGGCGGGGAGTTGGTTGACGGCCGCCATCCTGGTAATGGGCTTTTCCGCACCCGCTTTTGCCAAGTTCGAAAGCGGACCATGGACCGGCAGCGCTTACGCCAGCAACAGCGGTAAGTTCGAGCGCTGCGTCATGACCTCCGAGCACCCCAATGGCATGCGCCTCGGGTTCGGCCGATCGGTCGACGGTGCGTTCGAGATCTGGCTGCTGAACAAGGCGTGGGAGCTGCAGCCGAATACAGCGCAGCATGTGACGCTCTGGGTCGACGGTGGCGCCAAGCGCACTGGGGACTTTCAGGTCGTCTCAAGAGATGCGATGGCCGCCCAGTTCGGAGCGGATGGAGCGGCATTGGCCGAGGCGTTGAAGCGCGGCAACGTGCTTCACGTCACCACGGCCACCCAGGCAATCGACTTCAAGCTGACCGGGACCTTCAAGGCGATCGGTGAACTCGATCAATGCTGGTCGCAGAGCGCGTCCGGGGCGCCTGCAACCGCCAAGCCCACCAAGCCGGCTGCCGGCGCAGCCAAGCCAGCGGGCCCCGCCAAGCGAGCTAAGGGCATGGACCTGCTCGCACTGTCGCCCCGGGACTTCGCCGGGCAGGTCGTGACCAGCGGGAAGCCCGGGTTCTTTACTGTTCCAGAAAACCTTCCCGAGGCGATGCGCAAGTGGAACGCAGCTCTTCTCTGGAACGTCACCGATGGAATGGGCCTTGCCACCGGAGTGGGTTCGAATCCCGACGCCGAGGCTCTGCGCGACAATCTGGTTCAGCAGAAGAAGCCGAAATGCAAAGGCGAGATGACGTCGTCGGCGGACGCCCGCGCGCTGCCCGGTACCGCCATCCAGGTCAAGCGAGTCGAGATCCGCTGCTCGGACATCGGAGATGGCAAGGGGGTGACCGAAGTCTTTGCCTTCTACCCGCACCTGTCCGGACAGCTTCTGGTGATCTCGCACGTCGCAAATGACCGGAAGGTGGCGGCTGCGGCGGACGAGGAGTTCGCCAAGCGCGTCATCGCGATCCTGACGGCGAAGTAAGAGTGCTCGACGGCCGCTAGACCCGTCCGGTGCGTCGCATGATCCGAAACGCCAAAGGTGCCAGGATCACGATGAAACCGATGCGGAAGATGTGGTGGGTTGCGACGAACGCGACATCGCGGCCCAGCGCCAGGGCGACCAGGCTCATTTCCGCGAGCCCCCCCGGCGCGTAGGCGAGGACCAGCACGAACCACGGCACGTCGGTGATCTGCTGGAGGGCAAACCCGAACAGCACGCCGAGGACCAGCAGGATCACCGTCGATCCTATGGAGACGCCGACGACCTTCACGATGTCGCGCACCGCGGTTCCGGCGAACCGGCAACCGATGCCGGTTCCCATCACCACCTGTGCGATGGCGACCAGGAGGCTCGGCGGGGTCGCCTGGGTGACGCCGGCCACATGGATCCCGGCGGACAGGAGCATCGGGCCGATCAGGACGGCGGCCGGGATTCTCAGGCGCTTGGCCACGATCGCGCCGACCACGCCGCACCCGGCGAGAATGGCCCAATCAAGCAAGGGCATGTCGATCGACCCACCGCGTGGCAGCAGGCCGGCAGCCGGGGTGTAGTCGGTGAACAATTGAAACAGGAACGGCAGCGTCATCACGACGAGCAGGATGCGCGCCGAGTGGGTCAGCGCGATAATCCGATCGTCACCGCCCATTTCACGGCCGACGATCACCATCTCATTCAACCCGCCGGGCGACGACGCGAAGTAGGACGTCACCGCGTCGTATCCCGCGGCCTTGCGGAAGTACCAAGTGCACAGGCTACCGGCCACGATGGCGTAAACCAGCAGGCCGGCGATGGTGATGGTCCATTCGCCAATCCGATCGATCAACGATGGCTGGAACGCGCTGCCGAGCATGATGCCGAGAATTGCAATCATCACGGTCCGAAGGCGATAGTCGACGCGGATGTTGGCTCCGGCGACGGACGCGATGGTCGTTGCCACCATGGCGCCCATCATCCAGGGCAGCGGGAGCTTCGCCCACGCGAACAGCAAACCGCCGGCGGTGCCGAGGGCGAGGGCAAGTGCCATGGACCCCTTCGGGCGTCCGGCAGTCATGCGGTCGCCGCCGGCGTTTTCCGGCCGTTGCTGGTCCGCAGTGTCAGTCATCGACGAACCGACCCAAGCGTACCGCGGTCTGGCCGACGGAGAGCCGGCGCGACGGCATGATCAGGATGCAGTCGTCGTACGGCGTGACGATTGTCTGGTCGCCGTCGTGGGCGATGACTGTGCCGGCTCTGCGAATGCATTCCATGCCGACATAGGGCTCGACGAACGCGAAGCCGTCGGTGCGAACCGTCACCGGCTGGGTAATCTGGATCACCCGCTGCGACTCAGGCTCCGGCCCGAGCCACTGCTCTATCGCCGCCCGGTCCACGGTTTCGCTGGCGAGCAGGAAGCGCAGGGTGGTCTCCAGGGCGACGGTCTCCGACGACTGGGCCCAGTGCTGTCCGCATTCGACCAGCAGGGCTGAACGCGGGTCTGACGGGTCCTGGAAGAACGAGTAGTCGCGCATGCGCGCACCGGCGGCGTGCCCGGCATCGATGACGGTGGTCGCCGGGTATCCGACGCGCCGGGCTAGGTCGAGACCCTTCTGGCAGGCTCCCGCTAGGATCAGCGGCTCGGTTGCGTTCTGCATCGAATGAAGGTCGAGCAGGACATCGACAGTGTCGAGCATCGGTCGGATCGCCCTTGCTCGGGCCAATTCGATCGATGACCGCCCGCCGTTCAGTGTCGGTTGGTCCCAGATGCGGTTGAAATCCTCGTCCACGAAGCGCGACAGGGTCGGATAGACCGGGTCAAACGCCACATAGGCCGCGACGTTGCAGAACCCGAACGTCAGTCGGCCACGACCCGGCCGCAGCTGTTCGCGCAGCAGTCGGTCGATGACCCGGGCGCCGCACAGTTCGTTGCCGTGAACGACTGCCGTCACCATGACATGCGGTCCCGGCTGGCCGCTGTCGAAGCTCCAGAAAAACGGAACGTCGGTGTTGCCATTCCGATAGGGGTCGATGTCCGGGGCCCTGAGCTCGACGGGCCATGGGGTAAGGCGAGCGGAATCAGCGGTCATCAGCAGCGTCCGTATGCGCGTGGGAAGCAGGTGTCGGGCGTCCGGGCTCGACGGGCGGAGTGTCGGCTGAGGTGTCGGTCAAGCGATGCAATAGGGACAGTTGAATGGTTGCCTAGGTTATGTGACGGCGGAGGCCTTGGCCAGCCGGGAGCGTCCCAGTGCGTCGCCTTGTCCGGTGGTCAGGCCCGATCGGACCAGGCATCGGACGGCAAGGTCTGGCGCAGGAACTCGACGAACCGGCGTCTCGACGGCGCCGGTGCCGTACGGGTCGGAAGGACGATCGAGGTGAGGTAGTCGATCGCCGGCTCCAGCGGAACAAACACCAGATGCCGGGCCACCCAGTCATACCGGATTACTGGAAACGGATTCATGATGGCAATGCCCATTCCGGCCCGAACGAACGCGCAGGCCGAAACTGAAGTCGTGGTCTCGGCGACCACGCGGCGTGCGACACCGGCTTCGGCGAACCGCTGTTCGACGATCTGAGCGACCGAATGCCGGACCGTCAGCGCAACAAAGGGCTGGTCGGCCACATCGGAAGGCGTCAGCACGGTCCGGTTGCTGAGCGGATGGTCGTTCGGCAGCACCACATGCGCCCGTGCCCGGCGAAACGGCACGAGATTGATGCGGTCGTGCAGCATCTTCAGGTCGGTCAGTCCGATATCGGCCCGACCTTCGGACACCTGGGCGATCACCTGGTCCGACGAGGCGATTTCCAGGTAGACCCGCAGATCGGCATGCACGCCGGCAAACTCGGCCAGGGCCTGTTGCAGAAAGCCGCCGCCCAGCGTGGGTGGCGCCACCACGCGTAACGATCCTCCTGCCGGTTGGGCCCATCGTCCCTCGGTCAATCGGGCCAATCCCTCGAACAACGGATCCAACTCGGAGTTCAAGGCCAGGCCTTCGGCGGTCG
Organism: alpha proteobacterium BAL199; assembly: GCA_000171835.1. GTDB lineage: Bacteria > Pseudomonadota > Alphaproteobacteria > Thalassobaculales > Thalassobaculaceae > Thalassobaculum_A. The sequence goes on along the minus strand of ABHC01000016.1, from coordinate 37,102 downwards.
GCAGCAACCGGCCTCCGCGGCGTTCGAACAGCGGGCGTCCCATGCGCGCCTCCAACTGCCCGAGCAGCCGGCTCACGGCAGGCTGGCTGATGCCGAGCCGCTGTCCCGCCGCGGTGGTAGTCCCGGTGACGATCGTGGCGCGCAGTGCTTCGATGGCGCGCAGGTTCGGCCAGGTATTGGTCGCCATTGGGCAGCTCCGGTGCCTTGGGTGCCGAGATTGAATGTATATTTGAGGCGTATGGTCGTCTGAAAATCTATATCAAAATAGTATAGTCCTATGCCCTTGAAGGCTGATCGACAGGCGTGTCGGGATTGTCGATCTGTCCTAATTCCGCCATGCTCGACCTTCGTTCCCGCGTCCGAATCTGGTCGTGACGGATCGCAAAAAGACTACCAAATGGTTGGAACAGATGGAGGCAGGCATGACCATGATACGTCGGCTAGGGGCCGTCGCGATCGCGTTCGGCGCGTTCACCACTCCGGTATATGCGGAGGACATCACGATTGGTCTGGCGGCGGAGCCGTCGTCCATGGATCCGTATTTTCACAACCTCGGGCCGAACAATGCCCTGATCGGGCACATGTTCGAGCGACTCGTCGAGTTCGACGCCAATCAGCAACTCATCCCGGGATTGGCCACCGAATGGAAGGCCGTCTCTGACACGGTGTGGGAGTTGAAGCTGCGCAAGGACACGACCTTCCACGACGGCAGCGCCTTCACGGCTGACGACGTGATTTTCTCCTTCGCGCGCGCCGACCAGTACGAGGGCGGCAACTCGTCGTTCCGCACCTATACCAAAGGCAAGACGGTCACCAAGGTCGACGACCTCACGGTCCGCATCGCGACCGAGGCGCCCTATCCGCTGATGCCGAACGATCTGACGACGGTGATGATGATGTCGTCGGGGGCCAAGGGCACCGGCGACCCGGCGAAGAACAAGGGTATCGAGGCAAAAGACTTCAACGATGGCACCGCTACCATCGGTACAGGGCCGTTCCGCTTCGTCGAATGGAAGAAGGGCGAACGCGTCACCCTGAAGAAGTTCGACAAGTACAATGGCGGCCTGAAACAGCCGTTCGACAATGTCACATTCAAATTTATCCCGGCACAGCCGGCGCGGGTTGCCGCGCTGATGGCGGGCGACGTCGACATGATCGACAACGTGCCGACCGTGGATATTGCACGTCTGAAGAAGGACTCTTCGGTAGCGTTGTCCCAGGGCGTCTCGAATCGGGTGATTTATCTGCACCTAGACCAGTTCCGCGAGAAATCGCCGTTCGTGACCACGGTCGACGGCAAGCCGCTGGACAAGAACCCGTTGCTGGATCCCAAGGTCCGCAAGGCGTTGTCCTTGATGATCAATCGCCAGGCGATCGTCGATCGGGTGATGGAAGGCGTGGCGCTTCCGGCCGGTCAGTTGCTGCCCGACGGCTTTTTCGGCCGGTCGCCGAACCTGACGGCCGACCCTTACGATCCCAAGGCGGCCAAGAAGCTGCTGGCAGAGGCCGGATGGGGTGACGGCTTTGGCTTGACCATCCACGGCCCGAATGATCGCTACATCAACGACTCCAAGATCTGCGAGGCGATCGGTCAGATGCTGACCGCCAACGGTATCCCGACCAAGGTCGAGACGATGACGAAGAACGTCTTCTTCTCACGGGCCTCGAAGGGTGGGCCGGACAAGTCGCCGGAGTTCAGCTTCATCCTGGTCGGTTGGGGTTCGGGCACCGGCGAGGCGTCGTCGCCGTTGAAGTCGCTGCTGGCAACCTTCGATCCTAAGAAGGGCTTCGGCGCTTCCAACCGGGGGCGCCATTCCAATCCGAAGATGGATGAGGCGCTGGTCGCGGCTTTGGCAACGGTCGATGACAAGCAACGCGGGGCGCTGCTGGCCGAGGCCACCGACATCGGCATCGGCCAGGACATGGGCATCATTCCGCTGCACTATCAGGTCAACACCTGGGCGACCCGCAAGGGCCTTGCCTACCATGCGCGCACCGACGAGCGGACGGTCGCGTACGACGTCTACAAGAAGTAAGTGTGGGGCGCGGAGCCGAAGGTCATTCGGTTCCGCGCCGCCGCCTTCCGTTAGCGTCCGTGTTGAAAGGACGTGACCGCGATTCCGGCCGGAGGCTAGGGGATTGAGCGTATTCATCATCCGACGGCTGATGCAGGCGATGCTGGTCGTGCTGGTCATGTCGTTCCTGGTGTTCGCGGGCGTCTATGTGGTCGGCGATCCCACGCAGATCCTGGTGGCCGATGACGCCGATCAGGCTGAGCGGGCGCGGGTCATTGCCGAACTCGGCCTCGATCAGCCGTTCCACATGCAGTACCTGCAGTTCCTGGGCGGCGCGCTGTCAGGCAATCTCGGAGAGTCGTTCCGGTTCAACGAACCCGCGCTCCAACTGATCCTTGAACGTCTGCCGGCCACTCTGGAATTGGCGTTCGTGGCGTTGGCGATCGCGGTGTTCTTTGGCATTCCGCTTGGAACCTGGGCCGGTTTGCGGCCGGAATCACCGGTTGCCAAGACCATCATGACAGGCTCGATCCTCGGGTTCAGTCTGCCGACCTTCTGGGTGGGCATCATGATGATCCTGCTGTTCGCCGTCATTCTCGGGTGGTTGCCGTCGACCGGTCGATCGGACGAGATCACCTACGTCCTCGGCTTCCCGACCACCCTGTTCAGCCTGGACGGCTGGGCACACATCCTGCTGCCGGCGGTTAATCTGGCGCTGTTCAAGTTGTCGCTGGTGATCCGGTTGTCCCGGGCCGGCGCGCGCGAGGTTGTGCACCAGGACTACATCAAGTTCGCCCGCGCCAAGGGATTGTCCGAGAGCCGGGTGATCCTGGTCCATGTCATGAAGAACATCCTGATCCCGGTGGTGACCGTCCTGGGACTGGAATTCGGCGGCCTGGTGGCGTTTTCGGTGGTGACCGAGACGGTGTTTGCATGGCCGGGCATCGGCAAGCTGCTGATCGAGTCGATCAGCTTCCTCGACCGGCCGGTGATCGTCGCCTACCTGATGATCATCGTCCTGATCTTCGTCTTCCTGAATCTGGTCGTGGACATCGCCTACTCGATTCTCGACCCCCGGGTCCGGCTGCAGGATATGAAGTCATGACCGCGCTTCAGGATGACCCGACCCTTCCGAACCGCGCGCCGGCAGCAGCCGCGTCAGCGGATTCCGGTGTTGAGACGCCGTTTCGCCGGTTCGTCTCGGACTACCGGGAGAGTTCCGTCGCGGTTGTCGGCACGGTCGCGGTGGCGTTGATTGCGTTGATCGCGCTGCTGGGGCCGCTGATCGCGCCGACCGACCCCTATGATCTCGCGACCGTCAGCATCATGGACAGCCGGCTGGCGCCCGGCGAGGCGATGATGGACGGACGGGCCGCTTGGCTCGGCACCGACGGCCTCGGCCGCGACATGCTGAGCGCGATGATCTACGGCCTGCGGATCAGCCTGGGCGTTGGGATCGGCAGCGGCGCCATCGCCATGCTGATCGGCTGCAGTCTGGGACTGGCCGCTGCCTACTACGGTGGCCGGGTCGATACCCTGATCATGCGGGTGGTCGACATCCAGCTGTCGTTTCCGGCCATCCTGGTGGCGCTGATCCTGTTGGCGGTGTTGGGCAAAGGGATCGACAAGATCATTGTCGCCCTGGTCGCCGTGCAATGGGCCTACTACGCCCGCACGATTCGCGGGTCGGCCCTGGTCGAGCGACGCAAGGAATACGTTGAGGCGGCGGCCAGCCTGGGGCTCGGCGATCGGCGTGTGCTGTTCCGGCACCTGCTGCCGAACTGCCTGGCGCCGATCATCGTGGTCGGTACGGTCCAGACCGCGCATGCCATCTCGCTGGAGGCGACGCTGTCGTTTCTCGGCCTGGGGTTGCCGCAGACCGAACCGTCGCTGGGCTTGCTGATCTCGAACGGCTTTGAATACATCATGAGCGGGTCGTATTGGATCAGTACGTTTCCGGGCATCGCTCTGCTGGTGACCATCGTCAGCATCAATCTGGTCGGCGACCGGTTGCGCGACGTGTTGAACCCGCGTCTGCAGAGGTAGAGGGCCGATGGTGAGCGATACGGAGCCAACGCTCGAGGTTCGCAATCTGCGGACTCATTTCTTCACGAAGGCCGGGGTGGTCAAGGCGGTGGACGACGTGTCGTTTGCTGTGCGTCCCGGGAAGGTCATGGGATTGGTCGGCGAGTCCGGATCCGGCAAGACGGTGACCGGCTTTTCGATCCTGGGACTGGTCGACGCGCCCGGCCGCGTGGTCGGCGGCGAGATCCGATACAAGGGCGAGAACATAGCGACAGCAACCGACGACCGAATGCGCCGGCTGCGCGGTCGGGAGATCGCGATGATCTTCCAGGACCCGATGATGACCCTCAATCCCGTGCTCCGCGTCGACACCCAGATGGTCGAGGCGATCCGGGCGCATCACAGCGTCAGCCATAAGGAGGCATGGCAGCAGTCCCGTGACGCGCTCGGCCGGGTCGGCATCCCATCGCCGGAGGAGCGGCTTCGGGCCTATCCGCACCAGTTCTCAGGCGGGATGCGCCAGCGGGTGGCGATCGCGATCGCCATGCTGAACCGGCCTGACTTGATCGTGGCGGACGAGCCGACCACCGCACTCGACGTCACCATCCAGGGCCAGATCCTGTACGAGGTCCAGAAGCTGTGCGAGGAAACCGGCACCGCGCTGATCTGGATTACCCACGACCTGTCGGTGGTGGCGGGCTTGGCCGATGAGATCTGCGTCATGTACGCCGGCCGGGTGGTCGAGCATGGCACCGTCGACGAGGTCCTGGACCAGCCCGCACACCCCTACACACGCGGGCTGATCGGATCGGTGCCGAGCCGCAATCGGCGTGGCCAGCCGCTGACCCAGATCCCGGGCATGACGCCGTCGCTGCTGAACCTGGAGCCCGGTTGCCCGTTCAAGACCCGATGCCCGGACGCCGATGCTGTCTGCGAGGCCGAACCGGCGATCACCCATCCGGCTGCCGGCCGGGATGTACGCTGCCATCACCCGGTGACGGCTGGTGCACCGCTGGAGGTGACGGCATGAGCGCGGTAGCAGAGCAAACGGCCCGCTCGGAGACCGACCCGACAGTACCGATTCTGGAACTGCGGCATGTCTCGAAGCGGTTCGTGAAGCGGCTCGACCTAGCGGCCAAGATCGCCAATCTGGTTGGCGCCACGCTGCGTGACGAAATCGTGCAGGCGGTCGACGATGTATCGTTGACGGTCGCCGACGGCGAGGTTGTCGGACTGGTCGGCGAGTCGGGCTGCGGAAAGTCAACGCTAGGCCGGGTGGTGGCCGGGGTCCATCCGGCGACCACCGGCACGGTGCATTTCCGAGATCGCGAGGTGACCTCCCTGCGCGGCCCTGAGGCCCGCGACGCGGCCCTGAAGATCCAGATGATCTTCCAGGACCCGATGAGTTCCCTGAACCCACGGATGCGGGTCAAGGACATCGTCGGTGAGGCCGCCGTCGTGCATGGGCTGGTCGATGCCAAGGGTGTCGACGATTACGTAGCCCAGACCCTGATGCGGGTCGGACTCGACCCGGTCTACATGCGCCGATACCCGCATCAGTTCTCCGGCGGCCAGCGCCAGCGCATCGGCATCGCCCGTGCGTTAGCGGTACAGCCGGACTTCCTGGTGTGCGACGAGTCGGTGGCGGCCCTGGACGTGTCGATCCAGGCCCAGGTGCTGAACCTGTTCATGAAGCTCCGCGAGGAGCTGAACCTGACCTACCTGTTCATCAGCCACGATCTCGGTGTGGTCGAGCATTTGTCGGACCGGGTGGTCATCATGTATCTCGGCCGGGTGGTGGAAACCGCACCGACGGAGGCGCTGTTCGACGCACCGAACCACCCCTACACTCAAGCGCTGCTCGCCGAGATCCCGCGGCTGGACAGCCGCAAGCGGCGGTTCGTACCGGTTAAGGGCGAGATCCCGTCGCCGCTCGACCCTCCCACCGGCTGCCACTTCCACCCGCGCTGTCCGCACGCCACGGCACGCTGCGCGGCGGAACAGCCAGTACTGCGGGAGATCGCGCCCGGCCGCTGGTCAGCCTGTCATTTGAACGACGCGGGCTGATCGTGCACCAGGCGGATGTCGTCATTCCCGGCGTCCTCTACCGCCGCGACCCGGTCGCCGAGGCGCTGCCGCTGGTGATCGACAGCCCGCACAACGGCACCGACTGGCCCGCCGACTTTGACCACCAAGTGACGCTGACCGAGTTGATGACGTCGGTCGACGCCTACGTCGACGAACTGTTTGCACACACCCCGGCGGTCGGCGGCACCCTGCTGGCCGCCCTGTTCCCACGCGCCTATGTCGATGCCAACCGTGCTGAGGACGACCTGGACGCCAAACTGCTCGACGGTGATTGGCCGCACCCGCTGAACCCGACCCGTAAGACCGGGTTCGGCATGGGGGTGATCCGGCGCCTGATCCTGAAGGGCCGGCCGCTGTACAGCCAACCGCTGCCGGTCGAGCAGGTGCTGCACCGGCTGCAGACCTATCACCGGCCCTACCATTCTGCCCTGGCGGCGGCGATCGACCGGGCTCATGCCCGGCACGGGGTGGTGTTCCACATCAACGCCCACTCGATGAAGCCGGTCGGCAACCCGATGAACGATGACCACGGGCAAGCTAGGCCGGATGTGGTGCTGAGCGACCGCGAGGGTGAGACCTGCTGCCCGGCGTTCATCGGTCGCACTGCCGAGGTGCTGAGCGACCTCGGGTACCGCGTGGCGATCAACGATCCCTATAAGGGGGCCGAGATCGTGCAGCGGCATTCCGATCCCGCGACCGGACGCCATTCACTGCAGATCGAGATCAACCGGGCCCTGTACCTGGATCCGGAAACGTTCGAGCGCTCGGAGGGTTTCGACCGGCTCAAGGCCAACATGGACACCCTGGTGGTTGAACTGGCCGACTGGATACAGCATCGGCTCGACTGAGCCCGGACTCGCACCTAAGGCTTGACACCCGGCGGTCCACGCGGTGCGATCAGGGTCCCACCTTGGAGGCTTCCCATGACCGCGCTTGAGCGCTGCGACCTGCTGCTGACCGGCGGTACCGTGATCGATGGAACCGGCGCCCCGCGGCGGCGTGCCGATGTTGCGATTGTCGACGACCGGATTGCCGCCGTCGGCGATCTGTCCGGAACGTCGGCCGGCCGTACGGTCGACGCGACCGGCAAGATCATCGCGCCTGGCTTCGTCGATGTGCACACCCATGACGACCGGGCGCTGCTGTCGAAGCCGACCATGGACATGAAGGTCAGCCAGGGGGTCACCAGCGTGGTGGTCGGCAACTGCGGCATCTCGTTGGCGCCGCTGGTGTTGGACCGTCGCCCGCCGCCGCCGCTCGACCTGCTCGGCGACGAGGAGTGGTGGAAGTTCGCCACCTTCGACGCGTTCCTGAATGCGGTCGATGATGAGCCGGCATCGCTGAACGCGGCGTTCCTGGTCGGCCATTCGACCCTGCGGGTCGGTGCCATGGAGAAGCTGGACCGCGCCGCCGACCCGGGTGAGGTCAAGGCCATGCGTGCCAATCTGGAAGCGTCGATGGCGGCCGGCGCGGTCGGCCTGTCGACCGGACTGTTTTACGCGCCGTCGGCCAAGGCGCCGACCGAGGAAGTGATTGAACTGGCCAAGGGCGTGAAGGCCTATGGCGGGCGCTACGTCACGCACATGCGCGACGAAGGCAACGACGTGCTGAAGAGCCTGGAGGAAACCTTCCTGATCGGCCGCGAGGCAGGAGTGCCGGTGGTGGTGTCGCACCACAAGGTGCACGGCAAGGGCAATTTCGGGCGCTCCAAGGAGACGCTGGAGCTGTTCGAACGCTACCGCCACACCCAGAAGATCGGCCTCGACGTTTACCCGTATCACGCGTCCTCGACGGTGCTGAAACACGACTCGATCGTTCACGCCACTCGGGTGCTGGTGACCTGGTCGAAGGCGCATCCCGAGGCGTCGGGCCGCGACCTTGCCGACATCGCGGCGGAATGGAGCTGCAGCATCCATGAGGCTGCCGACCGCCTGCAGCCGGCGGGTGCTATCTATTTCGCGATGGACGAGGACGATGTCCGCCGCATCCTGTCCTACCCACATGCCATGTTCGGATCGGACGGCCTGCCGCACGATGAGTTCCCGCACCCGCGGCTGTGGGGCACGTTCCCGCGCATCCTCGGCCACTACGCCCGCGACATAGGCCTGTTCACGCTGGAAGAGGGTGTGCGCCGGATGACCTCGCTGTCGGCGGCGGAGTTCGGGTTGAAGGATCGCGGCGAGATCGCCACCGGCAAGTTCGCCGATCTGTGCGTGTTCGACGCGGCGACCATTGTCGACTCCAACAGCTTCGAGGACCCGATGAAGCCGGCGGCCGGCATCGACACGGTGGTGGTCAACGGTCGGGTGGTTTGGACGGATGGTCGCAGCACCGGTGACCGACCGGGACGGGCGTTGCGCCGCGGCGGGTGAGGCGCCGCTTTTCGGCCGCCTTTCATCGCATCCACTGCCGCAATCCCGGGTTATCGACCCTCTGGACGATCGGGGGAGGGTTGGATGCGCATCCTGTTGATGATGCTCGTTGCTCTGGCGTTGGCCGGACCGGTCGCCGCCCAGATCCGTGAAGTACAGGCGGTCAACATCGGCTGGCATGTCGGCCTCGCGTTTTCGGCGGGCGATCTCGATGCCGCGGTGTTCCCGGAACTCTCCGACTTTCCCGACGCGCGCTGGATCGAAGTCGGCTGGGGAGACTCGGCATTCTACCAGCATCCGGACCCGGACTTGAACACCATCCTGGAAGCGGCGCTGGTGCCGACACCGGCTGTGCTGCATCTGGTGGCCATGCCGGCGCACCCGGCACGCTATCTGCCGGGCGCCGAGGTGCTGGCGATCCCGCTCGACGCTGACCGGTTCACGCGGCTGGTCACCCTCATATCCGACACGATGCGGCGCGAGGGGCGAACACGGGCCGAGGCGATTGCTCCGGGCCTGTATCCCGATAGCCGGTTCTATCCGGCGGTCGGCCGCTTCCACCTGGGCCGAACCTGCAACACCTGGGTCGCCGAGACGCTGGCCGAGGCCGGCGTCCCAATCGATCCGGACGGGGTCGTCACCGCCGACACGCTGATGAAACGGCTTCGGGCGGCGCTCGCCGACGATCCAGCCGCACAACCTGCCGGGTCAGATCTTCGGTAGCTCCACCGGGCGCACGGTCTCGTAGGCCGCGGAGGCAGTCAGCACCTTGTCGTCCCGGCCCTTGGTGGCCACGATCTGCAGGCCGGCCGGCAAGCCGTCGCTGGTCCGGCCGCACGGGATCGACGCTGCCGGCTGCTGGGTCAGGTTGAACGGATAGGAGAACGGCGTCCACTCGGTCCACCGGGTCAGCCCGGACCCAGGCGGCACTTCGTGCCCGGCTTCGAACGCCGGGATCGGCAGCGTCGGGGTCAGCAGCACGTCGTAGGTCTCATGAAACAGGCTCATGGCCGTGCCCATCGCCTCGCGCTCCTTCACCGCCGCCAGGTACTCCAGCAAAGTGAACGCGGCACCCTCGGCGGCGATCTGCTGCAGGCCGGGATCGATCAGCTTCTTCTGCTCGGCGTTGAAGGCGGTGAACAGGTTGGCGGCACCGGTGAACCAGTGCTTGCGGAAGGTCTCGTGGCTGTCGGCGATCGGCGCCTCGATCTCCTCGACGGTGGCGCCCAGCTCGACGAAGGCCTGCGCCGCTGCCTTGACCATGGCGGCGATCTCCGGGTGGACATCGGCGTTGCCGAGCACCGGGCAGTAGGCGATGCGCCATCCCTTGACCGATGCGGTGACGGCTCGTCGCGGGTCGCTGCCGTCGTCCGGCAGGGCGTACCAGTCGCGGGCGTCCGGCTCGCCCATCACCGCCAGCATCAGGGCGGAGTCGGCGACTGTTCGGGTCAACGGGCCGATATGGGCGACCGTGCCAAACGGCGACAGCGGGTAGGCCGGGACCTTGCCGAAGGTCGGCTTGATCCCGTAGACGCCGGTGTAGCCGGCCGGCATGCGGATCGACCCGCCGCCGTCGGAGCCCTGGTGCAGCGCCCCCATGCCGGTCGCAGCCGCCACCGCGGCCCCGCCGGAGCTGCCGCCGGGAGTCTTGGAGGGATCCCACGGGTTGCGGGTGATCCCGGTCAGCGCGTTGTCGGTCACGCCCTTCCAGCCGAACTCCGGCGTGGTGGTCTTGCCCAGGAACACCGCGCCATGCTCGCGCAGCCGGGCGACGAACGGCGCGTCGATCTCCCAGGGTCCCTTCGGGTCGACGGCCTTGGAGCCGCGCATGGTCGGCCAGCCCCTTGTCGGCGACAGGTCCTTGATCGAGGTTGGAACCCCGTCGACCAAGCCGTTCGGCGTCCGCTTGGCCCAGCGCGCCTCGGACTCGCGGGCGGCCGCGAGCGCACCCTCGGCGTCGATCAGGCAGAACGCGTTCAGCGTGCCGTTCAGCGCCTCGATCCGGGCCAGCGCCGCCTGGGTCGCCTCCACCGGTGAGACGGTTCCGGTGGCGTAACCGCGCAGCAGTTCGGTAGCGGACCAGAAGGCGAGATCGGTCTTCGGCATGAAACGATCCTCTAGAGGCGGGAGGTTGGACTTCAGGAAGCGGTCAGGGGAGCCGGCCAGTCGGCGTTGCGGAATGCCTGGATCTCGAACCGGTAACTTTCGATTCCCCGGAAGAAGCAGGAGTAGACGTTGAATCGCTCCGACAGCGTCGGCGGTGCCTCGAACTCGACACCGCGCGCCTTCAGCGTCTCGTACATGCTGTCGACATCCGGGGTGACGAAGCTGTAGGTGACGCCGGGCTCCGCGGGCGGCTCGCGGTTGACGCACACACCCAGGAAGGCGTTCGGCGCGACCGTGTAGATGTGGCACAGGTCATTCTGGTTCAGCGCGAGTTGCAGCCCGACCTTGTCGCGCAGGAACGCGGACGCCGTCGCTAGATCGCGGGTGTAGATGAAGGTGACCTGTTGGGTGATCGGCGGTTGCGATGTCACGATTGCTTCCCATCTGCTCATTCAAGGCAGCTTAGGAAGACAGCGCACGGCGTGTCGAGCCTTACCGAGCCGGACCGTGCGGGTCGCTGTCGAGCAGGGGAACCATCATCGACCTCTCCGGGATTCAGCGTACCGAATTGCGTGACATCCTGCTGTTGTGGGAAGAGGCGCGCAGCGATAAGCGCCGTCCGCCGCTGGTGGCGCAGTTTGCGCCGACCGAACTGACACCGTTCCTGTCCCATATGATCTTCGCGGAGGTGGAGGCCGATACCTCCCGGATCCGCTACCGTGCGGTAGGGGTCGAGTTGTCGCGGATCTACGGAGAGGATCTCGCCGGTCGCTATCTGGATGAGATGCCGAGGCTGTTCCGCACCTTCGCCGAACCAGCCTATCGCGACGTGCTGGACAGGCGCGACGCGACCTACGGCTCGTTCCGGTTCGTCGAGAACTGGTGGATCGCGACCTATGAGCGGCTGATGCTGCCGCTGGTCGACGCTGACGGGCGGATCGTGGAAATCGCGGTCGCCATGTTCCCGCGCATCACCAAGCGCGGGGCTGGCCTCTGATCATTTCAACTTGATCTCGCCGACCGGTCGATCCGGCTGGTCGGGGGCCGGCTCGTCAATCCGTGGCGCGCCGGGTGCGCGAAGGCCGCCGGTCACTGGAGTACACTGGTCGGAGAACATCTGCTGGACCAGGCTTTCCTTGCACTGCGCCCATGGCCGGTCGATGCCGCCGCTCCGCTCCTGGTAGATCATGACGATTGTCATGACGCCGATCAGGGCGGCCAGAATCCACATGCTTCGGCTCATCGTCACGCGCTCCGTCGTTGTGCACGGTGCATATGGGGGCTGATCGGCGCGATCAACACCGCCGGTCTTCGTTCAGGCGGACCAATCGACCACGTGCTCGGGCAACTCGGCATCCTCGACCAGTGTTTCGGAGATCACCCGGCCGCGCACGGAGATGCCGGCCTGATGCACCGTGTTCGGGTCGCCCGACACCAGCGGGTGCCACCAGGCCAGGTCCTGACCTTCGCGGACCAGCCGGTAGGCGCAGGTTGACGGCATCCAGGACAGGTCAGCGACCAGTGCTGGGCTCAACACCACGCAATCCGGCACCCGCTTCTTGCGTCGGGTGTAGTCGGTGCAGCGGCAGGTGGCACCGTCCAGCAGCTTGCAGGACACGTCGGTGTAGGCGATCTCGTCGGTGTCAGGGTCCTGGAGTTTGACCAGACAACACTTGCCGCAGCCGTCGCACAGGCTTTCCCACTCGTCGCGGGTCATCTCCTGCAGCGTCTTGCGCTTCCAGAACGGCGCTTCACTCACTCACGGTAGCTCGGATCGATGCGGTCGAGCTTGCGCAGCAGCGCGGCAAATTCCAACTCGCCATAACCGTCCTCGATCGCGGCGAACGCGTTCACGTCCTCGCCGGACTTCTTGGCGACGTTGCCGCCCATGACGTTCAGGGTGCCGGCCGATCCGGCGTCGATCTGCACCTGGGCGGCGCGCTCCATGCGGTACAACCACAGGAACGCCTCGGCGACGGTGCGGCCGGTGGTCAGCAGGCCGTGGTTGCGCAGGATCATCGCGTGGTTCTCGCCCAGACTCTCGACGATCCGGTCGCGCTCCTCCAGGTACAGGCTGACACCCTCGTAGTCGTGGTAGCTGATCCGGTCGACGAACGCGGTCGATCCCATCGAAATCGGCAGGATGCCTTCCTTGACCGCGGCGATCGCCATGCCGGCACGCGAGTGCGTGTGCATCACCACCTTGTGCCGCTCGCTGTGCGCCATGTGGACTGCGGAGTGGATCACGAAGCCGGCCTTGCTGATCGGGTAGGGGTTGTCGGCGTCAATCTTGTTGCCGTCGACGTCGATCTTCACGAGGTTCGAGGCGGTGATCTCGTCGTAGGACAAGCCGTAGGGGTTGATCAGGAAGTGATTGTCCGGCCCCGGCACCTTGGCGGTCAGGTGACCGTAGATCAGCTCGCACCAGCCGAAGTGATCGACCAGCCGGTAGGCGGCGGCGAGCTTTACCCGCTGGTCCCACTCGGCGTCCGAACAGGTAGCCGGGCGCGACAGCTGAAAACTCTTCGGGCTCTGGACGTTCATGACGGTTCTCCCTTTTCTCTCAACCGGCGCCGCGGATGGCGTCGAGCACGGGCAGGATATACTCGCGGAACTTGGCCGGGTTCTCGCTCATCGGGAAATGGCCCTGTTCCTTCATGATGACAGCATCGGCACCGGGGATCGCGGCTGCGGTGCGTTCGGTGTCCTCCGGCGTGCAGGAATAGTCGTATTCGCCGGTCAGAAGGTAGAGCGGGCACTTCGCCGTGTCGATCAGTGCGGTGCGGTCGCGGAAGTCGGAATCCTCGCGGTAGAAGTACAGATCGCCCTTGAACACCCCGGGCCCGCTTTGCATGTAGCCCCACAGCGTTTCCCAGCGGTACTCGTCCGGCGACTGCGGGGCGACCAATCCGGAGACCATGGCGGCGCAGATCTCTCCGCCGTGCACGTCCGGCCGGTTCAGCCAGGTGGTGTCATACCAGGAGGTCTGGTGATCCGCGCACTCGACCCCGATCAACGCCCGGAACCGCTCGGCGTGATGGGCGGCGAGGTGCAGCACGATCCGACCGCCCATCGAGCAGCCGATCAGCGCCGGCCGGTCGAGCTCCAGGGCGTCGGCGACCGTCAGGACGGCGTCAGTGTAGCGCGTGGTGGTGAGTTGGTAGTCCTCGTCGTGGAAACCGACCGGCGGGGTCGATTTGCCGTGCCACGGCAGGTCGAACGCAATTACCCGGAAATGCTCGGTGATGGCCGGATCGGTCATCAGGTGGCGGTACTGCCGACCGTCGGCGCCGGCGGTGTGCAGGCACAGCAGCGGGATGCCCTGGCCAGCCTCCTCAATATAGACCCGGCAGGGCCGGTCGAACATCGTGAGGGTGGCGTAGCGTCCGACGATCGGCTCGAACTGGATGGCCATGGTCAGCGTGCTCCCACGGTGCCACGAGGCGAAGCCAGCACTTCCTTGATGTAGCGCAGATTGGCCATCAGCGGCTGCAGGTCACCCTCCAGTCGGGCGACGCCAAGCCGGCCCATGGCAATGACGTCGTGATAGCCCGGAGCCGGCACCGGCTCCCAGAACCGCAGCCAGGCATCGGCCTCGGCACGGATCGCGAAGCGCCACGCCCGCATCCGGAACGGGCCTTTCTCGACTGTTTCGATCCGGCCCTCGTGGACCTTCACATGGACCGGCACGCCATCGGCCTCGACCAGGAACTCGCCTGAGAAGAACCGACCGCGCCGCACCAGCGGCTCCCGGCGGTTCACCAACTCCGGCAACCGCGCCAGCACGGCAGCGACTTGGTCTGCGCTCACGATGTTCTCCTGCGGCGTCTTTCGTCAGACGGGACGATACGGCAGGGCGATGGCGGGGTGAAGGGGTGTATACAATCTCCGACGGGTGGTGCTTCGTGGCTGATCTCAATCCCCGGCTTGTCGCAACGGTGTCGCCGGGCGCCGGAAGTGCCGAGCCTCATAGGCCCGCACATAGTCGCGGGTCTGCGGCACCGCGTCGATGGTCTTGGCGAGCTGAATCTGGAACACCATCAGGGTGCCGTGCCGGAATGCCGCCTCGCAGCCGGTCAGATAGAATTCCCACATCCGGTAGAACCGCTCGTCGTACATCTCCACGATCGCATCGCGGTTGGCGGCGCAACCCATCCGCCACGCCAGCAGGGTATCGGCGTAGTGGGTGCGCAGGATCTCGATGTCGGTGGTGAACAGGTCGGTGTGCTGCTCGATGGTGCGGGTCTGCTGGCTGAGCGACGGAGTATAGGCGCCAGGGAAGATGTACTTCTCCATCCACGGATTTTGCGGCTGGGCCGGGCGGAATACCCCGATGGCGTGGATCAACGCCACCCCGTCCGGTTTCAGCAGGCTGGCCACCTTGCTGTAGTATTCGCGATAGTGGTGGGGACCGACATGCTCCAGCATGCCAACCGATACGATGCGGTCGTAGGTGTTCTCCACCGTGCGGTAGTCCTGCAGGTGGAACTTGACCCGGTCGTCCACGCCAGCCGCCCGGGCGCGGGCGTTCGAGACCCGGTGTTGCTCGCGCGACAGGGTGATGCCGTCGACCCGGACGTCCGAATGCTTGTCGGCCAGATACAGAGCAAGTCCGCCCCAGCCGGAGCCGATGTCGAGCACCCGGTGCCCCGGCTTGACCCGCAGCTTGGCGGCCAGATGGACTTTCTTATTGTACTGCGCGGTTTCCAGATCGTCGGACGGGTCCAGGAAATATGAGCAGCTGTACTGCCGGTCACTGTCCAGGAACAGGTCGAACAGTTCGTCCCGCAGATCGTAGTGGTGGGAAACCTTGCGCTGGGCGATGCCGATCGGATTCCAGGCCCGGACCGCACCTCGCAGGTAGCGGAACCAGCGCAACATCCACTGGATGCTTTCGGTCTCGGCGCGGCCAAGGTTCGCCATGCACAGGTCGAGGAAGGTGTAGAGGTCGGTGCCGTCTTCCAGCACCAGGCCGCCATCCATGTAGCCTTCGCCGATCGCCATCTGTGGTGCGAAGAACAACCGGTGGTGCAGCGACCGGTCGGTCAGGCGTATGATCGCCCGCGGACCGGGTTCGCCCTGAAACTCGTGTCGTCTGCCGTCCGCGTCGACTATCGTCAGGTGCCCGACACGGATGAACTGTCGAAACCCCAGAGAGGCAAGCATCGTTCCAACCCCCCATATTCGATGCATTCGGGGGCGGGTAATACCCGCATTGGCATCAGTAATATTAAACCACGATGTCGTTACCAGATAGTGCGGATCGCAACAGGAGCAAGACCATGCGGACACGGCGTTTCGGTCGAACCGGCATCCAGATCTCCGAGGTGGTGTTCGGCGCCGGCTGGGTCGGCGGAATCCTTATTCATCAGGATAACGACACAAAGCACCAAGCGTTCCATCGTGCCCTTGACGCCGGCATCAACTGGATCGACACCGCAGCCGACTACGGAAAGGGGGAGTCGGAACGGACTATCGGCCCATTGATGGAGAGCTTGCCGGTCGATGCTCGTCCGCGGATATCCACTAAGGCACGCCTGGATCTGAACTCCAGCGAAGCACTGGCCGATCAACTCCGGCGCAGCCTGGAGCAGAGCCTGGAACGGCTGCGCATGGACAAGGTGACGCTGTTCCAATTGCACAACCCGATCGCGGCCGAGTCCGGCAACGGGCGGATCGCGATCGATGCGGTGCTCGGCGCCGGTGGGGTGGCCGATGCGCTGGACCGCATCCGGGACGACGGCCTGTGCGACCATATCGGGTTCACCGCACTCGGCGATCCCGCGTGCTGCATCCAGGTGGTGGACAGCGGGCGGTTCGATTCCGCACAAGTTTACTTCAACATGCTGAATCCGACCGCCGCCCTGGCCGAACGCGGCAATCTGGCGGTGCAGGACTTCTCCGGCCTGCTCAGCGCCTGCGCGCGGACCGACGTCGCCGTGATGAACATCCGGGTGTTCGCCGGTGGCGCGCTGGCGAGCGACGTCCGGCATGGCCGCGAGGCACCGATCACCCCGGACGGCACCATCGAGGTTGAGGCGAAGCGCGCAAAGGCGGCCCTGGCGGTGGTCGACGAGCAGCACGGCACCAGGGCGCAGCGGGCGTTGCGCTTTGCCCTCGCGGAGCCGCGGGTGTCCGGTGCGGTGGTCGGTCTCGCTGAACTCTCGCACCTTGACGAGGTCTTGAAGGCGGCCGAGATGGGGCCTTTGCCGGAATCGGCGCTGGCGGCCTTGCGCGGGGTCTGGGATCGCAATTTCGGACTGGCGTCCGCACCCTGATCCGTTAGAGAAACCGACATGGTTCGGATAGGGGTCTCTGCGCTGATCGTTGGTCTGATTTTGCTGCTACCGGCCGGTGGTCGGGCAGTGGCGCATCCGCATGTCTGGATCGACATGCGGACCGCTGCGTTGCTCGATGATCGGGGACGGGTGGCGGCGCTCCGAATCGAATGGCTGTTCGATCGGTTCTACTCCGCGTTCGCGCAGGAAGACGTGGACACCGACGGTAACGGCGTGATCACCGACGCAGAAGCAGACCGATGGGCGCGGACCGCGCTCGAAAACATAGCCAAGGTCGGCTACTTCGCCGAGATCCTGGTCGATGGCCAGAGCCGGCCACCGGTCAAGGCCGGGCAGGCGATCGGTCGGTGGCGCGACGGCCAGTTGCACATGTCGTTCGTGGTCCACCTGGACCAACCAGCCGACCCGCGCAAACAGGTGTTCGGCTACATGGCCTACGATCCCGATTTCTACATCGATATCCGCCATCCCGACGGCGCGGGTGCCGCGATGGTCGAGGGTCCGGGCAGCGGAACGTGTACCGCCAAGGTCGGCCGGTCCGAGCCGTCGCCGGAGACGGTGGCTTCTGCAGCAGCCCTGGGGCCGGACGAGACAGCGCCCTCGGGCCTTGGCCGGCTGTTTGCCGACTACGTCAAGGTGACTTGCCAATGACGGCTCTTGCTCACCGGTGGCGATGGCCGGTTTTGTTCGTGCTGGCGGCGGCCGGTGGTGCCGCCGCGCTGTGGGCCGCCGGGATTGATCCCGACACCATTGCTCGGGCCCTGCAGGACGGCCGCTTGGCCCTGCAGCGTCAGCTGTCGGACGCGATGGCGCGCGCGCGGGGCGGCCTCGATCTTGTCGGTGCGGCAGGCGCGTTGGGCATCGGCTTCGGCTACGGTGTCCTGCACGCCTTAGGACCGGGTCACGGCAAGGCGGTCGTCTCGACCTATGTCCTCGGCGCGGAGCGTCGGGTGCGCCGTGCGGTCGGCTTGGCCGTGGCATCGGCGCTGGTCCAGGGATTGGTGGCGATTGTTCTGATTATGGGCGTGTCGGAACTGCTCGGCCTGACCCGGCGCGAGACGTTCGACGCTGCTGCTTGGGTGGAGCGTGGTAGCTACGCGCTGGTGGCACTGCTCGGCCTGTGGATCGCTGGCCGGGCGCTCTGGGGTGCTCCGGCAAGTCACGACAACTGCGCGGTCTGCGCGCCCGGTCAGCTGTCCGCGTTCAGCATCCAGGATGGAGAACTGCGCGACCGCCGGACGTGGTGGGCCGCCTTAGGTACGGTCGGCATCCGGCCATGCAGCGGCGCGTTGCTGGTGCTGGTGTTGGGCGAGAGCCTGGAGTTGCGGTGGCTGGCGGTTGCCGTGGTGGTAGCCATGTCGCTCGGTACGGCGCTCGCCGTCGCCGGCCTCGCCGGCGCCGTCTCGGGAGCCCGCGAAGCGGTGATGCGGCTGTTCGGCGACGATGAGCATCGGGTCGCACTGGTGCGGCGCGGCTTGTCGATCGCCGCCGGCCTCGGCCTTGCGACGCTCGGCGTTCTGCTGCTGGTCGCGGCCAGCGGCCCGAAGCATCCACTGCTGTGACGGCAACCGGTCAGTAGACCGCTCTACCTCCGGACAGGTCGAAGGTGGCACCGGTCGAAAAGCTGCAGTCCGGTGAACAGAGCCAGGCAACCAGAGCGGCACACTCCTCGGCGGTGCCGAGGCGGCCGAGCGGGCTTTTCGACACCATGATCTGCACGTGCTTGGGGTCGATGTGCCTGACCATGTCGGTGTCGAGTGCCGCCGGTGCGACGCTGTTGGCCAGCACGCCGGTAGCGGCGAGTTCCTTGCCGAAGGATTTCGTGAAAGCGATTACCGCGGCCTTCGACGCCGAGTAGGCGGGGGCGTTCGGCGTACCTTCCTTGCCGGCCAGGCTGGCGATGTTGACGATCCGGCCCCAGCCGCGCTCGACCATCAACGGCGCCAGGGTCTTGCAGACCAGGAAGGTGCCGGTGAGGTTGACGTCGATCACCCGGCGCCAATCGTCCAGCCCATAGTCGAGAGTCGGAACCGTCGGGCCCGCGATGCCGGCCGAGTTCACCAGGATGTCGAGGCGTCCGAAGGTTTGCATAACGGCATCGCGTGCCGCTCCAACGGCGGCGGCGGCGGTGATGTCGACGGTGGCGGATATCAGCCGGTCTCCGACATCGAGCCGGTCGCGCGCGGCGTCGAGTGCCGCCCGGTCGGCGTCCCAAAGAGCCACACGCGCACCGCTTTCCAGCAGGCGCTCCGCGACCGCCAAACCGATGCCCCGCGCGCCGCCGGTGATGACCGCGACGCGACCGTCCAGATCGAGCGTGTTCATCAAAGGTCTCTGTGGGTCATCGGGGATCTTTCAGGGTGAACTCGCCGTCGCGGATGCGGTCCGGCCAGTCCTGCACCATGTCGGCCACGGTGCTTTCGCCGTAGATGTCGATCATGTCGGTGAGGGCGGCGAAGATCGCCGACGAGGCGACGATCTCCGGCGACGCTCCCTGGGCGATCGCTTCGTCCCAGGCTTCCAGGACGACCTTCAGCGCCAGCCGCTTCTGCTCGTCCTCGGGGAGAATCGGGGGTTCCCGTTCGTCGGTCATGCGGCTCCTCCTGCTCGCGCCAGCCATAGCGCGCCGGTTGGTCGGTGTCACCCTGCAGTTCGATCGACCGGGCGTGGCCGACGCGGTTCGTCCGTGGCAGAGTGCGCAAAATCCGTTGATGGGAGGACTGCCATGGATTTCGTTTACAACATCGCCGCCAAGGCGAAATTCGTCACCGACGGGTTGCGCGACTTCTTCGAGTATCGCGACCTCGGCATCAAGAACGCCACCGGCGGCAAGTTCCACGCCCACGTCATTCGGGCGGTGCCGGGCAAGCACGCGGTCTCGGAGTGGCACACCCACACCTTGGATTTCCAGATGGTCTATATCCTCAAGGGCTGGGCGACCTTCGAGTACGAGGGCCAGTGCCAGCGCACCCTTCGACCTGGGGACTGCATCCTGCAACCGCCGGGTATCCGGCACCGCGAGATCGAGCATTCGGACGATCTGGAACTGGTCGAGATCACCTCGCCGGGCGATTTTGCGACCCAACTGACCGACGCTCCGTCGCAGGCGGCAGAGTAAGTTTGGCGTGACGGTGACCGACACCCGGGACCCCGGACTGGTCATCCGCGATGGGGTTCCGGTGTCGACCCGGTTCGATGATGTCTACTTCTCCCGGGCCGGCGGACTGGAGGAGGTGGATTACGTCTTCCTGGCCGGTGCTGGCCTGCCGCACGCCTGGGCGGGCCGGTCGAGCTTCACGATCGCCGAGACCGGTTTCGGCACCGGTCTGAACTTCCTCGCAACTTGGGATCTCTGGCGCCGCACCGGGCCGTCCGGTGGCGTGCTGCACTATCTGGCGGTCGAAGGCTTTCCGATCCGGCGCGGCACGCTGGCGACGGTTCTGGCGCCGTTCCGGTCGATCGCCGTACTCGCCAGCAGATTGATCGCGCGTTACCCCCGCCCGGACGCGGGGCTGCACCGGCTGTGGTTTCCCGAGGACCGAGTCTGCCTGACTTTGGCGATCGGGGAGGCGGCATCGATTCTCCCGAAGCTGGATGCACGGGTGGATGCGTGGTTTCTGGACGGGTTCGCGCCGGCGAAGAATCCGACGATGTGGGAACCGGTGGTGCTGGATGAAGTGGCGAGGCTCGCCGCACCCGGTTGTCAGTTGGCGACGTTTACCGCAGCCGGCGCGGTCCGGCGTGGGCTGGAGACGCGCGGGTTCACGATGCAGCGGCGCCCGGGGTTCGGGTCGAAGCGCGAATGCCTTGCCGGGACGCATGTCGGGGCGTCGGCGGACCGCGTGCGACCGCCGGACCGCGTGGCGGTGATCGGCGCCGGAATTGCCGGCGCGGCCCTGGTCGGATCGTTGCGACGGCGCGGAGCCGAGGTGAGTTGGGTCGATCAGCGTACGACGATCGCGGCTGAAGCCAGCGGCAACCCTCTCGGAATCATGATGCCGCGTCCCACGCTTGACGGCGACCCAGGGGGTGCGCTGTCTGTGGCGGCTTTCCGCTATGCCCTTGCGGAATGCGCCGAACGAGGCGTTGCGATCGGCGGCGACGGGGTCCTTGAGTTGGCTGGCGATCCGGCAATGCGCGCGCGTCACCAGCGGCTGACGGAGGCCGGCGTCCTCGACCCGATGGACGGGCGACTCGTTGACGCCGCCGAAGCGAGCCGGATCGCCGGTGTCGCGTTGGACCGCTCGGCGGTGTGGTACCGCCGGGCCGGCTGGGTGTCGCCACCGGCTCTGGTGCGGGCGCTGGCTGGCGACGGGGAGACCCGGTTTGGGCAGGCTATCGACCGTGTTGATCGGTTCGGCGAGGTCTGGCGGCTAGTGGATGTCGGGGGCTGCGTGGTGGACGAAGTCGACGCCGTGGTGTTTGCCACCGGAGCCACCGCAACAGCGTTTCAGCAGCTCGCTGGCATCCCGATGGGAACGGTCCGCGGCCAGCTCTCTTTGTTGCGGGAAACCGATCTGAGCCGGCGGCTGCGGTCGGCGTTGACGTTCGGCGGATACTTGGCGCCATCGGTCGGCGGCATCCACGTCGCGGGTGCGACTTATGAGTGGGGCGGCTTCGATCCGTCGGAATGGCCTCAGCCGGTCAAAGCGGAGGAGCATGACAGGATCCGCACCGGCTTGCCGGATCAGGTCTCCCGGTGGTTCGATGGGATCAGACCGATCGGTGGTCGGGCGGCGCTGCGGGCAGCAACACCGGATCGATTGCCTGTCGCTGGACCGGTACCGGAGGGCGAACCGGCATTTCCGGTCGCGGGACTGCATGTGCTCTCCGGACTCGGCTCACGCGGACTGGTGACGGCCCCGCTGCTGGCCGAACTGGTGGTGTCGCGGTTGCTTGGCGAACCGTGCCCGATCGAACGGGAGACGGCGGCGGCACTGGCGCCGGACAGGTTCCTGGAGCGGGCTAGGCGACGGCGGGTGAAGGAAGCCCCGGGGCGTCGCGCCGGTCACTACCGATAAAGTCACGCATCTGGCGGCGGCGGTCGGGTCCGAAATACTCATCGCCGACCCGCACGAAGGGCCGGGGCTTCTCGATCACCTGCACCAGGCGTTTGTAGACCGCCTCCGCCGAGATCGGCTTGGCCAGAAACTCGGTGGCCCCGGCATCCCGCGACTCCATGATGCGGGGAATCCGGGTATCGCTGGACAGCACCAGCAGCGGCAGCATCCGGACGCGCTGATCCTTGTTCGATCGAATCATGTGGATGAGTTTGACGCCGTCGCTCTGCTCCAGGTCGAGTTCGGTCAGGACGACATCGATCCTGGTATCTTCGGAGAGCCGGTCCCAGGCGTTCTCCAGGGACCGGGCCGTCACGATGCGGCCGACCCCCAGGCCGTCGAGCATCTCCCGCAACACCTCGCGCATGAACGCGTTGGTATCGACCACCAGCATGGTCAGTGCGGACATATCATAGGTCTTCATTGCGCCCTCGTACCGCTGCGTCGGTCCAGTATCGCCGGTCGAGGTAAACGAACGCTTAAACAATGGCGCTCAGCGCCGTTGCCCCGAGTCGAGGCGCTGGTTGCTCTCGTCGAACAGACGACGGGCCTTGGCCACATCGTAAGGTGATTCCTCAAGGGTCTCGGCGTCCCATTCGCTGCGTGGCGTGCCGAAGAAATCACCGCCGTAGACATGCAGCGCTCCGGTCAACCGGCTCAGCGGGTTGGTGACCGAGTGGATAGCCGTCGCGCCCAGCCAGTTGGCGTCGCGCTCCGACATTTCCTTGCGGCCCAACTGCTCCAACCCGTCGGCGCCCCGCCGCCAGAACACGTTGACCTCCCGTCCGGTGTAAATCCCGATCGAGGCCCACATCCGGTGGTCATGCGGCATCAGGACCATCTCCGGGCCCCACACCAGATTGAGAACGGTCAGACGGTCGCTGTTGTGCAGAGTGTAGATCCCGCCACGCTCCGGCTCACCGATGGCTCGCATCAGATCGGCGGGGTCGGACACGGCCGCCGCGACAATCTCGCGCGTGGCCATCTCGGGCGACGCGTCATCGAGGGCCGCAGTGCAGTCCTGGACGAACCGGTCGAGGTCAAACATTGGGCATCCTCCTGGGGGCTTGCACGGTTGAACGATGGTAGCGCCGACATCTCTCGGCCACTAGCCCGGAGGCCGTCAAGTTCCTGCCGTTTCGTACCCTTGGTCAGGACGTGCCTCGGCCCATCGACAACCGCCGGAAATGGAGCCCTCCCATGATCATCTCCACATTCCCGCGCGCGTCGAACAGCGGCAGGTGGACCGATTCGTAAGCCAGATAGTCGCGGTCAGCGAAACGTCCGGTGCCGACATGGCGGATCGGCAGTCCGGTCAACGCGGATCGTGAGAATACCCGCATCACATCGACCAACACCGGATGCGGATAGATGTCCTCAAACCGCTTGCCGGTGACGTTGCGTCCGGTGGCATCGACGATGCAACTGCCGAGCAGGCGCCACCGGAAACGAAGAGGGTCATGCAGGATATCGAGCAGGATGACGTTCGGGATATCAACGCCGATCTCAAGCGGGTCGATATCACTTCGGCACGGGCGTTGTTGTGCGGACTTGTTTTTCCAGTATTCGAAGAGTCTCCGAAGAACAGGGGCCTCGATCGACAATGTTGGATCGGCGGCTGGACGATAACGGCGTTCAACCTGCAGGTCGATTTGCAGCGTATTGGAGGTTGTCATCCAGCTCACCAGTATTTATCCGATATCGTGTCGCATAAATAGCGAAACTCCGTAAAAATGTAACGAATATAAGCGTGTGAACGTTAGGTTGTTCTTTGCCTGGAGAACATTTCGGCATTGTTTGGACTGTGCGATCCGAATGTCGGTGAACATCTTCCTCCAAGGCAATATGACCGACCGCCGGGATTACCCGGGAAGTAGGCTGCCGACGGATGTGCAGCGCTGTCTCACAACGTACAGCACTGACAACTGGCGACACAGGAAGACAGGCCCGTCGAGCCTCGCGGGTTTTCGCATGAGCGAACGACGTACGGCGTTATGGCCCATCGTCTGCGATGCGACGTATTCAAGCTGGGCGACCAGATTGCTTGATTCACCAAACTGAGCAACGATTTGATCCGTGGATCTTGGGCGCATCGGGACCCGGGATAGGTTGCGGGCATTGGTTCCGCCACGGACAGGAGATACCGTGTCCTTTGACACAGCCGCGTCCGGGAGCACCATGTCCACAGGGTCATCGACCATTGACTGGCAACGCATAGCTCATTGGACGGATCGGATCGTTGCCGGGGACATTGCGGACATCGCGCCGGCCTTCTTGACACAAGGGTTGCCACCACCGGTTGTTCGGTGGCAACCGACAGGAGACGATCTTCCGGTCGAGCCGCTTCGCGTGCTGCTGAGGTACTGGTCCACGCTGGTTGTCGACGGCGCCTTGCCGCACCATCGATGTGTCGACCCTATCGATTTCCGGCCGGCGCTTGGCTTCGTCATCATATTGGAGTCGGTGGATGATGGGCGGGAGTTTCGATACCGCCTTTTTGGGAGTTCCATCGCACGAACGTCCGGCTTCGACATGACGGGCAAACTGATGTCCGCCCATCCTGCAAGCCCCCACGCTACTGAGTTCGCGATCGCCTCGACCCTGGCCTGCGCGCGCCGGGGTCAGCCGCTCTACACCGAGCGGCAACCGGCGTGGGCCGAAATGACAATGCGTTGGCCGCGGCTGGCGCTGCCGCTCACCGACGATACGAGCGAAGTCACCCGTATCCTGGTAGGCAGTACACCTCTCGATCGGGACGGACGGATCGTCGTTGCCTAGGGACAATCTCCAGCACGGACGTTCGGGGGACTTCGGGTGAGCCGGCCCTTCGGCTCAATCGACAGTCAAGGCCCGATTCGCCAGCGTTCCAGCACGTCGCGGCGGATCTCAACGCCGAGGCCGGGGCCAGTGGGCACGTGGCCCACTCCATCCTCGAC
Organism: alpha proteobacterium BAL199; assembly: GCA_000171835.1. GTDB lineage: Bacteria > Pseudomonadota > Alphaproteobacteria > Thalassobaculales > Thalassobaculaceae > Thalassobaculum_A. The sequence goes on along the minus strand of ABHC01000016.1, from coordinate 12,201 downwards.
CCGGATCGGGTCGACCAGCAGGCCCTGCCGGAACGGGTGGGGCGTGCTGTCGTACTCCAGCATTGGCTGGTGCGCGCCGAACGACGGCACGTTGGTCGGCAGCACCGCCAGAAGCTGCATGGCAGCGGCGAGGCCGACGCCGGTTCCCCAGACGTGCGGGTTGTAGCGCACGCCATGGGTCCAGGCCATGTCGGCGATCCGCTTAGCCTCGGTCAAGCCGCCGCAGGAGGCGGTGTCCGGCTGGATCACGTCGATCGCCCGTGCCTCCAGGATCCGGCGGAAGTCGTGGCGGGTGAACGAGCACTCGCCGCCGGCGATTGGAATCGAGGTCGACGCGCGGACCTCGCGGTAGCCCTCCAGATCCTCCGGCTCGACCGGCTCCTCGAACCAGCCGATGTTAAACGGCTCGATGGCGCGGGCCAGACGCTTGGCTTGCACCACGTCGCAGCCATGGTTGGCGTCGACGAGCAGCGTGACGTCCGGGCCGATCACCTCGCGGAGCATGGTGACCAGAGCCAGATCATCGTCGAAGCCGAATCCGACCTTGGTCTTCATCGCCTTGAAACCGGCGGCCAGATAGCCCTCGGCTTCTTCGCGCAGCAGCCGGTGGTTCTCGGCGCGGTCATCGGTTCGCCGGTAAAGGCCGGTCGCGTAGGCGGCGATCTCGGTGCGGATCGGTCCGCCCATAAGGGCATGGACCGGGGCGCCGAAGTGCTTGCCGCGCAGATCCCACAGTGCGATGTCGACCGCCGACAATGCCTGGACCGCGATGCCGCGCTGACCATGGTCGCGCAGCATGTTGTAGAGTTCCTCCCAGAGCGCGTCGCCGGCCAACGGTGATCTGCCGATGAGCCGGGGGCCATAGTACCGGTCGATCACGGTGGCGAGCGCCCAGGGCGGCCCGTAGCCGTCGCCCCAACCGACCGACCGGTGTCCGTCTCGATCTCGACCACCAACCCGACGCGGCGGTCGACCCAGGCCTGGGAGAATGCGAAGCGCTGTTCGATCGGAGCTTCCAGGACGTGGGTGCGTACCGCTGTGATCTTCATGACCGTTCCGCCGTTGCTATGACGATCGAAGCCTAGCAGACGATCCAGCCGCCACGACAACCCAGTGCGGTTCAGATGATCGCCGAACCGTGACCGCCGGTGACGCCGGCGCCGCTGTATCCGGCATCCAAATACAGGCATCCTGACCTGCAGGAACTTCTGGAACCGGTGGAGGGGTGCCATGGAAATCGCAAACGCGCTCGTCACCTTTGCCGGGATCTATCTTTGGGTCGGCGTCGCGACTGCCGTCTTGTTCCTGGGGTGGGGCGTCGACCGGATCGACCCGTCGGCGCGTGGCGCCTACTTGTTTCGGTTACTCGTGGCGCCCGGCGTGATCGGACTTTGGCCGTTGGTCGCGGTGCGATGGGCGATCGCCGAAAGCCGGATCGACCGCCGGGGGGCCGGGCATGCAGGGTGATCTGCGGCGGGTTCACCGCCGGATCTGGCCGGTGCTTGCGATTCTGCTGGCCGTTGGCCTTGGCCTGGGCCTGTTGCTGAAGCCCGACCGACCGGTGATGCCTGGGGCGGTAGCCGGCAGTCTCAAACCGTGAGCGTCCGTTATCGTCCGGTCCAGTGGAACCGATCAAAAGTCGTTTACGACACCTGCCTCGGCGTCGGGGTGGCGCTGTACCTGCTGATCTATCTTCGCTGGGCCCCTGGGTTGGTCGAGCCGCCGCTGATCGGGGGGGCCGAACTGCGGATGCGGGCATTCGGAACCTGCGCGTTCTGGATGCTGACGCTGATCCTGTGCATAGGGCCGTTGGCTCGACTCGATCGCCGTTTCCTGCCGGTCCTCTACAACCGCCGGCATTTCGGCGTGCTGACGTTCTTTGTCGCCGTGGCCCATCTCTACACCGTGCTTGGCTGGTACACCGCGTTCTCGCCGATTGACCCGTGGGTCGCGTTGCTCGGCTCTAACACGGATCTGAGTTTCCTTGGCTTCCCGTTCGAATGGCTGGGAATCGCGGCCCTAACGGTGCTGTTCGCGATGGCGGCGACCAGCCATGACTTCTGGCTGGCCTTCCTGACCCCGCCGGTCTGGAAGCGCCTGCACATGCTGGTCTACGCCGCCTATGGACTGGTGGTTATGCACGTGACCCTCGGCGTCTTGCAGGCCGAGGCGAGTCTGGCTTACGGAGCAATGATCGGGATCAGTCTTGCCGTCGTGGCCGGGCTGCATGTGGTCGCGGGCCGGGTGGAAGCGCGGCGAGACACCGCGCCGGTATCCGACGCGGATGGCTGGGTCCAGGTCGCACGGATCGACGAACTGGAGGATGGCGTCGGACGCACCGTCACCCTGCCGGGTGGCGAGCGTGCCGCGGTGTTCCGGCACGGCGACAAGATCTCCGCCCTGTCCAACGCCTGCGCCCATCAGAACGGTCCGCTCGGCGAGGGACGCATCCTCGACGGGTGTGTCACCTGTCCTTGGCACGGCTTTCAGTACGACCCGGAAACCGGTCGCGCGCCGGCGCCGTTCACCGAGAAGGTCGCGACATACCGGTTGCGCCGTGATGGTGACCGGTTGTTGATCGATCCCCGGGCCCTGCCGCCCGGCACCCGGACCGAACCGGTGCGGCTGGCGGAGGCCGTGTCATGACCAGGCAGGGTCGCGCTCCATTCTACGTCGGGTACCTGAAGACCCCGCGTGCGCTGCTGGCTTTCCTGGCGATTGTCGTTGGAGGCGTGCTGGGGGTGTCGGCGGTGCTGGCGGTGACCCTGGTGGTTGCCCAAGACGACTGGGGTGACGCCGGGTTCCAATGGGGCGACGGGTATCAGACCCGGACCGGCATCCTGAAGGTCGAGCCCTATCCCGTCCTTTTCCTGCCGCCGGACGCGGCCTACCCGCAGGGCCGGGCGATCCCGCTGTCCGGTGAAGGCAAGCGCGGCGTGCGTGACAAGGCGGCGGACCTGGACGGCAAGCCGGTCGACATCGGCGGCTTTCTGCTGCGCGCCGGGGATCGCGACATGCTGCAAGTCGGTGGCGAGGTCGATCTGCGCCCGGCCCGGGATCGGTCGGCCCTGGCAGGCTTCTCCGGACCATCATCCGAAGCCGTCGGCAAGCGGACCCTGCGCGGCGAGATCGTCGACTCGAAGTGTTACCTAGGGGCGATGCGACCGGGCGAGGGCAAGACCCACAAACTGTGCGCCAACCTGTGCCTGATCGGCGGCATCCCGCCGATGTTCGTGGTCTACCGCGCCGACGGACCGCCGGAGGTGCTGTTGCTGGCCGATCTGCAAGGCGGGCCGGTGACCGATGCGTTGCTGGACGACACCGCACGCTATGTCGAATTGAGTGGCACGGTGGAACGGCGCGCCGACCTGCTGGTTTTCCGCGTCGACCCCGCCACCCTGAAGCACCTGTGAGGTGGTCACAATGTTCTATCGGCTGCTCGCGCTCGCTTTGACCGCCGCCCTTGGCGGGGCGCTGTATGTCGGGTGGACGGGTTTCCGGCTTGGGCCGGTTGAATGGGATGGCGCCTGGACGGTGCTCGGCGGCACCTGGCTGTGGGATCTGCGCTATCCCCTGGTTCCGGTCTATGCCGCCGGAACGCTGTGGCTGGCCGAGCGCGTGGCGGCAAGGGTTGTGAGCCGACGGTGACTCGTCACGGATCAATCGTTTCGATTCCGGAACCGGTGCCATCCTGGAGGGTTTCGAGTGGGACGTATTGATGCCGGAGGGATCGATGAAATTAGTGAAATTTGCCGTCCTGATGACGGTCGCGCTCGTGATGGCGGGCTGCCACGGCGCCTATCACGTGCCGCCAGGGCAAGCCAAGAAGGTCTATTCGCCTCCGCCCGGACAGGCCAAGAAGATGCACTGGCACTGAAGGAAGTCGGATCTGTGGCGTGATGGTGCCGGCAACAGGATTCGAACCCGTGACCCCCTGATTACAAATCAGGTGCTCTACCAGCTGAGCTATGCCGGCACTTCAGCCTTCGATACGGGGCGATTGCTGGTGCGTCAAGCAGATGGTCGAGCGCCGTCAGCCGACAATCTTGCGGCATCACGGACCAGATCAATCGCTGGTCGGATAATCCAGTCGCCGGTTGCCGGTTGGACCGCGGCCGATAATCGGTCGTCGCTGGCAACGCGACGTGGTGGGCTCTCCGGTGAGAACACCCGGAACTCGATCGCGGTTCGGGCAGCGGAATCGAGCCGAGGATCGGTCCGGTGAACGGCCCATTGGTCGAACACCAGAAAATCGCCTGGCTGCAGGGACGGTCGCCAGTATTCAACAGCGGCATCACCGTGCATCACGGCGACGTCGGCATCGGAGAATGTCGACGCCGACCGCGCCTTGACGTCGATCCAAGCGCGTTCGATTGCGGTTCGCTCGACGGGCTCGGCCGGAACGGCAAATTCCAGACCGGGAGCGTGTTCGCCGACTGGATCGACAGGCACCCAGAAGACACACATGGCGCCATCGAAACCAACGAAATTGGCATCGATGTGCCACCCGACGCGGGTTTCCTGCCGCCCGGGTATGTGCCGTCTAACGGTCGTGAAGTCGACCAGAAGCGCTGGACTGTGGCCGGTTAATCGATGGTACATTTCGGGTATTACAGACAGCCAGAACCAATCGATGATGCTGATTGCGACCGGTCGGTTGGCAGGGTCGCCAAACAGTGTCCGCACGCTTGACTTCAATTCCGGCGCGGCCTTGGCAACCTGTTCCAGCAGCTCCGCCAGCGCCGAGACCCGTTCCGGCGCTAGCGCCGAGCGATGCAGATCAATCATCGGGCGGCGCCAAGCATTCGTGTCACTGGAAGGTTGCATCAACAAACCCGGCTACGGCATCCGAACGCCCAACCGATCCAATCACACGATCCGCGCTTCGGCGAGCAGCTTCTGCAGATCCTTCAGACGATTGGCGCGCTCGCCCTTCTGGTCGGCGCCCGCCAGGTAGCTCTCCAGAAAATCATTGCGCTTCATCAGGTCGCGTGCCGCCTTGCGCGCACGGTCGGCGTTCGGGCCGTCGATAAACGCTCCTTCGCGGCACAGGTCGATGACCTTCATGAGCCGGTCGGAGGTCGAGCCGGTGCCTGACTCCAGCTTCTCAAGCAGGCGTGTACGGTCCAGCAGATCACTTTGGAAACGCTCGACCTGGTTCGTCAAACGCTCTTTGGTTTTCGCCGGGAACTCCGACTTGGCGAGCGCGAGATGCAGCCTGCCCAGCAGCTTGATGCGGTGGCGCAGGGACTCGCCTTCAGCAACGATCGCCGTCTCCAGCTTCGGCTGGCCCATCAACTCGGTGACGTAGGTTTCGATGTAACGAAGAGCTTCTTCGCCAAAGATCGTGCCGTGCAGCTGGACGGCGCGCAGGACCCGCTCGCCGACGCTGTTCGTGCCGACCATGATCATGTCGATCGTCTGATCGGACAGTGCCCGTGCCAACCGCCGGCTGAGTGCCTCCAAGGTATCGCCGCCGCCCCGCAGCTCACCATCGCGGGTCAGGCGGCTCCGCAGTTCGACGATGAAGGTGATCTCTTCCGCCAGGGGCTTGCGGGTAAACTTCTCGTTCGAACGCGCCAGCAAGATGGCGTGCTCGCTCAGTACCGCTTTGGTCTCCGGCATGGCGGCTACTGCCAGAAGATCGAACAGCGCCCGTGCGGTCGGAGGAGATGCCGGCGCGGACTCAGGCTTGGCCGCTCCATCTGACAGATCCAGCAGCCGCAGAACGTCTTCGCCGACCGTGTCCATGCGACCAAGCACGGCTTCAAGTCCGGCGACCGGCCGCAGGATCTCCGAGATCATCGAGTCGAACACGCTGAACGCCTCGAGCCCGGCTAAGCCGGAACCGAGCTCCGCCAAGGTGGCGAACTTTGCAGCCCAGCCCTGTCGGTCGGCCAGCGTTCAGGTGAGCGCGGCGACGATGCGGAACCGGCGGTCGGCATCGGTCTCGCCCGCTCGCCGGGCCAGAGTGTCCGGCAGTGTCGCCAAGGCCACCGGCTGGGGCGGCTCTGCTTCAAGCCGAGCCGCAGTGCCGTTCTGGATGGCGTCGGTCAATTCCCACAAGCGCCGGATCCGTTCGCTGACCGGCACGCTGGTACCGCGAACCTGCCAGCTGGCGGTTTTCTGAACCGCTTGCATCGCATTGGTGCCGGCATTTGCCAGCTGGCGCTGTCGGTCGACCGAATGCAAGACCTCCAAGGGCGTCAGGTATTGCGGATACAGAAACCCACCGGCCGCCCGGCCGACCGCCTGTCGACCGGTGGGAGTGTAGAAATCGGAAACGGCTTCGCACACCGCGGCCTTGGCGGCGTCGACATCCGATTTGGGTTCGTCGTTCATCTCCCCTCCCTCATCCGTGGGGCAGAGTAGTCGCTATCCGTTAACCAACTGTAAATCATCCCGGCCGGTTCGTGCGAGGCGTGCTTGGTAGAGTGCTACCGCGGCGGCGGCGGACACGTTCAGTGACCCGATGGGCGGACATGTGGGCAACCGGGCCAGGGCGTCGCAGGTTTCACGGGTGAGTCGCCGCAGCCCGGCGCCCTCGGCACCCAGCACGATCGCGCACCGACCGCCGAGATCGACTCGGCCAAGATCGACGGAACCATCCTCGGCGAGGCCGGTGCACCAGAAGCCGTTCTCCTGAAGATCGCGCAGCGCACGGGCCAGGTTGACGACCCTGACCAGGGGAACCACGTCGAGTGCGCCTGAGGCGATCTTGGCGAGCACACCGGTCACCGGCGGGCCATGGCGGTCCTGCAGGACGACCGCCGACGCTCCGAACGCCGCGGCGGATCGCAGGACGGCGCCGACGTTATGAGGGTCGGTTACCTGATCGAGGACCACCAGCACGATGTCGGTTCGGCCTTCCCAGGCCACGATCAGGTCGGAGAGGTTGGGGTCGGGCAGGGGAGTCACCTTGAGGACGAGCCCCTGATGAACCGCTCCGTCCGGCAGGCTGGCATCAAGTTCGGTTGCATCGACCGGCTGTGGTGCCGGCAGGGAGCGCCGGCGTGGCTCCGGAAGTTCCGAGAGGAATACGGCCATCGCATCGCCGGCCCCGACGGTGTGACGGATTGCCACGACATGCCGGCGGTCGTTGTGAAGCGCCGCACGAACCGCATGGCGACCATAGACCAGGGTCGGGTCGTCGACCGCCGGTTCTGTCGACCGTGTGGAACCGTCAAACGACCGCTCCGTCTGGCGGTCCGAGCCGGCGTGGGACCTGGGCTTGCGTCGAGACATGGCTGTGTTAACTTTCGTTGTTGAGACGACCACATCCGGACGGCTGACCGCCGAACCGATCGATGTGGTCGTGTTCGTCGTTGACAAACAGGAGCGAATTAACATAGTTCGCGCTCCCTCCGGAACGGTGTTGTCGTCCAGGCGATGGCATCGGGGTGGCCGAAGGTGGGGTGGCCGAGTGGTTAAAGGCAGCAGACTGTAAATCTGCCCGCGTACGCGTACGTAGGTTCGAATCCTACCCCCACCACCAACTCCCGCGGATCGACGGCCCTGTGCTGTTGGTTCCACGGAGGCGGAAATTGACGAAACCAGAGATCGGGCGCCGTATCGGCGCTGTAACTGCAAGCCGACGGAAAGCGATGAGCGATGGCCAAGGTAAAGTTTGAGCGTAACAAGCCGCACTGCAACATCGGCACGATTGGTCACGTGGACCACGGCAAGACGACGCTGACGGCTGCGATTACGAAGGTATTGGCGGAGTCTGGCGGCGCGACGTTCATGGCGTACGACGCGATCGACAAGGCTCCTGAGGAGAAGGCTCGCGGGATCACGATCTCGACGGCGCACGTTGAGTATCAGACGGAAGCGCGTCACTACGCGCACGTCGATTGCCCGGGCCACGCTGACTACGTGAAGAACATGATCACGGGTGCGGCGCAGATGGACGGCGCGATCCTGGTTGTGTCAGCGGCTGACGGCCCGATGCCGCAGACCCGCGAGCACATCCTTCTGGCGCGTCAGGTTGGCGTTCCGGCGCTGGTCGTGTTCATGAACAAGGTTGACCAGGTGGACGACGAGGAGCTTCTGGAGCTGGTTGAGCTCGAAGTTCGCGAGTTGCTGTCGTCCTACGATTTCCCGGGCGATGACATTCCGATCGTCAAGGGCTCGGCTCTGGCGGCGATGGAAGACAGCAACGCCGCGATCGGCCACGACGCGATCCTGAAGCTGATGGAAGCGGTCGACTCGTACATCCCGACGCCGCACCGTCCGAAGGACCAGCCGTTCCTGATGCCGATCGAGGACGTTTTCTCGATCTCGGGCCGTGGCACGGTTGTGACGGGTCGGATCGAGCGCGGTATCGTGAAGGTTGGCGAGGAAGTCGAGATCGTCGGCATCCGCGACACCACGAAGACGATCTGCACGGGCGTCGAGATGTTCCGCAAGCTGCTCGACCAGGGTGAGGCTGGCGACAACGTCGGTGTCCTGCTGCGCGGCACGAAGCGCGAGGACGTCGAGCGCGGCCAGGTTCTGTCGAAGCCGGGCGCGATCAAGCCGCACACCAAGTTCAAGGCCGAGGCGTACATCCTGACGAAGGAGGAGGGCGGTCGTCACACGCCGTTCTTCACGAACTACCGTCCGCAGTTCTACTTCCGCACGACGGACGTGACGGGGACGGTTGCGCTTCCGGAAGGCACCGAGATGGTGATGCCGGGTGACAACGTGTCGATGGACGTGGAACTGATCGCGCCGATCGCGATGGACGAAGGCCTGCGCTTCGCGATCCGCGAAGGCGGCCGCACCGTCGGTGCCGGCGTCGTCGCCAAGATTGTCGAGTGAAGGCGGAAGGTTGAACGCACCCGTCGAAGACAGGTGTGTACAGGAGTGTAGCTCAACTGGTAGAGCACCGGTCTCCAAAACCGGGGGCTGGGGGTTCGAGCCCCTCCACTCCTGCCAATAGTTGGATGAGCGCGGGGGCGCTGCCGGGTGACCGGTAAGCGCCGCCCGCGTTCGGGCGTCTGAACGGGAACGATGATGGCGAAGGTGAGTCCAGCGCAGTTCGTGCGGCAGGTACGCCAGGAAGTGTCGCGTGTGACCTGGGCGACCCGCAAGGACACGGCGACCGCAACCTTGATGGTGTTCATCATGGTGTTCGCCGCGTCGATATTCTTCTTCTTGGTGGACCTGGGGCTCTCTTGGGGCGTCCAGAAGGTCCTCGGACTCGGAGGCTGACGGTGGCGATACGCTGGTACGTGGTCCACGTCTATTCGGGCTTCGAAAAGAAAGTGGCGACCGCTGTGCGCGAGCAGGCGGCCGCGCAGGGAATGGAGGACCTTATCGAGGAGGTTCTGGTTCCGACCGAAGAGATTATTGAGGTGCGGCGAGGCGCCAAGGTGAGCGCCGAGCGGAAGTTCTTCCCCGGGTACATCCTGGTGAAGATGCAGTTGACGGACGAGACCTGGCATCTGGTGACGAGCCAGCCGAAGGTGACCGGTTTCCTTGGAGGCAAGGGCAAGCCGACTCCAATCACCGAAGGCGAGGCAACCCGGATCATCAAGCAGGTCTCCGAAGGTGTGGACCGGCCGAAGCCGTCGATCACGTTCGAGATCGGCGAGCAGGTTCGGGTCGCCGACGGTCCGTTTGCGACCTTCAACGGCTACGTCGAGGACGTGGACGAGGAGAAGGCGCGTCTGAAAGTGGCGGTGTCGATCTTTGGACGGTCGACCCCGGTGGACCTGGAGTTCACTCAGGTCGAGAAGGTTTGAGCCGGCAGAGCTGGTTCAACGTGCGTGTCGTGGGAGGCGTTCCCGAAGTCCTGGTACGCCGTACCGCGTCACGATGACAGAAAGGCGAGAATACGATGGCTAAGAAGATTGTTGGATACATCAAGCTCCAGATCCCCGCGGGGTCGGCAACGCCGTCTCCTCCGGTCGGTCCGGCGCTCGGCCAGCGCGGACTCAACATCATTGAGTTCTGCAAGGCCTTCAACGCGTCGACCGAGAAGCTGGAGAAGGGGATGCCGATCCCCGTGGTGATCACCGCCTACGGTGATCGCACGTTCACCTTCGTCACCAAGACCCCGCCGGTGTCGTACTTCCTCAAGAAGGCGTCCGGTGTGGCCAAGGGTACGTCGACTCCGAGCAAGGAGTTGATCGGCAAGGTCACCATGGCCCAGGTCAAGGAGATCGCCGAGGCCAAGATGACGGATCTGAATGCCGTTGATGTTGACGGTGCGGTGGCCATGATCACGGGTTCGGCCCGGTCCATGGGCATCGAGGTGGTGGGGTGACGGCTATGGCGAACAAGGGCAAGCGTTTGGCGGGCGCGTATACCGGTATTGACCGGACCGCCGTGTATCCGATGGCCGATGCCATCAAGCTCGTGAAGACCAAGGCTGTTGCGAAGTTCGACGAGACCGTCGAGATCGCAATGAACCTGGGTGTCGATCCGCGCCACTCTGACCAGATGGTGCGAGGCGTGGTCTCGTTGCCGCACGGTACCGGCAAGTCGGTGCGGGTTGCGGTCTTCGCCAAGGACGCCAAGGCAGCGGAAGCGACGGCGGCCGGCGCGGATATCGTCGGCGCCGAGGACCTGATGGAACGGATCCAGGGCGGCCAGATCGATTTCGACCGGGTGATCGCGACGCCGGACATGATGGGTGTCGTCGGGCGCCTCGGTAAGATCCTTGGGCCGCGCGGCCTGATGCCGAACCCGAAGTTGGGTACCGTCACGGCCAATGTTGGCGAAGCGGTGGCGGCTGCGAAGGCCGGTCAGGTCGAGTTCCGGGCCGAGAAGGCGGGCCTCGTGCACGCCGGCATCGGCAAGGCGAGCTTCTCCGAGGAGCAACTGGTTGCGAATGCCGCGGCGTTCGTCGATGCCATCCAGAAGGCGAAGCCGGCTGGAGCCAAGGGCACGTATATCAAGCGCGTATCGATCAGTTCGACCATGGGGCCGGGCGTCAAGATCGACACCGCGAACCTCAGCAACGCTCCGGCGGCGCGAGGGTAAGAACGACGACGGCCGGGCAACCGGTCGGCGGCGTGGACCGGGCTTCGGCCCGGTTCAACCTGTCCGAGACTACGGGCGGCTCACGGTCGACGGACCAAGGAGCCTTAAATTTCGCCCGTACAGACGGGAGCGCCAACGGAATTCGGCGAGAGCCGAGGACGGTTGGACTTCTGGGACAGGCGAGCGGGCTCGCGCCAGGTTTGGCCGGGTCCACGTGCAAACCGGACCGCACCGTTGTTTTGCGGGTGGTCCATCAGGCGGAGAACAGAGGTGAATCGAGCTCAAAAGGCTGACCTCATCGACTCCCTTCGCCGGACTTTCGACAGCTCAGAGGTTGTCGTCATTACCCATCAGACGGGTTTGACGGTGGCTGAAGTGGAGCAGCTGCGTTCGAAGGTTCGGAAGGCAGGAGCCGGCTACAAGGTCACCAAGAATCGGCTCGCCCGTCTCGCTCTGCAAGGCACGCGCTACGAGAACCTGGCGGCAAGCTTCACCGGTCCGACGTCGGTCACGACGTCGGTCGATCCGGTGGCCGCGGCCAAGGTGATCGTCGAGTTCGCTAACTCGAACGACAAGGTCACCATCATCGGTGGTGGACTTGGCGAGCGGGCGCTCAGTCCCGATGAGGTCAAGGCTCTGGCCAAGACCCCGTCGTTGGATGAATCGCGTGCCAAGTTGGTCGGGCTGCTGCAGGCGCCGGCATCGCGCATGGTGGGGGTCCTCGTGGCACCTGCCGGCGGGTTGGCCCGGGTGTTTGCGGCGCGCGGCGAGCAGGCCGAGTGAGAGTGGTCGAACCGCTCTGTCTTTATAAGTTCCAACCCTTAGGAGTAGTTTCAAATGGCTGATCTCGCGAAGCTCGTCGATGAGCTTTCCACTCTGACCGTTCTCGAAGCGGCAGAGCTGTCCAAGATGCTTGAGGAGAAGTGGGGCGTTTCCGCCGCCGCTCCGGTCGCCATGGCGGCGGCTCCGGCCGACGCCGCCCCGGCGGCTGAAGAGAAGACCGATTTCGACGTCATCCTGGCGACTGTCGGCGACAAGAAGATCAACGTGATTAAGGAAGTCCGGGCGATCACCGGTCTTGGCCTGAAGGAAGCCAAGGACCTGGTTGAGGCCGCGCCGAAGTCCGTCAAGGACGGCGCGTCGAAGGACGAAGCTGCGAAGATCAAGAAGCAGCTTGAGGACGCCGGAGCGACCGTCGAACTCAAGTGAGTTTGACGGCCGTATGAAGAA
>ABHC01000017.1 GCA_000171835.1 alpha proteobacterium BAL199 | reverse complement strand
ATAGGCGAGGTAGGTAATCTCCTGATGGGTCGGCGAGAACCGCGGGGTCAGCACCAGAGTGCCGCCATCGGTTAGGAACTTATGGTTCGCTCCGTCCTGATCCATGATCGCGAGCTGCTTCTTGCGCCGGTTCTGAGCGCCGCTCTCGGCGATGTAGACGATCCGGCTGTCGAAATATCCATCCTCGCCGGTGAGTCGCTTGTAGATCAGGTCGGCAATGATGTGAGCCGCCCGCCGCAGCGATTCCGGGATCACCGTCAAAGTGGTGCCGGTCATGTATTGCTCGGCAAACACATCCCAGAGCCTGAACTCCACCCGCACCTGGCCCTGACCAATTTCGGTCACCCGCCCGTGCACCAATGCCTGCGCGTTGATCAGGCGCCAGTCCCCGAACCGCGGCACCACGTCGAATTGCAGGTCGGTCTGGATGAACGCGTTCTGGTCGATCGGCTTGAACAGGCCGGAACGCTCCAGGTCAGCGCGGATGATGCCGGCAATCTCGCGGCCGATACGGGTTGGCTCGATTCCCTCACCCTTGAAGTCGGCGATCGCCACCGGCAACGGTTCGACCCGGCCCTGGGTGATGTCGATCCGCAGCTCAGCCGCCGCCGGTTTGGCGAAACCGCCCACGGTGCCGGCCGCCAGCCCGCCGGCTAGCGCGCCGCCGAGTGCGAGCCTGCCCATGTCGCGGCGCGATACGGTCGCTACCGGGCGGGCGGGCGTGTTGGCGGTCAGGACAACATGTCCTTCGGGTCGAAGGTGATCGTAAAGCTTTTCCATGTCTCGTACTTCTCCGGCGGGAGGTTGAGAGGTGTGCAGGACGGATTGCGCAAGGCACGCAACGCGGATTCCGCTGCAGCCCGGAAGAACGGGTCGGTGCGCATTCGGTTCGAATCGATAATCTCGGCATCACGAACCGTCCGATCGGCATTCATGCGAACGCGGATTTCGACCAGCAGGGACTCGCCCTGTTTCGCACCGGCCGGCACCAGCCAGCAGCGCGCAATCTGCTGACGGATCGCGTCCATCTCCGATACCGACAACGGCCGATCGGAGTCGAAGTTCGAGCGCTGCGCCGTCGAGTCCTGGGTCTTCGGGGCGTTCTGGGTCGTCTGCGTCGGGTTCGACGCGCTGTCCTTCATCTTCTGGACGGTTTTCAGCACATTCAGGAAGTCATCGGTCTTGTCCGGTTTCTTGTCTTTCTCAGGCGACGGCGGCGTCGGCTTGGCCGCCTGCTGCTGCTCCGGCCGTTTCGGCGGAGTCGGACGCGATACCGGCAACGGCGGAGCAGGTGCCGCATCCTCAGCCGTCACCGCCTCGGCCGCCGGCTTCGCGGGCTCGGCCTTAGGTGGCTGGGGCTTTGCAGCCTCCTGCGGCTTCGGTGCCTCGGGCTCCGGCTCCGGTTTCTTGACTTCCGGAGGCTTCGGCTTGGGCAGTGGGATGGCGTCGGGCTGCGGTTCCGGCTGCTTGGGCTCCTGCGGCTTCGGCAACGGCAGAGGTTCCGCCTTCGCAACGGCTTCCGGCTTCGGGGCGGGAACCCGCTCGGCGGCTGACGGTGTCTTAGCCGGCGCCGGTTCGACCTTCGGCGGCTCGGCAGGCGGTGATGAATTGCGTGCGGTCTGCGGTTTCGGCGGCTCGACCTTCGGGACCTCGACCTTGGGCGCTTCGACCCGGGGTGGCTCGATCTTGGGCGCCGGCGGCGGGGTCGCCGAATTGGCCGGCGGCGGCGGCGGCGTTTTCGGCGCGTCCGGCTTGGCCTTCGTGCTTGGCGTCGGAGCGTCGGGCTTCGGGGCGTCGGCCACCGGAGGCGGCGCGTTGGTCACCGCTCCAATGGTGACGACATCGACTACGACCAGACGGTCTTCGATCGGTCGCGGGCGCACGAGTTCCGGCAGCCCGATGATCGCCAGCAGGATCAGCGCCACGTGGAAAACAACCGACAGCGTCACACCGCGGGTCATGACCGCCTCGTCAACTCAAGGCTTGGGGTTGGCAGGGGTTGCCGGCTCGGGCAGTTCGGCCAGCAGAGCCACCCGGGTGAAGCCGGCGGCACTCACCATCCCCATCACCTCCATGACCTTCCCGTAGGCGATGCGCCGATCGCCACGAACGAAGATCCGGGTGTCGGGCTTGGCCCCGGTGACGGCCACCAACCTCGGCACCAGTTGCTCCGCCGCTACCGGACTTTCCTGAAGATAGATGCTGCCATCGGCCCGGACCGTCACCACCAGCGGCTCGACCTCGTCGGTCAGCTGCGCCGCTTCGGTCTTGGGCAGATCGACCGGCACGCCGACCGTCAGCAAGGGTGCCGTGACCATGAACACGATCAGCAGCACCAGCATCACGTCGACGAACGGCGTGACGTTGATCTCGCTTAACGGCCGGTATCGACGCCGCCCGTTGCCTCGCGCGTTGAGCATCGGCGCTGCCACGGCTCAGTTCCCCTCGTCGAGCTGGCGCGACAGGATCGACCCGAACTCCAGCGCGAACCCCTCAAGCCGCGCGGCGTAGCGGCCGAGATCGCTGGAAATCTTGTTGTAGAAGATCACCGCCGGAATCGCCGCGACCAGCCCGAGCGCGGTCGCGAACAACGCCTCGGCGATACCCGGGGCGACCACCGCAAGGCTGGTATTCTTCGACGCCGCGATCGACTGGAAGCTGTTCATGATGCCCCAGACCGTGCCGAACAGGCCGATGAACGGCGCTGTCGATCCGACCGATGCCAGGAACGTCATGCGTTTCTCAAGCGCTTCCATCTCGCGCGAGATGGTCAGCAACATCACCTGGTCGATGCGATGCCGCAGGCTGGCACGCAGTTCGGTGCCTTTCGACGTCAGGCCACGCGCCGCCGAGCGGCGCCATTCGCGCATGGCCGACGAGAACACCGCCGCCATTGGGTCTTCAGGGTGGTTCCCCATGCGATCGTAAAGGTCCTCGAGCGAGCCGCCCGACCAGAACGCCTCCTCGAACTCGACGGCACGCCGCCGCAGCGACCGGACCTTGAACCATTTGTCGAAGATGATCGCCCAGCAGAATACCGAGGCGATCAGCAGCATGCCCATGACCCCCTTCACGATCGGGTCTGCCGCCAGGAACAAGTCCCAGATGTTCAAGCTGGAGCCTCCGGCCGCGGCGGCCCCTAGCGCGATCTGTGCCGTCTGATCCATCAATCCCTCGTTGCTGATTACGCGGCACCCGCGGCCCGGTCGAAAGCGTCACGCACCGGATTCGGTACCCGAACCGGTCGCCCCTTACCGTTCACGCAGGCGATGGTGAGTTCCAGGGCAACCAACGTCCCTTCCTCACCCTGCCGGTGGACCGTCTGCTCGGCCTCGATCGCGGCCCCCCGCCAACCGGTCATCCGGGTCCGGATCTCCAGCGCGTCGTCAAGGCGCGCCGGGGACCGGAAGTCGATCGTGCAGCGGCGCACGATGAACATCACGTCGTTCTCTTCGCGCAGACGCGACTGGTCGATGCCCAGGCGCCGCAGCGTTTCGGTCCGGGCCCGTTCGGCGAACCGCAGATAGTTGGCGTGATAGACGATGCCGCCGGCATCGGTGTCCTCGTAGTAGACCCGAACCGGCAGGCGAAACTCCCCGTTGGGCAGCGGCCCGATCGCCGCGGAAGGATCAAGCATCGTCGTCCTCCGCCTCGTCCGGCAACAACACAAGCTGCGCGGCAGCGACCGCGGTCGGGGTGAGGCCCAGATACCGCCATCCGGCTGCCGACAGGATGCGGCCACGCGGTGTGCGCTGCAGCAACCCCTGCTGCATCAGGTACGGCTCGATCACTTCCTCAATCACGTCGCGTTGTTCGCCCAAGGCCGCGCCCAGCGTCTCCGCACCAACCGGCCCGCCGCCGTAGTTCTCAGCAATGCACCCGAGATAACGCCGATCCATGGCGTCGAGGCCCCGTTGGTCGATGTCCAGCCGCGTCAGGGACGCATCGGCAAGCTCGGCATCGACACGGCCGGAACCGGCAACCGACGCGAAGTCACGCACTCGTCGCAGCAAACGTCCGGCCACCCGGGGGGTTCCGCGGGCGCGCCGGGCGATCTCCCCGGCGCCGTCGTCGGTCAGGTCGAAATCCAACAGCCGGGCGCCGCGTCGCACGATGCTGGTGAGTTCCTCGGTGTCGTAGAATTCAAGCCGCAAGGGAATTCCGAATCGCTCTCGAAGTGGTGTCGTGATCAGCCCGGACCGGGTAGTCGCCGCGACCAGGGTAAAGGGCGGCAGATCGATACGGATCGACCGCGCCGACGGCCCCTCGCCGATGATGAGGTCGAGCTGATAGTCCTCCATGGCCGGATACAGCACTTCCTCTACGGCAGGATTAAGGCGATGAATTTCATCGATGAAAAGAACATCGCGCGGTCCGAGATTGGTCAGAAGGGCCGCCAGATCGCCTGCCTTGGCGATCACCGGTCCGGAGGTCGCGCGGAAATTGACACCAAGCTCTCGGGCGACGATCTGGGCGAGCGTGGTCTTGCCGAGGCCGGGCGGTCCGAACAGCAATACGTGGTCCAGCGCCTCGCCGCGACCGCGCGCCGCGTCGACGAATATCCGAAGGTTCTGGCGAACCCGCTTCTGGCCCACGAAGTCGTCCAGCGTCTGCGGACGCAACGTGGTCTCGCCGAGATCTTCCGGGGCGCGATCCCCGGCGATCAGTCGGTCAGCCGCCGCATCCGGATCATCGTCGACCATCACGCCGCCAGCTCCTTCAGCGCCAGCGTGATCAACTTGTCGAGGGCGACCCCTTCACCCAGCGCCTGCCGGGCGGTGGAGACAGCACCATACGCCTCCGCCCGGCCGTACCCCAGGTTCGACAGGGCGGAGACCGCATCGGCCACCGTGTCGTCACCCGGCTGGCCCGCAACCGCCGCCGCGCGGGCCGGGCCGGTGGCATCGGCGCCAAGGCCGAGGGCGACGTTGACCGTCTTGTCCTTCAGCTCGTTGACAATCCGCTGCCCAAGCTTCGGTCCGACACCGTCGGCGCGGGTCAGCATCACCCGGTCCTGGGCGGCAATCGCGGTGAACACGTCCTCCGGCGACAACACCGACAGGATCGACAGCGCGTGCTTGGCACCGACCCCCTGCACCGTCTGCAGCATCCGAAAACAGCTGCGCTCGGCCGCCGACGCAAAGCCGTACAGGTGGATGTGATCCTCGCGGACATGGGTGTCGACCAGCACCGACACTGCGGAGCCGGGCTCGCCAAGCGCCGTCAACGTGCGGGCCGACGCAAACACCAAGTAGCCGACGCCCCCGACGTCGATCACCGCCATGCCGTCGCCGGTCGAGTCCAGCAGACCTTTGAGCTTCGCAATCACGATCCGGCCCCTCCGGCTTCCCGGGCCAAGGCTGCCGCAATGGCGCGCTGCAGGCCGGGCTGGATGTTGGAACCTGCCGCGGATTTCCGGGTCGCCAGACCAGCCTCGATGCCATAGGCGCCACGTGCCTGGATAAAGTGGGCGTGGCAGACCGCGACGGCCAACGCGTCGGCGGCATCGGCCCCGGCGATACGGGCTCCCGGCAGCAGGGTCGCAATCATCGCCTGGACCTGTTCCTTGCTGGCACTGCCGGTGCCGACCACCGACTTCTTGACCCGCTTGGGCGCGTACTCAGAAACCAGGAGCCCAGCCTTGGCGGGTGCCAGCAGCACCACGCCGCGAGCGAGGCCGAGCTTCAGGGTCGACTCCGGATTGCGGTTGACGAAGGTCTCCTCAACCGCCGCCTCCGATGGGTTCCAGCGCTCGATCAGCTCGAGCACTCCGTCATAGAGTTGGACCAGCCGGGTGGCGATCGGCGCGTCACCGTCGGAGTGCACGGTACCGTCGGCGATGTGCCGCAGCGCGTGACCGTCCATCTCGATCACGCCCCATCCGGTGTTGCGCAGGCCGGGGTCGAGCCCGATCAGCCGCATCCAGGCCCTCCTTGGTCAGCGCCGATGACGCCGGACGCTCCGCCGGGGAGCGTCCGGACCGTTCAGGCCGTCAGTTTCGCCATGATGTCGTCAGCGATCTCGAAATTGGCCGAGACCTGCTGGACGTCATCGTTGTCTTCGAGCGTGTTGAACAGCTTGAGCAGGGTGCCCGCCTGATCCTCGTCGACCGCGATCGTGTTCAGCGGCTTCCAGGTGAACTGCGCCGACTGCGCGCTGCCGAGACTCTCCTCCAGCGCATCGCGCACGGCGATGAAGTCCTCGACCGCGCAGGTGATCTCGTGCTCGGCCTCGCTCGACTCCGCGTTCTCGGCACCGGCCTCGATCGCCGCCTCCAAGATTGCATCGGGCGTGCCGGCTTCGGCCGGATAGATGATCTGGCCGACCCGGTTGAACATGAACGAGACCGAGTTGGTCTCTCCGAGGTTGCCGCCGTACTTGGAAAACGCCGAGCGCACTTCCGAGGCCGTGCGGTTGCGGTTGTCGGTCAGGGTATCGACGATCAGCGCCACGCCGCCGGGGCCGTAGCCCTCGTAGCGCACGTCCTCGTAGTTGCTGTCGTCGCCGCCGCCCGAGCCCTTCTTGATGGCGCGCTCGATGTTGTCCTTCGGCATGTTCTCCTTGCGCGCGGCGATGATGGCCGAGCGCAGCGCCGGATTGGCCGCAGGATCATCGCTGGCCTTGGCGGCGATCTGCAGCTCGCGGGTCAGGCGCGTGAAGATCTTGGCGCGCTTCTTATCCTGCGCGCCTTTGCGATACATGATGTTCTTGAACTGGGAATGACCAGCCATCTCATACACTCCCGGCCGCGACGCATCGTGCCGCGGGCGCTGCATTGATACCATATGTAGGGGTCTGGCGCATCATCGCGCAAGGCGATGCGCGCCGCGACCGAACGCCGAATCGGCGCCGACGCGCTTCTACCACGCAGACTCGGCTCCGTCGCGCGGTATTGGCGTTTCGGCCAGGTCGGAGCGCGACGGCATGGCGGAGGCCGGCGCCGGCATGCCATCATCCCCGCGATACGGTGGCCATCCGCCCGTGTCCCCCGCCTCGACCTGCGAACGCCGCCAAAACGCCGTGGCCCGCGACACCAATAAGGGAAGACCGTTTCGATGCGACATCAGGTGCTGCTGATCGACCCGCTCTATCACGTCGGCGGAGAGCGAATCCTGCGTGAGCAGGTGGATGTCACCTTGCTGGAGAAGCCGACCCACGAGGCGGTCCTGGAGGCGGCCAAAGGCGCACATGGCATCTGCGGACGCTACCCGAATCGGATCGACGCCGACGTCATCGACGCGGCCGAGGACCTGCTGGTGATCTGTTCGTCCGGGCGTGGCACCGATGCGATCGACATCGAGGCGGCAACCCGGCGCGGCGTCACGGTGGTGAACAATCCTGGCTTCGGCAAGGTGCCGGTGTCCGAGCACGCGCTGTTCATGATGATGAGCCTGTCACGCCACGGCTCGGAGCATGACGCGATGACCCGCAGCGGCCGCGGCTGGCAGGACCGGCTGGGCGCCGCCAACACGATCCATGATCTGGAAGGGGCGACCCTCGGGCTCGTCGGGTTCGGCCAGATCGGTACCGAGATGGCGCGCAAATGCGCCGGCGCGTTCAGCATGCGGGTCATCGCCTACGACCCCTATGTGGCGCCGGAGACCGCGGCGGCCGTGGGAGTGACCCTGTTGCCGACGCTCGAGGAGGTCTTGTCCCAGGCCGACTACGTCAGCGTGCACGCCGAGTTGAACGACGAAACCCACCACATGTTCAACGACGCCGCGTTCGGCGCCATGCAACCGCACGCCTGCCTGATCAACACCGCGCGCGGCAAGATCGTCGAGCAGGCCGCCTTGCACCGCGCCCTGACCGCCGGGACGATCCGGGCGGCCGCCTTGGACGTCTTCGAGGTCGAACCGGTCGGGCCGGACAATCCGCTGTGTGCGTTGGAGAACATCATCCTGTCGCCGCATGTCGGCGGATTGACCGCCGGTTTCGCGGAAGCCAGCGCAATGTCGGTGGCCCATCAGATGCTGACGGTGTTCCGCGGGAAGTACCCGGAAAACATCCGCAACCCCGACGCATGGGAGCGCACCAAGCAGCGCGCCATGCGTCTGCTGGCCGGACAATAGAATCGAGCTTAGGTCGGCATCGCTTGGCTGAGCACGCCGCCGAGGCGGACCGGCTCGACCCGCTCGGCCAGGCCGGTGGCGTCGTTGGTCACCACGAACAGGCCGCACAGGGTCGCCTCGCCGTCGGCGGCTTCCAGCCGCGGCGTCGGCAGCTTGCGGGTGAAGCGGTCGATCGGCGCGTCCTTCTTCATGCCGATGACGCTGTCGTAATCACCGCACATGCCGGCGTCGGTCTGGTAGGCGGTGCCGTTGGCCAGCACCATGGTGTCGGCCGTCGGCACGTGGGTGTGGGTGCCGACAACCAGCGACACCCTTCCGTCGAAGGCGTGGCCGAACGCCATCTTCTCGCTCGACGCCTCGCCGTGCAGGTCGATCACGATAGCATCGGCGTCTTGGCCCAGGGCCCAACCGTCGATCGCCTTCTCGACCGCGGCGAACGGATCGTCCAGCGGGTCCATGAACAGCCGGCACATGGCGTTGATCACCAGCACCCGGTGGCCGCGCCGGCTCTCGAACACGCCCGCCCCGCGGCCCGGCGCGCCGTCCGGGTAGTTGATCGGCCGGATCAGTGCCGGATCGTCGGCGATGTAGTCGAGGATCTCGCGCTGGTCCCACACGTGATTGCCAGTGGTGATCACGTCGACCCCGGATTCATACAACTCGGCGCAGATCTTGGCGGTGATCCCGAATCCGCCGGCCGCGTTCTCGCCGTTGCAGATCACGAAGTCCGTCGCGAGGTCTCGGATCAGGCCCGGCAGCCGCTCGGTCACCACTGTGCGGCCAGACCGGCCAACCACATCGCCCAGAAACAGCAGACGCAATATTCTTACTCCGAGAAATCGAGGTAGGCGCGCTCGGTCACCACGCCGTCCAGGCGGGCATCCTCCGGCCCGGCAGGGACCGCGTCAATTTCCTGGTCCGCGTAGGCAACGCCGATCGCCTGAACCGCGAACCGGCCGCGCAGGGCCGACAATGTGCGATCGTAGAAACCGCCGCCATACCCCAGGCGACGGCCGGTGCGGTCAAAAGCAAGCATCGGGACCAGCAGCAGTTGCGGCTCCAGCACATCCATGTCCTCGGACGGATGGGCCGTGCCGAACGGACCGTCGTCGAGCGGCTCGTCGGTCTCCCAAGCGCGGAACACCAAGGGCTGACCTCGAGCGGCAACCACCGGCAGCGCAATCCGGCAACCGCGGGCCGACAGGGCTTCCAGGGTCGAGCGTGGGTCCAACTCGTCGCGCATCGGCCAGTACCCGGCCACCACCGTTCCCGAGCTTGGGGCAAACGACGCGGCGATCAGCGACGCCACCCGGGATCCGGCATCGGGCACCGACGCCGCGATCTCAGCCCGCCGTTTCAGCAACGGCTTGCGCAGAGCGGTCTTGGCGGCCCGCAACTCGTCCAGGTCGATATAGGCGTCAGCCTCGTCGCTATAGGTCATGATCTCCGGGAAGTCGGTGCGCGGCGTAGAAGTGACGGAGCCGCCTCGGCCGTCGGCCAATGATTACCCTTCTGTGGCCTGCCAAGACAGGTGGGCACCGCAATGTCGGGACCACGGTCCCGACAGAGGCAGCTCCCTAGAAGGATGGTATCGCCCCAGGGGTAAATGCGACCTTAACGAACCGCGCAGCCCCGTCGGATCCCAATCTAGGGAGCCTCGAGCCGAACGGCAATACGCTCGATGCGTTCGGCCAACCCGTCCATGGTCAGCGCTAGGTCGTCGAGTTCGCTCGGGCTGAATTCCTCCTCGCCCTCGTCGACCTCGTTGGCTGCATCGCGCAGGTCGACCAACTCGTCGGCAACCAGCAGGCTCGCCATCACCATCAGCCGGGTATCGCCGACCTGTCCGACCTGGGAGACGAGATCCTTCACGTGGGCGTCGACCATATGCGCCAGTTCGCGCAGGCGCGGTTCCTGCCCGTCCTCGCAGGCGATCCGGTAAGCCTTGCCGTTGATCTGGATGTCGACCTGGGCCATCGCCTCAGTTCTCCAGCACGATTTCGAGACGTCCGATGGTGCTCTGCAGGCGACCGTCGACCTCCGCCGCGGTCTTCGACAGCGCCGCGTAATCGCGCTTGACCGCCAACAGTTCAGCCTTCAGCGCCGCATCACCAGCGGAGCCGTTGGCCCCGAGTCCGTCGAGTGCCCGCTCCAGACGGACTACCGCTTTATCCAGCCTGTCCCGCGCCGTCGCCAGTCGCGACATATGGATCGCCCCTTTTTATTCGAGATCGCACCGGACCGAGGCCCCGCATTTCAAGGCATAAGCCCGCGACCTTGAAGCGCCGCATGATACCGGCGGCAGGGTCCGCCCGTCAACGCAACGTGCAGACGCCACGCCTGCCTTGACGTGCACCGCTCGCGTCGGCATGTTCCGCGCCATCAAGGCGCCGGCCGAGTCCGGCCCGCCCTCCGACCCCGCGACAAGCGCCATGACAACTACCCCCTCGGCCCGCGGAGCCGCTCTCGCCTCCGGCACCCACAAGTCTCTTGCGAACGCGATCCGCGCGCTTGCCATGGACGCCGTGGAGGCTGCCAGCTCCGGCCATCCGGGCATGCCCATGGGCATGGCCGATGCGGCCGTGGTGCTGTTCGCCGAGCAGCTTCGTTTCGATCCCCGCCGCCCCGACTGGCCGGACCGCGACCGTTTCGTGTTGTCCGCCGGCCACGGCTCGATGCTGCTGTACGCCTTGCTGCATCTGACCGGTTATCCGGGGATGACCATCGACGAGCTGAAGCGGTTCCGGCAGATCGGTTCCAGGACCGCCGGGCATCCGGAGTACGGTGCGTCGCCGGGCATCGAGACCACGACCGGCCCGCTCGGACAGGGTTTCGGCAACGGTGTCGGCATGGCGATCGCCGAGCGGCACCTGAACGCACGCTTCGGCGACGATCTGGTCAACCACCGCACCTGGGTGATCGCGGGCGATGGCTGCCTCATGGAAGGCATCAGCCACGAAGCCGCCTCGCTCGCTGGGCATCTCGGCCTTGGCCGCCTGAACGTGCTGTGGGACGACAACAAGATCTCGATCGACGGGCCGACCGATCTGACGCTCTCGGACGACGTGCCGGCCCGCTTCGTGTCCTACGGCTGGCATGTCGTGTCGGCAGACGGCCATGATCCGAAATCGGTATCGGCGGCACTCGCCGAGGCAGCCGCCGATCCGCGCCCGTCCCTGATCGCCTGCCGGACCGTCATCGGTCACGGTGCGCCGACCAAGGGCGGTACCGCCGGCAGTCATGGCGCGCCGCTCGGAGCCGCCGAGATCGCCGCCACTCGCGAGGCCATCGGCTGGCCGCATGCGCCGTTTGAGATTCCGGCCGACGTGCAGACGGCCGGGTTGGCGCTGGGCGACCGCGGTGCCGTTGACAGTGAAGCGTGGCAGGGCCGCCTTGACGCAACTGACCCATCGGTTCGAGCCGAATTCGAACGGACCATGGCCGGCAAGCTGCCGGCCGCGTTCGCCGACGCGGTGCAGTCGCTGAAGGCGACGCTCGCCTCGGATCCGCCGAAGCTGGCCAGCCGGGTTGCCTCGCAGCGCGCGATCGAAGCTTTCGCGCCAACTCTGCCGGAACTGCTGGGCGGATCGGCCGACCTGTCCGGATCGAACAACACCAAGGTCAAGTCGCAGGCGATCCTGACCCGCGACAACGCCGGCGGCAGCTACGTCCACTACGGCGTACGCGAGCACGCCATGGCCGCCGCCATGAACGGCATGGCACTGCACGGCGGGGTGATCCCGTACGGCGGCACCTTCCTGGTGTTCACCGACTATTGCCGGCCATCGATCCGCCTGGCTGCCCTCATGGGTATCCGGGTGGTGTATGTGATGACCCACGACTCCATTGGGCTAGGCGAGGACGGCCCGACCCACCAGCCGGTCGAGCATCTGGCGGCCCTGCGCTGCATCCCGAACCTGCATGTGCACCGGCCGGCCGACGCGGTCGAGACGGCCGAGTGCTGGCAGGTCGCGCTGGAACGAGCCGACGGCCCGTCGGTTCTGACGCTGACCCGTCAGGGACTCCCTCCGGTGCGCACCACCCATTCCGGCGAGAACCGGGTGCGGCGCGGCGGTTATGTCCTGCAGGACGCCAACGGCGCCCGCCAGGTGACGCTGATCGCCACCGGCTCCGAGGTCGACATTGCCCGCAAGGCACGGGATCTACTGGCGGCCGACGGCATCGGCGCGGCCGTCGTGTCGATGCCGTGCAAGGAACTGTTCGCGGCCCAGGACGCCGAGTATCGCGACCAGGTCCTGGGGAATAGAACGGTTCGCATTGCGGTCGAAGCCGGGGTGCGCATGCCTTGGGAAGCCGATATCGGCCCGGATGGCGGCTTTGTCGGCATGTCCAGCTTCGGCGCCTCGGGCCCTTACGAGGAACTGTACAAGCACTTCGGGATTACGCCGGAGGCCGTGGCCGACGAAGCCCGCCGCCGGCTAGCCGCGCGGAAGAACTGACCAGACGGCCGGCGGGCGCAACCGGTCCCGCCGTCGGTGGTTGCTTTTTGGTTTCGAGGAGAAGATGGCCATGGCGACGAAGATCGCGATTAACGGTTTCGGACGGATCGGACGGCTGGTGTTGCGTGCGCTGCATGAGAGCAAGCGCGACGACCTGCAGGTGGTGTCGATCAACGACCTGGGCCCGGTCGAAACCAACGCGCACCTGCTGCGCTACGACAGCGTGCACGGCCGCTTTGCCGGCGAGGTGACCACCGGCGACGACTGGATGGACATCGGCCGCGGCAAGATCAAGGTCACCGCCGAGCGCGACCCGTCGAAGCTGCCGCACGCCGAACTCGGCGTCGACATCGCCTTGGAGTGCACCGGCCTGTTCACCGCCCGTGAGAAGGCCGCCCTGCACCTCCAGGCAGGCGCCAAACGGGTACTGATCTCGGCCCCGGCCACCGGCGCCGACCTGACCGTGGTGTACGGCGTGAACCACGACAAGATCGAAAAGGGCCACACGGTCATCTCGAACGCGTCCTGCACCACCAACTGCCTCGCCCCGGTCGCCTTCGTGCTGAACAACGCCATCGGCATCGAGCGCGGTTACATGACCACCATCCATTCCTACACCGGCGACCAGCCGACGCTGGACACGATGCACAAGGATCTGCTCCGCGGACGGGCCGCGGCCATCTCGATGATCCCGACCTCGACCGGTGCGGCCAAGGCCGTCGGCCTGGTGTTGCCGGAACTGGCTGGCAAGCTGGACGGCACCTCCATCCGGGTCCCGACCCCGAATGTGAGCGTCGTCGACTTCAAGTTCGTGCCGAAGCGCTCGACCAGCGTCGAGGAAGTCAATGCCGCGATCGTCGCCGCCGCCAACAGCAACGCGCTGAAGGGCATCCTCGGCACCAACTCGGCGCCGCTGGTCTCCAGCGACTTCAACCACGACAGCCACAGCTCGACCCTGGACCTGAATCAGACCCAGGTGGTCGAAGGCCAACTGGTGCGCGTGCTGTCCTGGTACGATAACGAGTGGGGTTTCTCGAACCGGATGCTCGACACCGCCGCGACAATCGCGCGGACCCTGTAAGCGTCCATCACACCATCCACGTGCAGGCGCCTGCCGGATCCCAAGGAGACGACGAATGAAGATCACCCAGCGGGTCAAGAAGATCCTGGACTGCTACGAGAGCGACAACCCCGGGACCAAAGGAAACCTCGCCCGCATCCTGATGCAGGGCAAGCTTGGCGGCACCGGCAAGGTGGTGATCCTGCCGGTCGACCAGGGCTTCGAGCATGGCCCGGCGCGCAGCTTTGCGCCGAACCCGGCCGCCTACGACCCGCACTACCACTTCAAGCTGGCGATCGATGCCGGTCTGTCGGCCTACGCCGCCCCACTCGGCATGCTGGAAGCCGGAGCCGACAGCTTCGCCGGAGCCATCCCGACCATCCTCAAGGTCAACTCCTCGAACAGCCTGTCGCGTGAGAAGGAAGGCCCGTACCAGGCGCTGACCGGCTCGGTCGGCGATGCTCTGCGGCTCGGCTGCTCGGCGATCGGCTTCACGATCTATCCGGGCTCGGACGCGGCGTTCGAGATGATGGGGCAGATTCGCGAGATGGCCGAGGAGGCCAAGTCGGTCGGGCTCGCCGTCGTGATCTGGTCGTACCCACGCGGCGGCAGTCTGTCGAAGGTGGGCGAGACTGCGGTCGACATCTGCGCCTATGCCGCGCACATGGCCGCCCTGATGGGTGCGCACATCATCAAGGTGAAGCCGCCGCAGGCCAATCTTGAGCTGGATGCCGCCAAGAAGGTCTACGAAGCCCAGAAGATCAAGACCGACACCATGGCCGACCGGGTCCGCCACGTCATGCAGTCGTCGTTCGCCGGCCGCCGCATCGTGGTGTTCTCCGGTGGCGAGGCGAAGGACTTGAACGGCATCCTGGGCGAGATCCGCGAGCTCGCCGAGGGCGGCGCCAACGGCTCGATCATCGGCCGCAACACCTTCCAGCGGCCGCGCGACGAGGCCCTGGCGATGCTCGGTCAGATCATCGACATCTACCGCGGCAAGGCGTGAGCGACCGCAACAACATGGGGCTGGGGACGCCCGACGAGCGCGTCCCCACCCAGCTCTATCTGATCACCCCGCCACGGATCGACGACCTCGACGGCTTCGCCGACCGGCTGGCCGAAGCGCTCGACGCCGGCCCGGTCGCCTGCCTGCAGATCCGCCTGAAGGATGTCGTCGACGACGCGGTCCGCCGCGCCACCGAGCGGCTGCTGCCGGTCGCCCACGAACGCGGAGTTCCGGTGCTGATGAACGACAGCGCCAAGCTGGCGCTGGAGACCGGCTGCGATGGCGTCCATGTCGGTCAGGACGACACCCCCTACGCCGAAGCGCGCCGGTTGCTCGGCGGCCGCGCGATGATCGGCGTGACCTGCAAGGCCAGCCGGCATCTGGCGATGGCGGCGGCCGAGGCCGGCGCCGACTACGTGGCATTCGGCGCGTTCTTCGAGACCGCCACCAAGCAGTCCGAAACCCGCGCGCCAGTCGAGATCCTGGACTGGTGGCAGGACATCGCACTGATCCCGTGCGTCGCGATCGGCGGCATCACCCCGGACAATTGCGGCCCGCTGGTCGAGGCCGGCGCCGACTTCCTGGCGGTGGTCGGAGCAGTCTGGAACCACCCGCAGGGACCGGGCGCCGCGGTCAAGGCGTTCGAGGCGGCGATTGCCGCCAGCATGGACTTCACACGCCCCACCTGATACAAGCCCGCGCGTCCAGGAACACGTCAAATCAGTCACGGAATTCGGGCCATGAAGATCAACGGCAACGCGGTGCGTGTCGGCAATGTCGTCGAGCACCAGAACCGGCTCTGGGTCGTCACCAAGACCCAGGCGGTGAAGCCCGGCAAGGGCGGCGCCTTCAATCAGGTCGAGATGAAGGACATCCGCAGCGGCACCAAGCTGAACGAGCGGTTCCGCGCCGACGCCCAGGTCGAACGGGTCCGACTGGAACAACGCCAGGCGACCTTCTTGTTCCGCGAGGGCGACATGCTGACCTTTATGGACAGCGAGACCTTCGAGCAGACGGTCGTAAACGCTGAACTGGTCGGCGATCCGGCCGCCTTCCTGCAGGACGGCATGGTCGTGCAGGTCGAGACCTACGAGGAAGAGCCGCTGTCCGTGGTGTTGCCCGACACCGTGGTGATGGAAGTCGTGGAAGCCGATGCGGTGGTCAAGGGCCAGACCGCGTCCAGCTCCTACAAGCCGGCGGTGCTCGAGAACGGCGTGCGCGTCATGGTGCCGCCGTTCATCGAGACTGGCACCCGGATCGTCGTGAAGCCGGAAGACGCGAGCTACGTCGAGCGCGCCAAGGACTGACGCGTCCGACCGGACGCACGCTGCCGGAGCCGTGCCACCCTGGCGCGCCCGATCATATCCGCGGGAGATCGCCCATGGCCGTCCGCTCGGCCCTGTACAACGTCGTCTTCAAGGCCTGCCAGAAGGCGTCGCGCAGTCTCAAGCGCGACTTCGGCGAGGTCGAGAACTTGCAGGTCTCCAAGAAAGGCCCAGTCGACTTCGTGTCGACCGCCGACCATCAGGCCGAGCGCATCCTGAAGGAGGAGCTCAGCCGGGCGCGTCCGGATTTCGGGCTGCTCATGGAGGAGTCCGGCACGGTCAAGGCGGCCGACGACCAGGGCCGCCGCTGGATCGTCGATCCGCTGGACGGCACCCTGAACTTCCTGCACGGCATTCCGCATTTCGCCATCTCGGTAGCGGCCGAGGAGCGCGGCGAGATTGTGGCCGGCGCGGTCTACCAGCCGCTCACCGATGAATTCTTCTGGGCCGAGAAAGGCGCAGGTGCGTTCCTCAACGATCGCCGTCTGCGGGTCTCCGGCCGACGCAACCTGCAGGAAGCGGTATTCGCGACCGGCATCCCGGTGACCGGGCTCGGCGGCGACCACGATCGTTTCATCGCCTACCAGCGCGCCGTGATGGAAAACACTGCCGGCGTGCGCCGCTTCGGTGCGGCAGCACTCGATCTGGCCTGGGTCGCAGCCGGCCGGTTCGACGGCTTCTGGGAAATGAAGCTGAAGCCCTGGGACATCGCAGCCGGGCTGCTGCTGGTACGGGAGGCTGGCGGCTACGTCACCGACTATGCCGGGCGTTCCACCGTCCTCGAATCGGGCGACGTGGTGGCGGCGAACGACCAGTTGCACGGCCCGATGCTGAAGCTGCTGAAGAACGCGAAACCGAAGGCCGGCGCGGCCTGAGGGCCCGTCCTCCCGGGTACCGCGGCGCTCGGTGTTGTCGAGGCGGGCGCCTCTGGTATAACCATCCGTCGAACGACGACCGGGAGGGATGATGAGGGGACCATGCGCGCTCGCCGGCATAGCGTTCGGCGCGGCACTGGCCCTGGCGACTGGCTTCGCGTCGGCCCAGGTGCCTTATCAGATCGGAGACAACCGCGGCAGCGTCTCGGTTGATCTTGGAGTTATGGAAAGCCTCGGTCCAACACCGACGGTTCCACAGATGCTTCGTCCCGGCACGCCGGTCGGTCAGTTCGGCTACGATTCTCGCACTGGAACCCTGGCATCCGTCGACCCGTCGACCGGTATGCGTGCGCACAGCGGCCGTCTGGGCAGCGCGCCGCCGCCGCTGGGTGTCGACGCGGCGCCGGCTCCCGATTGGTTGCGCCGACCGGACGCTCCACAGTATGCGCCCCTGCCTGACACCCTGCAGAACCGCACGACCGCACCCCGGGCACGCGAATCCGCGCCAACCCTGACACCGCCGAGCGCCACGAAGTCGTCGGAGCCGTACCGTCAGGTGCGAGAACCAGCGGTGACGCCACCAAAGTCTGCTCAGCCGCAGGTTCCGGCGGCCGCCGCTGTACCCACGCCGACTCCGCCAAAGCCACCGGCACCTGCCGCTCCGTCGGTGACGGCCAGCAAGGCCGTCCCGGCCGCCAAGGCTCCAGAGCCTCCGAAGACGCCGCCGCTGCCGAAGATCCCTTCGACGGCTTCCACGCCTGTCGCCGCACCGCCGCCGGTGAAGGCCGAACCCGAACCGACAACCCAGGTCGCCGCTGCGACCTCTGGGCCGGCTGCAGCGCCGTCGGCACCCTCCTCTCAGGGTGCGCTCGGCGACGTTGTGCGGGTTCCATTCGGCTCCGGACAATCGACGCTGCCGGACGACGCCAAGGGCAATCTTGACTCGCTGGCCGGCCGTCTGCGGAAGGACGAGACGCTGCGGATCCAATTGCTCGCCTATGCCGACGGTGACGAAGACAACGCCAACAAGGCACGTCGCCTGTCGCTGTCGCGGGCGTTGGCAGTCCGGGCGTATCTGATCGACAAGCAAGTCCAAAGCACCAGGATGGATGTTCGGGCACTTGGCAATCGTGCGAAAGATTCCCCCAAGGACCGCGTAGACGTCGTGCTGGTAAGCCGCTGACCGACAACCCGCACGTCGGCGCGGCGACGGCCCAATCCGTGGAGCGAGGCTGGTGACCGACCCGCGCCGTTATCTAATCCGAATGGTTGCCTTTCTGGTCGCCGTCGCCGTGGTGTGCGGGGTGCTCGGCGGCCCGCTGACGGGCGCCTTCATGGCGAATCCGGCGTTGAACGGCGTGATCCTTGGCGTGTTGCTGATTGGCGTGATTTTCATCGCCCAGCAGGTCTTCCGGCTGATGCCCGAGGTCCGGTGGATTGAAGCCCATCGCGCCCACGTGGCCGGCTCCTCCATTCAGGACCCGCCAAGCCTGTTGGTTCCAGTAGCCACTCTGCTCGGCGACCGTCAGCAGAACAGCCGTCAGAGCTTGTCGGCGCTGTCGCTGCGCGCGCTGCTCGACAGTATTTCGGTGCGCCTCGAGGAGTCGCGCGATATTGCGCGCTACATCGCCGGCCTGCTGATTTTCCTCGGCCTGCTCGGCACCTTCTGGGGTTTGCTGCAGACCATCGGCGCCGTCGGCAGTGTGATTGGCGGACTGTCCATCGACGGCGGTGATCTCAGCGAGGTTTTCGCAAACCTGAAGATCGGCCTGCAATCACCGCTGGACGGCATGGGCACCGCCTTCAGTTCGTCGCTGTTCGGGTTGGCCGGATCATTGGTGCTTGGCTTCCTCGACCTGCAACTCGGTCAGGCTCAGAACCGGTTCTACAACGAGTTGGAAGAGTGGTTGGCCAGCCTGACCCGATTCACCAGCGGCGGCTTCAGTGGAGAAGGCGAGCATTCCGCCACCGCGTTCCAGCAGGCGCTGATGGAGCAGACGGCGGAGTCCCTGGACAAGCTGCAGCGCATCATGGCGCGCGGCGAAGACGACCGGCGCAGCGCCAACCATACCCTGCTGTCGCTGGTGGAGCGTCTTGGCGCGTTGTCGGATCGCCTCGACGGCGACCGCGATCTGCTGGAACGTCTGGTAACAACCCAGGGCGAACTCCGCCCGATCCTCTCCAGGTTGGCCGACCAGACTGGCGGCAGCCGGGACGAAATCGTTCGCAGTCATCTGCGCAACATCGAGGCCTACATGGCCCGGTTTCTGGAGGACGGCGCGTCCGGTCGGGTCCAGATGACCGAGGAGCTGCGCGGGGAGATCCGGCTGGTCGCCCGCACCATCGCGGCGCTCGGCGAAGAGGATCGCTGAGGCGCGCATGTCGACCTTGGCTCGCCGTCGCCAGCGCGACACCAACATCTGGCCGGGGTTCGTCGACGCCCTGGCCACCCTGCTGATGGTGATCATCTTCGTTCTGATGATCTTCGTCGTCGCTCAGTTCTATCTGACCCGCATCCTGTCCGGTAAGGATGAGTCCCTGGCGCGCCTGACCCGCCAGGTGGCCGAGCTCAGCGAGCTGTTGTCGCTGGAGCGGGAGACCAGCGCCGAATTACGGGTCACGGTCGCTCAGTTGTCGTCCGAGCTGCAGATATCCATCACCGCTCGCGAAGAGCTCACCAACCAAGTCACTCAGCTGACGGCGGCCCGCGACTCCCTGGAAGGCCGCTTGGCCGAACTGATGGCGAGCCGGGCGGTCCTGCAACAACGCCTGGATGAGAGCGACGCGGCACGACGCGGCATCGATGCCAGGTTGCTGCAGGTTCTGCAGGAGCACGATGCCCTGCTGGGCAAGCTGCAGGCAATCGAGGAGGACGCCGGCATCGCCGGTGCGGAGCGCGCCCAGTCGGCTGCCGAACTTGAGCAGGCGATCCGGGTGATCGAGGCCAATCGTCAGACCATCCAGCTTCAGTTGAAGGATCTCGAAAGGCTGCGCCGCGATCTGACGGCCCTGCGCGAGGCCCGCCAGTCACTGGAGGATGAGATTTCCGCCCTGGTGCGGGCACGCGACGCGCTCCAGGCCAAAGCGGAGGCCAGCGAGGAAGCCCGCAAGGAAGCCGAGCGCAAGGTCGTGTTGCTGGTCGGCGAGATCGGCGAGGCCGAGACCCGTATCCGGACCCTGACCGAGACCAACGAAGCGACGCGTGCCCGGCTCGCCGAACTGGCCGAGGCCCTGAAGAAGGCCGACAGCCGTGTCGTCCGACTGGAGACCGACCTCAGCGAGCAGCGCGACGTTACGAAGAAGCTCGAAGCCCGGCTTGCCGAACAGACCGAACGCACCCGGCTGGCGCAAAGCGAGTTGGAGCAGCGCGACATCAGGCTGGAAGAACTGTTCAGCGAGCAGGAACGCACGCAGCAGAAGTTGACCGAAGAGCAGAAGATCTCCGCCGAATCCAGCCGGCAGGTCGAGCTTCTCAACGCCCAGATCGCCGCCCTGCGTCAGCAACTCGCCCGCATTGAGGCGGCGTTGGAGGCCACTGAGACGCAGAACCGGGACCAGAAGGTCCAGATCCTCGATCTCGGCCGCCGGCTGAACGCCGCCCTAGCGACCAAGGTGCAGGAACTGGCGCGGTTCCGCAGCGAGTTCTTCGGGCGGCTTCGCGAAGTGCTCTCGGACCGCGACGACGTCCGCATTGTCGGCGACCGCTTCGTGTTCCAGTCCGAAGTGCTGTTCGGATCCGGGTCCGCGCAAATCGGTGAACCGGGTAAAGTCAAACTCGGACAATTCGCCGCCACGCTCCGCGAGATTGCGCCGCGCATCCCGAAAAACATCGGCTGGATCCTGCAGGTCGAGGGCCATACCGACACGGTGCCGATTCACAACGAACAGTTCCGAAGCAATTGGGAGCTGTCCGCCGCCCGGGCAATTTCGGTGGTTAAGTACTTGGTTGATCAAGGCATACCCGCCGAACGCCTGTCCGCCACCGGATACGGAGAGTACCAGCCGATCGACCCTGCCGACCTGGAGCGCAACCGCCGCATCGAGATGAAGCTGACTCAGCGCTGATCGGGGTTGCGCCCCCGGTCCGGTTCGGGTATCTACCCGCCTTCCGTACGTTCAAGAACCCGTCGGACGCGCAGGATCGCGCGACGGCTGTGGAGAGACGCGATGAAGGCCGATATCCATCCCGACTATCACGAGATCAAGATCATCATGACCGACGGGAGCGAGTACACGACCCGGTCGACCTATGGTGAGCCCGGGGCCGTGATCCGGCTGGAAATTGATCCGAAGTCGCATCCGGCTTGGACCGGTCAGCACCGGATCGTGGACAGCGGTGGCCAGATCTCGCGCTTCAACAAGCGCTTCGGCGGCTTGAAGCTCTGATCGACCTTCCAGTCGACTGATCAACGGCGGCTTTCGGGCCGCCGTTTTCGTTTGGCGAGCTGGAACCGTTTCACTCGATCATTCAGCCGGCGCCGTCGACGAGACGCGAGCGTCAAGCCGCGCAAGTCGCGCGTAGAGCTTGCGGCTGGCCGCCAACAAGGCCCTTAGCCGCTGCGGCAGATACGGATTGGCCTCGCCGCCAACCTCCAGGCATACCGGGCCGCCGTCCAGCCGGTTCTGGGGATCAAGGGCAGCGTCGTGCGACAACTCACCGTCGTGGATCGCCCGCTGGACCATCACCCAGGCTAGGCAATGCGACAGGCGGGACGTAACCCGAAACGCCTCGCAACTGGCTTCCAACCGAAGCACCATGGAGCGACAGAGGTTCTCTCCGGACAAGCCATCGCCGCCCGGAACGCCCGCTCCCCGGCGCGTGGCAGCCAGTTCACGTGCCTCCTCCAGCAGCGCCAGAACCTCGCGATAGGTTCCGTCGAACACCATGACGCTGGGGGCAAAGTCAGTATGGTTAATTTGTTCCGACATCAAAACGAGTATGAAGCCCGATCCGTATACTGCCAACCCCTCTGGCGCTACGAACGTTCCCCTCTTGACTCGATCCGAAGCCATTACCACCTCATTTGGCATCGGAGGCGCCGGTTACCGGGCCCCGACAAAACCGCGGTTTGGCCGAACAGGCAGACCGCATTTGGATGAACCCATATCGCTTCTGAGGAGGATGTGGCATGCGTACTACCCTGGACTTCACCCCTGCTTTCCGTTCCACCGTCGGCTTCGACCGGATGGCTCGCCTTTTGGACCACGCTATGCGGGCGACCGAGGCGTCCAATGCCCCGACGTTCCCGCCCTACAACATCGAAAAGCTTGGCGACGACGAGTACCGCGTGACCATGGCGGTCGCCGGCTTCGGTGAAGGCGATCTCGAAATCACTGCCGAGAACGGCCAGTTGGTCGTGTCCGGGAAGATCGAGAAGCCCGAGGACGAGGGTCGCAACTATCTGCACCGTGGCATCGCCACGCGCAGCTTCGAACGTCGCTTCGATCTCGCCGACCACATTCGTGTGAATGGCGCCACGATCGAGAACGGCCTGCTGCACATCGCCTTGGTTCGCGAAGTGCCGGAGGCTATGAAGCCACGCAAGATCGCGATTGCAAGCGCTCCCGCGCCGAAGGCAATCGAGGGCAAGAAGGCGGCCTGACGCCGACCGAACGGGCTGACACGGGGCCGGCTCGAACGGGGCCGGCCCTATTCGTATCGGCATTCAGGTGATCTGGATCGCTTCCATCGCACGGCGCGCGGCATCGGGAATGGGGACCGGGCGGTTGGTCGATCGATCCACATAGACATGAACGAAGCGCCCAAAGGCGCAGACCGCGTCCTCGCCCTGCTTGAACACCCCGACCTCGTAGGTCACCGAGGACGACCCGATGCGCGCCACCCGGACCCCGACCTCGACGACGTCTGGAAACGCCAGCGATCGGCGGTACGAGCACCCGGTCTCCACGACCAGACCAACCACCGTGCCGTCCCGGAAGTCCAGGCACCCCGCCTCGATCAAGTACTGGTTCACCGCGGTGTCGAAGTACGAGTAGTACTGGACGTTGTTCACGTGGCCGTAGACGTCGTTGTCCATCCAGCGCGTGTGAATCACCTGGAAGTGCCGGTAGTCGGCCCGTGACGGGTCGGGAGCCCGTTCGCTCACTGGCCGACCCCCTGGCCGATCCCCGCCAGGAAGTCGCGCATCGCATCCAGGGTCTCGTCCGGCCGCTCGATCGACATCATGTGCCCGGTACGCGGCAGCGTGATCGTTCGGCCGTTCGGCAAGGCCTGCACCAGTGGAGCCGCTTGGCGGGCCGGCGTCATGCGGTCGTCATCGCCAGCAATGACGAGCGTCGGACAGGTTACCCGCGCCGCCGCCGCCAGCGCTCCGGCATAGGCGTTGGACGCGCGCAGATCGCTGCCGAGCGGACCGGCAAGCCCGCGTTCCAGCACCCGCAGCCCGGCGCCGGACACCCAACTGCCCGGAGCCCGGTTGCCGCCGATCTGCATCGGCCGCCCGAACCCCCAACCGATCATGGTCTCGACCGCCCGGTGATTACCGGCATCCGCCGCCGCCTGAAGGTCGGGATGCACCGCCATGGTCGGCACCACACCCAGCATCAGCAGGGCCAGCGCGCTATCGCCACTGCCAGCCGCCGCCTCAAGGGCCGCGAGCGCACCCATCGAATGGCCGACGAACGCCGACCGGCGGGCGCCGGCTCCCTGCAACGCACGACACACCCAGGCCCCCATGTCCTCGACCGTCGCCAGCGCCGGTCCGGCGCTGCCGCCGTGACCCGGCAGATCGAGCGCTAGTACCGACCAGCCGTGATGGGCGAAATAGCGGGTCTGCATCGCCCACACGGTGTGATCCATGCCAGCACCGTGCACGCAGACCAGCGCCGGCTTCGTCGGATCGAACGGACGCCCGCCGGTGGAGGCGAAAGCGTCCTTGCCGTCGACAACGAACCGCATGGCCTCAGCCCGCCTTGACGGCGCGAACCGCCGCGCGCAGCGCCTGTTTGAGATCGTCGATCAGGTCCTTGGCGTCCTCCAGGCCTACCGACAGCCGGACCAGATCCTCCGACAGCCCTGCCGCCTCCATGGTCGCTGCGTCCATCTGTTGGTGGGTGGTGCTGGCCGGATGGATGACCAGCGACTTCGCGTCGCCGACATTGGCCAGGTGCGACCACAGTTGCAGGCGCTCG
The DNA here is from genome assembly GCA_000171835.1 of alpha proteobacterium BAL199. Lineage (GTDB taxonomy): Bacteria > Pseudomonadota > Alphaproteobacteria > Thalassobaculales > Thalassobaculaceae > Thalassobaculum_A. The sequence goes on along the minus strand of ABHC01000017.1, from coordinate 119,327 downwards.
ATGAAGGCGCGCCCGGCGTCGCGCCCACCCTTGATCCCGAACGCCACCATCGATCCAGCACCCTTCGGCAATAACGTTGCGGCCAGCGCCTTGTCGGGATGACTGTCCAGTTCGGGGTAGGCGACCCAGGACACCTCGTCCGCCGCCGCCAGGAAGGCGACCACCGCCCGAGCGTTGGCGACGTGGCGGTCCATGCGCAGCGGCAAGGTTTCGACGCCCTGCAGGATGTGGAAGGCGTTGGCCGGGCTCATGCACGCGCCGAAGTCGCGCAGACCCTCGGACCGAGCCCGCATCAGGAACGCCTGCGGGCCGAACTCCTCGGCAAAATCGAGGCCGTGGTAGCCGGCATACGGCTCGGTCAGGGTCGGGAACTTACCGGACGCCTCCCAGTCGAAGGTGCCGCCATCGACCAGGACCCCGCCGATCGCCACGCCGTGTCCGCCGAGCCACTTGGTCGCCGAGTGCAGGACCAGATCGGCGCCGTGATCGATCGGCCGGCACAGATGCGGCGTGGCGAAGGTGCTGTCGACCAGCAGCGGCACGCCCGCGTCGTGCGCGATTGCAGCCAGGGCCGCGATATCCATGACCTCCAGGCCGGGATTGCCGATGGTCTCGCCATACACCAGCCGGGTTTCCGGGCGGATCGCCTTGCGGAAACCGTCGTGATCGCGCGGATGGACCTTGGTGGTCTCGATCCCGAAGCGTGGCAGGGTGTGGCTGAACAGGTTGTGGCTGCCGCCGTACAGCGCCGAGGACGCCACGATGTGGCCGCCCTGGCCCATCAGCGTCGAGATCGCCAGGAACAGCGCGGCATGCCCGCTGGCGGTCGCGATCGCCCCGACTCCGCCCTCCAACGCTGCCACCCGTTCTTCGAGCACGGCGGTGGTCGGATTGGAGATCCGCGAATAGATGTGCCCGGCGCGCTCCAGGTTGAACAGCGAGGCCGCGTGGTCGACATCGCGGAACACATAGGAGGTCGTCTGGTAGATCGGCACTGCCCGTGCCCCAGTCGCCGGATCGGGTTGCTGGCCGGCGTGCAGACTCAGCGTATCGAAGCCGAAGACGTTGCCGTCCGTGCTCATGGTCGCTGCTCCTTGGTGGCTGTTGATGTCCGCCCGGCGGATGGCCGGCAGTCTATCGAAGCGACCGGCGTTTCGTCTCCGCGAAACCGCCGGCCCCCGACACGGTTACGGGGCCGCGTGTTCCGCGGCCCCGTCCGGGCTTTCGCCGTGAGCTCCCTGCTCAACTTGCTTGCGCCGACGCTAGCGAGGACCCCCGCGGTGGTCAAGCCGCTGCATCGCCCGCGACGCGACTGGGGCAATACGGTCAAAACGGGAAGAATGTCCAGGGCAAATGCCACCGTACATTCCCGCAATTGTCATCGCTTGAACAACGTGTCCGCCACCGAGGCGACGCCCTTCTTCTGGGCGATCGCAGTACGCGCCCGCGCGATCTCAGCCTCCATCGCGGCAATGTAGGCCTCCAGGTCCTCGAAGCTCCAGTTCGACAGGTCCTTGAGCTTCTTCGACTGGTTGCGTGGTTCCAGATCCTCGAGATCCATGACGTTTCTCCTAACTTCTTCGTCTGCCTCACCGCTCCGGGCCTGACCGAAGCGGTGCAGCTATGGTAAGTCGACTTGCCACCTTCAATCACCACCAGTGAGCACCGATCATGACACGTCCCGACACCATGCGTGCCGTCACTGCGACCGACGGCGCCGTCACGATGGGTAGCCGGCCGGTTCCCCAGCCGGGCCGGGACGAGATTCTGATCCGCGTGGTTGCCGCTGGCATCAATCGCGCCGACCTGGCACAGCGCCAGGGCCGCCACGCACCGCCGCCGGGAGCGTCGGACGTCCTGGGCCTGGAGGTGTCGGGAATCGTCGAGGCCGTCGGCCCCGAGGACCCGCTCGACATCGGTCCGGCGTCGCGGATCCCGGCGCCGCAACCGGGCGATCGGGTGTGTGCGCTGCTCGCCGGCGGCGGGTACGCCGACTACGTCATCGCTTCCCGGCAGTGCGTGCTGCCGGTGCCCGGAGATCTGGACATGGTGGAAGCCGCCGCCCTGCCGGAAGCGGCCTTCACGGTCTGGGACAACATGGTCACGCGCGGCGAACTCGACATCCCGAAGGCCGTATTGGTGCACGCCGGCGCCAGCGGTGTCGGCACACTGGCCCTGCAGTTGGCGCGCACCCTCGATTGCCGGATCTTTGCGACGGCGGGAACCGAAGCGAAGCGCGCGGCCTGCGTGTCGCTCGGCGCCGAACGGGCGTTCGACTACCGCACCGAGGACTGGGCCGCCGAGATCAACGCCCAATGCGGCGGCGCCGACATCGTCCTGGATCTGGTGGGTGCCTCGCATCTTGCGAAGAACCTCGAGGTCATGGCTCCGGAAGGCCGACTGATCACCATCGGTTTCGTCGGCGGCGCGACCGCTGATCTGGACATGCGGGCGGTCGCCCGCAAGCGGCTGACCTTGACCGGATCGCTGCTGCGCGGGCGCAACGCCGTGCAGAAATCGGCGATCGCCGAGGCGGTCTACGCCGGGTTGTGGCCGAAGATCGCGCGCCGGGAGATCGAGCCGATCATCCACACCACCTTCGCCCTGGAAGACGTCGATCAGGCTCATACCCTGCTGGCCGGAGACAGCGTCATCGGCAAGCTGGTTCTGGAAGTGGATCGCGCGCTCTGCACCGCCGATGTCTGAGCACACGAGCACATAAACCTTTGCCGGGTGGCATGGAAATCCCTATATAGGGACGCGAATCCCGACACCTACACTTGGATTGCAACCGGGCGTCGACGTCGGTGACGCCGCGGTCGAGGAGAGAACATCATGGCGCAACCGCTCATGCCGAAGGCCACCGCCGTGTGGTTGATCGACAATACCGCGCTGACCTTTGAGCAAGTTGCCGCGTTCTGCGGGCTCCACCCGCTGGAGGTCCAAGCGATCGCCGACGGTGAAGTCTCTGCCGGCATCCAGGGCTTCGATCCGGTACTCGCCAACCAGCTGACGCGCGCCGAGATCGCGCGATGCGAGGCCGACCCGAAGGCCCGTCTGCACATGGCGACCAGCGACCTGCCGAAGCCGATCGACAAGACCAAGGGTCCGAAATACATCCCGATCGCCAAGCGCGGCGACAAGCCGGATGCCATCGCTTGGCTGGTCAAGCACCATCAGGAACTTAAGGATGCGCAGATCGCGCGCCTGATCGGCACCACCAAGGACACCATCAACAAGATCCGCGAGCGGACGCACTGGAACAGCTCGAACATCCAGCCGCGCCACCCGGTGTTCCTCGGCCTGTGCAGCCAGCGCGATCTGGACGCCGCCATCGAAAAGGCCGGCGGCACCAAGGTACCGCCGGAAGAACAACTCGAGTCGATCAGCGAACTGCCGTAAGCGGTCGGCCTCTGCTCGACGGGTCGCCGGTCGCCAGCGTCACCACGATGGCGAACAGCAGCATGCCGATCCCGACCGCGGCGATCGGCAGCACGGCCTGGATCATGGCCTGCTTGCCGCTGATCCGACTCCGGTCTGCGTGAAACTCGTCGGCTTCCCAATCCGTGAAGGACTGGCCGGTGACCGCTGGCGGCTCGCTGCCGCGCCACGGCCGCGTGTCGCGCAAGCGGATCCGGCGCAGCATGTACGGTAACGCCAGCGTCGCGAGTACGAACCCGGTGACGATGGTCAACAGGTAACCGGTCAGCCCACCGTCGCCGAAAAAGCCCCAGCTTGCGGTAATCATCAGGATCGCAAAGGCCGCCATCGTCCAATAGACGGCGGGGTGGAAGTGATCCTGGCCGTGACGGCCGGAATACGGTGCCGTCGTCGCCATGATATCCTCCTCAGGCGCCATGCGCCTTGGCCATGGCCGTTCCCCCGAGTTCCGGTGATTTACGTCGTGGCCATCGCGGCAATCGCCATGCGGCGGAACGCCGCACAGCTACGCCGGTCCGGACTCTTCACCCCGATGCGGCAGCGGCGGTGAGGTCCGACAGGCTCTGCTTCTGCCGCCCCTGCCCGTCGAAGTTCGACGGGTCGAGCCAGCGCCTGAACGCCGCCTTCAGAGCCGGCCATTCGGTGTCGAGGATCGAGAACCACGCAGTGTCGCGGTTGCGGTTCTTGTACAGCGTCGCCTGCCGGAACAGCCCCTCATACTGGAAGCAGAGCCGCTTGGCCGCGACGCGTGACGGCGCGTTCAGGCTGTCGCATTTCCACTCGTAGCGGCGGTAGCCGAGTTCGTCGAACACCCGGGCCATCATCAGATACATGGTCTCGGTCGCCATCACCGTGCGCTGCAGCGCCGGCGACATGGTGATGTGGCCGACCTCGATCACCCCGACCGCCGGCTCGATCCGCAGGTAGCTGGCGTAGCCGAGCGCCCGGCCGGTCGCCTGCTCGACCACCGCGTAGAACAACGGGTCCTCGCTGGTCTCGCACTTGGCCAGCCAGGCATCGAAGCCGGCTCGGTCCCTGCCGAACGGACCGACCGCCAGATAGGTCCACATGCTGCCGTCATCCGCCGACACCGCCTCGAACATGGTCTCGGCATGGTCGGCGACCCGCAGCGGCTCAAGCCGCACGCTGCGTCCGACCATGGCGGAGCGAGCGGGCCGGGCGCACGGCTTCCAGTCCGGAATGGCAAAGCCGATCGGCTGGCCGTGATCGTTGGTGCGGGCAGACATGGCGGGCTCCGTCGGCGGGTATTTGGACTCTTCGGATGCCACACCGTTCCCGTTCGCGTTAGAGCCAACGGCCGGCGGCGCGCCGGGCCAAGCTCAACTGCGGCAGATACAGGCCGGCGGCCAGCATGAACGGCGCCAGATCGGGAAAGTATTGCTGCTACTAGGCTGTTGGCATCCCGATTCGCATGGTCGCGGCCTCCCCATATCCGCTCGCGGGCAGTGCCCAACGGACCGCCGGCACTTGTCACGCCGGCTCGTGCATTCTCTTCATGCCATGCGCGTGTACGACCTGTACGGCGGTGAGAGACTTGGACGCATCGGCCGCACGCCGACCGGCCGTATACGCCGGCCGGTGGCCGGCCCTAGGGTGCCCGCCGTTACCAGTCCCCACTCAGGAAGCGCACATCGATGACCAGCAAACCCACCATCCGGGATGTCCGGACAGCCGACTTCGAGCAGTGGCAGACCCTGTGGGCCGGCTACAACGCCTTCTACAAGCGCGTCGGTCCCACGGCGGTGTCGGACGAGGTCACCCGAACCACCTGGGCGCGCTTCTTCGACGCCTACGAGCCGGTGCACGCCCTGGTGGCCGAGAGCGACGGCCGCCTGCTCGGCCTCGTGCATTACATCTATCACCGCAACACCACGATGCTCGGCCCGGCCTGTTACCTGCAGGACCTGTTCACCGCGCCGGATGCTCGCGGCCACGGCGTCGGCCGGGCCCTGATCGAAGCGGTGTACGACCGCGCCGCCGCCGCCGGCTCACCCCGGGTCTACTGGAACACCCAGGAGAACAACGCCACCGCCCGCAAGCTCTACGACCAGGTGGCCGACCTGACGGATTTCCTGCTGTATCGAAAGACGCTTTGAAGGCGGGTGTTCGATGCCGTCAGCGGGTCCGACCCGTCAGCAGTTGGTGGAGTTCGGAAAACTGCGCCGGGTGGGGAACGGTCATCCGAGCCGACTGCCTCAATGGCTGGGTTAGCGCCAGGAGCGATCAAGGTGTTCATGTTTCGGAACGGCCGAACTTGGCCGATACTGGACCGCCGCGCCAGTCGGGGGCGTTTGAAAGGGATCGATGAAGCAACCAATGTGGGGGCCAATGGCTGACATCGTTGCGGATCGTCATTCGGTTCCTCTTACGGAAGTGATCCGCCGGAAGAGCTCTCACGATAGCGTCCTCACTGGCGAGAAAGAATCAACCTTGACTTGATTATAATGGCCAACTATTTATCAAAAATGGTATCTCTGCGCCCAAATATTGTGAAGCGAATAGATCGCCTGCCGAAGCCGACCAATGTCGCGGCGGCGATGCAGCCTCTTTTTGAGGCGATCAGCAATTCTATCCATTCGACTCAGGGTATGTTCGGCGACACCGTCCAGTCTAAAGGACGCGTCATTGTCACGATTAATACCAATCGGAAAAAGGAGGGGGTTTGGGCAACCGTTGAGGACAATGGACTGGGCTTGGATGAACGGAACTGGGAAGCATTCACGACCACTGACACCGACAACAAGCTGAGCATCGGCGGGAAGGGCGTCGGACGTCTGCTCTGGCTAGACTGTTTTGATAAGATTAGCGTCTCTTCAGTCTACAAGACGGCGGATGGGTTTGTTCGTCGGATCTTTGAATTCAATCTGGCCAACGACGAGCAGATCGTGAACTACGCGGAGGATCCCGCAGAGAACGCCAGCGGTTCATCATTCCACGTCCGCTTCGAGGGGCTAAGGGACAACGGCTATTTCGCCAAATTTCCCGGGCGCGATAGCTTCGTTTTCCAGCACCTGACCTCCCACTTCCTTCCTACTTTCATTGGGGGCAGCAGCCCATTGGTTGAAGTTTATGTGGGCGACGAAACTCGCCTCTATCCGGACGACATGGACAAGATCGTCTACCGGAAGGACTCGCCGCTCCCCCTAGAGACCGAGGATTATGGCGTCCTGTTCCTAACCTTGATGGAGTGCGACAAGATCGCGAGCGCTGACCTCAAGGGCTCGCACTTCGTGCACTTCATCGCGCACGACCGCACCGTTTACTCGCAGAGCATCGATGGTAAGCTTGGCCTCAAATATTTTGGCGAGAATGCTGATCTTGTTTTTCATGCCATACTTATGGGCGATTTTTTTGACAAAAACGTCAACCAAGAACGAACCGCCTTCATGTTCGAGGATGCGGTGCTGGACCGCATCATCAACGAGGTATGCTTCGAGAAGATCGAGGTCTTTCTCGCTGAGCCGCTGGCGTTGCTCAGCGGCGAACAACGGGAGATCATCGGCGCCATCACCCAGACGTACCCGTCCGTGGCTTTTGGTGACACGGACGAACTGCAGGCAAAGCTCCCGTCCGGAGAGTTGAGCAGCGACGCGATCTATGGTCATCTTTCGCGCGAGCGCTTCCGGCGAGACCAACGCCAAGCCGAGAAAATCCGGTCAGTTCTGGCACGGCTCAAGGATGGATCGGCGACGCCGGAATCCTTTAACGTCGCAATCACTGATGCCGGCAAGGCGATCGAGGAAGCCGAGAAACGAAGCCTCGCCGAGTATACCATCCGGCGGAAGGTCGTCCTCGATTTCGTCGAGACCCTGCTTCAGAAGGTTCGCGACGATACGCGAGACAGTTCCTACCAGCGGGAGGATGTGCTCCATTCGTTCATCTGTCCGATGCGCGTGAACACGCTCGACGATGGAACGAAGAAAGTCGTGCCAGCAGCCTCTCACGATCTTTGGATCATCGATGAGCGCCTCATTTTCGCACAATACTTCAGTTCGGACGAAGAATTCAGCACGCTGTCGGCCGCCATCGAGAGCAATGAGCGACCGGACGTTCTGATCTTCGACTACGTCCACGGACTTCGTCAGGTTGAGGAGCCCTCGAAAGTACTCCTCGTTGAATTCAAGCGACCGGGGCGCAAGACTTATGCCGACGACGAGAACCCGCAGCTTCAAGTCGAGCGTTATGTACGTCGGCTGCAAGCCGGCACTATGAGTGATGTGAAAGGCCGACCGATCAAACTCGGCGACCAAACGGTGTTCTATTGCTTCATCGTGGCCGACATCGTCGGCAAGCTCGATGAATGGACCTTGCCTATCCGGTTGACTCCCATGCCCACTAGATCTAGCGTTTGGCATGGATGTCCTGGCCCGAGAAGATCTGCCGTTTCCGCAGTCGCTGCCGGAATTTCAGTGCTTTTTTCCCGACGACGCGGCCTGTGCTGCATATCTCGAAAAGGCCCGCTGGAATGGTGGGTTCGTCTGCCCGAGATGCGGCGTTGTCGGCGAACCGTTCCGTTTCGAGGCGCGTCCGGGCGTTCTGCGCTGCCGCGCCTGTCGCAAAGACGTAAGCCTGATGGCTGGGACTGTCATGGAGCGCAGTCACACGCCGTTGTCGACCTGGTTCTGGGCGGCTTACCTGATGGCCAGCCAGACGCCCGGAATGTCGGCCGTTCAATTTCAACGGCAACTCGGCCTGTCGCGCTATGAGACTGCATTCGGCATCCTTCACAAGCTCCGCGCCGCGATGGTGCGCCCAGAGCGCGACAAGATTGGCGGCAAGCCGCAAGAGCATGTCGAAGTGGATGAAACGTGGGTTGGAGGGCGCACCCGAGGCGAGGGCCGGGGAGTCCATCACAAGGTTCTCGTCTCCTGCGCCGTGGAGGTGCGTCGCCGCAAGCCGGGAACCAAACTCGACAATCGGAAAGACGGTCGCTACGCGGGACGCGTTCGTCTCGCCGTCGTCCCCGACCGCAGCGCCAATTCGCTCGGCAGTTTCGTCGAAAACGCCGTTGCTCCCGGATCGCTGATCGTCACCGACGACTGGAGCGGCTATGCCGGGCTTCGCAAGCGCGGATTCGACCACCACGCGATCGCCGAATGCGGAGACCCGGAGATCGCAGAGGAATTCCTGCCGATCATCCACTTGGTCTTCGCCAATCTGAAGACCTGGATCAATGGCATCCATCACGGCGTCAGTGCCAAGCATCTGCAAGCCTACCTCAACGAGTTCACGTTCCGCTTCAATCGGCGCTTCTATCCGTTCAACTCGTTCCGCTCACTGCTCGGAATCGCCGGCGGGGCCGCAGCGCCGACCTTCGACGGGCTCTACTCGGGAGAATGGACTCACCCTACATTTAGTGGGTGTGGGTAACAACCGGATAGGCAAGGAATGGACATATACTTGGCAACGCACGGCTGACGGTCGGGGCCGTGTCTATCAGCCGCGAGACGGCTTCCGCGGCTCGATCGAACTTATGGGCTGGGATGCGCTGCTGGAGGACGCGAGGGGTCGCAACCAAGCTTTCTTCGACCGGGCGGGCATCAGCGGGAAGAGCTATTTCAGCCCTGATTAGCGTAGTTCATCGGTCAGCTACGCTAGGCCGTCCTCCTCCATCAGATTTAAATGATAGGAACAGATGGTGCGGTCGGACAAAGCGTGGGCCACCGGCATATCCGCTTTCCACACTTCGAGGACGTTGCCCGGCGCGCGCCGATTGTCCCCTCCGGGCCGCAAGCCGCCCTACTCCTTCGGCATCACCTGGCTGAGCGCCAGCCTTCCGCCGTCGGGGTAGATGGTCTGGCCGGTGAAGTAGGCGCTGTCGTCGGTGGCGAGGAACAGCGCCGCGCCGGCAATCTCCGACGGCTCCGCCGGGCGGCCGAGCGGGGTGCGGCTGCGGACCCGGTCCATCGCCTCCGGGTCGGTCAGCATCGCCGAGCGGAACAGGTCGGTCGCCACGCTGCCGGGGCCGATGGCGTTGACCCGGATGCCGTGGCGCGCCAGTTCCACCGCCATGGTCTTGGTCAACTGGTTCACCCCGCCCTTGGACGCGTTGTAGGCGGCCAGTCCGAGCGGCACGATCACCGCGTTGACCGAGGCGGTGTTGACGATGATGCCCTTGATCCCGCGGTCGACCATCCGCCGGGCCGCCTCCTGCCCGGTGTAGAACACCCCCTTCAGGTTGACCGCGATCACCCGGTCGAAGGTGGCGTCGTCCAGCTCCAGGAACGGGGTGTTGTGGATGATGCCGGCGTTCGCCACCACCACGTCGAGCGACCCGTAGGCCTCGATTGCCCGGTCCATCAGGGCGGCCACCTGCTGGCGGCTGGTGACGTCGCAGCCGACGAACCGCGCTTCGTTGCCGGCGGCGCGGATCCGGCCGACGGTCTCGTCGCCGGCCAGCGGGTCCATGTCGGCGGCCACCACCTTGGCCCCCTCGGCGGCGAACCGTTCCGCGATCGCCGCACCGATTCCCCGTGCGGCACCGGTAATCACGGCGACCTTGCCCTGCAGGCGCATGCTTCTCATCCCTTCTGCGGATAGCCGACCGATTGCAGCGACTGGGCGATCTCGCCCAGGATCGCCGGGTCGTCGATGGTTGCCGGGGCGGCCACGTCCTGGCCGTCGGCGATCTTCTGCATGGTGCCGCGCAGGATCTTGCCCGAGCGGGTCTTCGGCAGGCGCTGGACCACGGTCGCCACCTTGAACGCGGCGACCGGGCCGATGCGTTCGCGCACCATCGCCACCACCTCGGCGACAATCCGATCGTGCGGCTTGTTGACCCCGTCCTTCAGCACCAGGAAGCCGAGCGGCACCTGGCCCTTGAGCTGGTCGGCGACCCCGATCACCGCGCATTCGGCGACGTCAGGGTGGTTGGCCAGGACCTCCTCCATGCCGCCGGTCGACAGCCGGTGCCCGGCGACGTTGATGATGTCGTCGGTGCGGGTCATGACGTGCAGGTAGCCGTCGTCATCGATCACCCCGGCGTCGCCGGTCTGATAGAAGCCGGGATACTCGGTCATGTAGCTGGTCACAAACCGGTCGTCGTTGTTCCACAGGGTCGACAGCGATCCGGGCGGCAGAGGCAGCTTGATCGAGATCGCCCCGATCTCGTTGGGTTTCACCGCCGAACCGTCGGGCGCCAGCACCTGGACGTCCCAGCCCGGCACCGGGTGGGTCGGCGAGCCGGGCTTGTACGGCAGTTCCTCGATGCCCAGGCAGTTGGAGACGATCGGCCAGCCGGTCTCGGTCTGCCACCAGTGGTCGACGGTCGGGACCTTCAGCTTGTCCTGGCACCATTTCAGGGTGTCCGGGTCGCAGCGCTCGCCGGCCAGGAACTGCGCCTTGAAGTGCGACATGTCGTACCTGGCCAGCAGCTTGCCGTCCGGATCCTCCTTCTTGATGGCCCGGATCGCGGTCGGTGCGGTGAACATCACCTTGACCTTGTGGTCGGCGATCACCCGCCAGAACGCGCCGGCATCCGGGGTGCCAACCGGCTTTCCCTCGTACAGCACGGTGGTGCAGCCGTGGAACAGCGGCGCGTAAACGATGTAGGAATGGCCGACCACCCAGCCGACGTCGGACGCCGCCCAGTACACGTCGCCGGGGTCGACGTCGTAGATGTTCTTCATCGACCATTTCAGCGCGACCAGATGGCCGCCGGTCGGGCGCACCACGCCCTTCGGCTGGCCGGTGGTGCCGGAGGTGTACAGGATGTAGGCCGGATCGGTCGCTTTGACGGCCACGCAGCCGGCCGGCGTGCCGGCGGCCTCCGCGTCCTCCCACAGCACGTCGCGACCCGGCGTCAGGTCGGCCTCGACCTGCGGGCGCTGCTTGATCACGCAATGCTGCGGCTTGTGGGTTGCCAACTCGATCGCACGGTCGAGCAGCGGCTTGTAGGCCAGGATCCGCTGGCCCTCGACCCCGCAGGACGCCGTCACGATCACCTTGGGCGTGGCATCGTCGATGCGGGTCGCCAGTTCCTTGGCGGCGAACCCACCGAACACCACGGAATGCACGGCGCCGATCCGCACGGTCGCCAGCATCGCCACCAGCGCCTCGGGAATCATCGGCATATACAGGATCACCCGGTCGCCGTAACCGACGCCCAGCCCGCGCAGGGCGCCGGCGAACCGGGCGATGCGCTCCTGCATCTCTCGGTAGGTGTAGGTGGCGACGATGCCTGTGACCGGGCTGTCATAGATCAGCGCCGGCTGCTCGCCGCGCCCCGCCTCAACATGGCGGTCGATCGCGTTGTAGCAGGTGTTGGTCTCGCCGCCGACGAACCAGCGCGAGAACGGCGGGCGGGAGTCGTCGACGACCTGGTCCCAGCGCCTGGTCCACACCACGTCCTCGGCGGCTTCGGCCCAGAACGCTGTCGGATCCGCCATCGAGCGGCGGTAAACCTCGTGGAAACGGCCCATGTTTCCTCCCCTGTTCTCGTCACGGCCCCAAGGCGACCGTGATCCTCATTGGGCACGATCCTGATGGAGTCGCGGCCAGATGTCAGCAGGGTGGGGAGCCAGCAATTGTGCCGATCGCGTCCGGATCGGTTGTCCGAGGTTGAGGTGGTCTTTGTTCGCGAAGGCTAAAATCCGAGCTCCGGTCGTTCATCGCAGCGCCGACCACGATACGGTTGGCGCGAGATCAAGCCTCTCCTGGCGCCATTTCACGCCAACGCCCTAGTCATGACGACAAAAGAACCCCTTAACGGAATCGCGTCGGTACATCAGCGTAGGGATCGAAGTTTCGTCATCCGCATCTTTTGCATCGGATCCAAAATTACTTTGATCTATTTGCGCCGCGCTCGCCGTGGCCGGGGCGCCGGCCAGCAGAAAGGGTGCGAAAGCCAGGAACGAGAGAGATTTCTTCAACATGGGAGCGCTCCTCGGTTGGAACCGTCGCAGCATGCACTGCACGCACATGACGTTCTTCAGATGGCGCTCTTTTTATCGGTAATTTCGAAACGTTTTCTTTCCAATCAATATTAAAAATTTATAAAAATGGCTGAATATTGAGAGATGCGAAGCATTTTATATTTTTGACGATACTCATTGAGCCCGTTGTCGAGGCGCCGCGTTGACGGCCGATTTGGGCCTCTCCGTGCTGCGGCCTCCACGTCCTCCCACAGCACGTCGCGGCCCGGATGCGCCCACGATCATCGTTGAGGATGATCCTGATGCACTCCGGGCCGGATGTCAGCGGGGTGACGAACCGACGATAGTGCCGATTACTTCCAGATCGGCTTGCCGAGGTCGATCTGGTCCTTGTTGGTGAGAGCGCCGGCGCCAGCGCCAGCGGCAGCGCCGATCGCGGCACCTGTTACCGGAGCCCCGACAAGCGCGCCGCCTACGAGGCCGGCGGCACCGCCGATGCCGGCGCCGCTGAGGGCGCGGTCGCCCTTAGTGTTGCCGCAAGCGGCAAGAGTCAGGGCCGAGAGCGCAATGGTGGTAACGAGGATGATGCGTTTCAAAGTAGGTCTCCCGGTAGATGTCATGGCGCGCAAGCGGCGCCGGATATTCGTTTCAGGTTCAGTGTCGTTGGATGCCGACGTGAGGCTCTCCGAGCCGCAGCTTCAACGCATCCGTCGAAACCGACACTCAGGCAGCACCCCGCGGCTCGACAGCGCCATCGAGGGTCACCGATTCCGCGTTCACAGAAAATCAAATACCGGGGAGAGTTACTCGATCATATTGATTTAACACCCCGACGAACTCTATGTGGTGTCATTAAGGTTTATTGTTAGATATCAAAATTTATTATTTATAAATACTACAATTTATTTACAGTAATGACACAACCTCCTGAAGCAACGACAGCCTCGTACCCCCGCGAAGACCACGGACACGATCGCCGGATTGCCCTTGCCCAACCGCAACGCTACGGTCTGCGACATCCGCCGAAACGCCCGAGCGACCATGAGCCAGTACGACACCGACCTCGACAAATCGCCGGCCAACTACGTGCCGCTGACCCCGCTGTCGTTCCTCGACCGCACCGCCGCGGTGTTCCCGAGCCGGCTTGCCGTGGTGCATGGCAAGCGGCGCTACACCTGGGCGCAGGCGGCGGAACGCTGCCGGCGACTCGGCTCGGCGCTGACCAAGCGGGGGATCGGCAAGGGCGACACCGTCGCCGCCATGCTGCCGAACACCCCGGAGGCGTTCGAGGCGGCGCACGGCGTCCCGATGACCGGCGCCGTGCTGAACATGCTGAACACCCGGCTCGACGCCGAGGCGCTCGCCTTCATGCTCGATCACGGCGAAGCCAGCATTCTGCTGACCGATACCGAGTTCGCACCGACGATCGAAGCGGCGCTGGCCCGAACCACGCGCAAGCTCACCGTCATCGATGTCGACGATTCCGAGGGTCCCGGCGGCAAGCGGCTCGGCGAAACCGACTACGAGAGCTTCCTCGCAAGCGGCGATCCGGACTACCGCGGCGTGCGCCCGGCCGACGAGTGGGACGCGATCGCCCTGAACTACACCAGCGGCACCACCGGCGATCCCAAGGGTGTGGTCTATCACCATCGCGGCGCCTACCTGAACGCGCTGGGCAACGTCCTGGTCTGGGGCATGAAGATGCACCCGGTCTATCTGTGGACCCTGCCGATGTTCCACTGCAACGGCTGGTGCTTCCCCTGGACCATCACGGCCCAGGCCGGAACCCATGTCTGCCTGCGCAAGGTCGAAGCCAAGGCGATCTACGACACATTCGCCGACGAGGGGGTAACCCATCTGTGCGGTGCGCCGATCGTCATGTCGATGCTGCTGAACGCACCCGACGAGGCCCGGCGGGAGTTCCCGCAGAAGGTCCAGATGATGACCGCGGCGTCGGCTCCGCCGGCGGCGGTGCTGGAAGGCATGGAACGGCTCGGCATCGAGGTCACTCATGTCTACGGCCTGACCGAAGTCTACGGCCCTGCGGTGGTCTGCGCCTGGCACGAGGAATGGAGCGGCCGGCCGATCGAGGAGCAAGCCGACCTGAAATCCCGCCAGGGCGTGCGCTACCCGGTGCTGGAAGGCCTGATGGTAGCGAACCCGGACACCATGGAACCGGTACCGGCCGACGCCACGACCATGGGCGAGGTGTTCATGCGCGGCAACATCGTCATGAAGGGCTACCTGAAGAACCCGAACGCGACCGACAAGGCGTTCAAGGACGGCTGGTTCCACTCCGGCGACCTGGGCGTCGTGCATCCGGATGGCTATGTCGAGCTGAAGGATCGCTCCAAGGACATCATCATCTCCGGCGGGGAGAACATCTCGACCATCGAGGTCGAGGGCGTGCTGTACCGCCATCCGGCGATCCTGGAAGCAGCCGTGGTCGCAAAGCCGGACGAGAAATGGGGCGAGACGCCCTGTGCGTTCGTCACGCTGCGCCCCGGCAAGACAACGACCCCTGAGGAGGTGATCGCGTTCTGCCGCCAGCACCTCGCCAGCTTCAAGTGCCCGAAGACCGTGGTGTTCGGGGAACTGCCGAAAACCTCGACCGGCAAGGTTCAGAAATTCGTGCTGCGCGAGCGGGCGAAGGGCGCATAGCAAAGCCCGCCTTCCGAGCCGAAGGCGGGCTTCGGTGCCGACCCGCTGACAGGGCCAGCGGTTCTAGTGGATAGAATCCAACACTTGGTGCCCACGCCTGACGGCGGCGATGATTTTGTCGGGATCGGCTGTCCAGTTGAAGGGCTTCGGATCTGAGGCGTTGTGCTCGTCGAGGAAGCGGTTGATGGCGGCCTGGAGGTCGGCGACAGAGCGGAAGACGCCGCGCTTGAGGCGGCGCTTGGCGAGCCTGGCGAAGAAGCCTTCGACGGCGTTGAGCCAGGAACATGAGGTCGGCACGAAGTGGAAGGTCCAGCGGGGATGGCGGTGCAGCCAGGCGCGGACCTTGGGGTGCTTGTGGGCGGCGTAGTTGTCGAGGACGGCGTGGATCACCTTGCCGGCCGGAACCTGGGCCTCGATGTGGTTGAGGAAGCGGATGAACTCCTGGTGGCGGTGACGCTGCATGTTGCGGCCGATGACGGTGCCGTCGAGCACGTTGAGGGCAGCGAACAAGGTGGTGGTGCCATGGCGCTTGTAGTCGTGGGTCATGGTGCCGGCGCGGCCCTTCTTCAGCGGCAGGCCGGGCTGGGTGCGGTCGAGCGCCTGGATCTGGCTCTTCTCGTCGACGCTGAGCACGATGGCGTGGGCCGGCGGGTCGACATAGAGCCCGACCACGTCGCGCAGCTTGGTCACGAACTCCGGGTCGTTCGAGAGCTTGAACTGCCGGATCCGATGCGGGGCCAAACCGTGAGCACGCCAGATCCGCTGCACCGAACTAACCGAGATGCCGGTCTGTGCCGCCATCGTTGCGGCGGTCCAGTGGGTCGTCTCGCCGGGCGGATCGGTCAGGGTCAGGGCGACGACGCGCTCGGCCACCGAGGGGTCCAGCGGCGGGATCCGCGACGGGCGCGTCTTGTCCCGCAGCAGCCCGTCCACGCCTTCGGCGGCGAAGCGCTCCTGCCAGCGCCAGACCGCCGTCTTGGCGACCCCGGCCTCGCGCATGATCGCGTTGGTGCCCAGGCCCGCGGCGGTGAGCAGCACAATCCGGCAGCGCCAGACGTGCTTTTGCGGGCTGTTGCGGTCCGCCACGATCGCCTCCAGGCGGGCGCGATCGGCGGTACTGACGGTGAAGCTGATCCCGGTGCGCATGCCCCAGACTCGCACGCCACCGAACCCGCGGGAATCCTGAGCGGGATTCTAATGTCGGATTTTATCCACTAGATAGGTGGGAAAGTCTCGACTACACGCGCTCCAGACGCATGATCTCGTCTTTGATGGCGAGCTTCTGACGTTTCAGGTCGTGCACGGTGACATCGTCGGGATGAGGCCTACACTCTTCGCGTTCGAGCTTGGCCTCCAGGGTTGCATGACGGCTACGCAGGCTATCAATCCGATCGGTGGTGGTCATACGCACCTCCTTTCATCTATGCCGGGCCGGGATAGGCTCCGACTCCATACGCTACGCCTGTAGACCTGAGTGCGCAAAGCCCACCCGGCAAGGTCTTGAACAGTCGACAGAATGTCGCAGGGTCGTGAGACCGGAGTTTTACCGGAAGACGGACTCGACCGCCGCCGACACCGACAGCAGGGCATCGTCACCCATGGTCTCGCCCATCAGCATCAGTCCGACCGGCGCCGAGCCCGGCTCTTGCACCGGCACTGTCGCAGCACACCGGTCGAGGAAGTTGCCGACCGAGCAGTTGCGCAACATGAGGATGTTGTTCTTGGCGAACGCTTCGTCGCTCGCCTCCAACTCGGCGATCGGCGGAGCGATTCGCGCGGTGGTGGGCATCAAGACCGCGTCGAACGGTGCCGTGACGGCGTTGCAGGCCGCTTGAATTTCGGCCCGGCGTCTTACCAACGTGATGTAGTCGACCGCCGACTGCTCACCGGCGCGGCGGATCCGCACGACGACACGCGGGTCGAACAGATCGGGCGCGCGGATCACATGCCGGCTGTGCAGTTCGTAGCATTCGACCGCGGCAAAACCGCCCTTGGCGTTGGCTTCGGAGATCGCCAGCAATTCCTTGAACGGAATCTCGGTAATTACCGCGCCGGCGGCTGACAGGCGCGACAGCGCTGCCTCGAAGCATTGCGCGGTGGTGCCGTCGAGATCCTCCAACACCAGGCTCTGCGGCACCGCGAAACGCAATCCGGCAACCGACCGGCGGCCGATCGGACGCACCGGCTCGCCGGCCATCACCTGATGGACCCGCGCGGCACAGGCGACCGTCGGCGCCAACGGACCGATCGAGTCGAGCGTGGGCGACAGTGCACAGGCACCTACGGTCGGAACCCGGCGCTGGGTCGGCTTGAACCCTGCCAGCCCGCACAACCCGCTCGGGATCCGCACCGAACCGCCGGTATCGGAACCGATCCCGACCGTCGCCATGCCGTCGGCCACGCTGACCGCCGCGCCGGACGACGATCCGCCCGGAATCCGCCGGGTGTCGCGGTCCCAGGGGTTGGCCGGCGTGCCGTTGTGCGGGTTGATGCCGATGCCGGAGAACGCGAACTCGGTCATGTTGGTTCGGCCGACCAGCACGGCGCCGGCTGCCCGCAATCGGGCAACAATCGGGGCATCAACCTCGGCCGGTGGTTCGTCGGCCAGGACCTTCGATCCAGCGGTCGTGACATGGCCGCGAACGTCGAACAGGTCCTTGATCGAGATCGGCAGGCCTTCGAGGGGCCGCGGCGCCACCCCGGCCCTGCGCAACCCGTCGCTGGCCTCGGCCTCGGCCCGCGCGGTATCGACCATCTGATGGACGAACACCCGAGCCCCCTCGCCTGCCGGATCGGCAGCGCGTTCGAGCGCGGTTTCCAGCAAAGCGGTCGCGCTGGTGCGGCCGACCTCCAGGTCGGTCAACAGGGTCGCGATCGGGGTCAGCGGCGCAAAGCTCATCACAGGACTACCGGCAAGGTTTCGATGGAATAGGTGTGTTCGACCGCGGCCCCGGTATCCGGATCCGCCAGCCGCATGGAGAAGCGGTCGGCATGGCGCAGGCCGCCGACCACCGGGACGGTGCCGCACAGCATCACCGTTCCAGGCTTCAAGCCGCCGTAGCCGTCGATCAGTTCAGCCAGCGGCCGGATCATCGCGAGGGTACCCGATTGGTAGACGACTTCGCGGCCATCGATCAGCGCCCGGCTCTCGATGGTCAGGCGGTCCATCCAAGGCCCGAGGGTCACCGGCCACGCCGTGGTCGCCAGTACCTTAGGGCACATCTGCTTGGATACCGGGATCGAGTAGCTCTCGACCTTGCGATCGGTGTGGTCTGAACCCACCGTCAGCAACAAGCCGTTCTCGGTCGCAATCAGGACCGGTTCCACCTCGCCCGAACTGTCGCCACCCAGCACCTGGACCGAGGTGCGCTGCACCACCTGCTCGACCGCGACCCGGTAGTACAGCGGCACGGTGCTCGGCCCCGGAACTCCGATCGCCGCCAGTTCCTCGATGTGGTGGTCGAGTGCCGCCTTATCGCGCCCGGTCCACCCGGCCACGACGCAGTTCTCGACCGCGACCGTCGCCGGCCCGTCAGGCGTGGTGAAATTCAGCAGCCGCATGGTCATGGCCGTTCTCCTTGATGCTCTGGACGATAGCGCCGCCCTCTCGCCCAAGGGAAGCCCGTGCGGCGCTCCACGACCAGAGATAATTCAACGCCGACGAACGCTTGCCAGTCGCTGCAGCGCAGCATTACTCTACATCCATGCCGCTCGGCACCCCGCCGCCCACCTCACCGGCCACCACCGGAACTCGCGACACCATCACCGCCTTCCTGTTCATGGGAGTGGCGATCACTGTCCTGCCGTTCATGAACGTTGCGGCCAAGTTCCTGTCGACCGACTACCCGACCACGCAGATCCTGTGGGCGCGCTACACCGGGCATCTGGTGTTTATGCTGCTGATGTTCATGCCGCGCCATGGCCTCGGTCTGCTGCGCGCCACCCGGCCGGGCGTGCACATTGTGCGGTCCCTGCTGATGTTCGTCTCGACGGTGTGCTTCTTCACGGCGCTGCGCTGGATCCCGGTGCCGACCGCCAGCGCGATCAACTTCACCTCGCCGCTGATCGTGACGGCACTGGCCGCCCCGTTCCTGGGCGAGGTGGTGGGGGCTCGGCGTTGGGCGGCCGTCGCGGTCGGATTTGCCGGGGCGATGATCATCATCCGGCCCGGCGGCGGCGAGACCCACTGGGCCATGCTGCTGATCCTGGGAACGGCGTTCTCCTACGCCGTCTACCAGATCGTCACCCGCAAGACCTCGGCGGCCGACACCCCCGAGACCTCGATCACCTACATCGCGGTCGTCGGCGCCGTGCTGTCATCGATCGCCGTGCCGTTCGAGTGGGTGACGCCACACTCTCTGACGGATGCCGGGCTGTTCTGCCTGCTGGGCATGATCGGTGGGGTCGGACACTACTTCGTCATCAGGGCGTTCCAGCTCGGCGAAGCGTCGTTCCTCGCTCCGCTCAACTACGGTCAGTTGTTGATGGTGACGGTGCTGAGCTGGCTGGTGTTCGGCACGTTTCCGGACTTCTGGACCTTGGTGGGATCCACCGTGATCGTCGGCAGCGGGCTGTACATCACCTATCGGGAAAGTCGGCGCCGGGTCGCCGTGACCCGCGATCAGCCGGCGTCCGGCGACTGAGCGGCCCAACCGGCGAGGTCCTCGGCGACCCGCTGCAGCATCGGCTCCCACGGCTCCGGCTGGTTCTTCCGGTACGGCCGGACGGTCGGGAATCCGGGCAGGCGGTCGGTGCCGAACTCCAGGAACATCGGCGTGTTGTACAGCAGCCAAACCGGCCTGCCGACCGCAGCACCGATCCAGCCGAGGGTGCTCGACGGACAGATCACGCCGTCGAGTGCCGCGACCAGTGCGGTCACGCCATCCAGGTCCGCCGTCGTATCCAGGCCCGGAATTACGTTCACCGATGCGTCTGTCTCGCGGAGCTCCGGCTCCCAATCGGTGCCGTACTGCAGGCACACGAACTGGACCCCCGGTACTCGCAACAACGGCTCAAACGGCGCCAGTCCCGGGTAGTGGGCATTGCGGGTTTCGGTCAGCCGCATGCTGCGCCACGAGAGGCCGATTTTCAGGCCCGGCCCGAGTTCGTCGAGGGCATCGCGCATCTCGGCGACCCGCACTGGATCGGGGGTCAGCCACGGCGTTCCCGCCGCGTCGAGCGAGGCCACCGTGGGCCGGAACCAGCGCATCATCGCACCGGCCTCGATCATCCGGTCCGGAACCAGTTCGCGGGGAATCCAGTCATAGCGCTGAATCGGCCTGATCCGGGTTCCGCCGCGCTCATACGCGTGAACGAACACATCGGGAAACGACCGCCTGAACAGATCAACCAGCCGGGGATCGCACTCCAGGACCACACGGCCGGCCGCCCGGATCGCGTCCGGGATGCAGGATGCGAACAGCAACTCGTCGCCGACACCCTGGTCGGCTGTGACGAGCAAGGTCTTGCCCCCCAGCGGACCGCCGTCCCAGCGCGGCGGCATTCCGATTCGTTTGACCGCGTCGGGCTTGCGCCACATCGCATCGTGGTCGACCCAACCGCGCTCCAGGTCACCGGTCGCCAGCCGGTGCATGCCGAGCCGCAGTCGGAGATGCGGGTTTGCCGGATCGAGCTCCACCGCCCGTTGCGATGCCTGAACGGCTGCCGACGCATCACCGGCCACATACGCGGTCTCGGCCCGGCCGGCCCACGCTGGTCCGTGCCTCGGCCGAATCGCGAGTGACCGGCGAAAGCACCGCTCGGCCTGAGTCACCTGCATCCGGCCCATCAGCAGGAAGCCCAGGTCGCTCCACGCTTCCGGCAAGGCAGGATCAAGCAGGGTCGCCTCGACCAGGTAACCCCTGGCCTCGTCATAGCGGTCGTCTTCGACCAGGCACGAGCCGACGTTCAGTCGGCGGGCCGCCAGCAGCGGCTGAACCGTCAACGCCCGACGATGAGCCACCATTGCCCGGTCAAGATGGCCTGTCGCGCGCTCCATCGCGCCCAGGCTCGCCAACCCTTCGTCGTGGGCTGGGACCAACAGGCATGCCCGCCGAAACGATCGCCGAGCCTCCTGCTCGCGCGAAGACCACGGCAATGAGCCACCCAGATTGGCGAGCGCGTCGGCATTCACCGGGTCCAACTGGAGCGCTGCACGGAAACTTGCAACGGCCTTGGTATCCATACCCAGCGCCTTGAGCACCATACCGTGATTGTTGCGATACGCCGGTGCCTTCGGATTCAGCCGGATCGCCTGCGACATGAACGCGTCGGCCTTGAGGTGATCGCCAAGCTGATGCAGGACGAGGCCAAGCAGGTGCAGCGCGTCGGCCTGCTTCGGATTGGCTTGCAGCACTTGGCCGTAGATCGCTGCCGCCTCGCGCAGCTTTCCTGCACGATGCAGGGCGAACCCTGACTCCAGCGACAGCCCGCCGAACCGTGGCCGGCTAGCCATCGAAGCCCGGGATCCCGCCATCGACCATGTCAGCCGCCAGAGGTTCGCCACGCTTCAGATCGCGCGCGGCGCGGCGCCCCAGCACACTGTCGAGCCATTTGGGCGCCAACCCCATGGCGGGTCGGATCGAGCGCACCGCGGCTTCGGTAAGCACCCCCCCCGCCTTGACGTCGGCCACGACGTACAGCGACCGGCGAAACTTCAGCACGGTCTTCTCGGACTCCAGCGGGCCATAGGCCGGCTGCCCTATCGCCGCCTTGGCGATCCGGGCATCCAGCACCAGCCGGGCCAGTTCCATCGGCTCCAGTGAGAACGCGCTGTCCACTCCCCCGTCGGCGCGCGCCAGCGTGACGTGCTTCTCGATCAGGGCCGCGCCCATACCGACCGCCAGAGTGGCAATCGTGGTGTCCATGGTGTGGTCCGACAACCCGACGACGGTACCCAGCCGGCGCTCCAGGTCGCGAATGGTCGACAGGTTGGTGTCATTCGCCGGAGCCGGGTAGGCACTCACGCAGTGGAGGACCGCGATTTCGACGGCACCGGCGCCGCGCGCGGCCGTCACCGCTTCTTCGGTTTCCTCGAACGTCGCCATGCCGGTTGAGATGATCATCGGTTTGCCGGTCCGGGCGACCCGTCGGATCAACGGCAAATCGACGATCTCCGGCGATGCAATCTTGTAGGCAGGGGCATTGAGCGATTCGAGCAGTTCCACCGCCGTCGGATCGAACGGTGCCGAGAACACCGTGATCCCGACCTCGCGAGCCCGGGCAAAGATCGGCGCGTGCCAGTCCCAAGGCGTATGAGCTTCGTCGTAGAGTTCGAACAGTCGGCGGCCGTCCCACAGCCCCCCCCTGACCAAGAACTCGGGCCCGTCATGGTCGATCGTGATGGTGTCGGCCCGATAGGTCTGCAGCTTGACCGCATCGGCGCCGGCTTCCTTGGCGACCTCCAGAATGCGGAACGCGCGTTCGATGTCACCGTTGTGGTTGCCGGACATCTCGGCCACCACGTAGGGCGGATGCTCGGAGCCGATTTTCCGGCCGGCGATGGTTATAGTGGGTGCCATGATCGTTCCCGGCATGGGTCACGCGATGGATGAAGGTAACACCGGCTCCGGAACCGGCGAAGCGCCAAGGCTGCCTTCGCTGAACGGTGCTCGCCTCACGGTCCGGGCCGATGCTGGTCCCACCATCGGCACCGGGCACGTGATGCGCGGCCTCGCCCTCGCGCTGGGATGGTTGCGCGCCGGGGGAAATGCCCAACTGGCCAGCCACCAATTGCCGGACGCGTT
Organism: alpha proteobacterium BAL199; assembly: GCA_000171835.1. Lineage (GTDB taxonomy): Bacteria > Pseudomonadota > Alphaproteobacteria > Thalassobaculales > Thalassobaculaceae > Thalassobaculum_A. The sequence continues at coordinate 96,586 of ABHC01000017.1, read as the reverse complement.
GCGCCGTCGGGCCGAAGCCGGGGGGGTCGCGGTGCATCCTCTGCCGGACCCCAGAGAGACAGTCTGGCTCGACGACAACGATCTCGTAGCGGTCGATGGTTGGACTTTTGACGAGGAGTTCCTGGCAACGTTGGCCGCGAGCCGCGCGCCGCTGCTGATGGTCGACGATACAGCCGCCCGGACATGGGTTCCCGGCGCCTTCGTCGTGAATCACAACGTCTACGCCGAGACCGAACACTACGCCGGCCGGACCGACGCAGCCGTCCTCGCCGGGCCGCGCTATGCCCTGTTGCGGCCGGAGTTCGCCCGCCCGGTGCCGGCCCGCAAGCATCCGCTGGTCGCACGCCGTCTGCTGCTGTTGCTGGGCGGGGCCGATCCGGCTGGCGTCTCGGCGACAGTCCTGGCCGCCGCCCAATGGGCTCGGGAGGCGGAACCGGGCCTCGCCGAGATTCGACTGGTGGTCGGCGCCGCCAACCCGGCGCTTGCGCGGCTGCAGTCTGCCGCGGGGAGCGATCGAGGGATCGAGGTCCTGCACGACGTCCAGGACATGGTCAGCCTGATGGACGAAGCCGACATGGTGGTCTCCGCCAGCGGATCGACAGTGCTGGAACTCGCCAGCCGCGGCGCGCCGATGCTGCTGGGGGCATTGGTGCCGGAAGAGATTGCTCCCGCCCGCCGGATGGACGCGCTGGGTGCTGCGCAGATGCTCGGACCGTTCGCCGATCTCGACGCCGACAGTCTCGGTGCGTCCATCCTTGGCTTGGCGCGCGACCCGGCACGCCGAGCGGCGATGTCCGAGATCGCTGGAACGCTGGTCGACGGTCACGGCGTGGCCCGGGTGATCGCCCAAGTCGCACCGTCGGTTCTGGCGCTTCGCCCCTAGCCTACGTCCCGCTCAGACGCCGCCCGATTCTCGAACCGACCAGGCAGCAAGCTCCTGTGCGACCTGCGCCAGCATCGGCTGCCAGGGATCCGTCTGACGCTTGCTGAACGGCCGGACGGTCGGAAAGCCCGGTAGTCGCTTCAGCCCGAACTCCAGGAACACCGGCTCGTTCGACAGCAGCCAGACCGAGGTTCCAACCCCGGCGCCGATCCAGCCGATGGTGCTGGACGGACAGATCACCCCATCGAGGCTGGCGGCCAGCGCCGCCACGCCTTCGATGTCGGACGTGGTATCGAGCCCAGGAACGACCGACACCGGTGCCCGGCTGGCACGCAACTCGTCCTGCCAGCCGGCGCCGTATTGCAGACAGACGAAGGTGACGCCCGGCACCGCCAGGATCGGTGCGAGCGCCGCCAACCCCGGATAGTGCACGTTCCGCGCCTCGGTCTGCCGCATGCTGCGCCAGGAAACGCCGATCTTCAGCCCCGGTCCGAGCTTCGAAACCACGGCACGCATAGCCGCACCCCGGACCGGGTCCGGCACAAGCCACGGCTGCCCGGCGGCATCGCAGGCTTCGACTGAAGACCGGAACCAGCGCATCAACCCGCCTTCCTCGATCATCACGTCCGGCGAGAGGTCGGGCGGGATCCAGTCGTAGTTCTGGGTCGGCCGGGTGCGGGTTCCGCCCCGCGCGTAGCGATGGACGAACACCCCGGGAAACGAACGCCTGAACAAAGTTTCAAGCCGCGGATCGCACTCCAGCACCACACGGTCCGCGGCCTGCATGGCGTCGGGGATGCAGCTGGAGAACAGCAGTTCGTCGCCGATGCCCTGATCGGCTGCTACCAGCAAAGTCTTGCCTGCAAGCGAGTCGCCCGCCCAGCGCCGCGGTGCCCCTATGCGCTGGACGGCGTTGGGTTTCCGCCACATCGCGTCATGGTCGGCCCAGCCACCCTTCAGGTCGCCTGCAGCCAACCTGTGGATGCCACGCCTGAACTGCAGTTGCGGATTGCCGGGTTCGGCCTCGACCGCACGGTTCGCGTAGCGGACCGCCGCATCGAGATCTCCATCGATCGCCGCAATTTCGGCTCGACCAGCCCAGGCGGCCCCGTAGGATGGCTTAGCGAAAGCCGCGTGCCGGAAGCAGCGGTCTGCCGACACAGTCTGCAACTGCGTCAGGAGCAGATACCCGAGGTCGTTCCAGGCCCCCGCCAGCCCAGGATCGAGCATCGCGGCACGGATCAGATGTTTCCGGGCCGCCTCAAGCCGCTCGACCTCCAGCAGTGCCGACCCGGCGTTCAGCCGCCACGCCGCGCTCAGGGGCTGCGTTGCCAGTGCCCTGCGCTGCGCCGTGATCGACCGTTCGAGTTGTCCCGCCGACCGCTCCAGTGCACCGAGACTGGCCCAGCCTTCGCTATGCGCTGGTTCCAAAAGACAGGCCCAGTGCAGATGGTGCCGGGCATCGCGCTCGTGGCTCAACCATGGCAGGGCACTGCCGAGATTGGCCCGAGCATCGGCATAGAGCGGATTCAGCCGCAACGCCTCGCGGAAGTTCGCCACGGCGCGCTCATGCTGGCCGACCGCCCGCAGGATCGTTCCGAAATTGTTGCGGTACCCCGGAACCCTCGGATCAAGCCGGACCGCTGCGAACATCAACGGCTCCGCGGCAGCGTGATCCCCCAACTGGTGCAGCGCCAGCGCCAGTCCGTGCAACGCGGCCGGCTGCCGCTTGTCGACTCGGAGCACCTGTCCATAGACCGCCATCGCCTCGCGCAGTCTCCCGGCTCGGTGCAGCGCAAGCCCCGTCTCGACCGACGGGGCATCCAGCTCCGGATCACCCATCGTCAATCAGCCGATAGACCAGCAGCCCATCATCTTCGCCGGTGACGCCGAACCCGCAACGCTCGAACGCACGACGGCTCGCCGCGTTCTCGACGCGCACCACCGCCCGGATGACCACATCCGGCCACTCTGTCATAGACTCGAGGACGGCTGACCGGATCATGCCGCCGCTCTCTCCCCGGCCGCGCATTTCCGGCGCCACGGTGATCGACAATTCCACCTCGGCAGACGCGGTGCGAACAGCCGAGACAGTGCCGATCTTCCGGCCATCACGTTCAACGATCCAGATCCGTCGATTCGCGTCGTTCAGCGCCTTGTCGAGCCACGACTCATGAGACGCCTGGGCGATCTCCGCGGTGTTGCGGGAGTTCACCCGGGTATCGGGATCGTTGCGCCAAGCCAACAGGTCGGCCGAGTCGTCTCGGCACGCTCGGCGCAGGGTGATCTTTGGCCTGTCCATCATGGCTGCAGCTTAGCCGCTTGCGGCCGGCGCTGCGACGATCCCATGCTACAAGCGACTAGCCCGCTTGGCAGGAGTGGTGGAACCGCCAGTGACCGTTGCCGCTGTGATCCAGGCCCGCATGACCTCGACCCGCCTGCCCGGCAAGGTGCTGCTGCCCGCGGCCGGCCGGGAGATGCTGGCGCATCAGATCGACCGGGTCCGGCGGGCCCGTTCGGTCGACGCGATCTGCATCGCGACCACCGCCAACGCCACCGACGACAAAGTCGCCGATCTGGCCGAGCGCGAGAACATCGCCGTGTTTCGCGGCTCCGAACAAGACGTGCTCGGTCGCTTCGTTGCAGCCGCCGAGCGCGTCGGCGCCGACACCGTCGTGCGGCTGACCGGCGACTGTCCGCTGACCGACCCCGAGTTGATCGACGCCGTGATGACGGTGTTCCGCTCCGCCGATCCGGCCGTCGACTACGCCACCAACAGCGTGCCACGCACCTGGCCGATCGGGCTCGACGTCGAGGTCGCCTCGATGGCGGCACTGCGACTTGCCAATGCCGAGACGGACGATCCCTATGACCGCGAACACGTCACGCCGTTCCTGTACCGTCAGCCCGAGCGGTTCCGGATTGCCCGGCATCTGGCGCCGAAGGATCTGTCGGGCTATCGCTGGACGCTGGACGAACGATCGGACTACGAACTACTGGTCCGGATCCTGGAGGCGCTGCTGCCGGCCAACCCCAATTTCGGCTGGCGCGACGTGATCGCGCTGCTGGACAAGCACCCCGACTGGCGGGCGCTGAATGCCGGCGTCGGCCAGAAGCAGCGACGCTATGAACAGCCAATTTCGGGAGACTCCGATGACTGATGCCTGGAAGACCGAGCAGGAGGCGTTCTGGAGCGGGGCGTTCGGCAACGACTACGCCGACCGCAACCGTGGCGAGGCATTGGTTGCCGGGCGCAGCCACATGCTGTCGAACGCCCTGCGCCGCGCCGGACCGGTCACCTCCGCCATCGAATTCGGACCGAACATCGGCCTGAACCTGCTGGCGTTGCGCCGATTGCTTCCGGCCATCGAGCTTGCGGCCATCGAAATCAACGCCAAGGCGGTGGAGTCCCTGAAGCAGATCGACGGCGTGACAGCCCTTCACGGCTCGATCCTGGAACGGCACGCAACCCGAACCTATGACCTCGCCTTCTGCTCCGGCGTCCTCATCCACATCAACCCGGACGCCCTGCCGACCGTCTACGACAACCTGCACGCTGCGTCCGGGCGGCTGATCCTGGTGGCCGAGTACTACAACCCGGCCCCGGTCGCGATCCCGTACCGCGGGCACAGCGATCGGCTGTTCAAACGCGATTTCGCGGGCGAGATCCTCGACCGATTCCCCGATCTCAGGCTGGTCGATTACGGGTTCCAGTACCACCGCGACCCGAACTTTCCGGCCGACGACCTGACTTGGTTCCTGCTGGAGAAGCATGGATGATGGCATCCTCGCCCGATCCGACCTTCGATCCCTCGGCCCATGCTGTGACACCCCAGCGCTGGTTCGAGGATTTCGTCGTCGGCGAGCGCTACGTGCTGCCGAGCCGCACCATCACCGAGGCGAACTTCGCTGCGTTCCAGGCGGTGTCCGGCGACAATCACCCGATCCACTACGACGTCGAGTTCTGCCGCGCGCGCGGCCTGCCGGGCCTGCTGGCGCATGGCCTGCAGGTGCTGTGCTTCACCGCGGCCGGCGCCGGGCGCTTCCCGCACGAGGTATCCGACTCGCTGATCGGTTTCCTGGAGCAGTCGTCGAAATTCCTGCGCCCGGTGATTGCCGGCGACACCTTGTATCCGGCCCTTCAGGTCGCCGAACTGATCGTGCAGCGCACCACCGGCGTGCTGGTCATGGGCACCACCATCCACAACCAGAAACGCGAACTGGTGCTGACCGGCGAGCACCGCTACCTGATCCGCAAGCGCCCCGCCGCGTAAGGGCCTCCGAGCGCTGTCCGGTCAGATGATCTCGAAGTAGCGTTGCATCTCCCAGTCGGTGACCGCTCGCCGGAATTCGCGCTCCTCCCACTCGCGGGTGGCGGCGAAGTGCTCGACGAACGCATCGCCGAACAGCGCCCGGCCGGCCTTCGATTTCTTCATCCGCTGGGCGGCGTCCCACAAGGTGCGCGGCAGCGCCAGCTTGGCCGGGAAGGTCTTGTCATAGGCGTTGCCGACCACGCCGGGACCGGGCTCGATTTTGTTCTCGATGCCCCACAGGCCCGAGCCGAGAGCGGCGGCCATGGCGAGGTACGGATTGGAGTCGGCGCTGCCGACCCGGTACTCGACCCGCTGGGCCGACGGCGAGCCGGTGATCGCCCGCAACGCGGTGGTGCGGTTGTCGGCCCCCCAGGTCGCGTCGGTCGGCGCCCAAAAGCCGGGAATCAGCCGGGTGTAGGCGTTCACCGTCGACGCGGTCATTGCCAGCAACTCCGGCATCAGCGCCTGCTGGCCGCCGATGAACCAGCGCATGGTGTCGGACAGGGTGTTCGGCGCCTTGGCGTCGTGGAACACCGGCTTGCCCTTCTTGTCGGTCAGCGACAGATGGATATGGCCGGATTGGCCCGGAACATTCATCGCCCACTTGGCCATAAACGTCGCCATCAGTTCGTGACGCTGGAAGAACACCTTGGCGAAGGTCTTGAACAGGGCGGCCCGGTCGGCCGCCTCCAGCGCATCCGACACCTGGATCGCCGCCTCCAGCACGCCTGGGCCGGTCTCGGTGTGCAGGCCCTCGATCGGGATGCCCATCTGCTCCATGGTCTCGATGAACATCAGGTGCAGGTCGGCATGCACCGAGGCGCGCAGGGCCGAATAGCCGAAGAACCCCGGAGTTAGCGGCTTCAGGTTCTTGTAGTTCTTGGCGCGGATCGATTCCGGGGTCTCGTCGAACAGGAAGAACTCGTACTCGCAAGCGGCCTTGACGCCGAAGCCCATGCCGGCGGCCTTGTCGATCATCCGGCGCAGGGCGGCGCGCGGGCACACATGCTCCCACTTGCCGGCGAACTCCGACAACACGAACAGCATGTCCGGCTCGAACGGGACGTCGCGGCAGGTGTCAGGCAGCAATCGCAGTTCGGCATCGGGATAGCCGGTGTGCCAGCCGGTCACCTGGACGTTGTCGTACAGCTGGTCGTTGGAGTCCCAACCCAGCACCACGTCACAGAAGCCGTAGCCTTTCTTCAGGGCCCCCTCGAACTTGTCGCGGCCCATCCACTTGCCGCGCAGGATGCCGTCGATGTCGAACACCCCGACCTTGACGTGCGACAGTCGTCGCTCATCCACCAGCGCCATCGCCTGCTCGACGGTTTTGACCTCGCTCGGCTCCATGCGTCACAGTCTCCCGGTTGCTCACCGGCGCCCCCGCGCCGACCCAGCACTCTTACGACAATCGGGATGCCTTCGAAAGCATCCACGCATGCCGGCCCTCTCGGGAGGTCGGCCAGGGAGAGATCAATGACCGACCTTACCGAGCGTCTCGCTGCCTGCTACGCCAGCGCCGTGCAAGACGTGCTGCGCGCCAAGGGATACGGCAACCAGGTACTGCCAACCTCGATCCGCGCACTCGATCCGACCCGCCGGCTCGCTGGGGAGATCCACACCATCTCCGGCCATGTCGACCAGACCTTGTCGCGCCACGAGACGCTGCTGCGCTGGAGTCAGGTGCTGTCGCGTGTGCCGAGCGGAAAGGTCCTGGTGTGCCAACCGAACACCAAGGCGATCGCCCTGATGGGCGAGTTGTCGGCGCAAGCGCTGCGCGTCAAGGATACCCGCGGCTATGTCGTCGACGGCCACTGCCGCGACACCGACTTCATCCTGGAGATGGGGTTCCCGGTATTCTGCGAGGCCAACACTCCGGCCGACATCGTGGAACGCTGGACCTATGACCAGCTTGGTGAGCCGATCACCATCGGTACCGTGACCATCCGCTCCGGCGACTGGCTGCTGGGCGATCGCGACGGGGTGATCATCATCCCCAAGGAGGTGGTCGAAGAGACCGTAACCGAGACCGAGGCGGTGATGGGCACCGAGGGCGAGATGCGCCGGGCCATCATGGACGGTATGGATGCCGAACAGGCGTATCTGAAGTTCGGAAAGTTCTAACGAGCATCGATGCTCGAGCTTGGGCCTAAAATCACGGTTCCGCCACTGGCCTGACCTGCGGCCGCGGCTCGACCAGGGTATCGATGTGGCCTTCGGGAATACCGGCGCCAACGTCGATGAATTGGCGTTCGTGCAGGACATACCGAACGAGCCGCCCCAGGTTGGTATGCAGATGCATCGCGTCTCCCACGATGACGTCCGTGAACATCACCATCGGGCCGCCGGTGTCGTTGAACTGGAACGGCAGCCCCACGGCCTCAATCAGCGCTGAGAGCCCGGACTCGAAAGTATTGCTCATGACCACCCGCATCCCGCATGGATGCTGGTACGGGATCATGAGGCCCCGGTACGCCTCGTCGCGCCGTTCCGGAGTCACAAACCGGAGATAGTCCTCGCCGGTTGGGTCCTTGCCATGGCGCTGGGCCACCTTGGTGCCGACCAGCCGAAGACGGGAAACCCCAGGCTCCCGCAGGTCATGCATCTCGAGAAATGGCAGCAGGCTTGGCACGTCGGCCGGGTCAAACGAGGCACGGAGCGGGATCAAATGCACATGCGGCAGTGTCCACCAGTGTTTAATCCACCGGCTGTTGATCGGCGACATCATATTGAGTTCTGGAAGAGCCGGGCGCCCGCTCAACGTACTCACCGGTGGCCGATTGCCAGCGTGACCCACACCACGCCAGATCCGTGTCACCCTAGTTCGCGACCGGATCAACGTCCACAGCGTTCGACGCCCAGTATGCTCCGACTGCCGACCGCAGCCGTAGATCGGAAGCGTCCGTCTGAAACGAAGACGCCCGCCTTGCGGCGGGCGTCAAACTCTCAAAATCGAGGACCGTGTCAGGCGGCAGCGGCAGCGCGCGCCTGGACCTTCTCGATCCGCTTCTTCAGGCGACGAGCTTCCTGCGACAGATCGGAGACCTTCGCCTTGGCGAGGAATGCGTCCAGGCCACCATTATGCTCGACCGTGCGTATCGCGCCGGTGCACAGCTTCAGACGCACCATCTGGCCGAGCACGTCGGACAGCAGCGCGGTCTCCTGGATGTTCGGCAGAAAGCGCCGGCGGGTCCTGTTATTGGCGTGGCTGACGTTGTTGCCGGTCAGCACGCCCTTGCCAGTGAGTTCGCAGCGTCGCGCCATGGGTCGCTCCTTCGTCTCGGCCCGGGGCCGAGCGCCTCCGGGAACCACAAAAACAGGGGCGCCGCCTGACAAAGGGCGGCGCGGAGCCGGCGATATACGCGAGCCGGCGATGGGCGTCAAGCGCGTGAGGCCGCCCAGATCGGCAAGTCGATGGTGTTCCGCGCCGACGACAGCGGGCGCTCGGTGCTGGTGGTGGCAAGCGGCCCGAACCGGGTCGACGAAAAGAAGGTGGCCACCGCCCTCGGCGAGAAGATCCGCCGGGCCGATGCCAACTTCGTGCGCGAAGCGACCGGCTTCGCCATCGGAGGCGTCGCCCCGATCGGCCACGCGATCGAGCCGGTCGTCTACCTGGATGCCGATCTCATTGCGCTGGAGCGGATCTGGTGCGCCGCCGGGACACCGAACGCGGTGTTTGAACTGACACCCGACGTCCTGTGCACCTTGACTGGCGGCACGGTGCTGGACGTCCGCAAGGACTGATCAGCCGGTGTTCTCATAAGCCATCGGAGGCAACTGTGGTCCGACCCGCACGCTCGGCCCGGCCATCACCATCTTCGACTTCACCGGCGACGACAGGACGATGGATGTCGTGGTCTCACCGTAGGTCCGCAACTGGGCGATAACGTGTTCGAGATGCACCATCGAGGACACGATCACCTTGATCATGAAGCTGTCCTGGCCGGTCACGTGATGGCATTCCTGAACCTCCGCCAGGGTGTGCGCCACGGTCGCGATCCGTCCGTGGTGTTCGCCGGTGACTTTGAGGTGGATGAATGCGGTGGTCGGGTAGCCGAGCTTCGAGGGCTCGACCAGACAGCGATAGCCGGTGATGACCCCGGAATCCTCCATCCGGCGGACCCGTTCAGCCACTGCCGGCGACGACAGGCCGACCCGTCGGCCTAGTTCACTGAACGAGAGACGCGCGTCCTCCTGCAGGACCCGAAGGAGCTGCCAGCCGACTTTGTCGAGCTGACCATCCAGTTCACCCGCCATGCTTAAAAACCTTTTGTTTCAAAAGCCTATATATTGTATTGGATTTTCCGGCACGGCACAAGCAAGCGACCAGATGTGGTCCTTGGGCTACCAAGTCAGCCGCGCCGAAACCCACCGTGGCTGCGGCCCAGGGGTTGCCAGGAAGGCCGCGACGCCAGCCTCCGACAGCCGGCCGCCGTCCAGCAGTTCCTCGTGATGCACGCCGTCGGCCAGAAGCAGCGAGTCGATGCCGGCCGCCACCGCGCCCGCGACATCCGTCGCCCGGTTGTCGCCGACCACCAGGACCCGATCGGCTGTTACGCCGAGGGTCGCGATCGAACGCTCGAACACCGGGGCGTGCGGCTTGCCGTGGTAGTGGACCCGCCCGCCCAGCGCCTCATACCGGTCTGCCAGCGCGCCGGCGTGGATCTTCAGGACCCCGCGATCGACCACCACCCGGTCCGGGTTGGCGCACAGCATGACCAGCCCGCGCTCGGCGCCACGGCGCAGCGCATCCTCATAAAGGTCGACGGTATCGGTCTCGCCCTCCGGTCCGGCGTTCAGGATCCAGTCCGCGGCATCCAGATCATCGGTCGGCTGAAACCCGGTGCCGGGCAGGATGTCCGGCACCCGGCTCGGCGCGAAGCCGAATGCCAGGGACCCGAGACCGGCATGGAACGCGTCCGGACGGTCCCTCAGATACCGGTGGCTCTCCCCGCCCGACGTGATGATCTCGCGGTACAGGTCATCGCCGATGCCGATTCGCCGCAGACGATCGGCCACCACCGACGGCCGCCGCGGCGAGTTCGACAGCACCACAACCGCCTTGCCGGCCTCCGCCAGCGTGCGCAGCACGGTCAACGCGGCAGGGAAAGCATCGCCGCCGTCATACAGCGTGCCCCAGACGTCGAACACATAGCCGTCATACCGGTCGGCGATCGCCGCCAGACCGTCGATCCTCTCGAACATTCCCGCCCTCACGATTGATCAGCCGGCACCGGCCAGCGGCCGCGGCTCTCCGAACAGATAGCCCTGGCCGAAATCCACCCGCAACTCCAGAAGGTCGAGCAGCATGTCCTCGCTCTCGATCTTCTCCACGATCAGGTCCATCGCGTTGCGGTCCAACGCGCCCTTGAGCGCCCGCATGTCCAGGATCGGATCGTCGCCACGCGCCAGTTCGTGCAGCATGTGCGCCCCGACCTTGATGTAGCGGAACCCCTGTGACGCCAGATCCGGCAGATCGAGGTCCATGTCGGTAACCTGGTCGAGCGAGAACCGGTAGCCGAAGCCGCGCAGCCGCTGCAGGTTGACCCGCGTCAGGTAGTCGCCGGCATCGATACTGGCCTGGTCGAACTCGAAGATCAGGGTTTCGGAAAGCTGCTTGTTCTCCGCCATGAAGCCGATGAAGTCCTGGAAAAAGTCGGCGTCCGTCAGCGAGGCGCTGGAGATGTTGCAGAAGAACCCGACATCCGGCTGGTCGCGCCGTGCCCGACGGACGATCTGCACGCACCGCACCAGCAGCAGGTTGTCGATCGCCGCCATCAGGCCGGCGCGCTCGGCCACCGGTATGTACTGCTCGGGCATGATCACGCCGCCGCCGTCGGTGACGATCCGTGAGTAGCACTCATAGAACCGGCGCCGGCGCTGCGGCAGGCTGACCACCGGCTGGATGTAGAGTTCGACCTTCTCTTCGCGCAGCCCCCGCTCGATCGCCTCCAGAAGCTGCGCTTCGCCCAGGACGATGGTCGGAGCGGTCGACCGCTTGATCTCAGCTGAGCCGGCTCCGGCCCCGGCTTTGGCATCCGGCGCCGCCAGCGCTTTCCCGGAGACCGCCGCTTCCTTCTTTTCCGACAACTGCTTGAGCAATCCGCCCAGAACCTTCAGCTCCGAGGACAACTTGTCGGCGTCGGGCATATCGTCGAAGCGCAGGTGCAGCGTTTCCAGATCGGCGCGCGTGGCCTCCGCCTCGATCCTTAGTTCCTCGATGTCGTGGGTCAGTTCGCGAACCCGCCGTTCCAGCGCGCGGGTCCGGCGTTTCAGCCAGACCACGAGATGCACTGCGCCACCGACAGCCGCCATGGCCGTCGCAACCGGCAAGGCCGGCACCAGTTCCAGATACTCGGCCCCGGCACCACCACCGACGGCGAGGGCAAGGTACACAGCGGCGATCAGGACGTGGCCCAGTATGGCGATGCTCCTATCCGTCGGCGAGCCGGTCGGCGTCCAGACCGACCGCGTCCTCGATCCGCGTCAGGCCGTCCGCCGCGAGCCGTGCTGCGAGATCGTCGCGGATGCGTCGGAACAGCCCGGGACCTTTATACACCAGTGCTGTGTAGAGCTGCACCAATCGGGCGCCGGCGCGGATCTTGGCATAAGCTGTCGCTCCGTCCTCAATGCCCCCCACACCGACCAGCGGCAGCCGGCCGGCGGCGACACGAAAGGCCCGGGCAAGGACCCGTGTGGAGGGCGAGAACAGCGGCCGGCCGCTCAGTCCGCCGGGCTCGCTTCGCGACCGGCTTTGCAGCGAATCGGGACGCGCGATCGTGGTGTTCGAGACGATCAACCCGTCGACCCCGCATGCGACCGCAGTCTCGACGATCGCCTGGAGTTGCCCATCGGCAAGATCCGGGGCGATCTTCAACAGCACCGGTGGTCCCGCCTCGCGGCACACCTCGGTCCGTACCTGCAACGCCGCCGTCAGCAGGCGGCCGAGCGGCCCCTCGCCCTGCAGGTCGCGCAGGCCCGGCGTGTTCGGCGAGGAGACGTTGATGGTCACATAGTCCGCCAGCGGCGCCAGTTGGCGCATCCCCATGACGTAGTCGTCGACCGGGTCGGCGGTGTCCTTGTTGGCGCCAATGTTGATGCCGACGATACCGGTTCGCCGGTCCCGGTTCATCAGACGGGCTTTCGCGACATCCAGGCCGGCGTTGTTGAAGCCGTTGCGGTTGATCACCGCCCGGTCATCGGGCAAGCGGAACAGCCTCGGCCGAGGGTTCCCGGCCTGCGGCCGTGGCGTGACGGTTCCGACCTCGACCGCTCCGACGCCGAGCCGTTGCAGGCCGCGCCAGCATTCGGCGGATTTGTCGAAGCCCGCGGCCATGCAGACGGGATGCGCGAAATCCAGTCCCCAGATCCGCTGGCGCAGCGCCGACGGCGCGGTCGAATGGTCGACGGGACCGAGACCGGCACCGAGCGTGCGGACGGTGATGCGATGCGCGGTTTCCGGATCGAGGCACCGCATCGCCGGCATGGCGAGGTCAAACAGGCTCATGGCGCGGGACGGTAGTCGCGGGCGTCGCAGGCGGCAAGCTTCGGAGTGCATCGGCGATACGTGCCACGCACAATCACCCAGGATCGAAATAATGTATGCATTGATTAATTCATTATATCGAACTATACAGAGACATTGCGTGGTTCGAGCGAAAGGCAGGGTGTGGCATGCGACAGACATTCAAGATCGCGGTGTTCGGCGGTGACGGAATCGGACCGGAGATCATGGCTCCCACCGTCAGGCTGCTGCAGGACCTCGCTCGCGAGTCCGAAACCCTGGCATTCCAGTTCCACGAAGTAGCCGCCGGTGCGGCGCACTACCGCGAGACTGGCGAGTCGCTGCCCGAAGCTTCGCTGGACACCGCGCGCAAGGCCGATGCGATCCTGCTGTCCGCGATGGGACTGCCGGCGGTCCGCTACCCCGACGGCACCGAGATTTCCCCGCAGATCGAACTGCGCATGAAACTCGGCCTGTACGCCGGGGTCCGCCCGGTGTTCGTGCAGCCCGGCCAGGACGTCCCGCTCAAGTCGAGCCGGGTCACCGATATCGACTTTGTGATCATCCGCGAGTCGACCGAAGGGCTGTTCGCCTCGCACGGCAAGGGCGTGGTCGAGGACGACAAGGAGGCCCGCGAGACCCTGGTCATCACCCGGGCGATCTCGGAGAAACTGTTCGACTTTGCGTTCCGCCTGGCCCGCCAACGCCAGCAGTCGGGCCGCGGCCAGGGTCTCGTGCACTGCGTCGACAAGGCGAACGTGTTCCAGGCCTTCGCGTTCTTCCGCAAAATCTTCTTCGAGCGCGCCAAGGCATATCCCGAGATCAAGGCGGAAACCGCCTACGTCGACGCCACCGCGCTGTGGATGGTCCAGAAGCCCTGGATGTTCGACGTGCTGGTGACCGAGAACATGTTCGGCGACATTCTGTCCGACCTGGGTGCCGGCTTGATGGGCAGCCTGGGACTGGCCCCGTCGGCGGATATCGGCGACCATCACGCGGTGTTCCAGCCCTGCCACGGCAGCGCGCCGGACATTGCCGGCAAGGGCATAGCCAACCCGATGGCAATGATCCTGTCGGCGGCGATGATGCTGGAGTGGCTCGGCCACGAACACCGCAACACGGAGGCGATCGCCATGGGCGATGCATTGCGCACCGCCGTCTCGGATGTCCTGGTCGAGGGCCGTATGTTGACCGCCGACCTCGGCGGCTCTGCGCGTACCGACGCCGTCGCCGGTGCAATTGCAGCCGCCTACAAAATGCGGGTACCGGCGTGACCGACGCCCCTGCCCCGCTGAAGGCCGTCACCGTCGGGGCCGGCTATTTCGCCGGCTTTCACGTAGACGGATGGCTGCGAAACCCCGATGTCACGTTCGCCGGGTTGGCCGACGTCGACCGGGATAAGGCCTCGGGGATGCTGGCCGCCAAGGCCGGCGCGGACCATGGTGTCGCCGTCGATGCCGACGCGGACCGTCTGTTCGACGCGATCCGGCCCGACATCATTGACATCGCCACTCCACCCCCCGCGCACTTCGCGCTGATCAAGCAGGCGCTGGAGACCGATGCGCGCGCGATCATTTGCCAGAAGCCGTTCTGCACGTCGCTGGACGAAGCGCGCGAGGCGGTGCACCTGATCGAACAGCGCAAGCGGCTGGTCGTGGTGCACGAGAACTTCCGCTTCCAGCCGTGGTACCGCGCAATCCGAGAAGAGTTGTCCAGCGGCCGGGTCGGTGACCTGTACCAGATCTCGTTTCGGATGCGGCCCGGCGACGGGCGCGGCCCGGACGCCTATCTGTCGCGCCAACCGTACTTCCAGAAAATGGAGCGGTTCCTGATCCATGAGACCGCCGTCCACTGGATCGACACCTTCCGGTATCTGATGGGCGAGCCGGATTCGGTGTTCGCCGATCTGCGCCGGCTCAACCCGGTGATCGCCGGCGAGGATGCCGGATTCCTGCTGTTCCGCTACCCCGACGGCCGGCGGGCGGTGTTCGACGGCAACCGCCTCACCGACCATGTCGCCGACAACACGCGCTTCACCATGGGCGAGTGCCTGATCGAAGGTTCCGACGGCCAGATCGCCCTGGACGGCTTCGGCAATCTGACGTTTCGCAGCACCGGCAGCCGTGAATGGCAGCCGATCGGCGGCGGCTATTCACAAGCCGGCTTCGGCGGCGACAGCGTGTTCGCCCTGCAGAAGCACGTCAGCGACCACCTGTTGACCGGCAGCCCGATCGAGAACGACGCCGCGAGCTACCTGCGCAATGTTGAGATCGAATACGCCCTCTACGACTCGGCGACGGCTGGGCGCGTCGTCGACCTCGGATCGGCGCGCGCATGACCGCGGCATCGGCGGACGCGGCCGCTCCCGACGCGAAGCCACTGTCGCAGACCCAACGCGCCATCGCCTTGCTGCGCGAGATGGTCATCTCCAACAAGCTGCCGCCCGGCTCCAACCACCTGGAGATCGAACTGGCGGCCCTGCTCGGAATGTCCCGCACGCCGATCCGCGAAGCGGCGATCGTGCTGGAGGGCCAGGGGTTGGTGGAGGTCAAGCCGCGGCACGGCGTGCGCATCCTGCCGATCGCGCCGGCCGACATGGAAGAGATCTACTCGATTCTCACCGAGTTGGAATCGCTCGCCGCCTACAATCTCGCGAACACCCGGCCGGGCGACGTCGAACTGTCGGAACTGCGCCAACACATCGACGAAATGGACTCGGCGCTGGCGGCTGACGACCGGCATCGCTGGGCACGGGCCGACGACGAATTCCACCGGTCGCTGGTCAGGCTTGCCGGCAACCGACGGCTCGAGACGGTCGTCACCACCTACTCTGACCAGGCGCACCGCGCCCGGCTGCTGACACTGTTCATGCGCCCGACGCCGAGTGCCTCCAATGACGATCACCGTCGGCTGGTCGACGCAATCGCAGCGGGTGATGCCGAGGCTGCGCGCGCCATCCACCGCGCCCACCGGATCGACGCCAAGAACATGATGCTGAAACTGATCGCCGCCCACGGCTTCAGTTCAGTCTAAGCCCAACTCAGTCGCGGAACTCCGGTCCGGCGCGCACCGTGCCCCAGAACCCGTCCGGCGTGTCGAGCATCGAGCGGAAGCCGGTGCGGTCCAGCATCAGTTCGGTCTCGCGCTGCGCCTCGTCCAGCACCGCATCCTCGTCGACCCGGATCGGCTTACGATCCTCCAGCACCACCTCGCCGTCGACGATCACGGTGTGCACGTCATTGCCGTTGGCGAAGTACACCAGCCGGAACACCGGCATGTTGAACGGATAAAGGTGGGGTCGCCGCAGGTCGACCAGCACCACGTCGGCCTTCTTGCCGACCTCCAGCGAGCCGATCTCCGCGTCCAGCCCCAAGGCCCGCGCCGCGTCGATCGTGACCATCTCCAGGGTCTTGCCCGGCGGCAGCCAGCTCGGATCCTTGTGAAAGGTCCGGTGGTAGTGCATGCACTGCTGCATGTGACGGAACAGGTCGCCGGAACGGTCAGGTGCGGTTGCGTCGGAGCCGATGCACACGGTGACCCCAGCCTGGATCAACTCGGTGACCGGGCAGCGCGCCAGGATGGCGGCGACCGCGCTCGGGTTGTGGACGATCCGGGTCTCGGTCTCGGCGCAGATCGCGATCTCCTCGTCGGTCAGGCCGGTGGCGTGCGACAGCAGAGCATCGGGTCCGAGCAGTCCGAGGGTGTGGGCGAATTTCACGCTGCCGGTGGTGTGGCCGTCCTGGGTGAAGACCAGCCCGCGATCACGCGACAGGGCGCGCATTTCCTTCGCCTGCGCCTTGGCCTCCTCAAGCATTGCGGCTCCCAATTCGGCCACGTGCTCGTCGCGCAGGGTCGGGGTGATCAGCGCGATGCGGATCCGCTCGCCGTGAGTGCCGTGCCAATCGTCGATCAGGGTACGGCAGGTCGCCATCTGGTCGGCGAACGTCACCATGCGGTCCTGGCTGCTCCCGTCCTGCCAACGGGCATAGCGGCGCGGGTGCGGCGGGCGGGTCGAGCCGACCGCGACGACCGAGCGGGTGCCGACCTCGACCACGCCGGCGCAGTGTGCCGCCCCATAGGCCGGTTCGTCGGTGCGCATGATGGTGTCGCCGCCGCCGAGCAGGGATACACCGGTCGTCACGCCGAACTTCAGCCGCTCCAGCGCGGCCAGCTTGGCTTCCGCGTGCCAGAACGCCTCGGTCGAGGCCACAGTGTAGACGGTCTCGCAGGCCCGGTACCACAGCGCGCCGTTGCCGCCGCCCATGGTCTTGATCAAACCGTGTCCGGCATGGGCATGCCCATCCACCAGCCCGGGCATCACCGCCTTGCCGCGCGCATCGATCACCTTCGGCGCGGAATGGGCCGAGGTGACTTCCGAGGTCGGCCCGACCGCGACGATCCGGTCCTTCTCAATCGCGACCGCGCCGTCCTCGATCACTCGGCGTTGTCCGTCGATCGTGACGACGATGCCGTTGACGATGAGCGTGTCGGCCATGGGGGTTCTCCAGAACGGCGATGGTATGTCGTGTCGGCAGCAGCCTCCTACCGGCAGCGACCGAACTCAACCCGCAAGATTCGCGGCCGCGTCGGCTACTTGGCTGATCCGGGAAACCAGGCGCCGCCGCGGATCGCCACGGCCATCGTCGCTCCATAGACGACAAGGCCGAGGGCAACGGCCGCGAACAGCCAATCGATCGAACCGGTCAGATGCAACGCCAGCCAGCCGCCGCCCATCGCCACCAGCAGGCGCAGGAAGCCGCTGCACAGCGGCCACAGCAGGCGTCCCGCCCCTTGCGAGGCGAAGTACAACGCAAGGCCAAGCCCGAAGAAGCCATAGGACGGACCGACAATCCGCAGATATGCGCTTCCCGCCTCGATCATCGCCGGCTCCGCGCTGAACAGTGCCAGCCAAGCCTGAGGCCAGATCGCGGCGGCCAGGCCGATCGTCTCGGTCAAAGCGAACGCCAAGCCGCCGCCGATCACCGCGATGCGCAGCGCGCGTTCTTGGTTCCCTGCACCGATGTTCGTACCGACCAGCGCCACCAGCGGCGCGCCGAGGCCGAACACCAGCGGTACCAGCAGGTACTCCAGCCGGACCGCGGTACCGAACCCGGCAATCGCATCGGTTCCGGCAGCGCTGGCGACCAGCCCGGTCACCACCGCGATCGTCACATTGGTTTGCAACGAGGTGACCGACCCCACTGCCCCGATCCGCAGAATGTCGCGGAACAGCGACCAGCGCAGCCGAACCCAGCGGAACCGTGCAAGGTTGCGGCCGGCCAGGATGTACCAGCCGAGCACCGCCGTGCCGGCCGCATAGTACAGCACCAGCGCCGCTCCACCGCCGGCGATGCCCATGGCCGGTATCGGCCCCAGCCCGAAGATCAGCACCGGCGACAGCGGCACCAGCAGCACGACCCCGCCGCAGATCACCAGCGCCGGCACCAGCATGTTGCCGGTGCCGCGGATCACGCTGGCCAGTCCGTTCATCACCCACAGCAAGGCATTGCCGCCGAACACCACGGCGGAGTAGATCACCGCCGCTTCCAGTGCTGCGCCTTCGCCCCCGAGCAGGCCGTACAGGGATCGGCCGTACAGCAACATCAGCCCCGAGACCGATAGGCCGAGCACCACGTTGATCGTGATTGCGTGCAGGACCAACGCGTCGGCTTCGTCGCGCCGGTCGCCGCCCAGGGCGCGCGCGATCGCCGAGGAGATGCCACCGCCCATCGCGCCGGCCGAGATCATCTGGGTGAGCATCAGCACCGGGAACACCAGCGCCATGCCGGCCAGCGCGTCGGTGCCGAGATGCGACACCCACCAGGTCTCGATCAATCCGGTCGAGGCCTGGGCCACCATGATCAGGACGTTCGGCCACGCCATGCGCAGCAGCATCGGCACAATCGGATCATTCAGCATCCGCTGCCGGCGCAACGACACCGCCGGCCCGCACGACCACGGCGGGCAGGCTCTACTGCTTGCTCGGATGGAAGATATGGATTCCAACGCGGGTTCGGCCCCGACGGGCGGACCGCGCCGCGCCTCAATGTCTCCAGCAGCACGGGGATTGAGTGCACCGGCCGAAGGCTGGGTCGGCAAACGTCCGTCAAACGCTGGAACGGGCCTGACCCGATCCCTTACTCAGCCGCCTCGCGCCGCAGCAGCAGCCTCTGCTCGACCTTGGTCAGATGCCGGCGCATCGCTCGGGTCGCCTCCTCGACGTCGCGCTCCTCGATCGCAGCGACGATCGCTTCGTGGTCTCCAAAGCTATGGTGGTCGGTCGGCGGTTGAGCCGGCTGGTCCCGCAGGCGACCCCAGACGACCGTGCGTCGGATCGCGTTGAGCGAGTCGAATAGAGACAGCAGAACGACGTTGCGCGCCGCCTCGGCCACAGCACGGTGCAGGCGGTTGTCCCAATTCTCGTATTGGCGCCAGGATTCCGCTCGGCGCGCGCCAGACAGGCAGCGGTGCATCTCCTCGATGTCCTCGGTGGTGGCCTGCAGCGCCGCCTCGCCGGTCAACAGCGGCTCAATCAGCAGACGGGCGCGCATCACCTCTGACGGATTGGTCTGACCGGCGACGGCGGCAATGGTCGAGAGTTCCTCGACCGGACGGGTACCGATGAACGTGCCCTTGCCGACATGACGCCAGAGATCACCTGCCGACTCCAATGTCGCCAATGCCTTGCGCAATTCGCCGCGCGGAACTCCAAGCAAATCGCAGAGTTCCCGCTCTGGAGGCAGCCTGGAGTTGTCCGGCAGATGGCGTTGCGCCAAGTAGGCCTTGAGCTGCGTCAGGGCGCTCTGTCCGCCATCCATTCCTACCACCCAGCCCCGAAAACAGGTTCCACGCCTCAGCGCCACCCATTACTCCGGCCACTCCCCGACCGTCAAGAATCCTGATTGGTCAAATTGATTTGCTTAAGAGCCTGTTGCTGAATGAGTCTGGCTTGACGGCATGAAGCAGCTATCCGGTGATTTTGCCCTCAGACGGCATTTTTCTTGTCCAATTGCTTCAGTTCAAGAGCCATTTTCCACCCTTTCTTCCTCTGCGGACGGACTCCGAGTGTAGTTTTTTGATGTTGTGGGCGGCGCAGTGCAGGTTCCATTCACCCTGGGTCTCCTGCTCCCCGCGCATCATGAATCCGTCTGCGCCCTGGGTCTCCTTCATTTGCCCGAACACCGGTTCCACGGTCTGGCCGCGCAGCCGGTAAAGTTTTCGGCCCCGTTGGGTCAGGAGCTTACGCTCCATCTGGTCACGGGCACTCATGTCCCTGGGTATACGGCCCCGGGGTGGTGGAGCATCACGCATCGCCTTGCGCTGCTTCCAATCCTTAGTGGTGGCGATCAGGTATTCGCATTCCGCTGTTTCCGTGGCCGCGTTCTCGTCAGACCAATAGCCCGCGTCAAACAGGCCAACCCCCAGCACCGCCTCGTCGCCGGTCACCGCCTCCATCATCGTCAGGGTCCGGGCAATCATCGGGGCCAGTTGGCGAACGTCGTTGGCCTGGTTCGTCACATCGGTGGCGAGGATGATCTGGTCCGCCGTCACCACCGCCTGGGCATTGTACCCCTGGAGATATCCCTTGCGGCTCTTCATGATCCGGCTGTCCGGGTCGCTCACGTTGGCCTTGGCCTCTTCCTTGACAACCGCCTCGGCTGTCTTCGGCTTCCGCCCGCGTTTGGCTTTTCCGTTCGCCTTTTCCTCGGCAATCCGGGCGTTGATCTTCTCCTGCTGCTCGACCCGTTGATGGTCGGCTTCGCGCAAGAGACGTTCATGACAGGAGCGAAGACGGGACAGCCGATCTGACGGCTTCCTCAGCCCGACGGGAACATCGTCACCTCGGCCCTCCCCGAACATCCCGTCCTCGGCGGCATCGATCGCCTCGGCCTCCGACAGCATGGCGGCAACCTCCGCCTCCAGGGACTTCGAGGTCTGGTTCGCCGCAAGCGACGCATTTGCCTTCACCTTGGTCCCATCCAGCGCCACCACGCCCAACCGCACCAGCCCCGCCGCATGACACAGCTTCAGGACCTCCACGAACAGGGTCTCCAGGTCGCCCCGGTGC
Source organism: alpha proteobacterium BAL199 (assembly GCA_000171835.1). GTDB lineage: Bacteria > Pseudomonadota > Alphaproteobacteria > Thalassobaculales > Thalassobaculaceae > Thalassobaculum_A. Next base: position 75,818 of record ABHC01000017.1, on the reverse strand, counting down.
CGCTTGCGGAACCGCGCTATCACGCTGTGGTCGGGAACCTCGGCGCACACGATCGTCCGAAACCCAGCATCCCGCACGCACAGGCGCTCGATCTTGCGGCTTGAGCGTTGCCCGTTCGCATACGCATAAACAAGGAGACTAACCATCATCCTCGGCGCGAACGGTGGCGCTCCCGACCCACGCTTCCGGTAGTGCGTCTCGAATGCCGATAGATCCATCAAACCCACGGCATCCAGAAGAAGGTGCACGAGGTCTGTGTCCGGAACCCAATCCGCCATGTCCACCGGCAGAAGAAACCGCTGCCTACGATCTGGTTCTCGGTAAAAATTTGCCATCTCCCCCCCCTTCAAATTGCCTCTCCCAACGGAATCAGGACCCCGTCAGTGGGTCAAGCGGAGATCGTCGGTGGAACCGGTGATTCTGCAACAGCCTCTTAACCAATTTAAAAATGGTTACGCTCGGATCAAGGCTGCGGAACCGGCAGATACCCGCCATACAAGCAACCGCGCGGCCGTGGGAGGAAGCAGCGATGAACATGATAGTCAGCAGAACAATGCGTGGTCTGGCACTCGCTGCGGGCGTCACCGCGATGCTGGCCACGGCCGGCCCTGCCGCCGCCGCAGGCAAAGTGCGCGTCGCCCTCGGCGACGTACTCTCGGTGGAGACGCTGGCCGTCGCGGTTGCTCTGGAACGGGCCAAGGACCGCGGCGTCGATTACGAGATGACCGCCTTCGCCAAGGAGGAACTGGCGATCCAATCGATCGTCAACGGCCAGATGGACATCGGGGTCGGTACCCCATACTCGGTTATCCAGAAGTCCAAGGTACCGCTGAAGATCGTCTTTCAGATGTCGCGACTGGTGTTCTTCCCGGTCGTCAGCAAGAAGTACCCGGACTGGAAGTCCCTGAATGGACAGCCTTTCACCTTCCACGCCCGCGGCACCGGCACCGAAGCGATCGGCAACATCATCGCGAAGCGGGAGGGCATCCAGTTTGGCGATCGCAGCTACGTGCCGGGATCGGAAAACCGGATCATCGCAATGATGAATGGCCAGATCGACGCGACCATTGTCGACCTTGCCAACAAGAACCTGCTGATGTCCAAGGCTTCTGACCGGTTCCACGTGCTGCCCGGCCTCGACGACCCAGCCAGCGACGAACTGATCTTCGCCAGCGCCGGCTGGTTGAAAGACAACCAACAGGCCGCCGATATCATCGTTGAGGAACTGTTGCGGCTGTGGCGGGATATGAAGACCAACCCCGCGGTTGTCGAAGAGGAGCGTGCCAAGCGCGGCCTGCTCAGCGATCAGCCGAAGGAGATCCTCGCCGAGGTTGTGCCGTTCTACATTGAAGGTGCCAAGGAAGGCCTGTTCGATCCGAACGGCGGCGGCGCCAAGGCGGCCAAGGCCGACTTCGACTTCTACACCGAGGCTGGTCAGATGCAGGGGCCGGCATCGAGCCTGAAGGTCGAGGATTACTGGGACCTTGGTCCTCTGGAAAGAGCGGCGAAGAAGCTCGGTGGTTGACCGAACCGCTCGCCTGTGGCCCGGCGGCGTCACCCAGCGCCGGGCCCCCTTTGCTTCGCCGACAACGGACATCGATCATCGTGAACGCGATCCTTACCCACGCACTTAGTCTCCGGTTGCTCTCCGTGATCGTCGTCTGTGTCGCCTGGGAGTACGGCGGACGGGTGCCGATCAGCCCGGCGTTCCCGACCTTCGGGGAAACCATGGTCGCGCTGGGCGGTCTGCTGGTCGACGGGTCGTTGCAGCAAGCGTTCCTGATAACCCTGCAACCGCTGGCCCTCGGTCTGTTGATCTCCGTGGTCGTCGGGATCGGGCTCGGTGTCACCATGGGGCTGAGCCGGCCCGCCGAGTGGCTCGGCTCGCCGCTGTTCATCATTGCCCAGTCGGCCCCCCTGGCGGCCCTGATCCCGATCCTGACCTTCGCCTACGGCATCGGCCTGACCTCGAAGGTGCTGACGGTGTGCATCATGGCGATGCCGGTGATCGTCCTGAACTCGCTGAACGCGGTGCGCCACACCCCCGCCAACCTGCTGGAGATGTGCCACGCCTGGTTCGCCAGCGACTTCACCTCTGAAGCCACGACGGCGAAGCCCTTGCCGGCATCGCCCGCCCGTGCTGCTTCAATGGTCGCGTTCAGCGCGAGCAGGTTGGTTTGCTCGGCAATATCCTGAATCAGATTTACAATTTCGCCGATCTTCTGCGCCGCCTCGGCCAACCCTTCGACAAGGACATTGGTTTTGTTTGCGTCGTCACTGGCCTTGGAAGCAACCGTGGCGGATTGGCTGACCTGACGGCTGATCTCACCGATCGAGCTGGACAGTTCCTCCGCCGCTGCGGCAACGGTCTGCACGTTCGCCGATGCCTGCTCCGAGGCCGACGCAACAGCCAGCGATTGACGGTTCGTCTCTTCGGCAATCGACGCCATGGAAGTGGCGGTCGTCTGCATCTGCGTTGTCGCTTCAGCAACCTCGCTCAGCACGGCGGTCACCAACTGATCGAAATCGGCGGTCAGCTTTTCAATGGCTTGCGTTCGACTCTCGCGTGCGGCGCGCTCGTTGGTCTGCTCGACCGCCAATTCATCCGCACGGATCATATTGGCCCGGAAGACTTCCAGGGCATCTGCCATGGCTCCGACCTCGTCTGCGCGCCCCAAATTGGGCACACGCACTGACTTATCGCCAGCCGCGAGCACTCCCATCGTCGAGGTCATTTCTTCGATGGGCTTCACGACCCTGCGCACGACGTAGACGTAGAGCGCCCCTAGAACCATCATGGCGGCGATCGCGAGCATCCCCGCCATGACTCCCATATAGAGGCGCGTCGTGGACGCCGCTGCCCTCACCTCCCGCGCGGCACGATCGTTCATCGCTTTCTGGAACGCGTTCAACGGATCGACAATGATCTGCTTGTTGCGATCGTAGGCTTCATCAAACATCAATGTGCGCGCCGCATCGAACTTTCCTTCCGAAACCGCCCGCATCGCGGCTTCCTCGGTCTTGATCAGAGCGTCGGAGTTGTTTTTGGCCTGCTCGATGAGATCGAGCTCCGCCTGCGGCGCACCGAGATCCTTGAGTCGATTGACGACACGGTCGCGCGTCTTCGTTTTCTTGACTTCGTTCCAATAGTTATCCAGGTGGCGTTTATCGCCGAACTGAACGTATCGCCGAGCTTCATTGGTCAGATAATCCGACGCCATCGCCAGATCATTGCCAAGTTGTTTGAACTCGGCCTGGCGAATGAGCGTATTTCGCTCCACGTCGACCGCTCGATCAAAAAGAACCACACTGCCGCCTGCAAGGAGAATCGCGCCGACAATGGCGCCATTCAGCAACTTTATGGATGCGGAGATGTTCATTTCTATGGACCCTCGTACTCAACCTGGAGATTTGACAGAGGCAGTCGGTCAACCTGACGAAACAGGTTCCGAAAATGAGCGACGAGTAGTCATTTCAGACACTTTGTCGTTCTTTGATTCGGAAATATAGAAATAATCAAAACAGATTAATGCTTCCTTAACAGCCCAGCTGAGGAAACAAGATCAGATTCGGTTCCGGTCGCAGCGCGCCGAAGTGACCACCGAATAGTCAGCGTTCTCCGATCCCTGTATCACCAGAACAGAGCAACCGCGCGCACAAACACGGACGCCGAAAGGCCGGCGACAACGTGTCCGCCTCGCTTCATATCTCAACAATTGTTTGAAAAGTTTGGCGCACCCGACAAGATTCGAACTTGTGACCTCTGCCTTCGGAGGGCAGCGCTCTATCCAGCTGAGCTACGGGTGCGTCGAAGGCCGGAACCTAATGCGCATCGCCCGCTGAATCAAGCGGTGCGTGCCGTCGGCTCCAGGCGCGCCGGTCGATTGCTACCGACCGCGCGGGTGTGCTCGAATGCCAGCTCCCGCCGCCCGTTGAAAGCCCTCCGAGATGCCCCAAGCTGACACCGCCCCGACCCATGCCTGCGACGTCCTGGTCATCGGCTCCGGCGCCGGCGGACTGTCGGCAGCCGTGACGGCCGCCAAGCTCGGCTTGAAGGTACTCGTGGTCGAGAAGGAGGAGGTCTACGGCGGCACCACCGCGCGCTCCGGCGGCTGGCTGTGGATCCCGTGCAACGGCCCGGCAGCACGCGAAGGCGTGGTCGATTCCGTAGATGCCGCCCGCACCTACCTGCAGCACGAGACCGGCAACCACTTCGACGCCGAGCGGGTCGACGCCTTCCTCGACGCCGGGCCGAAGATGGTCGAGTTCTTCGAGCGTGAGACCGAAGTCGAGTTCGTCACCGGCCCGACCTTCTCGGACTATCATCCGGACGCCCCCGGCGGCGTGCCCGGCGGCCGCTCGATCTGCGCCGCTCCCTATGACGGCCGTCGGCTCGGCGCGCGGCTGAAGACCCTGCGCCCGCCGCTGAAGGAAATCACCTTCGTCGGCATGATGATCGGCTCCGGCAAGGAGCTGCTGCACTTCTTCAATGTCACCCGCTCGGTCAAGTCGGCGGCGTTCGTCGCCGGCAAGCTGGCCGCCCACATGCGCGACCTCGCCCTGCACGGTCGTGCGGTTCGGCTGACCAACGGCAACGCACTGGCCGGACGGCTGGCGAAGTCGGCGTTCGATGCGGGGGTCGACCTCTGGGTTTCCAGCCCGGCGGGCGAACTCACGGTCGAGGATGGCCAGGTCGTCGGTGCCGTCGTGTCGCGGAACGGCACGCCGGTGAAGGTGTCCGCCGCCAAGGGCGTGGTTCTGGCGGCCGGTGGGTTCCCGCAGGACCTCGACCGGCGCAGGCAGCTGTTCGCGCACGCCGAGCACTTCTCGCCGGCGCCTCCAGGCAACACCGGCGATGGGTTGCGACTGGGCGAAAATGTCGGTGCGGCTGTCGAGTTGGGCTACCCAAACGCCGCCGCCTGGGTGCCGGTCAGCCAAGTGCCCTGGCCGGACGGCACCATGGGGACCTTCCCGCACTTCATCGACCGCGCGAAACCGGGGGTGATCGCCACCACGGCGCGCGGCGTGCGGTTCGTGAACGAGGGCAACTCCTACCACGACTTCATCCAGGCCATGGTCAAGGCCTGCGACGGCCTGTCCGAGAACGCCGCCTGGCTGATCTGCGACCACCCTACGATCCGGCGCTACGGCCTGGGCTTCGTGAAGCCGTTTCCGCTGCCGCTGACCCCGCACATCAATTCCGGCTACTTGAAGCGCGGCCGCACCCTGGCCGAACTGGCGACGGCCACCGGCATCGACGCGGCGGCGCTGGAGCGCACGGTGGCCGAGTTCAACGGCCCGGCGCGGCGCGGCGAGGACCCGGCCTTCCACAAGGGATCGACCGCCTACAACCGCTCGCTCGGCGATCCGACCGTGACGCCGAACCCGTGCGTCGCACCGGTCGAGCGCGGACCGTTCTACGCTGTCAAGCTGGTGATCGGCGATCTCGGCACCTTCGCCGGCGTGAAGACCGATGCCAACGCCCAGGTGCTGGACAAGGCCGGCAAGCCGATCCCGGGCCTGTACGCGGCCGGCAACGACAACGCCAGCATCATGGGCGGCAACTACCCCGGCGGCGGCATCACCCTGGGCCCGGCAATGACCTTCGGCTGGGTCGCGGCCCGGCACATAGCGGGCGTATCGGACTGAGGCCTGCGCCTCAGGCCGGTTTGTCGCCGGCCAATGTGACGCGGTGCATCATCCGACGGAAGCCGTGGTAGTCGTTGATCGGGTTGTGCTGAGTGCAGCGGTTGTCCCAGAACGCCACCGCGCCCTTCGTCCACTGGAACCGGCAGGTCAGCTCCGACTTGATCTGATGGCGGAACAGGAACTCCAGGATCGGCGCGCTCTCGTCCTCGGTCATGCCCTCGAAATGCGTGGTATGGGCGACGTTGACGTACAGCACCTTCCGGCCGGTCTCCGGGTGGGTGCGCACCGCCGGGTGGCGGGAGACCAGTTCGTCGCCCTTCAGGCCGACTGACGAATGCTTCATCATGTCGGTGCGGGTCTTCTGTGCGGTTCCCTTGCCCGAGATGTGCACCGCCGTCAGTCCGCCCAAGAAGTTCCGCAGCGGCTCCGACAGCGTCTCGTAAGCGATGTACTGGTTGGCGAACTCGGTGTCCCCGCCATAGGGCGGCACCTCCAGCGCGTACAGGATGGTGCCCATCGGCGGCACCTGCTGGTAGACCGTGTCGGAGTGCCACAGCCCACCGAAATTGCTGCGGTCCTCCTCGCGCTTCAGGATCGGGGTGATCTCCGGGAACCCGTCGAGCCCTTTCACGAACGGATAGGCGACCGGTTGGCCGAAGCGCAGCGAGAACGCCATCAGTTGCTCCGGCGTCAGTTCCTGATCGCGGAAGAAGATCACCAGATGATCCAGCAGCGCCTTGCGGATCGCGCCGACCATCGCGTCGGACAGCTTCTGCGACAGGTCGACGCCGCCGACCTCGGCGCCGATCGCGCCCGCCACCGGTTTCACGGTCAGGGTTGTCGCAGCCATGGCAGGCGTCTCCGTCAGGTCGTCGCGTTCAGCCGATGCTAGCGCAGGCAATTCGCCCGGCCTACCGTGACCGGCGGCACGAGACCGATGAACGAGGGCACGACGATGGACCAGCAGACATTCGACCTGGGCACGACCACGCTGCAGCGCGGCATGACCGTCCCGAACGCGCGCATCGTCTACAAGACCTACGGGACACTCGCGCCCGACAAGTCGAACGTCGTGCTGTACCCCACCTCCTACGGCGCCCAACACACCGACACCGAGTGGCTGATCGCGCCGGACAAGGTGCTGGACCCCGGACGCTGGTTCATCGTCATCCCAAACATGTTCACCAACGGGCTGTCGACCTCGCCGAGCACTCTGGGCGAGCCGTTCGGTCACGGCCGGATCCCGGAGTTCACCCACTGGGACAACGTGCACGCCCAGAAGCGGCTGCTGGAGGAGGTGTTCGGGGTTGAGCGGATCGCGCTGGCCTATGGCTGGTCGATGGGCGCGCAACAGGCCCTGCACTGGGGTGCCATCTTCCCGGATCGGGTCGCGCGGATCGTCGCGGTCTGCGGCTCGGCTCGAACCTCGGTGCACAACAAGGTGTTCATCGACGGGGTGCGCGCCACCCTGACCGCCGACGCGGCGTGGCGCGGATCGTACTTCACCGAACGACCGGTGACCGGCCTGCGCGCCATGGGCCGGGTCTACGCCGGCTGGGCGATGAGCCAGGCGTTCTACCGCGAGAACCTGCACCTGACGGTCGGCTTCAGCAGCCTGGAGGATTGGCTGGTGCGCAGTTGGGAAGCCAACTTCCTGCGCCGCTCCGGCGACGATCTGGTGGCCAGCCTGAAGACCTGGGAGCTGTCGGACATCAGTGACAATCCGATCTACGGCGGCGATCTGGACAAGGCGCTGGGCGCGATCACCGCGAGGGCGATCATCATGCCGTCACGCACCGATCTGTACTTCACGCCGGAGGACAGCGAGGCCGAAACCGCAAAGATGCCGAACGCCGAGTTCCGGCCGATCGAGTCGATCTGGGGCCACCGCGCCGGCAACCCGGCGCTGAACCCGGTCGACATGCGGTTCCTACGCAAGGCGGTTGGCGATCTGACCGACGGTTGAGGTCGGATATAGGCTTGCACACCCTCACGCTTTCGGTCCGAATGGCTGAGGGGCGCAGACCGCGTCCGTCAGCCGAGCTAGCGCCATGGCACGTCCCCAGGCGGCGACAACCGCCGATCGATCGTCGCCGCCCCCGGGCATCGCACCCGACCAGCCCTTGCTGGCGATCGGCTTCCTGCTCGGCGCCAATTTCGTGTTCACCGCGATGGATGGTTTCGCCAAGGGCCTCGCCGGGTCCGGCATGGCGGCCGAACAGATCATCCTGCTGCGCTACGCTCTGGTCTCGGTGCTGCTGGTGCCGGCGGTGCTGCGGCACTGGTACGCGCGGCCCTGGCGCACCAGCCGGCCGGTCGCCCACATTGCGCGTGGTGTCCTGCTGATCGGCTCGGCGACGCTGTTCGTCCACGCCATGGTCCATCTCCCGCTGGAAACCGCGACCGCCATCGGCTTCGTCTCGCCGTTGTACGTCACCGCGCTGTCGATTCCGTTCCTGGGTGAGAAGGTCGGAATCCGTCGGTGGGCTGCGGTCGGCGCCGGTTTCGTCGGAGTGCTGCTGATCCTGCGGCCAGGCAGCGACGTGTTCCAGCTGGCGATGTTGCTTCCGCTGGTATCCTCGCTGTGCTGGGCGGCCGGCCTGATCCTGACCCGCCAGATGCGCGGAACCGAGGGACCGCTGACCATCCTGATCTGGTCGACCGTGTCCGGCCTGGTTGCGATCATCCCGCTTGGCATCCTCGACTGGCGAAACCCGACTCCGGCCGAATGGAGTTTCCTGGTCGCCATCGCGATCTGCCATGTGGCCGGCCAGTACCTAACGATCCGGGCGTTCATGCTGGCGTCAGCGTCGTTGATCGCGCCATTCTCCTACAGCACCCTGGTGTGGGCGATCCTGATCGGCGTCTTCGCCTTCGGCTCGTATCCCGACGCGCCGACTCTGATTGGCGGGGCATTGCTGGTCGCCGCCGGCATCTACGTCTGGCACCGCGAACGCCTGATCACCGGCATGCCGACCAACCCCGGTGGCTCGATCGCCGAGGTTGCGGAAGCTTCGAAGGAAGACCGGTAGCACCTACAGCGACAGATCCGGTCCAGCCACGGCGGCGCGCAGCCGATTCAACTCGCCCAGCGCCTCCACGGTCTGCGCCTTTCGCTGCGACGCAATCCCGACCAGCCACGCTTCGATGAACGCCAGCGTCGCGGTGTGCAGGCTGATGGTGTCGGCCCGGCCGCGCGGGATGTCGAGCACCAACTCAACCCGGCCAGCGAGTTCAGGACCCAAGGTATCGGTCACCAGAATCTTCGGCAGCCCGAGTGCGTCCGCCCGGTCCAGCAGCGCCCGCAACTCCGGATAGACCCGGCTGTAGGCCATGACCACAAGCAGGTCGCCCTTGCGGAGGTTCAGCAGCCTATCCGCCAGCAGCAGGCCGGTGTCACTCAACGTCATCGTGTCGATGCCAAACCGGCCGAGTTGCATTGCGAGGTACCCCGCCATCGCGCCGGACGGCCCGATCCCGAACACCGCGATTCGGTCGGCCCGAAGCGCATGGTCGACCGCCATCCTGAACTGCGCCGGCCTAATCTTCTGTTTCAGGGCAACAATCGACGCGGCGTGCAGATCAAGCGTGGCGTTGAACACCGCATCCAGGTCGTCGCCAATCTCATGCAAGGTCCGCGCAATGCGGGCGGCCGGACTGAGGTGCCGCCGCAATTCCTGGGCGATGGCCCGGCGCATCGCATCAAGGCCGTCATAGCCCAGGGTCCGAACCGTGCGTATCACCGTGGCGTCACTTGTGCCCGCCTTGCGCGCCAACTCGGCAGCCGAAGCCAACAGGACCTCTTCCCGATGATCCCGAAAATGCTGGGCGACGCGCCGCTCTGCCGGGCTGAGTTGGGCCTCCAGTGACAGGACGTGATCGGTGAATGAGCGTGGTGTCATCAGAACTCCATTGACGGTGATTGTTGTGAATACTACATTGTTTCAAATATCAGTAGCGTTCACGACAATCGAGGTCACGCATGATCGATACAGCATCGTGGACGGTCGCGGCACCCGCTGTCGGTTCGGCGTTCGCAGCGTCGATAGTCGAGGTGGTCGAGGCGTTCACCATCGTCCTTGCGGTCGGTACGCTTCGAGGGTGGCGCCCCGCCGTGACGGGAACTGCCACCGCACTTGGCGTTCTCGCACTGATGGTCGTTACGCTCGGCCCGTTGCTCGACCGTGTGCCGCTGCACGCGCTGCAGCTGGTGATCGGCGTTTTGCTGTTGGTGTTCGGAATGGGTTGGTTGAGGAAGGCGATACTGCGCTCCGCCGGTGTGCTGCCACTCCACGATGAAGACGCCGCCTTTGCGAAAGAAACTGCGGAACTGTCGAGCCAAACCTCGCGAAGCACCGCTTCGCTCGATTGGATCGCTGGCCTGACCGCGTTCAAGGCGGTGCTGCTGGAGGGTCTGGAAGTCATCTTCATCGTCATCGCGGTTGGCGCCGGTCGCGGCCTGCTGGCGGCGGCGGCCCTGGGCGCTGCTGCAGCCTGCGCTGCGGTGCTTGCGGTCGGCGCAGCGTTGCATCGTCCACTCTCTCGCGTGCCGGAGAACACTCTGAAGTTCGGCGTCGGCGTCATGCTGGCAGCGTTCGGGGTGTTCTGGACCGGAGAAGGACTTGGCATCGACTGGCCTGGAGGCGATCTAGTGCTGCTCCTGTTCGCTGCACTGTTCCTTGCCACCGGGTTCGGCTTAGCGACGGTGCTTCGCCGACCCACCGGGGAGATCATCACATGAACCTGCTGAAAGATGTCCTCAAGGAACTGCTCGGCATGTTCCTGGCCGATGCCCGGTTGACCGGAGCGGTATTGGTCCTGTTTGGAGCAGTCACGGCATCGATCAATCTTGGCATTGCCAAACCTCTGGCAGGCGGTGCCGGCCTGATGGTCGGGTGCTTGGTCATTCTAGCAGCAGTCACGATCCTCCAGGCTCGCCGGGACTGAACTTAGCCGACCTCCTCGCGTGCCAGGATGCCAGCGTCGTACAGCTTGCCGATAGCGCCCGACGGCAAGCCTAGAATGTCCCCCAGGATGGCATCGTTATCCGCTCCGAGAACGGGGGCCGCGCGCGGCGGCGAACGCTCTTCATCCGCGGTTGCGAAAGGCGATCCGGCCGCCAGGACGGGTCCAACGCCCGGCTGATCGACCATCGCGAACATCGGGTTGGCAACCGACGCCCGTGGATCGCGCTCAAGCGCCTGCCGGACCGTCTGGTAAGGTCCCCAGGACACCCCGGCGGCATCGAATGCCGGCGCAATGTCGGACAGGTTTCGAGCGGCTATCCACGGGGCCACCAAACCGGCAATCGCCTCGCGGTGGGTGTAGCGGGCACCCTCGTCGCGCAGGCTGAGGCCGAGCCGCGCTTCCAGGTCCTGGACCGCCGTGGCAATCCCGCAGACCTCGACCAGCGCCGTCCACTGCTTCGAGGTCAGCGCGACGATCATCACCCGCTCGCCGTCGGCGGTCGGGAAGTCCCGGCCGAACGCGCCATACAGATCGTTGCCGGACGGCTCCCGGTCGACGCCGTTGACCGACGCCTCGGCCAGGATCCCGAGATGGCCGACCGTCGCGAACGCCACGTCCGACAGCGCCAGCCGAATCGACTTGCCTTGGCCGGTGCGCGCCCGTTCGATCGTCGCCGAAACCAGGCCGAACGCCGCGCTCAACCCGCAGGCCACATCCCAAGCCGGCAGCACGTGGTTGGTCGGCGCTTCACGTCCGCCGGTACCGGTCATCGTCGGCAAACCAACCGCAGGGTTGATCGTGTAGTCGACAGCGTTCGAGCCGTCGTGATTGCCAGTGATCTCCAACTTGATTACGTCGTCTCGACGCGCCCGCAGTGCCTCGTCCGAAAGCCACGGCAGACCGGCGAAATTGGTCAGCAGCAGTCCGCCGCCGTCGCCCGGAGCGGCAACGAGGCTTTGCACCAATTCCCGCCCTTCGGGCCGGCGGATGTCGACGCACAGCGAGCGCTTGCCCTTGTTCAGCCCAGTCCAGAACAGGCTGCGCCCGGACGCCGAGGCCAACGGCCAACGGCGGTAGTCCAGCCCACCGCCAGGGGGATCGAAGCGGATCACGTCGGCCCCGGCCTGGGCCAGCGTCAGCCCGGCGAGCGGGGCGGCCACGAACGCCGAGCCTTCGACCACGCGCAGATGGCCAAGCGGGCCGAACATGATGCGATCTCCCTGATGATGCAGAGCAGCAATCTTGTCCCTCGCGCCAAAAAGATCAAATATGTGGTGATATTGCCGCCGTTGAACGCCGGGATGGACCGAATGAAGATTGTCGCGCCGAACTTCTCCCTGGGAGCCATCGTCAGGCACCGCCTGCACGATTTCCGCGGGGTGGTGTTCGACATCGATGCGGAATTCGCCAACACCGAGGAATGGTACGAATCCATTCCAGAGCACATGCGACCGCGCCGGGACCAGCCGTTCTACCACCTGCTCGCCGAGAATCCGGAGAGCTACTACGTCGCCTATGTCTCCGAGCAGAACCTGGTCGAGGACGCCACCAACGGCCCGGTCGACCACCCCAAGGTGCCAGAGTTCTTCGACCGCCTGGAAGACGGCCGCTACGTCTTCAAGCAACCGACCGCTTAGCCTCCGAGCCTGCTTGCGGCCAGCCGCTGCGTTGGCGCAGGATACCGGGGTCTAACTGAAACCGGATCACAGGCGGCGATGATGAGCGAAGACCAGGGCGCAGCTCTCGGTGAGGAACTGGCGCGTCGACTTTCGGACGCTGTCGACGCCGGCTTCGATGAGCAGATCGAGTTTCTGCAGGAACTGGTGCGCCGCCCGTCGGTGCGCGGCCAGGAGCATTTGGCCCAGGACCTGATGTTCCAGGCGATGCGCCAGCGCGGCTACGAGATGGACCGCTGGCGGGTGGATCCCAAGGACATCGAGCATCACCCCGGCTTCTCGCCGGTGGCGGTCGACTATGCCCACGCCTGGAACGTGGTCGGCACTCATCGACCGCGCAACGAGACCGGTCGGTCGCTGATCCTGAACGGCCACATCGACGTGGTTCCCACCGGGCCGGTGGAAATGTGGGCCGACCCGCCGTTCGCCGCGACCATCAAGGGCGATTGGATGTACGGACGTGGCGCCGGCGACATGAAGGCCGGCGTAGTCGCCAACATGTTCGCCCTGGACGCGTTGCGCCGCTGCGGCCTGCAGCCCGCAGCCACCGTGCACATGGAGACCGTCTGCGAGGAAGAGAGCACCGGCAACGGCGCGCTCGCCACCCTGGTGCGCGGCTACAAGGCCGATGCGGCCCTGATCAGCGAGCCGTCCGGCGGCCGGATGACCCGGGCGACGATGGGCGTGCAGTGGTTCCAGATCAAGGTTCGCGGTCACCCTGTGCACGTGGCCCACGCCGGCACCGGCTCGAACGCCATCCAGGCGGCAATGGATCTGGTCGCCCCCTTGCGCGCGGTCGAGGACAAGTGGAACGCCCGCCGGCACGAAACCAAGCACTACGCCGACCGCGACCATCCGGTGAACATGAACGTCGGCAAGATCGCCGGCGGCGACTGGGCGTCGTCGGTCCCTTCCTGGTGCACCATGGACTGCCGGATCTCGATCTATCCCGGCTTCAAGCCGCAGGAGATGCAGCGCGACATCGAAGACGCGGTGCGCAAGGCGGCGTCGGGGCACCCGTTCCTGTCGAACAACCCGCCGGAAGTGGTCTGGAACGGCTTCTTCACCGAAGGCTACGATCTGGAGCCCGGCAGCGACGTCGAGATCGTGCTGAGTCGGTGCCATGAGCGGGTGTCCGGCAAAAAGCCGGTCGACTACATCGCGACCGCCTACATCGACAGCCGAGTGTTCGTGTTGTACGCCGACATGCCGTGCATGGTGTACGGGCCGATCTGCGAGGACGCCCACGGCTTCGACGAGCGGGTGAACATTCCGTCGATCCGCGAAGCGACCAAGGCCATTGCCCTGTTCATCGCCGACTGGTGCGGCGTCGAGCCGGTCGGCGGGTAGCGGATCCAGCCGCTTACGGCGTTGCCAAACAGCAAGGAATGAGCATGCCCTCCTCCGGTCTTGAAACCGTCTCTCAATCCAAGGCCTTCGGCGGCGTCCAGTCGGTGTTCCGGCATCAATCGGTGGAGACCGGAACGTCGATGCGGTTCGCGGCGTTCCTGCCACCGCAGGCCGAGGTTGCTCCGGTTCCGGTGCTGTGGTTCCTGTCCGGGCTGACCTGCACCGAGGACAATTTCACCGTCAAAGCCGGCGCCCAGCGGATTGCTTCCGAACTTGGTCTGGCGCTGATTACGCCGGATACCAGCCCGCGCGGCGACGGCGTTCCCGACGATCCGGACGGCGCGTACGACTTCGGCTTGGGCGCCGGATTCTACGTCGACGCGACCGAGAAACCCTGGGCAACGCATTACCGGATGCGCAGTTACCTGGAGCGCGAGCTGCCGGAGTTGGTGGCCGACGCTCTGCCGCTGGACATGACACGACAGGCCGTCAGCGGCCATTCGATGGGCGGACATGGCGCGCTGACTATGGCCTTGCGCACGTCGGCACGGTTCCGCTCGGTATCGGCCTTCGCACCGATCGTCTCACCCCTGAACTGTCCCTGGGGCCACAAGGCGTTGACCGGCTATCTCGGCCCCGACCGCACGGCCTGGCGTGAGTACGACGCCTGCGCCCTGATCGAGGACGGCGCCCGGGTTCCGGCGATCCTGGTCGATCAAGGGCTGGCCGACGGGTTCCTGGCGGAGCAGTTGAAGCCGGAACTGCTGGAGGAGGCCTGCGCCGGAACCGGCATCGAACTGACCTTGCGCCGTCACCCGGGCTACGATCACTCGTATTTCTTCATCGCCAGCTTCATCGAGGACCACCTGCGCTGGCACGCTCGGGCGCTCGCGCGATAGCAGAGGCATTCCGGTCATGTAGAGCCGAGGCGACCCACGGTGTATGATGTCGGCGGGCAACATCTGCCGCAGCATCCGGCGAGGGGTCATTGACGGCCGACCCGTACAATCCAGGAGACTGGCTTTCCTATTCGGCTTCCGGCGCTTCGGAGCCGGCGGCGCGCTTGTACGACTATTGGGCGTCGAAGAAAGCCGGTCCCGATGACCTGCCGAGCCGGGAAGACATCCGGCCCGAAGAGATCAAGGCCCTGCTGCCCTACATTTGGCTGCTCGACTTCGATCGACCGTCCCGGTCCTTCCGATACCGGTTGATCGGCACGGCCGTGGTCGACGGGGTTGGACAGGACCACACCGGGCACGCCCTGGCGGACTGCTATCCGACCACCGGGGCAGTGGAATACGCCACCCGAGCTCTACTCGAACTGATGAAGGCCGGGCGTCCGATCTGGCGACGCGGCACGCCGATGTTTCACCACCACACCGAGGTCCGGGTGCTTGAGAACCTGGCTCTGCCGCTCGCCGGAGACCACCGCACGCCGGATATGATCCTCGGCCTGACGTTGTTCTATGACAGCCAGGACAAGCTCTACCTGCCGGGGGTTCTGCGGGCGCGATAGAAGAACAACCGGGGCTAACCGGTCTCCCAGCCGCCTGCAGCGATGGCGGCGCGCAGCCGTTCGCCTGTCCAGTCGGCCTCGATCGCGGCCGCCTTGGACGCCGCCGTAGCGCTCATATCGTCATCAGGCACATCCACCGGCTCGGACCGCCGCCACTCGGCAAGATAAGCATCGGTTCCGTCGGCCCCGCCCTTCATGGCGGCAGCGTCAATGGCGGCGGCAAAACGCGGCGCCAGTTCGACCTTCGCGCTCTCGCGCCGTCGACCGCGCCCCTTCTCGACCGACACATGGGCCGGAATGTCACGCCAGTAGGTGACGATCAGGCTTGCCACAGATGTCTCTCCGTTTACGCGTTCGTCGCAGCGACCGGCGCACCAGCGGCGTTCGCAACGAAAGCTCCCAGCTCACCATAACCCACCAGGCGATGCTCGAACGCGAGGCCGAGCCGAGCCGCCGCCTTGGCCGCCCGGGCTGTCAGTGCAGGATCGTCGAGTTGCGCCAGATAGACGACCTTGGTGTAGTGGCCGAAATAGTCCGGCAGCAACTCCGGGTGCCGGTCCAGCCACAGCCCCTTGATGATCAGCCGGTCGAAATGCCGGACCAGATAGTCGGTCAGGAAGAAGCAGCCCGGCTCGCCGTCGGTCAATGCTTCGAAATCGGCCGTACCCATGAAGAACTGATAGCAGTGCGGACCGGGAATCCGCTCCACGCCTTCGTCAGCCAGCATCCGGTCCAACTCGCCGCCAGTCCCGCAATCGCCGTAGATCACGAAAATCTGGTCATAGGTGCCGCTCGCCGAACGGATCTTGCGAAGCACGCCGGGCGTGATGTTCTGCGGCGTGTTGTGCCAGTGGGCCGGCAGGCAGGTGATGGTGAGTTCGGTCCACCCCGTCGCCTGTTTCAGGGCGACCAGTTCCTTGGCCAGCGCGCCGCAGGCAATGAACAGGGTGGTCGGCCGCACCACATGCTCGCCGACGGCGGGTAACGCGTTCCTCCACGCCGCCAGCATCCGGTCGTCGTCCCTCGCGACCTCGTCCATCGCTGCGTGCTCCCTCGACTGCCGGATCAGGTGATTGTCACCCCTCGGCGGCCTCCGAGTTGGATCTCCGGCGCTCGGCGATCAGCGCCTTGGCGGTCTCCACCGCCACCGCGGCATCGCGGCAATAGGCGTCGGCGCCGACGCTGTCGGCAAACGCCTCGTTCAGGGGCGCACCGCCAACCAGCACGATGTAGTCGTCGCGGATGCCCTTTTCCTTCATCGTGTCGATCACGACCTTCATATATGGCATCGTCGTCGTCAGCAGTGCCGACATGCCCAGAATGTCAGGCTGGTGCTCCTCGATCGCCGCCAGGTAATTCTCGACCGGGTTGTTGATCCCGAGATCGATGACCTCGAAGCCGGCACCTTCCAACATCATCGACACCAGGTTCTTGCCGATGTCGTGGATGTCGCCCTTGACCGTGCCAATCACCACCTTGCCGACCCGCGGCGCGCCGGTCTCGATCAGCAACGGTCGCAGGATCGCCATGCCGGCCTTCATGGCGTTGGCCGCCATCAGCACTTCCGGCACGAACAGGATGCCGTCGCGGAAGTCGATCCCGACAATCCGCATGCCTTCGACCAACGCCTTGGTCAGAACCTCGTACGGCGTCCATTTGCGTTCGAGCAGGATGTTGACCGATTCGATGATCTCGTCCTTGAGACCGTCGTACAGATCGTCATGCATCTGCAGGACGAGTTCGTCGTCGTCCAGTTCGGAAAGAACGATGTCGTCATCCGCAGCCATGCCCACTCCTCCTGACGGCTCCCGACCGGCCTGCTCCCACCGGGGAACTTACTGGAAGAGACACGGGAATCGGCTGTGTCGCTACCGCCGCCGCGACCGATCATGTCGGCAGCACGACATGAGAGGGTCGGTCCGGTCGAAGCGTCTATCCCTGTGCTGGAGCGGATTCGCCGTGCGAGCGCACACCATCTACTGGGAGCGCTCCCTCGGCCGCCTTCAGAGTGTCAAGAATGCGCCCCCCAATCGGCCCACCATCATCGATGATCTCATCGAGCAGCGCGTCCTTCAACGCCTCGAGATGGAGACGCAGCAGGTCGAGGACTGCAGGAACCGGCGAGTGCGTGCCGTCGGAATGTCCGATGAGACTCCGGGCAATCGCGCCCACCAGCAGCAGCCCCCGTGTCTCGGTCAGAGCGCCGGCTTCCTGCGCCAAAGCGTGCAGTTTGATCATTCCCTCGGACTCAGGGTTCCTTACCAGGTCGGCATGAGCTTTTTGCAATCGTCCCAGCGTATGGCCGAGCATGGCCATCGCCTGCTCCTGCTTCAGGCGGATATGACCGCGCGCCGCCTCCACGGTCCCGCGTACCAACCCGTTGCGCAGTGCCAGAGCCGGATCGCCTTCGCCGGACGGCATGCGGCGAAACCGGAACACCGTGGTCGAAGGCTTGATGTTGAAACCGAGTCCGGTCGAAGCCACGGTCTGCTCGGCCGGACCGGAGATGGTGCGGCGCTCAACCATCCGCCGACGGGCATCTCGCCGACGGTCCGGGCCGGAGTAGGACCCGGAGACGATGAAGTCGGTCCGATCCAGCGGCCATTTCAGGAGGCTGTCCGGAACGATGTCCGTTTGAAGAGGTCTTTCCAGGAAGTGCAGGCAACCCAGGACGACAGCTCGTCGAACCTCCGCTTCGGTCATCGCTTCACCCGTCAACCCGAGAGCCAAACCGGGATACGGACACTGAGAGCTGTGTCGAACAAACTGAAAGATGTCAAAAGGACTACCGTCCTTCAGTTGCTTGTCCGCAACAACCAACACGATATCGTGGGTTGTGCGTTCGAGAATCGCCACTGCCTCACTGGCGCCGGCTACCCATTCAATTGGACGGCCGGATTGATCTCCCCGGCCGCGCGCGACCTCTCGCATCACGGATTTGTCTTCACAGACAAGAAGAATTTTCCCAACCATCTCGTGCACAACATTCATCACCCCGACGCCCCCGCATTCGGATGTTAATGGTCTCCAACATTGGTTAACGAAAGGTTAATTCTTTAACTTCAGATCTTAAAGCAGTTTTTTTAAGTCTATAAGTTAAAGACGCGTCGCGGACACCCGCAGCATCTCAATAAGCGCCACCATTTAGAGAATAGCGGATAAATACTACACCCGGTTGTTGGTAATGTTCGTGATATCAACAGGCCACCGTTGCCGTCCCCACGTACCCGGTCGGCCGTCGAACACACCCGCCAACTGGGTTCCACAACCGCAACAGCAACCCTGATCCGTCAATCTCCAGTCGCTCAGTTCGTACCAGTCGCGACCGATCACCCTTGTGCCGCAGACATGGCAATGCGTGGATTGCCGGCCGAGGTCGTGGACGTTGCCGGCGTAGGCGTAGCGTACGCCGTTTCGACGAGCGATTCGGCAAGCCATGGCCAGCGTTCCGAATGGCGTTCTAGGCTTGTCCAGCATGCGATAGTCGGGATGGAAGGCAGAGAAATGCATCGGGACATCGGGACCGAGGTTCTCGACCACCCAAGCGGTCATGGCGTCGATCTCCGCCTCGCTGTCGTTCTCACCCGGAATCAGCAGATTGGTGATCTCGACCCAGACGTCGGTCTCTTTCACCAGATAGACCAAAGTGTCGAGCACCGGTTGGAGTTGGCTCTTAGTGACGTCCCGGTAGAACCGCTCGGTAAACGCCTTCAGATCGACGTTTGCCGCATCGATGCCGCGGAAGAAATCGGGCCGCGCCCGGTCGGTGAGATAGCCGGCGGTCACGGCGACCGTCTTGACCCCAAACTCTCGGCAAGCGACCGCGATGTCGTGGCTGTACTCGTGAAAGATCACCGGGTCGTTGTAGGTGAAGGCAACCGAGCGGCAACCGAGCGCTAAGGCCGCCTGGGCTATCGTCTCCGGCTGCGCTTCGGCCTGCATCCGGTCCATCTCCCGGCTCTTGGAGACGTCGTGATTCTGGCAGAAATTGCACGCCAGATTGCACCCCGCCGTCCCGAACGACAGCACCGGGGTCCCCGGCAGAAAATGGTTCAGCGGCTTCTTCTCGATCGGATCGATGCAGAACCCGCCCGAGCGTCCGTAGGTCGTCAGCACGATCGCGTCGTCCTGGCGGGCCCGTACGAAGCAGAGGCCCCGGGCACCCTCCTTCAGCCGGCAGTAGCGCGGGCACATCTCGCATTGCACGCGCCCGTCATCCAGCATCCGCCAGTGCTTGGTCGGCACGATCGGTCCCTTGCCGCGCATGGCAAGTGGCGCGGTCGCGGTCAGGGTCGGCATCTCTGCGACGTTCTCGCTCGACATCGACGGCTCCTGCGTTGGCCCTGTCGGGACGGTATGTTAATCACATGGTCGCCATGACCACAGCCACCAACACCACGGTCCGAGCCCCCCAGGTTGCAGGCCGGTTTTACCCGAACGGGCACAACGCCTGCATCGATCTGCTGGAACGTTATCTGAGCGCCGCCCGCCCGTCCGGTGGGGTTGATGCGAAGGTGATGGTAGCCCCTCACGCCGGCTGGATATTCTCCGGACCCATCGCCGGAACGGCATATGCGGCGTTCCTGCCAAAGGCCGAGCAGATCAGCCGAGTTGTCCTGTTGGGACCGGCGCATCGTGTACCGTTCAAGGGCATCGCCACCACCAGCGCCGACGGCTGGGCCACCCCACTCGGCACCCTGCCGGTCGACTGGGACGCTTTGCGAACCGCGCTGGCCATTCCCGGCGTGGCCGTGATGGATGAGGCCTTCGCCGAGGAGCACAGCCTGGAGGTTCACGCGCCGTTTGTTCAACGCGTGTTTCCGCGGGCCGCCATTGTGCCGCTTCTCGTCGGTGACGCTCCGGCGTCGCTGGTGTCCGGCGTTGTCGAGCGCCTTTGGGGCGGCCCCGAGACGCTGATCCTGGTTTCCTCCGACCTGTCGCACTTCCACGACCAAACAACCGCGCGGACACTCGACGCCGAAACCGCCGGCTGGATCGAAGCCTTGCGTCCAGACAAGATCAATGGCCGTGGCGCCTGCGGGCATCGGGTGCTGGCTGGTGTGCTCGACCAGGCACGACGACGCGACCTGCGCGCGACCGCGCTTGATCTGCGCACCTCCGCCGATACGCGCGGCAACCCGGAACGCGTGGTGGGGTATGGGGCATTCGCGCTCGAATATGCCTACTCTGCCCGCCTGCCCGACGCCGACCGCCAGCAACTGGTCGAAGCAGCGCGCTACGGTGTCCGGTTCGGGATCGAGCACGGACGCCCGCCCCGCGTGCAGTTGGGCGCAGGACTGTCGCCGACCCTCACCGCCAAGCGTGCCAGCTTCGTGACCTTGACGCTCGATGGCCGCCTACGCGGCTGCATCGGCAGCATGGCAGCCCACCGGCCGCTGCTCATTGATGTCGCCGACAACGCCTGGAAGGCTGCTTTTGGTGATCGTCGGTTCCCGGCCTTGACCGCCGAAGAACTGGACCGCCTGGACGTTTCAGTATCCATCCTGTCCGTCCCGCATCCATTCGCGTTCGAGAACGAAGCCGATCTGGTGCGTCAGGTGCGCCCGGACGTCGACGGTCTAGTCCTCCAGGACGGCGATCGGCGCGGCATCTTTTTGCCGAGCGTCTGGTCGGGCATCCCGAAAGCGGCGGCCTTCGTAACCCAGTTGAAGCGCAAGGCCGGCCTTCCGCCGGACCATTGGTCCGATACACTGCGGGTGTTCCGTTACACGACCGAGAGCTTCGGCGCCACGTTCCAGGAGACCGCGTGAACATGGCGAAGAAGCCACGTCCGATTGACGCCCCGCCGCCGTCAGGATACGCCCCGGCACCGAAACCGCATCGGCCGTCCACCATCCCCGTGGACTTCGCAATCGAGAACACCCGTCAGTTGCGTGACCTCTGGAGCGCCAAGCGTCCGGGTCGCGGCAGCCTGCCTGCATATCGGTTTTTCGACGAGCTGGAGTTGCGACCGTGGACCGACAATCTCGTGCTGTACGGGGTCGAGCGATCCGACGATCAACTCGTCTACCGGTTCAAGAAGGTGGGCAAGAATGTCGTCGAGATCGACGGCGGTGATTTCAGCGGCCAGTTGATGCACCGTGCGCTGCCGCCGACCCAGCTATGGGCTGTCATCGGCCACTACGACGCCGCCGTTCGCACCCGTGGCCCGGTGGAATTTCACGACACCATCGCCTCGCCCGCCAGCGGTGCCGTGAAGTGGGACAAGCTGCTGCTACCGC
The DNA here is from genome assembly GCA_000171835.1 of alpha proteobacterium BAL199. GTDB lineage: Bacteria > Pseudomonadota > Alphaproteobacteria > Thalassobaculales > Thalassobaculaceae > Thalassobaculum_A. Next base: position 54,417 of record ABHC01000017.1, on the reverse strand, counting down.
TCAGCGATGAGGGCTCCGAAGTCGATCACCTGCTGATGCTGCTGTACGCCGAGTGGGTAGGCTGAATCTCCAACCCGGCTACGCGGCTACGGCCGCCGGCAGAGGGCCGAACGGGTGCGCGGCACCTGACGGACCGGACGCCCCGAACGCCACAGCGTTGGGAATCGCCCACTGTGCCGGGAATGACACGGCCTGGGCGGGGCGCACGGCCGCCACCGTCTCAAGCGCCTTCAGCGATGCCGCATCGAGCCGGCTGTCGGCGATGATGGTGTCGATCAGGCTGACGTCGATCCGCGGCTGATCCAGGGCTGCGGCGAGGTCCATCGCGAACTCGCCGATGAACGAAGCAAGCTGGAAGATCGCCGGCATGATCTTGCGGCCACCGGACGCACCGAGCCCGAACGCCGCCACCCCATTCTTGGTCGCCAGCATCGGGCACATGTTCGACAGCGGCTTCTCGCCGGCTGCGAGCGAGTTCGGGCGACCGGGTCGCGGATCGAACCAGTTGATGCCGTTGTTCATCAAAACGCCGGTCGATGGCAGCACTACCCGGGATCCGAAGCGCGAGAGCAAGGTGGTGGTGATCACCACCATGTTGCCGTCAGCGTCGACCGCCGAAAGGTGTGTGGTGCAGCTCCGATCCCCCACGTCCCCGGCGTGGCCCATGGTCGCCAGTCGGACCTTGTAGGCCTCGATCAGCGCCTGGGCGTAGGCGGCGTAGGTCTCGGCGTCCGGCTTTGCGGTACCGAACTGTTTGGGGAGCCGTTCCAGAGCGCCGGCGAAGGTCGGTCCCGCCGAGTATCCCGGCACGAGATTCAGGGTATGGCCGGCGCGTTCCCGCACGATCGGATCGATGATCCGGGCTTGGTACGATGCCAGATCATCGGCCGAGATGGTCGACCCGCCAGCGTTCAGATCCTTGACCAGCCGACGGGCGATATCACCGGTGTAGAAATCCGCCGGACCGACCTTCTGCAGGCGTTCGAACGTATCGGCCAGGGCGCCGGTCGAGAGATAGGTCGACGGACCGTCCGGTGCCGACGGAACCAGACCATTCGGCAACCACACCGCGCTCGATCCCGGATACCGGCCAAGCCAGCCGGCCTCGGCCGCGACCTGCAACGTCGTCCACCACGTCAGTCGATGGCCGCGTCGCGCCATGGCAACGGCGGGGCCGATTGCATCGGCCCACGACCACGACCCGAAGTTCTCCAGCAGCGTCGAGTAGCCCGCGCACGAGCCCGGCACCGCAATCGAGTGATGGCCCTGCAGGTTGCGGTCCTCCAGCACCGCCGGCCAGGCGAACAGATCGGCCGGAGCGGTGCGTCCGCTGTCGATCGGATAGGTCGCCGGATCGAGGCCGCGCGGCGCGATCATCCCGAAGTCGACGACCTTGGTGGTGCCGGTCTTGGCATCGTGCACCACGGCGAAACCGCCACCGCCCAAGCCGCTCATCCAGGGTTCGGCGACACACAACGCCAGCGCCGTGGCGATTGCCGCGTCGACCGCGTTGCCGCCGGCCTCCAGCACTGACGCGCCGACCATGCTGGCTTCGACATTCTGCGACGCCACCACGCCACGCTTACCCGTTACCGCCGGCTTGCTGACCGACCAAGCCTCGATCGGGGCAGACTCAAGAAGGCTGATGGCGGGCATGGGACGCTCCTGGCGGGTGCGGATGGTGTGGCCGGCGTGCTAGAGTCGCTAACCGGCGGAGGGGCTAGGTGGAGTTAACGGTATGGCGTCTCGTTTCCGGTTGTCCAGCCTCGCAGTGTGCGTGGCCGCATTGATTCTGGCCACGCCGGTGGTGGCGCAAGAGCCGTTTCCTCCGCCAGCCGACCTACCCACCCCTTCGCCAACCAGCAAAGCGCCAGAACCACGGCCGGACGACTGCAAACGGCTGCCCGGCGGCAGGGCCCCGATCAATCGGCTGGCGCGCATTGAGGGCGGGATATCGGTCCGCAACCTGGAACTGACATATTTCGGGAAGCCGCTGTTCGAGTTCACCGACGAGGATTATGCCTTCCTCAAGGCTCTCTGGCCGATCTGCAAGACGTTCGACGAAGAAACGGCACCGCTCGTTGCGCGCCGCCTGAAAGGTCTGATCGACGACGCCAAGGCGGTACGGCAGGAGTCGCTGGACTGGATCAAGCAGACCGAGAAGAACGCCAAGGCACTCAAGCCGGGTCAAGATTCCATCGAGACGATTCACGATCTCTGGCAACAGATGCTGAACCGGGAGTTCCAGATGACCTCTTCCGACATGGCCTACATCTCGGACGTGCTCGGCAAGCGGCGCGACGAGTTGTACACGCAGTCCGAAAAGCGCCAACGGACCCTGGTGTCGCCGTTCGATCCGGGTCCGCCGGAAGTGCGCAGCCTTCGCGGCACCGGCGGTTAGGCCCATGCCACACCTCCCAGCCTTAATCCGTGACCGATACCGCCCCCGCATCGCCAAGCGTGTACCGGCGAACGATCATCGGATGTCCTGGGCCGGACGAGGTCACGTCGGAGCGTTCATCGTGCAGTTGTTGGCTCTGGTCCTGGTAAACCTCGGACTGTGGGGGTTCTTCCTGTGGTCCGCCATCCGCTACGCCGAGCGCCACGTTCCGACTCCCTCGCTCGGCGGATTGTTCTAGTTCACACCATCCGGCGGTCGATCCAGTCGCGCAGCTTGTACCAGGCCCCAACGGTCGGTAGGAACCATGGGTGGCCGTAGTACAGCGGCCGGGTCTCGAACGGCAGGCCGTCGAACGCGCTGGCCCGGTTGGTCTTGCCAAGGATCTTCAGGGCGGTGCGGTGGCCGAGATGGCTCATCATCACCACACCGCTGCCGTTGCAGCCAAGCGCGTAGTGCACGCCGTCCTTGTCGCCCATGTGCGGGACCCGGTCGAAGGTGAAGGCCACATTGCCGGTCCAGCCGTGGGTGATCTTGACGCCACGCAGTTCCGGAAACACGCCGAGCATGTAGTCGTAGAGCACTGGCGCGGTTTCCAGCGCCGACTTGGTGCGGAAGCTGGCCCGACCGCCGAACACCACCCGGGTGCCGTCCGGCGACGGCCGGAAATAGAACAGCACCCGCTTGGTGTCGGCCATCACCCGCATGGTCGGGAACAATTCGCGCACGCGTTCCTCGCCAAGCGGTTCGGTCGCGATGATGTAGCTGCCCACCGGTACCACGCGCCGCTGATGCCAGGGCGTTGCCTTGCCGGTGTATCCGTTGGTGCCCAGCACGACCTCTCGGGCCCGTACCACGCCGCGGGAAGTCCGCACGGTCAGATCGCCGGCCGTTCCCTCCACGCCCTCCACCTTGGTGTGTGCGGACAGCTTCACGCCCGCCGCCCGGCAAGCCCGCCGCAGGCCTTGGTGGTAGAGCGACGGGTGCACGCCACCGGCACGCTCAACGATCATGCCGCCGTGATAGAAGTCCGATCCCAGTTGCTCGCGCTGGCGAGATTTCGGAACCAGGGATGCCCCGGCGCTGGCCTGGGCGTTCAACGTCTCGACGCGTGCCGCCATCGCGGCGTAAGCGCTTGGCGTGTGGGCACCGACGAACCGTCCCGATCGGCGGTACTGGCAATCGATGTTCTCGCGCTCGATGATCTGCTCGAAGTGGCTGTAGGACTCCGCCGCTTCCTCGATCATCGCGCCGACGCGGTCGGCACCATACAGCTTCTCGATGTCGCCGCCCTTGCCGACATTGACGCCGCCGGACACCATTCCGCCGCTGCGGGTGCTGGCGCCCTCGCCGAAGCGAAACGCTTCCAGCACCACGACGTCGACACCGCCTCGGGCCAGTTCCAAGGCTGCCGACAGCCCGGTGTAACCGCTACCGACAATCACGACATCGGCACGCTCCGGCGGCGGCGCGTCGCCTTCGTCATCCGGAGGTGCCAGATCCCACCAGTACGGGTCGGTCTTGAAGCCCTCGGCAAAGATGGAGGGATCGGCCATGCGCGCCTCGCTCGGACTCGGTACGGGAGCCCGAACGCTACGACGGGTCCCACGTGCGGACAACGGGGCTGTCGAGCGAACCATAGACCGCCGCTCCGATTATTCTGGCGATGCGGTCTTCGGCATCGGCGAACGGCATCAGAACGCTCACGAACTGCCGGTATTCCGTCATGGCCCAATCCAGACGGCCATACGTCCGCATCGCGACCCGATGATCGATCAGATGCCGGTACACTCTGGTGACGAGATGGCCAGCCGGGTGCCAATAAGCGTGTACCGCAGCACCGGTTCGTCGGCTTCGAGTCGGTCGACGTCACGTTCGACCCGGACGACGAACAGGTCGCCACAATGTGGAACGACGTCCAGTGGATCGAACCGCTCCACGCGGGGAATCGCTTTGCCGTCCTTGGACGCCACATCAGGTTCAATCTCGATTGACAGAATGAGACCCATTTGCAACAACGTGCGCTTATGAAATTCATTCTCATTAGAGGACGTATCATGATCCGCACGCTGACCGGTGCCATGTTCGGAACCGCGATGGCCGTCGCCACCTTGGTCACCGGGACTGGCGTCGCTTCCGCCGCTGAAGAGGTCAACGTCTACTCGTTGCGTCAGCCGTTCCTGATCGAGCCGCTGCTGAAAGCCTTCGCAGAGCAGACCGGCATCAAGACCAATGTCGTGTTCGCCAAGGAAGGTGTGGTCGAGCGCATGAAGGCCGAGGGCGCCAACAGCCCGGCCGACGTGATCCTGACGGTCGACATCGGCCGGTTGAACGACGCGGTCGAGGCCGGCGTGATTCAGCCGGTGAAGAGCGCGACCCTGGAAGCCAACATCCCGGCGAACTTCCGTGACCCGGAAGGCCGCTGGTTCGCGCTGACCCAGCGCGCCCGGTTGATCTACGCCTCCAAGGACCGGGTGAAGCTGGGCGAGATCACCTCGTATGAGGAACTGGCCGATCCAAAGTGGAAGGGCCGGATCTGCACCCGCAGCGGCAAGCACGACTACAACGTCGCGCTGCTGGCGGCGATGATCGCCCACCACGGCGAAGCCAAGGCCGAAGAGTGGCTGAACGGGGTGAAGGCCAATCTAGCCCGCAAGCCGCAGGGCAGTGACCGCGGTCAGGTCAAGGCGGTCATGGAAGGCGAGTGCGATCTGGCGATCGGCAACAACTACTACTACGGCGCCATGCTGGCCGACCCCGAGCAGAAGGCCTGGGCAAACGTGGTCAATCCGGTGTTCCCGACGATCGGCGGCACCAAGGCGACGCATGTCAACGTCTCTGGCGTGGCCATGACCGCCTCGGCACCGAACCGGGCGAACGCACTGAAGCTGATGGAGTTCCTGTCGAGCGATGCCGCACAGGAAATCTACGCCAGCGCCGACTTCGAATACCCGGTAAAGCCAGGCGTGAAGTGGTCGCCGGTCGTTGAATCCTGGGGCCGTTTCACGGCAGACGATCTGCCGCTGTCGGCGATTGCCGAGTTGCGCAGCGCGGCGGTCAAGATGGTCGACAGGGTCGGCTACGACGGATGACCGTCGAGGCCGACGCCTTTCGGGGCACCGGACCGAGCTTGGACGATGTTGCGGCGGTGCCTGGAAACGGGCACCGCCGTTGGCATGTCGCCGCGGTCGCGGTAGCCGGACTAGTCGCCTTGCCGGTGCTGGCTATTGCGTGGACCGCGTTGTTTCCGACCGAGAACATCTGGCCGCATCTCGCATCGACTGTCTTACCTGGCTATGTGCTGACCTCGCTGCTGCTGATGGCCGGCGTCGGACTCGGGACCTTCGTGATCGGAACCGGAACCGCCTGGCTGGTCGCGATGTGCCGGTTTCCCGGCAAGCGACTGTTCGAGTGGGCGCTGCTCCTGCCGCTCGCCATGCCGGGGTATCTGATTGCCTATGTCTACACCGATCTGCTGGAGTTCGCCGGCCCCCTCCAGGGCGCTCTGCGCGAAATCTTCGGCTGGAGCACCAAGCGCGACTACTGGTTCCCCGAGATCCGTTCGCTCGGCGGAGCGATCGCGATGCTGACGCTGGTGCTGTACCCCTATGTGTACGCGCTGGCCCGTGCGACCTTTCTGGAACAGTCGATCTGCGTGCTGGAAGTCAGCCGTACCCTGGGCCGCGGCACCTGGCGAGCCCTGCGGGACGTGGCGCTGCCGTTGGCCCGCCCGGCAATCGCGGTCGGCGTGACCCTGGCCCTGATGGAGTGCTTGAACGATTTCGGCACCGTCGACTTCTTCGCGGTGCGCACCCTGACCGCCGGCGTATTCGACGTCTGGCTGCGCATGGGCAACGCCGGCGGAGCAGCGCAGATCGCCTTGGTCATGCTCGGCTTCGTGGTCTTGCTGATCTGGGCGGAACGGCGGTCGCGCGCCCGCCAACGCTTCCATCACACCTCGTCGAAGCTGCGGCCGATCGAAGGCATCGCTCTGCGCGGTGGCCGGGCATGGGCCGCGACCGCTGCCTGCACGCTGCCGATCCTGCTCGGCTTCGCCGTACCAGTGTCGATCCTGGCGGACTACGCGTTCACCAGCCCGTCGGCCGAGTGGTCGGCCGCGTTCTTCCGCCACGCGCTGAACAGCCTCGGCTTGTCCGCCTCAGCGGCGCTGCTGGCCGTCACGCTGGCGACGCTGTTGGCCTATGCCGCCCGCCAGGGCGCCAACCGGTTGGTCAAGGCGACGATCCGTCTGGCATCGGTCGGATACGCGATCCCCGGCGCGGTGTTGGCAATCGGCGTGCTGATCCCGTTCGCCGCGTTCGACAATACGGTCGACGCCTTCCTGCGCCAGACCATTGGCGTGTCGAGCGGCCTGATCCTGAGCGGGACGGTCGCCGCCCTGCTCTTCGCCTATACCGTCCGCTTCCTGGCGGTCTCACTCGGTTCGGTCGAGGCCGGGTTCGGTCGGATTACGCCGAGCATGGAGATGGCCGCCCGTACCCTCGGCCACTCGCCGTCCGCGACGCTGCGGCGCCTGCACCTGCCGATGATCCGCGGCAGCGTGCTGACCGGAGGGTTGCTGGTTTTCGTGGACACGATGAAGGAACTGCCGGCGACCCTGGTGCTGCGGCCGTTCAACTTCGACACCCTGGCAACCTTCGTCTACCAGTACGCTTCCGACGAACGGCTGGCTGCCAGCGCCCCGGCGGCCCTGGCCATCGTCCTGTCGGGGATCATCCCGGTGCTGCTGCTGGCGCGCAGCGTCGGCAGTTCACGTCCGGGCACCCGGCGCGGCACGTACTGACGGCCGTCAACTGAAGCCGATCGACGCGCACAGCGTGATCCACAGTCCGGACAGCTTGTTGGCGGCAACGCTGAACGGGAACAACGCGACACCGCCGACCAGCATGAGAACGAACAACAGCGCGACGATCACCTCGAACCGCCGGTCGCGCCTGCCCGCCTTGTGCCCGTCCACTGCCTGCTGCGCCGCCATGGCCGCGTCCTCCGCTCAATCAGCATCGGAATGCCGAAGTTCCTGCAACCGATCACGCCCACCATACCATAGATAGGCACCGGCCAGAGCCAGACGCCGCATGGCTGCGATCGGAAACCGCCCTGGCAGACCGCGTAGCACGGCCGGGATCGCCGGGGCGGCAGCACCGAGTGCGATAGACTCCGCCAGGGCCTTACCGGCCATCGGGGCCGCCGCCACACCGGCAGCGTGATATCCGAAAGCATAGTGGACGCATGGATCATCCTCCACTGCGCCGATCGACGGTGCGCGCCTGCGGGTCATCGCCACCAATCCGCGCCAGCGGTAGTCGACCTTGATGCCCCTCCAACTCGGGAACAAGTCGCCGAGCCGACGGTGCATCCAAACCTGCATCCGGTCGGCGGCCGCCGTCGTTCCCGTCGTGTCGCCGCGCGCGCCGAACAGCAGCCGCCGATCGGGCAACAGGCGGTAGTAGAACAGCAGGGTGCGGGCATTCACGATCGCCGTTTCGGTGTTCCAGGATTCGGCCGCAAGTTCGGCATCACTCAGCGGTCGGGTGACCAGAATGTTGGAGATCGCCGGCAGCACCCGCGCGTCCAGGCCGCGACGCAGGCCGTCCGGGGTCCAGCCGTTGGTGGCAACCACCACGCGCCGGGCCCGCACCGACGATCCACTTGCAGTGATCAGACGATGTTCGGTGCCGTCCCGGTCCCAGCGCACGACCGGGCTGTGTGCATACACCCGCGCACCACGGCGGCTCGCTGCCCCGAGCAGTCCCAGAGCATAAGCCAGCGGGTGCAGGGCAAAGCCAACCCCGACATGCACACCACCGAACTGCTCGGTGCCGCCGTGCCCGATCTCGGCGAACGCCGCGCGGTCGAGGACCCGGGTCGGCACACCGGTCAACGCCGTCAGATGGCCGGCTTCCTCGACCAGACCGGCCAGCCGGCTTGGATGATCAGCGACCTGCAGATTGCCGTCACCCTGGGCCCGAACGTCGAAACCTTCATCGGCCGGCAGTGTTCGAGCAAGGTCGCACCCGGCAATCGCCCAGCGATAGAACGCTTCCGTCGCCTCCCGGCCCCAGCGTCCGACCATTTCCGGGATCGATGACTTGGCCGGTGGTATGCAGACCAATCCGCCGTTGCGGCCGGACGCTCCCCAGGCCGGCACGCCGGCATCCAGAACAACCGCCTCTATGCCGTGATCGCGCGTCAGGTGCAGGGCGGTCGACAGCCCGGTGTAGCCGCCGCCGATGATCGCCACGTCCGTGGTTTCGTCCTGAAGCAGCGAGGGTACCGCCGGCCGTTCCACCGTGGCCTCCCAGTAGGACGGCTCGACCCGGTCGTAGCAGTACAGCGAGGCATCGAACACCCGTCCCGTCATATCGTCTTCAATTCCTTGATGCGTACCGCTGCCGACTCGGCCAGTGTGCGGGCGCTCGGCCCGGTCGGCCAGCGAAAGAGGACAGCACGTTCATGGCCGCGTTCCCGACAGGTTTGGACCCCAGCGCCATCCGGCTAGCGATGTTCTACACCGCGTATTTCGCGGTGACCGGGTTCCTGCTGCCGTACTGGCCGGCCTGGCTGGAAGCCCGCGGCCTGGACCCGGTGACCATCGGCGCTGTGTTGTCCGTTGGCTTCTGGATCAAGTTGGTGGCGCACCCCGGCATGGCAGCGGTCGCCGATGCGACCGGCGCGCTGCGCGGGCTGACCATCGCCCTGGCGGTCTCGTCACTCATAGTGTTCGCCGGCTTCGGACTTGCCGAGTCGCCTTGGCACTATCTGGCGTTGGCCGCCCTGGTCGGCATCACGTTTCAGTCAATCATGCCGCTCGGCGAGGCGTTGGCGCTTGCCGAGATCAAGGCTCGCAAACTCGACTACGGCCGGATCCGGATCTGGGGATCGGTGTCGTTCATGGCGATGGCCGCATTGGGCGGCTGGGCGATCGACCATTTCCAGGCACCAGTGATCCTGCCCTTGGTGCTGGTGACGCTCGTCGGCCTGATCATCGCCAGCGTTGCCCTGCCAAAGCGGCGCGTGGAAACCCGTCGGCCCTGGTCCTGGGCCGCCGCCGCCCGGCTCGCCCTCGACCGACGGTTTCTCATCTTCGTCATTGCTGCAGGCACTGCCCAGGCCAGTCACAGCGTGTTCTATGGATTCGGCACCATCGCGTGGCGCCGGATCGGCTTCGACGACACGGTCATCGGCCTGCTGTGGACTCTTGGAGTGGTGGCGGAGATCGTGCTGTTCTGGTTGGCCGCCCGGCTCGGCCGTTTCGGCAGCGCTACGTTCCTGCTGGCCGCAGCCGGCGTCGGTGTGGTGGTGCGGTGGCCGCTGACAGCGATTGCCGACACCGTGGCAATGGCCGCTGTCCTGCAGTTGCTGCACGCCCTTACCTTCGGTGCCGCCCATCTAGGTGCCATGCGGTACCTGCAGGACAACGCGCCACCCGGTCTGGAAGCCACCGCTCAGGCGCTGTACTACGCGCTGGTCACCGGCGTCCTGATGGGATTGTCCATGCCTATCGCCGGCGTTCTCTACCAGCGGATCGGAATGGACGCCTATTACGCGATGGGTCTGCTCGGCCTGGTCGGTCTGGCGGCCACCGCGATGCTCGCCCGCATCGGCCCGCCCCTAACCGACCCGCCGACTTAAATCCAGACGCCCATGCGCCGTCTTCGTTCCGCTCAACTGTCGCCGCGCACCCGGCGCATCAGCGGCGCGGCACCGATCGATGCCACGATCGCGATGCCGGTCAGACCGAACGCCTTGAACGTCACCCAGCCGTCGGTCGACAGGGAACGCCATGCGATCTCGTTGGCGATCGCCAATACCACGAACACACCCATCCAATAGAGCGTCAGGTTGCGCCAGCCGCGGTCGTCGAGTTCCAACATCGACCCGAGGGCCAGTTTCAGCAGACTCCGGCCGAACAACAGACCGATACCAAGGACGATCGCCGACAGCAGGCTGGCGACCGTCGGCTTGATCTTCAGGAAGAAAGTATCGTCGAAGAACAAGGTCAGGCCGCCGAAGATCGAGACCAGCACCGCGCCGAACACCGGCAGCCACGGCACCCGCCGCTCACGCAGCATCGCCCACGCCACCGCCAGCACGGTGGCGACGACCAGCACGCCGGTCGCCGGCATGATTCCGAAGGCCATATTGCTGACGAAGAACAGGACCAGCGGCCCGTATTCGGTCAGTGCACGCGTACCCGACACAGCAATTTCCTCTCAAGCCGCGGCGCGGCGTTCCGGGGCCACTCGTTTGGCCGCCTCGATCAGGATCTCCGGCCCGGCGTCCGGATTGGGCATGGTTTCCGACAGATACCGGCGCCAGGCGCGCGCGCCCGGCAGTCCCTGAAACAGGCCGAGCATGTGGCGGACGACCGACTTTACCGGCGTGCCAAGATCGCGACGGGCGCGCCCAGCATACTCTGCCATCGCTTCGACCACCGCGTGACGGTCTATATCCGTAGACGGGGCACCAAAAATTCGCCGGTCGGCGTCGGCAAGCACCCACGGCGTCTGGTAAGCAGCCCGTCCGACCATGCCGCCGTCCAGGCCGCGCGCCAACGCCGCCTCTACGGCATCGAGATCCAGCAGGCCGCCGTTGAGAACAACCACCATGTCCGGGTTCGTCGCCTTCAGCGCATCGACCCGGTCGTAGTCGAGCGGCGGGACGTCGCGATTCTCCTTCGGCGACAGTCCCTGCAGCCACGCCTTGCGGGCATGAACGATCAGGGTTCGGCATCCTGCCGCCGCGACGGCGGCCGTCAGAGCGTCGAGCGCCGGACCCGGATCCTGGTCGTCCACCCCGATCCGACATTTCACGGTGACCGGGATCGAGACCGCGGCCCGCATCGCTTCGACCATGCGGCCGACCAACACCGGCTCGCGCATCAGGCAGGCACCGAAGCGACCCGACTGCACCCGGTCGGACGGGCAGCCGACGTTGATGTTGACCTCGTCGTAGCCGAAGTCTTCGGCAATCCGCGCAGCCTCGGCCATCGCCGCCGGCTCGGAGCCACCGAGTTGCAGCGCCACCGGGTGCTCGTCAGTCGAAAACCCGATCAAGCGCCCACGGTCCCCGAACCGCACAGCATCGGCAGTCACCATCTCGGTGTACAGCAGGGCGCGTCGAGTCAGATGGCGATGGAACATCCGGCAATGCCGGTCGGTCCAATCCATCATCGGAGCAACCGACAAGGTATGTGGCAAGCGGATCATGGCGTTCATGTACGACGTACCAACCGTTCCGAAAAGGCCGGAGGCGAGCAAACGGACCGGCAGAAGCGGAAACCGTTCTACCGGAACCGACTTGGCGGCCCGTCGCTCCTGCGCGAGGATGAAGCACCGAGAAATAGCCTGCCGCTCATTCTCATACGCGACCAACCGAGCAACAGCATGCCAACCGTATCCTGCAATTCCGGCCTCACCTTTGAGATCATTCCACAGACAACAGCATTGCTGGTGATCGACCTGCAGCGCGACTTTCTCGATCCCGACGGTTTCATCGCTTCCTATGGCGATGACATCTCAACCATGCGCTCGATCATTCCGAACGCCGTTGCCCTGATCCAAGCAGCGCGAGCTGCCGACACTACCGTGATTCACACTCGGGAAGGTTACGCCCCGGACCTAAGCGACATGCACGCAATGAAACGGGAGCGTGGTGTAGCCGGACGATCCGGACCGCTCGGCCGGTTCCTGATCCGCGGCGAAGCCGGACATGCGCACATCGCCGAATGCCGGCCGTCAACGGGCGAACTCATCGTCGACAAACCCGGTTTCGGCAGCTTCTACCGCACCGATCTGGAACAGGTCCTGAACGATCGCGGAATTGACCGATTGATACTGTTTGGTGTGACGACACAATGCTGCGTCTCGTCCACGCTACGTGAGGCGGTGGACCGCGGCCTGCGATGCCTGACCGTTGAGGATGCTTGTGCTGCGACAACGCCGGAACTGCACAACGCGGCCATTCAGATGATCTACGGTGAGAACAATCTGTTCGGATGGGTCAGCGACGCAGCGCGAGTCCTCGCGGCGCTGACACCTTTGCCCACTTGATGACCAGACCGATAAGGGACACCTCGGCTGAGCCGCAGGCGCCCCTCTCGGAATGCAGAACCAAATATGGTCTTAGGCAGACTTCTTGCGACGACCGGCCGGCTTTGCCGAGACCCGGCCGAGGCCAATCTTCTTGGCGAACTCCGAGCGCTGCTTCGCATAGTTCGGCGCTACCATCGGATAGCTGGCCGGCAGGCCCCACTTCGCCCGGTACTCTTCGGGTGTCAGATCGTAGGTGGTCCGAAGGTGCCGCTTCAGCATCTTCAACTGCTTACCGTCTTCGAGGCAGACAATGTAGTCGGGCGTGATCGACTTCTTGATCGGCACCGCCGGCTTCAAGGGCTCGGCATCGGGCTCGCTGCCGCCGGTCGACAAGTTCTTCAGCGCGTCGTGCACAGTACCGATCACTTCGGAAATCTGCGCCGCCGACACACTGTTATTCCCCAGATACGCGGCAACCACCTCAGTTGTCATGCGCAAAAGGTCGGAAGACCCCATATTCTCTCGTGACATTTCGTCGGTCATTTTTATTTCCTAAGTTTACGGTGTCATTCGACCCCCATGTGTCAAAATTGGCCGCCCACCTTCAACTGTCAAGAAACTTTCAATACTCCACAGTACAAATCTGCATCTACGGTACATAGACAGCGAAAGAATTGATCGCCACAGACGTCATACGTTCATCCGTTCCGCGAGATGTCGTGAGTCAATCAACCGCTCCGAGACTGATGCTTCAAAGCAGCGACGAAACACCGCAGGCATATTCTTCGTAGAAGGCTTATCCCTGAGTCTCCGGTGCTATCAACATCTTGTAGGTGGCAGGAGTGATGGCGACGCCGATGGCGAGGATGGAGCGGAATGCGGCGTGCCGGGTACGGCGGCGGTTGAACCGGAACACGAACTCGTCGAGGTAGGCTTGCAGATGCTGGGGCCGCAGGCCGTGGTATACGCCAAGCGCCCAGGTCTTGAGGTTGGAGAACACGCGATGGACCCAGGGCAGCACGATATGTGCGGCCATGGCGCCGACGACGCGCGGATCGTGGTTGAGGTCGGGGGCGCCCGGGTAGCTGGCCCAGCCGTCGGTCCTGGCGGTGGTGCCGGGCGCGAGGTTTACGGCGAGGAAGGCGTGCAGACTGCGGGCGGAGAAGTCCGCGATCTGCGCCAGGCGGATGCGGCCGGGGCCGCCATCGCCGACCTCGACGGCGCCGGCGATGAGCAGCTTTCCCTGGTGACTGCGGCCGCCGCCGCCGGCCGGTGGGTCGTCCTTGGTGCGGCAGGCGATCGAGGCCTCGTCGACCTCGACCAGGCCTGCCAGCGGCGAGCGCTCGGGCGCGACCATGGCCCGGCGCAGCTTGGCGCACAGCAGCCAGGCGCTCTTGTAAGATCCGAGCCCGAGTTGCTTCTGGACTTGCAGGGCCGAGATGCCGTTGGAGTGGGTGGCCATCAGGTAGGCGGCCCAGAACCAGACGGTGAGCGGCAGCTTGGAGCCGTGCATCACGGTGCCGGCCGTCACCGAGGTCTGCTTGTGGCAGTCGGCGCATTCGTGGGTGTGGGCCTTGGTCGCCAGCGCCCAGCCCCGGGTGCCGCCGCAGGCTGGGCACACGAAACCCTCCGGCCAGCGCAACTGTCGCAGGTAGCCGGCGCAGGCCGCCTCATCCGGAAAGCGCTGCTGGAACTCCAGCAGCGAGCGGGGAAAATCCGTCATCGCGGGGCACTCCGAAGCCGTGATGTTCTTATTATGTTCTATCACGAGCTTCGCGCCACATCACTAAATCTGGTAGCACCGGAGTATCGGGGATAAGCCTTCTTCGTAGAATGACACATGCACACACGCACGAGCCTCTGCCACGTTCTGAACTATCAAAGTCCATCACGAGACGCTTGGCCAATTGGCCCGCCTGACTCAGACGGATAGAATGCAAATTGACCCTGCATTGTCAGTGAAACCACTCCGACCTTGGGGACAAACGAAATGGTCGCCAGAACCGCCGCCGAGCTCGCACAGGCGATCGACCAAGGGCGCGGAGTCGCCGCCGCCGAACTGGTCCTCAAGGGTGGACGGGTCCTCGATCTGGTAACCGGTGAGATATTCGCCACCGACGTCGCGATTTCCGGTGACCGCATCGTCGGGACTTGCGGCAACTATCGCGGCATCCGAGAGATCGACGCGCGCGGCAAGATCGTCGTTCCCGGCTTCATTGACACCCATCTGCACATCGAGTCGTCGTTGCTGACCCCGCACGAGTTCGACCGCTGCGTTCTTGGTTATGGCGTTACCACCGCGATCTGCGACCCGCACGAGATCTCCAACGTGCTCGGCGTCGACGGCATCCAGTACTTCCTGGAGTGCGCTACGGAAGTGGTGATGGACGTCCGGGTTCAGTTGTCCAGTTGCGTCCCCGCGACCCATCTGGAGACGTCCGGCGCCCGCCTGGAAGCAGGCGACCTGACGCCGTTCATGGATCATCCCAAGGTCATCGGCCTCGCCGAGTTCATGAACTTCCCTGGTGTCCTGGCCAAGGATCCCGACAGTCTCGCGAAGCTCGAAGCTTTCTCCGGGCGGCACATCGATGGGCATGCGCCGTTGCTGCGCGGCCTCGATCTGAACGGCTATCTCGCCGCCGGGATCCGCACGGATCACGAGATCACCACCGCCGACGAAGCCCTGGAAAAGCTGCGCAAGGGCATGCATGTGCTGATTCGCGAAGGCTCGGTGTCGAAGGACCTGCACGCCCTGATCCCGATCATCACCGAGCGCCATTCGCCGTTCATCGCCCTATGCACCGACGACCGCAACCCGCTGGACATCGCCGAGGAAGGTCACCTCGACTACATGATCCGCACGGCGATCGCTGCCGGTGCCCCGCCGCTGGCCGCCTACCGCGCCGCCAGCATTTCTGGGGCTCGGGCATTCGGCCTGTCCGATCGTGGCCTCATCGCACCCGGCTGGCGGGCCGATCTGGCGATCCTGGACGATCTGGCAGACTGCCGGGTCTCAAGCGTGATCTCCGCCGGCCGACCGGTCGACGACACGCTGTTCGCCACCCGCAAGCCGGTGCCGGTGGTCGGCCGGGCCAGTGTCAAGGCGCGCCGGGTGAGGGCCAAGGATTTCACCGCCCGGGGTTCCGGCCCGTCGACTCCGGTGATCGGGGTGGTACCCGGCAAGATCATTACCGAATACCGGGCCTTCACCCTGCCCTACCGCGACGGCGCCCGGCACACCGATACGGCACAGGACGTGATCAAGGTCGCGGTGGTCGAACGACACGGCGTGAACGGCAACATCGGGGTCGGCTTCGTAAACGGCTTCGGGCTGAAGCACGGTGCCATCGCGTCGACGGTCGGGCACGACAGCCACAACATCTGCGTGGTCGGCGCCGATGATGCTGACATGGCGGTCGCCGTGAACCGGTTGGGCGAGATCGAAGGTGGCTTCGTGGTCGCCGCCGACGGCAAGGTGCTGGCCGAGATTGCTCTGCCGGTCGCCGGGTTGATGAGCCTGTTGCGCCACGAAGAAGTGCGCGATGCGCTGATCCCGCTGCGCCAAGCCGCCAAGGCGCTGGGCACCACGCTGGCCGAGCCTTTCCTGCAGGTGGCGTT
Source organism: alpha proteobacterium BAL199 (assembly GCA_000171835.1). Lineage (GTDB taxonomy): Bacteria > Pseudomonadota > Alphaproteobacteria > Thalassobaculales > Thalassobaculaceae > Thalassobaculum_A. Next base: position 38,346 of record ABHC01000017.1, on the reverse strand, counting down.
CCTGCCGTTGCCGGTGATCCCGCACCTGAAGATCACTGACAAGGGACTGGTCGACGTCGACCGGTTCGAACTGATCGACGCCTGACCGCTCCACCATCATCGAAACACTTGCGTTGAGCGCGAAGCCGTATCATTGACGGCGCTTCGATGGTGCCGGGGCGACCCGGATGTCGACGATGTCCCGCAAACAAACGAAGCCACGGTGCCGCAGGTGCGCCGGCTGCGCAGGAGATCTCCCATGACCGCATCGTCCGCGACCGAATGGCCCGTGCACGGCACCATCGACGGCCCAATCGTGATGATCGGCTTCGGCTCGATCGGTAAGGGCACGCTGCCGCTGATTGAACGGCATTTTGGCTTCGACCGCGAGAGGTTCGTGGTCATCGACCCGAACGACGCCGACCGTGGGATCCTGGACGAACGCGGGATCCGCTTCGTGCACCAGGCGGTCACCCGCGAGAACTATCGCGACTTGCTGACCCCGTTGCTGACCACCGGCGCCGGCCAGGGCTTCTGTGTGAACCTGTCAGTCGATACGTCCTCACTCGACCTGATCAAGCTGTGCCGTGAGTTGGGCGTGCTGTACATCGACACCGTGGTCGAGCCATGGCTCGGCTTCTATTTCGACGAGAACGCCGGCCCGGCGGACCGTTCGAACTATGCGCTGCGCGAGACCGTACGCGCCGAGAAGCTGACGAACCCGGGCGGCACCACCGCGGTGTCGTGCTGCGGCGCCAACCCCGGCATGGTGTCCTGGTTCGTCAAGCAGGCGCTGCTGGACATCGCCCGCGACACCGGTGCCGATACCGCAGCGCCGACCGACCGCGCCGGCTGGGGCCGCCTGATGCAGTCGCTGGGCGTAAAGGGCGTGCACATCGCCGAGCGCGACACCCAGCGCGCCAAGCTGCCGAAGCCGATGGACGTGTTCTGGAACACCTGGTCGGTCGAGGGCTTCCTGTCCGAGGGCTTCCAACCCTCCGAGCTCGGCTTCGGAACCCACGAGCGCTGGATGCCGGAGAACGCCCGCCGGCACGAGACCGGCTGCCAGTCGGCGATCTACCTGCTGCAGCCGGGCGCCAACACGAGAGTGCGGACCTGGTGCCCGACGCCGGGGGCGCAGTACGGCTTCCTGGTCACCCACAACGAATCGATCTCGATCGCCGACTACTTCACGGTCGGCGCAGCCGAAGCGCCGGAGTATCGGCCGACCTGCCACTACGCCTACCACCCCTGCAACGACGCGGTGCTGTCACTGCACGAACTGTTCGGCAAGGCCGGCAAGCACCAGCCGACGCTCCACGTTCTGGAGGAGGACGAGATCGTCGACGGCATCGACGAGTTGGGCGTGCTGCTCTACGGCCACTCGAAGAACGCCTACTGGTACGGCTCGCAGCTATCGATCGAAGAGACCCGTGAGCTGGCGCCGCAACAGAACGCCACCGGCCTGCAGGTAACCTCCGCCGTTCTGGCCGGCATGGTATGGGCCCTGGAGAACCGAGAGGCCGGCATCGTCGAGGCCGACGAGATGGATTTCGCTCGGTGCCTGGAGGTGCAGCGCCCCTATCTCGGTCCGGTGAAGGGCTACTACACCGACTGGACCCCGCTGACCGACCGACCAGGCCTGTTCCCGGAGGACCTGGACACCTCCGACCCCTGGCAGTTCCGCAACGTCCTGGTTCGCTGAGGCTATCCCGTTCGGCTAGGTTTGCGGATCGCCCCGCAACTCGAGGTCCGCCATGCCGACCACGCCGAACAACCCGTCTACCCACGACGCCGAGGCCGACCCGCGCAACGACGATTTGCAGCTCTATGTGAACGGCACGATCGTGCACCGCAGCCAGGCGATGGTGTCAGTCTATGACGCCGGGTTCATGCTCGGCGACGGAGTCTGGGAGGGTTTGCGCCTGTACAACGGCAAATGGGCGTTCGTCGACGACCATCTGGACCGGCTGTTCGAGGCGGCGAAAGCGATCGATCTGGACATCGCGATGACCCGGGCCGAAGTGCTGGCGGCGCTGAACGCCACCGCCGACGCCAACGGAATGCGTGACAACGCCCACGCCCGGCTGATGGTGACCCGCGGGGTGAAAGCCAAACCGTTCCAGGACCCGCGGTTGTCCAGGACCGGACCGACGGTCGTAATTATCATGGAGCACTCCGCGCCGAGCGCCACCACCGCCGATCACGGCCTGCGCCTGCACACCGTGCCGATCGTCCGCGGCCTGCCGACCAGCCAGGATCCCAAGCTGAACTCGCACTCCAAGCTGAACTGCATCCTGGCCGGCATTCACGCGCTGAAGGCCGGCGCCGACGAGGCGCTGATGCTCGACCCGCACGGCTTCGTCAACACCACCAATTCCTGCAACTTCTTCATCGTGCGCAAGGGCGCGGTGTGGACCTCGACCGGCGACTATTGCATGAACGGCATCACCCGCCAGAAGGTGATCGACGTCTGCCGGGCCGAGGGGATCGCTGTGTTTGAGCGCAATTTCTCGCTGGTCGACACCTACGGCGCCGACGAGTCGTTCGTCACCGGCACCTTCGGCGGCCAGACTCCGGTAATCGAGATCGATGGGCGGACCATCGGCGACGGCAAGCCGGGGCCGGTAACGAGGCGAATCCAAGGCCTGTACAAGGCCCTGGTGGCCAAGGACACGGCGTAGAGTTTGGCTCTTGGCCGCTGAAGTTCAGCGGCGCCCGACCCGGTTGACAGGACCGCCACGGTTCGCCGGCGTGTTGACGCCCGGAGCGCCCACCCCCGGCGCAACACCGACGCCGGGCGCGCCGACTCCGGGAGTCGCGACGATGACAGGTGCGGCCACAACCGCGGGAGCCGCCACGTGCGGCGCCGGCCGCAGCACCACGCCGTGGCGCGCCGTACAACCGACCGGAACACCGATATGGGTGCAGTAGACGATTGCCTGGGCAGGCATCGCCACAGCCATCGATGCAGACATTCCCAGGGCACCTAAGATCAGCTTTGCCGGAGTCATCGCGCGTTCCTGTCGTGGTGATTTAGTTTCAGGTTGAAAGAGTCCTGTCGTGGGATTCCTGCGCGAGTTTCGGCGACTATGCACTTTGCAACACCAAGGCCGCGCAAGGCTACAACCGGCCAACACCGGCTTTTTGGGCCTAGGACGTGCCGCGCTTCTTCGGCGGGTAGGAGCTTAGCCGCTTAGCTGGCTGCTCATCGTCCTTGTTCTGTGGAGCAGCGACGCCCAGCGCCTTGCTCATGATCGCGTCGAAGTCGGCTTCCTTCATTTTCATTTCGTCGGCCGGTTCTGCCTTGGTCTGAGGCATACGATATACGTCCTTCCGATGGTCAATATCGAGGACCATCACCTCTTCGGGGCGAACCACATAGAGGATGCGGTAATCTCCAGATCGCTCACGATACACCGGATCGCCATCGTCGGTCACCACGCCGTGTAACTTCTTCGACCCTTGGGGATGCGGGTTGGCATGCAGGGCCTTGGCCTTCTTAATGACCTGCTTCCGAATTTTCGGCGGCAGCGTAGCTAAGAAGTCCAGCGCGGCGGTGGTAAAGGCGAAGCCGACGTATGGCACCCGCCTAGTTCTCCATCATAGCTGCAAGCCGCGTCTCCAATTCCGCCCCCGAAACTGCCGTTGCTTTTCCGCTCCCCAAATCCGCTAGCCGCATGCGTGCCGTTTGGCTGTCGAGCGCGTCTTCTGCGTCCTCGATCATGCGATCTTCAACCCGAGCAGCTCGCGCAAGGTACTCGTCAACGCGCGCCAGCAGTTCGTCGGTGTGAGGTAGCGGGAACTCCGCAATCCGGTCCGGCGTTGCCTTGCGCCCATAGCTGAAGCGCCACCGTTCGTTTCGGATCGCTGCGGCGGCGACGTACATCATCGAATGAGACACGCCCTCCTTGGGAAGCAAGAGCATGCAATCATCGGACACGCCACAGGGCCACTCTTGAACATGCGCGTAGGCAATCGAGCCGTTGCCCGGCACGGTCACGAAAGGCGGTTTGAGTATGTGCTCGAAGTCGAAGAGACCGTAGCAGCCGTTATCGAACTTGGACGACGATATGACCAGTGAGCGGCCCGGCAACAGGCCATCTTTGCTGTGGAGTTCTTTCTGTCCGTAGTAGATGTCGAAATAGGCGGCAACGGTGCCCAGCTTCACACCCTGGAACTGCCACGGCCTCTTGCGCATTGCACGAACGTCGAGCGGATTGTCGGTGTAAAGCTGCACCAGGTCGGCGGCGTGATAGGCGACAAACGATGTGCGTGCCCGAATTACCTCTTGGGTGGCGTCGTCGCTTTCCTCGCCGGTCATTTCCTTGGCGGGAATATATGCACCCGGCCCAAAGCTTGCGTCCTCGTCCACTTGGGACCAACCGCAGACGCCTGCCTCGCTCGTTCCGGCCTGAAAATGGGCCAGCATCTTGGGAAGTTCAGATCCCTCGCACGCAACGCGAACAGCCTTGCGAATGCGGAAGCCATCATTTTCGATACGAGCGAAGAACGCGCGCTTGCCCTTCGGATGGGGGATGCCCTTCCGCAGATAGACAATGACCGTGTAGGGCTGCGCGTAGGGCTGAAATAGCTCGTCAGGGAGCTTGATCGCTGCCTCTAGCGTGTTGTTCTTCAGGATCGCCTTGCGCCAGCTTGCCTTGTTGCTCTTGACCAGCAGCGACAGGGGAATGACCGCAGCGAGGCGCGAGCCTTGCGACAACCCCTCTAGCGCGCGTTCCACGAACGCCTCGGTAGGGGTGTCGGTTTGCTTGTGGGGGTACGGCGGGTTCATGAGAACAACGCTCGCCGTGCCGATCGGATACTCCGGTGCCGTGAAGGCATCGCCCCGATGCACGCTAGATGAGCCATCGCCGCGCAAAATCATGTTCGCGACGCAAAGAGCAGCCGTGATGGGTTCATCATCGAAGCCGATCAGCCGGGTGCTTACCAGCTTGACCATTTCGGAGCGAGAAATCTGATGCTCGCGAGCGACCCGCTCCATTGCGGCGATGAGGAATCCGCCCGTTCCGCAAGTCGGGTCGAGCACTACGTCATCAATCGAAACGCCGAGAAGATCGGCACCGAAGCTCGCGATGTGGCGCGGCGTGAAATACTGGCCAATCGTATTGCCGCCAGCGTAGCGGAAGAACGTCTCGTAGAGCTGGCCAAGGTAGTCGTGCTCGGCAGTTAGAACGGAGACGTTCAGGCGCTCAAGGATACTGATAATCCGCCGCGCCTTCACCGCCAGTTTGTCATTCGCCTCGTCAACGTGGAGGCTCTTGGCCAACACCGCTTTGCCCGCGTTCCAGAACGCCTTTTCGCACGCCTGATTTATGTCGCCGAGTATGTTTCGCGGGTCTTTGCGGAGGGCGCCCTTCGACTGCCAGAGAGCGAGCATGCACGCGCCAACGACAGAGGGGCGTGAGCGGTCGTTTACGTTGGACTCGCGCAGCAGCCGGTTAATCTCGTCGGCGAAGTTTGCCAGCACTTCGGGACTAGGGACCGAAGGGCGCAGTTCGGGGGTGGCGGAAGGCACACGGAGCCGTTCGACATCGACACGATTGGGTATCCACCCAATCGGGTTGCCTTCGTATGTGACGGCCTTCCACGCCGAGCCGTTCCACTTGTGGACGCGAACTGCGAAGTCATCCTCACTGGTCCCGGCGATAGCCACGGCGAGGGGCGAGTAACCGGCGTCGATACAGGCGTTGCCGTAAATCTCCGTCGCCTCACGCAGGGCTTTGTCGAGGTCTGAAATCGACGCCTTCGCTTCGATCACGATCAATGGCTGCATTGATTGCCGATCCACCACTACGGCCTCGGGCAATCCATGCCCGATCATCCTCACCTTGCTCCTGTGCAGAAACACATCGCGCAGGTGGGAATGGTCTTTGTATTCGTGCTGGCGCAGCATCTCGCCATTCGGCGGACGCCGACAATCCCATCCCTGGGCCTTGAGCAGTTCGGTTAGCAGAACCTCCGTGCGGACTTCCGCAACACGAACGCGGGCCATCAGCCCGAAGCCTTAGGTTTATACATCAGGCGCTTCCCCTCAATGCGCCGGATGCCTTCGGCGGTGCGCTCACCGTCCGTCGACTTCCGCGTGTTGTATTTGAAATCCAGTTCCGCCGTGTATAGGTGCAGATGCTGGCGGCTCACGTTGTGGTGCGTACCGTCAAGGCTTCGCTTGCTGTTGCCGAAGAAGCCCTCGACCGTATTGGTCGTGACGGTGCGGCCCGAGCGGTAATCGTAATAGCCGTACTCTTCGGCGGAGTGGTTCACGCGGGCATGCGAAGCGAAGCGCTTACCGGCCTTGTTGTAGAGGGGAGACTCGTCCGTGTTGAGGTGGGCTTCCTCGGTAACGTGGCGTCGGAGCAGGGTATCGATGGTCTTACCTGTCACGCGCTCCGCAACAACGGTCGACCGAACTTCACCGCCGCGCTGGACCAGCGAAACGACTGCGGTCTTATTGCCGGTGTAGCCGCGACCTTTGCCCTTGGCCTTGCCGCCGATGTAAGTTTCGTCGGCCTCGACTTCGCCGCCAATCAGACCAGCAGAGCCGGCATCCTTGAGGGCGTACCGAATGCGGGCACATAGGAAGTGCGCGGTCCGGTAAGAACCAAGCTCAAGCTGGCGCTGAAGCTGAAGTGCGGAAATCTGCGTTTTGCTGGCGCACATCATATAGAACGCGATCAGCCACTTGTGCAGCGGGATATGCGAGGACTCCATGACCGTCCCCACGGTCACACTAAATCGGTCGTCGCAGGTTCCGCACTTATACAGGCCCTCGCGGATGCGGGCTTTCTTGTTGGGGGTAAGCGCGTAGTTCTTTTCGGCGCTACCGCAATGAGGGCAGACCGGACCGTTCGGCCAGCGCATCCGCTCGAAATATGCACGCGCCGCTTCCTCGGTGGAGAAGCGCCGCATGATTTCCAAAAGGGTTAGGTCGCTGGACATGCATTCTAACTACACCCGCCGAGTGGTGTCGTCAAGTGCATAGTCGCCCGAGTTTCTATCGTATTCCATGAAGATTGGCTTAAGGACGCACACATCATCTCCTAAGCCGCACGTCACCTTCGCCCTACCCGCTCTCGCCCCCGCAGCCGATCCGCGCTAGGACTCAATGCTGCTGTCTCGTCCACACTCCCGAGGTTCCACCATGACGTCCCTCGCCGCCCATTCGTCGCTCGCCCCGTTCGCCGACCGCACCGCCGATCCGGCGGCGCTCGGCTTCGCCCCGGACCGGTTGGCGCGGATCGCGACCTGGATGCGGCGGTATGTCGACGACGGCAAGGTGCCCTACCTGACCACCCTGGTCGCGCGCTATGGCGAGATCGCCTATCTTGACGCCTGTGGCAGCGGTGACCCGGACAACGCGGCACCGACCCCATCGGTGGATCATATCGCGCGCTACTACTCCATGACCAAGCCGATCACCACGGTGGCGGCGATGATGCTGCTGGAGCGTGCGTTGATCCAGTTGGACGACCCGGTGGCCAAGTACATCCCGGAGTTCGCCGACACCCCGGTCTACGTCTCCGGCCCGTACGGCGACATGGTGACCGAGAAGCAGAACAGCCCGGTCACTGTGCGGCAGTTGATGACCCACACCTCCGGGCTGACCTACGGCCGGTTCGACGATGGGCCGATCGGCGAGGCCTATCGCAAGGCCGGTGTCGATTTCGGCCGGAGTCGCGACAGCTTGGCCGACATGGCGCGCAAAGCGGCATCGGTGCCGCTGTGCTTCCAGCCCGGCACCAAGTGGACCTACTCGGTCGCCACCGACGTTCTCGGCCGCGTGGTCGAGGTGGCCGCCGGCAAGCCGCTGGCCCAGGTGTTCCAGGACTGGATCTTTGACCCGCTCGGCATGGTCGATACCGCCTTCGGGATTCCCGACGACAAGGCGGCCCGCGCAACCGCCTGCTACGAGAAGACCGAATCCGGCGGCATGAAGCGGATTGCTGACGCCGCCGATGCACGGTTCTTCGGCATGCCCGTCATGCATTCCGGCGGCGGCGGGCTGGTTTCGACCATCCCCGATTACCTGCGGTTCCTGGAGATGTTGCGCCGGGGTGGTGAGTTCGACGGCGCCCGACTGCTCGGCCGCAAGACCGTCGACCTGATGATGATGAACCACCTGCCGGGGGACATCGCCTCAATGGGTGCCGCCACATTCTCGGAAATGCCGATGGTCGGCATCGGCTTCGGATTGGGCGGGTCGATCCTGTTGGACCCGGCACGCGCACAGGTCCTGGGCAGCGCCGGCGAGTTTGCCTGGGGCGGGGTCGCCAGCACCGGGTTCTGGATCGACCGCACCGAAGAGATCTCGGTGGTCATGGTCACCCAGTTGGTGCCGTCCTCTTCCTGGCCGATGCGCCGCGAACTGCGCAACCTCGTCTATCAAGCCCTGGTCGACTGAAACGCGGAGCTTACTCGGCGGCCAGCGCGCTAAGGCCAAGTAGACCCGGCTGCGGGTGGCTGACGACAGCGGTCGGAATGGCGCGCAGATAGGCGCTGGAGCGGCCCTTGGCTTCGAACCGGGTCCGGAAGCGCGTCCAGTCGAACAGATCCCCAAGGTAATGCGGCATGCCGCCAGCCAGATACACCCCGCCGGTGGCCCCGAAGGTCAGCGCCAAGTCTCCCGCCACGGTCGCCAGCAGGTCGACGAACAGCCCGATCGCCCGCCGGGCGCGCGCCTCACCAGCGTGGGCCGCCGCCAGCACCGCCTCCGGCTCGCGATCTGCCCGGGGCGCCTCTCCCTCGACCACGGCGACCGCGGCATCCAAGGCCGGCAGGCCGATGCCGGACAGCACCCGTTCGGCCGACACGTGATCCACCCGCCGGCGCAGCACTGCCAGCACCGCCGCCTCGGCATCGGTCATCGCCGGCAAGGTCACATGGCCACCCTCGCCCGACACCGCCAGCCAGCCGTCGTCGCCATACGGCACCAGCCCGGAGACACCGAGCCCGGTGCCGGGACCGATCGCCACCATGGCGCCGCGCAACTCGGGCGTCCAGGCCCCGATGGCTGTCCGGTCAGCCTCGCCGAGCAACGGCAGGCAACGAGCCACCGCAGCGAAATCATTGACCAGTCGCACCCGCTCCAGAGCGAAGGTTCCAGCAACCGCCGAACCATCAACGTCCCAGTCCGCGTTGGTCAACCGGACACGGTTGCCGATCACCGGCCCCGCGACCGCCAGCACCGCCCATCGCGGCGCACGGTCCGGTCCGACCGTACCCAGATAGTCGGCGATGGCCTGCTCGACACTGTCGAAATCACCGGTCCGCACGACCTGCAGCGCCTGGAGCCGTCCGACCCCATTCGACAGGGCCAAGCGGGTGTGGGTGCCGCCGATGTCGGCCAGCAAGGACGGTGGCATCTCGACCATCGCACCTCTCCTCAACGGCTGCGGAGCGCTCGCAGGAAATTCCTCCGCCAGGCTCCGAGATCGTTGGCGCGCAGAACCGACATCATCGAGGCCCAGCGCGACCGCCGCTCCTCGATCGACATGGCGAGCGCGCGTTGCAACCCTTCAGCCACGTATTCGGTGTCGTAGGGGTTGACCGTCACGGCACCATCCAACTCGGCCGCCGCCCCAGCAAACTGCGACAGCACCAGCACGCCCGGATCCTCGGGATCCTGGCAGGCCACGTACTCCTTGGCGACCAGATTCATGCCGTCTCGCAGCGGGGTGACGAAACCGATCCGGGCGGTTCGGAAGAACCCGGTCAACTGCTCACGCTGGAACGATTTGTTGAGATAGCGCAGCGGCACCCAGTCGAACTCGGCAAACCGTCCATTGATGTGCCCGGCCTTGCCTTCCAGCACCTCGCGGATCTCCCGGTAGCTCTGCACGTCGGAGCGCGAGGGCGGGGCGATCTGCATGTAGGTCACGTGGCCGCGCAGGCTGGGCGCGGTCTCCAGCAGCGTCTCGTAGGCGTCGAACCGGCGGTCCAGCCCTTTGGAGTAGTCCAGCCGATCGACCCCGACGATCAGGTCCTTGCCGGTCAGCGAACGCAGCAGCCGCTTGGTCTGGCGGGCATCAGCAGACGCCGCCGCCTGGGCCGCCAGCCGGTCGGGGTAGATGCCGATCGGGAACGCGCAGGCCCGCGACTTCTCGCCATACGCCTCGAAGCGTCCACCGCGCCCGACTGTCCCGCCGGCGACCTTGCGGATGTACGACAGGAAGTTCTCCACGTCGTTCTCGGTTTGGAAGCCAATCAGGTCGTAAGCGCACATCGACTGAACCAGGAAGGCGTGGTCCGAGCAGGTGGTCAGCAGATCCGGTGGTGGAAACGGGATGTGCAGGAAGAATCCGATGCGGTTCCTGTGCCCCATCATCCGCAGATCGCGGCCCAGCGGGATCAGGTGATAGTCGTGCACCCAGACAAGATCATCGGCCTCCAGCATCGGCGCCAGCCGGCCGGCAAACTCCTCGTTCACACGACGGTAGCCGACCACGTAGCGGCGGTGGTAGTCGACCAGTTCCATGCGGTAGTGAAACAGCGGCCACAGCGTGGCGTTGGCATAGCCCTTGTAGAACGCGTCGTAGTCGCGCTTGGCCAGCGGCATTGTCGCGTAGGTTATGTTGCCCTTGGTCTCGGTCTTCACCTTGCTGGACCCGCTGGCGTAGGTCTCGCCCGACCAACCGAACCAAACCCCGCCAATCTCCGACAACGCGTCGAGCACCGCCACCGCCAGCCCGCCGGACGACTGCTTGCCTTCCTGAATCGGGGCGACCCGGTTCGACACCACCACCAGACGGCTCAAACCACATCCTCCCACGGTCGGGACAGGCGCATCGCGCACTTGATCAACCCAACCATCGAGTAGGTCTGCGGGAAATTGCCCCACAACTCCCCGGTCACGGGATCGACATCCTCGGACAGCAGTCCCAGGCTGTTGCGGCAGGCCAAGATCTCTTCGAACATCTGCCGCGCCTCGTCCTTGCGCCCGATCGCGGCCAGCGCCTCAATGAACCAGAAAGTGCACACGGTGAACGCCACCTCGGGCGTGCCGAAATCATCAGGTGCGTCGTACCGGAACACATGGTTGCCGCGCTTCAGCCCCTTCTCGATCGCCTCGACGGTTCCGACGTAGCGCGGGTCGTCGCCCTTCAGGAATCCAAGCTCGTGGATCAGCAACAGGCTGGCGTCCAGGTCCTGCCCGCCGAAAGTCGCGGAGAACCCGCCGAGTTCGTCGCTCCAGGCTTCATCGCAGATCCGGGCATGCATGGTTTCGGCGTGCGCCCTCCAGTCCGCGGCCTCGTCGTCCAGGCCGAGCACCGTCGCGATGCGCGCCAACCGATCGGCCGCGGCCCAGCACATCAGCGCCGAGAACGTGTGAACCGATGCCCGGGTACGCAGTTCCCAGATTCCGGCGTCCGGCACGTCGAATCGTTCCACCGCGACCCGGCCAAGACGTGCCAGTTGCCGGTACAACGCTTCGTCACCCATGCGTGTCAGACGGGTGTCGAAGAAGCTCTGTGCCACTGCCAGGATCACTGATCCGAAGACATCGTGCTGGACCTGAAGATATGCCGCATTGCCGACCCGCACCGGCCCCATGCCGCGGTATCCCGGCAGGGTGTCGACGATCCGCTCCTCGATTCGGTCATCCAGCGTGATCGAATACAACGGCTGCAACACCGCGCCCTCGGCGGTCTTGGCCACGATGTTCTGGATGTAGCGCAGGTAGTGTTCCAGCGTACGGGTGGCCGACAGCCGGTTCAGGGTGTGCACCACGAAGTAAGCGTCGCGCAGCCAGCAGTAGCGGTAGTCCCAGTTGCGCTGACTGTTTGGCGCCTCCGGGATCGAGGTGGTCATGGCGGCGATCACCGCGCCGGTCTCCTCGAAGGTGCACAGCTTGAGGGTGATGGCTGAGCGGATCACCTCGTCCTGCCACTCGAACGGGATGTTCAACGATCGGGTCCAATCCCGCCAATACCGCACCGTGTCGTCAAAAAACACACGCGCAGTCTCCGGGATCGAGTCGGTCAGGCTCTCATCGGCCCCCAGTAGCATCGACACCGGCGCGTCCAGCAGGAACCAGGTCTGGTCCAGGATATAGGATGGCACCGCATCGGTCGTGAGCCGTACGGTCTGCGACGGCCCGACCCAGCGGATGTGGTTGGAGCCGCGTGTCACCTGCGGCTCGGCACTTCCCCAGCCGAACGACGGGGAAATCCGGATCCGGATGCGCGGCAAGCCCGCGACCGGCCGCACGTGCCGAACGATGGTGGTTGGCCGGAACATCCGGTCGTGGCGTTTGAAGCGAGGCGCGAAATCGGTGATTTCGATCGCCGCACCGTCGTCGGCGGTGATCCTGGTGACCAGGACCGGCGTGTTGGGAACGTAGCGCTGCTCGGCCTTCACCGCGCCACCCAGTTCGATGGCGAACGACCCGCCCGCCGCGACGGCCTCATCTTGATCCCCGCGCAGCAGCGCATCGAAGACCGGTTCGCCGTCGAAACGCGGCAGGCAGCACCACACGATACGTGCGTACGGGTCGACGAGAGCGCCGAAGCAGCAATTGCCGATCAGTCCGAGGTCGAGGGTGCTCACAAGCTCTGATGCTCCGTTCAGATGGACGTCTTCGCAAAGGTAGGGATGCCGGTTGGGTCGGTCAAACGCCGGCACTCGTCAACCGCCGGTCGGTGCACTCGGTTCCGGGCCACACCATCGCGTTGCGCAGCTTCTACCACTGCGCTAGATCGTCGGCATGCGCGTCCTTCACCTCGTCAGGCACGGCCAAGTTTCCGTCGATTTCAGCGTGCCGTCCCACGAATGGCGGCTCGCGCCGGACTCCCCAGCCCGGATCGAAAGCTTCACCGAACGCTTTCAAGATTGCGGGTTGCACCGGGTCGTCGCCAGCCCGGAAGCCAAGGCACGCGATACGGGCAGACTCATCGCGCAGGTCCTCGACTTGCCATTAGAGATCCGTGACGGTCTGGAGGAGCATCACCGTCTTGTGGCGCAACAAACCAGCGGTGCACGGGCGTTCACTGACAACGTCCGCCGGTTCTTCGCCCAGCCGGATGAAGTGGTCTTCGGCACCGAAAGCGCCGACGCAGCGCGCGTCCGCTTCCGCTCGGCCATCGAAGCCATCATGCAAGAGACTGCCGACGACGAGTTGATCGTCTCACACGGTACGGTCATAACCCTGCTGACCGCCGAGGGCGGCAACGGGGCGCCGATGGACATCTGGTCGTCGCTGCAACTGCCGGATCACGTGGCGCTGGACTGGCCGAGTCTGACGCGCATCGACCGCTGAGGCGGTCAGCCTCCGGCCCGGGCCAGCGCCTCCATGGCGCCGGAATGGCCGGGCTCGAGGTACAGGCACTGCTGCCAGCACACGACCGCCTGGTAGGGTTCGCCCAGTTCATGGAATGCGGCGCCCAGGCCATACCAACTCTCGGCATCGTGCGGGTCGACATAGATCGCTCGGCGCAACGCGTCCGTCGCCTCGTGCCACCATCCGCCGCGGGCGCACACCTTGGCCATGTGGAACAGGTAGGTCCGTTCCGCCGGCTCCAGCACGATCGCGCGGCCGATCAGTTCCGCCGCTTCCGCTGCTCGACCGTTCTCCAGCGCCAGCACGGATCTGACGTTGAGCGTGCGGGCATCGTGCGGCCGGTCGGCCGTGACCTTCTTGTACAGGCCCTCCAGACCGCCGATCCCGCCGCGTCCCCGTCCGCGCACCGCGTTCGCTCCTATCCGCCGAGAACCCGGCCGGCGATCGCGTCGAGGCGTGCCACCACCTCGGGATCGCGAGCCTCGGCATGGGTGATCATGGCATGGTCCAGCGCTCGGTCGCCGCCCTGCTCGTCAATCATCGGGCGGCGACGCAGCTTCGGTGCCGCCGCCTTGATCAGCGCACGGGCCTTGTCGGCGTTCGACAACAACACCCGCACCACCACTTCCACCGTGACGTGATCGTGGTCCGGGTGCCAGCAATCGTAGTCGGTGACCATGGCGACGGTCGCATAGGGGATCTCCGCCTCGCGGGCCAGCTTTGCCTCGGGCATGTTGGTCATGCCGATCACGTCACAGCCCCACGACCGATACAGATTGGACTCGGCCAAGGTCGAGAACTGCGGACCCTCCATCGTCATGTAGGTGCCGCCCCGGCTGTGCGGCAGATCGAGTTCCTTGCAAGCCTCGTCAAGCGCGTCGACCAGCCGGGTGCTGATCGGGTGCGCCATTGAGACATGGGCAACGCAGCCCTTGCTGAAGAAGCTCTTCTCACGGGCGAACGTCCGGTCAATGAACTGGTCGATCAGCACGAAGTGCCCGGGCGCATACTCATGCTTCAGGGAGCCGACGGCCGAGACCGAAATGATGTCGGTCACTCCGGCGCGCTTCATCGCGTCGATGTTGGCACGGTAGTTGATATCGGTCGGACTGTAGCGGTGGCCGCGGCCGTGGCGCGGCAGAAACACCAGTGACTGGCCGTCCAGATCGCCGAACAGCAACTGGTCCGAGGGTTCACCGAACGACGACGGCACGGTTTCCCAGCGGGTGTTTTCCAGTCCATCGATCTGGTACACGCCGCTACCACCGATCACGCCGAGCAGCGCGTCCCGCGTTTCATTCGCCATCGTCCCGGTCTCTCCACTGTCCGCCCGATTCCCGTGCCATCACCTATAGCGCGGGGCGACAGGGCAGCGAAAGGGCGAGAGACCAATCCGTCGGCAAACGCGCTGGCCGACAAGGTCAGAGAGCAGGCGTCAGATCGATGTGGCGAATGCGGATGGCCTGGACTACCCGATTGCGCAGCGTGCGGTTGATCATGACCGTCAAGGCCTCCTCAGCTCGGGTCCGGTCCGGTCGGTGGGCGGCACGCGGTCCCAGCATGGCCAACGCCTCGGCGGCGGCGTGTGCGATCTCATCGGCCCGGTCGTGGACCACCGGGGTGAGCGCCCGTCGGGCCAGGACGGAAATCTGCGCCTCGACCCGCCAGCGGTCAGCACTGAGCCGCTTGCCATGGAATCCGACGATCGGCCGATCGAAATCGATCTGGACGATGGTTCGCTCATCGGATTCGAGATGTTGCAGCAACGCATAGACCAACAGTCCGCCGACGATGACGACGCATGCGGCACCAACGATCGAGCGGCCGTATTCGGGCGCGTGCAGACCGTATCCGAGCTTGATGATCGATACCGCCTCGACGGCGGCCCAGCCGATCCCGAACGCCAGGATCAGGCTGCCGAGCGCCAACAGGGAAGCGCTGGCGACCCACGCGGTACGGGTGGTCACAGGGGTCACGACATGGGGCATTGGGAACACCGTCTTTGAGCGTTAACCAAATTGGAAACGCCGCTCCCACACACCGGTTCCCGGCTCGAAACGAAAATGGGCCGGAGAAATTTCCTCCGGCCCATTCAACCCGTTCGGGATCGTACCGCTTAGTGCACGCTGGCCCAGATCTTCCGCTTGGTCGCGTACAGCAGGCCGGTGAACACCAGCAGGAACAGGATCACCATCACCCCGGTCCGCTTGCTTTGCTCAAGATTGGGCTCCGACGCCCAAGCCAGGAACGTGGAAACGTCCTTGGCCTGCTGGGCAATCGTCGCCGGCGTGTTGTCGCCATAGGTCACGCCATCCGGAAACAGCGGGGGCGGCATGGCAATCTGCGATCCGGTGAAACTGGCATTGTAATACATACCGTCCGGGATCTTCACGTCAGCCGGTGCGTCCTTGTAGCCGGTCAGCACGGCGTACAGGTAGTTCGCTCCACCAACCCGAGCGTCAACGATCAACGACAAGTCCGGCGGAAGTGCGCCACCGTTGGAAGCACGCGCCGCCTCGTCATTCGCGAACGGGCTGACAAACCGGTCCGACGGCTTGGCCGGGCGGTTGAACATCTCGCCCTCGTCGTTCGGACCGTCGCGGACTTCCTTCTCGGCCGCGATCGCCTTGATCTCGTCCTCGTTGTAGCCGAGTTGGACGAGGTTCCGGTAAGCGACGTGCTTGAGCGCGTGGCAGCTCGCGCAGACGTTCTGGTAGACTTGGAAGCCGCGCTGCAGCGACGCCCGGTCGAAGGTTCCGAACACACCGCTGAACGACCAGTCCTGCTTCGGTATCTCGACCTCCCCCGCAGCCAGCGCCGGGCCAGCCAGGGCGGAAGCGACCAGTGCGGTCGCCGCCAATGTCTTGATACGCGCGATCATCGGTCGTTCTCCCGCGGCGCCGTAGCGGCGCCGGCTAAACCTGCACCCCCGCCGAGCACCGGCTCACTGATCGATTTCGGCAGCTGCCGCGGGGTCTCGAAGATCGAGAGCAGCGGCAGGACGAGCAGGAAGTGGATGAAGTAGTACGCCGTCGCGAACCGCGAGCCGATCACGTACCAGCCTTCGGCCGGCTTGCCGCCGAAGTAGGTCAGCGCCACCACGTCGACCACCAGGATCCAGAAGAAGATCTTGAAGATCGGCCGGAACTGGCCGCTGCGCACCGGGGAACGATCAAGCCAGGGCAGGATGAACAGCACGGCGATCGAGCCGAACATGAACAACACGCCACCGAGCTTGTCGGGGATCGAGCGGAGGATCGCGTAAAACGGCAGGAAGTACCATTCCGGCACGATGTGCGCCGGCGTGACCAGCGGGTTCGCCGGGATGTAGTTGTCCGGCTCGCCGAAGAAGTTCGGTGCGAAGAACACCACCGCCGAGAACACGATCAGAAACACGCCCAGGCCGAACGCGTCCTTCACCGTGTAGTACGGATGGAACGGGATCTGGTCCTTGGCGCTCTTGATGTCGACGCCCAGCGGGTTGTTCGACCCGAAGCGGTGCAACGCCACCAGGTGCAAGACCACGACGCCGATGATCACGAACGGCAGCAGGTAGTGCAGCGAGAAGAACCGGTTCAGCGTCGGGTTGTCGACCGCAAAGCCGCCCCACAGCCAGGTCACGATGCTCTCACCGACCACCGGGATCGCCGAGAACAGGTTGGTGATCACCGTCGCGCCCCAGAAGCTCATCTGGCCCCACGGCAGCACGTAGCCCATGAAGGCGGTCGCCATCATCAGCAGCATGATGACCACGCCCAGCATCCACAGCAGTTCGCGCGGCGCCTTGTAGGAACCGAAGTACAGGCCGCGGAAGATGTGGATGTAGACGACGATGAAGAAGAAGCTGGCTCCGTTCATGTGGATGTAGCGGATCAGCCAGCCGTAGTTCACGTCGCGCATGATGCGCTCGACGGAGTCGAAGGCGTAGTCCACGTGCGGGGTGTAGTGCATCGCCAGCGTGATGCCGCTGATCAGCATGATGACCAGCGCGATGCCGGCGAGCGAACCGAAATTCCACCAGTAATTCAGGTTCTTCGGCGTCGGATACTCATGCAGCTCGTGGTGCATGAAGGTGAAGATCGGCAGCCGGTGGTCGATCCAGCGCACGATCGAATTCTCGAATTTCGCGGCCATGGTGTGTCGCCCTCCCTCAGCCGATTCGGACGACGGTGTCGGAAACGTACTGGTAATCCGGCACCACCAGGTTCTTCGGCGCCGGGCCCTTGCGGATCCGGCCGGCCGTGTCGTAGTGCGAGCCGTGGCACGGGCAGAACCAGCCGCCGTAGTCGCCGCGCGGGTCCGACGGCTTCTGGCCCAGCGGCACGCAACCCAGATGGGTGCACACGCCGACCACGATCAGCTGCTCGGGCTTCAGCGCGCGCGTGGCGTCGGCTGCCGGATCCGGCAGATCGGCCAATGGCACTGCGCGCGCCTTCTCGATCTCGTCCGGCGTGCGGTGCCGTACGAAGACCGGCTTGCCGCGCCATTTCACGGTAACCGCCATACCCTCGGTCACGGTCGCGGTATCGAACTCGATCGATGCGAGCGCCAGCACGTCGGCAGCCGGATTCATCTGATCGACAAACGGCCAAACCGCGCTCGCCGCCCCGACAGCGCCGACGGCAGCCGTCGCGATGTACAGGAAATCGCGGCGGGTTTCGCCCTGATGGGTGTCAGCCATGGTCCTCCAACCCTCACACGGTCGCCCCCGGACGACCCCAGACTCAACTCACTATACGGAACCGGCGTCCGGTCCAACGCGACGCGCTGTCGCAATCCGGCCGACCTACCCGCCCCGTGCCGCTTCGCTATACCCCACGGCTCAATGGTTTGCAAAGCGTCGCGCCGCGGTTATTAGCCATGCATGCGCCTTGTGCTGTTCCAGCCCGACATCCCGCAGAACGCCGGAACCATCCTGCGTCTGGCGGCCTGCGTCGGTGTGGGTGTCGACATCATCGAGCCCTGCGGCTTCGTGTGGTCCGAACCGCGATTGCGCCGAGCCGGCATGGATTATCTCGAGTTCGCCACGGTCGCCCGCCACTCCTCGTGGGAAGCCTTCCTGGCGGCGCGATCACCGGGACGCCTGGCGCTGCTGACCACCCGTGGCGCTACGCCGCTGCCGGACGCGCGGTTCGAGAATGACGATCATCTGGTTCTCGGTCGGGAGAGCGCCGGTGTGCCCGACGCTCTGCACACGGCCGCCGACCTCGCCGTGCGCGTACCGATGGTACCGGGCGCCCGGTCGCTGAACGTCGCGGTAACGGCAGGCATGGTACTGGCCGAGGCATTGCGCCAGACCGCCGGCTGGCCGGCGGCCCCGGCTTGATCCAGCCGGTCGGGCTCCCTACGGCGCAATTCGGAACGCGTACGGCAGCAACCGGTCGAGATCGAGGACATCGCCGAGCACGTCGTCGTCCCCCGAATCGATCAGCACCAGACTCGGCGGAACGTCGGTTGAGAACTCCGCGATGGTCTGCCGACAGATCCCGCAAGGCGACCGGTCGGCCAGCCGGGCGTGCAGCGCCTTCGTACAGGACACGGCCAGGATCGCAATCCTGCGGAACCCTGCCGCCGCAGCCTGGGCAATGACGGTGCGCTCCGCGCAGATGGTGGCGCCGTAGGTCGCGTTCTCGACGTTGGCGCCAGTGAACACCCGCCGCTCCGGATCATCGGCCATGATCAGGGCCGCGCCGACGGTGAACTTGGAATACGGCGCGTGTGCCCGGTCCGCCGCCGACCGTGCCGCGTTGCGCAGGTCCACCAATTCCTGCGGATCAACCATCACCCGGCGCTCCGGTACTGCCCGCGACGGAACCGTGAGCCGGCCGAGCGGCGTCTCGGTCACGGCGGCCGAGCGCGCCACCGCCGGCAGCAGCAATTCGACCTTGCCGGTCACGACCCGCCCTCATAGACAGTCCCAGGGTTATAAGCTCTCGGCTCCACGGTCTCCAGCCGCACCCCACCGGATCCATCCGGCACCACCCTACGGAAGAAGCAGGCGCGGTAGCCGACATGACAGGCCCCCGGCCCTTCCTGATCGACCAGCAACAGAACCGCGTCCTGATCGCAGTCCAGCCGCACCTCGCGCACCCGTTGGACGTGGCCGCTGGTACCGCCTTTGCGCCACATCTCCCGGCGCGACCGCGACCAGTAGTGGGCCTCGCCGGTCTCGATGGTGGCACTCAGCGCGGCGGCGTTCATCCACGCCATCATCAGCACCGTGCCGTCGGTGGCGTCGGTGGCGATCGCCGGGATCAGCCCGTCGGCATCGAATTTCGGAGCAAGCTCCAGCCCCTCCTCGACCTCGACATGGCTGCCGCGCGGCGCGAAAGCGACCGTCATTTCAGCCCCGCCAGCAGTTCGACCCACATGCGGGCCCGTGGCTCCAGGGACGACACGTAGATCTGCTCATGCAGTGTGTGCGCCCCCTTGCCGTCGGCGCCGAGACCGTCGAGCGTCGGCACGCCGAGGGCCGCGGTGAAGTTACCGTCGGAGCCGCCGCCGGTCAGGGGCGTCGACACCAGGTCCAGCCCCCCCTTGGCAGCCAACGTCTTCGCCTGATCGAACAGCGATTCGATCTCCGCCGAACGCTCGTAGGGCGGGCGGTTCATGCCGCCGGTCGCGACCACGGTAACATCGGGATCACGCGCCACCCGGTTCAGGATCTTCGCGGTCAGTTCTTCGCCGTCGGCGGCGGTGATCACCCGCAGATCGATCTCGGCGGTAGCGTCGCGCGGCACCACGTTTACGCCCGTTCCTGCCTGCACCAGCCCGACATTGGTGGTCACGCCGCGATCGTAGTCGGTGTAGCCCTCGATCTCCAGGATGTGGTGCGCCAACTCCTTGACCGCGCTGCGGCCGTCCTGATGCTGGGCACCGGCATGCGCCGGCCGGCCGGTCACAGTCAGCTCGAAGCGGCCGACTCCCTTGCGCGCGGTAACGATCTTGCCACCGTCGCGCGCCGGTTCGGTCACCAGCACGTACTTGGCCTTCTTCGCCTCGCGCTCGATCACCTCCCGGCTGGTCGGGCTGCCGACCTCCTCCTCGGAGACATACAGCCAAGTCACCGGCATGCCATGAGCGCGACCGAGCCGCTTGAGGTGGCGCCACGCGTAGTACGGCAGGTAGGCGCCAGCCTTCATGTCGTAGATCCCCGGGCCGAACACCGAGTCACCCTCGCGCCGGATCGGGTTCGGACCCTCCTTGGTGCCCATCGGATGAACCGTGTCCATGTGCGACAGCACCAGCAGGGACGGCTCCCCTTCCTTCCAGTCCGGCGAACGGACCAGCACGTGATCGCCGAATCCGTCACGCCCCGGAATCCGCTGGGCCGAGCACCCGACATCGGCCCACAGCGCCCGCACCTTCTCGGCCAGCTTGTTGACCTCGGCACCGTGATAGGTCGGGGTCTCGACCTCCACCCAGTCGAGGATTCCGTCGAGGATTTCCTCGGCGTCTATGCGGGGTTCGTTCTCGCGGGTGGCGGCCGCGTCGGTCATCGGAAATCTCCGGATCGGGTGGATCGTTCAGGTGCCGGCATCTTAGGAGCGCGCATCCAGGACGCCAAGGCTTCGCGGTCAGTCCGGATCCAACAGGCGCGGCCCCGTCCCCTGTTCCGACAACTGGTCCCAGGGGTTTCGCAGCGGGCAGTCGCGGACCGACAGGCAACCGCATCCGATGCAGCCATCCAACTGGTCGCGCAGCCGAACCAGCTTGTCGATGCGTGCATCCAGCGTTGACCGCCAGCGGCTGGACAGGGCCTGCCAGTCCTCGGCGGTCGGCGTGCGTCCCGCAGGCAATCCGCCCAAGGCGTCGCGAACCTCTGCCAACGGAATGCCGACCCGCTGTGCGACCTTGATGACCGCGACCCGGCGCAGCACCTCGCGCGGGTAGCGTCGCTGGTTACCCTCGGTGCGGCGGCTTTGGATGAGTTGCTTGGCCTCGTAGAAGTGCACAGCCGAAACGGCGATGCCGCTGCGTCGCGCCACCTCGCCGACCGTCAGCATCCTGGAAATCGCATCGGGAGAAATTTTTGCCACGCCCTTGACCTCAACTATAGTTGAGGTTCCATATGGCTGTGCTCATGGAAGACGCAATCCAGGAGCACGCTCGAATGTCCCCCACCATCGACATCACCCTGATCTACGGCAGCGTCCGCGAGGAACGTCTGTGCGACATCGTCGCCGCGTGGGCCGCGGCCCAGATCGAAACCCACGGCGGCTTCGCCCTGGACGTCATCGACCCGGCCGATGCTGAGATTGCCAAGGCCATCGCCGGCGACCCGGTTGCGCGGTCGGCTCTGCTCGCCCGCCTCGACCGCGCCCAGGCGTTTGTGGTCGTCACGCCAGAGTACAACCACTCCTTCCCGGCCGCCCTGAAGGCGCTGATCGACGCCGCCAAGGCCGAGTGGCAGGCAAAACCCGTAGCGTTCGTCTCCTATGGCGGCGCGTCGGGCGGTATTCGAGCGGTCGAGCACCTGCGGAACGTTTTCACCGAGTTGCACGCCGTCGGACTGCGCGACGGCGTGGCTTTCGCCAACGCCTGGAACCAGTTCGACGGTGTGGGCACGTTGCGCGACCCCGCGGGCGCCGTCCACGCGTTCAAGCTGATGCTGGCGCGCCTGTCCTGGTGGACCGACGCACTTCAGAAGGGACGCGATGCCCAGCCCTATTCGGAGGCGGTGGCGTGAGCCCGGCCGGCGCCCGCGTGCTGGTGTTGGGGATCAGCAGGATCGTGCTCGACACCGTGATGCAGGACCTGGCCGAGCTTGGCATCCAGGTTTCAGGCTCGACCGACCCGGACCGCATCGCAGCGGAATTCGACGCGCTCGATTTCGACCTGTTGGCGATCGGCGGCAGGGTAGATGACGTGACCCGCGCCCGGGTGAAGGCATCCTTCACCGGCCGCCATCCGGCGATCCATCTGGTCGACGCCTATGCACCGGTCGCGGTCCACCAGATCCTCGACCGTCTCTCCGGACAGGATACCGAGGCAAAGGTGGACTTGGATGCTTACCTCGCCCGCATCGGCTACGACGGCCCACGCACGCCCGACCTTGCAACGCTCCAGGCGCTGCACCGACACCACCTGGACGCAATCGCGTTCGAGGCGATCGACGTGCTGCTGGGCCGGGGGATCAATGTCGCCCCCAGCGCCGTCGACGCCAAGTTGATCGGCGCCGGCCGCGGCGGGTACTGCTTTGAGCACAACGGACTGTTCCAACGGGTTCTGGTCACCGTCGGCTTCCAGGTGAAACCGATCTCCGCGCGGGTTCGCTGGAGCGTGCCGGCAGACCGTCCACCATCGGCGCGCACTCACATGCTGCTGGAGGTCCATCTCGACGGCCGGCCGTGGTTGGTCGATGTTGGATTCGGCAGCAGCGTGCCGCCAGCGCCGTTGCGGCTCGACACCGCCGAACCGCAGCCGACCGCGCACGAGACGTTCCGGGTGTTCCCGTTCGGACACGAGTTGATGGTTCAGGCCCGGCGGGACGGCGTCTGGCTGCCGATGTACACAGTCTCGCGCGAACCGCTTCATCCGTCGGACTGCGAGGTCGCCAACTGGCACACCTCGACGCATCCGGATTCGCACTTCACCCGCAATCTCATTGTCGCGCGGACCACAGCCGATGCCCGGTATACCTTGTTGGACAACCGATTCACGGTTCGCCACACCGATGGACGGTCCGAGAGGCGATTCCTCGATGCGTCCGGCATCGAGACTGCCCTGAGCGACACCTTCCGGCTGCCGGTCGACCCGGACTGGCGCCCTCTCATCGAACGGGCCGCCACGGTACAGCGGCGGTAGGCATCAGCGTGGCACCAGCTTGCGGTACAGATGCCAGGTGGCGTGGCCGAGCACCGGCATGGCGATCGCCAAGCCGATGAACAGCGGAATCGACCCAAGCACCAGACCGCCAGCGACGATCAATCCCCAGGCGGCCATCGGGCGTGGGTTCGCCATCACGGCGCGGATCGACGTGCCGATCGCCGGGTACAGGCCGACGTCGCGGTCGAGCAGCAACGGGAACGACACCACACTGATCGTCAGCACCAGGACCGCGAACAGGAAGCCCACACCGATGCCGGCGATGATCATCGCCCAGCCGGCCGGGGTGGTCAGAACAGCGCGAACGAAGGCGCCGGCAGAGGTCGGCGGCTCGGGTCCGAGCGTGCCGAAATAGATCGCATAGGCCATCACCAGCCAACTCAGGAAGATCGCCAGCAGCAGCAGGCCCAGCACCACGATCGCACCGAACGCCGGCGAACGGAGCACGCCGAACGCGTCCGCCCAGGTCACCTCCTGTCCCTTCTCGCGCCGGCGGCTCATTTCGTAGAGGCCAACAGCCGCCACCGGTCCGATCAGGACGAACCCGGATGCCATCGGGAACAGCAGCGGCAGCATTTCGTATCCGAACGCCATGTACATCAGGAACAGGCCGACGACCGGATAGATCAGGCAGAGGAACAGCACGTCGGTCCGCGCGGCGGAAAAATCCGCCAAGCCCTTGACCAGGACCATGCGCAGGTCGGCAACCTCTATGCGCCGGACCAGCGGCAGGGCGGTGTATCGATCGGCCTCGGCGCCGTCCAACGCCCGTCCGGTCAGCCCCAGGGCCGACTGAATCAGTCTGACCTGATCAACGCCCCACTCCAGCGGATTTCGAATTTGATGCTCGACAGCCATCGTCGCGTCTCCCGAACTGTTGTTCGAGGGGCCGCAGAAGGCCGTGGCAAGACGTCGATACCGGCGCCGGTCACGCAGGAACTGCGACCCGACAGAGGACATTCACTGTACGCCGATATACCGGAGCCGTCCAAGGCATCGCCATTCGAGTGCTGCGAATGTCCGTCGTGGTAGGCGCGACATTCGGTTCGATCCAGCTACGCCGCCGAGTCGGGCATAGCAAATACCCGCAGCCGGTCTCGACCCGGACTGGTTCCGAGAGTTGCAGTCGACAGAGACCACACCAAAAACTCATACCGGCAAGAGACTTGCGCCGACTGCGCAACGGATCGTGCGCCGCACGCACCGAATGCTTGCAGAGCGATGGCCGCGCCATGGACCATCGTCGACCTGCCATTCAGGCATCGAGCCTTCAGTAGCGCAAAGCCGATACCATGACGCACCCGTTTGTCGCCCTCCTGCACGACCGTAACGTGCGTATCCTGTGGAGCGGCCTGGCGCTGTCCGCCATCGGGACCGAGTTGTACCGGGTCGGCGCTGTCTGGATCGCCGTCGGCCTTGCCGGCGGGGACGCGTCGCTCCTGATCGCCGCGCAGTCCGCGGCGACACTGGCGGTGAGCCTGGGCGGCGGCGCGGTTGCCGATCTGGTGCCGCGGCCAGTCCTGATCATCTGGTTGAATGTGATGAGCGCAGCGGTCTGCGCCCTGGCGGTAGTGGCCGCCCTGACGTTCGGCCTTACCCTGCCCCTGCTGGTGACGGCATCGGTCGTGCTGGCGGCGTTTGCGGCGCTGACGACCCCCGCCCTCATATCGGGTGTGCCGTTGCTGGTGCCCCAGCCGGAACGCCTGCGCGCCGCCAACGGCTTGTTCGATGCGTCGAGCCGATCGGCTCAGGTCGTCGGTCCGTTCATCGCCGCCGGGTGGCTGGCGATCGGCCCGGCGGTCCATCTGCTGACCGCCAACGCCATCAGTTTCCTGGCGTCGGCCGGGGCCGTCGCCATGGTCGGCCGGCACCTCATCGACCGGGCACCGCGCAACGCAAACCCGCGCACGCTGCTTGCCCGGCTCGGCTTCGGTGTCTCAGCCGCCTGCCGCTGTCCCGGCGCGTGGTGGATCCTCTCGGCCACCAGCGCGCGGAGCGCCGGAATGTCGCTGGGTTTCACCGTCGGAATTCCGGTGCTGTTCTCGCAAGAGGTCGGCTTCAGCGCGGGAGGCCTTGCCTCGGTCGCCCTGCTGTTCGGCGGCTCAGCGGCGGGTGAGTTAATCGGCAACGCGGTCGTGATCACCTGGAAGCTGCGCAATCCCTGGCGAATGCTGTTCACCGGCTATGCGGTGATCGGCCTGGGTTTGATGCTGCTGCCCGTGCCGTTGCTGTTTCTGGAAGCGTCAGCGGCCTTACCAGTCATGGTGCTGTTGGCGTTCATCACGGGTCTGGGCGGTGCGTTGGCCGGTGTCCAGATGCTGACATTCTTCGGCAGCCGCCTGACCAGTGATGCGTTCGGTGCCGTTCTGCGGTTGCGGCAAGCCATGGTGATCGGCGCGGCGATGATGGCGACCGCCGCCGGTCCCTGGTTGTTCGGTGTTCTGGGGGTCGGCGGAACCATCGCCAGTTGCGGTGCAGCCGCGGCGGGGATCGCCTTGTTCGTCCTGGCGACCGGGACGCGGCCAGCGGCGCCCGACTGACACCGCCGCCGGTTCAGACCAGCAGGCCGGACGTGGTCCCCTGCCTGTTGATCGTCAGAAGCTGCTTCCGGTTCGGACCACCCGTGATCGAGCAGTGGACCCATCCGCTCGTCGGGTCATGAGATTCGTAGAACTCCAGGATCAGTTGGTCATAGTCCAGGTTGTCCCGGATCCAGGCGGCGAGTTGCGCGTTGGTCACGCCGGGAACCTCAAAGTCCACGGCCTCGCCCTTGACGTGCTGCGACGTGCTCTTCGAGCCGATCGCGGTGTTGAGCACCAGGCATCGGTAGCCGCTTGACGGCGCAAACGGCACACCGAAATGCTCTCGGACCGGCTGCAGGATTCGCTCGCACACCCGAGTCAGATTGGCGACGATTGCAGCGCCCTCGGGCTCCCGTGGCAGGTTGTCGATGCCCAGCCGGACGGCCGTCTGGCTCTTGCACAATTCTTCGAGGCTGAAGTTGGCCGATAGCTTTCGTGCCATAGCCCTTCTCCGACCGGCAGCTTCCACGCTTCATAGTTGACCGGCGTTTCAGATACCGTTCAAGGGGGTACGGTGAGTCCAAGCCTTGTTCGTTGAACTGCTCACGCCGTCGCACGCCGCACGACCTCGAAACCCAGGTCGAGAATGCGCGGCCCCGTGGCCTCGCCACGCTTGCGGGCCAGCAGCAGGCGGCCCGCCTCGGCACCGATCGCGTAGCCGGGAATGCGCACCGTGGTCAGGCCGAGACCGGACTCACCGGCCATCTCGAAATCGCCAAAGCCGGCAACCGCCAGGGTTCCCGGCACGTCGATTCCACGCCTGCGCGCCTCGCTGAGGGCGCCCAGCGCGACCGAGTCACTGGAGCAGAACACCGCGTCGGTGTCAGGCCAGCGCTCCAGCAACGCGGCTAGGTCGCGCGCTCCACGCTCCACCATCGAGCCGTCAGTGGGGTTTGGCACAACCCGCGGCTCGCCCAGCCCGTGGGCCGCGAGCACCGCCTCATAGCCCTCGCGGCGCAGCCGGCCGCGCCGGTCGCCCTCGCTCGACTGGCCATCGCGCCGGATGCCGCCACCGACGAAACCGATCCGTCGGTGTCCAATCTGGTACAGCGCCTCGGTAATCGCCCGCCCGGCCTCGATGTTGGAGAAGCCGACCGCCATGTCGATCGGGTCGTCCGGCAGTTCCCAGACTTCAACAACCGGAACACCTGAGCCGGCCAGCATGGCGCGAGCCGCCGGGGTGTGCTCGCCGCTGGTCAGCACCATGCCGTCGGGCCGCCGGCTCAGCGCAGTGGCGATCAGCGCCTGTTCGCTGGCGCTGGAGTACTCGGTAGTCCCGAGCATCAACTGATGGCCTTCATCGCGCAGACTCTGCGCCAAGCCATCGACGGTCGAGGCGAACACCGAGCCGGCCAGGGTCGAGACCAGGGCGGCTACCAGCCGGCTTTCCCGTGAAGACAGGCTGCCCGCCACCTGGTCAGGGACGTAGCCGAGGTCGCGAACCGCCGCCGCCACCCGCTCGCGGGTCGCCACTTTGACTTTCTCTGGCGTGCGCAACACACGGGACACAGTGATCGTGGACACGCCGGCCGCCAGGGCGACGTCCTGCATGGTCACCCACTTCCGCGGCGCAAGCAGAGCGTCGGTCACGAACGGATCTCCAGAACTCGGCAGAATGACATCGATACCATTCCGCATTGACTCAACAATGTTATCGATAACATACTCCCGTCAGATGGAGAAGCCGGACGGCACGCCGACATGCGGTGATGGCCGGTGACCACGAGGAGACGCTCCCATGCTCAGCACCGACGACGTCGCGTTCTACCGCGAGAACGGCTACCTGATGGTCGAGAACGCGGTCACCCCAGCACAGCTCGACGCGCTGCAGCGGGTGACCCACGACCTGATCGAGAAGTCGCGCGCCATAACCGAGAGCAACGACATCTACGACCTGGACGACGGGCACTCGGCGGCCAATCCGCGCCTGACCCGAATCAAGCTGCCGCACAAGCAGCACCCAGTGTACCAGGAAACCCTGGTGAACAGCCGCATCACCACGGTGCTGAAGACCTTGCTCGGCCCGAACGTGGCACTCAGCACCGCCAAGTTGAACACCAAGGCGCCGGGCGGCGGAGCGGCGGTCGAGTGGCACCAGGACTGGGCATTCTACCCGCACACCAACGACGACCTGCTGGCGGTCGGACTGATGCTCGGCGACGTAGACGAGGCCAACGGCCCGTTGCAGGTCATCCCCGGCTCGCACAAGGGCCCGGTGCTGGCGCACACCAACGCCGACGGCGTGTTCTGCGGAGCCGTCGATCCGAGCGACCCTGATTTCCACAAGGACAAGATCGTCACCCTGACCGGCAAGGCCGGATCGATGACCGTCCACCACGTGCGCACCCTGCATGGCTCGGCTCCGAACATGAGTGACCGCAACCGGTTGATCCTGTTCTATGAATGCTTGGCAGCCGACGCCTGGCCGCTGGTCGGCGGTGCCTCATACTACCAGCGCCTGCCGCAGCGCGAGCTGTGGGAAGACCTGCACACCCGGATGATCTGCGGCCAGCCGACCACCCAGCCTCGGGTCGAGGCCAATCCGGTCCGCGTCCCGCTGCCGCCGGCCCCGGACGCCGGCTCGATCTTCAAGACCCAGAAATCCGGCGGTGCGCGCAGCGCGTTCGCGATGATGGGCTGACCGCGGTGCCCACCGCCAAGGCCCTGCCGATCGGCATCCAGACCAACGGCATCAAGCACACCCACGCCGACCCGATGCCCGACGTCGACACCCGCTTCGCAATGGTCCGCGACGCCGGGGTGTTCGACTATGTCGACAAGACCCCCGACCCGGACCAGATCGACGACTTCGCGCGAGCCAGCGAGAAGTACGGGATACCGGTACGCTGCGGCGGCTGGTTCTATGCCCTGGGCCAGGACGAGCTGCTGTTGGTCAAGAACCTGGAGACAGCGCGCCGCCTCGGCTCGACCATCCACAACGTCCAGGTCAAGGTGAACCGCGCCGACGGCCGGCCGGCGACCGACCAGGAGGTCGCGGACTTCTATGCCTTCGCGTTCGAGGAGGGCGAGAAGCGTGGCGTGCAGCCCTGCTTCGAGATCCACGTGAACATGTGGTCGGAGGATTTCCGCCGGGTCGCCGCTGTCGCGCGTCTAGTCGAGGCACGCGGCCTGCCCTACCGGATGACCCTCGACCACAGCCACGTGATCTTCAAGATCGACCACCCGGAGGAGCAGGACGTCTCCGGCATCCGCGACGACGTTGAGTCCGGCGCGCTGATCCTGGACCCGGCCATACCAGGCCATGTCTGCGGCACCTGGATCGACGCCGGCTGGGTGCGGCACTGCCATGCCCGTGCGGCGGTGCCGAACAATCCGCGCAACACTGCCGCCACCGGCCCCGACGGCAAGCCCGGGCGCGGCATCCAGTACCCGTTCACCGATCCCGGTCCCGGCAACTACCACGCCGACTGGGATGCCGCCCGGCTGGAGCCGTGGAAGGATGTCGTCCGTCAGTTGATGCGCAAGCACGCCACCGACCCGACCAGTCTGCTCGGCCAGATCAGCACCGAGTTCATTCCCAACCTCGACTACGGCGAAGGCTGCCGCTACTCGCTGTTCGAACAGTCGATCGCCTGTGCGGTATGGCTGCGGGAGACCTGGGCCACCATCGTCCGACCCTGATTGCGCTGCATCGATTGGACTCACGGCCCGCGAAATGCTCGCCATGCGATTGCGCTTGGCCCACGATCCCGATCGCCTGCAACATAGCGGCAACCGACGGCAGCCGACCGCGTGGAACGACGGGGCCGAACCGGGAATGCAGGCATCGGGTTCACAGGGAACGAGAGAGGCACATCATGTCCGACACGACGCGCCGCCGCCCGCTGGGCGGGTTGCTCGCGGCCAGCGTAATTGCGCTTGCCGCTGCAGGAGCCGCCAGCACGGTCTACGCTGACGAACCGCCACAGAACGACGGCTTGAACGCCACCTACTGGACGCAGAACGCGGTGGAATTCAAGGCCAACACCTACGCAATGTACGCGTTGGCGCGTCTGCGGCTGGACGAAGCACTGGCCGACAAGAAATGGACGGCGCTGCCGGGCGAGCAGGGCGACAGCTATGAGGACAAGCCGACGGCGGTGATCCTCGACATCGACGAGACCGTGCTCGACAACTCCGAGTATCAGGCCTGGACCGTGAAGACCGGCAACAGCTTCAGCTCCAAGACCTGGACGCCGTATGTGAACACGGTGACGTCCCGCCAGATCCCGGGGTCGCTCGAGTTCATCAAGTACGCCCAGTCCAAGGGGGTGGCGATCTACTACATCTCGAACCGCAAGGACGTCGAGGAGAAGGCCACCATCGAGAACCTGAAGAAGTTCGGCTACCCGGTCGACGACGCGGGTGAGATGGTGCTGGTCCGCGGCGAGAAGGAAGAGTGGAAGAAGTCGGCCAAGAGCCCGCGTCGCATGGCGGTCGGCGCCACCCACCGGGTGCTGCTGAACATCGGCGACAACCTCGGTGACTTCACCGACGATTCCGATGGCACCCCGGCCGAGCGCGTAGCCTTCTACAAGGCCAACCAGGACCGCTGGGGCCGTGAATGGATCATGATCGCCAACCCGACCTACGGCTCGTGGGAAGGTGCGGCGTTCGGCTTCAACTGGAAGCTGCCGGATGGCGAGAAGCGCCAGATGAAGCTCGACAAGATGGACGCCTGGGCCGGCCCCAAATAGCCGACTCAACCCGTTTCGAGCGATGCGAACGCGCCGGTGAAAGCCGGCGCGTTCTGCATTTCCCGGCGCCCTTCAACACGTGCGAATTCGGGAACTGTTCGCAGGTCGACCGGATTACCGGCGCAGATCGCACGGCGATCCCCACCCATCACCGGAGGTCGAGATGCCCGCGAAGTCGAAATCCCAGCAGAAAGCCGCCGGTGCGGCCCTGGCCGCCAAGCGGGGCGAGATCAAGAAAAGCGAGTTGAAAGGCGCGTCAAAATCGATGGTCGAGTCGATGACCGAAAAGGAGTTGGAGGAGTTGGCCTCGACCAAGCGCAAAGGTAAACCCGAGCACGTATCCAGATCCTGACAGCCGTCAGACAAAATCGTTCTCGGGGAACGGCGGCCGGGATCCTTCACCGCCGTTCCGGCGGCACGTCCGATACCCGCGCTCGAAGCGATGCGATCTCGTCCGGCGTTCGCTTCAGATGGACACGCTGGTCCGAGGGCGGTTGGTGGGCAACCGATACCCCCTTGCGCCACTCGGTCGCCGGCCGGACCGGGCGCGGTGTGAAACCGCCGCCGCAATTCGGGCAGACGTTCCGCAGCTTGGTGTCCACGCACTCGGCGCAGAACGTGCACTCATAGCTGCAGATCCGCGCCTCGGTCGCATCCGGTGGCAGGTCCTTGTCGCAGTATTCGCAATTCGGCCGCAGTTGCAGAGCCATGCCACCCTCCCGACTTTGGTTTGATCAGACTGAGCCTTTGCGTTCGACGACCAGAACCCGTGCCTCGCCCACCGGATGGGCAACATGCTCGTCACCAATCTCCGCGATGAACATATCGGCAGCGCCAAGCCTGACCGACTTCTCAACCCCACCTTCGCGGTAACGCATGTCGACCGTGCCGTCGAGGACCACGAAGACTTCGGCTCCGTCATTCACGTGCCATTTGTATGGCTGATCCGTCCAATGCAGCCGAATGGTCGCGCCGGCGACTTCAGCCAAGTCTCGAGCACCCCAGGCGCGCTCCATCTTGAACGAGCGAACGTCGTTCACGACCGTTGGCATACATTCCTCCTCGACAACGCGCTGACGTGCCGTGCCGATCGCGGAGCATCGAACATCCGGCGTTGAACAGTCGGGGCGTCGCACGGTAGGCACAATGACAATGACGAGCCCATTTCGGCCAACATCCTATCGCCGGGCCGCCTCCGCACCATCAGGAGCAGGTTCATATGGTCCACCTCGAAGTGCCCAGCCTGCCCGAGCCGGCGTGGTGGAGAGGCCGGCGGGTACTGGTCACCGGCAGCACCGGCTTCAAAGGCAGTTGGCTGACCCTGTGGCTGCACCGGCTTGGCGCGCAGGTCCAAGGCCTCGCGCTGCCACCGCACACCGAGCCCAGCCTGTTCAAGGCGGCCCGTCTGGATCAACTCGCACCGACTGCGCTGGTTGATCTGAGGGATCGTGCGGCCGTCGCCACCGCGGTGCGGACGGCCGCACCGGAGATCATCCTGCATCTGGCGGCCCAGGCATTGGTCGGCCACGCCCACCAGCACCCGATGGAGACCTTCGATATCAACACGACCGGGACGCTGAACGTGCTGGAGGCGATCCGGCAAACCCCTTCCGTTCGATGCGCCGTCCTGGCAACGACCGACAAGGTCTATCGCGACACGGGTGACCGACAGACCTTCGCCGAAGACGCTCCGCTCGGAGGCTCCGAAGCTTACGGAGCCAGCAAGGCGGCCGCGGAGCTGATCGTCTCGGCCTATCGGGAGGCGTTCCTGAAACCACGCGGCGTCGCGATCGCCACGGTGCGGGCGGGCAATGTCGTCGGAGGCGGCGACTGGTCCGACCGGCGGCTGTTTCCCGAGATGATCCGAGCATGGTCACAGAATCGTCCGCTGGTGGTGCGGATGCCGGATGCAATTCGGCCGTGGCAGCATGTGCTGGAGCCGCTGGCGGGGTATCTGATTCTAACGGAACGTCTGTCGCAGGACCGGTCTCTTGCCGGCGCCTGGAACTTTGGACCCGATGCCAGTGCGGTCGCCAATGTGCGCCGGGTTGTCGAAATCGCCCAGAAAGCCCACGGCGGCGGAGCGGTCCAGTGGCATGGCCCGGCCAGTCCATTCCATGAATCGGACTTTCTTGCAGTGGACAGTTCCCAGGCTCGAGACCGTCTCGGCGTTCGCTGCCAATGGGATCTGAACAGAACGATCCAGGCAACCATCGCTTGGTACGGGCGGTATCGAGACGGCGGTGACGCACGGGCGTTATGCGACACCGATCTGGAGAGCTACCAGCGTTCCCGCCCATTGGTGAGTTGAACGGTTGGAGCAGCCGATGCGCAGTCCGCGGCGGCGCCTGGACGAAACGTTCTCGGTGCCGACCTGGCGCAACTGAACTGCGCTCACTCAAGAACCCGATACACTGCCGGAAACACGCACGGCCACGGGTTGCGGCCGGACGGTACCTGACAACCGCCTATCAAGTGATAGGATTTTAGTTATTGTCACTTATCCTTGGAACCGACGCAAAGCTGGCACGTTGTAACTCTGTCATTCCAAAGGCGGCCAAGCCGCGATGGAGCCGCAAACCCGGTGAACACTGGGGGCTCATTCAGGAGGGTATAGAGATGAAAACAATGATCGCCGTCGTTTCCCTGGGTCTTCTGGTATCTGCGTGTGCCGGTGGCACCGGCGGCGTCCCGGCGGCCGAGATCGCCAGCATGTCCGGTTCCGAGATCCGCGTCGTGTACTACGACAGCGTCTCCGGCATGGGCGACGCCACCCAGATGGCACAGTCGCATTGCGATCCGCGCGGTGCCGAGCCGATGGGCAAGGCGGACGCAACCGACTCGACCACCGCCGCCGACCGGACCGTCGTCACGTTCAAGTGCAAGTAACCGACCGGATCGTCTGATCCAGCAATCGACGTCCCGGACAAGGCTGCGCAAGCGTGCCCTGTCCGGGACGCGGTGCGTTTGTCATCAGAGGACGCACACCATCAGCGCCCGGGCCGGTTGGGTGTCGTTGTTGCGGATGACATGGTCGCCATGGGCCGTGGCGTAGCGCAGCGTTTCGCCCGGACCGGCGGTCTTGATATCGCCGTTGGCGACAACCGACAGGGTTCCCGAAATCACCGTCAGGTGCTCGACGCTGCCGGCGCCATGCGCGGACGACACCAGCGTGCCTCCCGCCTCGGCCAGGAACTCATACCACTGCACGCGCTCCACGGTCTCGATGGCTCCCAGAATGCGGAGCCGGCAGCGCCCATCCTCGCTCTGAATCTCCGGCGTCGCGTTGGAACTCAGCAGAGCAACGCCTGACCGTTCCTCGTCTCCCGACCGGAAAAAGCTTTCAGGCGTCCGCTCAAGCGCGGCACAGATCCGCCACACCGTGGCGATCGTCGGATTGGTGCTGTCGCGTTCGATCTGCGACAGGATCGACTTCGACACGCCGGATCGACGAGCCAGTTCGTCGAGACTCAGCCCCGCATCCTTGCGCGCCCGCAGAATCTCGCCGCCAAACTTCGGCGGTGCGATGGCCATGCCCGGTTCCTTGGTCTGTTGCGGCATCGATTTTCGACCTGTTCAGCAGATTTCGTTCTTTTCATCGATCCATGTTCTTTACAACGAACATACGTTCGCCATATAGTATTTCGAACGACGCATCGGGCTTGGTCCTCCCTGACGGACCCGCGGTGATTTGACAGGGCAGCTTGCAGCCGCGTGACCAATTGCTAAAGCGCCACGGGGATCGCTCCGTGGGCTCGTTGATACGAACCGCTGGAGTCCGCCGTGATCCGACCATCCTTCACTTCAGACACTAGCATACCCTGGACCCAGGTGGAGCGTCCGTCGTGAACGGCTTCCCCGCCTTTCTGCGCCTCGCCGGTCAGCCGGTGCTGCTGGTCGGCGGCAACACCGAGACAGCCGTCCCGAAGGCCCGGCTGCTGCTGGCGGCCGGCGCCGACGTCACGGTGATCGCCACCACCCTCGCCGCCGAGATCCTGGATTGGGCGCGGACCGGCCGCCTGACCGTGTACCGCCGGCGGCCGAGCGCGGGTGATGCCAACGGCCGGGCCGTCGTCATCGTCGCCGTCCCAGATGCCGACGGCGTTGCCGTCGCCGTCGCAGCGCGGGCCGCCCTGGTCCCGACCAACGTTGTCGACCGCCCGGAGCTGTCCAATTTCATCATGCCGGCAATCATCGACCGGAACCCGGTGCTGATCGCCGTGTCGACCGGCGGGGCCTCTCCGGCGCTGGCGCGGCGGGTACGCTCCTGGATCGAGGCCGTCCTGCCGACCGGTCTCGGGCGGCTGGCGCGCACGCTCGAGGGTGCCCGCCAGGGCGTCAACGACGCACTGGCGTCGGCGCCGGAGCGCCGCCGGTTCTGGGATTCGGTCCTCGACGGGCCGATCGCGACGCGGATCCTGCGCGGCGATAACGGTGAGTGCCCCCAGTTCCTCACCCAACTTGCCGCGCAGGGCCGCGACCTGACGAACGGGGTCGTGCACATCGTCGGCGCCGGGCCGGGCGACCCCGACCTGCTGACCCTGAAGGCACTGCGCCTGCTGCAACAGGCCGACGTGGTGATCCACGACCGGCTGGTCAGCGACGCGGTCCTGAGCCACGCCCGGCGTGACGCAACCCGCATTTCGGTCGGCAAGGCAAAGGGCGCGGACAGCTGGACCCAGGCCGAGATCAACGCCCTGCTGGTGCACCGCGCCCGTGACGGCCAGCGCGTCGTTCGCCTGAAGGGCGGCGACCCGAACCTGTTCGGCCGGGTCGGCGAGGAAGTCGCTCACCTGCGCGCCCACGGTATCGAGGTCGAGGTCGTGCCCGGCATCACCGCGGCGACCGCCGCCGCTTCGGCTGCGGGATTCCCCCTCAGCCACCGCGGGCTCGCGTCGACCGTCACATACATCACCGGTCACGGAGCCGACGATAGCGAACCGGACGTCGATTGGCAGGCCGCCGCACGCTCTCACCAGACCCTGGCGATCTACATGGGCCTGAGCCGGCTGACGACCGTTGCCGGACGCCTGACCGCAAACGGCCTCGCCGGATCGACGCCTGCGGCCATTGTCGAGAACGCCAGTCTGCCGACCGAACGCCGCTTCGTCGGCACCGTCGCCACGATCGATCGCATCGCCCGGGACAACCGACTGACCGGACCGGCACTGATCATCATCGGCGATGTGGTTGCTCTGGCCGATGCCGCGCCGGCGTCGCGCCTGCTGTCCGTCGCATCCTGAAGGAACTGTTCGTCATGCCGAACACTGCCATCACCGCCAACCGCCTGCTGGACGGCTTCGTGATCTACCTGACCGCCGAGGGCGGCTGGTCGGAGCATCTGGCCGACGCCGCGGTCGCCACGACGAAGGAGCGCGAGACCGAGTTGCTCGCCATCGCCGAGCGGGTCGCCAAGGCCGGCACGGTCATCGGCCCCTACACCTTCAAGGTCGATGCCGCCGACGGCCGCGCAGTCCCGCTCGGCCAGCGCGAGACCCTGCGCACCCTGGGACCCAGCGTGCGCACCGACCTCGGCTACCAAGCCGCCACCCTCTGACCGGAACCGTCGAGACCGCCATGTACCGCTACGACGAATTCGACCAGACCTTCGTGACCCAGCGGGTCGAGCAGTTCCGCGAGCAGGTCGCCCGTCGGATCAGCGGCGAGCTGAGCGAGGACGAGTTCAAGCCGCTGCGGCTGATGAACGGCCTGTACCTGCAGCTTCACGCCTACATGCTGCGGGTCGCCATCCCCTACGGCACGCTGTCGTCGCGCCAGTTGCGGCAACTGGGGTACATCGCCCGGAAGTACGACCGTGGCTACGGCCACTTCACCACGCGCCAGAACATTCAGTTCAACTGGCCGACCCTGGGTGACACCCCGGATATCCTGGCCGATCTGGCGGCGGTCGAGATGCACGCCATCCAGACCAGCGGCAACTGCATCCGCAACACCACGGCGGACGCCACCGCCGGAGTCGCCGCCGACGAGATTGCCGACTCTCGCGTCTACTGCGAGATCATCCGGCAATGGTCGACCCTGCACCCGGAGTTCTCGTTCCTGCCGCGCAAGTTCAAGGTCGCGGTGACCGGCGCGCCGGGCGATAGGGCGGTGACCGCCGCCCATGACATCGGCCTGCGCATGGTCCGCAACGACATCGGCGAGATCGGCTTCGAGGTGCTGGTCGGCGGCGGCCAGGGCCGCACTCCCATCCTGGCGGTGACGATCCGCGAGTTCCTGCCAGCCGAGCACCTGCTGTCGTACCTGGAAGCCGTGCTGCGCGTGTACAATCAGCTCGGCCGCCGCGACAACATCTACAAGGCCCGCATCAAGATCCTGGTGCGCGAGACCGGGACCGAGGAGTTTGCCCGGCTGGTCGAGGAGGAATGGGTGCACATCCGCGACAGCGAGTTGAAGCTGCCGGAGGACGAGATCGCCCGGATCCATGCCTACTTCGCGCCGCCGGCCTACGAAGTCTTGGACGCGACCTGCCCCGAGCTGGATGTCCAGCGGGCCGGTAACCGGGCGTTCGACGCCTGGGTGCGCAGCAACGTCGAGGCTCACAAACAGCCGGGCTACGCCATCGCCACGGTATCGCTGAAACCGCATGGCGGCATTCCCGGCGACGCCTCGGCCGAGCAGATGGAACGGGTCGCCGACCTGGCCGATCGCTACGGCTTCGGCGAGGTCCGGGTGTCCTACAAGCAGAACCTGCTACTGCCGGATCTGCGCCAACGCGACCTGTTCGCGGTCTGGCAGGAGCTGACGTCGGCCGGACTGGCCACGGCGAACTCGCACAAGCTGTCCGACATCATCGCCTGCCCGGGTCTGGATTACTGCAACCTGGCGAACGCCCGCTCGATCCCGATCGCGCAGATGATCAGCACCCGTTTCGCGGACCTGGAGCGCGAGCAGGAGATCGGCAACGTCACCGTCAACATCTCCGGCTGCATCAACGCCTGCGCCCACCACCACGTCGCCAACATCGGCATCCTCGGCGTCGATAAGAAGGGCAAGGAGTTCTACCAGGTCACGCTCGGGGGCGCCGCCGACCAGAACGCCGCGATCGGCGACATAGTCGGTCCGGCGTTCGACGAGGACCAGATCGTCGGCGCGGTCGAGACCGTGGTCGACGTCTACCTGGAAAAGCGCACCGGCTCGGACGAGCCGTTCATCGACACCTATCGACGCATTGGTATCAAGCCGTTCAAGGAGAAGCTCTATGCCACTCATTAAGAACGGAGCCGCCGTCCAGGATCCCTGGTTCGCGGCCACCACCGAAGCCGACCTCGACCGCTCCGGTCCGCTGCTGGTTACGCTGGAACTCTGGCAACAGCACCGTGACCGGCTGGTCGGCCGGGTCGGACCGCTGGGCGTCCGGCTGGCCAGCGCGCAGTCGCCGGGCCTGATCGCTGCCGACCTGGACCGTCTCGATCTGGTGGCGCTGGAGTTCCCGAAGTTCACCGATGGTCGGGCCTACTCCTACGCCCGCCTGCTGCGGGAACGTCACGGCTTCACAGGCGAAGTCCGGGCGGTCGGCCACGTCCTGCGCGACCAGATCGCCTTCATGCTGCGCTGCGGGTTCGACGCCCTGGACGTCGACGAGCGAGCGGCCGGCGGCTGGCAGTCGGCGACCACGGCGTTCAGTGCCTGGTATCAGCCGGCCACCGACGCCCAGGCGCCCATCTCGGCCCGTCGGCGCTACGCCGTGCCGGCCCGCGCCTCCCAGTCGGTGATCCGCTCGGAGCCGGTCCGGGTTGCCGACGCGGCCGAACTCGCGGTCTGCGCCGCCACCTGGGCCTACTGAGCAGCCGCCCGACCCTGCAACCGGGATGAGTGTCATGTATCGCGATACGTCGAGCGACTTGGCGGGCGAGTCGGGGGGCGTTGGCCCGTCGCATGCCCCGACCTACGCCGCCGCCTGGGACCGCGCCTTCGGTCACCTGGACGGCGAGGCGCTGCT
>ABHC01000018.1 GCA_000171835.1 alpha proteobacterium BAL199 | reverse complement strand
ATATGGGCACTCTACAACGGCTCGAACCGGTTCATCCACCGACGCTCCACAACCGGTGAGAGCCATCCGTCACCAGCGCCGACTTGTGTGTGGATCCGGGGATAGCAAATAATCCACGATCTTCATGGGTCCTACTGCTACCTCCCTCCTTCTATTAAAAAATAAATAGATTAGTGATAGGGGCCAACCAGGGAGCCTGACCGGATGACCCAATCTCTGCTGCTGCGTGCGCTGGCCGGCGAAACGCTGGATACTCCGCCGCTCTGGATGATGCGCCAGGCCGGTCGATATCTGCCGGAGTACCGGGAACTGCGGGCGCGAGCCGGCAGCTTCGTCGATCTCTGCCTGTCGCCGGAGATGGCGGCTGAGGTCACGCTGCAGCCGATCCGACGCTACGGCTTCGATGCGGCCATCCTGTTCTCCGACATCCTGATGGTGCCGTACGGGCTGGGCCGTTCGCTGCGGTTCGAGGAAGGCCGCGGCCCAATCCTCGAGCCGATCAAGGATCGATCGGGCATCCCGGTTCTGGATCCCGACACGTTCATCGCCCGGCTGGCTCCGATCTGCGAGACGGTGGCGCGGGTGCGCAGTGCGCTCGGGCCGGAAACGGCGTTGATAGGCTTCGCCGGCGCGCCTTGGACGGTCGCCTCGTACATGGTGGAAGGTGGCAGCAGCCAGGACTTTGCCGCCCTGAAACTATGGGCTTACAGCGATCCGGACGGGTTCTCTGTACTGATGGACACCCTGGTGGATGCCACGGTGCTGTATCTCGATCAGCAGATCCGGGCAGGCTCCCAGGTGGTGAAACTGTTCGACAGCTGGGCCGGGGCGGCACCGGAAAGCCTATTCGAAAAATGGGTGGTGCAGCCGACGGCAGCGATCGTACGGCGGCTTGCCACGTTGCATCCGGATATCCCGATCATTGGGTTTGCGCGGGGTGCCGGTGTGATGACCCGTGGCTACGGTGCGGCGACCGGGGTGACGGCTCTGGCGCTGGACTCCGGGATCCCGCTGGCGATGGCTTGCGCGCTGCAGGCTGAGCGACCAGTGCAGGGCAATTTGGACCCGATCGCCCTGGTGGCCGGTGGCGATGCGTTGGCAGCTGAGACCGACCGGATCCTAGACGCTTTGAGCGGCGGGCCGTTCGTCTTCAACCTTGGCCATGGCATCCTGCCGCATACCCCGCTGGCTCATGTCGAAGCCCTGGTAGCGCGGGTACGGGGCTAAGGAGAGATCGTCGCAATGGACTGGTTCGGCATCGCCAAGGCGCTGCACATCATCAGCGTAATCGCCTGGATGGCGGGGATGCTGTATCTGCCGCGGCTGTTCGTCTACCACGCGCAAACCGATGCAGGGACGCCACAGTCGGAAACTTTCAAGGTCATGGAACGGCGCTTGTTGCGCGCGATCATGAACCCGGCGATGGGCGGGACCTGGGTGTTTGGTGGGGCGATGCTAGCGCTCGCTCCCGCCTGGTTGTCGGATGGTTGGCTGCACGCGAAGCTAATGCTGGTAGTTGCGATGACTTTCGTGCACCATCTCTTCGGTTACTGGCGAAAGACGTTCGAACGTGATGAGAACCGTCGTTCGCCTCGGTTCTACCGATTGTGGAATGAGATGCCGACCTTGCTTTTGATCGGAATCGTCTTCCTGGTAGTTCTGAAGCCTTTCTGAACGCCGCGTGTATACAACAGACGGTGATTGACAAGCATCGCGCGTTTCGGTAACGCGTTTGAAAAAGCCCGCCTGAAGGCGGTAGGGAATCCTTCCGGGACAACTCGCATCGATACGACACTGGCCGCTGGCCGGTGTGACCGGCAAACCGAAACGCCGAGTCGTCCCGCCAATCCATAAGCTCGGATCCAATGAATCTCCAGGAACTAAAAGAAAAATCGCCCGCCGACCTTCTGCAGTTTGCCGAAGAGTTGGAGATCGAGAACGCCAGTACCCTGCGCAAGCAGGACATGATGTTCGCGATTCTCAAGCAGTTGGCTGACAATGACGTGGCGATCTACGGCCAGGGCGTGCTTGAGACGCTGCCGGATGGCTTCGGGTTTCTCCGATCGCCGGAGTCGAACTACTTGCCAGGACCGGATGACATCTATGTGTCGCCGAGCCAGGTCCGGCGGTTTGGGCTGCGCACGGGCGACACGGTCGAAGGCGAGATCCGGGCGCCGAAAGAGGGCGAGCGCTACTTTGCGCTGCTCAAAGTCAACGCAATCAACTTCGAAGATCCGGACGCGGTTCGACACCGCATCAACTTCGACAACCTGACACCGCTGTATCCGGACGAGAAACTCAGCCTCGAAGTTCCGTTTAAGCCTGAAAACAAAGAGTTCACTACCCGGGTCATCGA
This sequence comes from alpha proteobacterium BAL199, assembly GCA_000171835.1. GTDB lineage: Bacteria > Pseudomonadota > Alphaproteobacteria > Thalassobaculales > Thalassobaculaceae > Thalassobaculum_A. The sequence goes on along the minus strand of ABHC01000018.1, from coordinate 136,787 downwards.
CCTGATCTCGCCGCTCGGCAAAGGCCAGCGCGCGCTGATCGTGGCGCCGCCGCGCACCGGCAAGACCGTGATGCTGCAGAACATCGCGCACGCCATCGCCGAGAACCATCCCGAGGTCTACCTGATCGTGCTGCTGATCGACGAGCGGCCCGAGGAAGTGACCGACATGGACCGCTCGGTGAAGGGCGAGGTCATCTCCTCGACCTTCGACGAGCCGGCCACCCGTCACGTCGCGGTCACCGAGATGGTGATCGAGAAGGCCAAGCGCCTGGTCGAGCACAAGCGCGACGTTGTGATCCTGTTGGACTCGATCACCCGCCTGGCACGCGCCTACAACACGGTGGTGCCGTCGTCGGGCAAGGTCCTGACCGGCGGTGTCGACGCCAACGCCCTGCAGCGTCCGAAGCGGTTCTTCGGCGCCGCCCGGAACATCGAGGAAGGCGGGTCGCTGACCATCATCGCGACCGCGCTGATCGATACCGGCTCGCGCATGGACGAGGTGATTTTCGAAGAGTTCAAGGGTACCGGCAACTCCGAGATCATCCTGGACCGCAAGCTGGCCGACAAGCGGACGTTCCCGGCGATCGACATCACCCGATCCGGCACCCGCAAGGAAGAACTGCTGGTCGACAAGCCGGTGTTGTCGAAGATGTGGGTGCTGCGCCGCATCCTCATGCAGATGGGCACGGTCGACGCCATGGAGTTCCTGGTCGACAAGCTCAAGCACTCAAAGAACAACGCCGACTTCTTCGATGCCATGAATTCCTGACGGAATCGATCGGCAGTACAAAAAAGGGCGGGTCCATCGGACCCGCCCTTCGCTTGTCTGGACTGTCGTTCGAATTATGGCATCAGCACCGTGGAGCCGGTGGTCTTGCGACCCTCCAGGTCCTGGTGGGCCTTGACCACATCGGCGAGCGCATAGGTCTGCTCGATGTTGATCTTGACCTTGCCGGACTTCACCGCGTCGAACAGGTCGTTGGCCATGGTGGCCAAGCCTTCCTTGGTCGCGGTGAACGTCATCAGGGTCGGCCGGGTGAACACCAGCGAGCCCTTCTGGGCAAAGATGCCGAGATCGACCGGCGGGATCGGGCCGGAAGCTTGGCCGAAGCTGACCATGGTGCCGCGCGGCCGCAGCACGTCGAGCGATGCCGGCCAGGTGTCCTTGCCGATTGAATCGTAGACCACGGGCAGTTTCTTGCCGCCGGTGATTTCCAGCACTTTCTCGACGAAATTATCGCGGGTGTAGATGATCGGATGATCGCAGCCGTTGGCCTTGGCCAGCGCGGCCTTGGCGTCGGAACTGACGGTGCCGATCACGGTGGCGCCCAGTGCTTTGGCCCACTGGCTGACGATCAACCCGACGCCACCGGCGGCGGCGTGGATCAGAATGGTGTCGCCGGACTGCACCTTGTAGACCTGACGGATCAGGTACTGTGCGGTCATGCCCTTCAGCATCATTGCGGCGGCGGTCTTGTCGTCGACCCCGTCCGGGACCTTCACGACTTTGGAAGCCTCGATGTTGCGAGCCTCGGCGTAGGATCCCGGCGGCGGAGCGGCGTAGGCGATCCGGTCGCCGACCTTCAGGTCGGACACACCGCCGCCGACCGCGGCGACAGTCCCGGCACCCTCCATGCCGAGCCCGTGCGGCATCGGAAGCGGGTACAGCCCACTGCGATGATAGGTATCAATGTAATTCAAGCCGATGGCGGTGTGCTTGACCTGCACCTCACCGGCGGCGGGGGCGGCCAGATCGACGTCCTCGAGGCGCATTACCTCGGGCCCGCCGGGCTTGTGGAAACGAATGGCCTTGACCATGGTCCTAATCTCCCAGTGGACGGAATTTTAGCGCGGCGCCGACCGTAGGGCCGCGCGCCACGACGGAAAAGACCTCACGCGGCACGGCAGTCCTGCCGCGCCGGGACCGATCATCCGAGATGTCGAGCCAGAAAGTCACGCGTTCGCTGGTTGGCGAGGTCGGCCGACACCTTGTCATAGTGCTTGCCGCCAACCCGAGCGAAGGCGTGATCCTGGCCCTGGTAGATGTGCACCGCGGCCTTCGGGTGGGCTTCCAACACCGGCACGAACTTGGCTTGGGCTTCCGGCGGTACGAAACCGTCTTTCTCGGCGACATGGGCCAGAAACGGAGCCGATATGCCGCCGGCTTCCGCCATCAGCCCGTCCAGTCCAACCCCGTAGTAGCTGACGTTGGCCTGGGCATCTGAACGAGTAGCCATCAGATAGGCGAGTCTGCCGCCGAGACAGTAACCGACCGAACCGGCCTTTCCGGTGCACTCCTTCGTGCCACGGGCGTGGTCGAGGCTGGCAATAAGGTCTTGGACCCCGGTGTCGACATCGAACTTTCCGAGCAGCTCAAACGCTTTCTGCCATTCGGCTTCGGTGCGGTCGGTGATGTCGATGCCCGGCTCGATGCGCCAGAAGACATCCGGGCAGATTGCCAGATACCCCATGGCCGCAAAGGAATCCGTCAGGTCGCGCATCACCTGGTTGACCCCGAAGATCTCCTGGATGACCACCAGAGCGGGTGCCGGGGTTTTCGCAGGCATCGCCACATAGGCCTGGAATGAGCCGCCGTCCTTGGCGGTGATGGTTGTGTGGGGCATCGCTGCCTCCCTGTGAGGACCGGTGTCCGAACCCTAGGACGATGACCCGCAAGCCGTCTACATGGCCCCGCAGCGCGATAGCGGCCGCTTAGAACAGGCGGGTCTGGCCGCGTTCGAAGTCGAGCAGCCATTGCTTGGTCGCGACGCCGGCACCACCGGAGAATCCGACCAGTCGCCCGTCGGAGCCGACAACCCGGTGGCACGGCACGACAATCGGGATCGGATTACGCCCGCAGGCGCCGCCGACCGCCCGGGCGACCCCGTCGGTGAGGGTGGCGAGATCGCCATAGGTCTTGGTCTCGCCCCAGGGAATGGCCCGCATGGCGTCCCAGATCGCCCGCTCGAACGTCGACCCGCCGCGGTACCGGACTGGCAGGTCAAAGGCAGTGAGCCGACCCTCGAAATAGGCCGCGAGCTGGGCGGCTGTTTCACGTGAAACAGCGTCGGGTTCCGCCTGTACGAGAACCGTTCCAGGCTCGATCCAGGTGATTCCAACCAAGGCGCCGCCATCGCTGAACACGCGGATCGGGCCGGTCGGGCTGTCGAGGTCGCTGGTGGACATGGTGGATCTCGTCAGGTTGGACACGATCGCAAGAACAGATACCCGGCAGATCGGCGGTGGTCCGCCGACCGTATACCGGAGGATTATCGGGGATGGTGTCGCCGGCAGCAATCACCTGGACCGCGCGGGCCTTGGTGCCCGCTGACTGAGCGGACCTTGACGTTGACGAACGGGCCGTTCATCACCGCCACGAAGCAAGACGGTGACGGAAGCCAGGATGGGCGTGGACAGCGGTGACACGATTGCGGCGTTGGCGACTGCGCCCGGGCGCGCGGGTATCGCGGTAATCCGGCTGTCCGGACCGGCGGCCTTCGGTGCGGTCGAGGCGCTGACGGGTCGGGTCCCGACGGTACGGCGGATGAGCCGGGCGTTATTGCGGGATCCACGGGACGGCGAGGCACTGGACGACGCCATGGCCGTGGTGTTTCCGGGCCCGGCGAGCTTCACCGGCGAGGATGTGGCGGAGTTTCACCTGCACGGTGGGCGCGCCGTCGTCGACGGGGTGCTTGGCGCATTGCTGCGCCTGCCCGGGGTCCGTCCCGCCGATCCGGGGGAATTCACCCGGCGTGCATTTCTGAACGACCGCCTGGACCTGACCGCGGCCGAGGCCGTGCTCGATCTGGTCGACGCCGAGACCGCCGCCCAGCGTCGCCAGGCCTTGCGCCAAGCGTCGGGGAGCCTTGCGGGGATCTATGACGACTGGCGTACGGCGTTGGTAATGGCGATGGCGCGGCTCGATGCCTGGATCGACTTTCCCGACGAGGATCTGCCGGCGGACGTTGTGGAAGGGGTTATCGAAGACCTTGAAGGCTTGGCCAAGGCGCTTGAGGGGCATCTGGCGGACGCCGGACGCGGGGAACGTCTGCGAGAAGGCCTGCGTATGGCCATTGTCGGCCCCCCGAATGCCGGCAAGTCGTCCCTCCTCAACTGGTTGGCACAGCGCGATGTAGCGATTGTTAGCGCGACCGCAGGCACGACCCGGGATGTCCTTGAGGTATACCTGGACATAGAGGGGTATCCGGCGACCGTAGCGGACACCGCCGGGCTCCGGGAAACCGCTGATTCGGTGGAAGCGGAGGGGGTTCGGCGGGCTCTTGCCCGGGCCGAGGACGCGGATTTGCGTCTGGTGGTGGTCGACTGGAGCGCCAGTAGCGTCGATCGTGAGGGGATTGCCCGCTGGCTGGACGGCGACGCCATCGCCATTGCCAACAAGATCGATCGCGGTGGAAGCCCTCCGGAACCATGGATTCCGGTCTCGGTCACCACCGGACAGGGGCTGGACGCCCTAATGAACCGGATCGCGGTGGAGTTGGAGGCCCGGATGGCGGTCCGCGAAGCCCCGACCTTGACCCGTGCCCGCCATCGTCACGCGGCGCAAGAGGCGCTGGAAGGTGTGCGACGGGCTCGAGACGGTCTTCAGGGGGGCGTTCCGTTGGAGCTACCGGCCGAGGATCTGCGTCTGGCGGCGCGCGCACTGGGGCGGATCACCGGGAAGGTCGATGTCGAGGAGCTTCTGGATGTGATTTTCCGTGAGTTCTGCCTCGGCAAGTGAGGCCGGCGACGTTTCACGTGAAACATCGCGCCGATTCTTTGACAGACGGCGGTGGAATCCGTATCTCCAGCGAATGGACAAGATGGCGACAGCGTGGGGATACGACGTCATCGTGGTCGGTGGCGGGCACGCCGGTTGCGAAGCCGCGGCCGCAGCGGCGCGGATCGGCGCGCGAACCCTGCTTTTGACCCACCGGATCGATACAATCGGTGTGATGTCGTGCAATCCGGCGATCGGCGGCCTCGGTAAGGGCCATCTGGTGCGTGAGATTGATGCGCTCGACGGCATCATGGGCCGGGCCATTGACCGATCCGGTATTCAGTTCCGGGTTTTGAACCGATCGAAGGGCCCGGCGGTCCGTGGTCCGAGGGCCCAGGCCGACCGCAAGCTGTACAAGATTGCCATCGCCGAGATCCTGGCCGAGTTCGAGTGCCTGACGATCGAGGCCGGAGCGGTTGAGGATCTGATTGTATCGGGCGGCCGTTGCCTGGGGGTTCGGTTGGCCGACGGATCCGAGCGCCGGTCTGGGGCGGTTGTCCTGACCACCGGCACGTTCCTGCGCGGTGAAATTCATCTCGGCGAGGAACGCACACCGGCCGGCCGGGTCGGCGACGGCCCGGCCGTCGGCCTGGCGCAAACCTTGGAACACGCGGGGTTCTCGCTGGGCCGGTTGAAGACCGGGACCCCGCCGCGGTTGGACGGCCGCACCATCGACTGGAGTGGCCTGGACGCCCAGGACGGCGACAATCCACCGGAGCCGTTCTCGACCCTGACCGAGCGGATCACCGTCCCGCAGACGGTCTGTCACATCACCTATACATCCGAGATTGCGCATGAGCTGATTCGGGCCAACCTGCACCGGGCGCCGATGTATTCCGGGCAGATCAGCGGAACCGGGCCGCGCTACTGTCCATCGATCGAGGACAAGGTGGTCCGGTTTGCCGACAAGCCGCGGCACCAGATCTTCCTGGAGCCGGAAGGGCTAGACGATCCGACGGTCTATCCGAACGGCATCTCGACCTCGCTGCCGCGCGACGTGCAGGACGCCGTCGTCGCCTCGATCCCGGGCTTGGAACGGGCAGGCATCCTGCAGCATGGCTATGCCATCGAGTACGATTATGTGGACCCACGGGAACTGACCCCGGCACTGCAAACCCGGCGGATTCCCGGGCTGTACTTGGCCGGCCAGATCAACGGGACCACAGGCTATGAAGAGGCGGCGGGCCAGGGCTTGATCGCAGGAGCGAACGCCGCCTTGGCGGCTGGTGGCGCGACGGAGAGCTTTGCGGTGGATCGGGCCGACGGCTACATCGGTGTCATGGTCGACGACCTGATCAGCCGGGGTGCGCCGGAGCCCTATCGAATGTTCACCTCTCGGGCCGAGTATCGGCTGCGCCTGCGCGCCGATAATGCCGATCAGCGCCTGACCGAGCTTGGCCGGAATGCCGGCCTGGTGGGGCAGGCGCGCTGGTTGGCGTACTGCGCCAAGCGCGAGGCGTTGAGTGTTTCACGTGAAACATTGCAGAATCTAGCGGGCACACCGCCGGAACTCGGCCGCCGTGGGATTCCAGTCAATCAAGACGGCCAGCGGCGCCGGGCCTGGGACCTCCTCGGCCATGCCGGGGTGTCGCGAGAGCAGATTTTGGCTGCCTGGCCCGAGGCCGCTGCGATCCCGGTGGCGATTCTGGACCAGTTGGCGATCGAGGCACTGTACGCCAGTTACCTTGAGCGCCAGGACAGCGACATCCAGGCGTTTCGTCGCGACGAGGCCCTGATGCTTCCAGAGGATCTGGACCCGGGTTCTATCGGCTCGTTGTCGACCGAAATACGCGATATTCTGAGACATGCTCGTCCCCGAACCCTCGGACAAGCGGCCCGACTACCGGGAGTGACGCCCGCCGCTACCCTGGCGTTGCTCCGTCATGTGAAGGGCCAGAAATCTCGCAATTCCGCGACATCAAAGCCAATCGAAGCGGTATGAACCAGGCGGATGTTCAGGCGGCTCTCGGATTCGACGATGCGATTGGCGACCGCCTCGCCGCATATGTCGCGCTGTTGGTGAAATGGCAGGCACGGATCAACCTGGTGGCCCCGGCAAGCCTGCCGGATGTCTGGTCGCGTCATGTTCTCGACTCGGGACAACTGGCCAGGCACATGGACGGCAAGCCAGGACCGGTGCTTGACCTGGGCTCCGGCGCGGGGTTCCCCGGACTGGTGTTGGCGATTCTCGGTCGCGGGGATATCACCCTGGTTGAGGCCGATCGGCGCAAGGTGGCGTTTCTGCAGGAAGCGGCCCGTGTAACCGATACGAATGTGGCAATCGAGTGCTGCCGAATCGAAGCACTACGTCCGATTCGCGCGGGAATCGTCACAGCACGGGCATTGGCGTCGGTTTCGGAGCTGCTGCACTACGCCCGTCCATACGTCGATAAATCAACCGTATACCTGTTCCTAAAGGGAGAGCGTGTGGACGTCGAGTTGACTACCGCGCAAGAACACTGGAACATGAGGATTGACAAGGCTCCGAGCCTTAGTGATTCGCGCGGGGTCGTACTTCGGTTGGAGGGTGTGACCGATGTCTGAAGTAGGCTCTACGACGGTAGTGGCACCGCGCATTCTGGCGATCGTGAACCAGAAGGGTGGTGTCGGCAAAACCACGACGGCGGTGAATCTCGCCACGGCCATGGCGGCCTGCCAGAAGCGGGTGCTGGTGGTTGATCTCGACCCGCAGGGTAACGCCTCGACCGGGTTCGGCGTCCCGCGCAAGGCGCGCGACGCTGATTCCTACGCGGTGCTGATCGGCGAGGCGTCAATCGCCGACGCGGCGATCCAGACCGAGGTCCCCGGGCTCGAGGTGGTTCCGGCCTCGCCCAACCTGTCGGGAGCGGAGATCGAACTGGTCACGATGGAGCATCGCGAATTCCGGCTGCGCGAGGCCCTGGTCCGCCACGCAGCGGCCTCGCCTTATGACTATATCTTGATCGACTGCCCGCCGTCGCTCGGCCTGCTGACCTTGAACGCACTGGTGGCTTCGGACGCGGTGCTGGTGCCACTGCAGTGCGAATTCTATGCGCTGGAAGGGCTGTCGCAACTGATCCGTACGGTCGAACGGGTGCGGAAGTCCTTGAATCCCGACCTGGAAATCCAGGGGGTAGTGCTGACCATGTTCGACCGGCGCAACAACCTGTCCGAGCAGGTCGCGGCGGACGTGCGGGGGCATTTTGGCGACGTCGTGTACCGCACGGTGATTCCGCGCAACGTCCGGGTATCCGAGGCGCCGTCCTACGGCAAGCCGGTGATCGTGTACGACATGGCGTGCAGCGGGTCGCGCGCCTATCTCGATCTGGCGCGCGAAGTGCTGCGCCGCGAGCGTGCGCTCGCCGAGGCCGCCTGAGCAGAGGGTTTCCGAACGAATGACAGACGACCCCACCCGCCGCCGGACCAACAAGCTTGGACGCGGCCTGTCCGCGCTGCTCGGCGATGAGGAGGAGGATCAGGCCCAGCTCGACCGGCTCCGCCAGACCCGCACGCTGCCGGTGGAGCGTCTGGGACCGGGACCGTTTCAGCCGCGTCGCCGGTTCGATCAGGAAGATCTTGCCGAACTGGCCGAGAGCATTCGTGAGCAGGGGGTGTTGCAGCCAATCCTGGTCCGCCGCTCGCCGGATGGCGAGAACTACGAGATCATCGCCGGCGAGCGTCGCTGGCGAGCCGCACAGCTGGCACAGCTTCACGAAGTGCCGGTGCTGGTCCGGGAGTTCGATGACCGCACCGCGATGGAGATCGCGCTGGTCGAGAACGTTCAGCGCCGAGACCTGACGGCGCTGGAGGAGGCTGACGGCTATCATCGGCTGATCGACGAGTACGGGCATTCGCAGGAAGACGTGGCGCGGGCGGTCGGCAAGAGCCGCAGCCATGTCGCCAACACCCTGCGTCTGCTGAATCTGCCGGACGAGGTCCGCACCCTGCTGGAGGACGGTCAATTGACGGCCGGCCACGCCCGCGCGCTGCTTGGCCAAGACGATGCCGTCGCCCTGGCGCGCGAAGTGGTCACCCGCAAGCTGAACGTGCGGGACACCGAGCGTCTGGTCCAGCGCGGCCGGTCCGACCAGCCGCCGCGACCGCCCAAGCCGCCGCGCGCCGCATCGTCCAGCCAGGTCATCAAGGATGCCGATACCCTGGCGGTCGAGCGTGACCTGCGCGAGCAGCTGGGCCTCGCGGTGTCGATCGACCACGACCCGGGCACCGGCGGCGGCAGCGTGGTCGTCAATTACACCGATCTGGAACAGCTCGATCTGGTCATCGAACGCCTGTCGGGGATCTCGACCGGGCGCCAGACCCCGGCATCGGTGGAGCAGCCGAACGACGTTGCACCCGCTGATGGCGAGTCGGCCGACGCTGATGACGGGCCGCAGGAGTGGTCGTTCGACGATGATGATGAGGACGGGCTCGATGGCGAGGACCTGGAAGACGATCCGGACGACCCGCTGATTCCGCAGTCCTAGCGCCGATCAGCGCGCGCGTCGGGCACCCGCGCGCAACGCCATTCGGGCAACATCGATCAACGCCTGGCCGCACTCGGCCTCATCGGGGAATCCCGTGGTCTTGCAGCGGATCTCGGCCTGGCCGAGGCGGGCCAAGGCGCCGGCCAGCGCCGTCGGCGTCCACCGGGCAACCTGCCGGGTCATCGCTTCCACCGCCTTGAAGAACACCGGCGGCCGCAGCGACTTGACGGCGTCGGCGGGGTTGCGTCCTTCCGCTGCGCGACTGGCCGCCAGATGCAGGCGCTGAAAGTACCCTTGGGCAGTGCGCAGGACGCGGATCGGCGACTCGCCCTGCCGGAAGGCTCGGTCAAGGCCGGAGACGATGCCTTCCGGCCGGCCGTCGGCCGCCGCGGTGATCAGGCTGTCGATCTCCAGCGCCGCGCCGTCGCCGACGGCTTCCATCGCGGTTTCCAGGTCGAGCACGCCGCCCTGGCCGACCATCAGTGCCAGCTTGTCGAGCTCGGTTCGGGTCGCCATCCGGTCGCTGCCGAGCCGTTCCAGTAGAAACTGGTTGGCGTCAGAAGCGACCCGTACGCCGGCGGCTTCGAAGGAATCACGCAACACCCGGGCGAGATCACGCGCGTCGTCGGCGTAACAGGCGATCGCGGCCAGATCGCTGCGCTTGTCCTCGAACAGCTTGCGCAGCCCCGTACCGGCCTTCAGGTCGCTGGCCTCGACGACGACCAGGGTGTCGGTGTCCGGGCCGGAGAACGCGTTGGCCAGCGCCTCGGCCGTCCGGTCGCGGGCGTCGCGGACCCTTACCAAGCGGCGTCCGCCCATCAGGGAACGGGCGGCTGCTTCGTCGGCGACCCGGGCAGGGTCGGCCTCGGCTTCATCGCCGGAGAGAACCGTGACGTTGAACGGGTCGGAGAGATCGGTAACCACGGACCTGCCGATGCGCTCGGCGGTCTCGCGCACCTTGCCGCCGTCGGGGCCATAGATCAGGACACCGCGCAGCCCGGCAGGGGGTTGCCGCACGAAGCCTTCCAGCTCGCGCGGCGAGACCTTCATCCGTCGGTGCGCTGAAAATACAGGCCGAGTCGCAGCATGATGTCCTCGGCGATTGCGGTCATGACGCGACGGCGCGCATCCTCTTCGGCCTGCAGCGAGGCGAACTCCGACGAGCTGATCGAGTAGCTCGCGATCCGCCGGTTGCGGCCCTTGGTGACCGGAGCGTCATTGGACAGGTCGACCAGAACCCATTTTGCATCGCCGACATACTTTGCAAAAGTCGCCGTGGCGTCGCGCAGGATCACCAAATCGCTGGTTGTCTCGTTCAGCGCGACATCGAGCCGCCAGCGCGGTTCGCGTGACACGCCGGTCGGCACCAGCCGGTCGCGCAGTTCGTTGCGCAGCAGCTGCCCGGCCCGGTCGGCGATTGGCGAGATGCTGATCTGGGCCATTTCGGGCACAGCCACCGGCCCACCGCCTGTTCGCCTTCCATACACCGGTTCGAACCCGCACGCCGCCAGGCCGAGCGGCAGCAACAGAAGGCTGCGGCGGTCGATCATGTCAGGCCACCAGGTTCACGATTTTGTTCGGCACGGCGATGACCTTTCGCGGAGTCTTCCCCTCAAGCTGGCGCTGGACATTCGGATGGCCAAGAGCCTCCGCGATCAGCGCGTCCTTGTCGGTGTCCTTCTGAACCTCGATGGTGGCCCGCAGCTTGCCATTGATCTGAACCGCGATGGTCACGGTCTCGTCTTCCGCCAACGTCCGGTCGGCCTCGGGCCAGGGCGTCGCGGTGAGCAGGCTGGTGTGACCGAGCTGAACCCACAGTTCCTCGGCGATATGCGGCATCATCGGCGCCAGAAGGCGAACCGCAGTCTCCCACCCGAAGCGCAGCACCCATGGCTCGCCGGCACCCCGGCCATCCAGGTTGTGCAGGAGGTTGGTCAGCTCCCGGATCTGCGCAACCGCTGTATTGAACCGGAATCGCTCGATGGCGTCACTGACGCCGAGAATGGTCTTGTGGCACGAGCGCCAGGTCTGCTCCGCGGCCGGCGACAGCGTCTCAGGCTTGGGCGTGCCGGCCGGTGGCAACGCGATCTCGGACTCCGTGACCGCACGCCACAGTCGGTTCAAATAGCGCCAGGCGCCGTCGACACCGGCTTCCGTCCACTCCAGATCGCGCTCCGGCGGACTGTCCGACAGCATGAACAACCGGGCGGTATCGGCTCCATAGGCGTCGATGATGTTGGCCGGGTCGACCGTGTTGCGCTTCGACTTCGACATCTTCTCGACCCGACCCACGGTCACCGGAGCGCCGCCGTCGACGGTGACGGTTACCCCGCCCTCGCCCTTGCTCACCTCGGAGGGGTACAGCCATTTGCCGTCGGGACCTTTGTAAGTCTCGTGGCAGACCATGCCCTGGGTAATCAGGCCCGCGAACGGCTCGGCGATTCCGAGATACCCGCAGTCGCGCAGCGCGCGGGTGTAGAATCGCGAATACAACAGATGCAGGACGGCGTGTTCGACGCCGCCGATGTACTGGTCGACCGGCAGCCAATAGTCCGCCTCGCGACGGCCGAACGCGGTCGGCCCCTGGGCATCGGTAAAACGTGCGAAGTACCAGGACGACTCGAAGAACGTGTCGAACGTGTCGGTTTCGCGCCGCGCGCTGCCGCTGCATTTCGGGCAGTCCACGTGCTTCCAGGTCGGATGGCGGTCCAGCGGGTTGCCGGGCGCGTCAAAGTCGACGTCCTTCGGCAGGTTGACCGGCAACTGGTCTTCCGGAACCGGCTGCGGCCCGCACGCATCGCAGTGAATGATCGGGATCGGGCAGCCCCAGTACCGCTGGCGCGAGACCCCCCAGTCGCGCAGCCGCCAGGTCGTGGTCCGCTCGCCCCGGTCGACCGCCACCAGACGTTCGGCGACGGCGGATTTCGCGGCCTCGATCTCCAAACCATCCAGGAAATCCGAGTGGTAGATCGTGCCCGGGCCGACATAGGCCTCGCTGCCAACCTCGAAGCTGGCCGGGTCGGCCTTCGGCGGCAACACCACCGGGATCACCGGCAGGTCGTATTTCCGGGCAAAGTCCAGATCACGCTGGTCATGCGCCGGGCAGCCGAAGATGGCGCCGGTGCCGTATTCCATCAGTACGAAATTGGCGACGTAGACCGGCATGGTGACGCCGGGACGAAACGGATGCGCCACTTCCAGCCGCGTGCGATAGCCCCTCTTCTCGGCGGTCTCGATGTCCGCTTCGCTGGTGCTGCTGCGGTTGCATTCGGCGATGAACGCCGTGAGCTCGGGGTCGCCGTCTGCCATTTCCGCGGCCAGCGGGTGGTTTGGCGAGACTGCGGCGAAGCTGGCACCGAACAGGGTGTCCGGCCGAGTGGTGAAGACTTCCAGAGAATCGCCGCGACCTACGATCTCGAAGCGGACGCGGGCACCTTCGGAACGGCCGATCCAGTTGTGCTGCATCAGCCGGACTTTCTCCGGCCAGCGGTCAAGTCCGTTCAGGGCTTCCAGCAGGTCGGGGGCGTAGTGGGTGATGCGCAGGAACCACTGGCTGAGCTTGCGCTTCTCGACCAGGGCGCCGGACCGCCAGCCACGGCCATCGATGACCTGCTCGTTGGCCAGAACGGTGTTTTCCTCCGGATCCCAGTTGACCCAGCTTTCCTTGCGGTAGGCGAGACCCGCTTTCAGGAAGTCCAGGAACATCTTCTGTTCGTGACGGTAGTAGCTCGGATCGCAGGTCGCGATCTCGCGGCGCCAGTCGTAGCTCAAGCCCATGCCCTTGAGCTGTTCCTTCATGGCGTCAATGTTCTCGTGGGTCCAACCGTGCGGGTGTACGCCGCGTTCGATCGCCGCATTCTCCGCCGGCAGACCGAAGGCGTCCCAACCCATCGGGTGAAGGACATTGAAACCGCGGGCCTTCTTGTAACGGGCCACGACATCGCCAAGCGTGTAATTGCGCACATGCCCCATGTGGATCCGGCCCGACGGATAAGGGAACATCTCCAGCACATAGTATTTCGGCTTGGCGGGGTCGACCTCGACCTCGAAGGCGCCGGTTTCGGCCCAACGGCGCTGCCAGCGTGATTCAGTTTCCTTGACGTTGTAGCGCGCCATGCGATCGGTCTTTCGGAATGCGAAGAGGGTCTTCGGCACTTGGCCGGGTCGGTCCGCCCGGCGGGTCACAATTGCCCTATTTGACGGCGGCCTGCTGGATCCGGATCTGCCGCGCCCGGGTCAGGATAGCGTCCTCAAGGTCCTTGCCGAGGGTCGGCTCGACGGTGGCGTCGACCCATTGCCCGGCGCCGGTCCGCTCCTGCCGGAACACATTGGCCCGGATACCGTCCGACCGCAGCGCACGGTCAAGAATGTAGATGGTGATCTTGAAGCGCTCGCTCTGTGACTGCGGCGGGTTGTACCAGTCCGAGATGATCACACCGCCGAACGGATCGGCAGACGACAGTGGCATGAACGACAGCGTATCCAGGGACGCACGCCACAAGAAGGCGTTGACGGCCACCCCGCTTCCACCGGTGTTCTGCTCCTTGGCCCGGCCAAGTGAGAACAGGTCGACACCATCCGGGCCGACCAGGCTCTCCTTCTTCTCATAGGTCGGCTTCCCGCCCGGCCCGGATGTCGGGTAGGAGTATTCGACAGGCACACCGGAGCAACCGGCAAGCAGGACGGTACCGGCGAGAATGGCTTTCGTTCGGATCCAGGCAGTCATGGTAAGCGTCCTCGACGTTTGACCCTGTATTAACGGTGGCTGATCCGCCATGCAATCGCCGCAGCGTTCTGAGGCGATCGGCGGATGTGGCATTTTCGTCACAATGAGACAGTTTTGCACCGGCTAAGTGGCGAGCTTTGTTGACGGTGCCGGTGCAGCGGCATAGCAATACCGACGACGCGGCGACACAACGTCGATTGGCGGTACACGTCAGCAACGACGTCGTCGCGTGCCCGGAATAACACCTCGAACTCGGGAGTAGGGGAATGAAAAAGGTTCTTCTCGGCACGACGGCGATCGTCGCCGCGGGCATGATTGCATCCAGCCCCGCCTCGGCGGCCGAAAAGATCTCGGCCAAAGTCGGCGGCTACATGGAGCAGTGGATTGGTTATGCGACCGTCGATCAGTCGGGCTCGACCCGTGACATTGACGGCTTCGACATCAAGTCGGACTCGGAAATTCACTTCACCGGCATGACGACCCTGGACAATGGCATCGAGTTCGGTGTGAACGTCCAGCTCGAAGCGAACAGCAACTCGGGCGACCAGATCGACGAGTCGTACTTGATCGTGAAGGGCAGCTTTGGCGAGATCAATCTCGGTTCCGAGAACTCCGCCATGTACAAGATGCACTACGCGCCGACCGACTACGGCATCGGCATTAACTCGGGTGACCAGATCGACTGGGCCGCGGTTTCCGGTTCGGGCATCACGACCAGCGGCTACTTCCGCAACCCGTACGGTTCCACCTACGTCGAGCCGGGTCAGGCCAACGACTCTGAGAAGCTGACCTACTACACACCGCGTTTCGGTGGCTTCCAGATCGGTCTGTCCTACTCGCCGGACAGCAACCAGGACAACAACAACAGCCCCGACCGCAATGCGTCCGCTACGGACATGGTCGCGGTTGGTGCGAACTTTAAGGGCGACTTCGCTGGTGCTTCCCTCGGTATCTCGGGCGGCTACGGCAAGTTCCTGAACAGCGCGACCGGCAGCACGGTTGAGCCGGAAGCCTACAACTTCGGTCTGACCATCGGCTTCGGTGGGTTCGCGGTCGGCGGTTCGTATGCCAAGGCTGACGACAACAACAACGGCAGCGATGGCGACGGCTACAACATCGGTGTGGCCTACACGACTGGCCCGCTGGGCGTCAGCCTGACGTACTTCGATGGCGAGCGTGACGGTCTGACCACCGGTTCCGGCACCACTCGCGTGACGACCAACAGCGCGTCGCAGAAGACGGTTCACCTCTCGGCCAACTACACCTTGGGCCCGGGCGTGACCGCAGCAGCGACCCTCGGCCATGCTAACTTCGAGAGCAATGACCGTACGCTGGCTGGCGCCACCGTGCAGGACATCGAAGCGACCTACTTCGTCACCGGTATCAAGCTTAGCTTCTGATCCTGGTTACGTGAAGTTCGGGGAGGAGCCGCCTTCGGGCGGCTCCTCTTCCGTTTCTGGAGGACGTTTCGTTAAGGGAGGCTAGGCATGGATGTTTCCTTCGATCGGCTGTTCAAAGCGATCGATCGTCAGACCTTCGTGCGCGACTACCTTGATCAGCGCGTCTACCATGAGGCCGGCTCCGTACAGGATGTCGGCCGTCTGTTTTCCTGGGACAAGCTGAACGACCTGCTGCAGCGCCCGAAGCTGTGGGACGGAAAGTCCATCGAGATGGCGCTGGCCGGGCGTGTGCTTGACCCGCGCGAGTATTGCCGACCCGGCCTGGGCCGCAGCGGCGAACCGATTCTGCGACCGGACCGCCAGAAAGTCATGGCATTACTGCAGAAGGGCGCGACCTTCGTGCTCGACTATCTCGACGGTATCGACCCTGACATTGCCGCTGTCACGCGCTGCTTCGAGCGGCTGTTCGGGACCAATACTTCCTGCAACATGTACTGCTCGTGGCAGCAGGTGCCTGGCTACGCGTCGCATTTCGACACCATGGACGTGTTCGCGATCCAGATTACCGGCGAGAAGACCTGGAACATCTATGACGGCCGCTTCCGCGAGGCGACGTTCACCGCCGGCATTCGTCCGTCGGATTTCACGGTAGAGCAACACAACCGGATGCGCGGCAAGGTCGCGCAGCGGATCACCATGCGTCCGGGCGATATCCTCTACCTTCCGCGTGGCGTGTATCACGACGCGCTGGCCACCGATTCCGCATCGCTGCATTTGTCCTTCGGCGTTTCGCCGCAAGTTGGCTTCACGGTCGTCGGCATGCTGGCGAGCGAGGCCCCGAAGCACGAGTTTCTGCGAAAACGGCTGCCGCATTTCGAGGACCGTGAGGAACTCGCCGGATACCTGGCGGCCGTCGGCGATCATCTCAAGACGATGCTGAGCGATCCCGGGTTCGTGGACTACCTGTCCGGCTACCTGCGGGAGCGGACCTTCGAGAAGGTCACCGACTATCGGTTGCCGGACCGCGCCGCCGACCAGTATTTCTATGTCTCGCGGCACCGGCCGGAGGTTCTGGAGGCCGACGGCCAGTTGACGCTGCGAACCTCAACCGGGTCAGAGGTGCCGTTGCAGCGCGGAGATCGGGAGATGGTCGACTGGGTCCTTGCGCGCGAAGTGTTTTGGCTGTCCGAGCTAAACACAGCGCATGGCAACCGTGGACCGGCCGGTGAGCGGGTTCTGAACGCGCTGGTCGAGAGCCGGGTGGTTTTTCCGGTTCAGGCGTGAGGCATTCATGGCCGGCGGTATCCTCTGGCTCGCGTCCTATCCGAAATCCGGCAACACCTGGGTTCGGATCTTTATCGAGAATCTGTTCCGGAACGCTCGTACGCCGGTTTCGATCAACGACCTGAAGGTGGTCGGGTTCGGGGACGCCCACATACCGACCTATGAACGCCTCGGCCAGCGCCGGGTCAGCGAGATGACGGATGCCGAGTTGCACGGCTTGCGGGAGTCCGTGCAGCGGGATCTCTCCAACCGAGCCGAAACAAGCATCGTCAAGACACACAACATTCTTGATGTGCACGAGGGAAAACCGCTCATCTACGTGCAGTACACGATGGGCGGGATATACATCGTCCGGAACGTGTTCGACGTCACGGTATCGATCGCCCGGCATTACAACATTTCGGTCTCCGATGCGGTCGAAGCGATCTGCGCGCCGGGGTTCCGAACGCCGACGACCGCCGCTGCGGTGTTCCAGGTCCTGGGCCGATGGTGTGACCACTACCGGTCCTGGAAAGCCTTGCCTCAGCTGCACCCGCTGGTCCTGCGCTACGAGGACCTCCGATCGAAGCCGTTCAAGACGTTCGGCAAGGTCGTCAAGTTCCTGAAGCTGCCGGCCGATGCCGATCGGATCAAGCGGGCAATCCGTTTCAGCAACTTCGACGAGGTATCGAGCCAGGAACGTACCGCCGGCTTCAAGGAACGGGTTCGCGAGGACCAGGTGTTTTTCCACTCGGGCCGGGTCGGCGGCTGGCGCGATCATCTGTCGGATGACCTGGTCGGCCGTCTGATCGACGTTCACGGCGAGGTGCTGCGCGAGTTGGGGTATCTCGACAAGCAGGGCCGTCCCACGGTCTGATCGCGGCATGACCGTTCGCCGCCTGTCCCCGAAAACCCTCTCCGCCGTCGACCGGGCGATCTCCGCCGGCGATCCGGCACTGGCACGCCCTCACTATCGCGCGCTGATGGCTGCGACCAGCCTCCCGGCAGGCATGCTGTATCGCCTGGCAATGCTTGAAGCCCGGACAGGCGCAGCGGACACGGCCATCCGGCTGCTGGAGGCTGCGCGCGCTGGAGGCGCGGCCGATCCCGACCTGCTGGTCAATCTCGCACAACTCAAGCTCGGCCGCGACGATCCAGCCGGTGCCTACGACTGCCTGTGCATCTTGCCGGAGTCTGCCCGCGCCCATCCGATGGTCGCACGGCTTGAAGGCGATGCCCTGAGCGGGCTGGGGCGTCATGCGGATGCGGCTGCCGCCTACCAAACCGGCCTTCGCCGAGCACCGAATGACGCCACCCTGCACGCCAATCTGGGAGTTGCCTACCGGGCGCTCGGACGGTGGCGCGAGGCCGCCCGTCATCTGGAAACCGCGTTGGCGCGTGGCCCGACCGTCGAGGCCCGGGTCAATCTCGCCGGCCTGTTCGTCGATCTCGACCAGGCAGACCGTGCCGTCGAGTTATTGACCCAGGGGCTTGCGAGAGCGCCCGGCACGGGTCTGCTGCATCGTCATCTGGCGTTTGCCGCGCGGGCCGATGGCGATGCGGTGCGGGCGAATGCAGCGGCACGCCGGGCCGTCCTGCTGGTCCCGGGCGATGTCTCTGCCATTGCAACAGTTTCGGAACTGGCCGACAACCGCGCCGACCTGCCGACGGCAGAGCGCTGGGTCGGTCACGCACGGGTCCTCGATCCCAGGCACGTGGCGTCGGCTCAACTGGCGGTGCGGCTGGCCCGCCGGCTGAAACGCTTCGATGAGGCGCTGACCGTTGCCGATCGATGGTTGGTCGCCGAGACGACACCGGCGCGACGCTACCCACTACTGTTCGAGCGGGCCCAGGTCTCGGAAGCTCGTGGCGATCCAGTTGCTGCTTTTGCCGCGTTCGAGGCGGCAAACACGGCGCAGACTGCCGCGGCGCCTACCAGCCTCGATCCTGAACACGCGTTTCGCCAGTTGGCGGACCTGGGCCGGTTATACGCGACGGCACAGCCGTCCGTACCAATGCCGAAATCCGACCCGAGCGATGGGCCTTTGCCATTGTTTCTGGTCGGATTCCCGCGTTCCGGTACCACGCTGCTGGACCAGGTCCTTGATGCGCACCCCGACATTGCGGTCGTGGAGGAACGGCCTTTCATCGCCGGCCTGATCGCCCGCTTCAGCGTTGCCGGACGGATCTATCCCGAGGCGCTGACGGAGTTGACCGACGCCGAGCGCACCGAAATGCGCGCTTGGTATCGCACGCAGATGAATCGTTTCCTGCCCGGCACTCCGACCCGCTATGTAGTCGACAAGATGCCGTTGAATCTGGTGCATGCGGGACTGATCCGAGCGGTGTTTCCGGAAGCCCGCTTCCTGCTCGCGCTGCGCCATCCCTGCGACGTGGTGCTGTCCTGTTTCATGCAGAATTTCCATCTCAACACCTGGATGGCGTCGTTCACCACGCTCGAAGGCGCGGCGCGCCTGTATCGGGCCGCGCTCGGCGTGTGGGAGACCTACGTCGATGCGTTCGACCCGCCGCGCCTCACCGTGCGCTACGAGGATCTGGTCGACGATCTGCCGCGCGAAGCCGCCAGGGTGCTGCAGTTTCTGGATCTGCCGTGGCACGACGGCGTCACCCGGTTTCACGAGCACGCCCGTGGCCGCGGCGTTCTGGCGACGCCGAGTGCCGCCCAGGTCACCCAGCCGGTGTACCGCACGGCGCTGGCGCGCTGGCGACGCTATGATTTTGCGATGACACCGATTGCCCGGACCCTCGCCGAGGAGATCCGCCGGTACGGCTATGACGACCAGGAGGAAGACCAATGACCGATGCTGCCACCGAGGTCGCCGCCAATCTCGCAGATGTTCGGGCGAAGGTGGCGGCTGCCGCTGCCGAGGCCGAGCGTGATCCGGCGGAGGTCACGCTGATTGCCGTCGGCAAGGTCCAGCCGGTCGAACGTGTTGAGGCGGCGCTGGCTGCCGGACAGAGGGTGTTCGGCGAGAACCGGGTTCAGGAGGCGCAAGGCAAATGGCCGGCGCTGCGGGAGCGCTATCCAGACGTCGAACTGCATCTGATCGGGCCGCTGCAGACCAACAAGGTCAAGGACGCCGTCGTGTTGTTCGACGCGATCCAGACCGTGGATCGCCCGAAGCTCGCGGCCGAACTGGCCCGCGAGATGGCGAAGCAGGGCCGGCGGCTGGACTGCTACATCCAGATCAACACCGGTGAGGAAGACCAGAAGGCCGGGGTTTTGCCGGCTGACGCCGACGCCTTCATCGACAGCTGCCGGCAGGAGCACGGGTTGCCGATTGTCGGGCTGATGTGCATACCGCCGGTGGCCGATGATCCTGCGCTTCACTTCGCCATGCTGCGCGAGATCGCCAAGCGCCACGGCCTGTCAGGCTTGTCGATGGGCATGAGCGGAGACTACGAAACCGCCGTTCAACTCGGAGCGACCCATGTTCGGGTCGGAACCGCGATTTTCGGCGCGCGCGACTACGGTTGAGACCAGAGCCCCCGAGCGGATTCGGCATCTACAAGTAATTGATGTCGATTATGCTTTCCGGTCCGACCGCGACCAGAGCAGCCAGCAGGTCATCCCGCGCCAGGGCGACGCATCCTTCGGTCGGGGTCCTGTCGGGGCGGGCCAGATGCAGAAAGATTGCGCTGCCGCGTCCCGGGACTGGCGGCGCGTCGTTGTAGCCGAGTTCGATCACAAGGTCGTACAGGCCGTCTTCGCGCCACAGGCGTTCGTGCCGAGACCCGAAGGGCAGCCTGACCAGGCGGTTGTAGTGTGCGGCGTCGTCGGGATCATCGCACCAGCCGAGATGTTCCGATAGGGGCAGGATCGGCAGTCCGGTGGCAATGGCGCTCTCGCGATCCGGCCGATAGAGCAGGCGGCGCAACGGAAACCGCCCGACCGGGGTGCCGCCGTCGCCCTCGCGCTTGTCGACGACAATGCCACCGCGACCGAGCACACAGGGCCGGACTCGCTCGCCTATGGCTAGCGTTCCATGGGTGGCGCGCGGGGCGGCTCGTACAATCAGCAGCGTCAAACGTCCGGACTCGGTCAGCCAGTCTCCTGTTTCTGCATATGCTCGTATTTCTCCAAGGCCCGCAACATCCACTCGTTGACGGTGCCGGCGTCGTTGCCGGCCAAGGCCACCGTGGGCTCGGCTCGTTGCTCGGTTTCGCGCGACCCATCTTTGGGCTTGGCTGCGATGCCGGGTGGCTTGAGGGCGGCGGCCTGCAACCGGGCGGTATCGCCGATCGAGCCCGGCATCGGCCCTGGCCGTTTGACCGCGCTGGCGTTGCGGATAAAGGCATCAAGCCGATCGGCGGTCCGGCCCTCGAACTGGGTGGTTGCTGGAACTGCGGCTTTCTCGGTCGATGCCTGTTGTGCCGACCGTGGCGTGAAACTGGCCACCACGACCCGGTTGGGATCGTCCACTGCCGGCTTTGACGGCTCCGGCGCAGTCGGTAGGGTTGGTTCCGCCGGTGCGGCCGCGACCATCGTCTCGGAGCCGACGGCGGTGTCCGGCGCCTCGTTCAACCAAGCGAGCGCAGTGTCGCCGATATCATGGCCGGTTTCATGCTCGACCACGACATTGGCCAGCGCACTGACCAGGCCGAAGGGACCGCCGTACAGCGCGCCTCCAGCCATCCGGGCCGTGTCGGTCATGGTGTCGCCGGTCAGTGCTCGGTAAAGCGTGCCGACGACCGGCAAATGCTGCAGGGGGTTCAGGACGTCGAGCAGGTCCCCAAAGCTGAGACTGGCATCGTCCGACGCCGCGCCCTGGCCCGGTAAAACCTCGTCGCCGCCTGGATCGGAGCGCTGGAGCACCCAATGCGTCGGGGTGTTGGCGGTAACGTCCATCGGGGTCGTGGTCATGTGCGCACTCCTTCCTTCGACAGGACAGAAGCAAGCGCTGTGCCAAAAGGAACGCTTAGAACAGGTGTCCGGACCGGCCGGCCTTGGTCGCCAGGTAGCGTTCGTTGTGCTGGTTGGATGGGAACACGTGCCGGACCCGCTCCACCACCTCGACGCCGCAGGCGGCAAGCTGGCCGATCTTCTCCGGGTTGTTGGTCATCAGCCGCACCCGGGTGATGCCGAGCAGGTTCAGCATCTCGGCCGCCGGGAAGTACACCCGCTCGTCGTCGTCGTATCCGAGCATGGTGTTGGCATCCACCGTGTCGGCCCCAAGGTCCTGCAGGCTGTAGGCCTTGAGTTTGTTGACCAGACCGATATCGCGGCCTTCCTGGGCGAGATACACCAGCACACCGCCGCCGGCGTCGGCGATCGTCTTGATCGCGCCGCGCAGCTGGTCGCCGCAATCGCAGCGCAGGCTGCCCAGCAGGTCGCCGGTCAGACACGACGAGTGCAGCCGGATCAGCACCGGCTGGTCCGGGTCGGGGTCGCCGATGCGGATCGCCACGTGCTCGAGCCCTCCGTCGGTCGGCCGGAAGGCGATCAGTTCGCACTCCTCGGCATCGATCAACGGCACCCGGGCTGACGCCGCGCGGACCAGACGCTTGGCGCTGATCTGCCGGTGGGTCTCGATTGCCTCGCTGTCGACCAGCAGAAGCGCATGCCCGCGGGCCCAGACGTCCATCCGGGCGGGTGGCACATCGGATACGGTGGCGACCAGGGCAGCTGGAATCAGCCGGGCCAGCTTGACCAGCCGGATGGCGGCCGCAGCGGTTCCGGATTGCGGTTCCGGCAGGGTGATCAATCCGCCGGTGTCGACCGCGCCTGCCGTCGGATCAGCGATCGCGGCGACCCGGTCGGCGGAACTGCCGGGCGGGAGGGTCACCGTCACCACTGGGGCCGGACCACCAGAACCCAACGCAATGGCCCGGTTTCGGGTGATCGCCAGCACCGGATCGGAGCCGGTCAATCGCCGCAGCTGGCCGACCGTGTCGTCGGTGATCATCTCAGCGGCCACCAACAGCGCCAGGCGATCGCGGTCGGTGCCGGCGCGGACCGCGACGATGCCGCCTCGGCGCAGTTCGGAGACGGCGCGGTCGACCGCGAGATGGTCGGCGGCGCGCGGCGCTTTACGGGCGGGGGCTGGGTCATTCGGCATGCCGCGCATATTGCGGGGCTGACGTCGGGAATCAAGCAAAGTCGTGCGGATGCGGCGTGTTGCGCGCGGAAAATCCAATCCGCTACTGTGCCGGGGAAGGAGACCTCCATGCCGCTGTACCGCGACTACGATCAGGCCGGGCTCGACGCCCAGTACGACAACCGCCGAAAAGTGCCGGATGCCGGGGCGATTTCGGAACGCTGGATGGCGCTGGGTGCGGAGGCGCGGGCGCTGCTATCCTGCGACCTCGACCGAGCCTACGGCCCGGATCCACGCCAGGCCGTCGACGTGTTTCCGGCGGCGCGCGGTGATGCGCCGATCCTGGCGTTCGTCCACGGCGGGTACTGGCATTCCCGTGACCGCACGCTGGTTCACTATCTGGCGCCGACCTTTGTGGCGGCCGACGTGACCTTCATCTCGATCGGATACCGGCTGTGCCCGACGGTAACAATGGCGGAGGTCGCCGCCGACGTGCGGGCGGCTCTGACCTGGATCCATGCCAGCGGCCACGATCTCGGCGGCGATCCGAACCGGCTGTTCGTCGCCGGACACTCGGCCGGCGGGCATCTGGCGGCGTTGATGGCCGGCCCCGCCGGTGTGCCGAAGCTGCTGAAAGGCGGTTGCAGCGTGTCCGGCTTGCACGACCTGGAGCCGATCCGCCTCAGCTACCTGAACGAGCAGCTTCACCTGCGTGCCGAGGATGTACCCGGACTGAGCCCGATCGTGCACGCGCGCAATCTGAAGCCTGGAGAACTGCGGCTGCCGCCACTGATCGCCACGGTCGGCGACGACGAGGGTCCCGAGTACCTGAGGCAGCGCGGCGAGCTGGTGGCGGCCCTGAAGGCGGCACGGGCGCCGGTGGAAAGCGTCGACGTGCCGGGCGGCAATCATTTCACCGCCCTGGAAGCTTTCGGCGACCCTCATCATGCGCTCTGCCAGGCGATGCTGCGGCTGATCCTGGCGCCTAGTTTCTGACCGGCACACCGGATCGTGACATGGCGCGAGCGACCCTGAACGGCGTGGTCCTGGCCGACAGTGAAGCGGTAGAGATCGTCGAAGGCTGCCTGTATTTTCCAGGCGACCGGGTCGCGGTGGAACGCCTGGAACCCTGCAGAATCCGTACGATCTGCCCGTGGCGGGGTGTCGCCACCTACTACGATGTGCGGGTCGACGACCATGTCGAGCCGGCGGCGGCGTGGTCGTATGAGGAGCCGAAGCGCCGGGCGCGACGCCTCGAAGGTCACGTGGCCTTCTGGAAGGCAATCGACGTGGAGCCTTGAGGTCCGAGAGGCGCTACACTATTTGCCGACAGGAGTTGAAGCACAGAGATCATGAATATTTGGGGGCGGGAGCCGGTATGACGAGCGGACGCAAGATCCTTCTGGTCGACGACGACGATGCACTGCGATCCACTCTGGCTGAGCAACTGCAGCTCCATGAAGAGTTCGTGACCGCGGAAGCCGCGACGGCGGCCGACGGGCTTCTGGCCGTCAAGGACACCCATTACGACCTGATCTTGCTGGATGTCGGCTTGCCCGACATGGACGGGCGCGAATTGTGCCGGCTGATGCGCAAGCACGGCGTCAAGGCGCCGGTGATCATGCTGACCGCTCAGGACTCCGATGCCGACACCATTCTCGGCCTGGACGCCGGCGCCAACGACTACATCACCAAGCCGTTCAAGGTGGCGATCCTGCTGGCCCGGATCCGGGCCCAGTTGCGCCAGCACGAGCAGAGCGACGACGCGGTGTTCACTATCGGCCCATACAGCTTCAAGCCGGCGGCCAAGATCCTGCTCGACGAGGTCCGCAACAAGAAGGTCCGGCTCACGGAGAAAGAGACCGCGATCCTCAAGTACCTGTATCGGGCGGGCGACCGGATGGTGAAGCGCGACACCCTGCTGAACGAGGTCTGGGGCTACAACGCCGGGGTGACTACACATACCCTGGAAACCCACGTTTACCGGCTGCGCCAGAAGATCGAGCCGGACCCGCAGCGGGCGGCGATCCTAGTCACCGACGCCGGCGGCTACCGTCTGGTTCCCTAGGGGCGGGACTTAGCCGATACCGGACTTAGTCGGGGCCGCGCCGTCCCATCCGCGCAAGGCCGAGGGCGAGTAGCACGCCGCCAATCGCGTCCAGCGTGGTGATGGCGCCGAACACCGGGCCGCTCGCGCTCCACACGCCTGTCAACAACAGCACCTGCGGCAGCAGTACCGGGCCGATCAAGACACCGAGGTTCCGTCCGGTCATGATGGTCGCGAACGCCCCGGGCCCGGCGCGATGCGAGCCGAGAATCGTGCTCGGCATGGCGAACAGGCACACCGGCGTGATGCCAATGCCGATGCCGTACAGCAGCAGGGACGCGATCCCAACGGCCAGCCCCTCGGTCCACGGCATCGCCCACCACACCGCAGCCTGCAGCAGCATTGATCCGGCCAGCAGCGGACCGACCGGCGCGCCGCCCCGGATCCACCGCGATGACAGCAAGCCGACCACGATCAAGGTCACAACCGGGATCGAGTAGCCGATCGTCGCCATTCCGGGTCCAAGACCATGTGCCTCCACCAGGAACTGCGGCAACCAAGTCATGTAGGCGAAGTACTGCGCTGACCAAAGGGTGAACAGCAGCGCGCTCAGGATCAGCGCCCAGCGCTCTTCGCCGGTGATCGGCGTTTGCCCAACCGATGACCGGCGGCGCAGGTCGAGGTCGGCGGAACCGCGCAGCCGGATGACCAGAGTCCACACCGCCATCAGTGCTGTCGCGGCGGCGGTGGCAAGCCACCCGATCCGCCAGCCGATTCCGGTTTCGGCCAGCGGGACCAGCAGGTTCGCTGCGATCTGGCCGACCGGGATCCAGATGGCGCTGAGCGCGATCGCCAGAGCCAAATGACCGGGTCCGGCGTGGCGGTTGGTGTAGACCGGCCCGGCGATGGCGAACACCGCGAACGCGAAGCCCTCCAGGGCCCGCGACCCGAGTACTACCCAGGCATCTTCCGGCATGGCCAATGCCAGAATGTTGCCGGAAATCGCGGAAAAGAAAGCGAAACCAAGGATATGGGTAGTGCTTATCCGAGCCATGGCGCCGCTCAGCGCCAGAGATACCGCCAGGCCAATGACGGCGTAGACCGACATGAAGGCGCCGGCCAAGGTCTTAGGATAGCCGAACTCCGCCAGCATGGACGGCAGCATCGGCGGCAGCTTGAACTGCTGAAAAGCGGCGAGCGATGCCAGCAGGAACCCGAAGAGAACCCCGGTCCAGTTGGTGGCGCCGCGCGCTGCAGGCGGTCGGGTCGTGCGGCCGCGGTTCAGGGGCATGGCAGGGTGAATCCGGGTGGGGAAGCAGCGGTTGCAGCGGGGGCTTGCCGGTGAGGCGCTGCAGTCTGGTCCCGGACCGTTTTTGGAACAAGTCGGCGATCGATCCGGCCGCCGTTTCCGGCGCAGGGCGGGTGTGTTATGGGTGAAAGCGCCGCCCGACGCCGGGCGGGCGGGTGTCGCACGCACGATCGGCTGCGGCTCCACGCCGAGGTGGGAGGTAGGGTTGGCGAAGGACGATGTCCTGATCCGGATCTGGGGCGGTCGTGGAAGCGTCGCCTGCCCGGGGCCGAAGACGGTGCGGTACGGTGGCAACACCGCCTGCGTCGAAGTCCGTTGCGGGCCGCATCTGGTGATTTTCGACGGTGGAACCGGCATCCGCGAGCTCGGAAAGGCGCTGACCGCTGAAGCGCCGGTGGAAGCGGATGTCTTCCTGACGCATTTTCATCTCGATCACATTGCCGGCTTGCCGTTTTTTGCAACGGCCTATGACGCCCGCAACCGCGTGCATTTCCACGCAGCCCGGCTCGACACCGCGCTGACCCTGAAGACCATCGTGGCGCGGATGATGTCGCCGCCGCTGTTTCCGGTTCCGGTCGACGAGTACCGCGCCGATGTCGATTTCGTCGACTTTTCTGTTGGTGACCGACTGGAGCCGCATCCGGGGCTGGTCCTGGAGACCCGCGCGCTGTGCCATCCCGGCGGCGCCTGCGGGTATCGGCTGTCATGGGCTGGCCGGACCATCGCCTATGTCACCGACACCGAGCACCCGCGGGACGGCAGCCTGGATCCCAACGTCCAGGATCTGATGGCCGGAGCCGATGTGGCGATCTATGACGCGACGTTCACCGATGCCGAGTACGCGTGCTACCAGGGGTGGGGTCACTCCACGTGGCGCGAGGGGGTGCGGGCGGCCGATGCCGCCGGGGTCGGAACCCTGGTGTTGTTTCATCACGACCCGGCGCACGACGATGATGCGATGGACCGGATCGCGGCTGACGCTGAAGCGGCTCGCCCTGGCACCTTGGTTGCACAGGACGGCATGACCCTGCGTCGGTAGTGATCTCATAGTCATATGCGAATTAAGTCATTGAAAAACAAACTATCGGCCCTTTCGACCGTGCTTGGTATGACTCGGAATGGCTTCTACATTCCGCACCGGTATGCCGCGTCCGTTGCACCGCCTGACGGGTACCCGGAGCTGGATGCGCTGTTTGTCGAGGCCCTTCCGCGGTTCCGCGACGTGCTGGACGCGATCGACCGGTACGGCGAGATCGTCGATCGCTTCAACGACGCCGAACCGCCGTCGCCGCGCTGGCAGCAGGACTGGTTTCCGGGCCTGGATGGCGCTGCAGCCTATGCTCTGGTCCGCGAAACCCGGCCAAACCGTATTGTGGAGGTCGGGTCGGGCCATTCCACGCGGTTTCTGGCCCGCGCGGTGCTGGATGCCGCCCTGACCACCGAGATCGTGTGCATCGACCCAGCACCCAGGGCCGATATCAGCGGTCTGGCAGAGATCATGCCGCTGCGGCTGACCCGCAGAACCCTGCAGGACACCGGCATTGACAACCTGCCGGCGCTGAACCCGGGTGACATCCTGTTCATCGACTCCAGCCACCTCGCGCTTCCGGGAACCGACGTCGATCTGCTGTTCGGTCGGGTGCTGCCGCGGTTGCCGGCGGGCGTCCTGGTCCATGTGCACGACGTCTTCCTGCCCGACCGCTATCCGGAGTCCTGGGAGTGGCGCGGTTACGCCGAACAGATGGTGGTTGCCGCGTGGCTGGCCGGTGGCGGCCTGCGACTGCGGTTCGCCAGCCGATGGGCGCGCACGCGGATGGCCGACGAGTTGGCAGCCGGTTCGGCCGGACGAATTCCGTTGGCCAACGGGGCGTACGAATCCAGCATCTGGGCGGTGACCACCGGTCCGGTCACGACCGGTTGATGCGCGGCCGCCGGATGTCACGCAGCAGTGACCGTTCCCGGGCGGCACCCGCAGTTAGAGTGTCGACATGACCGAACCCGCTGTTCGTTCCGTTCAAAGCCGCTCGATTCCCGCACGCGCCGGGGATGCCGTGCTGCCGGTCCGGGTGCGGGACGCGCTGCGTGACCAGCAGGCGTCGAGCGAGATTTTGATCGGCTGGATCCAGTTCGCGGTGGTCGGCGCGTTCGGTACCCTGTACGCGATCTCGCCCAAGGCGTTTCCGGCGGAGGTCGAGTTCCGGCCGATCCCCTGGGTGCTGGGCGCCTATTTCGGGTTCACCCTGGCGCGCCTGGGGCTTGCGCATGCCCGGCGTCTGCCGCGCTGGTTCCTGGGTTTGTCGATCCTGGTCGACATGGCACTGCTGCTCGGCATGATCTGGAGCTTCCATCTGCAGTACATGCAGCCGGCGGCGTTCTACCTGAAGGCGCCGACCCTGCTGTACGTCTTCATCTTCATCGCGCTGCGCACCCTGCGCTTCGAGGCGGCGTACGTGCTGCTCGCGGGCGGTGCGGCGGCGCTCGGCTGGCTGTTCATGGCCGGCTATGCGGTGATGTGGGATCCGATGGCGGCGCCGGTGACCCGCGACTACGTGCTGTATCTGACATCGAACGCCGTGCTGGTCGGTGCCGAGTTCGACAAGATCGTCTCGATCCTGACGGTCACCGCGATCCTGGCCGTCGCCATCGTCCGGGCGCGCCGCCTGCTGGTGCGGGCGGTACGGGAGAGCCTGGCGGCCCGCGAGCTGTCACGGTTCTTCGCGCGGGACGTCGCGGACCGCATCGTCGACCTGGATGCCGGTATCGAGATCGGGCGCGGCGAACTTCGGGACGCCGCGGTGCTGAACGTCGACATGCGGGGATTCTCCCAACTTGCCACCGAGATCCCGCCGGACGACCTGATCGCCCTGTTGGCCGAGTATCAGAGTCTGGTGGTCCCGGTGATCCAGGCCCAGGGCGGCAGCATCGACAAGTTCCTTGGCGACGGCGTGATGGCGACCTTCGGGGCCACCCGGTCCAGCGCCACGCCGGCTGCCGATGCACTGCGTTGCCTTGATGAACTCTCTGTTGTTGCTGCTGCCTGGCGGGATCGCCGGCGGTCTGCCGGTCTGCCGGCACCGGCGGTTGGCCTGGCCGTGGCCTCCGGGCCGGTGGTGTTCGGCGCCGTCGGTGACGAGAGCCGGCTGGAATACACCGTCATCGGCACCGCGGTGAATCTGGCGGCCAAACTGGAGAAACACACCAAGGTCGAGGCGGTGCAGGCGCTGACCGATGCGGCGACCTATTCGGCGGCCCGCCTGCAGGGTTATCGGCCCGCGAACCCACCGGAGCAGCGTCCGGGACGCCGGGTTGCCGGTCTCGACTATGAACTGGATCTGGTGGTGCTGGCCGCTTAGCGGGTGCGTCGTGCGACACTTTGAGCGGCGGTGGCTGGGGCGGCAGGGATCGAACCTGCGAATGGCGGTACCAAAAACCGCTGCCTTACCGCTTGGCTACGCCCCACCGGCCGGCGCGCCGAACATACGCAGGACGTCAGCGCACGGCAAGAGCCGGATCGACGGGGTGCACCATCAGGCCGAAACCGTTACACTGAGCCGATTCGCGACGGTGCATGGAGCTGATTGTGGCACGGCGTGACGGCAAAGCCCGAATGCCCTGGAGCGTCAAGGGCGTGAGCTCGGAAGCGCGCGAACTCGCCAAGACGGCGACCGCGCGCGAGAGCGAGACCATGGGCGAGTGGCTGAGCGACATCATTCGCCGGGTCGGGGCGGCCGAGGCCGCTGGCCGCCCGTTGAGTTTGCCGCATCGCCGTACGACGCTGGCCTTGCCGGGCCGGGTGCCGGCCCGCGGTTCGCGGGTCGAGCCGTATCTGAACCCGCAGGTTCCGGAGGCTCCGGCTGAGAGTGAACCCGATCCCGAAACCGTCGACGAGGCGGCGCTGGCCGCGCTGGTGGCGGAGCGGGTCGAGCGGACGGAAACCCGGCTGGTCGGCCTTCTGGAATCCCTGGAAGACATTGTCGTGCGACTGGCCGGCCGCCTGGATCGGCTCGAGCGTGCCATTGAGGAGCCAGCAGCGACCGATGAGGACCAGAGGTCACTCCCGAGTTCGTGATAAGTATGCCCTCGGTTTTCCCCTACAGCCGCAGTACTGTTGCGCTGTGGACAATTATCAACAATGCCATATAATATTGCCCTTACGGTGTCATACCAATAGCAAGACTGAGTGCTCCGGGAGCCCGAACGTGCCGATACGTCGATCCCGACGGGAGAGTTCATGAGCGGCGCATCGCCGTGGAGTGTCAAAGGCATCTCCGCCGAAGAACGCGATCTGGCCAAGCAGGCTGCCCGACGGGCGGGCGTGCCAATCGGGCAATGGCTGTCGCGGCAGATCCGCGACGCCGCCGATCACGAACGGGCCGAACGGGGGCCTGGACGCGGCGCGGGCTCGTGGCGCGCGGCTGAGCAGGCAGCGCACGAACCAAATCCGCACAGCCCGACCGCGGTGGCGTGGCGCAGCGCTCTCGCGGCACCTCATCCCGCGACCGAGCTGCCTTACCCACCCCCGGTCCACTACGCGCCGCCGCCTTCCGCTCCGGCCCCGGCACCTGTGCCGACGGTTCGGCCGGCTCCGGCGTCGGTTGATCCGGCGCGTGTACGCGATCTTGAGCGGCGCCTTGACGAGTTGCCGGATGTCCAAGGACGCCTGAAAGCGCTTGAGAAGCTCGAGCAGCGTTTGGTCGCCGTAACCGCAGAGCTGGCCGAGGTCGGATCGCGGCTTGAGCAGGTCGAGAAGCGCGCCGACGGGCGGACCGCAGCGCTGACCCGCGAAGTGTCGGCGCTGGCCGAGCAGGTCGAGGAGCTGCAGGCCCGTCCATCAGAAGGCAGCGGCGGCGGCGCTGCGGCGGTGGCCGCCAGCACCGCGCCGATCGAGCGGGCGGTCATGCGCTTGGCGGAGCGGTTGCAACGGGTGGAGGAACTTACCCTGCCCGACGAACGCTCGGACCGCGGCCTGCTCGGGCGCCTGTTTCGGCGCTGATCCGCATCGTTCAGTCGGCACTACGCCTCGTAGGGTCTTTTATCCACGGCGCTACCATCATATAGTGACGGCGCTACCGTGTGACTGAGGAGATGGCGTGGCTCGGCAGGCGACGGCTTGGAGCGTCAAGGGCGTCGATCAGGCGACCCGCGATATCGCCCGGCGTGCCTCGCAGGCCGCCGGCGTGACGATCGGCGAATGGATCGATCAGGCGATCCAGGCCGACGCCCAGATCCGTGGCGACATCGAACCGGCAGGGTCAAAGCCAGGTACCTCACCGCCCCCGACAACCAGCCGTGCTCCGGCGTCTGGCCGCGTCTCGCTGTCCACCGTGGACCAGCTGGCGAGCCGGCTTGATGCAGCGGATGCGCGTCTCGATGCCGCGATGCGCCCCATCGCCTACGCGCTTCAAGGCATTGCCCAGCGTCTCGTCGCGGTCGAACAGCGGGCCGAACTGGATGGTCCCCGCCGTCGGCCAGCGTCGCAGCAGGCCCTTACCGATGCGCGCAGCCTGCCGGCCTTGCCGGATGCTGCTGCCTCGTCCCAGGCCGACACGCCGTTGCCCGATCCGGTTTGGGACGAGCAGCCGGATCCGGATGATGCGTGGACGCAGCCGGCAGCCACCATGGCGCCGGCATCCTACAGGTCCGCGCCGGATCGTCTGGCAGCAACCCCTGACGCTGCGGACGACATCGTCCCGGCGGTCGAGCCGACCGCCGCGCCGCGCCGCCTGCCTGACGCACCGCCAGTGGGATGGGAAGCGGCGGTTCGGATCAACCACACCGAACTCGCCGACGCCGCTGACGCGATGCGGGCCGAGCGAGCGACGCCCGACGTCGCCGACGATCCGGACCCGATCGTGGAGCCCTCGTCGCTGCTGGAAGCAGACGCATTCCGCTTGGAAGATCTGCCGTCGGACATTCAGGATCGCCCGAATGTCCCTGCGGCCCCCGTGGAGGAACGCGAGCCCGAAGCTCCGACCGTGACCGCGCCGCCGGTGGCATCGGTCTCCGAGCGACCCGTTCGCCCGGAACCGGTCCCGCCCACCTCCGATATTCCACCGGACGGGGCGGTCGGCGGTTCCGTGCCGGATTGGCTGACACGACCTGCGGCGGCGCCCGCGCCATTGGCCACACCGGTTCCAGATCCGGCGCGTCCCACGATCGCCCGTCACCGGCCGCGCCGTGCCGCATGGGCAGCCGTTGCAGCCGCCCTGGTTCTCGGCGCTGCCGGGGCCGGATGGGTCGTGTTCGGCGGAAACACAGAATCCAGCGTGGAGGAGGCGCGAGATCGGCTGATCGAAACCGCAGAAATCCTGCAGGAGGAGGCGGAATCCGCCATCTCAGCAGCAGGAACTGAACTCGACTATTGGATGGCCCGGTTGGCGACGGTGTTCGACCCGACAACAGCCGAACCACCGCAGCCGCCGATCGCGACCGCTCCCCCGATGGTGGCCGTGCCCGCAAGTCCGCCGCCGCTCACAGCCCCGGCTGTTGGCGCCGACCCGGTTCCGGCGGTTCCGTCAGCGGCGCCTCCGACGATCACGCAAAACATGCCGCCGCCAGCGCCACCAGCACCATCCGTAGTGCCCGGCCCGACGCCGGCGCCCGCGACCGCCACTCCGCCATCCGCAAGCCCGGCTCCCGCCGCGCCGATCGCGGCGACGGCAAGACCGGCGGATGCGGGCGAGCCCGGCCCGTCCAAGGCCCCGGTGATCGCAGCACCGGCGGTCAAACCGAACCCGCCGCCACCGGCCCCCGACCTGCAGGCGCCGGTTCAGGCCGAGCCGAAACCGGCGCCCGGACAGCTGGCTGCGCTGCCTCCACCCGCCGGCCCGACCGCCGGTGCGGATCGAGCCACGCTGCTGGCCAGCGCCCGATCGGGCGATCCGAGCGCCCAATACGCCCTGGCCGCCCAATTGGCGTCTGCCGAACCGCCAGATTTCCAGCAGGCCGCAAACTGGTTCCGCGAGTCGGCAATCCAAGGCGTTCCCAACGCCCAGTACAATCTCGGTGTGCTCTACGAGCGTGGGCTCGGCCTGCCGCAGGACGACACCCGCGCGCTGCTCTGGTACCACAGCGCCGCCGAGCAGGGTCACCCGTTGGCACAGTACAATCTTGGTGTTTTGTACTCAGCCGGGCGCGGCATTCCCCTGTCCTACACGGAGTCGGCGCGCTGGTTCCGCCGGGCCGCCGAGCGCGGGGTTCCGGCGGCGGCGTACAATCTCGCGGTCCTGACCGAAAGCGGGCTGGGACTGACGCGCGATGCGGCCGAGGCGGAGCGGTGGCTGCGCCGGGCTGCCGAGCTTGGCCATTCCGAGGCCAAGAAGCGCTTGGCGGCCGGTGGCCTTGGCAAGACCGAGTCCGCGCTCGACGAAACCGCGACCACCGCCACCAACGATGGGGTTGCGGAGGAGGATGTTGCAGCGATCCAGCGGGGACTCTCACGGCTTGGCCTGTATGACGGCGCCTTGGACGGCATTGCCGGCCCCAAGACCCGCGACGCGATCAGCCGCTATCAGGTCCGCGAGGGCCTGCCGGCCAACGGGCTGCCGTCGACCAGCCTGCGGAAGTTGCTGGGAGGCTGAGGAGGATCCGGACGGCGCCAGTCCAACCAACGGCACCAGGGCTCAGGGATCCGCGGCTGCCGCCCCGCGCAGGCGGGTGGGCCGTACCCACCAGTCCGGATGTCGATGGGTAAGTTCGTCCGCAGCGTGGCGGGCGTCGTCGTCGTCGTCGAACAAGCCGAATACAGTCGATCCGCTGCCTGTCATCCGCGTCAACCGGCATCGCCGCGAACTCCGGACGGCCTCCAGCGCCGCAACAATGACCGGCTCGATTCGGCATGCCGAATCGGTAAGATCGTTTCGCAGACCTGCCAGGGCACCGAGCGGGTCGGTCGCGAGGCGCGTCAGGGCAGCGTCCGGTACCGGCGACCCGAACGGGCCGCGGCGTGCCTGAAACACCGCCGGCGTAGCCACCGGTCGGCCGGGCCAGACCAGCACGGCTGGAAGATCATGGGCGAAGGTCAGGGGTGCCAGGACTTCACCCAGCCCGCGCGCCCGCCATGGCCGGGGATCCAGGCACATCGGGACATCGGCACCGAGTCCGGCGGCGTCAACTGTCGGCGACGGCGATCCACCGTAGGCCGCCATCATCAGGCGCAGCACGGCCGCCGCGTCGCTCGACCCGCCGCCCAGCCCCGCCCCGGCCGGCAGACGCTTCTCGAGCGAGACGATGATCCCCGGAATCCCGCCCAGCGCGGCCGCCCCAGCGGCCAGTGCGCGCCACGCCAGATTGGCAGTACCCAAAGGCACTACCTCGGCCGTGGGATCGCCGGAACCCGGCATGTTTCTGCAGGATACCCGCATTTCCACGCGGTCATCGACGGGTCGGATGCCAACAACATCGCCGATGTCGGCGAAGGCAACCACACTGTCCAGTTCGTGATAGCCGTTGGTCCGACGCCCGGTGATGTGAAGGCACAGGTTGACCTTGGCAGGTGCCAGACTCTCGGTCGGCTCGAATGTCACGGATCGACCTTGGTCGCTGCGTCAGCCGGGACGCCGATCGGTGCCTTCGACGATCCCCGAGCCACCGATCCCCTTGCCGCTTCGGTCCGACGGGGCCGCCAGTCCATCGCGCAGCTTGCGCTCGATGTCCACGGCCAAGTCCGGCGTCGGCTCAAACGTCAGGGCACGCTGCCACTGGAACCGGGCTTCGTTGCGCCGCCCGACCCGCCAATAGGCATCGCCCAGGTGATCGTTGATCGTCGGATCGGTCGGACGCAGCGCCACCGCACGCTCCAGGTGACCGACAGCACCGGCGTGGTCGCCCAGCCGGTAAAGCGCCCAGCCCAGGCTGTCGACAATGTAGCCATCCTGCGGCCGCAACTCGACCGCCTTTTCGATCATCGCCTTGGCGCGATCGAGATGTTCGCCGCGATCGACCCAGGAATATCCCAGGTAATTCAGAACATATGGCTGGTCCGGTCGAAGTTCGAGCGCGCGCAGGAAGTCCGGCTCGGCATCTTCCCAGCGTTTGGCGCGCTCCAGCGCGATACCGCGGGTGTACAGCACCGACCAATGCCTGGGCTCCAAGGGCCGCATGCGCGCCAGCGCCCCACCGTACGCGGCAATCGCCGCATCCCAGTTCTCCCGGCCGCGCTCAAGGTCGCCGAGACGGATCAGCGCGTCAGGAAGCTCGGGCCGGTCGGCGGCCAGCGCAATCAGTTCCTGGGCGGCATCGTCATCGCGCTGCAGGCCTTCAAGAGTGCTGACCGCGCGCAGGCGGGCTAGCAGCCGGTACGGTGAGTCCGGTCGGACGGCCTCATACAGGACCAGGGCTTCCTCGAAACGTTTGCGGTCGTCGAGGATCTCGGCAATCAGCATCGCCGCGAGATCGAAGTCCGGCTGCAGATGCAAGGCCAGCCGGGCAAAGATCATGGCTGAATCCGACCCGCGATCCCGCTGCAGTGCGCTGGCCAGATCAAAAAGCGCTTCAGCGATCCCTCGCGCGGCGGTCGGCGCCCGGGGTTCACCACCGTCGGCGATCCGGCGCAGCGTTGCCTTGAGCGCCGTCGGATCGCTGATGCTGCCCTCCGCCTCGTCGATCCGCGCAAGCGCCTGGTCAAGCTGTCCGTTGCGGGCTTCGAATGCTGCGGCTACCAATCGCAGACGCAGCGGTGGTGTCGCGCTGCGGGTCAGAGCCGTCGTATAGCGCTTGCGGGCCTCCTCGGTCCGCCCGGTCGCCTCTGCCAGCATTGCCGCGTGAAGCGTGTACAGGCCGACGAAGCCCTGATCGCCGGCCAACCGGGCGATCTGCGCCTCGGCGGCGTCCGGCGCGCCGCGCCCGAACTCGGCCCAGGCGGCGATGATGGGGCCGAGGATCTGGTTCAATCGCCGGTCGTCCAGTCGGCCGATCTCCGCAACCGACTCGGAGTAGTTGCCTTGCCTTGCCTGTTCGACGGCCAAATAGAGGTGTGCGATCGAAGCCCCTTCTCCGGGGTTGCCGGCGACGGCACTTGCAAGCTCTGCCGCCGCATCCAGATTGCCGGCCTCAAGACGCAGCAGAAATGCCCGCCGCTGCAATGCCGGATTGCCCGGGTCACTCTCCAGAACCCGATCCAGGTAGAAGCTCGCGCGCCGGACGTCCTGCGTGCGGATGGCGTGCTGGGCTGCCAGGTACGCCCCGACCGTGGAGCGCAGTTCAACCGGCGGCGGGCCAGCGTCGGCTACGCGCTCGGCGCCCGGACTGGCCGCGCAGGCGCCAAGCGCCGCTGCCAGGAGAGCCGCTGCCGCCCGGAGATTGATTCGCCGGCTTCGCGGCCTGAAGTGACTCAAGCTCAACCTCACATGTTCGGGTAGACCGGACCGCCCCCGCCCTCCGGCACCACCCAGTGGATGTTCTGCAACGGGTCCTTGATGTCGCAGGTCTTACAATGCACGCAGTTCTGCGCGTTGATCTGCAGCCGCGGGTTGCTGCCGTCGGCGTCGCGCACGATCTCGTAAACCCCGGCGGGGCAATAGCGTTGCTCCGGCGCGTCGTAGACCGCGAGATTGTGATCGATCGGCACTGAGGCGTCCCTGAGCGTGAGGTGCGCCGGCTGGTTTTCCTCGTGATTGGTGTTCGACAGGAACACCGAGGACAACCGGTCGAAGCTGATCATGCCGTCCGGCTTCGGATAGTTGATTGGGATCGACTGGGCGGCCGGACGCAGGCTCTCGTGGTCCGGATGATGATGCAGCGTCCACGGCGCTTTGCCGCGAAACAGGAAGGTGTCGACCGCCGAATAGGCGATTCCGGCAAACAGGCCGAGATGGAACGCCGGGCGGATGTTGCGGGCGCGATGCAACTCATCCCACACCCAGGACTGCTTCAGCCGCTCGGGGTAGTCGTTCAGCATCACCCCGGCCCCGACGGCGCCGTCCTTCAAGGCGTCGAACGCCGCTTCGGCCGCCAGCATGCCGGATTTCATGGCGGTGTGGCTGCCTTTGATCTTCGGGACGTTCAGGAAGCCGGCGCCGCAGCCCATGATGGCTCCGCCCGGGAACACCAGGGTCGGGATGGCCTGAAATCCACCCTCGTTCAACGCGCGGGCGCCGTAGGAGATCCGCCGCCCGCCCTCCAGCAGGGGCCGCACCGACGGGTGCTGCTTGAAGCGTTGAAACTCCTCGAATGGCGACAGGAAGGGATTCTTGTAGTCCAGCCCCACCACGAACCCGATCGAAACCTGATTGTCCTCAAGGTGATAGAGGAACGAACCGCCATAGGTCTCGCCATCGAGCGGCCAGCCCACGGTGTGAACGATGGTACCGGGCTTGTGCTTGGCTTGATCGACTTCCCAAAGCTCCTTGAGGGCGATGCCGTAGGTCTGCGGATCGCAGTCCTCGCGCAGGGCGAACCGCTCGAACAAGCCCTCGGTGAGTGATCCGCGACAGCCTTCGCCGAACAGCGTGACCTTGGCGTGCAGTTCCATGCCCGGCTGATGGCTGGCCGTCTTCTGGCCGTCCTTGCCGATGCCCATGTCGCCGGTCGCGACACCTTTGACGCTGCCATCGTCGTGGTACAACACTTCGGCTGCCGCGAAACCCGGATAGATCTCGATCCCGAGTTCGGTCGCCTGTTCGCCGAGCCACCGGCAGACGTTGCCGAGGCTGACAATGTAGTTGCCGTGGTTGTTCATCTGCGGCGGAGTCGGCAGCCGATAGGCGCCCTTGGCGGTCAGGAACATGAACCGGTCGTCGGCAGCCGGGGTGTTCAGCGGCGCTCCGCGTTCCTTCCAGTCCGGAAACAGTTCGTTCAGGGCTCGCGGCTCGATCACCGCGCCGGACAGAATGTGCGCGCCGACCTCGGCGCCCTTCTCGAGGACCACCACGGAAAGATCGGTTCCGGCTTCGGCGCATAGCTGTTTCAGCCGGATCGCCGCTGCCAGCCCCGAGGGCCCGGCGCCGACGATAACGACATCGCACTCCATCGATTCGCGTTCAGTGCTCATCGTACCTCCTGCCACCCCATGACCTCGTCAACACCGTCGGCATGGCCCGACGCGTCATGACCTGTCATATATCACGCATGTGCCGTGATCCAGGGGCAGCCACCGGCGGAATCGCCGGATTTCTCACCGCCGGTCGGTCTCTCGGGGCGTGGCCATGAGCGATTCCCGTGCGGCTGCCCGGGCACTGCTGGGTTGGTATGTCGATGCCGGCGTCGACGAGCCGATGGGCGATATCGCTGTTGACCGGTTCGCCAGTGTCCGCCCTCCGCCGCAGATTCCAACGGTTGCTGCGGCTGCGAAACCAGTTGCGACTGTGGCTCAACAGGCCGAGCCGCAGGCACGACCGACACGGCCCGCGCGCGCTGCCCCTGTCGACGGCTCACTGGGGGCCGCCCGCTCGGCCGCTTTTTCCGCCAAGACCCTTGAGGAGCTGCGCGGCATCCTGCAGGCATTCGACGGCTGCCCGCTCAAGGTCACGGCAACCAATACCGTCTTTGCCGACGGTGTTCCGGGCGCGCCGGTGATGGTCGTTGGCGAGGCTCCCGGCGCCGACGAGGATCGCGCCGGCCGGCCGTTTGTCGGACTGAGCGGGCAATTGCTGGATCGGATGTTGGCGACCATCGGCCTGGACCGCCAGCGCAACGTCTACATCAGCAATGTCCTACCGTGGCGTCCGCCTGGGAACCGCAATCCGACGGACAATGAAATGGCGATGTGTCTGCCGTTCATCCAAAGGCACATTGAGCTTGCGGCGCCGCGGGTCCTGGTCCTGGTCGGCGGAACCTCCGTGAAGACTTTGTTGGATCGCCAAGAGGGCATCACCCGGCTGCGTGGCCGCTGGTTCGACTGGCAGGGCCCATCGGCCGCCGCAGCCGTCCCGGCGCTCGCAACCTACCATCCGGCCTATCTGCTGCGCTCGCCCGGTCAAAAGGCTAGTGCTTGGAAGGACCTGCTGGCGTTGAAGCGATGGTTGGTTGAAGCGGGCATCAACACCGCCGCGTCTGACACATGATTGAGTCAAAACCGCCGAATGCTGCAGTGCATTCTATCGATCCTTAGCCGGATTCTGATCGAATCGATCTTAATTGATGAACCGCACGCATCGCCTGCGATTTATCCACATCTTTGAACCTCGCCTAGTCTGTCAAAGGCTTGTCTAGGGCGAGGATTTATCCTAATTGTTAACGCATGCTCCCGCCACATTTTAGACACATTTGGCGAATGCCTCACCGGGTCGTTCGAGGGAAATTCCTCGGAATTCTGGTCATTGCCGGCTGGTTCGTCTGCGCGCCCGTGCCATCCCAGGCCCAGGACGTGGGAGAGGCGTTGCGGTCCGATCAGACGCTGACCAGCAGCGCTGATCTTGAGACCGCGTTTCTGCCTCCCAATCTGCGCCGCGACAGTTTCCGCGATGATCCGGCCGAGCTGCCGCGGATTCTGTCCGAGGCCGACGTCCGCCGCTACAAAGAGATTTTCCGGCTTCAGGACGAGGGCAAGCTCAAGGCGGTGGACCGTGTGATCCGCTCCCTCGAGGATCGCATCCTGATGGGCCACGTTCAGGCGCAGCGCTTCCTGCATCCAACGGCCTACCGGTCGACTTGGCGGGACCTGCGCGGTTGGCTGGCGCTGTATGCCGACCACCCGGACGCCGATCGAATCGATCGACTGGCGATGAAGCGCAAACCGGCTGACGCCGCGGAGCCGACGTCCCCGGTCGGCGGATACCTGGGCGGCAATGGCGCCGACGCGGTGGTCGACGTCACGCTCTACGTATCCCCCCGCAAACGGACCAGCACAGAGCAGGCAGCGATCCGCAGCCTGAAGCGCGACTTGCGCCGCCTGATCCGGAGCGGCCGTCCATCGGCTGCCTTGACGCGGTTGGCCCGCCCTGACGCAGGAGAACTGCTGGACTCGGTCGAGCAGGCCGATCAGCGGGGCAAGATTGCCATCGGCTATTTCGTTCTGGGTCACGATGAGGATGCGTTGCGCCTCGCGACGGCCAGCGCCGAACAGGCCGGTGAGTTCTTGCCCTGGGTGCATTGGACGGCCGGGCTGTCGGCTTGGCGGCTTGGCCGGATCCCGGAAGCCGTGGAGCATTTTCAATCGCTGGCGATGGCCGAGCGGACCTCTCGGACATTGCGATCTGCCGGCGCCTACTGGGCGTCGCGCGGGCATCTGCAACTTCAGCGACCGGCGGAATCCACCCGCTGGCTGGCCCGGGCGGCCCAGTTTCCGTTGACATTCTATGGCCTCCTGGGGCGTCGCGCGCTCGGCGTCGAGGTGCCGTTCGACTGGTCGCTGCCGCGACTCACGACTGCGCGCTTCACCGCGCTGGCGGCCCATGACGGCGGCCGACGGGCATTCGCCCTGCTGCAGGTCGGGCAAAGCGAGCGGGCTGAGAAGGAATGGCGCAAGCTTTTCCCCCGGCTCGACCCGTCCCTGCGCGAACCGTTGATGACCATTGCCACGCAGAACGACATGCCTGGGTTGGCGATTCGCCTGGCCGGCATCATCCGGGTGTCCACCGGGCGTACCTACCACGCCGCCCTGTTCCCGTTGCCGAGTTGGGTCCCGTCGTCGGGCTTCGCGATCGACCGGGCGCTGGTCTACGGCATCATTCGTCAGGAATCCGGCTTTGACCGGCGTGCCCGATCGGCGCAAGGCGCTCGCGGACTGATGCAGTTGATGCCGCGTACCGCCAGCTTCGTCGACGAGGATGACGAGCTTGATCACCGGCACGAATTGTATGTGCCCGAGCTGAACATGGCGCTCGGGCAGCGCTACCTGGCCCACCTGCTCGACCTCGACCGGGTCGAGGGTGACATGTTCCGGCTGCTGGCAGCCTACAACGCCGGGCCGGGCAACCTCGGCAAGTGGACCAAGCGCGTCGACTTCCGCGATGATCCGTTGCTGTTCATCGAGTCGATCCCGTCGCGCGAGACCCGAGAGTACATCGAGAAGGTGCTGGCGAACGTCTGGGTCTACCGATATCGCTTGGGCCAGACCCAGCCATCGCTGGATCAGGTGGCCGCGGGCGAGTGGCCGCGCTACATATCATCGGATCGATCCTCCGACCCGGTGATCCGCGATGCCCGGTATTGACGAGTCCCGCCCCTTCGTTCCCGTTCGTATTGCCGTCCTGACCGTTTCCGACACCCGCACGCCGGACAGCGACCGATCCGGCGATACGCTGGTTCAGCGCCTGA
Organism: alpha proteobacterium BAL199; assembly: GCA_000171835.1. Taxonomy (GTDB): domain Bacteria; phylum Pseudomonadota; class Alphaproteobacteria; order Thalassobaculales; family Thalassobaculaceae; genus Thalassobaculum_A. Next base: position 95,548 of record ABHC01000018.1, on the reverse strand, counting down.
CTGATTCCGGGCATGTACTGGCCGCCCGGGCGATTGTCACGGACGATGTTCCGGCAATTGTCGGTCAACTTCAGACCTGGATCGCCGATGACGGTGTCGAGGTGGTGATTGCCACCGGCGGCACCGGCGTTACCGGTCGCGACGTGACACCGGAGGCGTTCGAGCAGGTCTACGAGAAGCGGATCGAAGGCTTCGGCGAAATGTTCCGCTGGCTCAGCTTCCAGAAGATCGGCACGTCGACGATCCAGTCGCGTGCGACCGCCGGGGTGGCGCGCGGCACCTACCTGTTCGCGCTGCCGGGATCGACCGGCGCCTGCAAGGACGCCTGGGACGACATTCTGGTGCACCAGCTGGATTTCCGGTACCGGCCCTGCAATTTCGTCGAGATCCTGCCGCGGCTGCGCGAGCATGAGGGCGCACGCGGCAAGGTGTGACGTGGCCGATCGGCGTCAGTCGCCCAGGCGCTGCAGCCAGCGCGGTGGTACCCGCAGTCCGAACAGCAGCAGCCGCAATGCGCCGGCAAGCGCCGGCCATGCCCCGAAGACCGGCCGGACCCGGGCCGTCACGTCGAACAGCGCCAGCCGTCCCAGCCCCAACCGGCGTGCCAGCACAAGGTCCTCACCGCGGTTGAGGTCCGGTACCCCGCCGAGATGCGTCAGGAACCGCCGGCGAATCACCAGTCCCTGGGCGCCGGAGGGCAAGCCGAGCCAGCGGTTGCGGAACCGCACGGTCCGTTCGATGCACCGCGCCCCCGGGTCGTCGCTGTCGGCCCGGTAGCTGTACACGGCTCCCCGCTCGCGGTTGCGTTCCTCGTGGGCGAACACCACGAGGGTCGCATCCCAGCCCCGCTCCAACACCGTCCCGGAACGCAGCAAGAGCAACCACTCGCCGGTCGCCGCTTTGGTGCCTGACGCGAACAGAGCACCGCGCGAGCCTGTTGCCGGCAGGATTCGGGCCCCGGCGGCCTCGGCGATCTCCCTGACAGCCGGAGAATCGTCGGGGTCGACCACCAGGATTTCCGGATCGATGCCGCGCCGGGGAGCGGTTGCCAGAGCTTGAAGGCAGGCCGCCAGGCGGTCGACATCACGGTCCACCACAATCACCACGCTCAAGCTCAGCTGACGAGAGCCCGGCGGGCCAACCACAGCGGCGGCATCTTGGCGCATCGCCCGTGGTCGCGGCAGGTCGGGACGCGGTAAAGTGGAGCGGGGCATGCGTCGGCCGGAGCGCTGTGCTAGGGGACTCCGATGGTAGACGAACCCTCGCTTTCGCGCGCCACTCTCGCGTCGATTCTCGGCGTCGCCGTCGAGCGCCTGCCGGAAGCCCCGCTGGCCGGGCGGGTGCACGATCACTGGCGGCTGCAGCCCAAGCCCGGTGGTCCGGCGTTGATGGTGCGGATTCCGAAACTCAGCCATCTCGGCCTCAGCCCAAGGGCCGCGCTGATCTACGAGGCCCAGGCGTTCCGGCGCGGCGAGCCCAGCGGCAGCACGCCGCGGCTTCACGGGCTCCTGCGGGTCGGCCGCCGTCTGCCCTGGGGCGGGCTGGTGGTCGATGCGATCGACGGTCGGCCGCCGCATCTGCCGGACGATCTGCCGGCGTTGGGCAGGGCGTTGGCGGGGGTCCATGGCCTGCCGGTTCCGGTGCCTGCAAGGCGCCGGCCGCTGCTCGATCCGATGGATCCGGTCGGCTACCTGCTGCAGGTGGCGCGCGGCCAACTCGACCCGATCCGGGATACCCTGACCGCGTCGGTGCGGAGGTTGCTCGAAACGGAGATGGCCGCGGCGGCCGCCACAGCCGACCAGAGTCGCCCGGCACCCCGTCTGACGCTGGCCGACACCCATCCCGGCAACTTTCGGATCCGACTGGATGGGACCGCGGTGATGCTGGATGTCGAGCGGCCGGTGTACGACAGCCCGGCGGTCGATCTCGCCCACGCTAGCCTGCCGACCTCCCTGAACTGGGATCCGGCGGTGACCGGCACGGCCCAGCGTTCCGATATCATCGGATTCCACAACGCCTGGACCACGGCAATGCCGAGGCCGGTTGTCGATACGGTGCGGCCGCACATCCTGGCCTACCGTCGGCTTATCTGGTTGCGGACCACCACCTGGGCCTGCGCCTGGGCCGCGCGGACCGATGTCGCGGCGGCGCTTGCTTCCTCGAAACCCGATGTTGCCGATCAGGCGAGGCGGCTTGCGCGTTTCGCCGATCCGGCGATGATGGAGGCGGCCCGCGAGCAGTGGTCCGGGCCCAAGGCGTTCACCGCGGAGGAGTTGGTTCCGTGAGCGGCAATGTCGTCAACCTGCGAACCCATCGCAAGCGCAAGGAACGCGCGGCGCGCGCGGCGCAGGCTGCGGAGAACCGGGTGACGCACGGCCGTACCAAGGTTGAGCGGCAGTTTGACGAACGGCTCGGCGACGAGTCGGCCCGGACGCATGACGGCCGTCGGCTGGACCCGGAGGATGAAGCGCCGACGCCGACCTGACCGAGACTCCTCATCAAGTGATGTTCTTGATTTGTTCCGGCCATGTACGTATTGTCGATGGATGGCCCGTGTCCGCTCCCAACCTGCCGATCCACTGGAGGTGTTCGCTGCCGAATTTGCGCAGGACACCCCGCCAGAGGAATACGGTGACTTCGGCGGCGACGAGGAACCGGTTCGTCTGGTTGACCTGCCCAGCGATGTGATCGCCCCGACCGCCCGCAAGGGCCGCGGAGCGGTGTCGAACCAAGCGGGCCGCTACGAGGCGCACACCCGGGACCGGATCGACGATGGCTGGGTGAAACCACCCGATGCCGGAAAGCCGGACGAAGACGAGCCGCGGTTGCGAACCACGGTGGCGATCGACGCCAGTCGCACGGTGATCGCCCGTAATAACTCCCCCGACGTGCCGTTCGACCGGTCGATCAACCCGTATCGCGGTTGCGAGCACGGCTGCGTCTACTGCTTCGCCCGCCCGACCCATGCCTGGCTTGGCCTGTCGCCGGGGCTCGACTTTGAGACCAAGCTGCTGGCCAAGCCGGAGGCGCCGGCCCTGCTGCGCAAGGAACTCGCCCGTAAGGGCTACGAGTGCGACACCATCGCCATGGGTACCAACACGGACCCGTATCAGCCGATCGAGCGCGAGATGCGGATCACCCGCGGCGTGCTCGAGGTGCTGGCGGAGCACGATCACCCGGTGATGATCGTCACCAAGTCCGACCTGGTGGTGCGCGACCTGGACATACTGGGGCCGATGGCTGCCAAAGGGCTCGCCAAGGTCGGGCTGTCGATCACCACCCTGGATCTCGGGCTTGCCCGCACGCTGGAGCCGCGGGCGCCGCGCCCGGACAAACGGTTGGCGGCGATCCGGGCCTGTGTCGACGCGGGCGTTCCAGCCAGCGTGCTGGTGGCGCCGGTGATCCCCGCAATCAACGACCACGAGATCGAGCCGATCCTGGAGGCCGCAGCCGCGGCCGGCGCCGAGGCTGCGACCTGGGTGTTGCTGCGCTTGCCGCTGGAGATTGCCGGACTGGTCGAGGAGTTTCTGCGCGCCCATTTTCCCGACCGGGCCGACCGGGTCATGTCCCTGGTCCGGCAGACCCGGGACGGCGAGTTGTACCGGGCGGAGTGGGGAACCCGCATGCGCGGCGAGGGACCCTACGCCCAGATGATTGGTCAGCGCTTCCGGGTGGCCTGCCGACGATTGGGGCTGGCGCGGCGTACCGCGGGGCTGAACACCGGCTTGTTCGCGGCTCCAAAACCGGTTCGCGCGCAATTGTCGTTGTTCGGGGAGTGATTGTCGGACCATTCGTCGCACAGCGTATGAAGATTGGGGCATATCATATTGATAAACTGTAAAAATATTGGTAGCACCAGAGTGGTCGTGAATAACTCAGAATGAAGTTGTTCGCCGTCGCTACTGCCCTATCGTGCCGTTCATGCCCTCCATTCCAAAGACCCGTCCGACCGATGATCTCGAACGCGCCGCCGGCGCGTTGGAAGGGGCGTTGGTCATCGGCGTCGACGAGGTTGGGCGGGGACCCTGGGCGGGGCCGGTGGTCGCCGGTGCCGCGGTGCTCGACCTGGTGGCGATGCCGACGCATGTCGCGGCGCTGATCGCCGACTCCAAGGCGCTGTCCGCACCGCGGCGTGCCGACGCCTTGGCCGCCTTCACGCCGTACGCGGCCATCGCGCTCGGCCGTGCCGAGGTTGAGGAGATCGATGCGGTGAACATCCTGCAGGCATCGCTGCTGGCGATGCGCCGGGCCGTCGACGCCCTGTTGGCTACTCTCGCTGGCCCTCCCGCGCTGATTTTGGTCGATGGAAACCGGTTGCCGCACTGGCCGCATCCGTCCCGCGCGATCGTGAAGGGCGATGCCTCTTGCCTGTCGATCTCGGTCGCAGCGATCGCCGCCAAGCTGGCGCGGGATGCTGAGATGGCCGCTCTCGCCGAACAACACCCCGGCTATGGCTGGGAGCGCAACGCCGGCTACGGCACGCCCGAGCATCAGGTCGCCTTGCGGCGTCTCGGCCCGACAATCCACCACCGCCGAAGCTTTGCCCCCGTCCGGGCCGCGTTCGAGTCAGACGCCGGATAAGGCGTTTATGACTGAGTCCTACCGCAATATCTTGCGTCATACCGACAAGTCATTGAGTCTGCTCATAGATTCAATTCTGAAAAGTTGACCGATTCACCCGGTCGTGCGATTCTGCGGTCGTCGGTTCTAGGAATGGGTGGGGACAATGACGGACAGCGCACGGCTTCCGGTCGGACGGATTCTGACCGGCGACTGCATCGAGGAGCTGCGCTCGCTCCCCGACCGCAGCGTCGATCTGATCTTCGCGGACCCGCCCTATAATCTGCAGCTCGGTGGCGAACTCCTGCGTCCGAACAACACCCGGGTCGATGGGGTCGATGACGCCTGGGACCGCTTCGGCGGGTTTGAAGCCTATGACAAGTTCTGCCGGGCCTGGCTGGGTGAGTGCCGGCGGGTGCTGAAAGACACCGGAACCCTGTGGGTGATCGGCAGCTACCACAACATTTTCCGGGTCGGCGCGATCGTTCAGGACCTTGGATTCTGGATGCTGAACGACGTGATCTGGCGCAAGGCCAACCCGATGCCGAACTTCCGCGGCAAGCGCTTCACCAACGCCCACGAGACCCTGATCTGGGCGGCGCGCAGCGAGGACAGCCGACGCTACACTTTCAACTACGATGCCATGAAGGCGCTGAACGACGACCAGCAGATGCGCTCCGACTGGTTTTTGCCGTTGTGCACGGGGGCCGAGCGCCTGAAGGCCGAGGACGGCTCTAAGGCCCACCCCACCCAGAAGCCGGAAAGCCTGTTGGCCCGCGTGCTGCTGGCCGCCAGCCGGCCCGGTGACATCGTGTTGGATCCGTTCTTCGGCACCGGTACCACCGGCGCCGTGGCCAAGCGGCTGGGCCGGCGCTGGATCGGCATCGAGCGCGATCCCGGCTACGCGGCGATTGCCAGTAAGCGGATCGCCGAGGTCGAGGCGGTCGACGACCCGATGGCGTTGGCACTGGCGAACCGGCGCGAGCAGCCGCGGGTGCCGTTCGGCCGATTGGTGGAGGAGGGCTTGATCCGGCCGGGCGAAGTGCTGTTCGACTCCCGCCGGCGCTGGTTTGCCAAGGTGCGGGCCGACGGCCATCTGATCAGTGAGAGCCACAAGGGCTCGATCCACAGCGTCGGTGCCGCGGTCCAGGGCGCGCCGGCCTGCAACGGCTGGACGTTCTGGCATGCCGAGCGTAAGGGCATGCCGCTGCCGATCGACGTGTTCCGCCAGCAGATCCGCGCCGCCGCCGAAGCTCCCGCGGTCAGGGTCGGGGCTTAGGCAGGCCCCTTCAGGCTGTCTGCATCGGGTCCAGCGCCCCGGTTCAGCGGCTCCCGGACCGTCAGCAGCAGCAGGAAGCCCACGACCAGGAACGCCAGGATCGTCGCCATGCCGGCGCGTTGGCTGTCGAACAACAGGGTGGCCCAGCCCAGGGTCAGGGGTCCTGCGAAGTTGGTGGCCTTGCCCGACAGGGCGTACAGCCCGAACATCTCGGCGCTCTGCTCGGGCGGGGCCAGCTTGGCCATCAGGGTCCGGCTGGCGGCCTGGGCCGGTCCCATGAAGGTGCCGAGCGCCATACCGGCAATCCAGAACCAGGTCTTGTCGGGGGCAACCAGCGCCAACGCGCCGAACAGGATCAGCCCGACCAGGGCGGCCAGGATGGCGCGTTTCGGGCCGATCCAGTCGTCGATCCAGCCGAACGCCATGGCCCCGGCACCAGCCGTCAGGTTGAGGGCGATCCCGAAGACGATGATTTCCGAGAAATCCATGCCGAATGTACCGGCGGCGTAGATACCGCCGAAGGTGAACAGCGTGGTCAGTCCGTCGGCGTACAGCATGTGGGCCACCAGGAAACGGGCGACCGGGCTGCGCGGGTCGAGCCGGCGCAACGTCGCCCAGAGCTGGCGGCAGCCGTCGGCGATCGCCTGGCCCAGCGGCTCGCCGGCAGCCTTGTCGTCCTCAGGAACCAGCAGAAACGTGGGCAGCGCAAACACCGCGAACCAGATGGCCACCAGAAGGACCGTCGCCCGCACCGGTTCGGCGGTATCCGGGTCGAGGCCGAAAGGCGGCGGCTCTGCCTTCACCAGCCCGAACAGGGCCACCACCAGGCAAACCAGCCCACCGGCGTAGCCGCAGCCCCAGCCGATGCCCGACACCCGCCCCATCCGGCCGGGTGGGGCGACTGACGGCAGCATGGCGTTGTAGAACACATTGGCAAACTCGAAGCCCAGCGTGGCGATCACCACCAACACCAGCGCGCGCAGGATGTAGTCCGGATCCGGGAGGACCGTCCACAACGCCGCGGTCGCCAGGATGCAGACGATGGTGCAGGCCGCGAGCCAGGGCTTGCGCCGTCCGGTACGGTCGGCGATGGCACCGAGCATCGGGCTGAGAATGGCAATTCCCACCGCGGCGATGGCGGTGGCGTTGCCCCACAGATAGGTGCCCTCGGTCTCGTTCGCCGCCACGCCCTTGGTGAAATAGGCGGCGAACACGAAGGTCGAGACGACGGTCGGGAATGCCGAGTTCGCCCAGTCGTACAGGCACCAGCCGACGACGGCCCGGCGTTGCGGGGTCACCACGACCCGGTCGGCGTCACCGGCCCCGCCCTCCGGTCATCGGGCAAGCAAGGCCCGCATCTGGCCGTTGGCCACCGCCAGCATGGCGAGATCGACCTGGTCGGTCGCGCGCAGATCGCCCAGCAACCGGTCGGTCCGATCGACGCCATCGGGCCGGGTGCCCGCCCAACTCGCGATGGCAGCTTCCGGGCCGCTCCGACTGGATTTCGATTTCTTCTTCTCCGTGGTGCCGCCGCTGCCGTTGGTCAGCGCCAGGACATCCTGTGTCAGCATGTTCTGATGGCCGTAGAAATCGTCGATCAACGCGCCAACCGCCAGCTTCTGCCAGTAGGAATCGGCCGTCACCGTACCGGCCTTCTCGCGCAGCCAGTCAAGTCCGAACCGGGCACCGACCCCGAAATACACCGTGGCGACCCGATCGACCGGCTGGCCGGTCGAGGCCGCCAGTCGGATGACGTCGCAGGCCGAAGCCAGCACGTCGAGGGATGCCACCGAGTGCGCGAGGTCGGCCGGGACGCCTTGTTCGGTGAAGCGCTGGGCGGCGGTTGCCAGATGCTGCCGGTCGAGTGGCCCCAATACGTCGGCGAGGCACGCCTTCAGGTCGGCGACCCCGGCGCCGAACTCGGCAACATGCCCGGCAATGTCGAGCGGCTGGCGGCCGTTGCGCAGGAACCAGACCGTCAGGCGCTCGACGAGTCCCTGGATCTCCAACAGCATGGCGGTCTGCAACGCGGCCGACACTTTGTTGTCGAGGCTCTCGATACCCTCCCACAACGCGCGCAGTCCGAAGCCGTCGCGGACGATGGCATAGGCGCGTGCGATATCCGACGGCGACGACCCGGTGCGTTCGTGAATGGTGTTCACGAACGCCGCGCCCACGCGGTTGATCATCGAGTTGGTGACCGAAGTCGCGATGATCTCGCGACGCAGCCGGTGCTCCGCAAGGGCAGTGGCGTATTTGGTGCGCAGCTGCTCCGGGAAATACAGTGCTAGGTCGGTCCCGAGCTGCGGGTCGTCCGGCAGATCGCTGTCGAGCAGTTCGTCGTACAAGGCCATCTTAGCGTAGGCGAGCAGCACCGCCATTTCCGGCCGGGTCAGGCTGATCCCGGCGGCCGCCCGCTCGGCCAGGACCTCGTCGTCGGGCAGGAACTCGATTGCCCGGTTGAGCTTGAGATGGCCGCGTTCCAACTCCCGGATCAACCTGGTCTGGGCGTCCAGGAGCGCGGCGCCCCGCGACGCCGTGACCGACAGAGCCTGGGTCTGGTCGTAGTTGTCGCGCAGCACCAGCTGGGCGACGTCGTCGGTCATGGCCACCAGCAGGCTGTCCCGCTGCTTCAGCGTCATGTCGCCGGCAGCGACCACCGCGCCCACCAGAACCTTGATGTTGACCTCGTGGTCCGAGCAGTCGACCCCGGCCGAGTTGTCGATGGCGTCGGTGTTGATCCGGCCGCCGCGCAACGCGAATTCGATGCGGCCGCGTTGGGTGACGCCCAGATTGGCGCCTTCGCCGACCACCTTGGCGCGGATCTGGGTGGCGTCGATCCGAACGGCGTCGGTCGCCCGGTCGCCGACTTCGGCGGCGGTCTCCCGGGTCGCCTTGACGTAGGTGCCGATGCCGCCGAACCACAGCAGGTCGACATTGGCGATCAGCATCGCCTTGATCAGGTCGTTCGGCGCGATGGTGTCGACGGTCAACCCGAAGGCAGCCTTGATCTCCGGCGTCAGCCGGATCGACTTGGCGCTGCGCTCGAAGATCCCGCCGCCCTTGGAGAGCAGCGTGGCGTCGTAGTCCGCCCAGCTGGATCGCGGCAGGTCGAACATCCGCTTGCGCTCCGGCCAGCTCTTCGCCGGATCGGGATCGGGGTCGACGAACACGTGCAGGTGGTTGAACGCACCCTGCAGGCGGATGTGCTTGGACAGCAGCATGCCGTTGCCGAACACGTCGCCGGACATGTCGCCGACGCCGACCACCGTAAAATCCTCGTTCTGGATGTCGCGGCCAAGCTCGCGGAAATGCCGCTTAACGGACTCCCAGGCGCCGCGTGCGGTGATGCCCATCTTCTTGTGATCGTAGCCGGCTGAACCGCCGGACGCGAAGGCGTCGTCCAGCCAGAACCCGTAGGACTGGCTGACTCCGTTGGCGATGTCGGAGAAGGTGGCGGTGCCTTTGTCGGCCGCAACCACCAAATAGGGGTCGTCCTCGTCGTAACGGACGACCTGCGTCGGCGGGATCAGGTCGGGACCCTTGATGTTGTCGGTGATGTCGAGCATCCCGCGCATCAGGATCTTGTAGCACTCGATCCCTTCGGCCTGGATCTCCTCGCGGCTGCCGCCGGCCGGCGGGCGCTTGACCACGAAGCCACCCTTCGAGCCGACCGGCACGATCACGGCGTTCTTGACCTGCTGGGCCTTCATCAGGCCGAGAATCTCGGTGCGGAAGTCCTCGCGCCGGTCCGACCAGCGGATCCCGCCGCGCGCCACCTTGCCGCCGCGCAGGTGCACGGCCTCGACCCGCGGTGAATACACCCAGATCTCGACCAGCGGCCGCGGCAAGGGCAGATCGTCGATGGCCCGGCTGTCGAGCTTGATCGAGATGTAGTCCTTGGTCTGGCCGCCGGCCGTCGGCTGGAAGTAGTTGGTGCGCAGGCTTGACTGGATCAGGTTCAGGAACCGCCGCAGGATCCGGTCCTGGTCGAGGTTGGCAACCCGCTCCAGGCCATCCTCGATCGCCGAGGTCAACTCGGCGCAGCGTTCGACGCGCGCGTCGCCCAAATCCGGGTCGAAGCGGGCGATGAACAGCCGGGCGAGGCGTCGCGCGATCTTCGGGTAGCTGCGGAGGGTTTCCTCCATGTAGTCCTGGGAGAACGTGAAGGCGGCCTGCCGAAGGTACTTGGCATAGGCGCGCAGCACCGTCACTTCGCGCCAGGTCAGTCCGGCGCCCAGGACCAGGCTGTTGAACCCATCATTCTCCATCTGGCGGGTCCACACCGCGCCGAAGGCTTCCTGGAACGGTTGCTTGATCTCGGCGAGATTGACGTCGGCACCGCTGCGCAGCCGCATGGCGAAGTCGTGGATCCACACACCGCCGGACTCGTTGCGGCCGGCGATCTCGAACGGAACCTCCGACAGCACCCGAACGCCCATGTTCTCCAGCATCGGCATCACATCGGACAGCGGCACCGGCGAGCCGAAGTGGAACAGCTTGAGGTGCAGCACGTCGTCGTCGGCGCCGACCGGCCGATACAGGTTCATGGCCAGATCGCGGCCGGCGCCCAGTTCGTCGATCCGGTCGATGTCGAAAATCGCAGCGTGCGCGGTGTAGGCTTCGCGATAACTGGTCGGGAACGCCTGACCGTGCCGACGGAACAGCAGGTTGGCGGCTTCCTCGCCGCGGGTCTCGACCAGGGCCTCCAGAAGCTTGTCGGGCCACGACCGGCCGGCGTCGATCAGCCGAGCCTCAAGGTCCTCGACGTCGACGTCCGGAACCTTGCCGCGGGTCGTGGTGATGATGAAGTGCAGGCGCGCCAGCACCGAATCCGACATCTGGGTGTAGAACGCCGCCACCTGCCCGTTGAAGGCGCGCTCCAGGATCCCCTGGAAGGTGATGCGCAGCTGGGTGTTGAAATGGTCGCGCGGCACATACACCAGGGCCGAGACGAACCGCTCGAACGCGTCTTTGCGCACGAACAGGGCGGTTTTCTGGCGTTCCTGGAGGTGGAGCACGCCGATCGCGGCTTGGAACAGCTCGTCCTCGCTGGCCTGGAACAGCTCGTCGCGCGGAAAGGTCTCCAGCAGGTTGACCAGGGCCTTGCCGTCGTGGCTGGCCGGCCGGAAGCCGGCGCGGGCCACCAGCTTGGCGACGCGCTGGCGCAGCAACGGGATTTCCTTGGGGCTCTGGTTGTAGGCGACCGAGGTGAACAGCCCGATGAAACGGTGTTCGCCGATGACCTTGCCGTCCTTGATTGTTTTGACACTGATCGAATCCAACGGCACTGGCCGGTGCACGGTGGAGGTCTTGTTGGCCTTCATGATCAGCAGCAGGGTCGGCGCCAGCAGGAAGCCCCGCACGTCCTGCGGCAGGGCCCCGAGATCGCGCATCCCGTCGAACACGTGGACGCCTGGTTCCCGCAGGATTCCAAGACCCGAGCCGGCGACGACGTTCATTTTCGCCTTCGTTCCGGACCCGGTATAATCGTACTTCCGATAGCCGAGGAAGGTGTAGTGGTTGGCTTCGATCCAGCGCAGGAAGGCGCTGACTTCGGCCACGTCCTCGGCGCTCATGGTTTCCGGGGGCGACGCCTCGACGCCGGCGATGACGTCGAGCATGGTCTGGCGCATCGTTCGCCAGTCCTCGACCGCGGCCCGGACATCGGACAGAACCGCCAGCAAGGTCGCCTCGATCTCCGCCAACGCTTCGGCCGACGTCTGCTCGGACACCGTCAGGTGCATGAAGGACTCGGCGATCGCCTCCTTGTCGGCGACCTCCGACTCCGCCAGCGCCGTGATGACGCCGCCGGCGTCACGGGTGACCCGCAGGATCGGGTGGATGACCAGATGGACGGTCAGGTCCTTCTTGTTCAGCGCGGCGGTGACCGAATCCACCAGGAACGGCATGTCGTCGTTGACGATCTCGATGACCGTGTGCGGTGACTGCCAGCCGACCTCTTCGAATTTCGGATTGTAGGCGCGCACCTTGGGGGTGCCGACCGGTCGTTCGCGACCGAACGCCCACATCGTCACCGCGGCGCCGAACAGATCCTCGACTTCGTCCTGGATCAGATCCTGCGGGGCGACGTTGGCGTAGAACTGGCGCAGGAACCGCTCGGCGATATCGGCCTTTCGGCCTTGCAGCCGGTCCCGCACCAGGGCGGCGGCGGCGTCGATCTTCTCGGTCTTCTGGATTTCATTTCTAGTGCGCATGTGTCCTCCCGCGGCGCGCGCGCCGATCGCACTCATCCGGGAAGCCTATCGCAAAGCTGGAATCCGTGAAAGCTATGGAATTATTTCGGTTTTCCGAGTCCGGTGCCGCGCGGCCGAATGGACCTCAAATAAAATAATCACTGGTGACGCTGGACGCCGTCACACCGACAAGCTGGACTGTGTTGCCATCCTCGAAGCTGATCAGCGCACCATTGCCGGTATCGGTGATCGAAGTGGTCTGCGAGGTTTGCGAGATCCGATCGCCTTCCGAATACGAGAAATCGGCAATCGTGTCGTTCCCGCTGGTGTTGATGAAGACATCGGCGTCCGATCCGCCGTACAGCAGGTCGTCACCCTTGTTGCCGTAAAGTGTGTCACTGCCGGACCCGCCGCTCAGCGTGTCGTTGTCCTGGCCGCCGAACAACTTGTCATTGCCGGTGCCGCCACCGACAAAGTCGGCGCCGTGGTTGCCGTACAGCACATCATTGCCGGATTCGCCGTAGACGTAGTCGATGCCCTCCCGGTAGGCCAGGGGAGTGCCGCTCAACGCGCCGCTGTTCTGGCCGCCGAAGATGGTGTCGTCGCCGCTGCCGCCGTTGATCACGTCGACGCCTTGATTGCCTTAGATCACGTCGCTGCCGTCACCACCGGACAGACCGTCATCGCCGGCATATCCGCTCATGATGTCGGCGCCCGATGTCCCGACCAGGATGTCGGCGGAATCCGATCCTAGAATCGTGTTCGTCGTGGTGGTTGTTGTCGTTGTCGTCGTGGTCAGCAGCGAATTGGACCCGTCATTGCCGACGTCACGGGCAACGGCCAGTTCCCAGGACCCGGTGTAGCTTCCGTACTCGTACCCGACCATCACGTAGTATGTGCCGCTGCTATCCGGCTCGAACGCAATCATCGAATCGTAGGGGTAGCCGTCGGGGATCCCGATGTCGTCGCCATCGTTGAACAGATGAAGGTATCCGTTGGAGTCGAAGATCGAGATCGAGGTCTGGTACGATCCGGCCGAGATGAACGTGTAAGCGCTGCCGGTCTCAAGCGTCACCGGAACGAAGTCCAGCGTGTCGGTGCTCGACAGAGACCCATACGTGTACCCGTAGTACTCGTAGTAGGTGCTCGTCGAGTTCGAGAAGCCGATCGCCCCGGTCCCGTCGCTGGCGATCAAAGTGGTCGCCAATCCGGCGTAATAGGAAGACCAATAAGGGTTGACGGTCATCGGCTTGGCGGTGCTCCAGAAACGCTCGATCATCGAGCCGTGAAAACGCGTTGGTAGAGTAGTTGACCGCGGCGACGCCAACAACCCTACGGTTGTATATAATGGAACGCTACTATTTAACCAAAACGAGCAGCTCTATACCTAAGTTCCACCTAAGCTCCGATTGCACCACGATTGTCACGCACACCCAGGGAAACGCCATGAGCCTCCTGATCACCATCGACGACATCCGCCGAGCCGCTGAGATTATAGCCGGACATGTCCTGCGTACCCCGGCCGTCGCCAGCCCCGGGCTGACCGCCCATCTCGGCCGGCCGGTCGCGCTGAAGCTGGAAATCCTGCAGGAGTCCGGTTGTTTCAAGCCGCGCGGCATCGTCAACAAACTGCGGTCGCTGTCGACGAAGGAGCGGGCGCAGGGCGTGGTGACTGTCAGCGGCGGCAACCATGGCATCGCCATGGCGATGATCGCCCGGCGTATGGGGATTGCAGCTACCATCGTGGTGCCGGCTGCCGCGCCGGAACGCTCCAAGCAGCGCATTCGCGACGGCGGCGCCAATCTGCTGGTGGTTGAGGATGTGTCCGCCGCGTTTGCAACGGCCGAGGCCGAACGCGGCCGAGGCCTGACCTACGTCCACGCCTATGACGACCCGCTGACCATCGCCGGTCACGGCACGCTCGGGCTGGAGTTCGCCGCCGACGTCCCGGACCTGAGCGATGTGCTGGTCAGCATCGGCGGCGGCGCGTTGTCGGCCGGGGTGGCGGTAGCGCTCAAGGCGGCGAACCCGGCGATCCGGGTATGGGGGGTGGAGACCGAGGGGGCGGACGCCATGACCCAGGCGATCGCCGCCGGCCGGCCGGTGCCGATCAAGCCGTCGTCGATCTCCTCGACCCTGGGTGCGCCGGTGGTCAGCGACCGCACCCTGGCCCACGCCATGGCCCTGCTGGAAGACGTTCTGGTGGTGTCCGACGCGGCGGCGGTCGCCGGCATGGTCACGATCGCCGAGGAGGCACGCTGCTGGGTCGAGCCGGCTGCCGGCTGCCTGATTCCGGCGGCACGCACCGTGATCGAGCGCACCGGGAACGAGGGGACGCTCGGCCTGGTGCTGTGCGGCGGCAACGCGACCGTCGAGCAGCTTGACGGGTGGCTGGCGCGGTTCGGACCCGTCGCCTGAGCCAATCAACTGCCTAGGCCAGCCAGCGTTCGGCCACCCGCTGATAGATCCGGACGACCGCAAGCACGTTGTCGACCGACACCGATTCGTCCGGCTGGCCGCTCATCCCGAGATCGCCGGGGCCGACAATCGCGAACGGCACGTCGAGGCCGGCGGCCAGCACGGTGGCATCGCTGAAATACGACACTCCCTTGATCGCCGGAGCCCGGTTGGTTTCGGCTCGGCAGGCCTCGGCACAGAGTGTGACGAATGGCGAGTCCGGCGCGCTTTCGACCGCCGGCTTGAAATCGGTCATCTCGACGGTGATTTCCGCCGGCGCAGCTGACTGTAGGAGAGCGACCACCGACTGCGGGTCGATGCCGGGCGCCAGCCGTACGTCGATCTCGGCGGTGCAGGTGTCCGGTGTGACGTTGACCGCCGAGCCGCCGGATATCGTTCCGACCCGCAAGGTCGGGCCGTCGAGCAACGGGTGCTCGGGTGCAGGCAGCGCAAGCGCGTCCAGCCCGTTCAGATAATCGATCATCACCCGGATGGCGTTCACCCCTGGATCGCCGGAAACATGGCCGCTGCGTCCGCGGGCGGTGGCGCGCAGCCACAGCGCGGCCTTCTCGGCGACGATCACGTCGAGCGAGCTTGGTTCACCGATCAGCAGCGCGCCGATCCGCTTCTGGAACCCGCGCTCCACAAAGCGCTTGGCGCCCAGGCAGTTGGAGCTCTCGCCGGCGGAGAACGCCAGCAGCACATCACCGGCCAGCGGTGTGGACCGTTTCGTCAGCTCGACCGCGGTGGCGATCATCGCGGCCACCGCGCTCTTCATGTCGGCGGTTCCGCGCCCGAGCACCCGGCCGTCCCGGATTGCGCCGCTGAACGGTGGAAACGACCAGGGCACTGCGCCGACCGGTACGGTGTCGAGATGCGCCGACAGCACCAGCGGCGGCTTGGCGCCGGCACCGGGCACCCGCCCGAGGACGTTCGCCCGGCCGGGCGCGAACTCGTCGATCTCGGCCTCGATGCCCCAGGCGCGCAATTCGTCGAGCACCACGGTGGCGATCTCGATTTCCCGGCCGGGCGGATCACAGGTCTCCATCGCCACCAGGCGCTGCAGGAACGCCACCGGGTCGAAGTCATCGCCCGCGGTCTTGGTCGTGCTGGTCATCCCGCCTGCCCCCGTTCCGTCCCGAAGCGCCGACCCTGTCACACTCGGCAGGACCGCGAAAAGCCCCCGCGGTATCTCGCATGCAGACGCGGGAATGGGATCGCCGCCGAGAGGCGCTCGTCACCGACGTTGCCGAGCCCCCGAACAGGGGACTATCGTCGATCCCTGACGCTCCGATGGGCTCGAAACACCGGGAATGTCCTGCCCAAGTGAGCGGTTTCGGTCGTCATTGGGGGCAATCATGCAGTTTTCGTTCGAGCGCGAGTTCACCTACAGCCGGGCCTATCGCGGGCCGATCCGTCTGGTCGTGCTCGACTGGGCCGGAACGACCATGGACTTCGGCTGCATGGCGCCTGCGGTGGTGTTCTGCGAGGTCTTCGCCGAAGAGGGCGTGCCGATCAGCATCGAGGAAGCGCGCATCCCGATGGGTGCGCACAAGAAGGTTCATATCGGCCTGATCACCGAGATCCCCAGCGTCCGGCGGCGCTGGGTCGAGACCAAGGGTAGCGAGCCGACCGAAGCCGACGTTACCCGCATGTTCGAGCGTTTCGTGCCGCTGCAGGAAGCCTGCCTGTCGGACTATTCGACGCTGATTCCCGGCACCCTTGAGGTGATCGCCCAGTGCCGCCAGCGCGGCTACAAGATCGGCTCGACCTCCGGCTATCTGCCGGGGATGCTGGCCATCAATCAGGCGGACGCGACCAAGCAGGGCTACACCCCGGACGCCACCTTCGGCGCCGGCGACGTGCCGCGCGGCCGGCCGTTCGGGCACATGGTCCTGCGCAACATCGTCGCGCTCGACATCCCCTGCGTCCAGTCGGTGGTCAAGATCGACGATACGCTGACCGGCATTGAGGAAGGGCTCAACGCCGGCGGCTGGGCGATCGGATTGGCGATATCCGGCAACGAGGTCGGCCTGCAGTACGACGAGTGGATGGCCCTGCCGGAAGCGACCAAGCAGAAACACCGAGACCGCATCTATCCGTCGATGTACCAGCGCGGCGCCCATTACGTCGTCGACAGCATCGCCGATCTGATGCCGTGCTTCGACGACATCGAGGCCCGGCTGCGGCGCGGCGAGAAGCCCTGAGACTGGGCCGTAGTTGTCCGAAGACGCAGCCCTGATGGATGCGTGTCGAGCGTGTCACGTCGCACCGCAGTCGCCTTGAAATCCAAGAACACCGAGTCAGTCGACGGAAGGTCTACTGGCTTGGTTGGCCCCTAGCGTCGTCACCAGGATGCTGCGCGCCTTGACCTTTGACGCGTCAATGACGCTGAACAGCGACGGCACGAACAACAGCGACAGCATGGTCGACACGATGAGGCCACCGATGACAGCGATCGCCATTGGCGACCGAAATTCACCCCCGGTTCCGAACGCCAGCGCGCTTGGCACCATGCCTGCCGTCATGGCAACGGTCGTCATGATGATCGGTTGAGCACGCTTGTGAGCTGCGTCCAGCATGGCGGCGCTGCGTTCAACGCCGTTGCTCATGGCCTCGAGCGCAAATTCGACGAGCATGATCGCATTCTTCGTGACGATCCCCATCAGCATGAGGAAGCCGATCACCACGGGCAGGCTGATGGCATTATTCGTCAGAAAGAGAGCGAAAATGGCACCACCGACCGCCAGAGGCAGCGACAGCAATATGGTGACCGGGGAGATGAAGCTGGAGAACAGCAGGACCAGAACGACATAGACGAGCAGGATGCCCGCCCCCATCGCAAGCCCGAAACTGGAGAACACCTCGGCCATTGTTTCGGCATCGCCCGAGCTTTTGATCTCGGTACCTTGCGGCATGTCCGTGGTGATCGGTAACGCGTAGATCTTGTCCAGCGCAGGGCCGAGCAGGCCACCCTCGCGCAAGTTGGCCTCGACCTTCGTCTGATAGCGTCGGTCGTAGCGCTGGATGGAACTGGGGCCGCTCGATAGGGTGATGTTTGCAACGACCCCGAGTGGTACCGGCTTGCCGTGCGTGCTTGGGATGCGCTGGCCCGCCATCTTGAACAGGTCTTTGCGCACCTCCTCGCGCATGCGCACGGTGATCGGAATCTGGCGTTCTCCAGTGTTGAACTTGGCAAGATTGGCCGTAGTGTCGCCGATTGTCGCGACCCGAATGGTCGACGCAAGCGCGCTTGCGGTGATTCCAAGCTGTGCCGCGAGTTCGGGTTTGGGGGTGATTCGGATTTCCGGCCGGGTGCGTGTTGCAGTTGACGAGACGTTGGCCAACTCCGGGATATCGGCGATCTGCCCGGCAAGTTCGATCGCTGCGGCAGAGACGACGTCGACACTGTCGCCTAAAACGATGATCTGAACGTCGCGCTGGCCGTTGTTGTTCAAGATATTCAGCTTGATGTCTGGAATGTCGCGTAGCGCAGTCGCGATCCGTCGCTCCAATTCAAACGACGATTCTCGAGTGTCTTTCGGACTGTAGAAGATACTGACGTTGGCCTTGCTGATATCGCCCGATCCGCCTTCAACGAATACATTCGTAACTTCGGGCATTTTGAGCGTTTCGGATGACAATCGCCGGGCGACGGCACGTGTGTCGTCAAGCGTCGAACCGGGCGGCAGTTCGACGGAGAACGCGGAACGACCCTCATCGGATCGAGGCACGAACTCTGTCGGCAGCAGGGTTGCAGAGAACAGCGAGCCTGCGAAAATCGCCAGGCCGATCCCCAGCGTCATAGCCCGATGGTCCAAGGTCCATGTCAGCACTGACATGTAGGACCGCATGATCGGGCCATCCGGCTTGACGTCCGGTTCCGGTGCGTCCTTCAAAAAATACGCCGCCATCATCGGCGTGATCAGGCGCGCAACAAGCAAGGAGAACAGTACCGCGACGGCGACCGTCAAGCCGAACTGCTTGAAGTACTGTCCGGCAATGCCGCCCATGAAACTGACCGGCGCAAAGACGGCGACAATAGTGAAGCTGATCGCGATGACGGTCAGGCCAATCTCGCTGGCAGCTTCTTCCGATGCTTCATACGCCGGCCGCCCCATTTTGATATGGCGCACGATGTTCTCGATCTCGACGATCGCGTCGTCGACGAGAATGCCGGTAACGAGGGTAATTCCCAGCAGGCTGATTGTGTTCAGCGAGAAACCGAGCCAATCCATGACGAAAAAGGTCGGAATGATCGACAGTGGAATTGCGACGGCGGTAATGATGGTTGCCCGCCAGTTGCGCAAGAACGCGAATACGACGATCACGGCGAGGAGCGCTCCCTCATACAGGGTCTCCATCGCGCTGCTGTAGTTTCCGTCCGTGTAGACCGTCGTGTCGTCAACCAGCGACAAATTGATGTCAGGATAGCGTTCGGTGAACTCCGCCAGCTTGCGCTTTACTCCGTCGCTGGCGTCGAGGTCGCTTTTCCCGGTTGCCCGAAACACCCCGAATGAGACCACCGGTTGGCCGTTGAGCATGGCGAACGAACGCGCTTCGGACGGGCCGTCGATCACCGTGCCGAGATCGTCCAGCCGGATGGTACGACCGTTGGGTAGGGCGAGCGATGTCGCCGCCAATGCTTGAACCGTGTCGACGCTGCCCAACGCCCGGATCGAGAACTCCTGCCCGGCAAGCGTACCGCGCCCGCCGCCAAGGTTGATGTTGGTCGCCAGCAACTGGTGGCTGATGTCGGACGCGGTAATCCCAAGCGCGAGGAGACGATCCGGCTCAAGTTCGACCTTGATTTCACGCTCTGATCCACCGAGCCGCGTCACTTTGCCCACGGCGTCGACCGTCTGAAGGTCTCGGGCGAGGACGTCGTCGACGAGGTACGACAATTCTTCTATCGACCGGGTGGGATCAGACACCGCGTATGTCATGATCGAGAGCCCGGTGACGTCGAGCCGCTTGATGATCGGTTCTGAAATCGCATCCGGCAGTTCTTCGCGCACTCCGGACACGGCGTCCTTCACATCGTTGAGCGCTCGGTCGGTGTCGGTATCCAATTCAAATTCGATCGTGATCACCGTCGAGGAGTCGGTCGCCGTCGAGGTGACGTGCCGGACGCCCGAAATACCGAACACGGCATCTTCGACGGGCTTTACCACTTGGCTTGTAAGCTCGACCGGCGCCGCTCCGGGTTGCGCAATCGTCACGGTAACGATTGGCATATCGATGTTCGGAAATCGCGTGATCGGCAGCCGGTCGAAACTGACAAGGCCGATAATGCATAGGACGAGAAACAGTGCGATCGGCGGGACGGGGTTTCGAATGGACCAGGTGGAAAGGTTCATCGGCCGGAGCCGAGCGGGTGCTTGATGCCGGGCTGCACAGGAGTGATTTGATCGCCATCTCGGAAGAACGCGCCCGCTCGGGCGACAACGGTTTCTCCCGGCTCAAGCCCCTGCAGAATCTCGCGTCTCCCATCATGGGTAAGCAGTCCCGGTCGGACCACCCGGTGTTCGACACGACCATTCTGGACGGCTTGGACATGTGCCCCGGACTGGTCGGTGAGAACAGCGGTTGCTGGCACGGTCGTGGCAATGCGCCGGTCCGTAATCACCCATCCACTGGCAAAACCGCCAGTCCGCAGCGAGGCATGTTGTTCCAATGCGATACGGACCGTGCCTAAGCGCGTGGTCGGGTCCACGGTCGGCGAGATCAGCCGTACGCGCCCGACGACAGCGCCGTTTCCTGCGATGACGACGTCGGCTCGGTCGTCTTGCTTTACCGCGCCCAACGCGGTTTCGATCACCTCGGCCTCGAGCTCAATTTCGCCGTCCCGGATGATCCGGAACATCGGGTCCGGGCCAGCGGTGGCAATTGCGCCGAGTTGTGCGTTTCGCGCTGAGATTATTCCTCCGACCTTGGCCTCGATCTGCGACCGGGAAAGGTTGATGGCCGCCAGGTCGCGTTGCGACGTGGCCTGTACAACTTGGGCTCTGGCGACTTCGAGTCCGTCTTCAGCCGATGCGACCCCCGCTCGAGCCGACAGCGCTGCTGCTCTGGCTTGCTCCAGAGTGGCTCGGCTGATGTTACCAGAGGAGGCGAGCTTTTGCGTTCGATCAAGGGCTGACTCCGCTTCCACCATTCCTGCTTTGGCCGAGTCGATTTGGCTCTGAGCTTGCCGCACCGCAGCCGTCATTCGCAGGAGTTCTGCCTCCGCCTGGGTGAGATTAGCGGCGAGTGAACTGTCATTGAGTGTGGCGAGCAGCATTCCGGCATGAATCCGGTCCCCGACGTCGACGTTGATGGTCTCGATCACGTACCCGTTGATTTGAGGGTTCACCAAAACCTCTTCCCGAGGCACCAGTGTCCCCGAGATCGATATGCGGCCGACGACTTCTGATCTTTCAGCGACCGCAACAGTTACGGATGGACCTTTGATGGAAGCCGGACCCGGGCGGGCAGCGTGATCGGCAGCGTCAACGCAGGCGGGGCTAAAAACCCCTGCACCGACAATCAATAAAAATGCCAAACGTGTCAGTTTCATCACCTCAGGTTGCCTCTATTTGGAACTCCAGCGGCCTATCGTATCGCGTCGATTTCTCGGATAACGAGATGGGAACATTAAGTACTGGAGTCACTGGGCGCCTTCTTCGAGCCATTTCCACGCCTTGTCTTGGTCCGAAAGCGCAAACGCTTGAACTTTCACTGACGGCAGAGTCGGCGCGATCGCTTCAAGCGTCGTCTGCAGCCAGTCTGGTCCGCCAACGACGGCGTACCGGTCGACCTTCCGCAGCGCGTCGAGTTTCATCGACCAAAGCTGCTTCTGGAAAAGGATACCGGGCTCGAATTCAAACGCCTTGATGCGGGCGAGCATGTTCACTCGGTCGTGCAAGTCCAGAAAGCGCGTTACCTCGCCGACAAAATCCGGCATTTCCGCCTCAGACATCCGACCGTCGATTTCAAAGGCGAAGACATTGCCTGGTGACGTCGACGGCGTGGCAATGCGGCGGAGTGCGGCCTTATGAGAAACGTTCTTCGAGGTCGGCTGAGATGACGCCCACGAAATGGCTGAATCGCTATCACCTGGGGCGAAGATGCGGATATCGACCCCCGAGGTGAGGTGGCCAAGCCGGGTGGCGATGAAAGCGACCCACTTCTTGTCGGAAACCAATGCGACGCGCGGGAAACGATGAATGGAACTAAGCAAGCCAAACTCGAACCGGATGTCCTCTTGGATGGCCGCATCCGTTGCGTCCAAAAACTCCGTCATGTCGACAACGACGCCAATTTTCTCATGGCCAGATAGCTTGTCCTCGATATCGTTTCGGAGATCGACGATATCCGTCTTGGTGATTTCGCCACGGAGGCGCACGGCCGCAACATGGTGCGGAGCCTTCAGCATTTCGATCAATGTCGGCCTCATTGCCTAAACGAGAACAGCGTTCCCTGCTGCGCAACGTTAAGAGCGTTCAGATATAATTAAACGTTCTGATGAGTTGGCGGTTCCAGCAAAGGGGACTCAGCGCTAGAACTGATAGGCAATAAAAATGGCCGACATTATTTGCTGGCGGTCCTGCACGACCGGGCTGTTCGCTAAGCCATCGGCTAGGTGAGCGTAGCCAATAGTGCCTGTAACCCCCCAGTTGTCAGAGACCGCATAGGAGAGACTCGCGGTGACGCCGTAGCTTTTGACGCCGGCGCTGGCATCGTGTTGCGGTAGTCCACTCCGCGTCGCCTGGGCAGAGGATACACCGAAGTAGCTTTGCATGTATTTGTCGTCGGCCCAGGTCACTTTGGGACCAAACGACCCTATAAGGGACGAGCTGAGAGGGATGCTGTACATAAGCCCAACGTCGCCAACCATGCCGCCATGGCCGTCACCAACGTCCTGCCGGAGATCAGCGCTCAGCACGAAGCCTGCATAATGCAGCGAGCCGAACACACCAGCTTCGACCGTTGGGTCTACGTTGCCGAGACCGTTGAGCGCATCATCGTCGTTTTGATCACGACCGCCGTTGTACGTCAGCCGAGCGCCGAATCGCGCATGGTCGGTACGAACGACATTCACACCTACGCCTTCGGTCCCCACGAACACACGGTTCTTCCATAGGACGCTAGCGACCGGGACCGGTGCAACCTTGTAGCTTTTCGAGCCTTCATAGGTTGGGGCGACCCCGAACCCGCCGCCAATCTTTGTGGACCAATCCGGGTTTTCGTTGGATTTGTGGGCAGTATCCATGCCATCGGTCTTGGGAGAGCCTGCAACGGCGTCGGAGGCTGACAGAATGGCGAGCATGCCAACGAGCGACGGCAGTACGAGCGAACGTGGCAACATTTGGCAATCTTTCTCGAGCCGAGCGTCGAGGGCATCACCTCCTCGGTATGTTTAATTGTGACTGAACAGTCAGAACATACTAAAATTATGATATGAGTCAATCAACCAGCATAGCGGTCGAGGAATTTGTTGAGCGGATGGGGCTTGTCGCCGAGGGCGATGGGCTTCCGCGAATTGCGGGCCGGATCATGGGCCTGATGGTGATTGAAGGAGGGCCAGTCAGCTTTGCTCAGCTGGCTCAAAGACTGGAGATCAGCCGCGGAAGCGTCAGCACAAACACGCGGTTTTTGGAGCGTCTGGGAGTCATTGAGCGAATTACCATTCGCGGCGATCGGCAAGACTATTTTCAGCTGTCGAAAGCCCCGTATGCGCAGTTGCTTCGGGGCTCGGCCGAACGCCTGAGCAAGGCGGGGGCTGTCGTCAGCCAGGCCAAAACGGCTCTGTCCGACTCTGACCTAGGAGCCCTGCACCGCCTCGACGAACTTGGGGAATTTTACAAAGCGTTGAATGACAGCTTCAAACAACTGGCCGCCCGCTTTTCTAAAACCGATTGAATGCGATGGGATGGTTTCGGACCGGCTGAGAAAGGGTCATTGTGGCCTGCATTGCGGAGCGCCACAGGGATGCCCTGGCCCCAAAGGGGCAACAGCGCCGCAATCCTGGGCTGCTCGTAGCTTCAGGTGGCCAGCGGCCGTCAGCCGAGACTGACAGGCCAGAGAATGTGCGGAAAATTGGAGCGGGCGATGGTTGGTGGTGCCTGGCTCCTGCTCCAAGCCGTATGCCGGTGCAAGCGATTCCAATAGGTTACTTCTTTCGGGACTCCCGTCAACACGCTCCAGATGTTCTACAGTTTGATGCGCAGTGCGCCTGTGCTCACCAACGCTCCCCTCAGTACCCCAAGCTAACCCTCTGCTGACCCTGGTTGGCTCAGGTGGGCTATCGTGGATGGGGTCAGGGGACGAAGCGCGGCAACATGCATCCAGTGGGCCGGGCGCATCCCCGAGTTGGGGGACAATCCCCTACTAGTATATAGAGCTATATGTCCCCTAACTCGTCTGGGTTGTGGAAACCTGTATCGCCTCAGGGTGCCATCTCACAAGCGTATGGCTACCTGCTTCACAGAACTGGATCCCCTTGTAAGCCCAGGTGATCAAGAAGCCTGGATGACTGCAGCAGGCTCCTGGTGTGTTCCTGGATCATGCATGCCCCTGCTAGGGGGGAGGCGGTCGCCAGGGCCCCCCTGGAGGATATGATAGATCTGGTTACCGGCACTTACTCAGGATCATCGTCAACACATGCCCTGCTGTATCAAGGCTGAACCGGTTCTATCTGATGAGATCAGGTAGCCATAGCCTGATAAAAGCTTGGAGCATCAGCCTGGGAAACAGATTGATGGTTGGATACGGTTGATCGATATTATTATTTATTAACAGTTGGTTGGATTAACTCAGCGGCCCCTAGTGGATAGAATCCAACACTTGGTGCCCACGCCTGACGGCGGCGATGATTTTGTCGGGATCGGCTGTCCAGTTGAAGGGCTTCGGATCTGAGGCGTTGTGCTCGTCGAGGAAGCGGTTGATGGCGGCCTGGAGGTCGGCGACAGAGCGGAAGACGCCGCGCTTGAGGCGGCGCTTGGCGAGCCTGGCGAAGAAGCCTTCGACGGCGTTGAGCCAGGAACATGAGGTCGGCACGAAGTGGAAGGTCCAGCGGGGATGGCGGTGCAGCCAGGCGCGGACCTTGGGGTGCTTGTGGGCGGCGTAGTTGTCGAGGACGGCGTGGATCACCTTGCCGGCCGGAACCTGGGCCTCGATGTGGTTGAGGAAGCGGATGAACTCCTGGTGGCGGTGACGCTGCATGTTGCGGCCGATGACGGTGCCGTCGAGCACGTTGAGGGCAGCGAACAAGGTGGTGGTGCCATGGCGCTTGTAGTCGTGGGTCATGGTGCCGGCGCGGCCCTTCTTCAGCGGCAGGCCGGGCTGGGTGCGGTCGAGCGCCTGGATCTGGCTCTTCTCGTCGACGCTGAGCACGATGGCGTGGGCCGGCGGGTCGACATAGAGCCCGACCACGTCGCGCAGCTTGGTCACGAACTCCGGGTCGTTCGAGAGCTTGAACTGCCGGATCCGATGCGGGGCCAAACCGTGAGCACGCCAGATCCGCTGCACCGAACTAACCGAGATGCCGGTCTGTGCCGCCATCGTTGCGGCGGTCCAGTGGGTCGTCTCGCCGGGCGGATCGGTCAGGGTCAGGGCGACGACGCGCTCGGCCACCGAGGGGTCCAGCGGCGGGATCCGCGACGGGCGCGTCTTGTCCCGCAGCAGCCCGTCCACGCCTTCGGCGGCGAAGCGCTCCTGCCAGCGCCAGACCGCCGTCTTGGCGACCCCGGCCTCGCGCATGATCGCGTTGGTGCCCAGGCCCGCGGCGGTGAGCAGCACGATCCGGCAGCGCCAGACGTGCTTTTGCGGGCTGTTGCGGTCCGCCACGATCGCCTCCAGGCGGGCGCGATCGGCGGTACTGACGGTGAAGCTGATCCCGGTGCGCATGCCCCAGACTCGCACGCCACCGAACCCGCGGGAATCCTGAGCGGGATTCTAATGTCGGATTTTATCCACTAGAGAGATCTATGTGGAGGTCCGTGCATGCCTTCACCAAAGTGCGGGATTTTTACCATTTACGCATTCCTGTATTCTAAAATCATACATAAAATCAATAAGTTAATTCCAGGTGTAATAAGAAGGTATTGGGCCACAACAGGGATAACTACACTTTTGCCAAGTGCCCCAAACCCGGTTAGCATCACGGCTGATATCGGCAAGGCTAATTGGTGTGGCTAGATGATCATCATCGGCTTTGATAGCGAATGGGTGTATCTGCCGGAGGAGCACCGCAACCATATACTCAGTTACCAATTCACAGTTCTAACAACAAGTTCGGAATGCTCTGGCATTGTCTACACTGAAGGCCCCGAACTTAAGCACCGCTGGAAACTGTCTGACCTGCTAGGACACGCAATCCAGGTTGCTCGTGAACAAGGAGTTCTGGGCCGGTCTTGGCCTCAAGAAGTTTGCGCTGCAGCACATTTTACCCGTGCTGATTTAGCCGCTTTTAGGGATAACCGTAAATTAAGGACTGAGTTTGATAACCTGAGAGGCAGTTTCAGTACGATAACCAAACCTCATGAATGCACCTTCTACGATAGTGCTAAACACGCCCGGAAATTGAAAGTTCACCTTGTCGATACGATGGCGATAGCTCCCGGAGGGACATCTTTGGCTGCAGTTGGCGATCTGCATAATTTTCCGAAGATCGAATTGCCTCCTGGATCTATAGAGAGAATGGACGTTCTGCTCGATCGTGAACCTGAACTTTTCAGAAATTACGCTATCAGAGATGCAGAGATCTCGGCCAGACACGCTCACCGAATGCGCCAGTTTAGCTGCGAAGAAGGTCTTGGCGATGAGGTGCCTCTGACGATTGGAAGCCTAGCGACCAAGTTTCTCACAAATCTCTGGAATCAAAGCGGTATTTTGCCAGCTGATGTCTTAGGCACCGAGGAAGTCACTGAATCAGTCTGGACTGGAAAGCGGTACAGGAAGACAAAAAAGTCAGTCTTCAAGACATTGGTTGCGGAATATGAGAAAATTGCTACCGAAGCGTATCACGGTGGGCGCAACGAGGCTTACACGTTTGGTCTCACCGAGGGCGACTTCTGGTTCGATTTTGATCTAGCCGGGGCTTACTCGACGGCTATGGCGGCGATAAAAATTCCGGCTCTTTTGAATTTCGAGTGGGCTATGCGGCCTGCGGGTTGATCCGGGTGAAGTCGAGTTTTCCGGCGATGAGGTCAACGGGTACGGATTCACTCTGACTGCGGGCGAAATCGTCTACGTCGGGACCATGGTGCTGTCGCTGACCCGGCGGCCGACCGGCAAGATCAGCTACGCGCCTCCTCGCATCGAGGACGAGTTCGCGGCGGCGTCGGCCGTTCACCCGGCGCTTGCCGGGCTGGGGGCGGCACGCGGCACGCGGCTGATGGCGCCGCTTTTCACCTCGCCGTTCGCTCCGGCCCAGCCAATGTTCGTCCCACGGGTGGGATGACCGGTCCTACCGAACCGTCGAGTGATCGACGAACCAAAGCGTCCGGTCCTCGATCGCACCGGCCAACGGCCCATCGAGGCCGGTCTCCTTCTGGACCCCCGGAACGCTACATGAGGCCGTCCACCGAACTCGAATAGGGTTTGCTCCAATCGGGCTCCGGCGCCGGCGCGCTGAGATCTGCAAATCTCTCCTGACCGGCGTCGCCGTAGCTCGCAAGCGTCGATACCGCTGCTCCGTTTTGCGATGCAACGGAGAGCGTGTACGTCCCTCGGTAGCTGCTGTACCCATCAACCTCCAGGTAGTAGGTGCCGGATGTCGACGGCGTATAGCGCAAATAGGCATCGTAGCCCGCGCCGCTATCCAAGTTGTAGGCCACGAAGCGGCCGCTCGAATTGTAAACCAGAAGCTCCGGATCATAGAGCGTTCCGCCGCCGCTGGCCGAACCCCGGGCCTCGATGATGACCGTCTGGCCGGCGGTAAGCTCAGTGCGGAACCAGTCGCGGTCGTAGAGACTGATGGTGCCGGTCACGCTCTGTCCGACACCGACATAACCCGAGGTCGAAGAGTTCGCCGGCAGATCGGTCGCCCCTTCCGAAACGGCGGGCGTGCCGGTATCCGTGCCACCACCGCCACCACCCCCACCTCCGGTCGGCGAACGTCCTTCGGCATAGCCGCTGGAGATGTAGTGCCGGGTGGCCGCCGCGACATTGTTGCCGAACACCCCCCGAAGATCCGCATACGCCGCCAGATAGCTTTCGCCGTCAAAGGTCGTGCTCCGGCCTTCGTATCGTCCGCTGTTCATGTAGTGCGTCGCTGCGGCGGCCCGGTCGGTTCCCAGGGCCGCCATCAAATCGCTGTACGAGGCGACGTACTCCAGCCCGTCGAAAGTAACCTCCCGGCCCTCGTATGCTCCGGAGTTGATCAGGTGCGACCGTGCCCCCGCCGGATTGCCGGCATAGGCACTCTCGATATCGCCGTATGACGCCACGTACTCATAGCCGCTGAATTCCGGGTCGAGGTATCTCCCGAGAAAGTAGTTGAGAGACCCTTCCTGGTTGAAAAGGTAGTAGCGGCTGGTGCCGTTCGCGGGATCCGGGTTGGAGAGGGTGGCGCCGCCGCCCTGTTGCAGAACATCAACGGTCTCGCCGAACGACAGGCGCCGCTCCAGCGCGGAATCGGCAAGGGCCTGAACGGTCGCCACACCAGCCGAGACCTGTGGTGCAGCAAAGCTGGTTCCGTTGTGCCCTGTCGGATAGTCCTCGCCGTCGGCCAGCACGTGGACGTAGCTCGGGTGGTTCTGCGAGAACCTCGTCGGGTTGCCGGCGCCGTCATGGCTGCCGACCGAGATCACGTTGCTCAGCGCCGCCGGGTACGACGGATACTCCAAACCGGAGTGGCTGCCGCCGTTGCCGCTGGCCGCCACGGCAAATACCCCGCGCGCCGCCAGCGCGTTGAGCTCGGGCACGTAGGTGGAATTGTAGTACAGGCTGCCCCAGCTCAGATTGATGGACCCGATGTGCCAACCCTGGTCGTGAAGACTGATCAGCTGGTTGAACGCCGCGTCAGCCGCCGACGAACTGACACTCGAACCGCTGTTCGACGATATCTGGAGGTCGATCCGCTCCAAGCTGCTGTTGGTCTGTTCAATGGCCAGCGCAACCGTCGAGCCGTGGCTGGTCGTCCGGCCGCCGTCGGTGTCCGCGTTGTTGTAGTAGAAATCCCATTGGTAGAGGCTCGCCCCATAGGTCGCCTCAAACTCGTCCACCACCCCGCTGTCGACGATCGCCACTGTCCAGACGCCCATTTATGCGGTCTTTCTTAAAATAAATACTCGCTTTCATGGTAGGTGAACCCAGGAATCCTACCAAGGGTATATTGGATGCAATCTTCAGAATCAGGACTTCCTGTACTTCCTTAAGGATACCATGGAGGCGGAGCGAAGGCCAGGGCTGTTCAGTTCTCTTCGTGTGAGGGCTGCGCTATCGCCATGCGAGTCGAGGGGGCGGTCTTCGGCCTGAAAACGAGTCTACCGGTGATCGGAAAAGCCTGAATCAATGACGGGCACCTTGATGGAGGGTGCCATGGTTCCGTTTTCCAATCTTCTGGCAGCTTTGCAGGATGTTCCCGACCCTCGGCGGGCGCAAGGCAAGCGGTATCCGCTGCCGTATCTGTTGATGTTCACGGTGCTGGCCTTGCTGAGCGGGGCCCGGTCGTACCGCGGCATCATCACCTTCCTGGAGCACCGTCGGGAGCACCTCACTCACCACTTCGGGGTCGACTTGAAGCGGGCGCCGGTGGTGAACACCCTGCGCACCGTGCTCCAGTCGCTGGACACCGAGACCCTTGAAGACGCGTTCCGACGCCATGCGAAAACCCTGCTGCCGGAGGGTGAGGTGGGCGAAAAGGCGGTTGTCGCGCTCGACGGCAAGACGCTGCGAGGCAGCTTCGATCACATCAACGACCGCAAGGCAGCCCAAACGTTGACGGCCTTCGGGTCGGCCTCGGCCATCGTCCTGGCGCATACCGAGATCGACGACAAGTCCAACGAGATCCCGGCCGCGCAGCAGATGATCCGGGACCTGGGATTGACCGGTGTTGTCTTCACCGCCGATGCCATGCACTGTCAAAAAAAACATTCGAGGCGGCCAGGGACACCGGAAACTTCCTCGTCGTCCAGGTCAAGACCAACCAGCCGACGCTCCATGACAAGCTGATGGCGCTCTGTGCCGCCAAGGCCCCCGTCGACCGTGCCGAAACCATCGAGCGCAACCGTCATGGCCGACAGGAGCATCGCCGGGTCGAGACCTTCGACGTCGCCGGCCGCCTCGGCCCCGAGTGGGACGGCCTGATCGTCGCCGTCGCCCGGGTCACCCGCCTCACCTGGCACAAGGACACCAAATCCGGCTTTTGGCACGATACCCACGAGATATCGCTCTACGCCTGTCAGATCAATCTGCCCGCCGCCACTGTCGGTGCAGCCATCCGTCAACATTGGGGGATCGAAAACCGCAGCCACTACGTCCGCGACGTCAGCTTCTTCGAGGACAACAGCCGCATCCGAAACAAGCCAGGACACTTCGCACGGTTCCGAACCTTCGCTCTCAACATCATGCGCGCCAACGGCACTGAAAACGTCAGCAGGGAACTCTACATCAACGCCCTAAACCCATACCACGCCTTGGCTTATCAGCGCTCATGACCAGAACTGAACAGCCCTGATTCAGACCGGTTCAATGTCCGCAACTTCGATGCAGCAGACCCGATGGTTCGATCGATTTACGGTCTCAATGCGCCGGACGGAGATATCCGCGACCTCGAATCGTTCCGATCGGCAATCGTGAAGTCCATCGGATCCGCTCCATAGCGCAGTCTCCTGACCCGGCAGAACGTGCGTGAACGGGGCCACCGGAAACGGGCCGCGATCACGCCTGTACACCGCTTGGTGAGCTTGCTCCCCGATAGATCCACAATCTGTCATGTTTGACAGACGCGCGGCGGGACCGCGCCGGACACCACATGGGGGCCGGTATGTCTCAAGCTGTGATGCTTCGGTCTTTGAGCCTCTTTTGAAATCCGAGTGGGTAGCGGCTGTCGAGCTGGGGCCTGACGACGGGCCTGCATCGATCCCTTTGTTCGACCGGCGAGACCATCCCTTCGTCCCGACCTGCCTTCTGCGGGGCCAGGCGGGGATCGGCGGTCAAGGATGGCCGGAGGCCACCGCGCAGCGGCGCGAAGCGTCCTTGATGGCCGATCCCCGCCTGGCCATGCTGGGTGCAGGTGGGGCTCTGGAGGCGAGTGCGGGGCATGCAGAACCAACTCTTCGAGGTGGCCTTGGGCATTGCCGAGCCGTGGTACGTCAACGGCGTCGACTTCGACGCGGCCGAGAAGACCCTGACGATCGGTGTCGATTTCGTCGCCGGGACACGGTTTCCGGCGGCCGGCGTGGCAGGCGTGCATCCGGTCCACGACACCCAGATCAAGCGCCTGCGGCATCTGAACTTCTTCCAGCACGAATGCTTCCTGGAGGTCAGAACGCCTCGCGTGAAGCTGCCCGACGGGCGGGTCGTGCAGGTCGAGCCCGAGTGGTTCGGCAAGCTCGCCGGCTTCACCCTGCTGTTCGAGGCGCTGGTGCTGGCCATGGCCCGGCAGATGACCTTTGCCGCCGTGGCCAAGCTGGTCGGCCTGTCCTGGCATCGCGTCCATGCGATCTGTTCGCGCTATGTCGATCTCGCCCTGGCCGAGGCCGATCTGTCGACGGTGACGGCGGTGGCGATCGACGAGACCTCCTGCCGGCGCGGCCACAACTACCTGACCATCGCCGCCGATATGGATGAGCGCAAGGTGGTGTTCGTCACCGAAGGCAAGGACGCCAAAACCATCACCCACTTCGCCGAATACCTGGCCGAGCACAAAGCCATGCCCGAGCAGGTCCGCTCGGTGAGCATCGACATGTCGCCGGCCTTCATCAAGGGCGTGGCCAGGCAGTTGCCCAACGCGCGCATCACCTTCGACAAATTCCACGTCGTCGCCCATGCGTCCGCCGCCGTCGATCAGACCAGGCGCATCGAGCAGCGAACCGATCCGAGCCTCAAGGGGCTGCGCTGGAAGCTGCTCAAAGACCGCGACCGGCTGACTGACGAGGGCCGGGCCGACCTTGACGCGTTGATCGCTCAGGTCGCCACCAAACGCACGCCGCGCGCCTGGCTCTACCGTGAGAATTTGCGCGACATCCTCGAGCGCAAGCAGATCAACGTCGTCTCCGCCATGCTCAAGCAGTGGTGCACCAACGTCCTGCGTTCCAAGGTCGAGCCGATGAAAGACGTCGCCAGGATGATCCGTAGGCACTTCGACGGCATCGTCGCCTGGACCCAGACCCGCCAGACCAACGGCTTCATCGAGGCGCTCAATGGCCTGTTTCAGGCCGCCAAACGCAAGGCCCGCGGCTACACCCGGTTCGCCACCATGCGCACCGTACTCTTCCTCATCGCCGGAAAACTCGACTTCACCCGGATCAACCCGCAGGCCGCATAGCCCACTCGAAATTCAAAAGAGCCAAAAATCCCGCACTTTGGTGAAGCCATGCACGGACCTTCACATAGATCTCTCTAGGGGCTGCTGAGTTAACCTAACCAACTGTTAATAAATAATAATATCGATCAGCCGTATCCAACCATCAATCTGTTTCCCAGGCTGATGCTCCAAGCTTTTATCAGGCTATGGCTACCTGATCTCATCAGATAGAACCGGTTCAGCCTTGATACAGCAGGGCATGTGTTGACGATGATCCTGAGTAAGTGCCGGTAACCAGATCTATCATATCCTCCAGGGGGGCCCTGGCGACCGCCTCCCCCCTAGCAGGGGCATGCATGATCCAGGAACACACCAGGAGCCTGCTGCAGTCATCCAGGCTTCTTGATCACCTGGGCTTACAAGGGGATCCAGTTCTGTGAAGCAGGTAGCCATACGCTTGTGAGATGGCACCCTGAGGCGATACAGGTTTCCACAACCCAGACGAGTTAGGGGACATATAGCTCTATATACTAGTAGGGGATTGTCCCCCAACTCGGGGATGCGCCCGGCCCACTGGATGCATGTTGCCGCGCTTCGTCCCCTGACCCCATCCACGATAGCCCACCTGAGCCAACCAGGGTCAGCAGAGGGTTAGCTTGGGGTACTGAGGGGAGCGTTGGTGAGCACAGGCGCACTGCGCATCAAACTGTAGAACATCTGGAGCGTGTTGACGGGAGTCCCGAAAGAAGTAACCTATTGGAATCGCTTGCACCGGCATACGGCTTGGAGCAGGAGCCAGGCACCACCAACCATCGCCCGCTCCAATTTCTCTTCAAAGCCGACTCTAAGCCATTCCGGCGCAAGCATTCTTGCTTCCCGGAGGCTCGGAGTGCGCCAAGGTCAAGCGACCAGCATTCGCATCCAACGGTGCTGAACGTCGAGAGGGAAGCCGTTGCCGTACCCCTGTCCAACTGACCCTCGCGCCCATCCGCCGATCTGATCAACGATCTCGGACGGACATTCCACGGCACGCAGTCGGTCCCTAAGGCTGTGCCTGAACGAGTGCACCACGCAGCCATCCGGGACGTACGCCTTCAACCACTTATTTAACGTTGCGCTTGCGGAATTAGCGTTGCAGTCGCCCCCATCCACATAGCGCGGGAAGGCATAGGGCGCTGTGCTGGCTTCGACGATCCGTTGGGCTGCCCATAGAGACGCCCCGACCAATGGTATCGTCCGTGTGCTGCTATCCGTCTTCAGTGGGCGCCACGGGTGCGGCCTGACATCGACATAGGGGACTTCAGCATCAGCATGCAGGTCGGCTGTGGCGAGCCCTGCCGCTTCTGCAAGCCTCAATCCGGTGTCACTTATGAGCGCAAGAAGCCAACGTAAATCATCGTCGATTTCTCTGCATGAAGCCTGAAGATCGAGAATGTTTCGGAGTGGTATCGGTTGGCGTCTCCGACGCTCGCCGTCTTCCGGCATGAAGACGCGTGCAAAGGCATTGCCGCAGTCCAAGCCATGCTCGCTAATCGCGAGATTGATGACCGAGCGAGTTATGGCGAACACGCGCTTCACGGAGACCGTTGTCAGCCCCTTGGTGAGCAGCCAGTCCCTGAACCTACCAGCGTCGTCTGAGGCATAGGCGCTGACCGGTCTGTCACCTAGCACCTCAGTCACGTTCTCCAGCATCCGCATTGTGGATCGGTGAAAAATCTTGCCTTTGTTGCTGCCCTTCAGCCGCACATACAGCTCGACGGCTTCCGAAAGTAGCGGAGCGTCCCGATGCTGATCGCCCCACCCAGGCACCACGGTCAAATGCGGGATATCCATCTTCTGGAGCCGAACGCCCATCCAGTAGTCGTCCAGGCGTTGGGCGATAGAACGGGCCGCTCTCTCCGCCGTTCGAGCTGATTTGGTCCGCAAGCTGAAGTACAGCCGGTGGGTACCATGATGCGCTCGAACGTCTGCGGGAATCCTACGGACGAAGTAGTACACGCCGTCCCGACATAGGACGTATGGAGCCTGAGATTTGTTCGACAGTTTGTTGCGCACTCCGAGCCTCCGGGAAGCAAGAATGCTTGCGCCGGAATGGCTTAGAGTCGGCTTTGAAGAGAAATTGGAGCGGGCGATGAGATTCGAACTCACGACCCCAACCTTGGCAAGGTTGTGCTCTACCCCTGAGCTACGCCCGCGCTCCAGTGCCGCCGTTAGGCAGCGTCGAGGCGGCGGATAATAGCGGCGAGTCTGCCGAATGCAAGCGGTCTCGTGCGAAAATCGCGAGCCCGCGACACTCGATGCCGGCTGGCTGGTTTCGCGAATGTTTACAACGGCTTCGGATCGGCGGGCGACGAACCTTTCCTTCCGGGCGGGCGTTGGCTACAACCGGCGGCGGCGATCCACGTGTGATCCGGGAAGACCGAACCGATGAACGATGCCGCAACTGCCGCCTCCGCGGGCGACCTGCCGACCAGCCCCGAGACCCTTCTGGCGCATCTGGACGGGCTCGGCGTGGGCTATGTCCGCCACGACCATCCGCCGCTGTTCACGGTCGACGACTCCAAGGCGTTGCGCGGGGACCTGCCGGGCGGGCACTGCAAGAACCTGTTCCTGCGCGACCGCAAGGGCGCGATGTGGCTGGTCGTGTGCCTGGAAGACCGGCAGATCGACCTGAAGGCGCTGGGCGAACTGCTGGGCGGGGTGCGGCTGTCGTTCGGCAGCGCCGACCGGCTGATGCGGGTGCTCGGCGTGCTGCCGGGCGCGGTGTCGCCGTTCGCGCTGATCAACGACACCGAGGTCGCGGTCGAGGTGATTCTGGACAAGGCGATGCTGGAGCACCGGCCGCTGAACTATCACCCGCTGGTCAACACCACGACAATCGCCGTGTCGCCTGAAGATCTGATCCGTTTCCTGGAAGCCGGCGGTCACACGCCGCGCGTCCTGAACCTCGATCCGGCGTCCGGCGGTTGATGCCGCATCTGGCCTGGACCGCTGCCCGCCGACCGCTTGTCTGCGCGCCGGTCCGCTTTACATTACCCTCACCGATAGCGAGGTAGGAACCAATGGAATCCTTCATCATGCCGAACGGCGCCACCCCTGCCCCCGCCGGGGCTGGAGCGGGCGCGGACGTCATCAAGGACGGTACCACGGCAACCTTCATGGCCGACGTGGTCGATGCGTCGATGACCACCCCGGTGCTGGTGGATTTCTGGGCGCCGTGGTGCGGGCCGTGCAAGCAGCTGACTCCGACGCTGGAGCGGGTGGTGCGCAACGCGCGCGGCGCGGTGAAGCTGGTCAAGATCAACGTGGACGAAAGCCCGGAGATCTCGCAGCAGCTGCGCATCCAGTCGATCCCGACCGTCTACGCCTTCAAGGACGGCCAGCCGGTGGACGGCTTCCAGGGCGCGGTCCCGGAGAGCCAGATCCAGCAACTGATCGACCGGCTGACCGGTGGGGCGGCCTCCGACTCCCCGGTGGCGCAGGCGCTGGAGCAGGCGGACACGCTGCTCGAACAGGGCGACCATCAGTCGGCCGGCGCGATTTACCAGCAGGTCATGGGCCACGACCCCGAGAACGCGCCGGCGTTCGCCGGTTTCCTGAAATGCCTGATCGCCGACGGCCGTCTCGACGAGGCCAAGGCGGTGCTGGCCCAGGCCACGGATGCCTTCAAGGCCGACAAGGCCGTGCAGGCGGTGACGACCCAGCTTGAGCTGGCCGAGCAGGGTGCGAAGGCGGCCGGCGAGCTGGCGGCGTTCCAGGCCCGGGTCGAGGCCAACCCGAAGGACCATCAGGCTCGGCTGGACCTGGCGTCGGCGCTGTATGCCACTGGCGACACCGAGGGCGCGCTCGACCAGTTGCTCGACAGCATCCGCATCGACCGGAAATGGCAGGATGAGGCGGCGCGCAAGCAGCTCCTGAAGTACTTCGAGGCACTGGGCCCGACCGACCCGGTGACCGTGGCGGCGCGGCGCAAGCTGGCCTCCGTGCTGTTCTCCTGACGGCTGGTTCGGATGGCGGACAGCGCGTTCAGCACCCGGTTCGACGAACTGCCGGTGACCTTGCCGGTGTTTCCGCTGGCCGGGGTGCTTCTGCTGCCGAACGGCAAGCTGCCGCTGAACGTGTTCGAGCCGCGCTATCTGAACATGACGCGTGACGCCCTCGGTGCGGGCCGACTGATCGGGATGATCCAGCCGCGCCACGGCAACGAGGGAGCCGAGGTGCCGGAACTCTACGAAATCGGCTGCGCCGGGCGGATCACCCAGTTCGCCGAAACCGATGACGGCCGCTACCTGATCTCGCTGACCGGGGTCTGCCGGTTCGCCATTACCGAGGAGGTCGCCTCGATGCGCGGCTATCGGCGGGTGGTGGCGGACTGGAACCGGTTCCGAAACGATATTGATGCGCCGGAGACCATCAAGCTGGACCGCGCGCAACTGGTGGACCGGCTGCGCCGCTATGCCGAAGCCAAGGGCATCTCCGGGGACTGGGACTCGATTCAGTCGACCCCGGATGAGCGGCTGGTAACGTCGCTGGCGATGATCTGTCCGTTCAAGCCGAGCGAGAAGCAGGCGATTCTGGAAGCCGACTCGCTGGCGGCCCGGGCCGAGCTGCTGCAGGCGCTGTTCGAGATGGGAACGGCGGGTGGCGATCAGGGAGACGATCATGTCCGGCACTGAGACCGGCGGCGCGGCGGCGGGCGGCCCGGTGGTCGACTCGAAGCTTCTGGAAATCCTGGTGTGTCCGATCACCAAGCGCCAGCTGTCCTACGACCGCGAGGCCGGTGAATTGATCAGCGAGTCGGCGCGTCTGGCGTTTCCGATCCGCGATGGCGTGCCGATCATGCTGGTGGATGAAGCCCGTTCGCTCGATGCCGAGCCGGACGCAACCGACAAGGTGGCACCGTGAGCCTGGGTGACGAGCGTTTCGATACACCGTTCTGGCCGTCGGAACTCCGGGTGGCCAAGGATCGCCGCGCGTTGACCGTGGTGTTCCAGGACGGCCCGACGGTCACGGTTCCGGCCGAACTGCTGCGGATCGAGAGCCCGTCCGCCGAGGTGCAGGGCCACAGCGCCGCCGGCAAGACCCTGGTCGGCGGCAAGGCGAACGTCACCATCGTTTCGGTCGAACCGGTGGGAAACTACGCGGTGCGGATCGGTTTCGACGACGGCCATTCGTCGGGCATCTACACGTGGCGCTACCTGCACAAGCTCGGGGTGGAGGGCGAGAAAATCATGGCGGCCTACACCGCCGCGCTGGCTGCTAAGGGTCTGAGCCGGAACGCCTGAGCGCCTAGATCCGCGAGCCGAGCATCAGGCCGAGCAGCGCCATCGCGACGCACCCCCAAGCCGACAGGGTCATGTAGATCAGCGCCAAAAACGGCTCGCCGTCGGCAAACATGGCCGCGGTCTGCTCGCTGAAGGCCGAGAAGGTGGTGAAGCCGCCGAGGACACCGACCGCCAGGAACAGCGTCGCTCCAGGCGCGCTGGCCAGCAGCCCGCCGGGCAGCGTCAATCCGGCGATCACCCCGATCACCGCCGATCCCGACAGGTTGGTCAGCAGCGTCGCGACCGGAATCGTGCCGCCCACCGGATCGTAGGGCAACGCGACCGCGAGCAGGTAGCGTCCGACCCCGCCAAGCGCGCTGCCCAGCGCCACCAGAATCACGTTAGCGATCATCGACCATGCTCCATCCGGGCCGGGGCTAGGAGGGCTCGCCGCGCAGCAGTCGTGGCAAGGTGCCGAGCGTGCCCATGGCATGCCGGATCGCCACCCGCTTGAACGCCGGGATGCGTTGAACCATCCCGAGGCCGAGGTCGCGCACCGCACGGACCGGGGCGATGTCGTTGGAGAACAGCCGGACCAGTCCGTCGGTCGAGGCCGTCAGGCTCACGCTGTCGAACCGGCGACGGCGCTGATAGTCGCGCAGCACTGTCGGCGCGCCGGGATCGAGGCCGACCCGGATGGCATCGGCCAGCACTTCGGCCAGTGCCGCCACGTCGCGCAGGCCGAGGTTGAAGCCCTGCCCGGCGACCGGGTGGATGGCGTGCACGGCGTCCCCGACCAGCGCTACCCGATCGGCGATGAAGCTCTCCGCCGTCACCATCTCCAGCGGATAGAGCCGGCGCGGCCCGAGCGGGCGCAGCCCGCCGAGCGAGGCACCGAACCGCTCCAGCAGGGCGGCCGAGAACGATGCGTCGTCGAGCTTGGCGATGCGCTCGGCAACCGCCTTGCGCTCGGTCCAGACCAGGGCGGAGCGGTTGCCGGACAGCGGCAGCAGGGCGAGCGGCCCGCCGGGCAGGAACCGCTCGTGCGCCAGTCCGTGGTGCGGCTCGTCATGGCCGATCGTGTCGATGATGCTCGATTGACAGTAGGGCAACCGAGTGGTCCGCAGTCCCACAAGGCGCCGGACGGCCGATTCCCGTCCGTCGGCCGCGATCACCAGCGAACCTTCGAGCCGTCGTCCGTCGGCCAGGAACAGTGCGGCGCCGGCCCCGCTGACCTCCAGGGATTCGATCATTCCGGGATCGGCGATCGTCACGTTGGGATGGCCTTCAAGACGGTCGAGCAGGGACGATTTGAGATCGTCGTTGACCACGATATGGCCCATCGGCTGGTCGCCGACGACGCGGTGGTCGAAATGCAGATGGATCGGCGATTCGGCGTCGGACACCCGGATGTCGAGGATCGGTTCGGCCCGATCGGCCACGGCGGTCCAGGCGTCCAGGGTCTCCAGCAGGCGCCGCGACGACAGGGAGATCGCGGTGGTCCGCACGTCGCCTTTCCCGGCGACCGCGGCGCGCGGGTCGGTGCGATCGACCATCGTCACCGTCAATCCGGCCTCGGCCAGCGCAAGGGTGGCCGACAATCCCGACAGTCCGGCGCCGGCGACGACGGCGTCCGTGCGTTCCATGCTGGCTGCTCCGCGACCGTGGTGTACGTCGGGTCAGACACTAGCGGACTCGGCCGCCCGGGCAAGCGTGACTCGGCGTCGCGTGTGGCGGCCTAAAAAATAGGCATAAATCTCAGAATGCCTAAAATTCAGATCGCCTCATCGTTGACACCCGTCGATACCACCGCTTCCTCTCGGGTAGGCCATTGTTTTATTTGGAACTTCAAGTTCGGCACGGATCTTGAAAAATACCATCCCGTCCCGCGGTGCGCGGGTGATCCGTGCGGCGCGCGGGCAGTCCTGGGGGGAAGTCGGGGCCGCCCGGACGCCGCCCGGATTTTGGGGAACACAGGCGCGAGGGTTGGCGACATGAAACTCGTCATGGCCATTATCAAACCCTTCAAGCTCGATGAGGTCCGCGAATCGCTTACCGCCCTGGGCATCCAGGGATTGACGGTGAGCGAGGTCAAGGGGTTCGGACGGCAGAAGGGCCAGACGGAAATCTACCGAGGGGCGGAGTACTCGGTGAACTTCCTGCCGAAAGTGAAGGTCGAGGTGGTCGTCAGCGACGATCTCGTCACGTCGGTGGTGGAGGCTATCCAGAAATCCGCCAATACCGGCCGGATCGGCGACGGCAAAATCTTTGTGCTCGACGTGTCGCAGGCGGTGCGGATCCGCACCGGCGAGACCGATGCGGACGCGCTCTGAGACAAGGCGGGGGATAACCACGATGAAGAGATTCACGAGCTTCAGCCTGATGGCGATCGCGGCAAGCGTCGCCACCATCGGCTTCGCTCACACAGCCTCGGCGGCGGTCGAGCAGGAGACGGTGTTCATCCTGAACAGCCTGTCCTTCCTGCTGCACGGCTTCCTGGTCATGTGGATGGCCGCCGGCTTCGCGATGCTGGAGGCGGGCCTGGTTCGCACCAAGAACACCGCGATGCAGTGCACCAAGAACATCGCGATCTACTCGATCGCCGGCCTGCTGTACTGGGTCATCGGCTACAACCTGATGTATTCCGGCGTCGATGGCGGCTACTTCGGGTCGATCAGCCCCTGGTCTGCGGCCGACGCCCAGGTCACCGCCGACGGCTTCGTGTTCAACGCCGACGAGGCGGGCTATTCGGCGTCGTCCGACTGGTTCTTCCAGATGGTGTTCGTCGCAACCGCCGCGTCGATCGTGTCGGGCACGCTGGCCGAGCGCATCAAGCTATGGCCGTTCCTGATCTTCACGATCGTTCTGACCGGCGTGCTGTACCCGATCCAGGGTTCCTGGAGCTGGGGCGGCGGCTGGCTGAAGGAAGCCGGGTTCCTCGACTTCGCCGGATCGACCATCGTGCACTCGGTCGGCGGCTGGGCGGCTCTGGCCGGGGCGATCATCCTCGGTGCCCGCCGTGGCAAGTTCAACAAGGACGGCTCGGTCAACCCGATGCCGGGCTCCAACCTGGCACTGGCGACCCTCGGCACCTTCGTGCTGTGGCTCGGCTGGTTCGGCTTCAACGGCGGCTCGCAGCTGGCCATGGGATCGGCGGCCGACATCGTCGCAATCGCCAAGATCTATGTGAACACCAACATCGCGGCGGCGGCCGGTGTCGTGGTGGCGATCGCCCTGACTTCGATCATGTACAAGAAGGTCGACCTGACGATGGCGCTGAACGGCGCGCTCGGCGGGCTGGTGTCGATCACCGCGGAGCCGCTGGCCCCGTCGGTCGGCATGGCGGTGTTCGTCGGCGCGGTCGGCGGCGTACTGGTGGTGTTCGCGGTGCCGATCCTCGACAAGCTGAAGATCGACGACGTGGTCGGCGCCATCCCGGTGCACCTGGTGTGCGGCATCTGGGGCACCATCGCCGTGGCTCTGTCGAACTCTGACGCCACCTTCTCGGCTCAGATCATCGGCATCGTCGCGGTCGGCGTGTTCATGCTGGTGACCAGTTCCGTCGTCTGGTTCGTTCTGAAGACCGTCTTGGGGCTTCGGCCGAGCGAGGAAGACGAGGACATGGGCCTCGACCGGGCCGAGCTGGGTCTGGAAGCCTACCCGGAGTTCGGGCGCGGCTCGCAGACCTTCTGACCCTCAGGACCGGGCGGCCTGTTCCGGGGCCGCCCGGCTCTTACCTCTCCCGCGACGACTCTTTCGATTTCACGACTCAGGCCCGGCGGCGACGCTTCCGGGCCTGTTCTTTTGCGGGCGACACCGAAAACTCCTGATGCTCAGCCTCAAGGTTGCCCGCTAATACACTGTCGTATAGAGTAGTTCGGGATTTGGAACAAAACCGATACGGCGAACCTTCAGGATCGGAGGGTGCTCCGTGGCGTGACAGGGGACGGCGAGATCATGGCGCGGGCCAGCAGCCGAGGCGAAACACGAACCTTGTTGCCGGACGTGGCAAGCCGATACCTGCGGCGCCGCGCCGAGGAGATCATCGGGGTCGTCCTGGTCGCCCTGGCGGCCGCCCTGGCGGTGGCCTTGGTTGGATTCGACATCGCCGACCCGTCCATGAACACCGCTGGCAGCGCGGCCCGCAGCGCGCAGATCGTCAACCCGCTGGGCATCACCGGCGCGATCACCGCTGACCTGTTGCTGCAATCGCTGGGCGTGGCCAGCGCGCTGCTGGTGCTGATGCCGGCGATCTGGGGCTGGCGGCTGTTGCGCCATGAGACAATCGGACGGCCGGCGCTGCGCGTCGCGTTGCTGCCGATCGCCCTGGCGTTGGCGACGTTGGCGGCGGCGGCGGCTCCGGTGCCGCCGACTTGGCCGTTGCGCGCCGGGCTCGGCGGGTTCGTCGGCCAACTCCTGCTGCAGCCGATGGGCCGGGTCATTCCGCATCTGGAGCCGGTCGGTGGGCTGCTGCCGGTGGCCATCCTGGTCGGCCTGGTGGCGCTCGGGCTGGCGCTGTGGTGCGTCGGCTACGGATTGCGGGAAGCGGCGGTCGGAGTGTGGGGCCTCAGCCGCGGTGCTGCGGCACTGCTGGGCGCCGGCGCCCGGCTGGGCTGGCGTGGCGCCGGTGCCGGTGCCCGTCTCGGTGCGCGGGCACTGGCGCGCAGCGCGGACGAGCGACCGGAACCGCGGTTGGGCCGAACCCGGAGCGTCGGACGGCCGACCTCCGACGACGACGATCCGCCGTTCGACGTGGACGAGTCCGAGCCATCAAGCGATTCCGACAGCGGACCGGCGGTCGCCGTGCGGGCGGCGCAACGGGCCGCCAAGCGGGTCGAGAAACCGGCCCGCTCGCCGCGCAAGTCGACCGCCAGCCAGGGCAGCCTGGATCTCGGTCCGACCGGCACCTACGACTATCCGGCGCTGGAGCTGTTGACCGAGCCGCGGACGATCGGCCACGGTCCCGACGACGACGCGCTGGAGCAGAACGCCCGAATGCTGGAATCGGTGCTCCAGGACTTTGGCGTCAAGGGCACCATCGGCAAGGTCCGCTACGGCCCGGTGGTCACGCTGTACGAACTGGAGCCGGCGCCGGGCACCAAGTCCTCCCGGGTCATCGGCCTGTCCGACGATATTGCGCGTTCGATGAGCGCGGTGTCGGTCCGCGTCGCCGTGGTACCGGGACGCAACGTCATCGGCATCGAGCTGCCGAACGCCAAGCGCGAAACCGTCTATCTGCGCGAGATCCTGGAGGCCGACGCCTACGGCAACAGCGGTGGCAAGCTGGCGATCGCGCTCGGCAAGGACATCGCCGGCAGCCCGGTCGCGGTCGATCTGGCGCGCATGCCGCATTTGCTGATCGCCGGCACCACCGGCTCCGGCAAGTCGGTTGCGGTCAACACCATGATCCTGTCGCTGCTGTACCGGCTTCCGCCGGAGCGCTGTCGGTTCATCATGATCGACCCGAAGATGCTGGAACTGTCGGTCTACGACGGCATCCCGCACCTGCTCTCACCGGTCGTGACCGACCCGAAGAAGGCGGTGGTGGCGCTGAAGTGGACGGTGCGCGAGATGGAGAGCCGCTATCGGGCGATGTCCAAGCTCGGGGTGCGCAACATCGAAGGCTACAACGCCCGGCTCGGCGAGGCGGTAAAGAAGGGCGAGATCCTGAAGCGGCGTGTCCAGACCGGATTCGACGCCGACACCGGCAAGCCGGTGTTCGAGGAAGAGCCGCTCGACCTGACGCCGCTGCCGTTCATCGTGGTGGTGATCGACGAGGTCGCCGACCTGATGCTGGTGGCCGGCAAGGACATTGAAGGCGCGGTCCAGCGGTTGGCGCAGATGGCGCGGGCCGCCGGCATCCACGTGATCATGGCGACCCAGCGGC
This sequence comes from alpha proteobacterium BAL199, assembly GCA_000171835.1. Classification (GTDB taxonomy): domain Bacteria; phylum Pseudomonadota; class Alphaproteobacteria; order Thalassobaculales; family Thalassobaculaceae; genus Thalassobaculum_A. The sequence continues at coordinate 52,449 of ABHC01000018.1, read as the reverse complement.
CCTCGGTGGACGTTATTACCGGTACCATCAAGGCCAACTTCCCGACCCGGATCAGTTTCCAGGTCACCTCCAAGATCGACAGCCGCACCATCCTGGGCGAGCAGGGCGCCGAGCAGCTTCTGGGCCAGGGCGATATGCTGTACATGGCCGGCGGCGGGCGCATCACCCGGGTGCACGGGCCGTTCTGCTCCGACGAGGAGGTCGAGGACGTGGTCCGGCACCTCAAGGCCCAGGGCGAGCCGGAGTACAACGAGAGCATCACCGAGGACGACGACATGCTCGGCGATCCGCTCGGCTTTGGTGCCAGCGGCACCGAGGGCGGCGGCTCCGGCGACGATCTGTACGACCAGGCGGTCGCGGTGGTGGCCCGCGAGGGCAAGTGCTCGACCTCGTTCATCCAGCGCCACCTGAAGATCGGCTACAACCGCGCCGCCACCATCGTCGAGCGGATGGAGAGCGAAGGTGTGGTCAGCCAGGCCAATCACGTCGGCAAGCGCGAGGTTCTGGTCGGCGATCACTCCGATCTCTGAGCAAGCGGCCGGCCGATCGGAGCCGTGCCTTCACAAAGCCACAGACCTGCCCGCACATTGCCGCTTGATCCGGCACCGCTCCAGGGGCACATCAACACCCATGCGACGCACCCTGACATCCGCCCTGATGGGCGTTTTGGTTGTCGCCGGTCTGTGGACCGGTTCGGCGACGGCCGCCTCCCTGAGTGCCGAAGACAAGGCCGATCTGGCCCGTGTCGAAGCGTACTTCAACGGCATCACGTCGATGCGCTCGAATTTCCTGCAGGCCAGCTCGACCGGGCTCGTCGCGAAGGGCCGGGTGTGGCTCAGACGGCCCGGTCGGATGCGTTTCGAGTACGATCCACCCTCGCCAATTCTCATTACATCGGACGGAATTCTCGTCACTTATCAAGATCTTGAACTGAAGCAGACCAACCAGATCCCTTTATTCACTTCGCCGCTCAGTGTGTTGGTCGAGGAGAACGTCACGTTCGGCGAAGAGCTGATCGTCGACGAGGTCAAGCGCGAATCCAATGTGCTTCGGGTCAGGATCCGGCTGCGCAAGGAGCCGGATCAGGGCTACGTCACCCTGGTTTTCCAGGATCGGCCGATGTCGCTCAAGCAGTGGACCATCGTCGACGCCCAGCAGGTTTCGGTAAAGGTAGCGCTGCTGGACCCGGAATTCGGCGTCACCATTCCGAACGAGCTGTTCCGGCCCAAAGACCTTGGCAGACCCGGTGACGAGGTCGGCCGCTGACGCGGTTCCGCGCCGTGTGCTAGCCTGTGGCGGCCGTGGACGGGCCGCGGCGCCGGAAATGGGCGAGGGTTTGGCATGACTGAGGGGCTGTTGCCGCTGATCGGGGTGACCGCGTGCCGGGTGAAGACCGAGGAGCACGCCTATCAGCGGGTCACCGAGAAATACGTGACCGTCGTGGTCGAGGAAGTAGGCGGCTGCCCGGTGATGATCCCCGCCCTGGAGGTTGGAATCGATCCCCGGGTCCTGGTGCACCGTCTGGACGGCATTCTGTTGACCGGCAGTCCGTCAAACATCGATCCGCAGCACTACCAGGGCACTCCGTCGCAGAATCCCGACGAACACGACCTGGCGCGGGACGCCGTGACCCTGTCGCTGATCCGTGCTGCGGTGGCCGCCGGCGTGCCGATTCTGGGATTGTGCCGGGGCATCCAGGAGATGAACGTGGCGTTCGGTGGCAGTTTGGTTCAGCGGATCCATGACGACACTGGCAAGCTCGACCATCGCATGCGCCGGGACGTTCCGTTCGACTGGAAGTACCGCAAAGCACACCCGATTGCCGTAACCCCGGGCGGGGTGCTGGATCGCATCGCCGGACCGGGTCCGCACATGATCAATTCCCTGCATGGTCAGGGCATCGACCGCCTCGGCGCCGGTGTTCGGGTCGAGGCGACCGCCCCCGATGGCGTGGTCGAGGCGATCTCGATCGCCGACGCGCCGGGCTTCGCGCTCGGCGTGCAGTGGCATCCGGAATGGCCGCGGCCCTGCCAAGGCATTGATCGGTCGGTGTTTCAGGCGTTTGCGGCGGCGGTTCGCAGCCGGGCTGCCGGCGCGGCGTCGGTCAGCGCGGCGGCGGCCGAATAAGCGGCCGTTGCTCAGCCTAGAAACCGCACCAGCCAGAGCGTGATCGGCGGGAACGCGATCAGCAGCACCACCCGGACGCCGTCGGAGATCAGGAACGGCAGCACGCCACGGAAACTCTCCAGCATCGGCACGTCGCGCGCCATCGAGTTGATGATGAACACGTTCATGCCGACCGGAGGCGTGATCAGCCCGACCTCGACCACGATCAGCGCCAGGATGCCGAACCAGATGGCGGTGCCCTCCGGCGTCAGGCCGAAGTCCAGGGCCATGATGATCGGGAAGAAGATCGGAATGGTCAGCAGGATCATCGACAGGCTGTCCATCACGCAGCCGAGCAGCAGGTACAGCACCAGAATCGCCGCCAGCACCAGCAGCGGCGATAGCCCGCTGCTGCCGATCAGATCGGCCAGGGTGTCGGGCATGCGGGTCAGTGCCAGGAAACTGTTGAAGAATTCGGCCCCGAACAGGATCAGGAAGATCATCGCCGACGCTCCGGCGGCGCCCAGCAGGCACTCCTTCAACCCCTGCCAGCCCATGCCTTCCTTGACCGCGGCCAGCAAGCCGGTCGCAACGGCACCGAACGCCGCCGCCTCGGTCGGGGTGAACGCGCCGGTGTAGATGCCGCCGATCACCAGCACGAAGATCAGCAGCGCCGGCCAGATGTCGATCAGCGAATGCAGCTTCTCCGACAGCGGGTGCTCAGGTCCGGCGGGACCCTCCTCCGGGTAGAGGCGCACATAGACCGCAATGGCCAGCATGTAGCCGAGCGCGGCGAGAATGCCGGGGATGAAAGCGGCCAGAAACATCTTCGCGATGTTCTGCTCGGTCAGGATCGCGTAGATCACAAGTATGACCGACGGCGGGATAAGAATACCCAGAGTCCCGCCCGCAGCAAGGGCTCCGGTAGCCAGGGCCCCCGAGTAGTTATACCGTTTCAGCTCCGGTAGTGCTACCTGGCCCATGGTAGCGGCGGTCGCCAGGGACGATCCGCAGATCGCGCCGAACAGCCCGCACCCGCCGATCGCCGCCATGGCGATGCCACCAGGACGGTGCCCGAGCCAGGCATTGGCCGCCCCGAACAGGCCGCGCGACAGGCCGGACTTGGTGGCGAACTGGCCCATCAGCAGAAACAGCGGGATGACGGTCAGCGAGTAGCTGGAGAACAGGTAGTAGGCGCTCGACTTCAACTGGGCGATCAGCGGGATCCAGCCGGCGAGATAGGCAAACCCGCCGCCGCCGGCGACCAGCATGGCGACTCCGATCGGCATGCGTGTCGCCATCAACGCCAGCATGCCGGCAAACACCGCCAGACCGAGCCCGACTCCGCTCATGACTCAGCTCCCGGAGGCGGTGCTCCGTGAATGAAGCGAACCGCGGCTCCGTGCAGGCAAACCAGGCACAACAGGCCGAACGCCGGGACCATGACTACGAAGCTGATCCAGATCGGCGCGCCCAGCACCATGGTCTCATCGTTGTTCAGATACGCATCGATCCCGCCGAGCGTCATCCGCCAGGCCACTAGGCCGGAGCAGAACGCGAACACCAGCCCATGGATAGCGTCCAGCCGGGCGCGGCCGCGCGACGTCATGGCGCCAGTGAAGAAATCGACGATGACGTTGCTGCCGGAGATCTGGCAGTACGGCAGAAACGCCGCGATCGCGGCGCCGGCCCCCAATTCCACCAGCTCGATATCGCCGGAAATCGGCGCCGAGAACAGATAGCGTCCGGTGACGCTGATGACGGTCATCAACGCCCCCGCGCTCAACAGCAGCCCACCAAACACCGCGAGCGCCACCGACAGGAGTCGCAGCGCCGCCCCGACCGGATCGGCCGGGGCGGCGTACGGATCAAGTGTGTCGGACGTCATGGACGCGCGTGTCCTGGCGCCAAACGCGGGCTCATTTGGTGTGCTTGTCGATCAGCGCGTTGGCGTCCTTGAGCAGGGCGGCGCCGTTCTTGCCGGCTTTGTCCATCTCGGCGATCCACTCGGCAGTCACGCTGGCGGTGATCTCGCGCATCTTGGCCACCTGGTCGGGCGACATCTCGCGGACGGTCCCGCTTTCCTTGGCCTTGGCGAGCCCCGGCTGCTCGATCTCGTCCCAGGCCTTGCCGACCCAGGCGGCCATCGTCATTCCGGAATGGTCGTCCAGGATCTTCCGAAGATCGGCGGGCATGCCGTCATACTTCGCCTTGTTCATCGCGAGCACAAAGACCGAGGTGTACAAACCGCGCGGGCCGGGAGTGACCGCGTGGTTGTCGACCAGCTCGGAGATCTTCAGCGGGATGGTGATTTCCCACGGAATCACCGCACCGTCGACCACGCCCTTGGATAACGCTTCCGGCAGGGCCGGCACCGGCATGAACACCGGCGTAGCACCCATCGCCTCAAGAGCCTTGCCGATCGAGCGGCTTGGCGCGCGGATCTTCATGCCGGCGAGATCGTCAATCTTCTCCACTGGATTCTTGGTGTGGATGACGCCGCGCGCGTGGACGTGGAACAACAACGGATGCACGTCGGAGAACTCGTCGCGCATGTGCTTTTCATAGAATTCCTGGACCGCCAGCGTGGTCCCGGCGGCGGTCGAGACCATGAACGGCAGTTCGAAGACGGCCGCGGTCGGATACCGTCCCGGGGTATAGCTGGGCAGCGCCCAGACGATGTCCACCACGCCGTCGCGCGCCTGGTCGATCAGCTGCGGTGGCTTGCCGCCAAGCTGCATCGCCGGGAAAATCTCGATGGCGATCCGGCCGCCGGAGGCTGCCTCGATCTCCTTCTTCCAGGGCTAAAGAACCTTGGTCTGGGTGTTGGCCATCGGCGGCAGGAAGTGATGTACCCGCAAGGTGACGTCGGCGGCCTGGGCGGTGGCGAACGGTGAAGCAAGCACGGCGGCAGTCAGCGCGCCGAGCACGAGACGGCGAGTCTGCATGGTGAATCCTCCCACAATGATGTTCCGCTCCCCGTTCTTCAGACGGGCTCGCGATTCTCGCTCGGCGGCGGATATCGAGGACTATGAAAACCGCCGCTTCCCGTGTCAACGAGCTAGTTTTGATTTACTCAAAACTTATACATAACCATACGAAAACTATACGACTAACGTTTGGTTATGACCTAACTGACGACCCTGGTGACCGAGAACCTTCGGACAGTCTTGGACCTCAGGTCCAACGCCGGTCTAGACAGCGGTGTTCGCCGAGTGAGGGTTGGTCCGCGAGGCGGTACACGGCATTCGGCGCATTCGAGCACTGGACCGTGGACCGGTTTCGTTTTCAAATGCCGGCCAGTGCCGGTGAAACCATCGGTTCAAAGGTGGTCAGTCGGCGGCCAGCAGGCCTGTTCGGGCGAGTATAACGATCCAAAAAAGCGAGAGAAACTAATGAAATACGTAATCGATCCTGCACCGCAAGCTGCCGCACCCGTTGCAGGATCCGACGCCCGTTTTCCGGTGCGTCGGGTCTATTGTGTGGGTCGAAATTACGCTGCCCATGCCCGTGAGATGGGCCACGACCCGGACCGCGAACCGCCGTTCTTCTTCATGAAACCGGCCGATGCCCTGGTCACCGGAGGGGCCGACATGCCTTATCCGGTGGCGACATCCGATCTTCATCACGAAATCGAAATGGTTGTCGCGCTGGGCAAGGGCGGTCGGGACATACCTGTGTCGGCGGCGAGCGACCTGATCTGGGGATATGGTGTCGGTCTCGATATGACCCGGCGCGATCTCCAGGGCGAAGCCAAGAAGCTTGGTCGGCCCTGGGACATGGGCAAGGGGTTTGACAAGTCGGCCCCGCTGGCCCCGCTGCATCCCGTGAGCGCGACCGGCCTGATCGAGGACGGCGAGATCTGGCTCGACGTGAACGGCAAGCGCCGGCAGCAATCGACGCTCAAGGCGCTGATCTGGTCGGTGTCGGAAACCATCAGCTATTTGTCCGGCCTGGTGGAATTGCATCCGGGGGATCTGATCTTCAGCGGTACCCCGGAAGGCGTGGCCGCCGTGGGCCGCGGCGATGTCCTGCATGGCCATGTCGACGGGCTGAGCGACCTGCACGTCCGGATCACCTGATATGCGGGTCGTCACCTGGAACATCAACTCGGTGCGCCTGCGGTTGCCGCGGGCGCTCGAGTTGATCGCCGCGGTTCAGCCGGACGTCCTGTGTCTCCAGGAAACCAAGGCGATGGCCGACCAATTCCCGGCGGCTGCGTTCGCCGAGGCCGGGTACCCGCACCAGGCGGTTTCCGGCATGAAAGGCTACAACGGTGTGGCGGTGGTCTCGCGACTGCCGATCGAGGAGACCGACCGATGCGACTTCTGCGCCAAGGCCGACGCCCGCCACGTTGCGGTCCGGGTCGCCGGCGGGCCCGAGTTGCATAACTTCTACGTTCCGGCCGGCGGCGACGTTCCGGACCCGGCGGTCAACCCCAAATTCGCGCACAAGCTGGACTTCCTGGCGGAGAGCCGTGCGTGGTTCACCGCAGAACGCACCCGCGAACAGCCGATGATCCTGGTCGGTGATCTGAACATCGCCCCTTTGCAAACCGACGTCTGGTCGCACAAGCAATTGCTGGGCGTCGTCAGCCACACGCCGGTCGAGGTCGAGGCGCTCGGCGCGCTGCAGGCCGATCTCGGCTGGGTCGATGCGGTGCGCCAGCGCATTCCACCGGAACAGAGCCTGTATACGTGGTGGAGCTATCGAGCCCGCGACTGGGACGAATCGAATCGCGGCCGGCGTCTCGACCATGTCTGGGTGACACCGCCCCTGGCCGGTACGGTGCGCGCCGCGTCGGTACTTCGCGAGGCGCGCGGTTGGGAGAAGGCCTCGGACCATGTTCCGGTGATCGTCGACCTCGATCTGTCCTGACCCGGACGTTCAGGTCCGCTGCAGCATGTGAATACGCCCGTCGGCGATTCCGTCGGGCAACGGAAGTGGGATCAGGCCTGCGATGCTTTCAATCGGTTGATCGCTGACCAGGATGGCCCCACTGGCCAGCAGGTCGGCAATCATCGGCGCCGCTCGGGTGACCAGTGCGACGCTCTGGTCCTTGTTGCCGGTGCCGATGTCGAGATGAGCGATGACCGCGCTGCGGCCAAGTTCGGCAATGGCTCGCGGCAATGTCTTAAACAGGTCGCCGAGATACAGGTCCTCGTCCGGCGGGATGCAGTCCGGATGGGCCGCGACCTGACGATCGAACACCACGATCCGCCGGTTGGACAGAATCGTGCGCAGATGGTCGTAGGTGCGGCCATTGCCCAGTCCGAACTCCAGCACCAAACCGCGCAGGCCGGCTGTCCGCCGCGCCGCATCCTCCAGCGCGGCCTTCTGGGCCTGCAGACGGCGGATCGCGCTGTCCAATCGACTCATGAATTTACCTTCGATTTCAAGACGGTTCAGGTGGTGCCGTTGCGGCTGACCGCGTCCCGGAGCTGCGCGTTCGTCCGCTCCAGTCGCGCCGCGAGTTCGCGCATGATCTCGATGGCGATCTGCGGGAACTCGTTGACCAATCGGAAGAACAGCTCCTTGGTGATCTTGAGGACCGTCACCCGGTCGACCGCCAGGACGGTGGCGGTGCGGGGCACATCGCACAGGATCGCGATCTCGCCGACGACATCGCCCTTTCCAAGCCGTGCGACCTCGATCTCTCCTGCAGACGTGCCGATGCGAACCACCGCCTCGCCGTCGATGATGATGTACGCCGCATCCCCAATATCTCCCTGGTGACACAGCGTCTGCTCCGGCTGGTAGGTGAGACGCTCCGAAGTGAACGCAAGCAGTTTCAGCTTGGCCGGCTCGATCTTGGCGAACAGCGGAATGTTCCGCAGAAGTTCAACTTCCTGATTGATGCTCATCGTTCGCGTCTCTCCCGGTCAGCTCCCAGCTGCCATGGTGTGGAATTCGGTACCGCTGCGGTCGAGGCTGTCGGGCGCGCCATCTTCCACCACCCGACCGCCGCGCAACACCAGGACCCGCTGGAACCGACGGGCCAGGTCGGGATGTTGCAGTGACCAGATCACCGTTCGTCCCTCGGTCTCGGCGAGAACCCGGTCGATCACCCGGTTCTGGGCAGCCGATTCGATGCTGCCCACCGCGTCGTTGAACACGCAGATGTCGGGTCGGCGCAGCAGCATGCGGGCAATTCCGATCTTCTGGCGTTGTGCCGCACTCAACCGTGAACCTCCGATACCGACTTCGAAGTCCAGCCCGACCTCGATCACGGTCGCGCGCAGATCGAGGCTCTCAAGGACTTCGGCGATCACCTTGCCGACCCGGGCCGGCGCGTCGGCCTGTCCGTAGGCGATCTTGCCGAACAGGAAGTTGTCCTGGACCGAGGCGGCCGCGTTGTAGGTGTCGGCCGTGAAGAAGGCGACCGCGTTGGCCATTTCCGATGGCAGATTCTCGGCGAACGCCCTGCGGGCCTCCAGGATCCGAAGTTTCATCGCATCATCGAGCAAACCGAGCCGATGGCGTGCGGCGATCAGCTTGAAGGGCAACGACAGCAACCGGCTGCGGTCATCCTCCGACAGGCCGCCGACCCCACTGCGATCGACCCGGGTAACCAGCGCCTGGAACTCCGGCAGGTCGTCCGGTGAAATGAAGCTGAACTGAGAGAAGAACTCATGGTCGGCCGGCAGATCGGCAAACAGTTCGACCATGGTGGCCGCCATGTCCCGGCCCATCGTCAGGAAATCGTCGGTCAGACCGACGGTGCCCAGGATCTGGCGGACGTACGGACTGGCGGCTATGGAATCGCTGGCGAACGTGCCGTCGACCGGCGTGCCGAACAGCAGGTTCTCGGCAACCGACGCATTGGAGTTGTAGCGGTCGGCGGCAAACGGCTCGACCAGTTCAGCGAGTGAGGGATCCCCGGCGAGACGGTCGGCGAAGCTGCGGCGGGCATCCAGGATGCGCTCGGCGATGTCCGGCCGCTTTTGCGGGTCGAGCGTGCCGCGCAGCCCGAGCTGATAACAGTCGTCCCACAGATCGACGACATCGAGCAGCTCAACCAGCCGCTTCGACAGGCCACCGGCGTCGTCAACACCGATCGCAGCATAGTCCACCCAGTCGGCGTGCGGATCGTCGGTCGAGTTGCCGGCTATAGCCGCGTTCTCGGCCGCACGCTTCGCAACCGCTTGTGCCGCTGCGTCACGTTCGGCCTCGATCAACGGTCGATGCATGGCCCCGATCAGCAGGTTCTCGCGGATCGATGTGGAGAACGCGAACGCCGCCGGTCCCACATAGCCAAGGCGTCGACCGGTGACCGCCTCGGGCAGGACGGTCATGTCCCGATCGCCGAAATTGAGGTTGCCGCTGGTCGGCAGGACCAGCCGCGCGAGCAGCAGGCCCAGCGCCTCTTTGCCGCCGTTCGGCGGGCCCAGCAAGGCCACCCGCTCGCCCGGCTCGATCTTGATGCTGATACCTTCGACCTGCATCTCGCCGTCGTCGTCGATCCAACCGAGGTTTGACGAGCGGATTCCAGCCGATTCGGCCGGACCGGCGTCCGCGTCACCGGTCTGAAGCGCCGGATCCATGATCGTCGGTGGATCGAACTGCTCGATCACCTGCTCGTACTTGATCCGCGCGTCTTCCTTGCGCTCGTAGTAGCCGAGCAATTCTTTCCACGGGGCGGAGAGATCCTTGTACGCCGCCAGGACGGCCACCATGGCGCCAATCGACAGCTCGCCGCGGATCACCAGGTACCCGCCGATCGAATAGAAGAAGAACGGCGTCAGCTGGGCCAGAAAGTTGTTCAGGAACTTGATGAAGAATTTTTTCTTATAGATCTCGAATCGGATGTCGTAGATCCGGTTCAGCCGCTCCGCGAAACGCGCCAGCATCAGCCTGGCGTTGTCGTTGGCGTGAACCTCCAGCACCCCCGAGACGGTCTCCCCGATCTTGTCCGACATGGTGCGGACGGTACGGACCCGCTCCTTGCCGAGCAGGTTCACTTGGCGTTGCAGCTTTGGGATCACGTAGCCCTGGATCGGATACAGCGAGATCGCCGCGAGTCCGAGTATCGGGTCCTGAATGAACATGAAGGCGAGGATCGTGATCAGCGTGCCGCCCTGGAATGCCGGCAGCGAGATCGAGTCGCCGATGAAGCCGCCGAGCGGCTCGACCTCGGCGGTGACCATCGGAATGATCTCGCCCTGGCTCATCCGCCGGAATCTGCCCAGCGGAAACCGAAGGATGCGGGCGTACAGGTCGAAGCGCAGCCGGCGCAGCATCCGCTCGCCCAGCTGGCCGCGATAGACGTTGATGACGTATTTGAACGCGCCGTTGATTCACACCAACGCCAGGAACACGCCGGACAGGGTCCAGAGGTACTCCAACTGGTCGAACTCGAACCCGAGCCAATTGGTCGGGAATGCAGCCTTTCCCTTGGCGCCCAGCGCTTCGTTGATGATTTTTTTCGGCAGATCGAGTGAGTAGTAGAGAAATGGGAACGACAACGCCGTCATGATCAGCAGAACGATCTGCTCGCGCTTGCTGTGACGGAAGATGAACCGGTAGATAGTCGGTTCCATGACGGTCGGTCCGGCGACTGTGGATGCAGATCGAGTTTGAGGATGTTTGTAGCACCGTTCAACATCGCAACGCCTGAAAAGGTTACCATTTCCGGAGCACAGTCATTGTGGCATAGTCGGCTCGCGGGGGATCGCAGCCGATCGTCGTGAATTCCGGCAACGGTCGCGAGGACGCCGATGACTCATCCCAAACGTCGGACGCCAGCGCGTGTCTTGATGTACAGCCATGACACGCTCGGCCTTGGCCATCTTCGCCGGTGCCGTGCGATCGCGCATGCGCTTGTCGAAGCCGACCCCGAGATCAGCGTGCTGATCCTGTCGGGTTCGCCGATCATCGGCAGCTTCGATTTCCGCACGCGTGTCGACTTCGTGCGGATTCCCGGCGTCATCAAGCTGCGCAACGGCGACTACACCTCGCTGTCCCTGCACATGGACATCGAGGAGACGGTGCAGTTGCGCGCCGCCATCATCAAGCACACCGCGGAGTACTTCGACCCGGACGTGTTCATCGTCGACAAGGAGCCCTGGGGCTTGCGTGGCGAGGTGAAGGACACGCTGGAAATGCTGAAGGCGCGGGGCACCCCGCTGATCCTCGGCCTGCGCGACGTGATGGACGAGCCGGAACTGCTGGTCCCGGAATGGGAGCGCAAGAAGGTTCTGCCGGCATTGCAGGACCTCTACGACGAGATCTGGGTGTATGGCGTGAAAGAGGTCTGCGACCCGTTCGACGGCGTGGAGATTCCGGCCTCGGTCCGACTGAAGACCCGTTATACCGGCTATTTGCGCCGTCATGCCTCCAAGGTCACTACGCCCGCGCCGGTCATTCCGTTTGGCGACGAGCCGTATCTGCTGGTGACCGCGGGTGGTGGCGGGGACGGTGAGCCGATGATGGACTGGGTGCTGCGGGCGTATGAAGAAGATTCCCAACTGCCCTATCCGGTCCTGATGGTGCTTGGTCCGTTCATGCCGCATGAGCAGCAGAACGAACTGATGGAGCGAGCCGAGCGGCTCGATCGGGTGCACGTCATCACCTTCGATTCCCGGATCGAGGCGCTGATGTCGCGGTGTGCAGCAATCGTGGCGATGGGCGGCTACAACACCTTCTGTGAGATCCTTTCGTTCGATAAACGGGCGATCATCGTCCCTCGGACCGAACCGCGGCTTGAGCAGTACATCCGGGCCAAGCGGGCTGAGGAACTGGGCCTGCTCAGCGTGATGGTCGAGGACGGTGACCGCGACCCGAAGGCGATGGCCGAGGCGCTGCGTCGCTTGCCGGCCCAGAAGCTGCCGTCCGAAGCGACGGGACTGCCGCTGCTGGATGGATTGGACCGGGTGGCGCAACTGGTCGATCGCTGGGTCAAGGCGCGGGCGGCGCGTCCGGTCGTGCCGTTCCGCCAACCGGCGTGAACGCGTCGGCGGGGGCTCCCGCGTCGGCAGCCGCGCTGCGCCGGCGTGTCACGCCCGGACCGGTAGCGGTGATCCTGAAGGGTTACCCCCGGCTGTCCGAGACGTTCATTGCTCAGGAACTGCTCGGCCTGCAGCGCCGCGGGTTGGATTTTCGGATCGTGGCACTGCGCCATCCGACCGATCGCAGCATGCACCCGGTCCATGAGGCCATCACGGCCCCGGTCAGCTACTTGCCGGAGTACCTGTATCAGGAGCCATTGCGGGTGCTGCGCGGCTGGTGGTCGGTTCGACGCCTGCCCGGATACGGTTCGGCGCTGGCAACTTGGTGGCGTGACCTGCTGCGTGACCCGACCCCCAACCGGATCCGGCGTTTCGGTCAGGCATGCGTCCTGGCCGCCGAATTGGACCCGGCCGTCGGGCATCTGTACGCCCACTTCCTGCACACGCCGTCCTCGGTCGCGCGCTACGCTGCGCTGATCACCGGGCGAAGCTGGTCGGCGTCGGCTCACGCCAAGGACATCTGGACCACGCCCGACTGGGAGAAGCGCGAGAAACTGGCCGACGTAGCGTGGGCGGTCACCTGCACCGCCGTCGGATGCGAGCACTTGGCAGCACTCGCGCCGGATCGGGAGCGGGTGGACCTGCTGTATCACGGCCTGGACCTCGCCGATTTTCCGACGCCGCAGCCGCGACCGGCGCGCGACGGCAGCCGTGCCGACGCTCCCGTGATCATCGTGTCGATCGGCCGGGCGGTGGTGAAGAAGGGGTACGATGACCTTCTGGCCGCGCTGGCCGCGTTGCCGTCCGATCTGCACTGGCGATTTGTCCACATCGGCGGCGGTGCGCTGAAGGACACTCTGCGAAATCAGGCCCGTCGCCTCGGCATCGGCGACCGGATCACCTGGCGCGGCGCTCAGCCACGGGCGGCGGTGCTGGCGGCCCTGGCCGACGCCGATCTGTTCGTGCTGGCCAGCAAAATCGCCGGGGATGGCGACCGCGACGGCCTGCCGAACGTGCTGATGGAGGCGCAGGCGTCCGGGCTGGCCACCGTGGCGACCCGGGTGTCGGCAATCCCGGAACTGATCGACGACGGTGCGACCGGCGTGCTGGTCCCGCCTCAGGATCCCATGGCTTTGGCGGCCGCCCTGAGCGAATTGGCGTCCGATCCAAGCCGCCGGGCGGCGCTGGGGAGCGCTGGCCGCGATCGGGTGCGCACCGCCTTCGGGCATGACGCCGGCTTGAACCGCCTGGCCGCGCGCTTCGGTCTGACCGCCGGTGCGGGGCTTGCTGACGTCGCATGAGGGTCGCGTTCTACGCCCCGCTCAAGCCGCCAGATTCCGACCGGCCTTCGGGCGATCGCACGATGGCGCGGTTGTTGATCGGAGCGTTGGGACAGGCGGGACACACGGTCGAGTTGGCGGCGCGGCTGCGCAGCCGTGATGCGGCGGGTGTTCCGGACCGGCAGCGACGCATGGCCCGCCTGGGCCGTCGGCTGGCGGATCGCTATGTCCGATCGGTGCGGTCGGGCAGGCGCCCGGCGCCCGACCTCTGGTTCACCTACCATCTGTACTACAAAGCGCCGGACTGGATCGGGCCGGCGGTCGCCGACGCGTTGGACATCCCTTACGTCGTTGCCGAGGCGTCGGTTGCCGGCAAACGCGCCGACGGTCCCTGGGACGTCGGTCACCATGCGGTGCTGGCGGCGTTGGCCCGGGCCGATCTGGTGATCGGCTTCAACAGCCGGGATGCCGTCGCGGTTGAACCGAGGCTCGGTGTCGATGGCCGCTACGAACGGCAGCGCCCATTCCTGGAACCGCAGGCCGGGACGGTCGACGCGACCGCGCGCGGACGTCTTGCGCAACGCCTTGGACTGCCGGCTGAAGAGCCGTGGCTGCTGGCGGTCGGGATGATGCGGCCGGGTGCCAAGACCGAATCCTATCGGGTGCTGGCGGGGGCGCTTGCCAAGCTGCCCGATCGCCCGTGGCGGCTGATCGTGGTCGGCGACGGCCCGACTAGGGCTGACGTGGTGGCCGCTGTAGCTCCCTTTGGCGATCGGGTACGGTTGATCGGTGCCGTCGATGCGACTCGTCTGAACGAGATCTATGCCGCTGCCGACCTGATGGTATGGCCGGCGGTTCAGGAGGCCTACGGAATGGCGCTGCTGGAGGCTCAGGCGGCCGGATTGCCGGTGGTGGCGGGCGATGTTGGGGGCGTTCCGGACATCGTGCGCGACGGGCGGACCGGGGTCTTGGTACCAGTGGGTGACGGCAACGCGTTTGCAGGCGCAGTGGCGGCACTGCTGGACGATCCGGCCCGGCGGAGGTTGATGGGCGAGGCGGCGCGGCAAACGGTTCTGGCCGAACATACACTCGACGGCGCTTCCATCGCGATGGACGGGTGGTTTCGGGCGGCGCTTGAGCGTCGGACGGACGGTCGGGCATGATCCAGCTTGTCCTGCTGCGGCACGGACCGACCGAGTGGAACGCCACCAAGCGTCTGCAGGGACGATCCGACATCCCGCTGTCGTCCCTCGGATGGCAGGCGGTGCGACAGAAGGTGCTGCCACCTGAATTCACGACATTTCGGTGGGTGACCAGCCCGCTGGCCCGGGCACGCGAGACGGCGGCATTGCTGGGCGTGACCGCGGACATTGAGCCGGCACTGATTGAGATGGATTTCGGTGCCTGGGAGGGGCGGACGCTGGGGCAGGTAAGGGCTGAGAACCCTGAGGCCGTCGCCGTCAACGAGGCGCTCGGTCTTGATTTCCGGCCGCCCGGTGGCGAGACGCCGCGCGAGATCCAGGCGCGCCTGGAGGAGTTCGGACGTCGGCTGCTGGCGGATGGCCGCGATACCGCGGCGATCTCGCACAAGGGAGTGATCCGGGCCGCGCTGTCCCTGGCGACCGGCTGGGACATGACCGGCAAGCCTCCGGCGCGGCTTGACTGGGGGGCGGCCCATCTGTTCCTTCTCGATGCGACCGGGCATTGGAGCTTGAAACGCGCCAACATATCGCTGGAGCCGCCTGAATGAGCGCACCGCGCGTCCTGCTGTACGTCCAGAACCTGCTCGGCATCGGCCATCTGCGCCGCGCCGCGGCGGTGGCCCGCGGCCTGACGGCGCACGGGATGGCAGTCTATTTCGTGTCCGGCGGGATGCCGGTACCGCACCTGCCGCTGGGTGGCGCCGAGTTGGTCCAGCTGCCACCGGTCCGGGCCTTGGACGATGCGTTCAAGATCCTGGTCGATGAACACGACCAGCCGATCGACGATACCTTCAGGGATGCCCGCCGCGACCGACTGCTCGGCCTGCTGCAGGAGCGGCGGCCGGCGGCGGTGATCACCGAGCTGTTTCCGTTCGGACGCCGGCAAATGCGGTTCGAATTGATCCCGCTGTTGCAGGCGGCGCAGGCAGCAGCCTGGCGACCGGCTGTGTTCTCGTCGATGCGCGACATCCTGGTGACCAAGCCGCGGGCCGATCGCAACCAGGAGATCGTCGATACCCTGAACGCCTACTACGACGCCGCGCTGATTCACGCCGATCCCCGGTTGATCCGGCTCGAGCGGACCTTCCCGATGGCGGCCGACATCCGGGTGCCTCTGACCTATACCGGCTACGTGGTGAACGCCGACGATCTGGCCGTGCCGGATACCGATCCGCTGGCTACCGGCGAGGTCCTGATCTCTGCGGGTGGTGGTGCCGTCGGGCACGATTTCATGCGCCGGGTCGCCGACGCGATGCCGAGCCTGCCGCTGGCCGATCGGACCTGGCGGTTCGTGACCGGGCATCATATGCGTCCGGATACCATCGACTACCTTCGGTCGCTTGGCCGGCCGAATCTGGTGGTCGAAACCATGCGGCCGGACTTGCCGGCGCTGATGGCCGGTGCGGCGCTGTCGATCAGCCAGGCCGGCTACAACACCCTCCTCGAGCTGCTGGCGGTGCGCGCCCGGGCGGTCGTGGTGCCGTTCGAAGGCGGGGTGGAGACCGAGCAGCGGTTGCGTGCCGATCTGCTGGCCGATGTCGGCGCCCTGGAGGTGGTTCCCGAGGCCGAACTCGGCATCGAAACCCTGAAATCGGCGATCAACCGGGCGATGGCCCGTCCGCGCGATGCGGTGCCGGCGGTTGATCTCGATGGCGCCAAGGCCACCGGCGAACTGGTGGCGAGGGTGATGCGCGAACGGGCGGCGGCATGACCGGTCGCGGCACCGACGGCGTCGACCGCCTGTGTTCCACGCTCGACGCGATTGGTGCCGTCGGCGGCACCGTCGACCTGTGGTGGCGCGACGACGACCTGGAACGGCCGTCAGCGGCGCTCGACGTCTTGCTTGGCGCGCTGGGGGAGCACGGCATCGTTCCGGCCCTGGCGGCGGTGGCGGGACGAATGGTTGTCGACGTGCTGCCGGCGCTGGAAGGTACGTCGGCGCGGTTGTTCGTTCACGGCTGGATGCACGCCGATCATTCGGCGACCGGTGCCAAGAAGTCCGAGTTCGGACCAGAGCGACCGATCGAGGCCCGGCTTGCCGAGATTGCCGACGGCCGGCGCCGGCTGGCGGCGCTGGCGGGTGATCGGCTGGTGCCTTGCTTCGTGCCGCCCTGGAACCGGCTCGGCGACGATCTGCTCGATCGCCTGGGCGGAACCGGTGTGATGGCGCTGTCGGGCTTCGCGCCTTGGCACCGCCCATCGGCCCCGTCTGATGTGCCGCGGCTGGATACCCATGTCGACCTGATCGATTGGCACGCCGGGCGGGTACCTCTGACGGTCGAGGCGGTGGCATCGGCGCTTGAGGTGCGTATCCCGCAACACGTCGGGCCGATTGGCATCCTGTCGCATCATTTGGTGACCCAAGCAGGGACGTGGCAGGCTTGGCAGCCGTTGTTCGCGATGCTGTCACGGCATGCGGCGGTGCGATGGCTGGACCCGACGGCGGCTTTGGCGGCGGTCACGACAACACCGGTGGTGGAAGCCGGAAGCGACATTCGGAGGACGGCGTGACCACGCATCGTTACGAACGAAGTTCCATTGCAGGCGATTTCGTGCGCGGTGGATTCGGGCTGCTGGTCACCGCGGGGCCGTTGCTGTTCATGCCGATGGTGACCTGGCTTGCCGTGGCGTTCGGGGCCTTCGCCCTGCTGTTCGCGGTCTACCTGTTCCGGGCCTGGCAGCGCAGCGTCACCGTCATCGAGGTCGATGACGTGGGTATCCGCGCATCCGGGCCGTTCGGTCGGGCGATCCGCTGGGACGCGCTGGACGGGATGCAGTTGCGGTATTTTGCCACCCGACGCGATAAGGAAGGCGGGTGGATGCAGCTCCGGCTGCGCGGCGGCGGGAGCGAGTTGTCGCTGGAATCAACGCTCGATGACTTCGAGGCCGTGGCGGAGCGCGCTGCACGGGCCGCGAGCGGTAATCGGCTTGCACTTTCCGACACCACCCAAGAGAATCTAAAAGCGCTCGGTTTGTCCGCCGGCGCTGGGGTGCCGAGGGAGACGGCGTCCGGAGACGACGGCCGTGTGGGGATGGGATGAAGGATCGCGCGACGCCGCTGCTCCGCGTTAACGACCTGCGCATCGGATTTGACCTGCCGGAGGGGCGGCTGGTCGCCGTCGACGGCGTGTCGTTCCAGATCCGGCGCGGCGGTACCGTGGCGCTGGTCGGTGAGTCCGGCTCCGGAAAATCGGTGGTCAGCCAGGCAATCATGGGGTTGCTGCCGAGGCCGGCCCGGGTGCTGGGCGGCTCGATCCTGTTCGCCGATCCGAACAAGCCCGGCACGATCACCGACATCGTCCGGCTGGCACCCGACGGCCGGCCGATGCGCGACCTGCGGGGCGGCCGCATCTCGATCATCTTCCAGGAGCCGATGACCTCGCTGTCGCCGCTGCACACCATCGGCGACCAGATCACCGAGGCGCTGCGCCTGCACCGTACGGTCTCCGGGTCGGAGGCCCGCGAGCTGACTCGCGACATGCTGCGTCTGGTCGGGTTCCCGGATCCGGCCAGGGCACTGAAGACCTATCCATTTGAACTGTCGGGTGGCCTGCGCCAGCGCGCCATGATCTCGATGGCTCTGGTCTGCCGACCTGCCCTGCTGATCGCCGACGAACCGACCACCGCGCTGGACGTGACCATCCAGGCGCAGATCCTGAAGCTGATCCGGGACCTGCAGACGGAACTGCAGATGGCGGTCCTGATGATCACCCACGATCTTGGCGTGGTCGCCAATGTGGCCGAGGAAGTGGTGGTGATGTACCGCGGCCGGGTCATGGAGTCCGGCGACGTCGAGGATATCTTCCGGCGTCCCGAGCACCCGTACCTGCGGTCGCTGATGGCGGCGGTGCCGCGCTTCGATATGGCGCCGGGAGAGCGGTTGAAGCCGATCCGCGAGATCAAGGCCGAGACCGGCCACCTGCTGTCGGACTCCGGACATCAGACAGCCCGTTCCACGCCGCAGACCGAGCCGTTGCTGTCGGTCGAAAGCGTGTCGAAGACCTACGCCATTCGCAAGGCCGGGTTGTTCGGCGGCACCGCGAAACGGGTGATGGCGCTGGACGATGTCTCGTTCGAGGTTCGGCGCGGCGAATGCCTGGGCCTGGTGGGCGAGTCAGGGTGCGGCAAGACCACGCTGTCGAAAGTCATCATGCGGGCCATCGGGCCGGACAGCGGCCGGGTCACCTTCACCGACGACGACGGTCCGGTCGACGTGCTCGGCCTGGAGGGCGACGCGCTGGCGGTGTTCCGGCGCAAGCTGCAGTTCGTGTTCCAGGACCCGTTCGGTTCGCTGAATCCGCGAATGCCGGTGTTCGACATCATCGCCGAGCCGCTGGTGATTCACGGGATCGGCACACCCGCCTGGCGGCGTGAAATGGTGTCGGAGCTGATGAAGCTGGTCGGGCTCGACGCGCGCCACCTCAGCCGCTACCCGCACAGTTTCTCCGGCGGCCAGCGTCAGCGCATTGGCATCGCCCGGGCGCTGGCCCTGCGGCCGCCGATGCTGATCTGTGACGAGCCGGTCTCGGCGCTCGACGTGTCGATCCAGGCCCAGGTGCTGAACCTGTTGAAGGATCTGAAGGCGACCCTGGGGCTTACCTATCTGTTCATCTCCCACAACCTTGCCGTGGTCGACTACATCGCCGACCGGATCGCGGTGATGTGCGCCGGCCGGCTGGTGGAGCTGGCGACCCGCGAGGAGCTGTTCCGCAACCCGGTGCATCCCTACACCCAGGCGCTGCTGGCGGCGGTCCCCGACCCGAGCCTCGACCACCCGCTCGATTTCGCCCGGATCATGGACGAACGGGCATCGCAGCCCGCGGACTGGCCGGCGCCGTTCACCATCGACGCGCAGCACACGCCGCAATTCATGGACCTGGGCGATGAGCATTTCGTGCGTGCCGACCCGCAGATCCTAAACTTCAGGCTGGCGTCGTGACCGGCCGCCTCGCTCTGGCACTGGCGACCCTGCTGATGCTGCTGACGGCGGGCCGACCGGGGTTCGCGCAGATCTATGTCGAGCCGCCGGTCTTGGCCGAAGACGTGTCGGCAGGCCGGTTGCCGCCGATCGCCGATCGGCTGCCGCGCAACCCGTCGGTGGTCGACCTCGGCGCCGAGCAAAAGGAGCCCGGCCAGTACGGCGGCACACTGACGATGATCATGGGCCGGGACAAGGACACCCGGCAGATGGTGGTGTACGGCTACGCCCGGTTGGTGGTGTACCGGCCGAAGACCTTCGAGCTGGTGCCGGATCTGGCGGCCAAGGTCGACGTCCAGGACGACCGGGTGTTCACCTTCACCCTGCGCGAAGGCCATCGCTGGTCCGATGGCCAGCCATTCACCACCGAGGATTTCCGGTACTTCTGGAACGACGTGGCCAACAACTCGGCATTGTCCCCGACCGGTCCGCCGAGCGAGCTGATGGTTGACGGCGAGGCCCCGAAGGTCGAGATCCTGTCGCCGACGGTAGTGCGGTATTCCTGGTCGAAACCGAATCCTGAGTTCCTGCCGGCGTTGGCCGGCGCCAGCCCGCTGTATCTCTACCGTCCCGCGCACTACCTGAAGACCGTGCACGGCGACTACGCCGACCCGGCCGAGCTGGAGAAGCGCATCAAGTCCGGGCACCAGCGCAACTGGGCGGCGCTGCACAACAAGCTCGACAACATGTACAAATTCGACAATCCGGCGTTGCCGACCCTGCAGCCGTGGATGGCGGTGACCGAGCCGCCGTCGGACCGCTTCATCTACCGCCGCAACCCGTACTACCACCGGGTCGACGCCGAGGGGCGGCAGCTGCCGTACATCGACGAAGCGGTGTTCCAGGTCGCGGCACCCGGCCTGATCCCGGCAAAGACCGGCGCCGGGGAGTCGGCGCTGCAGGCCCGCTACCTGTCGTTCGACGACTATACTTTCCTGCGCCAGAGCGAGACCCGGTCCGGCTATGAGACCTACCTGTGGCGCACCGCCTATGGCGCGCATCTGGCGTTGTTCCCGAACATGAACGCCGAGGACCCGGTGTGGCGCACGCTGATGCGCGATGTGCGGTTCCGGCGCGCCCTGTCGCTGGCGATCAACCGGCACGAGATCAACGAGGTCATCTACTACGGCCTAGCCCTCGACGGGGCCGACACGCTGCTGCCGACCTCGCCGCTGTACCGCGAGGGGCTGCGCGAGCGATGGGCCAGCTACTCCCCGAAGTCGGCCAACGCGCTGCTCGACGAGATCGGCCTGACCAAGCGGGATTCCCGAGGCGTGCGGCTGCTGCCCGACGGCCGGCCGGCCGAAATCGTGGTCGAGACTGCCGGTGAAAGTACCGAGCAGACTGATGTCCTGGAACTGATCCATGACGGTTGGATGGCCGCCGGAATCAAGCTGTACAGCCGACCGACCCAGCGCACGGTGTTCCGCAACCGGGTGTTCGCCGGCAAGACCCTGATGGCAATCTCATCAGGCACCGAGAACGGCCTGGCCACCGCCGAGACCAGCCCGCAGGCGTTCGCGCCGACCGACCAGATCCAGTACATGTGGCCGAAATGGGGGCAGTACTACCAGACCGGCGGGAAGGCGGGCGAGAAACCGGACCTGCCCGAGGCCAGCCGGCTGATGGAGCTGTACCGGTCCTGGCGATCCGCTGATTCGGCGGAGACACGCACCCGGATCTGGGCCGAAATGCTCGATATCTGGTCCGAGCAGGTCTACAGCATCGGGCTGATCGCCGGGGTGCTGCAGCCGGTCGTCGTGGATCTGGAACTGCACAACGTGCCGGTCCAAGGCGTCTATGCCTGGGAACCGGGCGCGCATTTCGGAATCTACCGGCCGGACACCTTCTTCTTCGGTCCGGCGCGTCCGCGCACGCCGGAATCGGTGCTCACCGCTGCCGTCCGCAGCCGGAGATAGGGTAGATATGCTCGACTATCTGGCCCGCCGCCTGCTGATAATGATCCCGACCCTGATCGCAATCAGCATCATCACGTTCATCATCATCCAGTTGCCGCCGGGCGACTACCTGTCGACCCTGATCGCGGAGATGGAGAGTCGCGGCGAGAACGTCGACTTCGCTAAGGTCGCGGCGTTGCGGGCCCAGTATGGCCTCGATAAACCGATGTGGGAGCAGTACTTCTACTGGGCGATCGGATTCCTGCGCGGCGATTTCGGCTACAGCTTCGAATACCAGCTGCCGGTTGCCGACGTGGTCGGCGACCGGGTGATGCTGACCATCGTGCTGAACTTCGGCACCATCCTGTTCATCTACCTGATGGCGTTCCCGATCGGGATCTACTCGGCCACCCACCAGTACAGCTGGGGCGACTACAGCCTGACCCTGCTCGGCTTCATCGGCCTGGCGACGCCGAATTTCCTGCTGGCGCTAGTGCTGTTGTACTTCGCGAATGTCTGGTTCGGCACCTCGATCGGCGGGCTGATGGATCCGTCCTACATCGACCAGCCCTGGACCTGGCCCAAGGTACTGTCGGTGCTGGAACACCTGTGGGTGCCGGTGATCGTGATCGGCACCGCTGGCACGGCGGCGATGATCCGGCGACTGCGGGCCAATCTGCTCGACGAGTTGCAGAAGCAGTACGTGATCACCGCCCGCGCCAAGGGGCTGTCGCCGATGCGGGCGTTGCTGAAGTACCCTCTGCGCATGGCGCTCAACCCATTCATCGCCGACATCGGCAACATGCTGCCGCAGGTGGTGTCGGGCTCGGCGGTGGTCGCCATGGTGCTGTCGCTGCCGACCACCGGGCCGATGCTGATCACCGCGCTGCAGAGCCAGGACATGTATCTGGCGGGATCGTTCCTAATGTTCCTGGCGGCGCTGACCGTGGTGGGCATGTTGATTTCGGATCTCGCGCTGGCGTGGCTTGACCCACGCATCCGGCTGGGCGCGGGGACCGGACGATGAGCGTCTCCGACACGCCGCGCCCGCGCGCCCGCCATTTCGTCGACCGGGCGCCCTTCAATCCCGGTGCAGACGAGATCCTGACGCCGCAGCAGGAACGCTACTACATGGCGTCGCAGTGGCGGATGATGTGGTGGAAGCTGCGCCGCCACCGCCTCGCCGTGGTTTCCGGCCTGTTCCTGCTGCTGCTGTACGCCTCGGTCCTGATATCCGAGCTGATCGCGCCGTACGCGTTGGCCAGCCGCAACACCGAGTTCATCTATGCGCCACCGCAGAGCGTGAAGGTGTTTCACGACGGCCGGTTCGTAGCGCCGTACGTCCTTGGGCTCGACTACACCCTGGACCTGCGGACCCTGAAGCGCGACTACGTGGCCAATCCGGACAAGCGGCAGGAGCTGCGGTTCTTCTGTTCCGGCGATCCCTACCAGTTCTGGGGGATGTTCGAGGCTGATCTGCATCTGGTATGCCCGGCCGAGGATGGGACACTGTTCCTGCTCGGGACTGACCGACTCGGGCGCGACATGTTTTCGCGCATCGTCTACGGCACCCGGATTTCGCTGACGGTCGGCCTAATCGGCATTGCCATCAGTTTCGTGCTCGGCATCGTCATCGGTGGGGTCGCCGGCTACTACGGCGGCTGGATCGACGCGTCGATCCAGCGGGTGATCGAGGTCCTGCGATCGTTTCCCGAGTTGCCGCTCTGGATGGCGCTGTCGGCCGCGTTGCCGGTGACCTGGAGTCCGATCGTGATTTATTTCGGGATCACGTTGATCCTGGGTCTGCTGGACTGGACAGGTTTGGCCCGGGCGGTGCGCTCCAAGCTCCTGGCGCTGCGCGAAGAGGATTTCTGCGTGGCCGCCGAACTGATGGGCGCGAAACCGCGGCGGATCATTGGCCGACACCTGCTGCCGAGCTTCATGAGCCACCTGATCGCCTCGGCCACCCTGTCGATTCCGTCGATGATCCTCGGCGAGACCGCGCTCAGCTTCCTCGGCCTTGGTCTGCGGCCACCGATCACGTCGTGGGGCGTGCTGTTGACCGAGGCGCAGAACATCAACGCGGTCGAGCTGTATCCCTGGATCATGACACCGGTGATTCCGGTCATCCTGGTGGTGCTGGCCTTCAACTTCTTCGGCGACGGCCTGCGTGACGCCGCGGACCCGTACCGGTGACGATCGACGACCGGCCGATGACGAGTGACGATGGATGCCGGTTCCAGAGGATGAGCACTCTCCCGCTCTTGCCCCCCGGTCGGCGGTGTGGCACATCCCGCCGACAGTGACACGAGGTGGAAGCGCAGCCATGGCGGCGTTCAGGACCCTGGATCAGGTGGAAGTCGCGGGGCTACGGGTGCTGGTCCGGCTGGATCTCAATGTTCCGATGAAGGACGGCCGGGTCACCGACGCAACCCGCATCGAGCGCGCAGCGCCTACCGTCAAGGAACTGGCCGAAAAAGGCGCGAAGGTCGTGGTCGTCTCGCATTACGGCCGGCCGAAAGGCAAACCCGATCCGACAATGTCGCTGAAGCCGTTGGCCGATCCGTTAGCCGCTGCGGTTGGCCGACCGGTGGCGTTTGCCGACGACTGCATCGGTCCTTCCGCGACGGCGACTGTCGGTGATCTGGCCGACGGCGGCGTAGCCCTGTTGGAGAACCTGCGCTTTCATGCCGGGGAAGAAGCCAACGATCCGGAATTCGCGGCGGCCCTGGCAAATCTCTGTGATCTCTACGTCAATGATGCCTTCTCGGCGGCGCACCGCGCCCACGCCTCGATCGACGGCGTGGCCCGATTGCGACCGGCCTATGCCGGCCGGCTGATGCAGACCGAACTGGATGCCCTCGGCCGCGCGCTGGAATCGCCGACCCGCCCGGTTGCGGCGGTGGTCGGCGGGGCCAAGGTATCGACCAAGCTCGACCTGCTCGGCAACCTGGTCGAGCGGGTCGACGTGCTGGCGATCGGCGGCGGCATGGCCAATACCTTCCTGTTCGCGCAGGGGATCGAGGTCGGCGCTTCGCTGGCCGAACGCGATCTCGCCGACACCGCGTGGGCGATCCTGCAAAAGGCGGAGGCCAAAGGCTGTGACGTCCTGCTGGCGATCGACGTGGTGATTGCCGACAAGTTGGCGCCGGGTGTGGTGACGACGGTGGTCGGCGTCGACGCGGTGCCGTCGGGCGCGATGATCCTGGATGTCGGTCCGGCGACGGTCGCTGCCATGTCGGAGCGTCTGGCGGCTTGTCGGACCCTGGTCTGGAACGGGCCGCTCGGGGCGTTCGAGACCGCGCCGTTCGATGCCGGCACCAACGCGCTGGCCAAGGCGGCGGCGGAGTTGACCGACCAGGGCCGGCTGCTCACGGTGGCTGGTGGCGGCGATACGGTCGCCGCGCTCGCACACGCCGGCGTGCTGGAGCGCTTCTCCTATGTCTCGACGGCGGGCGGTGCGTTCCTGGAATGGCTCGAGGGCAAGGACCTGCCCGGCGTCGCGGTGCTGAAGCTCTGACGGTCGCGGCCAAACGTCGCAGATCCGGTGACGCCGGAGTTCGGCGCAACGCCCGGCGGCGTGGAGCGTTGCCAACCGGGAACCGCTCCCCTATCCCTTTCTGACGGCAACGGAAGGGGCCGGGCAACACGGTCCCGCAAGGTTTAAGGTTGGAGGAAACATCGTGCAGATCTTCACCGGTCACACGAGCCAAGTCGGGCTCGACACTGTCGGGCTGACCAATCTGAAGTCCGTGCGTTGGAACATGGGTCCGGCGGCGCTGTATGAAGAAGCGATCCGCCGCGGCGAGGGTGTGGTAACCGCCGGCGGCGCGCTGTTGGTGACAACCGGCGAGCACACCGGCCGATCACCCAAGGACAAGTTCATCGTCGACAGCGACGGCACCCATGACGCGGTCGATTGGGGAACCATCAACCAGCCGATCACCCGCGACCGGTTCGACGCCTTGTATGCCCGCGTCACCGACTACTACAAAGGCCGCGACGCCTTCGTACTTGATTGCTGGGCCGGCGCCGACCCCGAATACCGACTGCCGGTGCGGGTGGTGACCGAGACCGCCTGGCACAACCTGTTCGCCCGCAACATGTTCATTCGCCCGAAACCGGCGGATCTGGCGGGTTTCGAGCCGGCCTTCACCGTGCTGCACGCGCCGGGCCTGAGCGCGAACGGCAAGGCGGACGGCGTCAACTCCGGGACCTTCATCCTGGTCGACTTCGATCGTCGGCTGATCCTGATCGGCGGCAGTTGGTACGCCGGTGAGATCAAGAAGTCGATCTTCGGCGTGCTGAACTATCTGTTGCCGGACCGCGGCGTGATGCCGATGCACTGCTCGGCGAACGTCGGCGCGAAGGGTGACACGGCGGTGTTCTTCGGCCTGTCCGGGACCGGCAAGACCACCCTGTCGGCGGACGGCACGCGCACCCTGATCGGCGACGACGAGCATGGCTGGTCAGACGCCGGCATCTTCAATTTCGAGGGCGGCTGCTATGCCAAGGTGATTCGCCTGTCGGCCGAAGCCGAGCCTGAGATCTGGGCGGCCAGCCACCGCTTCGGCACCGTGCTGGAAAACGTGGTCCACGACCCGGTCTCGCGGGTCCTGATGCTGGACGACGATTCCCTGACCGAGAACACCCGGTCCTGCTATCCGATCGACTTCATTCCGAACACCTCGGAAACCGGTGTGGCCGGGCATCCGGTGAACGTGGTGATGCTGACCGCCGATGCGTTCGGTGTGTTGCCGCCGATCGCCAAGCTGACGCCCGAACAGGCGATGTACCACTTCCTGTCGGGCTACACCGCGCGGGTCGCCGGCACCGAGAAAGGCCTCGGCAAGGAGCCGCAGGCGACGTTCTCGACCTGCTTCGGAGCGCCGTTCATGCCGCGACACCCGTCGATCTACGGCGCGATGCTGCGCGACAAGATCGCCAAGCACGGGGCGACCTGCTGGCTGGTCAACACCGGCTGGTCCGGTGGCCGGGCCGGGGATGGCGGCGACCGCATGAAGATCGCCTACACCCGCGCCATGGTGCGGGCGGCGGTGGACGGGCGACTGTCCGCCGCGCCGGTGCGCGAGGATGGCCGGTTCGGTCTGTTGGTGCCGGAGGCGTGCCCGGACGTGCCGAGCTCGGTGCTGCTGCCACGCGGTGCCTGGACCGACAAGGGCGCCTACGACGCGACCGCCCACGATCTGTGCGGACGGTTCGAGGCGAACTTCAAGAAGTTCGAGCCGTTCGTCGAAGACAGCGTCAAGGCCGCCGGTATCCGTCAGGCCGCCTGATCCGGATTGCCGTCAGGCGCGCGACACCTCGCCGGCGTTGGTCAAAACCAGCGCCAGATCGTCGGACAGGGTCTTGCCGAGCCGGATCACCGATACGTCTTTCGGCAGGCCCGCCAGTTCCGGATGCCCGGCGTCGAACGACGTGACAACGGCGGACGGCAGCGATGCGGTCGGCCGGATCGAGCGGATCGCCCGCAACAGATCGATTCCCGACATGCCGTCCAGCACGGCCGAGCTGAGAACGATGTCGGGCTTCTCCGAGACGGCGAAACGCATGGCCTCGAACGGATCGGAAGCGGTCTGTGTGCGGTATCCGCAATTGGCCAGCTCGCGCGCCAGCATGTGTCCGAGGGTGCGTGCCCGGGTAATCACCAGGGCGCGGCCTGGTTGGCCACTAATCGCTTCCGGGTCGAAATCGAAGACTGACGGCAGACCACGCAGGATGGACGTGGCGCGGTCAGGTTCCGGATTGCGGCCGCGCTCGATGATGTCGCTCAGAGCGTCGGCGAAGCGTTGCAGGTCGGTGATCGGAAACGGCGTCTTTTCGGCGTTGGCTTCCAGATAGTCCTCAAACCGGTCGGCGATCAGCGAGATGGTCGGGAACCCAAAGGTCTTGCCGGTGCCTTTCAGGTTATGGATCTCCCGCGCCAGGTCGAGGAGCAGGGGGCGGGTATCTTTGGGGCGGTTGGCCAGCTTATTCAGCGCGATCTGGGCCCGTGCCAGCCGGTCGCCGGCGTCGTCCAGGAACTCACCGGTCAGTCTGGCTGCAATTTCGTCCGCGATTGCCATGCGGGCTCCCTTTTGAGTCCCTGTTGACCCAGCCGGGATCATGCCGATGCAGTTGATAATGATCCGTTAACGCTGACGACCGGCGCCGGGCGGGCGAATTGGCTAGCGGCAGAAGCTGACCGAGCCTTCGGCGCACACCCTCTTGCCGTCGACCCAGGTGGCGCCGGAAAGGTCGGCGCGAAAAAATTCGGTGCCACGCAGTTTGGCGTCGGTCAGGTCGGCGCCGCGCAGATTGGCGGACACCAGTCGGGCCTCGGCCAGATCGGCGCCGCGGAACGAGGCGCCCTCCAGCTTGGCTTCGGTGAAATCCGCTCCGCGCAGCCGCGCCTGATCGAATTTGGCGTCTTTCAGATCGGCTCCCAGGAACCGGACCCGGCCGCCTTCCAGCCGCGTGAAGTCGGTGCCGGCCAGGGTGGCGCGGTTGAAGCTGGCATTGTCGAGGCGCGCGCCCGTCAGGTCGATCTTGGCGAGATCGTACCGGTCGAAACTGCATTGCCGCCAGTCGACACCGGGCTGCGGTGGATCGGTGCAAGCGGCCACCGCCGGTCCGGCGGTGGTCACGAGCGATAGGATGGCGACGGCCGCGGCGCTGATCGCAATTTTCACTGTGGAGCCCATGGGTTGGAACCCTAGCACGTGCGCGACGGTGGGAAAGAGGCGTACCAACGCCCGCTTGCGATTTCGCGCCATGGGAGGAATGCTGCACTGCGTTATTCGGCGGGTTTGTGCCGGCTCGCCGATGGTCTATAACGGCCGCGTCGACCGCCGGGCGTGCTCGCGCTAGGCTCTGGTCGGACAGGGGCGCGGCCGCACTTGGATGCGCCCTAGGATTGGAACGCCGTGAGGGGGTATGCATGAGCGCTGACCGTCGGCCGCTGTCGCCGCATCTCCAGATCTACAAGCCGCAGCTCACCAGCGTGCTGTCGATCTCCCACCGTGCCACCGGCGTTGGCCTCGCGGCCGGGCTGCTGTTGCTGACATGGTGGCTGCTTGCCGCCGCTGCGGGCCCCGATTCGTTTGCCGTGGTTCAGGACTTTCTCGGCTCCTGGCTCGGCTACTTGATCCTGTTCGGCTTCAGCTACGCGCTGATGTTCCATCTGTGCAACGGCGTCCGGCATCTGTTCTGGGACGCCGGCTGGGGCTTTGAGCTTGATACGGTCTACAAGTCTGGATGGGCGGTGGTGATCGCGTCGGTGGCGCTCACGGTGCTCGCCTGGGCGATCGCTATCGTGTCGGCGTAAGGGAGGGACGGATGGCTGGAAAGACCATGCAGTCGATGCGCAACCCGCTGGCACGGGTCCGCGGTCTGGGCTCCGCCAAGGAAGGTGTGCATCACTGGTGGGCGCAGCGTCTGACGGCGATTGCGCTGGTGCCGCTGACGATCTGGTTTGTCATATCGATCGCCGGCCTCGCCGGGGTGGATCACGCCGGTGCGGTTGCCTGGATCGGTTCGGCGCCGGTCGCGGTGCTGCTGGTGCTGTTGATCGCCGCGGTGTACTGGCACGCCCAACTCGGCGTGCAGGTCGTGATCGAGGATTACGTTCATAACGAAGCGGTCAAGCTGACGGCGCTGATCGCCTTGAAATTCGCGGCCATCGCGCTCGGGGTCGCGTCGATCTTCGCCGTTCTGCGACTGGCGTTCGGAGGCTGAGGTCATGGAATCCTACAAGATCATCGACCATGAATATGACGCGGTGGTGGTCGGTGCCGGCGGTGCCGGGCTGCGCGCTACCCTGGGCATGACCATGGAGGGGCTGAAGACCGCCTGCATCACCAAGGTCTTCCCGACCCGCAGCCACACTGTCGCCGCCCAGGGCGGCATCGGTGCCGCACTCGACAACATGGGCGAAGGCGACAATTGGCGCTTCCACATGTACGACACCGTCAAGGGTTCCGATTGGCTCGGCGACCAGGACGCCATCGAATACATGTGCCGCAACGCCATCCCGGCGGTGATCGAGCTTGAGCACTTCGGCGTGCCGTTCTCGCGCACCGACGAGGGCAAGATCTACCAGCGGCCGTTCGGCGGTCACACGCTGGACCATGGCAAGGCGATGGCCAAGCGGGCCTGCGCCGCCGCCGACCGCACCGGCCACGCGATCCTGCACACGCTGTACCAGCAGTCGCTGCGCAATCACGCCGAGTTCTTCGTCGAGTATTTCGCGCTCGACCTGATCATGGGCGACGACGGCGCCTGCCGCGGCGTCATGGCGCTGTGCCTGGAGGACGGAACCATCCATCGGTTCCGCGCCCACGAGACGGTGCTGGCGACCGGCGGTTACGGCCGCGCCTATTTCTCCTGTACCTCGGCCCACACCTGCACCGGCGACGGCAATGCCATGGTGTTGCGGGCCGGCCTGCCGCTCCAAGACATGGAGTTCGTGCAGTTCCACCCGACCGGGATCTATGGCGCCGGCTGCCTGATCACCGAGGGCGCGCGCGGCGAGGGCGGATACCTGACCAACTCGGAAGGCGAGCGCTTCATGGAGCGCTACGCACCGACCGCCAAGGATTTGGCGAGCCGCGACGTGGTCAGCCGGGCAATGACCATCGAGATCAACGAAGGGCGCGGCGTCGGTCCAAACAAGGACCACATCATGCTGCACCTGGAGCATTTGGATCCGCAGGTGCTGCATCACCGCCTGCCGGGCATCTCCGAAACGGCCAAGGTGTTCGCCGGTGCGGAGGTCACCAAGGAGCCGATTCCGGTGCTGCCGACCGTGCACTACAACATGGGCGGCATTCCGACGAACTATCACGGCGAAGTGCTGAGCCCGACCGCCGACGATCCGGATCGGGTGGTTCCCGGCCTGATGGCGATCGGCGAGGCGGCCTGCGTGTCGGTTCACGGCGCCAACCGCCTGGGCACCAATTCGCTGCTGGACATCGTGGTGTTCGGCCGGGCCGCCGCTCACCGCGCCGCCGAGGTCGTCACCCCGGGCGAACGTCACAAGCCGATGCCGACCGATGCCGGAGAGCACGCGATTGCCCGGTTGGAGCGCATGCGCACCGCCAAGGGCGACCGCAAGGCCGGGGCGATCCGCCTCGACATGCAGCGCACCATGCAGACCAACGCCGCGGTGTTCCGCACCGACGAACTGATGCAGGCCGGCCTCAAGAAGATCCATGAAGTCGCCGACAGCATGGCCGATGTCGGGCTGAACGACCGGTCGCTGATCTGGAACTCGGATCTGGTCGAGGCGCTGGAACTGGAGAACCTGATCAGCCAGGCGATCGTCACCCTGACGTCGGCGTCGCTGCGCAAGGAAAGCCGCGGGGCGCACGCCCATGAGGATTTCCCGGACCGCGACGACGCGAACTGGATGAAGCACACCGCCATGTGGCTGGACGAGAAGAACCAGCACAAGGTCCTGTACCGCGACGTCCACATGAACACTCTCTCGAACGAGGTGGAGAGCATCCCGCCGGTCGCCCGCGTCTACTGACGCGCCGCCCGGACCGCTGCTCCAACCCCCAGCCGAGGATCATCGATGGCCGAGTTCACCCTGCCCGCCAATTCCAAGGTCAAGATTGGCGACACCTACAAGGCGCCGGAAGGTGCCAAGCGGATCAAGACGTTCAAGATCTACCGCTGGGATCCGGACAAGGGTGGAAACCCCCGCCTGGACACCTACGAGATCGACATGGACACCTGTGCGCCGATGGTTCTGGACGCGCTGATCAAGATCAAGAACGAGATCGACACCACCCTGACTTTCCGCAGGTCCTGCCGCGAGGGCATCTGCGGGTCGTGCTCGATGAACATCGACGGCACCAACACGCTGGCCTGCCTGAAGCCGATCAACGAGGTCGATGGCGAAGTGCACATCTACCCGCTGCCGCACATGCCGGTGATCAAGGATCTGGTGCCCGATCTGTCGGTGCCGTACGCGCAGTTGGCGTCGGTCGAGCCGTGGCTGCAGACCCAGACCCTGCCGTCGCCGACCGAGGAGCGTCGGCAGAGCCCGGACGAGCGCGCCAAGCTCGACGGATTGTGGGAGTGCGTGCTGTGCTTCTGCTGCACGACCTCGTGCCCGAGCTATTGGTGGAACGGCGACCGCTATCTCGGGCCGGCGGTGCTGCTGCAGGCCTATCGCTGGATCGCCGACAGCCGCGACGAGTTCACCGGTGAGCGCCTGGACGCGCTGGAGGATCCGTTCCGCCTCTACCGTTGCCATACCATCATGAACTGCACCAAGACCTGCCCGAAGAGCTTGAATCCAGCCAAGGCGATCGCCGAGATCAAGAAGCTCATGGTGCTGCGCCAGTAGGGTGGTCCGGGCCTGCGAGGCCCGCTTGCCGAGGACGCCCTGATCGCAATCGGCCGGTTTGGTGTGCCGCAACGCCTCTAGGATATCGAGATGGTTCCTTTGCGTCCTGGTGAGGCGCTGGTCGAAACCCGTTGGGGTCCGATGGTGTGCTTTACCAACGACACAGGCGTGTCGGAGGCGCTGCGCCGATTCGGCGAGTACGGAGCCTACGAAATCGACCTCTACCATAGACTTCTCGGCGATGGTGGAACCTTCCTCGATGTCGGCGCCAACATCGGAATTCTGAGTGTTGCCATGGCAAGCCTGGATGAACGGCGCCGGGTCGTCGCATTCGAGCCGCAACTCGGCTATTTCGGAGCCGCTATGGCGAACTTGCGGCGGTTTCCGAACGCATCCGTGTACCCGTTGGCGCTTGCCGATCGCGAAGAACTGCTCGAGGTGGCGGAGATTCAACCGGATCGGATCGCCAACTACGGGGCGCTCGATCTGTCGAAGGCTCGGCACGCCGACCGGCAGCATCCCGCAGCGGCTACGACCATCGACGACTTCCTACGCCGCCAGGGTCTGGTTCCCGACCTTATAAAAATCGATGTCGAGGGCATGGAGGCTCGGGTGCTCGCTGGAGGTTCCGAAACTCTCCGAACCGCGTTGCCAATCGTGTCGGTGGAGGCCGATCGGCGCGACGCGGGCGCTCGCGCCGTGGATCTCCTGATCGCATCCGGGTATCGAGTCTACCTGACGTTGTTCAGGGTGATCTCAGCGGCCAATCCGAATTATGACTCGAGTAGCGTGCATTGCCGCAACCTGCACGTCCACCTGATAGGGTTTGGTGGCGCGATCCCCGACTGGTGGCAGGCCGGGTTTCAGGGCAGCGAGATCCGTGGTGGATCGGAGTATCTCGCGCATTTCGACCGTAAGTTTTCATGATCCATACCGCTGCTGCTGTGTCCAAGGTCCGGTTGGAAGCGGCAACATACTGAGGCGGCAGCAGTGACCGTTCCGTCAGATTGCCATCCTTTCGCCTCCTGGCTATGGTCGCTTCGCCGTCCGTAACCGTTTCGGACGAAAGGACAGATCATGCTCCAAACCCGCCTCCTGCCTGTCTCGCTGATCGTTGCCGCTGCCCTCGGACTGGTCCTGCCGACGCCGTCTGCGTGGGCCCAGAAAGCGTCCGAGTCGGTCGAATCTGTCACCTCCGACACGGTGGTGCAGCGCGAGGGAGTAGCCGACGACGAGGTTGTTCTTGCGCTGGAGGTCGAAGACTGGGTCGAAACCAAGACCGCGACGGTGCACGTCGCTGCCGATCTTGCGGTAGAATCCGGTCGATTCGGCGCGGCCCGCCAGGAGTTGGTCAGCACGCTGCAGGGCTTCGGCGCTGGTGCGGAGTGGCGGATCGTCGATTTCGGCAAACTTGGCGACGACGCTGGGTTCGAGCGCTGGCGTCTGGTCGCCGAAGCGCGGGTGCCCGAGGCGACGCTGGCCGATCTCGCAGGCAAGACCAAGGATGCCACCAAGCCGGGCCGGGCGCTGAGCGTTGCCAGCATTGACTACAGTCCGACGGTGGCTGAGCGCGAAGCGGTGGTCGACCGGCTGCGTGCGCGGGTCTACGGCCGCGTGGCGCGCGAAATCGTGGCGCTCAACAGCGCATTCGGCAATCGCACCTTCCGGATCCGGATGATCGACTTCACTACCGGGTTCCGGCCGGAGCCCCGGATGATGACAATGGCACGCGCCGACGCGGCATACAAAGAAGGCGGCAGCGCTCCAGCCGGCGGTCTGGTCGGAGCGGAGAAGGCTCGACTCTCGGCGCGGGTGGTTCTGGCGGCGTCGGCGACCGGCGGCTGACGGGACACACAACGGCAACACATTGGGGGAGGGCAGGATGTCCGCGAAAGTTCTGATCGTGACGGGTGGCTCGCGGGGCATCGGCGCCGCGGTGTGCCGCCGAGCAGCCGCTGACGGTTGGGATGTGGCCGTGAACTATTCCGGCAACGCCGAGGCGGCGGAGACTTCCGCCGCCGCCGTGCGTAAGGCTGGATGTCGGGCGATCACGGTTCAGGGCGACATGGCGCAGGAAGCCGATATCGTGCGGCTGTTCGAAACCGCCGAGCGCGAGTTAGGGGCGATCACCGGGGTGGTCTGCAACGCCGGCATCACCGGCAAGATCACCCGGGTCGAGGATATGAGCGTCGAGGCGATGCGCGGCGTGATCGATCTGAATGTGCTGGGCGTGATGATCGCCAACCGCGAGGCGGTGCGGCGGATGTCGACTAAGCGCAAGGGCGCCGGCGGGGCGATCGTGAACCTATCGTCAATCGCACCGCGGGTCGGCTCGCCGAACGAATTCGTGCACTACGCCGCATCCAAGGGCGCGGTCGATGCCTGGACCCTGGGCCTCAGCCGTGAAGTGGCCGGCGAGGGCGTGCGGGTGAACGCCGTCGCACCCGGTATGATCGACACCGACATCCACGCCACGGCCGGCGCCCCGGACCGGGCGCAGCGGCTTGGCGCCACCGTACCGATCGGCCGTGCGGGCACCGCCGACGAGGTCGCCGAGGCGGTGGTCTGGCTGCTGTCGGACGCCGCGCGCTACTGCATCGGTACCGTGTTGTCGGTCAATGGCGGCCGCTGAGGCGGAGCCGCCCCTGCCGGATGCCGGCCCGCTGGCCCTGTATCGGGCCCGGGTTGCGTCCGAAGCTCTGAAAGAGGACGAGGTCCAGGCCACCGCTGCGGCCCGGCTCGACGAACTGGCCCGGTCAGTCGATGGCTGGCAGGCGCGCTCGGCGTCGGCCGGCGGCTGGTTGTCCAAGCTGGGACTGCGCCATGCCAAGGAAGTCGCCGCGCCGGTCGGCCTGTACCTCTACGGCCCGGTCGGGCGCGGCAAGTCCATGCTGATGGATTTGTTTTTTGACGCCGCCCCGGTGGCGGCCAAGCGCCGGGTGCACTTCCAGGAGTTCATGCAGGAGGTGCACGGCTCGATCCACCGGTTCCGCACCGAGGGCGGGGCCGGCGATACGCCGATCCTGCAGGCCGCGGCGGCCGTTGCCGATCAGGTTTCGCTGCTGTGCTTCGACGAGATGGAGGTCAAGGACATCGCCGATGCGATGATCCTGTCGCGGCTGTTCACCGCCTTGTTCGAGCGTGGCGTGGTGGTGGTCACGACCTCGAACCGGCCGCCCGACGACCTGTACCGGGGCGGCCTGCACCGCGACCGGTTCCTGCCGTTTATCGAGTTGCTGAAGGATCGGTTGGCGTCGATCGATCTCGGCGACGGCACCGACTACCGGCGCGACCGGCTTGCCGGCGAGATGCTGTTCTTCACGCCGGCTGACGAAGCGGCCCGCGCCGCGCTCGACCGGCTGTTCGGCGAGTTGACCGGCGGTGCCTCACCGGAGCCGGACAGCGTCGTCGTGCTCGGCCGGGAGCTGACGGTGCCGGCCGCCGCCAAAGGTGTGGCCCGCTTCGCGTTTCGGGAACTGTGCGACCGACCGCTGGGGCCCGGCGACTTCCTCGCTATCGCGCGCCGCTACCGGGCGGTGCTGATCGACGACGTGCCGCGCATGACCGACTCGATCCGCGATCAGGCGCGCCGCTTCATGATGCTGATCGACTCGCTGTACGAACGCCGGGTGTCTTTGGTCTGCTCGGCCGATGCCGAGGCGGGCGAGTTGTACGCCGGGACCGACTGGGGCTTCGAGTTCGACCGCACTGTCTCGCGGCTGATGGAAATGCGCTCCGCCGCCTATTTCGCCGAACCGCACCGACCGTGAAGCGGATGTCGGACATCACGGTCCGGCGGGCTGAACGGATCGACGCCGATGCGCTGTTTGCGATGTTGCAGGCGCTGGCCCGGTTCCATGGCCGCGAACCGTCGATCGGGCGAGATGCGTTCATCAGCCATGGCTGGGGAGAGCCAGCCCGGTTCGTCGCCTGGATCGCCGAAACGCCGGCAGGTGAACCGCTCGGGTTCGCCCAGGGCTTCGGTCAGTACCCGACCTGGAGCGGTGACGAGGTGTTCTACTTGGCGAACCTGTGGGTCAATCCGGACCGCCGAACCGGTGGTGTGGGGACGGCGCTGATGGCGGCGGTCGAGCACCATGCCCGCGAGACCGGGCGATCGCGCGTGGAGCTCCTGGTCGACCGAAGCAATCCGGCCTTCGCCTTCTACCGTCGCCTCGGGCTGCTGGAGCGTAACGACGAACGCTTCGTGCGGGAGATCGGTGATTAAGCGGGCGCTGCCAATGCCGCTCACAGTCCTTCGTTGAAGTCGTCCAGCAGGGCCGCGATCCGGCCCTCGTCGGTCTGGTCCATGATGGCGCGGGCGCGTTGGGTGGCAGGGCCGACAGCCAGCCGGCGGATCCGCTGCTTGACCCGCGGCAAGGCGGTCCCCGCCATCGACAGTTCGCGTACTCCGAGGCCGACCAGCAGTGGCGCGTAGCGTGGGTCGCCGGCAATCTCGCCGCACACGCTAACCGGGATCTCGTTGCGCATCGCCGCTTCGACGGTGAATTGGATCAACCGCAGAACCGCCGGATGCAGCGGGTTGTAGAGGTCGGCCACCTGCTCGTCGCCGCGGTCGATCGCCAACGTGTACATGGTCAGGTCGTTGGTGCCGACCGCCAGGAAATCGCATTCACGAGCCAGTCCGTCGGCGGTCAGCGCCGCGCCGGGCACTTCGATCATGCTGCCGAGCGGCGGGATCGGATCGGCGATCCGGACCTTCCGGCGTTTCAGGCGGTTGACGACCCGGGCCAGGATCACCCGAACGGCCCGGACCTGGCTGACCGACGAGATCATCGGCAACAGGATCCGCACCGGCCCATGCGCACCGGCCCGCAGGATTGCCGCCAACTGGGCCTCGAGCAGCTTGGGCTCCTTCAGCGCTAAGCGGATGGCGCGTAGGCCAAGTGCTGGATTGGCGGAGACGGCGATGCGTTCGCCCAACGCGGTGGCCAGCTTCTCGCCGCCGACATCCAGGGTGCGGATAGTGACCGGGCGGCCCTGCATCGACTCGACCACCTGTCGAAGCGTTGCGTACTGCTCGTCCTCGCTCGGCAGATCCGGGCGGTTCATAAACAGGAACTCGGTGCGCAACAGGCCGACACCTTCGGCACCACCGTGATGGGCGGTGTCCAGGTCGCGCGGCAGCTCCAGGTTGGCCTGCAGGACGATGCGTACGCCGTCGGTGGTGACCGCCGGCTGGGCGCGCAACCGCGCCAGCTGGCGCTCCAGGCGCTTGCGGGCCTCGGCCTTGCGGCGGTACTCGGCCAGGGTGTCGGCGTCCGGATCGACCACGATCCGGCCGGCCTCGCCGTCGACGATCAGCCGGACGCCGGAGCGTACACGGGACGACAGGGCGGGGACCCCGAGCACCGCCGGAATGCCCATCGACCGAGCCATGATCGCGGTGTGGCTGTCGGCGCCGCCCAGGGCGGTGGCGAAGCCGGCGACCTGGGTTGGATCCATCAGTGCGGTATCGGCCGGACTCAGCTCCTCGGCGACCACGATGCTGCCGGGCGGCAGCATCGAAAACGCGTGATAGGGGGTAGCGGTCAGGTGCCGAAGGATCCGGTCGCCAACATCGCGGACATCTTGGCCGCGGGACGCCAGATAGGCGTCTCCGACCGCTTCCAGTCCG
Source organism: alpha proteobacterium BAL199 (assembly GCA_000171835.1). GTDB lineage: Bacteria > Pseudomonadota > Alphaproteobacteria > Thalassobaculales > Thalassobaculaceae > Thalassobaculum_A. The sequence continues at coordinate 15,043 of ABHC01000018.1, read as the reverse complement.
CGCGCCAGGTCGCCGACGACGGACTGAACCGCCGCCTCGGCGTTGGTCCCTCGATTTCGGATCATCGCCTCGACACCGGCCCCGAGACGGCTGGAGTCCAACATGGCGCCATGGGCGTCGAGCAGCGGGCCGAGTTCATCGAGCACCGACTTGGGCAGTGCCTCGGCCTTGCGGCGCAGCTTGCGGATCTGCCCGCGTGCCTTGGCCAACGCCGCCTGAAACCGTTCGACCTCGGCCTCGAGCGCTTCGGGCTCGACCGTGAACTCCGGAACCTGGGCGATGCCACCGTCCAGCACATAAGCGGGCCCGATCGCGATGCCGCCGGACACCCCGATGCCGTCGAACACAACCCGCGTCGCTTTGCGCTTTCGGGGCGCTTCAGTCTTCATCGAACTTGCCATCGACCAACTGCGTGATCGCCTCCAGGGCGGGTTGCGCGTCGGAGCCGGTTGCGGTGACCTCGATCGAACTGCCGGGGGCGGCCGCCAGCATCATCAGCCCCATGATCGATCGGCCGGAGACCGACTGTCCGTCCTTGGTCACGGTGATCTCAGCGTCGAACGATCCGGCACATTGCACGAACTTTGCGGCGGCCCGCGCGTGGAGGCCGCGTTTGTTGGTGATCAACAGGACACGGCGGTCGTTCATGACGGCCCCACTGCGACCGCGCGGCCAGCGTTCCTTGCGCGACCTGTCACGTCAGCGGCCCGAGCCGCCAAGAACTTCCGATGCAATCGAGATGTACTTGCGGCCGGCGTCACGGGCTGCCGCGGCGGCTTCGGCCAGGGTTCCGCTGACCCGGACGCTCGCCAACTTGATCAGCATCGGCAGGTTCACGCCGGCGATCACTTCGACGCCGGGACGGTCCAGGATCGAGATCGCCAGGTTCGACGGTGTGCCGCCGAACATATCGGTCAAAACCACCACGCCGCGCCCGGCATCCATGGCGTCGACCTGCTGCAGGATCTCGCGTCGTCGCTTTTCCATGTCGTCGTCCGGCCCGATGCAGACCGTGGCGATCGCCTTCTGAGGCCCCACCACGTGCTCCATCACTGAGCGGAACTCCTCGGCCAGCCGGCCGTGCGTCACCAGTACCAGTCCGATCACCGCGTCCCCGGCCCCAGAATCAGAAGTAGCCATGTTCTTCAGCCATGCATCGCCCCTTCGGTCGTTGGCTGCTCCCCCCGTCCCGCCGCTGCCGGCAGGTCCCGATGACGGAGCGTGACAGGAGTGCCGAGGCTCTTCAACCACGCGGCCAACCGTTCGGCGGTTACGACCGAGCGGTGTTTCCCGCCAGTGCAGCCGACTGCCAAGGTGAGGTAGCTCTTACCTTCGCGCTCGAAGCGGGGCAGCAGCGGTTGCAGCAAGGCTTGCAGCCGGACCAGGAACGGCTCGAAATCCGGATCGCGCTCCACGTACGCGGCTACCTCCGGGTCGCGCCCGTCCTTTGGTCGCAACGCCTCCTGATAGTGCGGGTTGTCCAGGAACCGGACGTCGAACACCAGATCGGCTTCGCGTGGCAGACCGCCTCGGAACGAGAAAGACAAGACCGTGACCGTCATCTGGCGCTCGCTGTCGAACGCCAAGGCACCAACCAACGCTTGACGGAGGGCCGCCAGGGGCAGGGCCGAGGTGTCGATCACGATATCGGCGGCTTCGCGCAGCGGCGCCATCACCTCGCGTTCAATCCGGATGCCATCGGCTACCGGCCGGTCGGTGGCGAGCGGGTGCCGGCGACGGGTTTCGGTGAAGCGCCGGATCAGGACGGCATCGTCGCAGTCGAGATAAACCACCCGAAGATCCAGATCGGCCCGAAGGCGAAGCGCGGCCAGGTGGTCGAACAACGATTGACGGTCGAAGCCCCGGGTCCGCAGGTCGACGCCAACGGCGATACGGATGGTGGCAGCGTGCGACGCGTCGCCGGCGTCCGGATCGCCGCGCTGGGTGGCGAACAACATCGGCAGCAGCGCCAGGGGCAGGTTGTCGACCGCCTCGAAGCCTTCGTCTTCCAATACGTTCAGCGTTGAGCTGCGTCCGGCCCCGCTCAGGCCGGTTACCAGGACCACCAGAACGCGGCCGTCCCGCCGGTCTCCGATACCCAGAGCATCGCTGCGTGGTTGATCGGTCATCGTTTCATCTCATGTCGCGCGGCAGGGCCCGAATCGAGCGCGGGATTATTCGCCGGTGACCATCCGCACTGCAAGCCGCACCTTGGCTGGGGTCGACGCCTCGAAGGCCGTCAGCATGATCAACGGCAGCGACACGCCGGCATGGGTCCAGCGACCGGGGTCAGGCAGTCGGGGGACCTGTTCGGGTGGCGCCAGGTCCACGACCAGGACCAACGGGGCTCTCACGACGGCGGGGATCGTCACAATCCCAACGCCGCGCACCTCCATGCGGTTGCGCAACGCTTCGGGAGCGCGCGCGACCAGCCGGTCGCCCTCGCGCACTAACTCGGTACGGTCATCCGACACCAACACCGCGCCGCCATCGATCAGGCGCAATGCAACGTCGGATTTGCCGGCGCCCGACGGTCCGCGCAGCAGCACCGCTCGGCCATCAATTGCTACGGTGGTGCCCCAGACCGTCTCCATGCCTGGCAGCATGGCGTGTGACGGCCGGCTGTCAACGGCCTTCGCGGCGCATGAGGCGGGGGCCACCGAGCAAATGCCGGCCGGTGTCGATGGTGGCTTAACCGCTGGCCGTCAGCACTGATTCCAAATGGACCGGCCTACCCCAGCGGGCAAGAACTTGGTGCAGCTTCGAGCGATCGAGCGGCTTGGACAAGTAGTCGTTCATACCGGCGTCCAGGCAGGACTTAAGGTCTTCCTGGGCGGCATAGGCGGTCAGTGCGACGATTGGGATCGCGGCTTGCGGTCCGACGCCGGTCCGGATTGCCCGGGTTGCCTCCAGCCCATCCATGACGGGCATCTGAACGTCCATCAGGATCATGTCGAACGGTGCTTCGCCAACCGCCTCGATCGCCTGTTGGCCGTCAGCAACGACGTGAACCGTGTGGCCGGCTTGCTCCAGTGTATACCGCAACATCTCGGCGTTCAGGGCGACGTCCTCGGCGACCAGTATCCGAAGGCCGGCGACGCCGGTCGCATTGGCCCGCGAATGGGATTCGTTTGCGGGTTCACCCACGCCCGTCGCTTTCCTCAGCGGCAAGCGCATCGTCACCGTGGTGCCTTCGCCCAACGCGCTGTCCAGCTTCAGTTCGCCGCCCATCGCTTGCACCAGCATGCGGCAGATGACCAGACCCAGGCCGGTTCCGCCACGCCCTGTATGGTTGCCTTGCACAAATGGGTTGAACAGGCTGCTGCGTTCTTCGGCCGTCATTCCGATTCCGGTATCGGAGATCGCGACGGTCAGATCGCCGTGGCCCGTCGTGACATCAGGCGGGTAGCGCACGACGACCGCTATGTTTCCCGAATCGGTAAACTTGACGGCATTTCCGAGCAGGTTGAGCACGATCTGCCGTACCCGCACCGGGTCCACGTCCAGGACCGCGGGCGGCCGGTCGCCAAAATCGACGGTGCAGGTAAGGCCCTTGCCGTCAATCTGCGGCAAGAGCATCTCGCGGCAGCCGTTGATCAGCGCCGCCACGTCCGTCGGCTGCGGCTCGAGCGTGACGCGGCCGGCGTCGATCTTGGCGTAGTCCAGAATGTCGTCGATGATCCGCAGCAATCCACGCGCGGCGTCGCGGATCTGATCGGTACAGCGTCTCTGGAAGCTGTCGAGTCGGGAGTCGCGGAGCAGGTCGACAAAGCCGACAACCGCGTTCATCGGGGTGCGGATCTCGTGACTCATCGATGCCAGGAATCGGACTTTGGAGTCCGAGGCGATGCGGGTGCGTTCTTCGGTCTCGCGCAGATCCAGTTCAAGCTGCCGCCGCCGCCAGTCCTGCTCAAGCAGGAAGCCCAGTGCGAGCACGCCGACGACGTTGCAGGACAACAGCATCCACCAAGCGTGCGACAGGACGGTCAGGCCGGTCTGCAGATCCGCGAAGAAAAGGAACGATGGCAGGACACCCAACGTGCCGATCAACGAGTAACCGAACATCCAGAGGACGCTCGGACGGATGCCACGGCGTTCCAGATAGGCTCGTGCCGCGATGCTGAGCACGGCATAGGCCATCAGCCCGTAGACACCACCGATCGTGCCGGCTCCGCCGATCGTGATTCGGGTCAGCGATCCCATAATCGCCGTCACGATCGCCGCAATCGGACCGCCATAAATTCCGGCAAGCAACGCCGGCGCCCCGCGCGCGTCGAACGTCGCGCCCGGCGGCAGGGTCACCGGATCGACCATGACGATCGACACGGTCGCCCCGAATACCAGTCCCATCAGCAATGAGCGCCGCCAGCCGGCGACAATGTTGATCCGGCTCGGCTGCAGCATCGAGATGCCGATCGACATCAGCGCCAGGACGCCAAGGCCGTGGAGTATGGAAATCGCCGATGCGCCGAGGCTGAACATGCCGTCACTTTCCGCGTTTACGGGCGCACCTTGGCCTGAAGAGCGTTAAGGATCGATTACGCGCGGGCGGGTGTCGAGGGCAACCGGACGATGAATCGGGCGCCGATAACATCGCCGGACGCGGAGCGTCGGTTTTCGGCTCGGATCAGCCCGTCATGCGCTTCGATGATCTGTTTGGAGATCGACAGGCCAAGCCCGGAGTGTGTTCCAAACTTCTCGCCCTCCGGACGCTCTGAGTAGAACCGGTCGAACACCGCTTCGAGCTTGCCGTCCGGCAGGCCGGGGCCATCGTCTTCGACCGAGATGACAATGGCGGTGCCGTCCTGGCGGGCCTGCAGGCGGACGGTCCCGTTCGGCGGTGAAAAGCTGCGGGCGTTCTCGACAAGGTTGCGCAGGACTTGGATCAAGCGTCCTTCCTGGCCGGCTACCACCAAATCGACGCCTTCCTCGACTTCGGCAAGCACCGCGGGGCCGCCGCGTTCCTCGGCGGTTGCGGCATAGACTTCGGCGAGAGCCGACAGGGCCTGCGCGATATCGATCGGCCCGCGATCTTCCCGCGACAGCTCGGCGTCGACCCGTGACGCATCTGAAATATCGGTGATGAGCCGGTTCAGCCGAGCGACATCATCGATGATGATCGCCATGAGGCGTTGACGCCGTTCGGGATCGTCCAGGCGCGCGGCGGTCTCGACCGCGCTGCGCAGCGAGGTCAGCGGATTCTTGATCTCGTGCGCTACGTCGGCGGCAAACCGCTCGATGGCGTCCATGCGCGCCCACAGATCTTCGGTCATCGCCTTGAGCGAACGGGACAGGTCGCCGATCTCGTCGCGGCGACGCCCGAAATCCGGAATCGTCTCGCGCCGGCTGTGGCTGGCTCGGACCTGCTCGGCGGCGGTGGCCAACCGCTGGATCGGCCGGGTGATGGTGCCCGCCAGGTAGAGGGACAGCAGAATGGTGATCCCCAGGGTCACCGCAAACATCCCGAGAATTTCGAACCGTACCTCACGCACCGAAGCATCGATGTCGGCGCCCTCGACCGACAGCATCAATGCACCCCACACCTGCTTGTAGCGCTGCACCGGGACCGCTACCGATAGAAACAAGCCACCGGCTTCGGTGACCCGCACCTTGCGGATGACCGTGCCGCCGAGTGCCAGGCGAACATCTTCGAACAGCGCATCGGGGCCGGTCAGCTCGTTCCAGACCGGCAGTTCGGAGCGGCGCGGCAGCCAGTTGACGATCCGCTCATACAGCTGGTTCGCGAACCGCCGCATCGGATCGGGTTCCGGCGGCGGCAAAGGCTGGATCCGCACCGTCCCCCCGGGCCCGGTCAGCATCCTGCTGTCCGCCATCAGCCGGCCTTCCGCGCTGTAGATGCGCACCCGTGAGGCAAGCACGGCGGACAGCCGCCGGACGATCCGTCGAACCCGTTCCGGCACCAGTCCGGGGTCGACGGATGCGTCAGTGTCGACCGCGAGTTCGGCGACCGCTCGCGCCATCACTTCCGCCTGCCGGTCCAGGGCGTCCAGTTCGCCGCGAATCAGGCTGTTCTGATAGCGGTCGAGATAGAGCACGCCGATGAACAGGATCGCGACCGAGAACAGGTTGATGGCCAGGATGCGGATGGTCAGTCCGGAGACCCGGGATCGGAACCGCCGTCGCGCCGCTTTCAGGCGTCGCAGCGGGCGGGGGGCGCGCGAAACCGCCGCATCATCCCTGTCGGCCCTCAGCGTGTCGGTTGTCCGCACGGCGCCCGCCCTTGCCGGTAGCTCCGGCCTCAAGGATCAGGCCGGTTCGTGATAACGATAGCCGATGCCGTACAGGGTCTCGATCTCGTTGAAAGCGTCGTCGGCGGCCTTGAATTTCTTGCGGACCCGCTTGATGTGGCTGTCGATGGTGCGGTCGTCGACATAGACGCTGTCGCCGTAGGCTGCATCCATCAACTGGTCGCGGTTCTTGACGTGGCCCGGCCGGGAGGCCAACGCGCGCAGTATCAGGAACTCGGTGACCGTCAGGGCTACGGGACGGCCCTTCCAGGTGCACATGTGCCGGGCACCGTCCAGCACGAGGTTGCCGCGGGTGATGCTGGCTTCGGACGCGGGATTGGCTTCGTCGGCCGCCAGCTCCTGGCGCCGCAACAACGCGCGGATGCGCTCGATCAGCAGGCGCTGGGAAAACGGCTTCTTGATGTAGTCGTCAGCCCCCATCCGCAGGCCGAGGACTTCGTCCACCTCGTCGTCCTTGGAGGTCAGGAAGATCACCGGTACCGCGCTGCCTTTGCGCAGCCGCTGCAGCAGTTCCATGCCGTCGAGCCGCGGCATCTTGATGTCGAGCACGGCGAGATCGACGGGGCGCTGGGTAAGGCCGCGCAGGGCTTCCTCGCCGTCCTTGTAGGTCCGCACCTCGAATCCCTCGGCTTCCAGTGCCATGGTCACCGATGTCAGGATGTTCTGGTCGTCGTCAACCAACGCGATCGTGCTCGCCATGATTCCGCCCCTTCGTCGAGTTTGCGCAGGAATGCGCAACGCGTCCCTGGCTCACAATAGGGTTTATTCGGGCGCCTCTACGGCCCGATTAAGGCAAGATAGCCTGATCGTGCCCCGGCGGCGCCCCATTGAACCGTCACTTGGGTAGTGGAGGTTATACAGCAAGGTGATGGACGAATCCCCCAACCCTTCCGATAAGCCTTCAGGCGACACGTCGCCGGGCGGCATTGTGCGCGGGTTGTTGCGCTCGGCGGATCGCGCGTCACTCGCTACAACTCTGATCGGCGACGAAGACGCCGCGGGTTGGCCGTACCCGTCACTGGTGCTGATGGCGGTCGACCATGACGCCTCGCCATTGCTGCTGATCTCGACGCTTGCCGCGCACACCAGGAACCTGATCGCCGATCCGAGAGCGGCGTTGCTGGTCGACGGAACCGTCGGGCTGGATGAGCCGCTTACCGGCGCGCGCGCGTCGGTGCTGGGGCGGTTCGCCCGCGATGACGACCCCGAGCGACGGGCCCGGTTCCTGCGCCGGCACCCGTCGGCGGCCGGCTATGCCGGGTTCGGCGATTTCGCGATCTGGCGCATGACCGTTGAACGCGCCCATCTGGTCGCCGGGTTCGGACGCATCCACTGGGTGGAGGCGGACCGGGTTCTCGGTGAGTCGGACCTGCCGCTGGCGGCGCGCGAAGCCGATGTGGTCGCGCATATGAACGAGGATCATTCCGACGCGGTCGCCCTGTACGCCCGGGCGTTGCTCGGGCTTGACGGCGATGGCTGGATTCTGACCGGCTGCGACGCTGAAGGCCTGGACCTGCGCCTGCGGGGCCGGACCGCTCGGCTGTCTTTCGACATCCCGGTTCGCGACGCCGACGAAGCCCGCGTTCAACTGGTCAGACTGGCTAGGCGGGCGCGCGAACAGACGGAGGCATAGCTCGTGCGCCAATTGCTCCTGCTTCTGGTTTTCGCCATGGGATTGCTTCCATCGGGTCGCGGTGTCGCTCAGGAGACGGTGCGACCCGGCGACCGTTTCGTGATCCATGCGGAGGACCTGCCGCCGCCTTATGCGACGCCGAGCGCTGCCAACAGTTCCACCCCGGTGCGACGGCCGGAAGGCGTCGTTCCCCGGGTGCCCAGCGGCTTCACCGTGACGCTGTTTGCCGGCGGCCTGGAAAACCCACGCCGGCTCCTGGTTCCGGACTCCGGGAACGTCATCGCGGTGCTGTCGCGGCCCGGCAAGCTGGTCCGGCTGGTCGATCGTGACGGCGACGGCCGATCGGATGCCAGTTCGGTTCTCGCCTCTGGCTTCGAGCGTCCGTTCGGCATCGCCTTGCACGACGAGCGCCTCTATGTCGCCGACACGCGCGGGGTTTGGTCGGCGCCGGCGAATCCTCGGACCGGCGAGCCGCTGGCCGGGTTCGAGCCGCTGACCACGCCCGGCGCGATTGGCCCTGCCAGCGGACATTGGACCCGCAATCTGGCGATCCATCCCGATGGCAAGCGGATGGTCGTGGCGATCGGTAGCCGTGGCAATCTGGGGGAGGAACCGCCGCCCCGGGCGACGATCCAGGAGTTTCGGCTGGACGGCAGCGGCGGGCGCATGGTGGCCAGCGGCTTGCGCAATCCGGTCGGGCTGGCGTTCCAGCCTGGAACCGACCGGCTGTGGACCGTTGTGAACGAGCGCGACGGGTTGGGCGAGGAACTGGCACCGGACTATCTGGCCCGCGTGGTCGAGGGCGGGTTCTACGGCTGGCCCTACGCCTATGCCGGTGGTCTGCCGCAGCCCGAGCTGGCCGGCAGGCGGCCGGATCTGGTGGCCGCGACCCGCCTGCCGGAAGTGCTTTTCCGCGCCCACTCCGCGCCGATCGACATGGCGTTCTACGATCGTTCGGCGTTTCCGGCTCACTACCGCGGCGGCGCCTTCGTGGCCTTGCACGGGTCGTGGAACGCAGCCGAGCCGCGCGGCTACACGGTCGTCCATGTGCCTTTCCGCAGCGGCGAGCCGAGCGGTGGGTATGAAGCGTTCATGACCGGGTTCTGGATCGACGGCACCCGCAGCGCCGAGGTCTGGGGCCGCCCGGCCGGTGTGGCCGTGGCACCTGACGGCGCGTTGCTGGTGTCCGACGACCTCGGCGGCACGATCTGGCGGGTGGTTTGGGTCGGGCGATGACGGGCTCGAACGGATCGTCGAACTTTCACGGCAGAATGGTGATTTTGGTTAATCTATGAAGCGTGAATCCGGAAATTTCTGACCAAAATGCAGGCCCACCGGCCGAAACCTTGAAGTTTCAGGCTTAACGGCGTATATTTCGAGGTCAGGAGTTGATGTCATGTTGCCACCGATCATCAGTCCGTCTCCGCCGACCGCACCGACCTCGGTTGTTGTGGCGCCGCGTCCGACCACCCAGGAACCGACCAACGGCACCACCCGCAACATCACCGCACGGGCCGTTGCGGCCAGCGATGAGTCCGAGGAAGCCCAGGAAGACAGCGAGAACGCGCGCACCCAGAGGGTGGATGGCAAACGTCAGTCGTCGTCGTTCCGACGATCGTTCGGGTTCCTTGGCAACTACGTGGATCTGCTGGTCTGATCACTCCCTGAATCCTCGGCTACCCTGCTTGCGGCTCGTCGTCAGCGACGGCACAGTGGCGCGATGACGGATCGCGGCGCTCCCACCGATGTCCCTGCCAAACCGCTCGGCCCGGTAGCCCGGCGAATCCCGCCCGGCGAAGACCGCGAGCGGCTGGTGTGCGACAGCTGCGGTTTCATCAACTACGTGAATCCCAAGATCGTGGTCGGATCGGTGGCGCTGTGGGACGACCGCATCCTGCTGTGCAAGCGGGCGATCGAGCCGCGCGACGGTTGGTGGACGCTGCCGGCCGGGTACATGGAGGAACGCGAGACCACCATCGAAGGCGCGCGCCGGGAAGCCTGGGAGGAGGCGTACGCGCGCATTGAGATCGACGCGCTGATCGGCGTGTACAACATCCCGCGCATCAGCCAGGTCCAGATGATCTACCGCGCCCGGCTGCTGTCGCCGGAGGTCGCGGCGGGACTGGAAAGCCGCGAGGTCGGCCTGTTCGCCTGGGACGATATTCCCTGGGACGAGATTGCGTTTCCCAGCGTGCACTGGGCGCTCGGTCACTGGCGCGAAACCCGGCACATCGCGGCGTTTCCGCCGTTCGCGGAGCCTCCTGAAGGGCTGTAACGTTCCTACCGGTGGCCGAGGTACCCGTCCCAGGCCCAACTTCCGCAGTGTCGACGTTGAAGCGGCCTGAGAGCCGCAGAAATGCTAGCGCGTCTCGGCGGCGTGCCGATTTGTGGTGCTAAATTGTCAGGGTTAGTGCCGCCGTGTAATTTGACATATGCGGCGATGTTGTGGTGTCCTTGCGTGAGCAAGGTGCCGCGCCATGTTCGTCCGCGTCAAGAAGATCAACGGCTATGAGTACTTGTACCTGGTGGAGAACGCCCGCGAGGGCGGCCGTCATGTCCAGCGTGTTGTCAAGTCGCTCGGCCGGCGCGACGAGGTCGAGGCCTCGGGCACGCTCGACGCGCTGATCGCCTCGGCCGCGCGGCACTCGCGCCGCTCCATCGTGCTGTCGAGCTTCTACCGCGGCGAGTTGGCCGAGCTGCGCCGCACCGGTATCGGCCCGGATCTTGTGTTCGGCCGGCTGTGGCAGGAGACCGGCTGCCGCGACGTGCTGCGCGGGCTGCTGGCCGACCGTCACTTCGGCTTCGACGTCGAGCGGGCGGTCTACCTGACGGTACTGCATCGGCTAATGATCTCCGGCTCCGACCGTCACGCCAGCACCTGGCGGCGATCCTACCGGGTGCCGGGGGCCGAGGAGCTGGAGCTCGACCACGCCTACAAGGCGATGGCCTGGCTCGGCGAGGATCTCGGTGGTCCAGGGGGCGACGGCCGGGTGATGAGCGAGGCGATCGAGGAGGCGCTGTACCATCACCGCCAGCCGCTGCTCGGCGAGCTGTCGGTGGCCTTCCTCGACACCACCACCCTGTGGTTCGAGGGCCGCGGCGGGGCCACACTCGGCCGGCGCGGCCACTCCAAGGACTACCGAGGCCATCTCGCCCAGGTGGTGCTCGGCATCGTGCTCGACGGCGACGACCGGCCGGTCGCCTCCTTCCTGCTGCCCGGCAACACCGCCGACGTCACCCTGCTGCTGCCGGTGGTCGCGCGCCTGCGCAGCCGCTTCGGCGTGCGACGGGCCTGCGTCGTCGCCGACCGCGGCCTGATCAGCGCCGACGCCATCGCCGCCCTGGAGGCGGCCGGCATGGAGTACATCCTCGGCGTGCGCGAGCGCGGCAGCCGTGAGGTCCGCGAGTTCGTGCTCGAGGACGACGGCGTGCCGGTGCCGCTCAGCATCCCGCACCAGAAGGGCACCACCCAGCTCGCCGTCAGCGAGGTTGCCGTCGCCGGCCGGCGCTACGTGCTGTGCCGCAACGAGGAGGAGGCGGCCAAGGACGCCGAGGCCCGGGCCGAGATCCTCGCCGGGCTGCGGCGCAAGCTGGCCCAGGGCGACAAGGCGCTCGTCGCCAACAAGGGGTTCCGCCGGTACCTCGCCGCTCCCGATGGCCCGGCCTTCGCCATCGACCCTGCCAAGATCGAGGACGACGCCAAGTTCGACGGCCTGTTCGTGCTGCGCACCAACACCAGCCTGTCGGCCCTGCAGGTGGTGCTGCGCTACCGCAACCTGCTGGCCGTCGAGGACAGCTTCAAGACCGCCAAGGCGCTGCTCGCCACCCGGCCGATCTTCCACAAGACCGACGCCGCCATCCGCGGCCACATCTTCTGCTCCTTCCTCGCGCTGGTGCTGCGCAAGGAGCTGGTCGACCGGCTCACCGCCCGCGGCCGCAAGCCGCTGGAATGGCAGACCATTCTCGACGACCTCGCCGACCTCAGCGAGGTCGAGGTCGAGCAGGACGGCCGCCGCGCCCTGCTGCGCACCGCCCCGGGCCCGACCATCGATCCGGTCTGCCGCGCCCTCGGCATCACCCTCCCACCCGTCTTCCAGGAGTTGCCCTACGCCCCACGCGCTGACGCCGAAGCCTGATACCTGTGGTGCCTAAAACCGCAAGGCGGTCGCAACGCCCTGATCCAGCGCTATCTTCTCTCGGACACTGCGGAAGTTGGGCCAGGCAAACCAGTAGGACACATGGCCGGGCAGACGTGGCAGCCGAGCACCATCCGAGTTACTGAGCGCGTCCTCCGACATCGACCAGAGAACCCCACTCGCGGTCAGTGTCGTCGGGTCGTCGGTTTTGGCGAACTCCCGGTCGCCGCGCCGGTAGGCCCGGACCGTGCGGGTCTCCCAGTCACCGATCAACACGACGGTTTCCAGCCCGACGGCGTCGTTGATCACCGCTCCTCCGGCGAACGCGTCGAGCGGCCACGCCTTGGCACCTCCGGCGACCCGAACTCCGAACACATACTCTTTCGGCTGCTGAGGGCTGCCGGGTTCGACCAGTGCCGGAAACATCAGCGCTGGACTGGCGAAGTATTCCCGATACACCACCCCGGAACCGTAGTCCCGCCTGTGCCCGGTAGCGAGCGACAGCACGCGGGTCTGCGGGTTGCGGCTCCGCCAGGCCTTCCAGCTTTCGATCGCGATCGGCCGTTGACGCAGTTCGATGCCGGTGCCGCGCAACGGCCCGGAGACCGGTCGCCCGGTGAACTGGTTCCACAGGCTGTCGGTCGCCCGGTCGAACATCAACTTGTTGGAGCGGTACAGCAGGCCGGACGACCCGAAGACCAGGGGGTCCGCTCTCCCGTCCACCCGGGTTTCGAACAGGATGCCGGCTCCGCACAGGGTGCAGTAGGCGAGCGCCACGGGGACCCCGCCGATCACATCGTTGAGCATCTCGTGCCAACCCATGATCCGCAGCGGATAGGCCCGCACGTCACCGTCGATGGCGACGCCGAACACCAGGTCGTCGTCGAGCAGGTAGTCGGCGTCCGCGGCTGTGGTCATCGCCGGCCGGTCGAGTGACGGAATACCGTCGGGCCGAACGCCGCCCCAGACGATCTCCTCCAATCGGATGTCCAAGTTGTCGGGTCGACTGAGGTCGCCACCGAGGAAACGCAGGAACTCTGGATCAAGGCGTTCGAGGATCGTCAGCTTGAGGCTGCGGTAGCTCGGGTGCGCCGTGACCTCCGGATGCGCCTGCTGCCACAGCATGGCGTCGTACCAGGTGGAGACGTCCGAGCCGGTCACGGACTGAAAGGCGAAGGCGGTTTCGTTCAGCACGTCGCGCCGGTAGCGCAAGGCCATGACCAGGGTGGCGGCGACATCGGGATTGCCCCGCGCCGCCAGCCGGCCGAGCGCATCGAGCCGGGGGGTGCCGGAGCGCAGCAACGCGATCTCACTCAACCGCTCGACCTCGGCGTCGGTCATCGATTCAGCGGCGCGGGCCGGCTCGGATGCGACGAGCAAGAACGCGAGTACGAAGATCGTCGGGATCAAAGACCGAAGCATCACAGCTTGAGACATACCGGCCCCCATGTGGTGTCCGGCGCGGTCCCGCCGCGCGTCTGTCAAACATGACAGATTGTGGGCTCTTTTGAATTTCGAGTGGGCTATGCGGCCTGCGGGTTGATCCGGGTGAAGTCGAGTTTTCCGGCGATGAGGAAGAGTACGGTGCGCATGGTGGCGAACCGGGTGTAGCCGCGGGCCTTGCGTTTGGCGGCCTGAAACAGGCCATTGAGCGCCTCGATGAAGCCGTTGGTCTGGCGGGTCTGGGTCCAGGCGACGATGCCGTCGAAGTGCCTACGGATCATCCTGGCGACGTCTTTCATCGGCTCGACCTTGGAACGCAGGACGTTGGTGCACCACTGCTTGAGCATGGCGGAGACGACGTTGATCTGCTTGCGCTCGAGGATGTCGCGCAAATTCTCACGGTAGAGCCAGGCGCGCGGCGTGCGTTTGGTGGCGACCTGAGCGATCAACGCGTCAAGGTCGGCCCGGCCCTCGTCAGTCAGCCGGTCGCGGTCTTTGAGCAGCTTCCAGCGCAGCCCCTTGAGGCTCGGATCGGTTCGCTGCTCGATGCGCCTGGTCTGATCGACGGCGGCGGACGCATGGGCGACGACGTGGAATTTGTCGAAGGTGATGCGCGCGTTGGGCAACTGCCTGGCCACGCCCTTGATGAAGGCCGGCGACATGTCGATGCTCACCGAGCGGACCTGCTCGGGCATGGCTTTGTGCTCGGCCAGGTATTCGGCGAAGTGGGTGATGGTTTTGGCGTCCTTGCCTTCGGTGACGAACACCACCTTGCGCTCATCCATATCGGCGGCGATGGTCAGGTAGTTGTGGCCGCGCCGGCAGGAGGTCTCGTCGATCGCCACCGCCGTCACCGTCGACAGATCGGCCTCGGCCAGGGCGAGATCGACATAGCGCGAACAGATCGCATGGACGCGATGCCAGGACAGGCCGACCAGCTTGGCCACGGCGGCAAAGGTCATCTGCCGGGCCATGGCCAGCACCAGCGCCTCGAACAGCAGGGTGAAGCCGGCGAGCTTGCCGAACCACTCGGGCTCGACCTGCACGACCCGCCCGTCGGGCAGCTTCACGCGAGGCGTTCTGACCTCCAGGAAGCATTCGTGCTGGAAGAAGTTCAGATGCCGCAGGCGCTTGATCTGGGTGTCGTGGACCGGATGCACGCCTGCCACGCCGGCCGCCGGAAACCGTGTCCCGGCGACGAAATCGACACCGATCGTCAGGGTCTTCTCGGCCGCGTCGAAGTCGACGCCGTTGACGTACCACGGCTCGGCAATGCCCAAGGCCACCTCGAAGAGTTGGTTCTGCATGCCCCGCACTCGCCTCCAGAGCCCCACCTGCACCCAGCATGGCCAGGCGGGGATCGGCCATCAAGGACGCTTCGCGCCGCTGCGCGGTGGCCTCCGGCCATCCTTGACCGCCGATCCCCGCCTGGCACGCTGGGGGTTGCAGGGGGGGGACAAGGGGATGGTCTCGCCGGTCGAACAAAGGGATCGATGCAGGCCCGTCGTCAGGCCCCAGCTCGACAGCCGCTACCCACTCGGATTTCAAAAGAGGCGATATTC
>ABHC01000019.1 GCA_000171835.1 alpha proteobacterium BAL199 | reverse complement strand
AAGCCGGTAGGATCATCCTCAAGTTCAACTTGGAGGGCGATTGCGAACATCTGCGGTGAGGCTGCCTGTGCCCTCTCCAACAATTCATTCTGCCGGTGATTTCGATCGCGAAGGCCGGCGGCAAGGCCGGTTGCAACGATGGCGCGCCAGAGGTCGGCCTTGGTGAGCGAACACCGGTCAGAAGTCTGCGAAAGGAACAATCCGAATCTCAGGGCAAGTGGCCAAGAGATATCATTGCGGTCCCCGTGCGCCAGCGTACACATATCAACAAGACGAGGATTGAGATCAATACTTGGTGAGGCCAACCTGCAAAACGTCGCGATTACACCCATTATTGTCGGATTGATGCTTTTAGTCAATTGACGATTGCTGATCAACTGCAGTGATATAGCTTCAAGTAATTCAGGAACATTGGATATATCACTATTTTTTATACAAACCCCCGATAAACAAAGGATAAATCTAAGAATTATTGAATGTTTATAATTCTGAGCATCCATCAGCCCAATAGAAACAACTAAAATAGCTAATCGACTTGTTCTTAAGCCCCGAGAATCTTGGGAAAACAGCCCCACCATCAGCCGCGTCGCCGCATAGTGCCGAAAGAGGGAGTTTGCTCCGGCGATAGACGCCATCGTGCGCAGAATATCGCGATGGCTTGATCGGATGCAGGCCTCGTGCAGGACCGCGTCGAGAGCTGCCTTCAATCCATGACGCGCTGTAGGCTGAGACGCACTATGGGCGGCATCGTCGAAATGGACGCGGCGTCCCGGTAAAAAGACGTCAAAGCCACCGACGCCTGTCATCGATCAACCATCTGACGGTTTGCCGAGCGTCTCGCCCAGGGCGGTGACGACGCGGTCGACAGCAACATTGGTCAGACCGAGGTGCATAGGCAAGCGCAGAATCCTCGACGCGATCGACACGGTGTGAGCCATAGATCCCGCGGTCCGGCTATAGCGACGACCGGCTGGGCTGTCATGCAATGGCACATAGTGGAAGACCGCGTGGATGCCTTGCGCCTTCAGGCCGTCAATCAGTGTCCGCCGTTTATCTTCGTCTGATAGAAGAACATAGTAGATGTGGCCGTTCGTACCGCATGACTGCGAGATGTTCGGCCGCAACAAACCGCCCCGAATCTCATGGCTCTCGAGCGCGATGTGGTAACGTGCCCAGAGTTCTCGTCGTCGGGCGACAATAGCGTCCTGCTCCTCCAGTTGCGCTAACAGGAAGGCCGACGTCAATTCGCTTGCACGAAATGACGATCCCACGTCCTGCCAGACATACTTTTGGGTCTCGCCGCGTTCGAAGCGGGCGCGGTCCGTGCCCTTGTCAGAAATCACCTCAGCTCGAGCGATCAGTTCCGGATCGTTGATCAACAACGCCCCACCTTCGCCGGAGATCACGTTCTTGGTCTCGTGAAAACTCAGAGTCGCCATCTGTCCAAAACTACCCAATGGCTGGCCTTCGAAGGTCGCACCGACCGCGTGGGCGGCGTCTTCAATCAGGATCAGACCGTGTCGCTGGCAGAGTGTCACGAGCCGATCGATGCCAGTTCCAACGCTGGCATAGTGAACGGTGATTATCGCCTTCGTTGCATCGGTGATCGCACCTTCCACCGCGGCGGGGTCGAGGTTGAGGCTAACCGGGTTGATATCGACGAACACCGGCACACCACCGCGCAGGACAACTGCCGTCGCAGCCGACACGAAGGTGAAGGATGGCATGATCACCTCGTCGCCGGGGCCGATTCCTGCGAGCAATACCGCCATCTCGAGCGCGTCAGTGCACGTGTGCGTCAAGATCGCCCGAGGTGACCCTACCATCGCCTCCAGCAACCGCTCGCAGCGCGCACTAAATGGTCCTCCCGCCGAGAGAACGCCACCTCGTACAGCCTCGGCAATGTTCTCGTATTCCCGGCCGACGTTATTGGCCGGTTGAACGGGATACTATAGTCGGACACAGAGTCACCTCTCTATGCGGTTGCGCTGAGCGTCTTGCCGAGCGTGCCTACGGCTCCCTAGAACGGCGAATCGGTCACGTCAATCGGCTACGCAAGCGCTTGAATATGAACGGCTCCCCTTTCGTCGAGTGGGCAGCAGTGACACGCAAGCATCCTCTGCCGCAAACAACAATTGGTCCATCCGGATCGAGCGACCAGATTTTCCCAATGTCGCGACGCTCGAAGACCAGATCGTCAACGATCCGCGCCTCATCAACGATTACCTCCCGTCCATCAATCCGGGTCCGGGCCCCCATGAACGGGTAACTGAGAGCGTCAATGGTCCGGCAGATGGTCTCAGCTGACCGCGTCCAATCGATGAAATAGTCCTGTTCGTCGCGCCACAGCGAGTAAGTCGCCGCCATGGGATCTTGTTCGGTGGTCATCAGGGTTCCATTTACGATTTCGTGCAGGAGGTTGCCGGCCAGATCGGCGGTTGCCACGGCCTGTCGCTCAAGTGCGGCGCGCGCCCTGATCGGATATTCAACCATCCACCTCCGCTGACCAAGGATCGGTCCAGCGTCCACTGCCTCCACAGGGCGGATTGCCGTTATACCGATCTCGCAGTCGCCGTTGATCAGGGCGGTCGCGGTCGGCGCGAAGCCCCGATAGCGTGGTAGCAGAGAGTCATGGAACACGATGGTGCGGTCGGTCACCGGTTCGACTCGGTACTGCCAGCCGACGAGCATCACCCACTCATCGTCAGCGAAAGCCGGAGTTGCTGCACGCACGAACGGAATACCGTATCGGAGTCCGATCAATTTGATCTGCTCGAAAGCACGCGACGGGTCGCCCTTCTGAGGATAGGAGATGAGTCGCGCCGGGATTACATTGGACGCAACGAGCGCTTCAACCGTGGCTGCTCCCCTGAACCCGACTGCACAGAGTGTGAACGCCGTCATCGATGCGTGTCACGACCGGAAGGACGGGATTGCGATTGCTCGACCGTTTTCGCCGCGCACTAACTGACGACGGTAGTTCCACGCAATCTCTTGAGGAATATCGACGATCGGGGCTCGCAGGGCAATCAGTCGTGTCAAGAATGCAGCACTCGAATCCGAGTCAGGATACTCGCCCAGCACGAACGTGCTCCCGAGATCGCCGGTGAGCGCTATGAGCCGAAAGCCGCTGTTCTTGCAGAAACTCATCACCGCCTCGATCACGTTGTGGTTGGACCATTGGTGCCGCCTATCCATGTCGAAATCATGTCCCAAGATCAGCCCGCCTGGTCTGAGCGTACGTCGCGCCGCCCAGAGATCCGACAGCACCGAGTGATAATCGTGATCTGCGTCGACGTAGAGAAAGTCGAAAAATCCGTCTGGATAGCCCGCCAAAATGGTGGACGAAAGACCTCGTACGATGCGGACCCGCGCATCCTCGGCAAACCGGCTTTGGACCCGTTCATAGAGCATCGCAAGGCCGTCGCTCGGATCTTGCGATTGCCAAGCCGGCTCGGCTGCTTTCAGGTAGCGAACGAACGCCGCATGCTGGGTTTCTGGCACCTGTGGGGGAAGATCGCGCCAGTTATAGCCGACGAACCGCCACGCATCGATCAAGTGCAGTTCGCTAGTGGTGGGAATCAGACAGATGAAACCCGTGCATCAGCAAACGCATGGCGGAAATCTGCCGATCCAGACGGACTCACCCGTTTGATTTTCACCACTAGGCCGTGCGCCTTCTAGGATTGAGGCCGCAAACTCACCCGCGAACACCCCGACTTCGGCACCGACCGCGTTCTCGGGTAGGCATCTGATCAGGTTCTCACGGTCGGTAAATACATAGTATGTCATTTGAGAGTCCATGATACGGGCAATACTGCTTGCACGATAGCGACACCCACGGTGGGCCGAAAGGCGAGATGGTACTTCGATCATAAATGGCTGACGGACGATTGGAATAAGCTTGCGCTCGGAACTGATACCGAAGCGGCCAAGATGGATAGTCTCTTGAGGGGAGTGGAATGGGTATCCGACGTGACGCATTGCCTGATGTGATAGACCACCTTCGTCGGTGCCGATCAAAGGGATCGGTGGTTCAAATCGGACTCATAAGCTTTCAAGTCGATGTCGATGACATCGTTTCTGAACTTGAAAAATTCGGTTATTGCAAAACAATCAATAATATATTAGGATTTAGGCACAATATTGTTGAAATATCTAAGCTCATCAATTCTAATAATTATATAAAGACACAAAGAACATCACAAGGACGATTCGTGGATCCAAGATTTGTCCTCTTGGCATTGGGTTTTGGTAAAATTCATGCACTGGATATTTCTGATCATGACGGTGCCGATCTGATTGGTGACCTCAATGATCTCGAACTGCATTCGAAGATTGGCAGGCAGTTCGGGACGGTAATTGAAATTGGCACTATCGAGCACGTGTTCCATGTTCCGAACGCATTGTGGAATTTAGTACAGATGTGTGAATTAGGCGGTGAGATCATTCACGCGGCGCCGACCAACAATTGGCCAAACCACGGCTTTTATCAACTCTCGCCAACGCTTTTTTACGATTACTAAAGAGGCTGTTGCAGAATCACCGGTTCCACCGACGATCTCCGCTTGACCCACTGACGGGGTCCTGATTCCGTTGGGAGAGGCAATTTGAAGGGGGGGGAGATGGCAAATTTTTACCGAGAACCAGATCGTAGGCAGCGGTTTCTTCTGCCGGTGGACATGGCGGATTGGGTTCCGGACACAGACCTCGTGCACCTTCTTCTGGATGCCGTGGGTTTGATGGATCTATCGGCATTCGAGACGCACTACCGGAAGCGTGGGTCGGGAGCGCCACCGTTCGCGCCGAGGATGATGGTTAGTCTCCTTGTTTATGCGTATGCGAACGGGCAACGCTCAAGCCGCAAGATCGAGCGCCTGTGCGTGCGGGATGCTGGGTTTCGGACGATCGTGTGCGCCGAGGTTCCCGACCACAGCGTGATAGCGCGGTTCCGCAAGCGGCACCGGGGCGACCTGGAGACCCTGTTCGTGGAGGTCCTGAAGCTGTGTCATGCGGCGGGGCTGGTGCGGTTGGGCGTGGTGGCGCTGGATGGGACCAAGGTGAAGGCAAATGCGTCGCTTGCGGCGAACCAGACCTCGAAGTCCCTGGAGGCGGAGGTTGCCGCCATGCTGTCGGAGGCCGAGGCGATCGATGCCGCCGAGGACGGGATGTTCGGGGAGGGCCGAGGTGACGATGTTCCCGTCGGGCTGAGGAAGCCGTCAGATCGGCTGTCCCGTCTTCGCTCCTGTCATGAACGTCTCTTGCGCGAAGCCGACCATCAACGGGTCGAGCAGCAGGAGAAGATCAACGCCCGGATTGCCGAGGAAAAGGCGAACGGAAAAGCCAAACGCGGGCGGAAGCCGAAGACAGCCGAGGCGGTTGTCAAGGAAGAGGCCAAGGCCAACGTGAGCGACCCGGACAGCCGGATCATGAAGAGCCGCAAGGGATATCTCCAGGGGTACAATGCCCAGGCGGTGGTGACGGCGGACCAGATCATCCTCGCCACCGATGTGACGAACCAGGCCAACGACGTTCGCCAACTGGCCCCGATGATTGCCCGGACCCTGACGATGATGGAGGCGGTGACCGGCGACGAGGCGGTGCTGGGGGTTGGCCTGTTTGACGCGGGCTATTGGTCTGACGAGAACGCGGCCACGGAAACAGCGGAATGCGAATACCTGATCGCCACCACTAAGGATTGGAAGCAGCGCAAGGCGATGCGTGATGCTCCACCACCCCGGGGCCGTATACCCAGGGACATGAGTGCCCGTGACCAGATGGAGCGTAAGCTCCTGACCCAACGGGGCCGAAAACTTTACCGGCTGCGCGGCCAGACCGTGGAACCGGTGTTCGGGCAAATGAAGGAGACCCAGGGCGCAGACGGATTCATGATGCGCGGGGAGCAGGAGACCCAGGGTGAATGGAACCTGCACTGCGCCGCCCACAACATCAAAAAACTACACTCGGAGTCCGTCCGCAGAGGAAGAAAGGGTGGAAAATGGCTCTTGAACTGAAGCAATTGGACAAGAAAAATGCCGTCTGAGGGCAAAATCACCGGATAGCTGCTTCATGCCGTCAAGCCAGACTCATTCAGCAACAGGCTCTATACCGCCAATGGCTTCGAGGTGATCGGGTCGTACTTTACGCGATATGCGCCCGGTCCCGCAGATCATGTTAATCGTGTTCGCTACCAGCACGATCCCAGCTTTCGCGACCCCATTCCACTCGATGGCTGCCGGTACCTGTTTTGGTTTCATGCCCGAAAAATCGTTAACTGCGATCGTCCGGTGCTCCCGCAACAAGCCGCCTACGCGGCGATGGAGCGCTGGGATCCACTGAAACCAGGGACCTAATGTCGACTGATGAGTCGAGCGCTCCGGTCCGACGTTAGAATCGGTGCGTCTATGCATGAGCGTCGCCATCGGAACAACAGGTCGGCAGCAACACCGTTACGTCGTGCCTCTTCCGAGATCGTCAGTCCCGTGGCGTAGCTCTCCGAATGATCCGGAGCTTCCGCTCCGTCGTCCACCGGCGCCGCCGCACCGCACCGGTGATAACCTCGATCCGTTGATGATCGTCCGGCATAAGCCTGTCCTTGGGGATATCCCCAAACCCTCTTGGACGGTTTGCAGAACCGGCTGGCATGGAGGCCGTGTGCGTGATTCCATCGAGGCGTCGTCGATGGGAGGCGCTGAATGGTCGGACAGCCAGGGTTCTTCGATCTTGAGGATCGTCTCGCGATCAAGGAGATCGTCCGTCGCACCGGCCGCAGCCGCGGCGTCGTCCGTAAGGTGCTGCGCGGTCAGCGCTCGGATGTGTTCCGCGTCCGGTAGAACTCGCTCGAGCTGTACCTGCCATGGCTCGACGCCCAGTGGGCCGCCGGACAACACAACGGTGCCGAGCTATGGCGGTGCCTCAAGAGCCAGGGGTTCCGCGGCTGCCTTCGGGTGGTCACGGAATGGGCGGCACGCCGACGACGGTCGGAACAGCTCGACGCCGGAGCCCTCAGCCGGGCGCCGTCAGCTCGCACGATCGCGCGGCTCATGACCATCGGGCGCGACAACCTCTCCAGCTCCGACACCGTTACCGTCGCGGCGATCGAGGCCGGCGTGCCGCTTCTGGTAGGGGCACGAGAGATCATCGCATCCTTCCAGGCCATGGTACGCAAGAAGTCGCTGGCCGACCTCGCGCCCTGGCTGGAGCGGGCCCGCTCCAGCTTGGTCGCTTCGTTCGCCAACGGGATCCTCAAGGATATCGCCGCCGTCAGTGCCGCAATCACCTCGCCGTGGTCCAACGGCCAGACCGAGGGGCAGATCACCAAGCTCAAGCTGGTGAAGCGCCAGATGTACGGTCGAGGGAAACTGGATCTGCTGCAGGCGCGCCTCGTCGGGGCGTCATAGCGAGCGACATCATCAAAAGTGAGACAGAGCCCCTTTTGCACGCCGATCCGGGGTCCCGTTCCCGCGCCGATTGACAGAAAACAAGCTGAAGACCGATTTCGTCTGGCGGGTCTACGTGACCTACTCGTCCAACAATCAGGATGAGCAAATTCCAAAACCAGTATCGACCTGCACCCTGATCGACTGCGCCAATCGGGAGATGGCGGTGATGGTGGCCAAGCAGGCTCTTGACCAGTACGGCCACCTGATCGGCCCGCAGCACTCGGTCGAGATCAAGTTCGAGCAGAAGCAACCACCGGCGAACGACGCCTCAGCCGACTCCGTCTGAGCGAGCGTCCCCGGGGTCCCTCGTGGACCTCGGGGGTCCGCTTCGGACCCGGTGGTACACGGCGCGTCCCACCAAGTGACTAAAAGTTTCGGATAGCGACATCGCTCCCGCCAATTGAGCGCATGAAGCGACGCCCGACCTCAGCTACCGACAAGCAGGATCCTGCGATCACCCGGAGCCATCCGGCCATGATCGCGTTCGCTCGCTGCCTCGGACGGGCGGTCGCTCGCAATCTCATGCGGAGTGCCGACCATGACCACGCAATCGCAGAAGCTGCTGACCGTCGTCGAAGCGGCGACGGCTCTCCAGTTGTCCACGAAGACGATCTACCGGGCCGTTGAGTCCGGCGACCTGCCGCACCACCGGTTCGGCCGCGCGGTCCGCATCGCCCTCACCGACCTGGAGGCGTTCGCCAACCGCCACCGGTCCGGCGGGCTGTTCCAGTAACCGCCAGTCTACTGCAGACGAACACTCCGACAGCCCTAGTGATAACCCCTAGGTTTCTTTACGGAATAAATCTACCCGGAGGTTTTCACTAGAAATGACCACGATCACACACAGTCATCACCAGTCCAAATCAGGGAAAGTCACGGCTTCACGAGAAGCCCCCAGCATGACCGAGTACCTAACCATGGAGGACGTTCGGACGCGTTCCAGCGAACTCCTGCCGGCCTGGAACAAGAACCAGATCTACGAGTTGCGGTCCGCCATTAAGGCGTTCGCCACCGCCGCCCGGCAGCCGGCCGCATCGATCCACGCCGATCCGCAGGTTCTGCGGATCCTGGTCGCCAAGGCAAGCCCGCAACTCGCCGGGATCAGCAAACCCCGCTGGGCAAATATCCGCAGCCTGATCGACCGGGCGCTGGCCGATATCGGCGTGCTGACCATCCGTGCGCGCCAACGCTGCGCCCTGTCACCGGTTTGGCAGGACCAGATGGATCGCGCCGAGACCCTCGATACCAAGGCGCATCTGTCGCGGTTCGCCCGTTGGTGCTCGCGCGACGGCATCGATGCCGCCGATGTCGACGACGCGACGTTCAGCACATTCGAGGGCGAACTCACCGAGTTCTCGCTGGCAAAGAATCCTGGTTTCACGGCGGCTGACGCGCGCCGGGCCTGGAATGCTGCCGTCGTCCAGATCGAAGGCTGGGTTGGTACGGCGGTGCCGACCCGGTGCCGGCGCAAGATCGTGACCGTGCCGTGGGACGCGCTGCCGGCCTCCTTCGCGGCCGACGTCGACGACTACGCAGCCCGACGCATCAAGCCCGGCAAGTTCGACGATGTCATGGTCCGGGCTCTGCGGCCCACCACGGTCAAAGGCCATATCGACAATCTGCGTCGCGCGGCAGGCTTTCTGATCCGCGGTGGTCTGCCGGCCGACAGCGTCACCTCGATCAAGGCACTGTTGACCACGGACAATGTCAAAAAGCTCTTGGACATGGTCTGGGGTGATGCCGACATCGCCTCGCCGAGCGCCTGCCAGTACTCGCACGATTTCGTGTCGATCGCCCGGTTCCTGGAGTTCGACGACGCTCACCTCGGCACGTTGATCAAGTTCTCCCGACGGTGCCGTCGCCCGCAGATCGGCATGACCCGTGAGAACCGGGAGCGGCTGTCGATCTTCGACGACGAGCAGGCGCTGTTGGCGATGTACACGCTGCCAGCGCGCATCGCCGACGCCCTGCGGAAGTTGAACGATATCGACTACGGCCACGCCGTCGATATGCGGCTCGCCGTCTGCGTCGAGATCCTGCTGATGGCCCCGATCCGGCGGTTCAACCTGGCAAACCTTGATCTCGCCAAACACATCGTCTGGCCGACCAGCCAGGACGGCGACATCCGGATCACCATCCCGACACCGGAGGTCAAGAACTCGGTCGACCTGCATCACCTGCTGCCGCCGGAGTCGGCGGCGTTGGTGCGCCTGTATGTAGACCGGTTCCGCCCATTGCTGATGAAGACCCCGACCGACGCCCTGTTCCCCGGCGAGGTGGACGGGTTCATGACACCGGGCAGTCTCGGGCGCCTGGTTCGGGTCGGGTTGAAGCGTCACCTCGGGGTCGACTTCAACGCGCACCTGTTCCGGCACTTCGCCTGCATGAACCACCTGCGCGAACATCCGGGCGACTACGAGACCCTGCGTCGGCTCTGCGGTCACAAGCGCCTGGAAACGACGGTCAACTTCTACGCTGGTACCGAGACCGACGCCGCCATTCAACGGTTCCACGACAGCACCGTCCTGCGGATCCGGGGTCGCGACGACGGCTTCTTCGGCCAGGACTTGGTGTAAGATTATGACGACATCGAACGTTCTCCCGATGAAGGTCGCCGACTGGCCCAGCATCGATCGTCAGCTGTGGGCACGCGCGACGATATCCGGTTCCCGCCTGGACGAACCGGGATGGGCCTCGAGTTGGCGGCCGTCGACCATCGGAATCGCCGAGCACAGCTACGGAAGCTGGCTGGCCTGGCTGGACGAGAACGAGATCCTCGATCGGTCGGTGCGGCCGGCCGCTCGGGTTACGGCCGAGCGGGTCGACGCGTTCGCCGAACGCCTGAGCGGGCATGTCGCCGGCAATACGGTGAGTATCGCGATCTCCGGCTTGCACAGGGCATTGCGGGCGATGGAGGAAACCACGAACTTCCGTTGGCTCGATCACCTGGCTCGGCACTATGCGAACAACGCCCCGTCGGTTCGCAACAAGGCCGCGCGGGTGATCCCGAGTGCCGATCTGTATCAGCACGGTCAGGAACTGATGGACCAGGCCGCCAAGCGGGTTGATGCGCCGGTCCACGGCGCGTTGCAGTATCGCAATGGCCTGATCATCAGCTTCCTGGCGGCACACCCGATCCGGCGGGGGAATCTGTCGAACCTGGTCCTGGGCCAGACGATCGTTCGCCGCGGGAGCCGCTATCGGTTCAGCTTCAAGCCTTCGGCAACCAAGTCCCGTCGGGTTCTGGAGCAGACGGTGATCGAAGACCTGACCGAACGCTTCGACGTCTATCTTGCCACCGTGAGGCCGCGTCTTCGGGATCGGGCGACCGGTCCGGACCCGCGATCGCTGTGGATCGCTATGGACGGCGCGACGTTGGATGCAGGCGGACTGTATTTGGTTGTCCGCCAATTGACCGGCAAACGGTACCCTCGGGCGCTGTTTCCGCACCTGTTCCGGGACTGTGCCTCGACCAGCGTGGCGATCGAGGATCCCGAGCACATCGGCATCACCAAGAGTGTGCTCGGCCACACCACCCTGGCGACCAGCCAGAAGCACTACAACATGGCCAACGGCATGTCGGCATCGCGGCGGTTCGGCGCCAGCATCGCCGCGCTCAAGCGGCGTCTCGCCGATGACGACATAGACTCCTGAAAGCCCGAGCGTAGTATGGGCAATCAGATCGATATTCGGCCGGCGCCAAGGAGGGCTATGGCCTCGTCCCGCGGAAGCGGAGAAGAGGAGCCCTTGTGACCACGGTTGCCATCTACGCACGGTACTCCTCCGACAATCAGCGCGATGCCTCGATCGAGGATCAGTTGCGGTTGTGCCGGTTGCGCCTCGAACGCGAGGGCTGGGAGCCGGCGGGCGAGTTTGCCGACCGCGCCATCTCCGGCGCGTCGATGGTCCGGCCGGGGCTGCAGCAACTCCTGGAGCGCGCCCGCGCCGGGTGCTTCGATGTCGTGGTGTGCGAGGCGCTGGACCGGCTGAGCCGCGATCAGGCCGACGTCGCGCAGATCTACAAGCAGCTCAAATTCGACGGCGTCGCGATCGTCACCCTGTCGGAAGGACCGGTGAGTGAACTGCACGTCGGCCTCAAGGGCACCATGAACGCGCTGTTCCTGAAGGACCTCGCCGATAAGACCCGCCGCGGCCTGCGAGGTCGCGTCGAGGACGGTTGCTCCGGGGGCGGCAACTCCTACGGCTACGATGTCGTAAAGGCCGTCGACGCCAACGGCGAGCCCGACCGCGGCCAGCGCACCGTCAACACCGGACAGGCCGCCGTCATCCGGCGGGTCTTCGAACTGTTCGCCGCCGGACACTCGCCGCGCAAGGTCGCCCAGGCCCTGAACGACGAGCGCATTCAGGGACCCAGCGGCGGTCTCTGGCGGGACACCACGATCCGGGGCCACATCACCCGGGGCACCGGACTCCTGAACAACGAGCTCTATGTCGGCCGCCTTGTGTGGAACCGGCAACGCTACATCAAGGACCCGACGTCGGGCCGACGGGTATCGCGGGTCAATGACGCCAGCGAACTGATCGTGAAGGACGTACCCGACCTGCGGATCGTCGACGATGCGCTCTGGGATTGCGTCAAAGCCCGTCAGGCCGGCATCCGGACGTCGGAGCCGGTCAGGAAGCTCCGGGAGAGCCGGTTCTGGGAACGCCGTCGGGCAAAACACCTCCTCACCGGGATGGTGTTCTGCGCCACCTGCGGCGACGCTTTCGCATCGATCGGACAGGACTATCTGGGATGCTCGCGAGCACGCAGTTCTAAAAGCTGCACCAACACCCATTCGATCCGGCGCTCCGAGCTCGAAGGCCGGATCCTCGATGCACTTAAGTGCAATCTGATGGCCCCGGAACTGGTCGAGGCGTTCATTACCGAGTTCCACGCCGAGGTCGAGCGTCAACGGCGCGTCGATGTCGTAGCCCAGTCCGCACACCACAAGGACCTTGCCGCCGTCGAGCGCAAGCTCAACGGGCTTTACGACGCGATCGCCGACGGTCTGCGGACCACCGGTATCAAGGCCAAGGTAGAGGCGCTGGAACAGGACAAAGCCAGGCTGGAGTCGGTGATCGCCGCGACCCCGGCTGCCGCCCCGATCCTGCACCCGAACCTGTCCAAGCTCTACGCCGCCCGGGTTGGCGATCTGCAAGACGCCCTGCGGGCTGAGGATCTGCGCACCGAGGCCCTGGACATCCTGCGCGGCCTGATCGAGCGCGTCGATATCGGCCCCAAGGCCGACGACGGCTCGCGCCCGGTCGCGTTGATCGGTGCGATCGCCGGGATGATCGAGGCGGCGCACAGCAAGAGGCCCGCCTCTGGCGAGGCGGGCGTTCTTGGCGTGTTCACGCGTTCGGCAAAGGTGGTTGCGGGGGTAGGATTTGAACCTACGACCTTCAGGTTATGAGCCTGGGGTGTTTCCGCCGAAGAGAAAATGCATCGGCTGTCAAAGTTACGGGCACACCTGATTTCTGCAGCTTGATTCGAGGCGAATAGCCCCGGGACGTACAACAAGACGCTTCGGTGCCACGCGAACCCTACGCAAGTTTTCTAATGGTTCCGCACTGTCACGATAACACCTTGATTATTCTTGATTGTTTATAGTTCGCGATTACCGTTCGCTGATCATCTCTTGTTGCGAACGGTCTCATGCAAGACGCCCAATCCGGTCCGAACCCTCTATTGCCCGCCCGTCTGTCGGCGGACGAACGCCTCGATGCACTCGCCAGCATCCTCGCTGAGGGGCTGAGGCGTATTCTGCCCCAACAGTCGAGTGCTTTATCTGCCGCCGGCAAAGACAGTTCATTCGACATTTTCGCCCTCAAACGCCGTGTTGGTCGTCGCAAACCGAGCAACCGAGTTGGAGGGCGATGATGCCAGGAACAAAGAGAAAGATTGATCCCCCGCCGGGGCGGCCGGGCGAATTCGCTGCGGCGAATGCGAGCGTGGTCATGCAGCTTGCGGCACTCAAACGGATGACGGTGATCGAGCTAAAAGCGAAGTGGAATACCATCTTCGACACGCCCGCACCCAACAACAGCCGTGGCTACCTCGAGCTGAGGCTCGGCTACCGGATCCAGGAACTGACCCTCGGCGGGCTTTCGCGCGAGACGCGGCGGACGCTGGACCTGCTGGCCGACGAAATCGAGGGCAGGATCGGGCGCAAGTCGATCATCGCGGATTCCCGCAACCCGGTCGTCGGAACACGTCTCATCCGGGAATGGGACGGGATGGAGCACAGCGTCACCGTGATGAAGGACGGCTTCGACTGGCAGGGGCGGAAATTCAAGTCGCTGTCGGCGGCGGCGCGGGCGATCACCGGCACACAATGGAACGGCTACCGCTTCTTCGGACTGCGCGAAGCCCGGAGGGACGACCGATGAGCCGCTCTCAGGAACCCGTCGCGATTCTGCCGCGCCGCCAGCGCTGCGCCATCTATACCCGTAAGTCTTCCGAAGAAGGCCTCGACATGGCGTTCAACAGCCTGGACGCCCAGCGCGATGCCTGCGCCGCCTACATTGCCAGCCAGAAGTCGGAGGGCTGGGTGGCGTTGCCGGGCCGCTATGACGACGGCGGCTTCTCCGGCGGCACGCTGGAGCGACCGGCGCTGCGTCGCCTGCAGGCTGACATCGAGGCCGGGCGGATCGACCCGGCAGGTGCCGGACGACGAGTTCGATGGTCACGCGCCCCGGCACCGCCTCGGTGACCGCGATCCGCTCGACGCGAACTCGCGGCTCCCACCGTCGAAGTGCCCGGGCGGTAGCAGCGAAGATCTCCACACGCAGCCCCGGCGACATCGGTCGGTCGATCAGTCCCGGCAGATCCGAGCCGTAGTCCCGGCGCATCACCCGGGTCCCGATGCGCGTGGTCAGGATGTCGCGGATCGACTGGCGCAGATGGTCGATGCCGGCGAGCGCGGCACCGGTGGTGGCATCCAAGCCTTGCAACTATCAGTCTCCCGCGAAGACGTCCGGACTGCCGGTCGCGACCGCCGACCCGCAGGCGACGGGGTCGCCGATACGCGCCAGTTGGCGGCCGTTGACGTAAACCGTGCGACTGCCGGCGGCCTGCACGCTCGCGTGCGTCTCCGGAATGTCCGGGCAGGTGTGCGGCAGCCAGGCGTCTCGTTGGCGATGCGCCGGCCGGAGGTTGACGAAGACGTCCGGGCTGCCCTCGGCATTGGGGCGCGGTGGCCAGCAGCCGTGACCGGTGCAGAGATCGGCGAGACGGGCGACGGCGGGCATGGGCGCCTCAAGGGTTCAGGTCGATTCTCTCGAGCCGGTAGAGCACCGTCGTGCCGAACGCTTCGCGCGCGGCGCCGCCGACCATCGCGGCCAGATCGTCCCAGCCCGGCATGGTGCCGATCCCGCCCGCGTCAGTTCGAGCTGAACAGCCGGACGACGAGCGCCGGGCGCTTCACGATCGGCAGCGGGTTCGACTGGCTGTAGACGTCGATGCCGGTGCCGTTCTCGCGGGCGATCTGATAGGCGTACAGCTCCTGGCCGTAGGTGCCGACCGCGTCCATCAGGTTGGCCGGCGCGAAGAACGTCCGGAAGGTGTCGGTCGTCCCCATCGGGAAGGCGATACCCTCGCCGACCGTCAGCAGGCTGTCGGTCTGGCTGGTCGAGAGCGTGACGGTGCAGAGATACTCCTCAAAGGCGAGGCCGCCGAAGCGGAAGCCCGTCCGCAGATATTGGTGGAGCGGGTTCAAGCCGGCGTTCGCCTCGAAGAACTTGTAGGCCTCCTCGACCCGCTTGTGGACGATCAGCTTGTCCCAGAAGCCGGGGCTGACCAGGGCGTGCACGCTGGTCATGCTCTCGCCCTTCAGGTTCTCCTCGACATGGCGCAGGACCTCGCGGCACTTGCCGAGCACGTCGGTGGTCTCGGTGCCGAGCTTGAAGTCGGTGGTGTCTCAGTTTGAAATTGACTGATCGACGTCGCCGAACACGATCCCGGCGGCATGCCAGCGCTCTTCTGGCCTCTCGTAGACCATTGAGCGCGCTACTCGCGCTAGGACAGCATCTTCATCAAGGATGATCACAGCCAGCTTCCAGTATCGGTCAACCAGCCGACGCATAGCTTGCTCGGATAGGTCTCCTTGTTCGTAGAGTTTCAGCACCATTCGCGCGAACCCGCGTCTCGGAGTTCCGTGTTCAACCCGGAAGTGGTCTCGCGGCTTGGCGTCCGGGTTCTCCGCGAGCAGCTTCTTCGCTGCAAGAGACCACTGCGCGCGCGGAACCTGACTGACGTGGTGCGGCGCGGCTGGGCCTTCCAGAATCAGCTTTGCGTAGAAATCGGACAGAAGTTCCAAAGTTCGGATGGCGTAGTTTTCGGTTACGCCAACCGCCATGAGTTCCTGGACATGGCGACACGCGACCTTCAGATGCTCGATCGTATGCCGATTCTTGCTCATACAGCGTTCCGCTCCTTGTAGGGGCGGCGCCTTCCGGGTTGCGACCGGCGCGCCTCAATCGTCTCAGCGATTTCTTCCAACGTCCACATCATAGCGGCGCGCTCGCGCGGGCACGGAAGGTCAACGGCGCCCGATTTCAAACTGAGACACCCATCTTGAAGTCGACCGACTTGGCGGCGATGGCGAACTCGGCGTGCCAGTCGTAGACGGTCCGGCCCGCGCCGTCCTTGGTGATGCGGTGGGTCCTCAATCATCCAGATCGGCTCGAAGACGGCCGTCATTCGAAGCGGAATTGACTGTTGAGCGGTTTCCAATTACAATCAGAAGGTGTCGAGGTTCAACTTCGAGAGTCCACGATAATAATCGCTGCCACGAGGTAGTAATGACCGTCCTGGGGACCGACGATAGGGTTTGGGTGAGTTCGACAACGGGGTTCCCGTGGTCGGCCGTGGTCAAGATCGAGATGGATTTCGACGGCAACGGCACTTACGAGTCCTCCGGTTCTGGCGCCATGATCAGTTCGAACGACGTGCTCACCGCGGGGCATGTGCTATGGGATTCGACCTACGGCTACGCCAAATCGGTGCGTGTGATTCCCGGGCAGAGCGGCAGCCTCGAGCCGTTCGGATCGGCCACGTCCAGCGACCTGCACGTGCCGGACAGCTACATATCCACTGGGGGATCGTTCTCCTACGACATCGGCGTGATCAATCTGGGCACCGATCTGGGATCCGCGACAGGCTGGTTCAACACGCAGGCGGTGTCCAGCGGTGACGTTACCGGAACCTACGTGAACACCGCCGGCTATCCCGGCGACCTTTACGGCGGCGAGTACATGTACTGGGCCGGCGGGACGGCGTCCTTCGCCTTCGGCAACAACATTTACTACTCAGATACCCTGGACACCTACGGCGGCCAGAGCGGGTCGCCGGTGTGGTGGTACGATTCGACGACAGGCACCCGGACCGTCATCGGTGTCCATACCTTCGGCGGCAGCTACTATAACGGCGGGACCCTGCTGACCGACGACTTCAAGGATCTCGTCGATGCGTGGACTGCGGATTCCGACGGCTCCGTCATGACCGGCAGCGACACCGCCGACGTCATCTCCGGAACCTCGGCGAGCGACGTTATGTACGGCTACTCGGGAAGCGACACCCTTTCGGGCGGCGCCGGAGACGATCTCATCTACGGCAACTACGAGACCGACTTGCTGATCGGCGGGTCCGGCAGCGACACGATTTACGGCGGCCAGAACAACGGCCCGGCCTCGACCGGCAACGGTTCCGCGTCCGACGGCGTATCCCGCCAGCGGGAGGGCCTGGAGACCATCTCGGGCGGCGACGGCGGCGACGTGCTCTACGGCAACTACGGCAGCGACCTGCTGTACGGCGGCAGCGGAGACGACCGGCTGTTCGGCGGCCAGGACGCCGACACCCTGTCCGGCGGGGCCGGCAGCGACACCCTGTACGGCAACCGTGGGGACGACGTCCTGGTCGGTGGCGCCGGCAGCGACGTCTTCGTCCTGACCGGCACTGGTACCGACACCGTCAACGATTTCAGCTCGGCCGAGGGCGACCGCATCGACGTCGGCGACAGCAACGCGGTGGTGATCGGCACCGCCAGCTCGGGATTCGCCCTGCTGAGCGAGGGTGACGTGTCGATCGAACTGGTCGGTGTGGTGACCAGCGACGTTCAGACCAGTTGGTTCATCTGACCGATGACCACGAGCCGACACCGCCGTACCGGCCGGGTGTCGCATCTTATGGCCGCGGCCCGGTGCTGCCGCCGACTGGTCCTACTCGCAAGCGTGGCCGTTCCGCTCGCCGCATGCCCGACCGCGGGAGGATACAAGGTGGAACACCAGACGCTGAGCTTCATGGGCCGGCCGGTCACGGGGATCGCGCCCGACAACACCCTGGAAACGCAGGACGGCTTGGTCGTGGTCGGCGACGCGCGCCTGGTCGAGGCGGTGCGGTCAGGTCACCCCCTCACGGTCAGGACGCTGGAGCGGTTCCCGCCGGTCTTCGTCGTGACCTATCCGGACGGAACCGAGATGCGCTACCAGAGCCGCCGGGCGAAGCCCTGACCGTCGGTACCGACGTCGAAGCCTTCGACGCATGCGAAAAAACCAGTCGTCAACGCGCCCGTCCGCGGCGACAGTCGGCGCTCAAGGGTTCAGGTCGATCCGCGTCGCCCGGACGGTGACGTTGTCGGCGGTCATCAACAGTTCGCTGTCGCCGACGGCGAGCGTGATCGAGCCGCCGGCCGGCACCTCGAGGCGGTAGTGGTGCCCTTCCCGGTCGTAGCGCTCGAACGCCCCGTCCTTCCACACCGTGGTCGACACCTCGACCCGGTCGGCCGGCGCAGGTGCTGCTGCACGATAGAGCGCGCCCAGGACGCAGCCCTGGTTCAGTTCGCCGCCCGGGCAGAGGACGAGCACCTGCTCGCCGACCTCTGGCGGATGCCAGGTGACGTCGCCCTCGGCGCGGGAGGTCAGGAACGGCAGCCAGTTGCTGAGGATCGGCCCGCTCCGGACCCGCACGCGGGCGGTGGTGTAGTCGGCCTCGGCGATGGTGCCGTAGAGTGCCATGCAGCCGAGCCGCCGCTCGATGTCGGCGACGTCGCGGTTCAGATGGAGCCGCTCGCCCATCAGGCCTGCAGCATCAGGCTGGTCAGCGACTGGTACTCCGGCTCCACGGGCGGGCCGAACGGCGAGAATAACTTCAGCCGGAGGTCGGTCGGCGCGACACCTTCGTCTCCCGCCTCTCGCACCGTCCAGTACACCACATCATAGCCGAGCCGGGCGACTACGATGGGTGTGTCGCCGTCACCGTCGACATCGATCTCGGTGCGCACCAGCCGCATCGACTCGACCAGCCGGCCGAGGGTGTCGTCCTCATCGAAGGCGGTCTCGACCTCGGCGGCGATACGGTCCACCTGGGCGTCGGCTTGCTCGCCCGCGGCGATGATCTCGACGGCGAGATCGAGCATCCGGCGTGTCGGGCCGCCCGGGCCGTCCGGCGTGCCGTCGACCCGCTCGTCGCAGGCGTAGACCAGGATCGCGGGCAGCGCCTTGGCGAACAGCGGCGTGGTGCGGTTCACGTGTACGCGTTCGCCCGCTTCCGTCCGAGGCGTCGCACCGGCGAGCCGCGTCCGCACGGCGGCGCGGATCTGACTGCGAGGGTGGGTCACGGCTGCACCCGATGCAGTATCAGCTTCGCCCCACCCATGCCGTCGGTGCGGATGTCGACCACGCGGTAGTCGCTGCCGGCGACCGTCAGCGTGTAGCCTTCCTCCGGCTCGACCGGCAGGTCGGCGAGCAGGACGTCCAGCACGGGGGCCGTCGTGGTCACCGGCATGCCGCCAGCGAGCCCGGCCTCGGCATGCTCGGCATGGAAGATGGCGGCGATGGTGACAGGATCGCCAACCTGCGGCCGGTAGAGCACCGTCGTGCCGAACGCGTCCCGCGCGGCGCCGCCGACCATGGCGGCCAGATCGTCCCAGCCCGGCATGGTGCCGATCCCGCCCGCGTCAGTTCGAGCTGAACAGCCGGACGACGAGCGCCGGGCGCTTCACGATCGGCAGCGGGTTCGACTGGCTGTAGACGTCGATGCCGGTGCCGTTCTCCCGGGCGATCTGATAGGCGTACAACTCCTGCCCGTAGGTACCGACCGCGTCCATCAGGTTGGCCGGCGCGAAGAACGTCCGGAAGGTGTCGGTCGTCCCCATCGGGAAGGCGATGCCCTCGCCGACCGTCAGCAGGCTTTCGGTCTGACCGGTCGATAGCGTGACGGTGCCGAGATACTCCTCAAAGGCGAGACCGCCGAAGCGAAAGCCGGTCCGCAGGTCCTGGCGAAGCGGGTTCAGCCCGGCGTTCGCCTCGAAGTACTTGTAGGCCTCCTCCACCCGCTTGTGGACGATCAGCTTGTCCCAGAACCCGGGGCTGACCAGGGCGTGCACGCTGGTCATGCTCTCGCCCTTCAGGTTCTCCTCGACGTGGCGCAGCACCTCGCGGCACTTGCCGAGCACGTCCGTGGTCTCGGTGCCGAGCTTGAAGTCGACCGACTTGGCCGTGATCGCGAACTCGGCGTGCCAGTCGTAGACGGTCCGGCCCGCACCATCTTTCGTGATGCCGTGGAGCGCCTTGGCCCGCATGTACTCCAGCGTCTGGGCGTGCTTCCAGCGCATGCGGGTGAGCTTGCGCATCATCACTTGGGCGAGCGGATCCTCGGCAGCGGCGAGCCCGAAACCTCGCTTACCCTGGACCTCCTCGGGCAGCACCACGTCGTTGTGCGGGATGTGCGGCACGGTGAAGGAGCGCATGCTGGCGGTCTCGGGCGAGCCGACGGTCGCGGGCGCCCCAAGAGCCACGGCCGGCAGCAAGCGGAGTTCGCCCTCGATCTGCTCGACGGTGACTTGGCGTTGGCTGATGGGCTCGGGCGTGAACAGGCCCAGGCCCCCAAGCCTTCCATAGCGGTTGGGCAGCAGCTGGATGGCCGCCGTCATCTCGGCCAGCGTGTAGCCGCCGCCGTCGAAGGGGTTGACGATCACGGTCACGGGTCGGACCTCCGGGGTTCGCAATGATGAGGGTTCAGACGGCCAGGCGGGCGACGAGGCCGTGAGCGGCGAGTTCGGCCAGCTTCGCGGCGCGCTTGGTCGCATCGTCGACCGAGGCGTCCATCACGAGAGTGGCATCGGCGAGGACGACGGGCCCGCGCGCGAGCACCACGGCCTCGGTGTTGCCGGCGGTCGCATCGGTGGTGTTCAGCAGCACGGCGGACGCGAGTTCCGCACCCTCGATGCCGACGGTCACCGCGGCGGGCGACAGCGCGTAGGTGCCGTCTGCCGTTACACGGCCGAGCACCGCGCCCATCGGATAGGAGCTGCCGGCACGAAGCGTCACAGTCTCTCGGGTGTAGTCGCGGTCGAACTCGCGCTTCACCAGGTCGCCCAGGACACCGGGCGCGGTCAGGACAGTGGCCATGGATCAGCCCTCCCGGCTGGATGCGGCAGCGGCCCGGGCTGCCCGGAGCAGCGGGCTGTCGGCGGACGGTGCGGGGCGCTCGCCAGCCGACGCCGGCCCGACGACGGGTGCCGCCGCGACGATGTCGAGGCCGACGTCTCGGGATGCCAGCGTGTCGAGCACGCTGCGGCGGAGCGCTGCCGGATCGATGCCGCGGCGCATGGCCTCGGCGGCGTCGACGGTGACGCCGAGGCGGGCCGCTTGGGCGGCTATGCTCATCAGCTCGGCCATCTCGGCGCGGAGCTGCGCGGCCAGGCCGGGATCGGCGGCAGTGGTGGCGGTCGACACGACCGGCGTCGCCGGTTCGATCACAGCGGCCGGCTCAGCCGCCGGCGACAGCTGTTCGGGCAAGCCCGTCTTCATGGCGTTCTCCTTCACTCCAGGGAATGCTCGGGTGGCAATGGATCGCGGCCGGCCGATCCGCTCGGCGAATGCGGCGAGCGTGGTGTCCATGTTGCCGACCCAGTCGGCGAGTCCGGCGACAACCGCGCGCTCGCCCCGGAACGTCGCGGCCTCGGTCCGGCGGACCGCGTCGGCAGCGAGCCCGCGATTGCGGGCGACCAGATCGACGAAGGCGTCGTTCAGCGCGTCGACGTCGGCCTGGATCCGGGCGCGTGCCGAGTCCGACAGCGGCAGATGCGGCGAGCCGTCTATCTTGTGCGCCCCGGCGTGAACGAAGCTGTAGGCAAGACCGGCCTGTCGGTCGGCTGCACTTTGGTCGACGTGGACAGCAACAACGCCAATCGAACCGACCTCGGCAGTGCGGGTCAGCCAGATCTGCTCGGCGACCGACGCGATCGCGTAACCGGCCGACAACGCCGCCTCGTCGGCGATCGCCCAGATCGGCTTGCCGCTGGCGCGCTGCAGCTCGCTGAGCCGGTCGGCCAGATCGAACACCCCGCCCGCCTCGCCCCCGGGCGTGTCGAGCTCGAGCAGCACTCCCCGGACGTCAGCGGACGACAAGACAGCTTCGACCTCGTCGCCGATGTCGGCATAAGCCATCAGGCCCGAGGCGGCGGCCAGGTATGAGGATCGCCGCACCAGGGTGCCGAGCACCGGTACCACAGCGATGCCTGGCTCGATGACCTGCGGCGCCGGACGGCCAGTAGCGCCCGACGGCATCGGCAACGAGCCGCCCGCCAGTCGAGGGCCGAGCGCCTCCAGGATCACGGCCAGCTTCGGGCGCGCGATCATGAGCGGCGTGCCGTAAAGGCGCGCTGCCAGGTGTGGCAGGTCGGTCATGTGGTCACTCGGTTGCGCGCTGGTTGGACGAGCGTCCTGCTTATTTCTTGCGATAGCTATCGAAACGCGATACTATCGGCAGCGATGATCAAGTCGTTCCGCGACGTCGCGACGGAAGCCGTTTGGCAGCGCCGGTTCCGCAAGGGCATCCCGAACGATGTCGTTCGGGTCGCCTACCGAAAGCTGTTCCAGCTGCACAACGCGCGCATGCTGGACGACCTGCGAGCACCGCCCGGCAACCGACTTGAGGCTTTGTCCGGCGATCGTGCCGGTCAGCACAGCGTCCGCGTCAATGACCAGTGGCGGATCTGCTTCCGTTGGGAGAATGGCGATGCCCATGACGTCGAGATCGTCGACTACCACTGAAGGAGGCCGGTCGATGCCGGATTTCCCGCCCATCCACCCCGGTGAGGTGCTGAAGGAAGACTTCCTGAAGCCGCTCGCCCTCAGTCAGTACATGCTCGCAAAGGCGCTCGGCGTCCCGCAGATCCGCATCAGCCAGATCGTAAACGGCAAGCGGGCGGTGACACCCGACACCGCATTGCGCCTCGCCCGCTACTTCGGCACCACGCCCGAATTCTGGCTCGGGATGCAGATGACCTACGACCTGGAGAAGGCGCGAGACGAGCATGCGGCCGACATCGAGGGCGAAGTTCATCCCCGGGCCGCCTGATCGGTAACGACCGCATTGTCCTCGCTATCGCCTTCGCTGAGCTGATCGGCGCCAACCGTCGATGCAGATTGTCCGGCCTTGGCAATGCCAATGCCGAGCCGCTGTTCACGAGCATGGTCGGCGGCGATCTCGGCGTCGACCTGCTCGGCGTCGTAGCCGCGCTCGGCGATCGCCTGCGAGCGCGATTTCAGCCCGGCGTCGATCGCCTCGACCTCTGCGCGGATGTCCTTGATCGGGTCGACCCAGTCCCAGCGCGGTGGCAGCCAGTCGGCGCCGACGGGTGGATCTCCCGCAGCGGCGGGTGCTGTGCCGGATAATCCGGCAAGGTCGATCCAGCGTCGCCACACCGGTCGGCAGAACTGGAACACCATGACGGCGTGCTGGAACGCCTCGACGCGGCGGCGGAACTCCAGCAGGGCCGCCCGGGTGTTCGAGTAGTTCGCCTTCAGCATGTCGGCGGTGACGTTGGCGTAAGGCATTCCCAACGCGGCCGATACCTGCAGCAGGGTCCGGTACTGGAACGCCTCGTAGGAGCCACCGACATCGGCCGGGCTGGAAAACGTGATGTCCTCGCCGTCATCGAGCATCTGCAGCTGGCCGGGTTCCAGCGGCAGGAGCGGCTCGCCGCGGGCGTCGTGCTCCAGCGGGTCCTTCAGCTCCGGCGCCGGTCGGCGCACGAAGCCGACGAACATGGCAGCCACCTTCTTGCGGTCCAGTTCGGCGTCGTCGTACTGGTCGAGCAGGAACAGCTTCACCAGGGCCGGCGCGAACCTGGACGCGCCACGAAGCTGACCGGCGTCGACCGGGTCGTAGAGATGGATCACGCTGTCGGCCGGTACCGCGACGGTCTCGCCGACGAGCCCTGGATCGGTCGGGTCGCCCGGGTGCCGCCGAAGGAAGTGATACGCCACCCGGCGACCGATGCGGTCGAACTCGATGCCCTGGCGCACGACGTGACCATTGGCGAGCAATCGGTTGTCGGCGAGCGGCAGCATCTCCGAGGGCAGCATCTGGATCTGCAACGGCACGGTGAGCCCGTCACTCAACCGTCTGATACGGATCCGGGCGAAGATCTCACCGGCGATGAACAGCTCGCGCGCGGCCCGGCGCTGCAAGCCGTAGAAGTCGGTCAACCCATCGGCATCGGCATCGTCGGTCCAGGCGAGCCAGAGCCGCTGCAGGCGGTCCTTGACCGCCGGGTCGGATGCCCGGGCCGACGGCTTGATACCGGTACCGACCACGTTGCCGGCCCAGCTCTCGACCGCATTGGCGGCATAGCCGTTGTTGCGCACGAGATACCGGGCGCGTGCCGTCAGGTCCGCCCCGGCGGCCTGGATCAGCGCGTTGACGTGCGCACGGCTGGCGTGGAAGCCGCGGAGCCGCCGCGCCGACAGGCCGCCGTCGAAGCCGCCAACCATCATGGCGATACGCCGCCGGATACCGCCGAGCAAGCTCACAGGCCCTTCGCCGCGGTGGTGGCGAGGAAGCGCGGGCGGCGTCTGCCCGAGGTCTGGGCCAGCTCCACCTCGGAGGCTGTTGCAGAATCACCGGTTCCACCGACGATCTCCGCTTGACCCACTGACGGGGTCCTGATTCCGTTGGGAGAGGCAATTTGAAGGGGGGGGAGATGGCAAATTTTTACCGAGAACCAGATCGTAGGCAGCGGTTTCTTCTGCCGGTGGACATGGCGGATTGGGTTCCGGACACAGACCTCGTGCACCTTCTTCTGGATGCCGTGGGTTTGATGGATCTATCGGCATTCGAGACGCACTACCGGAAGCGTGGGTCGGGAGCGCCACCGTTCGCGCCGAGGATGATGGTTAGTCTCCTTGTTTATGCGTATGCGAACGGGCAACGCTCAAGCCGCAAGATCGAGCGCCTGTGCGTGCGGGATGCTGGGTTTCGGACGATCGTGTGCGCCGAGGTTCCCGACCACAGCGTGATAGCGCGGTTCCGCAAGCGGCACCGGGGCGACCTGGAGACCCTGTTCGTGGAGGTCCTGAAGCTGTGTCATGCGGCGGGGCTGGTGCGGTTGGGCGTGGTGGCGCTGGATGGGACCAAGGTGAAGGCAAATGCGTCGCTTGCGGCGAACCAGACCTCGAAGTCCCTGGAGGCGGAGGTTGCCGCCATGCTGTCGGAGGCCGAGGCGATCGATGCCGCCGAGGACGGGATGTTCGGGGAGGGCCGAGGTGACGATGTTCCCGTCGGGCTGAGGAAGCCGTCAGATCGGCTGTCCCGTCTTCGCTCCTGTCATGAACGTCTCTTGCGCGAAGCCGACCATCAACGGGTCGAGCAGCAGGAGAAGATCAACGCCCGGATTGCCGAGGAAAAGGCGAACGGAAAAGCCAAACGCGGGCGGAAGCCGAAGACAGCCGAGGCGGTTGTCAAGGAAGAGGCCAAGGCCAACGTGAGCGACCCGGACAGCCGGATCATGAAGAGCCGCAAGGGATATCTCCAGGGGTACAATGCCCAGGCGGTGGTGACGGCGGACCAGATCATCCTCGCCACCGATGTGACGAACCAGGCCAACGACGTTCGCCAACTGGCCCCGATGATTGCCCGGACCCTGACGATGATGGAGGCGGTGACCGGCGACGAGGCGGTGCTGGGGGTTGGCCTGTTTGACGCGGGCTATTGGTCTGACGAGAACGCGGCCACGGAAACAGCGGAATGCGAATACCTGATCGCCACCACTAAGGATTGGAAGCAGCGCAAGGCGATGCGTGATGCTCCACCACCCCGGGGCCGTATACCCAGGGACATGAGTGCCCGTGACCAGATGGAGCGTAAGCTCCTGACCCAACGGGGCCGAAAACTTTACCGGCTGCGCGGCCAGACCGTGGAACCGGTGTTCGGGCAAATGAAGGAGACCCAGGGCGCAGACGGATTCATGATGCGCGGGGAGCAGGAGACCCAGGGTGAATGGAACCTGCACTGCGCCGCCCACAACATCAAAAAACTACACTCGGAGTCCGTCCGCAGAGGAAGAAAGGGTGGAAAATGGCTCTTGAACTGAAGCAATTGGACAAGAAAAATGCCGTCTGAGGGCAAAATCACCGGATAGCTGCTTCATGCCGTCAAGCCAGACTCATTCAGCAACAGGCTCCTCGACGGCCGCAATGGCGGCCGCCAGTTCGGCGTCACTGCGGTAGGTGACGCTCTTGTCCCCCGCCTTGACCGTCAGCACTCCCCGGAACCGTGCCTCCAGAAGCGCCTCGCGCCAGGCGGCAAGACGGTCGGGCGTCATCGTCGTTACTCCGGTTCAGCCTTGCATGTAAGTCGATGCAATCGCCCGCCGTCGCCGTGGGCTCGCCGGGATTGCGACGACAGGTGTGGATGGCGTGGTCTTGGTTTGCGGCACCGGCAGTGCCGCGACGCGGGCATTGAGCGACAGGCCCATGGCGATCAGGCCGTGCAAAGCGGCGTAGGCGTAGACCCGTGTGTCCAGCGCCTCGTTGCGCCGGCCGTCCGGCTTCCACCAGTAGCGCTGCGGGAACCCCTTCACGTACCGGGTGCGCACGCGCTCGGCGGTCAGCTGCTCGAACCACGCCGCGTCCCGTTCCAGCGGGAAGTGGCACGACCCGGCTCCGGGTGGCATCACCTTTAGCCGGGCATAGACAGCCTCCTTGGCTGCATCGACACCGATGGCAAACAGGTTGACCTTGCCCTTGTTGGCCCGGCTTGGCCGACGTGGCCAGATCGGTCTGGCACCCGCCATGCCCTTGATCGCCCAGATGCGGCGGCGCTCCTTGCCCCGGCAGAAGGCGTAGGCCGCCAGAGTGTGGTGGCCGCCGGTGTCGATGCAGGCGGCGTCGATGCCGATGCCGCCCGGCAGCGTGGCGTGCGACAGCCGCCGGGACAACGCGGTGTCGAGGTCGTCCCAGACACGGGACCCGGCCGGATCACCCCACAGCACGACGGTGTCGAGAGACCAGCTTTCCTCGTCTCGGCCCCAGCCGACTATCTCCAGTTCCAGGCGATCGTCCTGCACGTCGATGCCGCAGGTGACCACCGCGACCTCGGCCGGCACCGCGGTGCCCCAGTTTTCGCGGCGGAGCATCAGGCCATCGGCGTCGAGCCGCTCGCCGTCGCGCTCCTCCCAGGTCTCCGCCAGCTTGGTGTTGACCCAGACCTTGAGACGGACCGGGTCCTCCTTGGCAGCGGCATGCTCGGCGGCGATCTCTGCCCACGACACCCACGGGCTGTAGAGGCTGGAGAGATGATAACCAGCCGTCCGTCCGTCACCTGACGCCGTCGCTTGCCAGGCGCCGGCGGCAAGCAACGCGGGCTTGCGGTGCTCAGGATGCCGGGTACCGCAGGTCGGGCAGTGCCAGGCCGCCTCGTCGATCTGGCCTCCCGGCCAGCGGATGTCCCTCCACAGAATCTGGTGGCGCTCACCGCAGCCGTCGCAGGGCAAGGCGAACACCCGCCGGTCGCTCTCCAGGTACGCCGCCTCGATCCGGCTGAACCCCTTCAGCGTCGGTGTCGACACCATCAGGATCTTGCGGTTCAGGAAGGTTGCCGCGCGCTGGATCGCCAGCGCTACCGGATCGCCTTCCC
Organism: alpha proteobacterium BAL199; assembly: GCA_000171835.1. Lineage (GTDB taxonomy): Bacteria > Pseudomonadota > Alphaproteobacteria > Thalassobaculales > Thalassobaculaceae > Thalassobaculum_A. The sequence goes on along the minus strand of ABHC01000019.1, from coordinate 108,802 downwards.
CATCGGCGTCGCCCGGATAGCCGTCGACCTCGTCGAGGAACAGATAGCGCACCGGCATCGAGCGCAGGCCGACCGCCGAGTTGGCGCCGGTCAGGATCAGCACGCCGCCCGGGAACTCCTTCATCAGCACCGTGTTGCCGCTGTCGCGCGAGCGCGGGTCTCGGACGCGCGCGGCCAGATCCGGGCTCGCCTCGATCAGCGCGTCGACACGCTGCTTGGAGACGCGTTTGGCGCCCTCGACGGTCGGCTGAACCAGCAGCAGCGGGCCCGGGGCGTGATGGATCACGTAGCCGAGCCAGTTCAGGCCAGCCTCGGTGCCGCCGAGTTGGGCGCCCTTCATGAAGACGACCCGCTCGACCGCTGACGACGGCGACAGGTCGTCCATGATGGACCGCAGGTACGGTGTCCGATCCGTTCGCCAGGCGCCGGGCTCGGCCGACGCCACCGAGGTCAGTCGGCGGTGCCGGTCGGCCCACCTCGATACGGTCAGGTCCGGGTCGGGTGCGAGCCCCTGGAGCCAGGCCGCGAGCACCTGGTCGCCGCCGTCGTAGCCGTAATCATCTGACAGGTCAGTCGACGGTGAGCCTCGGCTCGGCAAGCGTTGCGAGGTGCTGGCGGACATGGTTCTCCAGGACGCGGCGCAGGAGACCGGCCTCAACCCCGAGATCGGCCGCCATCAGGCCGGCGACGCGGGCAGGCCACTGCGCCCAGGCGTCCCGTTCCGTCCGCGCCAGTGCGAACACCTGGCCGACCACGCGCGCCCGGTCGATCAGTTCGCCCTTCATCTTCTGCAGGCGCACCCGGCGCTCCTGCGCCTTCAGCACCTCGTTGGCGGTTCGCGCCTGCATGAACGTGGTCGCGCCGGCCGCTGCCTGGCCGGCTTCGGCGAGGGTGTCGCGGACGCCGGCGATGGCGGTGGTCGGCACCGATTTGATGCTCCCGCGCGCCATCGCCGGGTCGGTCGACGATGACCAGCGCGCGTCCGAGCCGGCGGCGTCGATCGAGCCGTCGGCGTGCAGCGCCAGGCGCCCGCTGGTCCGCGCCTTCTGTACAGCACCCCGCGACACACCACGGTGAGCCGCGTACTGACGCTCGCTCAGACCCTGCATCGAGAACTCTTATTATTATTCAAAATCATGATCTTATCGACTTGATGGGTGCCTCGATCAGAGCCTGTATGACGTCACCGACAAGGACGGAGGCAGCCATGATCAAGACCCGGAACAAGCCGCAAGCCATCGACGCTTTCATTGCCACCAAGGCAGAGATCGACGCGATGCTCGACCGACTGAAGAACCTGAGCGACGACCATTTTGGCTACGCGCCCGACGACATCAACTGGGGCCATGTCGGAACGCTCGCCCACTACGCCGAACTTCTGAACCGCATCACCGACGCCGCTTTCAAGGAGGGCGAACACGCCGAGTGAACCCGGCTACCGCCCGAACTCCGGCCGCGCCATGCCGCGCGGCTTGGGGTCGTAGAAGGGCCGCGACGGGCGCGGTCCCGACCAAGGAGACGACCCCATGACCAAGCTCACTGACACACAAGCCGCCATCCTCCGCGCCGCTGCCGAGCGCGAGGGCCACATCGTCCTGCCGCTTCCCGGCTCCCTGCGCGGAGGTGCCGCCACCAAGGTGGTGGATACCATGGTCGCCAAAGGCCTCGTCGAGGAGGTCGATGCCGACCTCCACAAAGAGGAGCCTGTCTGGCGCAAAACCGGCGATGGGCACGGCACCACGCTGGTCGCGACCCGGACCGGACTTGCCGCCATCGGCATCGCGCCGGAGAGCCCCGACAGCGCGCCGACGGGCGCCAATGAGGCGCCGGCCGAGGACGCCGCGACGGAACCCGCGGCCGCGCCGAAGCCAGCGTCCAAGCCTCGCACACCGCGCGAGGGCACCAAGCAGGCGTTGCTGATCGAGATGCTCCGAGCCGAGATCGGTGCGACCATTGCCGAGATCGTCGCGGCCACAGGCTGGCAGCAGCACACGGTTCGCGGCGCCATCGCCGGGGCGCTCAAGAAGAAGCTCGGGCTCGATGTCACTTCCGAAAAGGTCGACGGGCGTGGGCGCGTCTACAGGCTAATCGATTAAAGCGCTGTATCCCCTTCATCCTTCTACCCGCATTCCCCGAGTAGCCGGCTGATTTCGCTGTCTTGAACTCAACATTACCTATACAAATCATGGTGTTGATGGCTGCGAGGGGCGTATTTCATGGATCACCCAGAGGGTGCGGGATTACAGCGGGCAGATCGGGTGGATTTCGACCCTCGCGTGCGGCTGGAATTTCGTGGCACGCAGATCAGTTCGGACGGCGGCCTGCTGGTGATGCGCGAGCTTGACGATGCGCTTGGGCTGTCCAATCTGGCATCAGCTTCGCTGCGCGACAATCGTATCGGAAGGAACACGGTCCATCGTCTTGACGGGCTGTTCCGGCAATCGGTGTTCGGGCGGCTGGCCGGATATGGGGATGTGAACGATGCTGACCGTCTCGCGCTCGACCCGGTGATGCGTCAGGTTGTCGGCGGCAGGGCCGTCGATGCGCAAGCAGCTTCAGCATCGCAGATGGGGCGGTTCGAGACCGAGACACTGGCCTTGCCTGAGAACCGGGCGGCGCTGGCCGACCTGAATGGCCGATGGATTGACCGGTTTCATGACCGCAACGGGCTCAAGTATATCGTGCTGGACATGGACAGCTCGGTCAGCCCGACGCATGGCGATCAGGAAGGAGCGGCGTGGAACGGGCATTTCGACTGCAACTGCTATCATCCCAACTTCTTGTTCAACCAGTTCGGCATGCTGGAACGCTGCGCCCTGCGCAATGGCAACGTCCACAGCGCCGACGGCTGGCGGAACGTCCTTGATCCGGTGATCACCCGCTACGCTGGTCGCAACCTTGGTGGCCGCTTCTTCCGGGCCGATGCCGCCTATGCGATCCCGGCACTCTATGAGCGACTGGAAGGGGCAGGCTATTTCTACGCCATCCGGATGAAGAAGAACGCCGTTCTCGAAGGCTGCATCGCTCATCGGTTAACCCGCCCCGTTGGGCGGCCGTCAAAGACCAAGGTGAAGCGGTTCTACGAGGACTTCCAGTATCAGGCTCAGAGTTGGGACAAGCCACGCCGCGTGATCGCCAAGATCGAATGGCATCCGGGCGAACTGTTCCCCAAGGTCGGCTTCATCGTCACCAACCTGCCGATGGAGCCGGACGAGATCACCCGCTTTTACAATCGCCGCGGCACCGCCGAGCAGCATATCAAGGAAGGCAAGCATGCCTTTCACTGGACGCGGCTGTCATGCCGGAAGTTCCGCGACAACGAGGTGCGGCTGCAGTTGCACGCACTGGCCTACAACCTGGCCACCTTCCTGCGCTGCATCGAGCTACCCGAGGCGATGGCCGACTGGTCGCTAACCAGCCTGCAGCTCAAGCTGATCAAGATCGGGGCACGCGTCGTGCGCCACGCCCGCGCCATTACCTTCCAGTTGGCCGAGGTGGCCGTCACCGGCCCGATGGTGCGCGCCATCCTCGCCGCTATCCGCCGATTGCGAGCGCCACCGCTATGCGCATGACCGCGATCCGGACCCAAACTGAACGAAAGCGGCAGGACAGGTCTATCCACTGCGCTGAAAAACACCGCCCCTGGGCCAGGACACAGCGGCTTCCCGGTCTGATCCGCCCTGTTACAGCAGCCTGCGCGACCCCTGACGCCGCTTGGGGCAAAAACGATTGTCCAGAGGTCGGATTGAGGCGATCTTCACGTCAGTCGGCACGCCGCTTGGGGAATGTCGGTTAATCTTTCATGAACTTGAACTTAATCTACGTTTTCCCTCCTAAGGTTGTGGGACAACCCATTCCTTAAGATTGGGTTGCTGGATAGAGGTCGTTTGAAGGGAGAAAAGTATGTGCTTTGTTTGTGATCAGAAGGTTGGGCGAAGAAGGTTTTTGCAGCTTGGTGCTGGAATAGCTGCAGCTTTGGCGGTCGGCGGATCGGCTCTTGCGGCAGGTGGGCCTGTAACAAGCCTCACAGGGGACCAAGCTTTGGCAAAGCTGAAGGAAGGCAATCAACGTTACGTCTCTTCCCCGCAAGCCTGTATTTCCGATCTGGCCAGTGCTCGTGCTGGCGTTACTCAGCATCAAGCTCCTTGGGCGACCATTCTTTCGTGCGCCGACAGCCGCGTCCCGCCGGAACTGATCTTCGGCGGACAGAACGTCGGTGAACTTTTCATTGCGCGTAATGCGGGCAACATGGCTGACACGGCGACGCTTGGTACGATCGAGTATGGTGCTGCCGCCCTTGGGGTTCCTCTCATCGTCGTTCTTGGCCATGAGAGTTGCGGTGCTGTGGCGGCTGCCTGCGAAATTGTCGAGAAGAACTCGAATTTCCCAGGATCGATTGGCACGATGTTGGAGCCGATCATCCCGGCCGCACTGGCAGCCAAGGGCAAGCCGGGCGATTTCGTAGACAACGCGGTTCGTGAGAATGCTAGGCGCACTGCGGCTCGGATCGTGTCGGCCAGCAATATCGTCGCCGATCTTGTGAAAGACGGGAAAGTGAAGGTCGTCGCGGGCCGTTATGACCTTGATGATGGTCGTGTGGAGTTTTTCGGCTGATCAACAGCTGGCAGAGCCGGCCGGGAGAATCGGGACAGGGCGTTAACTGGATTTCGCCTGACGGCGGCGAGAATGCCGCGGCTCAGGAGGGTTGTTATGGCGGAACGTGCCCTGCGGAACCACCGTGGTTCATTCCTTGCCTATCCGGTTAACGCAGACACTCCCTAAATGTAGGGTGCTGCCACTCTCCCGAGTAAAGTTCGCCGAAGGTCGGTGCCCCGACGTTGCCCGAGATACCAAGGAGCAAGCGGAAGGCGTTGAACGGGTAGAACCGCCTGTTGAAGCGGAATGTGAACTCGTTGAGGTAGGCTTTTACATGCTTGGCGCTCACGCCGTGATGGATGCCGTTGAGCCGAGTCTTCAGGTTGCTGAAGACGAGGTGGATCACCGGCATGAACTCTTCGGCTACCTCGGGATCGCCGCATTCGGCAATGGCATGGTGGTCGTAGCCTCGCTTGCGCAGGCTGGCGTAGCCGCTCCAATCGTCGGAGACAATCAGCGAGCCCGGCATGACGGCGCTTTCGACAAAGCCGCACAGCGATCCGGCGCTGCGGTCGTCTGCGATGGCCAGCCGCACGCGACCGGCATAACGGCCGTCTTTCCGTTTGTCCTGGGCGGTGCCCGGCTTCCGGTGGCGGACTTCGACGGCGGCGGCCACCAGCGTCTTGTGGTGGATCCCCCTTCTACTATGCTGCTTTGCGGAGGACGACGTGGATCTCGTTAACCCGCAAAGCAGCACCGTCATTTTCGGTTTTGACTCAGCGTGGACTGACGCCCCGAAAATGCCAGGAGCAATCTGCGCCATCGCGTTCGATGATCGCGGCGAAGCCGAATTTCATGAACCTCGGCTCGTCTCCTTTGCCCATGCGCTCGCCTTTGTCGAAGCGTTGCGCCAGGATTTTGCTGTCAGTCTCGTTGCTGTTGATCAGCCAACGGTCGTGCGCAATACCTCAGGTAGCCGGCCGGTCGATAAGGTTGCCGCAGCGCTCGTCTCGTTCGTGGGAGGAGGCGTCCAACCCGCCAATCGAAGCAAGGTCGGCATGTTCTGCGACAACTCGCCGATCTGGTCTTTCCTCTCTGCACTCAAAGCAACAGAAGATCCCGTAGAGGCGCGTGTGGCACGTACCGGCCAATTTCTGATCGAGGTGTTCCCAGCACTCGCACTCCCTGCCTTGGAGGATCGCTTTGCCAGACGACTTGGCGCCCCGAAGTACAACCCAAAGAACCGAAGGAAATTCCGTCTCGATGACTGGCGCTCTGTTTCGCGAGTGATCCAAGCAACCGCTGACGGGCTTGGCGTGAGCGACCTTGCCGAATGGGCCGATCGAATGCACACCCTTTCTCAGCCTCGGAAGCCCGATCAGGACAGGCTAGACGCAGCATTGTGCGCGCTGATTGGCTTGGGTTGGCGGGCTGGACCCACCGCTGCTTCGGCAATGTTGGGCGACTTGATGACCGGCTACATGGTCACGCCCATATCCGAGGCCACGAGGCCCAGACTGGTGCAGGCATCAATCCGGCGCAATGTGCCAATGTCATAGCATCTCTGCTCCTAGTGGATAAAATCCGACATTAGAATCCCGCTCAGGATTCCCGCGGGTTCGGTGGCGTGCGAGTCTGGGGCATGCGCACCGGGATCAGCTTCACCGTCAGTACCGCCGATCGCGCCCGCCTGGAGGCGATCGTGGCGGACCGCAACAGCCCGCAAAAGCACGTCTGGCGCTGCCGGATCGTGCTGCTCACCGCCGCGGGCCTGGGCACCAACGCGATCATGCGCGAGGCCGGGGTCGCCAAGACGGCGGTCTGGCGCTGGCAGGAGCGCTTCGCCGCCGAAGGCGTGGACGGGCTGCTGCGGGACAAGACGCGCCCGTCGCGGATCCCGCCGCTGGACCCCTCGGTGGCCGAGCGCGTCGTCGCCCTGACCCTGACCGATCCGCCCGGCGAGACGACCCACTGGACCGCCGCAACGATGGCGGCACAGACCGGCATCTCGGTTAGTTCGCTGCAGCGGATCTGGCGTGCTCACGGTTTGGCCCCGCATCGGATCCGGCAGTTCAAGCTCTCGAACGACCCGGAGTTCGTGACCAAGCTGCGCGACGTGGTCGGGCTCTATGTCGACCCGCCGGCCCACGCCATCGTGCTCAGCGTCGACGAGAAGAGCCAGATCCAGGCGCTCGACCGCACCCAGCCCGGCCTGCCGCTGAAGAAGGGCCGCGCCGGCACCATGACCCACGACTACAAGCGCCATGGCACCACCACCTTGTTCGCTGCCCTCAACGTGCTCGACGGCACCGTCATCGGCCGCAACATGCAGCGTCACCGCCACCAGGAGTTCATCCGCTTCCTCAACCACATCGAGGCCCAGGTTCCGGCCGGCAAGGTGATCCACGCCGTCCTCGACAACTACGCCGCCCACAAGCACCCCAAGGTCCGCGCCTGGCTGCACCGCCATCCCCGCTGGACCTTCCACTTCGTGCCGACCTCATGTTCCTGGCTCAACGCCGTCGAAGGCTTCTTCGCCAGGCTCGCCAAGCGCCGCCTCAAGCGCGGCGTCTTCCGCTCTGTCGCCGACCTCCAGGCCGCCATCAACCGCTTCCTCGACGAGCACAACGCCTCAGATCCGAAGCCCTTCAACTGGACAGCCGATCCCGACAAAATCATCGCCGCCGTCAGGCGTGGGCACCAAGTGTTGGATTCTATCCACTAGCCGTTACCCCGGATCGTCTCGAACACCCGCCTGAGCGCATAGCTGCGAGCGATCGACACCACTGTGAAAATCCCGCCCATCACCATGTTCTGCGCCAACGTCGCGCGCAGTTCGAACAGCGGGAATACTGCGATCTGGGTCACGACGGCGAAGCCATAGCCGAAGGCGACATTTGTCAGCGCTTCGATCAGCGACATCCGCCGTGTCTGCTTCATGCGCCTTGCTCGGTCACGCCGGACCCGAGCCGCGCTTCCTTGATTTGCGCGAATGTCTTCTCATCACCATCGAGGATCGTCTCGCGCCCAGTGTCGGTCTGCCAGCGCTCGATCGCGACATCGACATAGGCCGGGCTGATCTCCATCGCGTAAACGCGCCGGCCGTTGGCCTCGCCCGCCATGATCTGCGAGCCCGAGCCTGAGAACGGCTCGTAGCAGAGCCCGCCGCGCGCCACGTGCTGGCGCATCGGGATCCCGAATGCGTCGAGCGGCTTCGGCGTCGGATGGTCGGGCCGCTCGTCCTTCGCGAAGCTCGGCAGCTCCCAGGTCGACGCCAATGTCTCGTCCGCCACCTTCGGCGGGCGGTTCGGTCGGCGCCAGCCCATGAAGCACGGCTCGTGCTTCCAGAGGTAATGGGACCGGGTCAGCACGCCGCGATCCTTCACCCAGATGATCTGCTGATGCACGAAGGCGCCGGCCTTCTCCCAGCATGCCTCCAGCATCGCCTGGCGGCGCGAAGCGTGCCAGCAGTACCAAGCCGCGTCCTCGGAGATGGCTTCCGCGACCGCGGCAGCAATGAAGCCATCGTAGAGGTCGGAGCCCTGGCTGCTGTCGTCCCACGTCACGCCGTAGGAGTGCGACCAGTCCTTGTTCCGAGTCGGATGGTTCGAGCCATCGTAGTCGACCAGATAGGGCGGGTCGGTCGCGAACAGCACCGCCCGCTCGCCGTTCATCAGGCGCCGAACGTCCTCGGGCTTCGTGCTGTCGCCGCAAAGCAGCCGATGGTCGCCGAGGATCCAAAGGTCGCCGGAGCGCGATACCGGGTTGCGCGGCGGCTCCGGCACCACGACCGGCGGAGTGCCTGCTTCCGACCCCGTCCCGCCATCTTCGTCGAGCGCCAGCAGACGATCGAGTTCGCCGTCCTCGAAGCCGATCAGCGACAGGTCGAAGTTCTCTGCCACCAGTTCCTTCAACTCGCCGGCAAGCAGCGCCTCGTCCCAGCCGCCAAGTTCTGTCAGCCGGTTGTCGGCGATGCGGTAAGCCTGACGCTGCGCCGGGGTCAGGTGATCCAGAACGATCACCGGCACCGCTTCGAGCCCGAGCTTGCGAGCCGCCATCACCCGGCCATGGCCGGCGATGATCTCGCCGGTGCCGGCGACCAGCACCGGCACGGTCCAGCCGAACTCCGCCATGCTGCCGGCGATCTTCGCCAACTGACCGTCGTCGTGGATCCTGGCGTTGCGGGCATAGGGCAGCAGCCGTCCGATCGGCCAGGACGCAACCTGGTCGGGCGCGAAGCTGAGCGACATGATGGCAAAGACCTCGGTCGAGCGGAGGGTGGATGCCGGAGTGGCTTCCAGGTGGAGTCCACGAGGTGGATTCCGGGTGGACTCCGGAAGCCACCCTGGAGTCCAGGTTAGTCCATTGATATCACGCTAATATCCCGGAATCCGGGGTGGCTTCCAAATGGATTGGCCTCCCAGATTTTGGCACTGTCGCTAGCGAACCGTTGCGGTGCGCGCGTCCCCCACGAGAAATACAACCGGGAGGAACCATTCTTCGGTCCCCGGCGGCGTCATCTCGATGACAGATCCAATATAAGAGATCGCAGAATCGATGTCTTAGCAAAAAGTGTCTCACGAGGTTTTAAGTAATATCAATGAGTTGATGATGGTTTTCCACTGAGTCACCGTGCCGTGTCCATTGCGCGTCCGAGCGCGAGAGCGAAGCTGGCGGCGAAGCCACCGGCGACCACGCGCTCGACCGTCTCCGCGAACCCGAAGCGCGGCTTCACGGACACCTGTCTGCGGAGCCGGTACACCGCAGCGATCTTGTCGCCCTTGCGCTCGAACACCGAGCCGGCGCGGTAGAAGACGTTCTTCCTCCGGAGCAACGGAGCCACCCACTGGCTCCGCGGCACGACCCTGGTCTTGTGCACGGCGGCGAGCCGGCCTGCCGGGATCGGGCGGGCATCGGGCTTCAGGCCACCGGTCTCCTGCGCCACCATGAAGGCGTCGCGCGAGAAGACCCGGGCGGCGGGCTTCGACTTCTTCGCGGGCTCGGCCGTGATGCCGCGAGCCACCCAGGGGCGGCGGATCGTGAAGCGCCCGGGCAGTTCCTTGCGCACCTCGTCGCGGGCGGCGAAGGCGACCGAGGTCAGCGCCCGGGCCGTGGCGAACGGCACCTGCCGGCGCTCCATCTCGGTCAGTGCCGCAACCGCTTGGTCCAGCGTGTGCGAGATAGAGACTTCAACCGGCATCGGCGGACCTGCGGCGTCGGCGCGGGGTCTCGGGCTCGATCGGGCTGTCGGCATCGACGGCGACGGCAGCCTGCAGCCGGAGCAGCCGTGCCGCGGTCGCCTCGGCCACGGTGACCACCAGTCCCGGCATGAACTGGCGCGTGGTGCCGCCATCGGCGACCACCGCCGGACGCGTTATCCGCAGTTGCATGAAGTTGAACCGTGCTGGATGTCCGGGGTCAAACGAGAGCAACCGCGTCTGCGCGCGCCTCTCCCGAGGATAGCCAGAACAGTGCCCCAAACTGCCGATTTTGTCCGTGCGTAAAGTGTCCGGCGGACAGTTTCCTTTGCATTGCTCATCGATGCGCCGAGCCTGCCAGTTCGATCACTTCGCGCTTCGACAGGTTGCGCTTGAACCGGCGTCCATTAAGCCGGAAGGCGATCACACAGAGCGCGTAGAGCCAGTGCTCGTGGGCCGCCGACCGCTGCAGGCCGACGGTCCAGCAGATGGATTTCCAGCGCTCGCCGGACGCGCGTAGCCAGACGATCTTTCCGTCGATCGGGTCCAGTCCGACGGTCCAGCCCAGCGTCTCCTCCATCCTGCTGATGGCCGCCGCCGACGGCAGGAAACGGAGTTGCTTTGGCTCCTGGCCAACCTTGTCGGCGAAGTCATGGATGCCGACGGACCTCCTCGAACCAGATGGCGGCGACGGGCCCCGACAACCGGTCGATCTCGGTCAGCCAGTTCGTGAAGCGCAGATAGCGCATGCCGCCACCGTCGTAGCGCCCGGGCCTGAAACTAGCGGTTCCGCTGGTGATGAGCCCTTCCGGCGTACGCAGCGCCCAGCCGGTGGTGGTGCCGAGATCGAGGGCGAGGATGCTGCTGCCCGCAGCCGCAGAGGCGGTGGGTGCTGGTGGGCAGTCGGCTACAACGACGGGTGATGCATGCATGCTCATGCGGGTCGATCCTGTTCGAGTGTTGTCGGGGATGAGAGGTCCGGCACGTCCTGCGCGCGCGAAGCCCCTGGGGGTGCGCACCGCGTCGATCTCGCGGTAGAGCGCCGAAGCCCGCTCGTTCAGCCCGATGAGGGCGAACGCCAGTTCGTCGATCGACGCCGTCCCTACCGGCTTGACGGTCTCGTCGCGACGTTCGCCAAGGGCCGGCACCCGGATGGTCTCGGGCAGCTTGTCCAGCCCGTAATGCTGCTCGCGGAGCACCGCGAGTTTCTTCGTGATGCTCATGACGTCACCTCGTTGGTCAGGGAAAGGCGGAAGCTGGGCCTGCCGGTGCGAACGGTGCGCGCGTCCTCGAAGGCGGAGCGGATGTGGCTCGGCCAGGCCGCGAACTTGCGCTCGGGCACCTTGATGGAGACGTCGACGTATTCGGCGGGGTCGTCGCCCTCGGCCCGGATGCGCTCGACGAGAGCGGCGAGCTTGTCCTGGTCCCAGTCGACGCGCTTCGGCAGATCGGCGATCACAGTGACCGCGCCGTCGTCGAAGCGGATCGTGCCGGTGCCTTCCTCGACGGCCGATCACAGGCCTGGTACCGGTCCGCGGTCCTCAATCCGTTCTCGGTAGGTCCCTGGTTCAATCTCGGGCTGACGCGCCTTAAGGAAGGCGATCTCTATGCGGCGGCGGAGGCCTACACTCGGCATGCACGCCTCGAACGCGGTGCCGTGTTGACCGCGCCGGATCCCATGCCAACCTTCCCGGTCGAACCGTCGATCAAAGTATCGCGCCTGTGCTGTCTTCACCGGTTGGAGCACGACGTCGAACAACTGAGCCGGTTGCGGGACCTTGATCTATTGCCGGCCGACCTCTCCGACGAACCGGAGCGATATCGTGACCTGATTGATTCACTGTCCGAGCAGGACCGCGCGGCGATCGTTTTCGATCTCGACGACGCTCGGTACGCCTCGATCGCCAGAAGTTGGAACCGTTTCGTACATCTCGAACCAAGTGGGTGGGAGCGCGGTCGGCCTGCGCTCAACGACGCGGTGGACTGGGTCGGGCTCGACGACGCCTTTCACTCCGGCACCCCCCGAGCCGTCGTGATCGACGACCTGCTCTCGACCGAAGCGTTGGCGCGCCTTCGCGCCGTTTGCTGGAACAGCACTTTCTGGCATCAGATCAAAGGCGCAGGCTACCTCGGTACGCATTTCCGAACCGGCTTCGGCGATCCCCTGGTGATCGAGATCGCGACCCAGCTTCGGCAGGTACTCCCCCGGGCGCTCGGCGACCTGCCGATCTCGGTTATCTGGGCATATAGCTACGCTCAAGGCCGCGTCGGCATCAACCCACATGCCGATGCCGCAGGAGTCAACTTCAACTTCTGGATTGCGCCGAACGAAGCCAATCTCGATCCAGAAACTGGCGGCGTCGTCATCTACCGCAAGCAAGCTCCGCCCGACTGGGACTTCGCTACCTACAACAAGGCGCCAGCCGAAGTGGTCTACCAAGCTCTGGGCGACACCAGGACCGACTTTATCCGCGTGCCGCATAGGGAGAACCGGGGCGTGTTGTTCGACAGCCGGCTAATCCACGAGACTGACCGGTTCCACTTCGCTCCCGGCTTCACCAACCGGCGGATCAACATCACGATCCTCTACGGCGACGCCAACAGTTGAAACTCCAGGGATGGAGGAACCCAAGCCGCCACGCAAACGCAAGCCGCCTGACCTGCGGCCCTAGAGGAGGAGGTATTTAAGGTGCAGCAGCAGACGTTCGGCCTCAGTGAGGTCGTCTGGCGTGGCGCTGGGACGGTCAAGGCGCTGGTTCAAGTCAGAATCCATCGCGACAGTAAAGCGTCGGTCGGCGAGTCGGTGACAGCCGCAGCGTCCCTTCCCGGCAACTGGAGGCCGCGACAATACTGTTCGCCACGTACCTTGTCGTTAGGCTACGCCTACCGCGCGTTCTCTGGTCCCGGATGGCAGCCGAGGGATCGTCGGCGGAAGGTTCGGCTGGGCATGGCCGATAACTGATTGAGAATAAGTAATTTTGTCCAACCGAACCAAAATGGGAGAGGTTCGGTCGGAACGAGACGGGTGGCAGTTCAGAGACCGAATATCGCTGCTCCGCCAGTCTCTGAGGTTCGGTCGGTCTGGCCAAACCCCTTTGAAACTTGGAAGAAATTCGGCTTCGCGGGAGGGGTTGCGGCAGTTCGCAACAGGAGATTGGCGGAGGGAAAGGACCTGAAATCCAAGGGTCTCTGGGAGCAGCCTCTCACCCCGCGAAAGGTTGTCGGTCACGAAGATCCACTGACCCGCCGTGTGCATCCAATTCCCCCGAACCACCGAGTGGGGGCAAGGCAACTAATCCATAGGTCACTTTACGCGAATCGAAAATAGTCCCATATTTCTAATTGCAGTCCACTCTGGAGGCTGTTGCAGAATCACCGGTTCCACCGACGATCTCCGCTTGACCCACTGACGGGGTCCTGATTCCGTTGGGAGAGGCAATTTGAAGGGGGGGGAGATGGCAAATTTTTACCGAGAACCAGATCGTAGGCAGCGGTTTCTTCTGCCGGTGGACATGGCGGATTGGGTTCCGGACACAGACCTCGTGCACCTTCTTCTGGATGCCGTGGGTTTGATGGATCTATCGGCATTCGAGACGCACTACCGGAAGCGTGGGTCGGGAGCGCCACCGTTCGCGCCGAGGATGATGGTTAGTCTCCTTGTTTATGCGTATGCGAACGGGCAACGCTCAAGCCGCAAGATCGAGCGCCTGTGCGTGCGGGATGCTGGGTTTCGGACGATCGTGTGCGCCGAGGTTCCCGACCACAGCGTGATAGCGCGGTTCCGCAAGCGGCACCGGGGCGACCTGGAGACCCTGTTCGTGGAGGTCCTGAAGCTGTGTCATGCGGCGGGGCTGGTGCGGTTGGGCGTGGTGGCGCTGGATGGGACCAAGGTGAAGGCAAATGCGTCGCTTGCGGCGAACCAGACCTCGAAGTCCCTGGAGGCGGAGGTTGCCGCCATGCTGTCGGAGGCCGAGGCGATCGATGCCGCCGAGGACGGGATGTTCGGGGAGGGCCGAGGTGACGATGTTCCCGTCGGGCTGAGGAAGCCGTCAGATCGGCTGTCCCGTCTTCGCTCCTGTCATGAACGTCTCTTGCGCGAAGCCGACCATCAACGGGTCGAGCAGCAGGAGAAGATCAACGCCCGGATTGCCGAGGAAAAGGCGAACGGAAAAGCCAAACGCGGGCGGAAGCCGAAGACAGCCGAGGCGGTTGTCAAGGAAGAGGCCAAGGCCAACGTGAGCGACCCGGACAGCCGGATCATGAAGAGCCGCAAGGGATATCTCCAGGGGTACAATGCCCAGGCGGTGGTGACGGCGGACCAGATCATCCTCGCCACCGATGTGACGAACCAGGCCAACGACGTTCGCCAACTGGCCCCGATGATTGCCCGGACCCTGACGATGATGGAGGCGGTGACCGGCGACGAGGCGGTGCTGGGGGTTGGCCTGTTTGACGCGGGCTATTGGTCTGACGAGAACGCGGCCACGGAAACAGCGGAATGCGAATACCTGATCGCCACCACTAAGGATTGGAAGCAGCGCAAGGCGATGCGTGATGCTCCACCACCCCGGGGCCGTATACCCAGGGACATGAGTGCCCGTGACCAGATGGAGCGTAAGCTCCTGACCCAACGGGGCCGAAAACTTTACCGGCTGCGCGGCCAGACCGTGGAACCGGTGTTCGGGCAAATGAAGGAGACCCAGGGCGCAGACGGATTCATGATGCGCGGGGAGCAGGAGACCCAGGGTGAATGGAACCTGCACTGCGCCGCCCACAACATCAAAAAACTACACTCGGAGTCCGTCCGCAGAGGAAGAAAGGGTGGAAAATGGCTCTTGAACTGAAGCAATTGGACAAGAAAAATGCCGTCTGAGGGCAAAATCACCGGATAGCTGCTTCATGCCGTCAAGCCAGACTCATTCAGCAACAGGCTCTCTGCGGCCGTTAAAGCGAGCTTTATCGGCTAATGGCAAAAAACGAATAGAAAGATAATCAGCCATGCTTACGCAGCTAAGGAAAAGCGTTGTTTTTTGTTGGGATTTTGTGTTCAACCACGAAGTAAGTCCGCTTCGTCACATTCCTGATGTCGCCGTTCGGCATTATATTTTGCAGCTGCTGGGATTGATGTGGGCCGTTGCCTTTGCGGCGGCTGCTGGAAGCTACACATTTATGGCGGTCAGCGTGATCGGTCATACCGTTCTGATAGCGGCCGCAGCTATCACGGTAGCGACGTGGACGGCAGCTACCGCGAAGCCTGATATTTTTGTCCGTAGTTCTACCCAGCAAGAGCCGGAAAGTTCCAAAGATCAACCCAACAAGCAATGATCGTCCCGTCACTGACCGGATCGGTCGCAGGTGGTGCGTCTTAATCATGGAGAATCCATAATGTCCGCAACGTTTGAGAAACTGATGGATGGAGCTGATGGTGGGTTGGCCCTGCTCCAGGTTTTGGCAGAGAACAGTTTTGACTCTGTGTTGATCACGGATGCATCGGTGGAAGGCAAGATCATCTACGCTAACAAGTCATTCAAGAAGCTAACGGGACACGATACGTCCGAAATCATTGGCAAGACGCCGCGTATTCTTCAAGGGCCAGGAACGGATTCCAAAGTGATCGCCAGGCTCTCCGACGCGCTAAAGTCGGGTGGCAAATTTGAAGGCAAGGCGATCAACTACAAGAAAGATGGCACCCCCTTCATCATGTACTGGCGGGTGCTGCCGATCAGAGTTGGCAAGAAAATAACCGCCTGGGTTGCCATCCAGCGCGAGGGGTCGGTTATCTGAAAGGTAGCCCCGATGGACATCAACCATCCGTCGATAGCATGTGGCCCGGACGGGCGAGCCGGTCGATCGCCATGATTGACAGCTGCAACGCTACCCAGGCTTTAGTCGAGGTGGTTCCATTGACTCCAAGATAACGGGTATATCATGCGTGTATTGATTGTCGGCGCCAGCAAAGGGATCGGATTGGAAACGACCCGCCAAGCCCTTGAGGCCGGTCATAATGTGCGCGCCTTGGCTCGATCCGCTACCGCAATTGCGGTCTCAAATCCCAGCCTCGAGAAGATGCGGGGTGACGCGTTGAAGGCTGAGGACGTAGAGGCGGCTCTTGTCGGGGTGGACGTCGTGATCCAGACCCTCGGCGTTGGTTTAGGGGATTTGTTCCGGCCTGTTCACCTATTTTCGGACGCGACCCAAGTGCTGATCGCCGCGATGAGAAGCCAGGGTGTCAAACGTTTGATCTGTGTGACCGGTTTTGGCGCTGGCGATAGCCGCGCCAGCATCAGCTGCCTTCAGCGGTTGCCGTTCCAGATCGTATTCGGCCGCGCTTATGACGATAAGAGTTTGCAAGAGAAATTGATCAAGGAAAGCGAACTTGATTGGACGATCGCGAGGCCTGGAGTTCTGACCAGTGGACCGCGGACCGGCCGCTACCGGATTCTTGCCGAGGCCTCTCAGTGGCGCAATGGAATTATCTCTCGTGCCGACGTCGCCGAGTTCCTTGTTCGACAGATCGGGGATCAGGCATATATTGATAAAAACCCGGTGCTGATCAACTGACGATTGGAATTTCAGGAGATCAGCATGGAGTCACAGCTTCCTAAATCGACGGTGTATTTTGATGGCTCCTGTCCCCTGTGTCGGGCAGAGATCGGATACTATCAGCGCAAGGATCAATACAGCGCCCTTTGTTTTGTAGACATTTCTGAACCCGGCGGCATACCTCCGGAGGGAATTACCCAAGAGCGCGCAATGAAGCGCTTCCATGTTCGCGCAAGCGATGGGCGTGTTCTTTCCGGCGCGGCCGCATTCGTCGAGGTTTGGACTCGTTTGCCCAGATGGCGCTGGGCAGCGCGGCTCGCTGGCTTGCCGGCCGTGACGCCTCTGCTGGAAGTCGGCTATCGCCTGTTCTTGCCCATCCGGCCTTATCTGTCGAAGGCCTTCGGGAAACTGAAGTCATGAACGAGCTTGTGCCGGTGCAGATGTCTTCTCTCCCGCGGGGCGGCGTCGCGGTGGTCTTCGGCGCCAGCGGCGGCGTTGGCGCGGCGCTGGTGGAGCATCTGCGCGCGAGCGATCATTTTGCTGCGGTGGTGGCACTCAGCCGACGCAGCGCACCTTCCTTCGATCTTACGGACGAAGCGAGCATCGCCCATGCGGTCGCCTCCGTCGCGGCGCTTGGCGAGTTACGCCTCGTCATCGACGCCACAGGATTTCTGCATGACGATGCGCAGGGCCCCGAAAAGACCTGGCGGGACCTTGACGCCGCCAAGCTCGCCCGCGCCTTCGCGCTCAACGCCATCGGTCCGGCCCTTTTGATGAAGCATGCGCTGCCCGCGCTGGCGCCCCAAGGCAAGGCGGTCTTCGCCACGCTATCGGCGCGGGTGGGCAGCATTGGCGATAATCATCTGGGCGGCTGGTATGGCTATCGCGCTTCAAAGGCCGCGCTGAATCAGCTTGTGCGCACGGCGGCTATCGAATTGAAGCGCCGCAGGCCTGCGGCTTTATGCGTGGCGCTGCATCCGGGCACGGTGCGCACGGCCCTGTCCTCGCCCTTCAGCAAGGATGGGCTGGAGGTGCAGACGCCGCAGACGTCAGCTGCGCGATTGCTTGGGGTGATCGATGATTTAAGCCCAGATCAATCCGGCGTCTTCTTCGATCATTTGGGCATTGCGATTCCCTGGTGAGGCGTCACAGTTTGAGCGCGAATTGGCTCGCCCCTTGCCGCTTGCCGCTTGTCACCGCCATCGAGAAAAGCTAGCGCCTCCTGCGTGATCTGCGCCCGTCGCTCCGCGCTCATTTTCTCGAGGGTGCGATAGGGCATGGCCATGCGCGGATTGCCTGCGAGGCGCGCGTGATTCTCGATGAGGAAATGCCAATAAAGAATGTTGAAGGGACAGGCCTTCTCGCCGCTCTTTTCTTTCACGTCATAGGCGCAGGAGCCGCAATAGTCGGACATGCGATTGATATAAGCGCCTGAGGCAGCATAGGGTTTGGAAGCCAGCATGCCCCCATCGGCGAAAAGCACCATGCCGTGGGTGTTGGGCAGCTCCACCCAATCGAAGGCGTCTATATACACGGCGAGATACCATTCCTCCACCGCGCGCGGCTCAAGGCCCGCCAGCAAAGCAAAATTGCCCGTGATCATCAGGCGCTGGATGTGATGGGCATAGGCGTTCCTGCGCGTTTCGCCGACCACCTGCGCCACGCAATTCATGCGGGTGTCGCCGCTCCAGAAAAACTCGGTCAGGGGGCGCTGGGCGTAAAGCGCGTTGGTGTCGGCATAGTTCGGCATATGGCGCCAGTAGATGCCGCGCACATATTCCCGCCAACCCAGGATCTGCCGGATGAAACCCTCCACGGCGTTCAGCGGCGCATGGCCCGCGCGAAAGGCGCGTTCGGCGGCCACGCAGACTTCGCGTGCGGTCAAAAGCCCGCAGTTGAGATAGGGCGAAATGATGGAGTGATAGAGAAATGGCTCACCCACCTTCATGGCGTCCTGATAATCGCCATAAAGCGGCAGGCAGACACTGATGAAATGCTCCAGCGCCTCAAGCGCATCAGCCCGCGTCACGGCCCAGCCAAAGGGATCGAGATCTCCGAAATGGTGGGCGAATCGCTCACCCACCAGCGTCATCACCTCGCGCGTTGCGGCGTCGGGCTCGAAGCGCCTGCGCATTGGCGAATCAAGGCGCGCAGGCAGGGCCTTGCGGTTCTCCTTATCGAAATTCCACTCGCCGCCCTCCGGCTTGTCGCCCTGCATTAGAAGCCCAGTCTCGCGGCGCATCTCGCGATAAAAGAACTCCATGCGATAGGATTTGCGCTCATCCGCCCAGCGCGCGAATCGACCGCGTGAGCAGAAGAAGCTATTGTTCTCGCGGATCTCAAGAGGCATGCCAAATTGCGCGGACCATTCGCTCATCATCTGCGCCACCCGCCATTCGCCGGGCTCGGTGGCGATGATCTTGTCTGGCTGATGCAAGGCGATGGCGCGGGCAAGTTCGCTGGTGAAGGAGCCGGTGTTTGCGGGATCGTCGAGCCGCACATAATGCAGGCGCAGGCCTTCGCTGATCAGCTCCTCGGCGAAATGGCGCATGGCCGAGAGGATCAGGACGATCTTCTGTTTGTGATGAGGAACATAAGTTGTCTCTTGCGCGACCTCCGCCATGAAGACCACGTCTTGCGCGGGATCGAGGCCGTCAAGCGCGCTCAGGGAATGCGTGAGCTGATCGCCGAGCACCAGACGCAAGCTTTTCATCATTGATCCATTCAGTGGCGGGGGCGCGTATAACGCAGGCGGCTTTCAGTTTACGAAAGCGCGCGCGGTGCGGTACATGCAAGCGAAGGATGCAGCCTTGGCGAAGATGCGCAAGAAGAGCGACCTGCCCAGCAAGCTTTGCGTCGTCTGCGCGCGGCCCTTCGTCTGGCGCAAGAAATGGGCGAAGGTCTGGGACCAGGTGCGCTACTGCTCGGATCGTTGCCGCGACGATCAGGGACCTGCGCGCTCCTGAGGCCGGCGGATGTGTCGGACACGCCAGGCCCGGTTGAGAGCCCGCCACCACGGCCGGTCGAACAAGGCTCGCCCGGGCCTGTATATCCAACATAAGCTGCAAACACTTCTGATGTGGCGAGTGTAAGGGCAAGGACAATTGCGGCGGATCGAATGAATTTTGTCATGTCAAATCCTTCGAAATTTTTGGTTTGACAGATACTCCATCCGCCACCTGTCCTTGCTCAAACTCCGAAAGGCTAAGAAAGCATAGAGTTTCCGGCGCCGCAGTCATACCGTCATCGGCATTCTTACGCTTCTGTCCGCCCTCGGGTCCCTGCTCTTGTTCCGGGTGCGCAGCCGTGCCGCGCTGGAACTCGAACTCGTCGCCCTGCGACATCAGGTGACCGTCCTGCGCCGGCAACGCCCTGGCCGGCCTCGGCTTGGCAAATCAATTCCATGGCCGGATGACGTTTGGCGCAGTGCCGGCGGCCAGATATTCGTTCCGCCCCAGCAGCTCCTGGTCCACCGTCCCCGTCACGTAGGCCAGGATGCGCGCCCAATCCATAAACGCCCCCCTACTCTGTCCTGACCCCGGCGACGGCGTCGTGGGCCGTCTGGAAATTGTACGGGGCCACCGAACGAACCGCTAGGCGAAGCCGCCTAACTGACTAATCTATAGGTCGTTTGTGTTTTTTTTACCTTAGAGCCTGATTCGAAATTACTCTGAACTGTTGCAATGTCTTGCGATGCGTCGGGTGAAGAGTTGGACGGATGCGACGAAGAGCCATGCGCTTGCGGACGCGATGGTTTGCTCGAAGTCCTTGGCGAGGCGTCGGTTGCGGCTGAGCCAGGCCAGCGTTCGTTCGACGACCCATCGGCGGGGCAGGACCTCGAAGCCCTTGGCAACATCGGATCGCTTGATGATCTCGATGGTCCATTTGCCGATGCAGCGCAACGCCTCGCGCAGCTTGTCGCCGGCATAGCCACCATCGGCGAAGAGATGGCGCAGCCAGGGGAAGCGGTGGATGATTTCGGCGAGCAACAGCGGTGCCCCATCACGGTCCTGGATATCGGCCGTGTGGATTATGCCATGGACCAGATTGCCCTCGGTGTCGGTCAGGATATGCCGCTTGCGGCCCTTGATCTTCTTGCCCGCATCATAGGTAAGCGGCGTTCTGACCCCACCTACCGCTGATCGCTGATCCGGCGGAGTCTGCCGACATGGAGGCAAGATCCATGTCGAAGCCTGAGCTTATTGCTATGTCGGAGCCGGTGCAGCGCTTCGAGGTGTTCACCGGCAGCGGCCGTCGGCGGCGCTGGCCTGACGAGGTGAAGGCGCTGATCGTCGCGGAGAGCTGCCGTCCCGGGGAGACGGTGTGCGGGGTGGCTCGGCGTCATGGTCTGTTGCCGCAGCAGCTGTTTGCCTGGCGCCGGCTGGCGCGACGCAATGGTGTGGCGAGGGATGCCGTGCCGTTGTTCGCCGAGGTGGTCGCGGACGCTGTCGCCGGCAATTGGGCAGGGGCAGCGGCGGTAGGATCCGCGGACATCGTGATCGAGCTTGGCGATTTGCGGTTGCGGCTGGGGTCGGGCGTGGCGGCAGACCGGGCGGCGGCACTGGTGTCGGCGCTGCGGGCGGCTCTGGCGGTTGGGCGATGATCCTGCCGGGCGGGCCGCTGCGGGTCTATGTGGCGACGCGGCCGGTGGACTTCCGCAAGGGGATGGACGGGCTGGCGGCCCTGGCTGCGGCCGAACTGCGGCTGGATGCGTTCTCCGGGGTGGTGCTGGTGTTCCGGGCCAAGCGGGCGGACCGGGTGAAGATCCTGGTGTGGGACGGCAGCGGCCTTGTGCTGATCGCCAAGCGGCTGGAGCAGGGCAAGTTCGCCTGGCCGGGCGTTCGCGACGGGTGATGCGGCTGTCGTCGCGCAGCTGGCGGCGCTGTTCGAGGGGCTCGACTGGCGGCGGGTGTACACAGCGCGCACCGTGCGGCCGACGCGGCCGGATAGCTGCGGCGAAGTGACTCGGGGCGACTGATCGCAGGTCCCCGAGTGCCTCAGGGCATGATTCAATGGCGGCCATGACCGACGCCACCGCAGTCCTGGAGGCTTGCGAACTGCCGGACGACCCGGCGGCGTTGAAGGCGCTGCTGATCACCGAGCGTAGCCTGCGGGCAGAGTTGGGCGCGGAGGTGGTGCGGCTGTCCGCGATCGTGGCGGCGTTCAAGCGGGCGCTGTTCGGCCGGCGCTCGGAGAAGTACGACCCCGAGCAATTGGACTTGGCGCTGGAGGACGTCGAGCAGGAGTTCGGCGAGCAGCGTGCCGAGGCCGACGCCGGCGATCCGGCGCTCAAGACCGAACGCGCGCGTCGGCGCCGCGCCAACCGCGGGTCGCTGCCCAGGCATCTGCCGCGGGTCGAGGTGGTGGTCGAGCCGGATAGCCGGACCTGTGGGTGCTGCGGCGAGGCGCTGCAGGCCATCGGCGAGGACGTCAGCGAGCGGCTCGACGTCATCCCGGCGCAGTTCCGGGTGATCGTCACCCGCCGACCGAAATATGCCTGCCGCGGCTGTGCCGAGGGCGTGGTCCAGGCGGCCGCACCGGAGCGGCTGATCGCCGGCGGGCTGCCGACCGAGGCCATGGTCGCCCATGTGCTGGTCGCGAAGTATGCCGACCACACGCCGCTCTATCGCCAGGCGCAGATCTACGCCCGCCAGGGGATCGCCCTCGACCGCTCGACGCTGCCGACTGGGTCGGCCACGCGGCGCGCGAGCTGCGGCCGGTCCATGCCCGGCTGATCGAGATCGTGAAGGCCTCGGCGGTCCTGTTCGCCGACGAGACCCGGGCTCCGGTGCTCGATCCTGGGCGCGGCCGGACCAAGGAGGGCTGGCTGTGGGCGCTGGCGCGCGATCCGCGGCCCTGGGGCGGTGCCGATCCGCCGGCGGTCGCATATCGCTACGCTCCGGGACGAGGTGCCGAGCACGCCGAAGTTCATCTCGACGGGTTCAAGGGCATCCTGCAGGTCGACGGCTATGCCGCCTACCGGCGCCTGGCCGGCCCGACCCTGGCGTTCTGCTGGTCGCATGCCCGGCGCAAGTTCTACGAGATCGCCGAGGCCGGCCACGCGCCGGTCGCCGAGGAGGCGCTGCGCCGGATCGCCGCCCTCTACGCCGTCGAGGCGGAGATCCGCGGCAGTGATCCACAGACCCGCCACGCCGAGCGCCAGGCCCGCTCGCGGCCGCTGGTCGAGGACCTTCGTCCCTGGCTCGAGGCCCAGCTCAGTCGGCTGTCCGGCAAGTCCCGCCTCGCCGAGGCGATCCGCTACACCCTCAAGCTCTGGGACGGGCTCTCCCGCTTCCTCGACGACGGCCGCATCGAGCTCGACACCAACACCGTCGAGCGCGCCATCCGCCCGATCGCGCTGAACCGCAAGAACGCCCTGTTCGCCGGTTCCGACGGTGGCGGCGAGCACTGGGCCGTCATCGCCTCCTTGGTCGAGACCTGCAAGCTCAACGACCTCAACCCGCACACCTACCTGACCGACGTCCTCGAACGTCTCGTTGCCGGCCATCAGCAGAGCCGGATCGACGACCTCATGCCGTGGGCCTACCGCGCCAACGCCGACGTGTGAGCAGAACACCGCTTACCATCATAGCCGCGCGGACCGCCGCTCTCGGTGGTCTTGACGCTCTGGCTATCGATGACGCCGGCGCTGGGCGAGGCTTCACGGCCATGAATCTCGCGCGTGGCCATCAGCAGGGAATGGTTCAGCGTTTGCCACAACCCGCTGTCGCGCCACATGTAAAACCAGCGCCTGACGGTCGACACCGGCGGGAAGCAAGGTGGCAGCATCCGCCACGGCAGGCCACCGCGCAGCAGATACAGGATCGCTTCGACAATCCGCCGCATCTTCCATCGGCGAGGACGCCCGACATGCGATGGCGGTGGCAAGAAGGGTGCGATCACCGCCCATTCGGCGTCGGTCAAATCACTTGGCAACGCCAGGCCCGCGCGGGCATGAAGCGCGCGAGTGGTATCGGTCCACATCGTCGGTCCTTGGGAAGTTGTCTCAAACCTCCAGAATCAACGATCGGGCCGCGCGTCAAGCCAACCTGCTGATACCACTCAACTTAATTTCGGATCAGGCTCTAAAGAGCGAGTTGCTGCATTTGGATTCACTTATCAAGTGATGCAAGGTGGATTCAGAAGGTTGCCGTAGGCTGCTTGGATTCAAAGTTCAAGTGCAACGTTTGATTTGAATCCAAGGAGTTAGTATTCGTCTGACAGCACCGTGCGACTGGATCCTGAAAAGCCTATTTCGCAATAGTTGCGACCAAATCAGCGTCAATCAAGATATTTTCATGCTGGTATTTATTTCGTATTGGCATGACCACATTTTTGCTCCACTCATTCATTGCATCGATTGCGTCATAACCTGTGGCTGAAACAAATGCAGTCATTCTGGTGGGATCATTGCGATCTTTGTTAATATCGACTGAAATCTTATTTGCAATTGATGGATTTTTCCATGCAAGCCACATTTGCTTTAATTCTTCAATGAAGGCATCATTATCGCCTTCTGAGGTAAACTTATTGACGTTTAGTCTCTTTATTACTGACATTCTCTTTCTCCAATTTGGGTTAAGACACTAGGCAGTGGCTATTTCGGCATTAACACTACCGCCTCTTTTCAGTCGCTCCACTAAGAACCGCATTATTCGGCGGAGAAGTACACCTCTTTCATAATACCTTCTTTTGACTGCCTTGATCCGCTAAAGGAGCAAACAGTATATTTTGAAGGACTTATTTTGTGTGGAATAATGTTACTTCACCTTCTTCAACAACAACGCCATGTATCAAGTGTCCATTGGCTGCCATGCGCTTCGTGCGTTCTTCAGCTGATCGATCAAACGCAGCTTTGTCTTCATAAATTGATGTTAACGAAGCAGTTATTGGGCCAGTTCTTACTGAAACTAACAATTAAGCTTCAGGAAACCCTGCAGGTGCCGTCGACGCATAAATAGCTTGAAGTTCGTCTGCAGCCTCTTCTGAGGTGAACGTTATTGTGTTTATTCGAGCATAAGCCATGGTTTCAACGCCTTATAGTTGTTTGATTATCTGAAAATGATAAGCTAGCCTAAAGATAACCTAGCTTATCACTTTAAGTCATGTAGCCAATTCGATTGGCTCAACGTAGTCAACGCTGCATAACAGGCGTCACTTCAAAGTGACCCATCTCTAAAACTGGATCAAATGCAGCATCAATTTGTTCAAAACTATCTGCTTCAACAACCATATAACCCTTATGCTCAAGTCTGTTTACGTAATTTGCGTGAATCTTAAGCCCGTGGTCTGGTAACCTTGCGAGCGTATTTTTCCACAGCGGCCCTCTTTCAGGATCATGGGTTTGGCAAGTTGAATAGTCGTGTGTCATTGTAATCATGAATAACATTTTATTTCTCCATTTTGTGGCACCAAAATTAAGTCAGTGGAAGGCTACAAAGACAGTTACTCGACAGTGCTATGAATTAGGTCACCGCTTAAAGCTATTGTGTGTCGGTTGATCGCATCAAACTCTTGCAGAAGATGCCGTTGACCATCCAACCAATTTACACCGTCAGCCGCATCTTGAGTAAGTATTTCCGAATTTCTTATCACAATTGCATGAAGCTCATCTCCTGATCGCATAAGATGGAAGATACGGTGCTTACTTCCATTAAACGCGGTGATGCTAGCGACAAACTCATCGAAACATTCAGGCTTAGGTTTGAACCTAATAATAGATAGTTTTTGCATAATTTCTCCAATTCAGGTTGATTCAAGTTTTGTTGTGATCGAACGCGTCATCGACCATCCGATGCGCCAGAACGCGGGCCTCGCCCCAATCGGCCGGGTCGAGCGTTTTTTCTGCGCCAGCGATATCCTGCTTGCTCATCTTGTTCTCCCTATTGCTGTTTGTTTCCTGGGGTCAGCCCATCTGATATCCGGGGGTCGATTGCGACAGCGCAGCCTCATCCGCATCCATGTCTTCGGGAATGTCGGCAAAAAGTGGGGTCGTCAGGTATCTTTCGCCGGTATCAGCTAACATTGCGAGGATCACCGACCCCGGCTTTGCACGTTCGGCAATCCCCATCGCCACAGCGACAGTTGCACCGCCTGAAATGCCGGTCAAAATCCCCTCGCGTTGCGCCAACTTTTTGGCCCAAGCGATGCCGTCGGCACCCGTAACCGGGATCAACTCATCATAGCCGCCACTGTCTAGACACTCTTGCAAAACGTTCGGAATGAAATCAGGTGTCCATCCCTGAATCGGATGCGGCTCAAAGCTTGGGTGACCCGCAGCAGGCCCACCATTCGCGCTGCGCGATTGCGCAATGCCGCTGCCGACCAGTTGAGCGTTTGCAGGTTCAGTCAGGATGATCCGCGTCTCTGGCCGATCTTTGCGTAGGACACGCGCAAGCCCGGTAACCGTTCCGCCGGTGCCATAGCCAGACACCACATAGTCTAGCCGGTCTCCGGCAAAGTCGCCGATGATCTCACGCGCCGTGGTGGATTCATGCATGTCCGCATTCGCCGAGGTTTCAAACTGGCGGGCCAGAAACCAGCCATGCTTTTCGGCCAGTTCGACGGCCTTCATGTACATGCCCGTACCTTTCTGCGCGCGCGGGGTTAGCACCACCTTTGCGCCCAGCATCCGCATCAGTCGGCGTCGCTCGACCGAAAAGCTGTCGGCCATTGTCACAACCAATGGATAGCCTTTTTGCGCGCAAACCATCGCGAGCCCGATGCCAGTGTTGCCGCTGGTCGCCTCCACTACAGTCTGCCCTGGCTTCAAGGTGCCGTCGCGCTCTGCAGCTTCGATGATGTTCAACGCCAGACGATCCTTGATTGACGCAGCCGGATTGAACGATTCTACTTTTACGTAAACCCGTACCCCATTCGGTGCGAGATTGTTGATCCGCACGACTGGCGTATCACCAACTGTGTCCAGAATGCTGTCGTACAGCATCCCGCGTCCCTTGGTTGCGCGTATGGTCTTGGCGTTCATGTGCCGGCTCCCCAGTATCGGATTAGCAAGGCCCAATGCTCTGCTCTTTTCCCAATTTCGCACTTTTCGCCGGGGTATGCTTGAAGAAGTTCTGAAGATTTCATGTAGAAAGCTGCAATTTTACGGTATCATAACGTTGCAATTTTGCGGTACCATTTCCTATGGCGTGGATTTTTGGTGACTTCCGACTTGACCCCGAACGATTTGAGCTATCCTGCGGCAGCGAGTTGGTGCGGCTGGAGCCGCAGGTTCTTGCGCTTATTTGTCTCCTTGTACGTCATCACGACAGAATGGTGACCAAGGACGAGATCGTCGACAAGATCTGGCACGGGCAGAGTGTTTCGGACGCTAGCATTTCAAGCCGCATCCGGTCGGCGCGATAAGCGGTGGGCGACGATCCGGACAGTGCATGGAAGAGGTTTTCGTTTAGTGGCCGAGGTTGTGGAAACCGCTCCCGCACAGGCCGCCACAACAACCGCCACCCCAGAACCAAACAGCCCGTTAACAGGAAGGCCTTCGATTGCCATTCTGCCGTTTCGACCATTGGCGATGCCTCCCGAGCTTGCCATTCTTGCGGATGTAATCCCGTATGAGATCATTCAGGCATTGTCTCGTCTTCGCTGGCTGGCGGTGATAGCGCGTGGGTCGTCGTTCCGGTTCCGTAAGCCTGACCCGGACCTAAGAGCCTGATCCGAAATTAAGTTGAGTGGTATCAGCAGGTTGGCTTGACGCGCGGCCCGATCGTTGATTCTGGAGGTTTGAGACAACTTCCCAAGGACCGACGATGTGGACCGATACCACTCGCGCGCTTCATGCCCGCGCGGGCCTGGCGTTGCCAAGTGATTTGACCGACGCCGAATGGGCGGTGATCGCCCCCTTCTTGCCACCACCATCGCATGTCGGGCGTCCTCGCCGATGGTCGATGCGGCGGATTGTCGAAGCGATCCTGTATCTGCTGCGCGGTGGCCTGCCGTGGCGGATGCTGCCGCCTTGCTTCCCACCGGTGTCGACCGTCAGGCGCTGGTTTTACATGTGGCGCGACAGCGGGTTGTGGCAAACGCTGAACCATTCCCTGCTGATGGCCACGCGCGAGATTCATGGCCGTGAAGCCTCGCCCAGCGCCGGCGTCATCGATAGCCAGAGCGTCAAGACCACCGAGAGCGGCGGTCCGCGCGGCTATGATGCGGGCAAGAAGATCAAGGGCCGCAAGCGGCATATCCTGACCGACACCGAGGGCAATCTGGTCCATGCCATAATCCACACGGCCGATATCCAGGACCGTGATGGGGCACCGCTGTTGCTCGCCGAAATCATCCACCGCTTCCCCTGGCTGCGCCATCTCTTCGCCGATGGTGGCTATGCCGGCGACAAGCTGCGCGAGGCGTTGCGCTGCATCGGCAAATGGACCATCGAGATCATCAAGCGATCCGATGTTGCCAAGGGCTTCGAGGTCCTGCCCCGCCGATGGGTCGTCGAACGAACGCTGGCCTGGCTCAGCCGCAACCGACGCCTCGCCAAGGACTTCGAGCAAACCATCGCGTCCGCAAGCGCATGGCTCTTCGTCGCATCCGTCCAAATCTTCACCCGACGCATCGCAAGACATTGCAACAGTTCAGAGTAATTTCGAATCAGGCTCTATGGCATTAAACGACCTCGAACCAGCACATGGCGGTCTGCAGAAGATGGTCGTAATCGTTCGACATGGCCTCAGCTATGAACGCGGCGATCTCGTCATCGGAGAGACCGGCCTCCCTTGCAGCCTTGCGGCACCGGCTGAGTATTACAAAGGCGTTGCCGTCATGCCCAGTAAGCGCAACGGTGATGTGGGGGTATTTTGGCGTCACAGCATTGGTTCCTCGCGGCAGTCAATGCGACAACAGGCGTGACCGGCGCGTTAAGTCCAGTTGAATATCAATGAGTTAAATGATGTTGCCGACACGCGCGCGCCTGATCGCGAATGACGCTGTAGTCGGCGAGCATGTCGGCAATCGCCGATCCATCCGTCAGCGAACCAAGCTCTTCAGCAGCCCGCGTCTGGAACGCGCGGCTATACTCGACCACTGGCGGGCAGAAGGTGACGATCCTTGGCTCAGAACCTACCGTCGCGCAGGCGGTCAGCAAGCTCGTCGAGATCGCGAGGACGGCGAGCCGCAGCATCCAGCATCTGGCGTTGGACATCATTGGCTTTCTCCGTGGTTTCGAGGCGTTCGACGAGGCGGCCAGCACGCTCGCCCGAGCGTCGCAGTGCGAGCAGGAACAGGAGGATCATGAGCACGATGGCGCCGTAGCGCATCGCTGATCGCGCCCACGGGCTGGCGGCGACATTCGCAAGCAGGGTGGAGATCATCGCTGCCCCCGCTTCCAGTCATCAAGCCGCGCGTAGATCGTGACGGCGACGCCCGCGAGCGCGATGGCGATGAACACCCAGCGCAGTGTGTCGAGGTAGGGCACGAGCGGCAGGATCGCGGACTGGGTTTCGGCCAGTACGTTCTGCGCCACCTCGACGCCGGCTGCGCCCAGCGTTGCCACGCCGGCCGCGCCGCTGCCCTTCATCGTGCGGCTTTCGGCCAGCACCTCACGCGCAGCCGGCGTCTCCGCGGCGAAGGCCGTCGCTCGCACCGGGAAGCGTTCGCCCCACTGACGCGCCGGACCGAGATCAATGTGCATGAAGCCGGAGCGGGGGTAGAAGCCGAAGCCGAGGAAGCCGACCTCTCGCGCAGCAGCCTCGAAAGCGACCGGGTCGTGGTTGGCCATGGCGATATCGAAGGCCGTGCCATCCATGTGCTTGGAGCGCGGCGCGCCGCCGACGGCGCGGTTGTGCGCCGGACTGCGATAAGCCGAACGGACGATGAGCGGCCTTCCAAGCCGATCACGAAGCGCCTGGAGCTTGTCCAACGCCTCCTCGTTGATCCGCAAGGAGCCGCTGCCACGGCAGGCAATCTCCGCAGGGGAGAAATTCTTCCAGCGCCAGGCGCCACCTGGCACGTCGCGCCAGTGTTTGAAGGTGGTGGTCGTCATGGGTGGTCTCCGGGCACAAAAAAACCCGCCGTTTGGCGGGTTGGTGGGTTGAGGATCGGAAGCGCCTGTCAGGGGCCGTTGCCAAACAGCTTCAGCTTGATCGCGATGCCGGCCATCAGAGCGAGCAGGACGCCAGTGGTGATCAGCCGCACGGCGGTCTGGACGGCCGTGCGCTTCGCGAGCCGCATGCATCCGAGCAGCGAACGCAGATCGCGAATGTCGTTGGCCGCATCGTCACCGCCGAACCCGACATCATCGAGAGCCTTGCGCGCGCCGCGTTCGGCCGCCAGTTCCAGCAACTGCTCGAAGTCGGCTTCGGGCATGACGATACGACCGACGTCACGGACAGGCCGGTTCATGGTTGGCTCCTCATTCGACGGTCTGGACGGCAATCGGGTTCAGCAGCTTGGGCAGTGCTTCGGCGGAGATCCGGGAGGTGTACCCGGCGGGCTTCAGATCGTGGGTGACGCGGGTGATGCGCCAGCGGTCCGGGATCAGCGGTCGCCACCCCGACAGCACGAGCGGCGCTTCAGTCTGGATGTCGGAACGCCCGGGTAGGTCGATCGACAACTCGGCGTTGGACCGGGCGGCGCTGTTGGCATGGGCAACGATCGACGCCCTGGCGTCGGCTTCGCTGTCGTGAAGCCGACGGATATCCTCGTAGGGCGGTTCGCCCTGCTCGATCTTGCGGGATTCACCGGCGGCGATGTCCCACCACCAGGCGCGCACGCCGCCGCGCTTGTCGCCGGCGGCGCCGGCCTCACGGCGGGCGGCATAGGTGTAGGACCACCTCGTGACCTCGGCCGGTGTCAGCGTCACCGTGGGCAGCGTCCTGCCCGACGCCGTGGTCGCGACCCCGCGCCGGACGACAGCCAGGACAGACCCAAGCGGTCGGGCGACCGCGTCGTAGCGGCCGGCAACACGCCCCAGGAAAGCGATGTCGCCCTCAGTCGTCTGATCCAGGTGGGGCAGCGGGATCGCATCGAGCGTGGCCTCGACCCTCGCCTCCAGCCCATGATCCGCAGCGATGGCGCGGGCGAGCTCGCCGAGCTTCTGGCGGTGCCAGGAACGGGAACGGGCGGCACGGATGTCCTGGCCGAGAGCGGCGGCGGTGGCTTTCACTTCGAGGGTGGCCGGCGGGCCGCTGTAGGTGATCTCGTCGACCCGGTAGCGGCCCATGTCGACGGCGCCGGACTCGCGGTAACCAAGCCATACCGACAGCATGGTGTCTGGGGTCGGCAGGTCGGCGACGGCGCCATCCAGGCGCGGCCGGTCGTCGAGGGTGAGGCTCAGCCGGTCACTCCTGGTCTCCGCCTCGTCGTCGATGCGCAGCGAGAGCAGCCGGTCGCGGATTGAATCGGTCACGTCGCGGCCGTCAGCTTCGAGCCGGAACGCTGGCGTCCAGGGCATCGCTCACCCCCATATGCGCAGGATGCGTCGAGGCGCCGGCGTCGGGATATCTGGCAATGTCAGCTCGATGCCTGCCGGCAGAACCGGCCCGCGTTCCGCCAAACCGGGATTGGCGGCGAGCACGGCCTCGACCGTGGCTTCGCTCCGGCCGTAGTGGCGCCAGCAGATCCAGTCGAGCATGTCGCCGTCGCGGGTCAGGTAGCGGACAGCGGTCATGCGTCCTCTCCGTAGGCGACCAGCTTGATGGAGAACTCCAGCTTGCGCGGCACGCCGTTGGCAAGGAACACGGCCTGGGTCTCACGGAGGTCGAGAATGCACCAGAGACCCCAGACCCTGCCGGTGCCGTCGACCATCTCCAGTGGCGTGCCGGCGTCGGCAGCCTCGCGCATGGCGGTGATCTGGCCGAGCCCGCCGCGGAAGGCCGGATAGATCGTGCCCTCGAGTTCGACGGTCGAGGGCCCGTGCCCGGTGAACTGCTGGGCTGGCCGGCGGCCTGCTGCAGCATCTGAAGGCCCTGCGTCACATCCGCGACGACCAGGGATGGATCCGGGAGCTGCTGGACGAGGCCGACAACGAGCGGATGCACCTGATGACTTTCGTCCAGGTGGCCCAGCCGACGATACTCGAGCGCGGCATCATCATGCTGACCCAGGCCGTGTTCTATAACTTCTACTTCTTCCTCTACCTGTTCGCCCCGAAGACCGCGCACCGGATGGTTGCCTATTTCGAGGAGGAAGCGGTGAACAGCTATACCAACTACTTGGCCGATATCGACGCCGGGCGGCATCCCAATCCGCCGGCTCCGGAGATCGCGATCAAGTATTGGGATCTCGCCCCGGATGCCACGTTGCGGGATGTGGTGCTCGCCGTGCGTGCCGACGAGGCGGGCCACCGGGACCGCAACCACGACTTCGCCGATCAGCTCGTCGGGCCGTCGGAACCGTCCAGCGCCCCCGCGGCGATCCCGGAGGCCGCTGTCGAAACCGAGAGCAAGGCCGGCTCCCGACGCGACGCGGCATAACCCCGCCGCCCGGATCACAAAAAATGGCCCGCTCTCTAAGGAGCGGGCCAAGGTTTCGCGGGTCGGGAGGAACCGCGCTATAAGCTTACCGGCCGGTCAGCCTACGATAAGCACACTCATTCCATTGTCGCGGATCAGCTTCTTGGTGGTGGCGGTCAGGCGCCTGTCGGCGAAGAGGCGCCGGCGATTGGATCCCAGCACCGCCGCGGTGGCGCCAGTTTCTTGGATGATGCGGTTCATCGCGTCCAGCGTGGATCCGGCCATGACATGCGCGACCGCCCGCCGCCCGAACCGGTGGGCATAGGCGAGGGCATCGTCCATCATGCTGGAAATAGCGGCCTCTCGGTCCGGCCAATGGTCCTCGACGG
Source organism: alpha proteobacterium BAL199 (assembly GCA_000171835.1). Classification (GTDB taxonomy): domain Bacteria; phylum Pseudomonadota; class Alphaproteobacteria; order Thalassobaculales; family Thalassobaculaceae; genus Thalassobaculum_A. The sequence goes on along the minus strand of ABHC01000019.1, from coordinate 76,663 downwards.
CATGGACGAAATGCAGTCTGGCCCGCGCCCAGAGGCCCATCCTCACATAGCTCTTGAATGCATTGGACGCCGCCAGCGACCCGTCGAGGCCGATCACGACCTCTTCGGAACGCCTGTAGTTCTCGCCAATCGCCAGGATCGGTCCGGCACCGCGCAGCAGCACCTCGCTCAACCGGGACTCCGCCTGGGAGATCAGCCCACAGGCGAACCATCCGTCGACCGGCAGCACGATGAGATCTGCGAAATGCGCCCGGTCGGCGATCACGTCGACCGGTTCATCGTCGACCAGACGGATGTCGACCGGCAGGTCGGCGGCTGCCGCCGCGGCTTGCTGCTTGGGCAGGAGGTAGGCGTCGAACCGGCGATAGTTCCGGGTCCCGTCGACCCAGACATCGCCGGCCCGCAGGCCGTCGCGCAGCGTGGCCAGAACGGCGGTCTCGTACAGGCGGCGGTCGATCGTTCCGCCTTCCCGGACCAGTTGCCTCCACCGCCTGCCGCGGAACGGCATGGGGGCGTCGTCGGGGACCTGGCGGCGGTTGCGCCGGTTGAGATCGCGGAGCAGCTCGACCGCCTTGATCAGCGTCTTGCCGCCGGCGGACGCCTTGAACGTGAATGCGGCGAGGAAAGCCGGCGCGAACCGCCGCAGGGTGGCGTACTTCCCGGCTGCCGCCACGAGCATGTCCTCGCCGGTGAGCTCGGCCAGCGCCTCGACCTGGGGCCTCGCGGCAAGCAACCGGTGCCAGCCGACGGCCTCGTCGACCAGCGCCACGGGATCGTCGTCGCTGTCACGTGCCGCCGTGAGCGCGTCGATCGTTCGGCCGAACAGCCGCATGAGCTGGCCGACGTCCCGCGTCGTCGCCTGGTATCGGCGCTCCTGACCGCGTCGTGCCCGGGTGAAGAGCGAGCCGACCAGCTTGTCGAACATGCTGATCGCGGCGTCTGCGATCCGGGTCTCGAGATCGAGCATCACAGCCGCCAGCGTCGCGCGGCGGCGATTCTGCGCGTAGTCCGACAGCAGGAATGCCGGTGCCACGCTGCCTTCCCGGACAAATTGCCGGAATCGGTATTCGTGCACCAGGTCGGCTATCGACGGGTCGAGGCCGATATCCCGTACATAGGCGAGCCGATCGAGCAGGTCGTTGAGATTGCCGGTGCTCGGCGACTCCGGCATGTCACGCAGCCACGACAACGGTGACGACCGTAGGGCCGGGTCGTTCACAAGCAGCGCGTCGATGCGGCTGCGCTGCCGCTCGTCCAGGGCGCTGGCCAGGAGTGCTGCCGCCAGCTTGCGGGCACGAGCTCGCCCCGCCAAGCCGGTGCGCTCGATCGTGTCGGGGCTCGGCAGGATGATCCGGTCGGCGCGAAGCGCGTCCACCACCGCAGTCACGATCGGCAGACCCTTGTCGGTCGACCAGGCCGCGGCGCCGGCGGCCTCGATGATGCGAGTGACGTCATCCCGCACGAAGGCTCTCAGACCGAGGAGACTGGCAATCTGCCGTCCATGATCCTGCCGGGTCTGCGAACGCCGGCCATAGCGATCGAACGACCGTGGGGAGACGCCGAGCTGGTAGGCGATATAGGCGAGCAACTCCTCCGGTACCTTCTCGTCCACCCGCAGACCAAAGCCCGGATGCCGGAGCAGGCATAGCTGGACGCCGAAACCGAGCCGGTTCACGGCGCCGTATCGCCCGATAGCCACCTCGATGTCGTTTGCCGAAAGGGTGTAGTGCCGGATCAGGCCCGCCTCATGGCGGGGAATTTCGAATAACTCGCGCCGCTCGGCATCGTTCAGCAGTCCCCGACGCGCCATGGCTCCCTCCCGTCTGGTGCGGTTGGAGAGCCTCGCGCAGAATCAGGAAGCGGTCACCGGAGCGACTGGAGGCTCGACGATCAAGTCAGCAAGGCGGGATGTTCGCGGTTTGTCCGGGAAAACGTGGTCTGGCGAACAAACCTTGAGGTGCCCCCAATTGCAGCCCGGCAAGGCAGACGATCGCCAGGCTCCTGGTGTTCGTGTGACTACGATGCACCGCGCGAAAGGCCTCGAGTTCACGGCTGTTGCCATTCCGTTTCTCTCAAGCAGCGATTTCCCGCCCGCAGCCGCTCTAAGAGCAGCAGTCGACCACGCGGATCTCGAAGATACCATGGATCAATACCGGTCGTTGCTGCACGTGGCCGCGACTCGCGCCAAGAAGGCGCTGCGGGTGTCGTGGTCGGGCAAGCCAACCGCATTGGTCAAATGAACAAGGCGTGGACGGCACTACGAAGAATGGTCGGCTGTCAGCACCGAACCGACGAGCGCCCCTTCCCTGGCATCTTCGCATCGGCCACCTTTTTGTCAAACGACTCCGGGAACTGACCCCCTTGGCGACGTGAAGAACTGACCCCCTCATTGCTTGGATGCGTCGGGTTGTGGTTCGAGCATCGGGCCGGTAGCTGTCGCCGCGGATGGTGATGGCGGTGCTGTGGTGGAGCAGGCGATCGAGAATGGCACTGGAGATCGCGATCCGGACGGCGCGTGAGGAGATCCGTTTGCGGCACGTGAACGCTCTCACTCTCAGTAATCTTCGAGTCTGTATCCGATGCAACTCAGAGACGGCTACAGCAACGGATTGCTTGCCGTGGTGCAAGGGCTGCCGAGCCCGCCGATCGGAGCCTGAGGAAAGCGGGCCGGGTTCAACCGCCTGCGACCACGCGGGTGCCGATCACCGTGTCGACGGGCGGCGCCTTGGCGATGGTCTGCAGCACGACACAATAGCGCTCGGTCAGCTTCTTCAGCAGCGCGACGCGATCCTCGGGCTCCTCGGTGTTCAGGTCGAAGGCGAGCCGGATGTGGCGGAAGCCGACCGGTGCCTCCTTCGACACGCCGAGCGTGCCGCGGAAATCGAGATCGCCCTCGGCGCGGACCGTGCCGCCTTTCAGCTTGAAGTCGATCGCTGTCGCCACGGCGCGAAGCGTTACCCCGGCGCAGGCAGCGAGCGCCTCCAGCAGCATGTCGCCGGAGCAAGCCTGGATGCCGCTGCCGCCGGTCGCCGGGTGCAGGCCGGCCTCGATCAGCGCCCGGCCGGTCTCGACCCGGCAGGCGATGCCCTCGCCGTCCAGACTGCCCTGGGCCTTGAGCGTCACCACGGCGGCGCCGGGGTCATCGCCATAGCGGGCCTTCAATGGCGCCTGCCTGGCGCGGAGGTCCTCGGCGTTCATCGGTGTTCTCCAATCAAGACAGGTCGAGCGCGCGGATCACCCGCTCCTTGAGCGCCTGCACCTCCGGCGCTGTTCGGCGGCGCGGCCGGGGCGGGTCGACATCGAAGGCGGCATGCAGGCCTCCCGGGTGTCCGCGCACCACCTCGATGCGGTCGGACAGCACCACTGCCTCCTCCGCGTCGTGCGTCACGGACACCATCATAATCGCGGCCTGCTGCCAGCCGGGATTCCCGCTTGGTTTCCCACCCACAACTGTGCCCTCAGCAAACGCGGCGATCAAGCCATTCTGCGCCCGTGCGGCGCGTCCGATTGTGGGGCGTAGGGCGACTCCTGGAAGACGGGCGGCAGGGTGATGCCGACGGCGCGGCAGACCGGGTCGACGGTCCGGTCCGGGGCGGTGCGCAGCAGGGCGCGGCGGCCGTCCTGCTCGACCTCGATTTCGCTGAGGTCGGCCAAGTCGTCCAGGATGGCCTGCCATTCGAGCGACGCTTTGCTGCGCCGGTGGGCGGCGAGGCGATCGACCAGTTCCTTGCGCTGCGGATTCCGACGGAACCGGCCACCTGTACCGATTTGAAGGCGGCCACCTATTCCGACCCGATGCCGGCCGGCGTTCCGATTTGATGCCGGCCACCTGAGGCGCGCTTCTCCGGGTCGTGTTGGATGATGTTCGGGCGATGCTTGACGGTCAAGCGGTGGCTGTCTGGGCGAGTTCGGGCGGTCGCTTTTTTCGGAGACTCTCACCCTTGAGTTCGATGCGGTGGGTGAACCGCGAAAACGAAAGGCGTTTCAGCCTGGATGTCGGCGCACACCGGCAAGGTGATCGACAGCTCGGCGTTGGGCCGGGATCACTCTTAGCGATCGATGCCCTGGCGTCGGCTTGCTGTCGCGCGGCCGGCGGACGGCCTCGTGGGCGGTTTCCTTGCCAGCACGGGCCTGTCGGTCAGTTGGTGAAGAGTCGCGGCAGGAACAGAACGAGATCGGGGCAATAGGTGATCACCAGCAGCGCGGCGCCGAGTGGAACGTAGAACGGCAGCATCGAGCGGACCATGCGGCCGAAGCTGATCTTGGCGATGTCCATCATGATGAACAGGATCACGCCGAACGGCGGCGTGGTCGCGCCGATCAGCAGGTTCAGCACCATCACCACGCCGAAATGCACCAAGTCGATCTGCAGGGCGGCGGCCAGCGGCAGCAGGGCCGGGACGGCGATCAGCAGGATCGCCGTGGTCTCCATCACCAGCCCGGCGAGCAGCAGCAGCAGGTTGACGACGAACAGGATCAGCCACTTGTTGTCGGTCAGCGACAACATGAAATCGGCGAACTGCGCCGGCACGTTGTTCACAGAGACCACCCAGCCGAACGGGACCGCGGCCGAGATGATGAACACCAGGACGCCGGCGGTGAGCCCGGCCTCCGTCACCGCCTTCAATGCGCCGCGGAGCGTCAGCTCGCCGATGGCAAAGCCGACGGCGGCCGCATAGATGACCGTCACCGCGCCGAGTTCGGTCGGCGTCGCCGCGCCGGAGAGCAGGCCGGCGACCAGGATGATCGGCGCCAGCAGCGCCGGCAGCGCGCGCCAGAACGCCCGGCCGACATCGGGCAGGGTGGCCCGCGGCTGCACCGGCGCCACCACCCGGCCGGTCACCGCCATCCAGTAGACCTGCGCCATCAGCAATGCCCCGATCAACAGGCCGGGCAGGATGCCGGCGAGGAACAGGTCGGCGACCGATACCTGGGCGATCACGGCATAGATCACCATGATGACGCTCGGCGGAATGATCGGCCCGATGATCGCCGATGCCGCGGTCACCGCCGCGCTGAAGCCGGGATCGAAGCCGCGCTTGCGCATGGCGTCGATCTCGACCGTGCCGAGCCCGGCCGCATCCGCCTGGGCGACGCCCGACATGCCGGCGAAGATCATGCTGGCGGCGATGTTGACGTGCGCCAGGCTGCCGCGGATGTGGCCGAACAGCGCGGTGGCGAAGTCGAAGATCCGGGTGGCGAGCCCGCCGGAGTTGATCAGGTTGCCGGCCAGGATGAACAGCGGGATGGCGAGCAGCGGAAAGCTGTCGAGGCCCGGCGCCATGCGCTGGACCACGACCGTCAGCGGAACCGCGCCGGCGATCGCCAGGTAGCCGATGGCGCTGCCGGCCAGCGCGAAGGCGATCGGCATCTCGACCAGGACACCGATCGCGAACAGGACGAACATGATGGCGAGCATGGTCGTCCCCTCAGACGTCGTCGTAGTGCTTGGTGTCGCCACCCGCCGGCACCAGGATCGGCGCCAGCGGTGCCGCGCCGGCCAGCGCCGTGATTTCCGCCGCGATCAGGTAGACGAGCGTCGCGGTCATCGACGCCATGCCCGTGAACAGCGGCACCGAGAAGAACAGGGAGATCGGCAGCTCGATCGGCAGCGATATGGAGGTGCGGCGCCCCTCGATGCCCATCACCGTCCAGCACGCCCGCATCAGTGTGAGGCAGATCGCCAGCACGGCGATCCAGACCAGCAGCCGGAGCATCGCCTGGCCGGCCGGTGGCAACCGGCCGACGAAGCTCTCGATCTTCACATGGCGGCCGTACTTCAGTCCGAGGCTCGCGCCCAGGAACGTCGCCCAGATGAACGAATAGGTCGCCAGTTCCTCGACCCAGACCAGCGGGTTGCCGAGAACGTAGCGGGAGAACACCTGGGTACCGATGTTGACGATGATGTTCAGCAGCAGCACCACCACCAGCACGCGCTCGACCGCGGCGACGCCGGCGAGCACGCGACGGTAGACGTCCAGAGTTCCGGTCATGGGATCTCCTCCGGGCGGTGCCGCCGGACCGGCGTATGGTCCGGCCGGCGGCACGCGTGATGTCAGGCGTCAGGAACGGGTTACTTCAACGCGCGGATCTTCTTCCAGAGGCCGGCCGACCACTCGCCGTCGTCCTCCATCTTCTGCACGCCGGCAAGAGCCTTCGCCGCGAACGGGCCGGGGTCGACCTTGACGACGGTGGCACCTTCGGCCGCCATTTTCTGCACCAGCCCCTCGGTCTCGCCCTCGGCCTCCTTGCGTGCCCAGGACACGGTCTCGCGGGCGGTGTCGGTGAGCAGTTTCTGCAGGTCGGGCGACAGGTCGGCATAGCTCTTGTCGTTCATGGTGATGTGGTAGGTCGACACCAGATGGTCGGTCCGCACGAGGAAGGACGCCGCCTGGTGGAACTTCTGCGCGTAGGCGGCCGAGACCGGCCCCTCCGCCGCCTCGATGGTGCCCGTCTTCAGGCCGAGGAACACCTCCGCCCAGGCAACCCGGCTCGGCTTGGTGCCGAGCGTCTGCCACAGCAGCAGGTAGGTCTTGATCTCCGGGACCCGCATCTTCAGCCCGTCGAGGTCGGCCGGCGTCTTCACCGCCCGCTTGGCGAACAGCACGCGCGGCTGCGTCGGACCGGCGGCGAGGATGCGGATGCCCTGCTTCTTGCGCAGGCTCTCGGCCAGTTCGTTGTATACTCCGCTGTCCAGGAACTTCTGCACATGGTCGTTGTCGTCGAAGGTGAAGCCCCAGTTCAGGATACCGAAGTCCTTCTCCCAGTTGGCGTACCAGGCGAGCACGTCACCGTAGAAGTGGACCGATCCCTGCATCATCTGCTCGATCACCTGGATGTCGTTGCCGAGCTGCTCGCCCTGGATGAAGTTGACCGTGAGCTTCCCGTCGGCGCGCTCGGTGACGGTCTTCGCGAAGCGGCTGTTGGCGCGGTCGAGCAGCGAGCCAACGGCGTCGGAGCCACCGAAGGTCAGCGTGGTCTGCGCCCAGGCCCCGGTCGCGGCGACGCAAGCCAGCGACGTGGCGACGACGGCAGTGGCAAGCGGCTGCATCAGTCGATCGAACATGTAGTTTCCTCCTCCGGTTTTCTGATTGTCCGCGGCTGTTTCGCCGCTTCGGAACCTGCGCGCCGTTCCGGCGCCGCTTAGAGCCTAGACTGCGGCCTTCTCCTTGCGGGCGCCGGCGGCACCGGCCGCCCGGTCGACGTAGTAGCGGTCGCCGAAGCGCTGCAAGGCGAAGATCGAGGTCGCGACCGGTGCCGGCGGCTGCGGCAGGCGTACCGGTACGCTGGTCATGCGCGGCCGTTCCGGCTCCTCGCCGCACAGCAGGCGCTCGTGCCACTCCTCGAAGGATGTGAACTTGCCGGAGGCGCCGGCGAGCGGCCAGGCGTCGGCCGCCATGACCTCGAACAGCAGCAGCCGGCGGTCGCCGCCCGACCGGTTGATGTCGGACCCGTGCAGGGCGCGCGCGTGGTGGAAGCTGACCGATCCCGCCGGCGCGTGAAACGGCACCGCGCTCGGCAATAGGCGCTCGGTGGTGGCCCGGTCCACCGCGCCACAGAACCAGCCGTCGCGGTGATGGCTGTAGACCTCGCCGCGATGCGAGCCCGGCACCACCATCAGCGGGCCGTTTGCCGGCGTCATGGCGTCGATCATCACGCCGACCGCCAGCACGTCGTCGTTGGTGTAGGGATAGAACGCCCAGTCCTGGTGCCACTCCACCGGCGTCCCGCCGGCGCTCTTGAGATTGAGCTTGGAGTTCTGCAGCCGCACCGACGGGCCGAGCAGGTCGCGCAGCACCGCCAGCATGCGGTCGTCGCGGATGATGCCGTCATAGACCGGGTCCACCTTGTGCGGCGCCTTGATGCGCTGAAGGCGCGGCCGGTCCGGCGAATGGTCGTCCTCCAGCTCGTACACGTCGTCCGACGCCCTGACTGCGCGCGACTTTTCCGTCAGGTCGGCGGTCTTGTTCTGCAGGGCTTCGAGTTGAGACTCGGAGAGGAAATTCTCCAGGACGACGTACCCGCTTTCGCGGTAGAAGCGGATCTGCTCTGGGCTCAGCATGGTCGGGCTCCGCAATGGTTAGAGCGCCAATGAAATCGCTTTCATGGACGATGCTACCCGTGCCGATGGAATGGTCAAGGGACTTGCGCGGCCGGGCCAGGAGAATCGGCGGCGACGGGCGCAGGAAGACCGCGTGACGCCCCGGGTCCGCATGGCGGATGTCGCCCGCCTGGCCAAGGTGGCGCCGGCGACGGTGTCGCGCGTGCTCCGCCGGCCGGACATCGTCTCGGAGGAGACCCGCAGCCGGGTGCTCCAGGCGATCCGCGACCTGCACTACGTCCCGGACATGGTGGCCGGCAGCCTGGCTTCGAACCGCACCGGCATCGTCGCCATGATCGTGCCGACCCTCACCGGCTCGATCTTCGCGGAGACGGCGGCCGGCACGGCGTCGGTCCTTCGCGCGCGCGGCTACGAGCTTTTGCTGGGCAACTCCGGCTACGACGCCGTCGAGGAGGAGGAACTGGTCAAGGCCCTGCTCAGCCGGCGACCGGACGGCTTCATCCTGACCGGAAGCCAGCACACCAAGGGGACGCGGACCATGCTGCGGCAGGCCGGCATCCCGGTGGTGGAGACCTGGGAACTGCCCGCCCGGCCGATCGACATGGCGGTCGGCTTCGACAACCGTGCCGCCGCCCGGGCGATCATCGAGTTCCTGGCGTCGCGCGGCTACCGGCGGATCGCCATGATCGCCCGGCCGGCCGGTACCGGCACCCGCAACGACCAGCGCATCCAGGGATACGGCGATGCCGTCGCCGCCCTCGACCTGCCGGACGGCCTGCTGTTTCCGAGCGGCGAGGACTCCGCGCTCCGCGGCGGGGCGGTGTCGATCGGTCTGGTGCTGTCCGCCCGGCCGAGGATCGATGCGGTGTTCTGCGCCGACGACATTCATGCGCTCGGCGCCCTGTTCGAGTGCGGCCGGCGCGGCAGATCGGTGCCAGGCGACATCGCGCTGGCCGGCTTCGGCGACTTCGACGTCGCCGCGGAGGCAACCCCGTCGCTCACCACCGTTCGCGTGCCCGGCCCGGACATCGGGCGTCGAGCGGCGGAACGCGTGCTGGCGAGGCTCGATGGCCAGGCGACAGTCGAGGAGCCGGCTGTGCAGGATCTCGGCTTCGCGGTGATACCGAGAGAAAGTGCCTGAAGGCTTATCCCTGAGGTTCCGGTGAGATCAGCATGTTGTAAGTGGCGGGTGTAAGAGGAGCAAAAGCCCGGGCAGCGAACCGTCCCGACACCTTGCCGCGCCCTTCGACGGTCATACCCGTGAACGCAGGAATCGAGGAAATCGGTCGATTTCCAGATTCCGCCTCGCCAATTTGCTCCGGTCGAAATGACAAATTCAGACTTTTGCTGCACCTGCGTGCCCGGCCTTTATTTCGGTAGGAACGTCCATTACTGAGCGCCCCCCGCACAGATCCGTACGAGCGGAATTCCCGCATACGGCTCCCACTACGCCATCGACTGCGGCGACGACGCCTTTGCCCCCGGCCTCGAAACCCTGCTGAAGCGGGCCACCCGCATCGGCTGGCGGCGGCCGGCGCTGGCCGGCGCCACCCCGGTAGGCGGCACGACGCACCGCCCGCCGTAGACGCACGTCTCAACGCGAGAACGTCGACCCGGCGCCCACCGCCAACAACGCCTCCGCCAGTTCGAGCGCGTCGTCGGCCCAATAGTCCGCCGGCCGCAGATGCTTCACGCTCGCCCCCTGGACCGCCCGGCAGGCGAGTACCTGACGGCGCCAGCCGAGCGGCACCGCCTCGCGTCCCTGGGCGGCGCCGAGCAGCGCGCCGCAGATGGCGGCGTTGGTGTCGGTGTCGCCGCCGGCCGCGACCGTCTCGACCACTGCGGCCGCCAGCTCCTGCCCGATCCACAGCCGACGGAAGGCGTTGCCGAGCGCCAGCAACACCCAGCCCTGGTTGCGCAGCAGGTCGGCCGGCCCGGCCTCGAGCGCGGCCAGGAGACAGGAGCGTACCGCCTCGCCCCCGAGGTCGTCGCCGGCCCCGGCATGGGCCACCGACCACATGGCCCTGTGGTCGGCGCCGGCGATGCCGGCGGCGATCGCCGCGGCATAGGCGCCGGAAGCCGCGACGCAGACCGGGTTCGGGTGCGTGAGGGCGGCGTCCTGCCGTGCCAAGGTCGCCGCGAGCTCCGGCCGGCCGGTCGCCAGGATGCCGATCGGGCTCACCCGCATCAGTGCGCCGTTCGACTGGCTGTCCTCCGCCGCCCGGCCGCGCCCGGCGAGCGCCGCCAGCCCGGCCCGGGTGGTGGTGCCGATGTCGAAGGGGTCGGACTCGCCCCAACGTCGCCAGCCGACGCTCCCGAAAACGCATGGAGGCGCCGCTTGTTCCTCCGACCGAGCGATGGCGTGGTCGAATATCTGTAATTGCTCAGCCCCTGGTTTTCGGGGGGGGGGGCTACGGGGCTGTCGCAGACACCGGCGATCGAGCGAGCCCGCCCGTTCTGAAACGAGCCGGGCGCCATCGCCGGATCGGTCGATGACGACCAGCTCGTATCCGAACCGGCGGGATCGATCGAGCCGTCGGCGTACAGCACCAGCCGTCCGCTGGTCCGTGCCTTCTGCACGGCACCCCGCGAGACGCCGCGACGGGCGGCGTATTGGCGTTCGCTCAAGCCCTGCATATCGACCCGATAATTGTAATTAATTGATGTTCTTATCGACTTGATAAGCGCCCCGTTCAGAGCCTGTATGGCGTCACGACCAGCGACGGAGAGACACCATGGCGACCACGACGATCCCGGCGACGTCGCCCGATATCTGAGAGCAGCGCAGATCTGTGCCGTACTGCGCGGCGTCTCGGAGGTTCATGTTTGCCATTCTGCAGTACGTACTGCCTGCGGCAAGAGGCCGACGGAGAACCTGATTCGCCGCATCAGTCGGATCTGGCACGCTTCAACGATGTCTTCGTTTTCGGCTGACCGAGGATCCCCTGGCCAACGTCAACATAGCCGAAATCGACGCTCTCGCAGCTCACGCCACCGAAGTCCGCATATTCGATACGTGTCGGGGTTCGAAGCGACCCGGCGTCGACAGCCTTGGTGGCAATGTCGACTGGGCCGAGGTCGCTGCCTTCCAAGACGGCGCCACGCAATATGGCACCGCGCAGATCCGCACCACGCAGATCGACATCGATCAGGCGTGCACCGGAAAGATCGGCCCCGCGCAGATCCGCCATGGTCAGGAAGGCGCCGGTGAAGTTGACGTTGTTCAGTTTTGCGGTGCGGAACACCCCGACGCTGAGATCGGCGCTGGCGAAGTTGGTGCCGCTCAGATCGCGCCCTGTGAAATCCGCGCGCTCCCCCACGCTCCCCTTGGTGGCCAGCCAACGCATATGGGACGACACAACGTCTCTGACGGCTGCAGGCAGGTTCTTGATGCCAAAGAACGCCCGGGTGCCTTCCAACCGGGCGCCCTCGAAGTCAGCAGTGCTGACGTCTACGTTGCGCAGTATTGCGTCCCTGAGGTCGGCTCCCTTGAAACTGGCGCTGTCGACGACAGCGCCGCCAAGGATAGCCTTCACAAGGCGTGCCTTCTGGAAATTGGCACCACTGCAATCGGCGCCTGAGAGGATTGCCGCGGTCATTTCCGTCTCGGAGAAGTTGGTCTTTCGCGCCGAAGCCCCGGTCATGTCGCTGCCGCTCAGGTCGGCGCGCGCGAAGTTGGCGTGATCGAGCACGGCGTCCTGGATCTCGGTGGCCTGCATGCGGTTCATTTCCGCGTCGCGTACATCGCCCGGCCGCATGTCTGCTTCGCGGAAGTCAGCATTGGAGAGCAGCGCGCGCGTCAGCTTGGCGCCACGAAGGTCGGCCTTGAAGAAGTTGCAGCCGGACAGATTGGCGCGGCGCAGCACGGCACAGAACAAGTCGGCTTCGGGAAACTGAGAGAATCGGAGGTCCGCACCGGAACCGTCTATCGTAGACAGCAGGGCGCGCGACAGACTCAGCCTCGGCGCGGTCACATCCCGCCAGTCGGCGTTCCGCAGATCGGCCCGTTTCCCACCGGGCTTGCCTTTCAGGTATTCGGCATGGGCGGACTGAAGCGCCTGCAACTGGAGTTTCGTGAGCATCAGGTCAGCTCACTTTCATGCATGCGGCGGTTTTCACGAAGGATCACGAATTGGTGAGCAATGGTAGGGCAGTTTCCTCCGACTGTCAGTACCTCATGGCACGCGAGCGACCGCGCGACGTTACCTCGCTTCGTTGAGTCTTCCGTTCCGCGCCCGCGAGACGACACCGTGGCCAACGTGCAGACGGTCGCTCATGGTCTGCATGGGAAGTCCAAAACCATCAGTCGAATGATGCACTTATCGCCTTGCCTCGTAAGCGGGGCAAAAGCTGTGGCGAGCGTCAGGCTGGTGCGGTCTGCCTGACGATGTCGGCGAGCGGCGGGACCGGTTGTGCGGCGTCGACGCCGAGGCGGTCGCCGAGGTATTGCCAGAATGAGATGCCGAGCTTTCGGCACGTCTTCATGAGGGAGAGCATAGCGTCCCTGGCTTGGCGGCCGTCGTCGCTGTGGGTCCCGCCGCTGAGCTTCCGGCGGGTGACGCAGGCCCGGATGTCATTCTCGGAGCCGTTGGTGTGCAGCGGGATGCCGGGGTGGTCGAGCACCCTGAGGAGGTCGTCGCGGTCGGCGTGCAGGCGGGCCAGCAGGCGATCGAGCGTCACGAAGCCGGTGCGGGTGGTGAACAGGGCGTCGAAGCGGGCGGCGAGCGCGCGGCGGCGTTGCGGGCTTGGATTGCGCTGCCAGGCCCGGAGGTCGGCATAGAGCCACCAGAGGCGTCTTCGGATCCGCTCCTTGGCGGCGCGCTTATGGTCGTTGAAGATGTCGAGGGCGTGGATCAGGCGCTCGGCATGGACCCAGCAGCGGGCATGGATGCCGACGTCGAACTGGCCGGCGCCGTCGCTGACGATGACGGTGTCCTGGAGCAGCCCACGGGCCGCGAGCGCCCCCCAGGAAGCGCCTTCGGTGGCCAGCCGCAGGGGGTCGAGCGGGCCGCCGGTCGCCCGGATGCCGAGGCCGGCGGCATAGGCGTTCCAGGCCTCGCGGTCGTCGAACGCGATCTCGCCGCCACGGCGCAGCGCCGCGATGCGGCCGGGGCTCAGCCGGCGCTCCCGCATGTAGTCGAGTGCCGCCTCGTTGATCCGCCAGCCCGGCGATCCGGCCTGCAGCAGTTCCAGGAAGTTCGCCCGGCTCTTCGACGGCCGGGTGGCGAACCAGGCGAAGCGGTCGTTGCCGATCTGGGTGCAGGTCTGGTTGGCGCCGGCATGGCGGGCGCCGGTGTCGTCGACGCTGATCCACCGGGCGCTCGCCAGCCCGGCCGCCAGCACCGCGTCAGCCTCGGCGGCGAAGCCCTCGATGCCGGCGGTCAGCAAGCGCACCAGCTGCCGCTTGGATATCTGGATCCCGAGCCCGCACAGCAGCGCCAGAAGTCGCTCCACCGTGGTCTGTCCCTGGTGGTACTGCGCCAGCACGAAGCGCCGAAGCTCCGGGCCGAAGGGGAGTGTCAGGAATTTCGTGTGCGGAGGAGCGGTTGAACATCAGACCATAGCTCTTTTGAAGCGTTCGCCGAAGATGACGGCGAACTGTGCCTTTGCCATGGCCCACTCCCTGGGCGGCATGGTCCACTCTTTCTCGGCTCTGTTCAAGACAAGGAACAGCAGCTTGGCAGCGGCATCATCGTTGGGGAAATGTCCCCGGGCACGCACGGCACGTCGCAGCTTTGCGTTCAGCGCCTCGATGGAGTTCGTGGTGTAGATGATCCTGCGAACCTCCTCGGCGAAACCATAGAAGGGGATCACCTCCGCCCAGGCCCGTCGCCAACTCTGAGCGATGGCGGGGTATTTGCGCCCCCAAGAGCCGTCCTCGAAGGCCTGCAACGCGGCCTGACCGGCGTCAGCATCGATCGCCCGGTAGATCTCCTTCAGCGCGGCGGCGACGAGCTTGCGATCCTTCCAGGAGACGAAGTCGAGGCTGTGGCGCAGCAGATGGACGATGCACGTTTGCACCATGGCATCGGGAAAGACCGCGGTGATCGCCTCCGGGAAGCCCTTGAGTCCGTCGACGACGGCCAGGAGCACATCCTCGACGCCCCGGTTCCTGAGCTCGTTCATAACCCGGAGCCAGAACTTCGCACCCTCGTTCTGCTCCAGCCAAAGGCCGAGCACGTCCTTCGCACCGTCCGCGCGCACGCCCAAAGCGATGTGGACGGCCTTGTTCCGGACGGTCCCCTCGTCCCGGATCTTCACCCGCAGAGCATCGAAGAACACCAGAGGATAGACCGCTTCGAGCGGCCGCGCCTGCCAGGCCGCCAGCTCCTCGAGCACGGCGTCGGTGACAGCACTGATCAGATCTGCCGAGACATCGATGCCATAGAGTTCACGGACATGGCCGGCGATCTCGCGCGTGCTCATGCCGCGGGCGTACATCGAGATGATCTTATCGTCGAAATCCGGGAACCGGCGCTGGTATTTGGCGATCAGCGCCGGATCGAAGCTGCCGGCCCGATCGCGGGGGATCTCCAGCTCGATCTTTCCGGTGCCGGTCGTCACCGTCTTCCGGCCGTAGCCGTTCCGGTTGTTCCCAGGATCACCATTGCTCAGATGATGATCCATCTCAGCGTTCAAGGCGCGCTCGGCCAGCGCCTTCTTCAGCTGATCCAGCAGACCGTCAGCCTCGAAGGCCGTGCGGGCGTCCGCACCAGCCAGCAATTGATCGAGAACGGCGTCGGCAATAACAGGTGGTTTGCGTCGGGGCATGGGGGATCTCCTTCTTTCCCATCATGCTCCTCCGCACACGAAATTCCTGACACTCCCGGCCGAAGTGCCCCGACAGCCCCGCCGGCAGCGGCGCCACCACCAGCGTCCCGTCGGCCAGCTGCCAGCGCGCCCGGCGCAACCGCACCACCCGCCGCACGATGCTCAGTTCCTGCACGTAGAAGTCCTGGTAGCCCTTGAACCGCGCGCCCGCCGGCACCGCCGCCTCGACCACCCGGGTCTCGGTTACCTGCTCGCGCAGCTTGCTCGCGCCCCGGTGCTTCTGCTTGCGCCGCCGCTTCACCTCGGCCCGCTCGGTCTGCTTCGCCATCCCGCTCGGCTTCAGCCGAGGTTTCGCCGGCAATCCCTTCAGCCGCGCGATCTCCTCGCGCAGGCCCGAATTCTCGGCTCGAAGCCGCGCGTTCTCCTCCATCACCGCCGCGATCAACTGCCGCAGCTCCGCAAGGCTCAGCGCATCAACATCTTGGGGCGATCCAGCCATGCCGAATCGAATCACGCCTACATCTCGAATTCAACCGAAGATGAGTCCGGCACACTATGTCGCCACAGCTTTTGCCCCGCTTACCTTGCCTCAGGCGTCGATCAGAGCCTGTATGGCGTCACGATCAGCGACGGAGAGACACCATGGCGACCACGACGATCCCGGCGACCGGCAACGAAGCCTGGGGCTTCTTCGGCAGCATCCGTCACCACGCCGATCCCGATGCGGCCTGGGCCGCGGCGGTCCCGGCAATCGCCGCCGCCACGGGCTCGGAGATGAACGCGGTCGGCGACTTCCTCGACAGCCGGCACGGACGGCACTTCGCGGACGACGTCGCCAACGGACTGGCCGCGGGCCGCGAACTCAAGGCCGCGATCGCCGCCGCGGTCCAGCGCTGGATGGGCTGGACCATCGGCCGACGTACGACGCGCGAGACCGGCATCCCGATCGGGCTGCCCTACCTGACCGGGTTCGTCATCCACTGCGAGATCGAGGCCGACGCAGACGACTGAGACGTCTCCGGCTCCCGCTGCCCCGCCCGGCTCCGGTCGGCGGGGCTCGGGATCGTAGCAGGGCCGCGATGGCGCGGCCCGGCGCTACAGGAGGATCTCCGATGACGAAGCTCACCGATGTTCAGACCGAACTGCTCACCATCGCCTGCGCGCGGCCCGGCCGGCTGGTACTGCCGCTGCCGGACCGGCTCAAGGGCGGTGCCGCCACCAAGGTCGTCGGCAGCCTGATCGCCAAGGGGCTGGTCGAGGAAGCCGATGCCAACCAGGACGATCCGGTCTGGCGCGACACCGGCGACGGACATGGCACCACATTGGTCGCGACCCGGACCGGACTGGCCGCCATCGGCATCGCGCCGGCGGCCGATCCGGCGACCGAGGATGCTCCGCCGGTGACCAGCGACGATCATGCGGGTCAAAACGACGGAGCGTCGACCGACAGCGAACCGGCAGTCGAGGCTGCGCCGCGCACCCGCGCAGACAGCAAGCAGGCACGGCTGATCAGCATGCTGAAGCTGCCCGAGGGCGCCAGCGTCGCCGAGATCGTCGCAGCGTTCGGCTGGCAGCCACACACGGTACGCGGCGCCATCGCGGGCGCGCTCAAGAAGAAGCTCAGGCTCAACGTCACCTCCGAGAAGGAAGATCAGCGCGGACGGGTTTACCGAATCACTGACTGACGGTTCCCGCCATACGATGCGCGCCGCCGCCCAGACGGGCGGCGGTGTCGCGTTCGGGCAATCGGTCGAGTTCGACCGTCCGGAGCTGCGAAGCTATACTGTGCCCATGATCCGATCATCCCGCTGCGGGTCGTCATGAAGTCGACGAAGCTATCGGTCCCCCGCGTCGAACTGATCGCCGCCTTGGACGCCATGAGCCGCCATCGCCGCCGCCGCTTCATCTCGGTGCTGCCGGTCTGGCTGCTGTTCGTGGCCGAGACCGGCGAACTGGTTCTCCAGGAGGACAAGGGGCTCGTTCACGCACGCCTGCCGGCGCAAGGCGATTGGCCTGCCGCTGGCGCGACCGTAGACCTCTATATGCTGCGCGGTGCCGCCAGGAACGTCGCCGACGGCGAGATCGAACTGCATGTCGTCGCCGAGGGCGTCCTGGTGCCGACTGACCGTGGCTATGTGAGACTGAACCTGCTTGCCTTCGGCCCCACCGACATCCGGTCGAGACCTCCGGAAGCTGGTGGCGCCGAACGTCGGCTCGGGGTCGACGATCTGCCGTTGTTCAGGTGGGCGGCGACACGCCACGCCGTCTGAGGTTCAGCTGGGTCGATCACGCCGTCATCCGGCATCGGTGTCGTCGTCCCGACCGAGCCGCTCCGCCTTCACCTCGCCGAAACAGCGCCCGTCACCATCGAGCACGGCATCGCCGCCGGTCTCCGCCTGCCAGCGCTCCACGGCGACATCGACATAGGCCGGGCTGATCTCCATCGCGTAAACGCGCCGGCCGTTGGCCTCGCCCGCCATGATCTGCGAGCCGGAGCCTGAGAACGGCTCGTAGCAGAGCCCGCCGCGCGCCACGTGCTGGCGCATCGGGATCCCGAAGGCGTCGAGCGGCTTCGGCGTCGGGTGGTCGGGCCGCTCGTCCTTCGCGAAGCTCGGCAGCTCCCAGGTCGACGGCAACGTATCGTCCGCCACCTTCGGCGGGCGGTTCGGGCGGCGCCAGCCCATGAAACAGGGTTCGTGCTTCCAGAGGTAATGCGACCGGGTCAGCACGCCGCGGTCCTTCACCCAGATGATCTGCTGATGCACGAAGGCGCCGGCCTTCTCCCAGCACGCTTCGAGCATTCCCTGGCGGCGGGAGGCATGCCAGCAGTACCAGGCTGCATCCTCGGTGATCGCTTCGGCGACGGCGGCAGCGATGAAGCCGTCGTAGAGGTCGCTGCCCTGGCTGCTGTCGTCCCACGTCACGCCGTAGGACTGCGACCAGTCCTTGTTCCGGGTCGGATGGTTCGAGCCGTCGTAGTCGACCAGATAGGGCGGGTCGGTCGCGAACAGCACTGCCCGCTCGCCGTTCATCAGGTGCTGCACGTCCTCGGGCTTCGTGCTGTCGCCGCAAAGCAGCCGATGGTCGCCGAGGATCCAGAGGTCGCCTGTCCGCGATACCGGATTGCGCGGCGGCTCCGGCACCACGACTGGCGGCGGACCAGGCTCCGATGCCGTTCCGTCGCCATCGGCGAGCGCAAGCAGGCGATCCAGCTCGCCGTCCTCGAAGCCGACCAGCGACAGGTCGAAGTCTTCTGCCGCCAGGTCCTGCAGTTCGCCGGCGAGCAGCGCCTCATCCCAACCGCCGAGTTCCGTCAACCTGTTGTCGGCGATGCGGTAGGCCCGGCGCTGCGCCGGCGTCAGATGCTCCAGCACGATCACTGGAACGGCGTCGAGGCCGAGCTTGCGGGCTGCCAGGACCCGCCCGTGGCCGGCAATGATCTCGCCGCTGCCGGCGACCAGCACCGGGACGGTCCAGCCGAACTCCGCCATGCTGCCGGCGATCTTCGCCACCTGACCGTCGTCGTGGGTCCGGGCGTTGCGGGCATAGGGCAGCAGCCGTCCGATCGGCCAGGACGCAACCTGGTCGGGCGAGAAGCTGAGCGACATGGTGACGGTGGCCTCGATCGAGCGGAGGGTGGATGTCGGGGTGGCTTCCAGGTGGAGTCCACGAGGTGGATTCCGGGTGGACTCCGGAAGCCACCCTGGAGTCCAGTTTAGTCCATTGATATTACGTGGATATTCTGGATCGGCGGGTAGCTTCCAAGTGGATTGGCTTCCCAGATTTTGGCTCTGACGCTAGCGATCCGTTGCGGTGCGCGCGTCCCCCACGAGAAATACAACCGGGAGGAACCATTCGCATGATCCCGGCCCGCCGTCTCTCGATCTCAAGAGGACGATAGCCCATCGCATCGCCACCGTCCCTTCGGAAAATGTCTCACGATGTTTGCAGCAATATCATGGAGTTGGGCACGGTTTGGCTGTCCGTCACCGCGCCGTCGCCATCGCACGACCGAGCGCGAGAGAGAAGCTGGCGGCGAACCCTTCGGCGACCACGCGCTCGACCGTCGCCGCGAACCCGAAGCGGGGCGCCACCGACACCTGCCTGCGCAGACGGTACAACGCCTCTATCCTGTCGCCCTTGCGCTCGAACACCGAGCCGGCGCGATAGAAGACGTTCTTGCGGCGCAGCAGCGGTGCGACCCACTGGCTGCGCGGCACGACCCTGGTCTTGTGCACGGCGGCGATGCGTCCCACCGGGATCGGTCGGGCGTCGGGCTTCGGGCCGCCGGTCTCCTGCGCCACCATGAAGGCGTCGCGCGAGAAGACCCGGGCAGCCGGCTTCGACTTCTTCGCGGGTTCCACCGCGATGCCGCGGGCGACCCACGGACGACGGAGCGTGAATCGGCCGGGCAGCTCCTTGCGCACCTCGTCGCGGGCGGCGTAGGCGACCGAGGTCAGCGCTCGGGCCGTGGCGAACGGCACCTGCCGGCGCTCCAACTCGGACAGTGCCGCGACCGCTCGGTCCAGCGTGTGCGCGACGGAGACTTCAACCGGCATCGGCGACCTTACGGCGACGGCGTGGGGCCTCGGGCTCGACCGGGGTGTCGGCGTCGCCGGCATCAACGACGACGGCGGCCTGCAGGCGGAGCAGCCGGGCGGCGGTGGCCTCGTTCACGGTGATGGTCAGGCCGGGCATGAACTGACGCGTAGTGCCGCCATCGGCGACGACCGCCGGCCGGGTGATACGGAGTTGCATGGCGATGTCCGAGGTGGTTGCGGCGTCGAAGTCGTGGTCTGTGCCCGGGGACAGCGTGCCGGGCCGTCACTGGGTTGACTTCGCGAAGCCAAAGGATCGAGAGTCCAGGCGTGTTTCAACCCGGATTTCCCAGATGGCGCTGCGTTTTCCTGACGGTGGCGGTCAAATATGATATCAAAATCAATGCAGTACTGACGATTTGAGGGGCTGGGTATGGAGATGGCGGCGGGTGAAACGGAATCGGCCGATTTGCGGGTCGCTTTTGACCGCCGCCTCAAGCTGGAATTCCACGGCTCCAGGATCACCTCCGATGCCGGACTGCTCGCCTTCCGGGAACTCGATGATGCTCTCGGTCTGACCGAGATGGCCGGGCAGGTGTTGGCCGACAGCCGGACCGGCAAGAACAACCGCCACACCCTTACGGCCCAGTTCCGGCAGTCGGTATTCGGTCGGCTTGCCGGGTACGAAGATGTCAACGACGCCGACCGGCTCGGCCATGATCCGGCGATGCGCTGGATCGTCGGCGGCAGGGCTGTGACCAAGGAGGCCGCGTCCACCAGCCAGATGGGGCGGTTCGAAACCGAGGTGCTGACTGGCAAGGCGAACCTCACCGCCTTGGCCGACCTGTCAGGAAAATGGATCGACGCGGTTCATGCCCGCCGTCCCACCAACGTCGTGGTGCTGGACATGGACAGCAGCGTCAGCCCGACCCATGGTGAGCAGGAAGGCACCGCCTACAACGGCCATTTCGGCTGCACCTGCTACCATCCGCTGTTCGTGTTCAACCAGTTCGGCGAGCTGGAGCGAACCGCGCTGCGCTCTGGGAACGTCCACAGCGCCGATGATTGGCGCTCGGTGCTGGAGCCGGTGGTGGCGCGGTATCGGGACAGGACCAGGCGGCGGTTCTTCCGGGGCGATGCCGCCTTCGCCCTGCCTGAGTTGTACGACTACCTGGAAGCCGAGGGCTACAAGTACACCATCCGCCTCAAGGCCAACACGGTCCTCCAGGGCCACATCGCCCATCTGCTCAAACGCCCGGTCGGTCGTCCTCCGAAATACGTCCAGCGGTTCTACGCCAGCTTCAGCTATCAGGCCAAGTCATGGAGCCGGAAGCGCCGCGTGGTCGCCAAGGTCGAATGGTATTCCGGCGAACTGTATCCACGTGTCGGCTTCATTGTCACCAATCTGACCCGCCCCGCCGCCCGCGTGACCGCCTTCTACAACCATCGTGGCACGGCGGAGCAGTACATCAAGGAGGGCAAGAACGCGGTGAAGTGGACCCGGCTGTCCTGCCGGACGATGAAGGCCAACGCGGTGCGCCTTCAGCTTCACGCCCTGGCCTACAACCTCGCCAACTTCCTGCGCACCCTGGCCCTGCCGGACGAAATGGAAAGCTGGTCGCTCACCACTATCCGCGAGAAGGTGGTGAAGATCGGTGCGAAGATCATCGCCCACGCCCGCTACAGTGTCTTCCAGATGGCCGAGGTCGCGGTGCCGCGTGACCTGTTCCGACGCATCCTCGACATGATCGACAATCTGCGAGCACGAGAACCGGCGCCATGCTGACAGCAGGGTGGATCCGCACAAGGCAAGCGACAGGCGAAGTGCGCTCGGGATCCAGCGAAATGAGCCAAAATCGCGCTGATGAAGCCAGCCATGGAGGTCGGGTTGACGATCATGGTGCGGCCGAGGCGGCCACTGTGACGATCCGCCTTCTGGCAGGCCCGGACGTGGGTTATCCTGCCATCAAACAGGGGCGGTTCGGCCGCTCAAATGGGAAATGTCGGTTATTATATTCTTCTAGCGGATGAGGCCCAGCGAAGGACGCTAATCGATGGGTTAAAGTTGCGGGCGATAAATGCTGTGTTTCACTACGTACCGCTGCATGATAGT
This sequence comes from alpha proteobacterium BAL199, assembly GCA_000171835.1. Lineage (GTDB taxonomy): Bacteria > Pseudomonadota > Alphaproteobacteria > Thalassobaculales > Thalassobaculaceae > Thalassobaculum_A. The sequence continues at coordinate 55,179 of ABHC01000019.1, read as the reverse complement.
CCGGCCGGCCGTCGCTATGGGCGCGCTGAGGGTTCGATGGTTCATACTATCTCGATCGCGTCGCGGATCTTGCGACTGCCGATGCACCTCGGCCTAACGCCGGCTGCCGTCGACCGGGTGGCTGGGGCCGTTAGAGAGATCCTAGAGGCGCCCGCCTGATGTCGGACGTTCGACGCCCGAGCGAATTGAATTCACCAGTGACGGTCACGCTCGACATCGTGGTGCCGGGAGGGGGGGGGGGCTTCAATGACTCCGCGTACCGTACGCTCCGAGGTGCAGAGCGGCGATTAGTCGATGAGGCGATGGATGACGTCTCGCAACGGCTCTGCCAACAGTCGTCAGTTCCCGATATCCTTCGCGCCATTGAGACGATTGTCTCTGGCAGTTCGCTGCTTCGGCATCGATTTGCTGTTAGGCTGTTAAGAATGCTTATGTCTGATGACCAGCGGGCAGTTCGGAATGGTCGCTTAGCCTTGCTCGTAATTGTTCTTGGTTTGATGGATGTTCGTCAGAACAAGCAATCTGTATTCTATAGATTAATGCTATGCTTGTCAGGATTGCAAGTCAACTCGCGTGATATTGACGCGAATGGGCTTTTTTCAATTGTGATTCTTCGAATATTAAACATCCCTCGATTGCTTGATGTTTTGCCGCCAGCGATGATTTGCATGGTTGACGTTTTGTGCTTAATGTCGTCTCAGATTGCGGTTCCTTCTGTCCGCCTGTCCAGTCTGCGAACGACGGAGTGGCCTGGCGGCTCCGGCGTGTCTTGGCCGATTGCGCTGCGACTCTGCATCTTTCTGATCAATGGTGCCATTCGGCGCGACAATCCGAATCAGACTGACCTGTATCTTTCCGTCATGTCTGCTGCACTCGCAGCAAGCTTTCGTGACTGTGGCCACGTCCATCAAATATTGGTCGAGCGAAGCATACAACTAGTTCCCAGCCTATCGATAATTTCTCTACAGATCGAGTTCGAGGATAACCCGACTAATTTTTGTTCTCAGCGCGACCAAGTTCTGTATCAGTTTAGCCGCATCCAGTCACCAGAACATACACAAGTACTAATGCCAAGCGATGGTAGCGAGATAATTGGTTACGTGCGAGACGTGGCGACGGGCGAGGTTGTTTCCGTGGAGCGGGACCGTTTGACCGCTCCACTGCGAGGGTCGCGCGGACGTCGTCGTTGGAACAATGAGCCAGTTCTCCGAGTCGAACTCTCTGACGCCAAGGTTAGTCCCAACGGATTGGTGCTGTTGGCCGGCGATGCCATTCTAGATCCTGAGTTTGCCAACATACCTAACCGCTCTGGTTCAAGATATGATCGCTTTTTCCTCGGTGCTTATCCAGAAATTGTGATTGCGGGAGATCGCTCTATAGTTACAAGTGTTTTCCAAGAGGAATTTATTGAATCAGGAGTTCTTTTAACGGGGCTTCCTAATATGGGAAATTTTGGGCATTTTATCTTGAATGGGGTCTCTAAGTTCCCGGTAATCACTGCCAAGCTCGGCGCTGACTGGGATGTGGTCGTTCCGGGCAAGCGGTCTCCGTTTCATGACGCCATAATCGACTACTGCTACCTTGATCCCGCGCGCTTTGTCTTCACGGAGGGTGTCCGGGGAGTACGAGCGCGACGGCTTGACGTGATCGGGGAAACCCCGATGGGAATGTGGCCCTACAACCTCCTCGCATCTCTGCGGGCAAAGTTGCCCAGAATTCGGAGCACGGGGGTCGGGAGGCGTATATATCTTGGCCGGCCCGATGGCGCTCGGCGTAGTTTGGCGAACGAAGAGTCCCTATTGGCCCTGCTGTCAGAGTTCGATTTCGAAATTGTTCGTCCGGAACTGCTGCCCTTCCGAGAGCAGGTCGCCGCTCTACAATCAGCGGATACTATCGTAGCTCCCCACGGCAGCGCACTTTTAACACTAGTTTTTTGCCATGGTACCAAGCGAATCGTCGAGATCGAGACAAAGACCAGTTATCGAATGGCCCTTTATAACTTTCTCGGACATGAGGCTGTCCGCTTGACGTCAAAAGCAATCTCCGTGGCGTCCACCACCGCGGAGAATCCGTTCGCCCATGACTATTTAGATAAGGTGAGCTACCAAGTTGACCTTGTGTCGGCTCGCGAAGCAATTGCGTGGGCAGTTCAGCGATAGCGCGGCTGTTCTCTCCGTTGCGCTTCCCTCTCCCCGTTTTTTAGACAATCGCCGCGGGCCACCCTGAGGGGCCCGCGCCGGCCGCATCAGTTGCGGGGCGATTCCGATTCAATGAAGCGTGGCAATCATGCAGATCCCAAGCTCAGTCGAGATAGGCAGCCGCTTCGAGCCAGTGGAGGAAAGCGTGTTCGGCAGAGGCCGCAGGCAGGTCTGGTGCGTGAAGGCGCTGTCCGGACCGTACTACGGGTTGACCCACGCCACGGTGATCGACGAAGGCAACCCGATCAACGCGAAGACCCTTTCGACGTCGGTTCTGCTCGATCCCCGCCACTATCGGCTGGCCGGCGGACCATACTGATAGACAGCGCAGCCCCCTGGTGCGAGCAGGCCGGATCGACACGTGTGGCACTGGCTCGCCGGGCCAACATGCCCGCGCCTCTCCCGATCCTGCCGGAAATCCTATGTATTCCCGGTTGATCTGTCTCAGCCAAAAATGTCTCACTGGGTTCTGTTGTAGTTCAATGAGTTAGACGACATTCTCTGGGCCTGGACACGCTGTGGGCTGCGCCCGCGCCGGCCGTTCAGCCGCCAGACGATCAGCGAGAGCCCGTACTTCCAGCGCCGGTCGGCGGTCGCCCGGCTGATGGCGAAGCGCCAGCAGATGGGCTTCCAGGGCGTACCCTCGGCGCGTGCCCAGACGAGCTTGGCGACTTCGGGTTCCAGCCAGCGAAGCCAGGGCAGAGCTTCCTCCATCCTGCTGATCGCAGCCGACGTGGGCGGCGGACGTCGCAGGCGCCGCGGCTCCTGGCCAACCAGGTCGGCGAACTCGTGGACCATCTGCGGCCAGGTATTGAAGTAGCCTCTGACCTTCACCTCGGGCAGGCGCTTCAGCACGTCGGCCGCCTCGACGAGCCGCTCCTCGACGAGCGCCGCGGTCCAGCCGGTCATCGCGCACCCGCCTTGGCCGGTGTGCGTCCCTTGGACGGGAGTCGTCCGTAGAGCTTCTCGCCGAGCTGGCGCAGCAGCTCGCGCTCTGGCCAGCTCAGGCGCTCGTCGTCGACAGAGACGGCCAGCACACCCTGATCGCGCCAGCCGTCGCGCTTCACGCGATCCGGATCGCGCCGCTCGCCGCCGTAGCCTTTCGGCATGAACCGCATCCCGGTCATGCGGCGGACCCCTTGCCGCCTTTCGCCATGGCCTGACGAACCTGTTCGGCCCGGCGCCGGTTCCGGTCATTGTCGAGGTCGATCTGGCTCAACCCCGTCTCGTGATCGACATGGCTGCCTTCGCCGTGGCGCGCCCAGGCGATCAGGGTGTTGGCGATCCTGCCCTGCATCTGCAGCAGGGCACTCTGCGTCGAGGTGGCAATCAGGGGGGCGAGGTATCTCGTCAGGAACGGCAGCCAGTCGGTTGGGTTCAGGATGACGACCTGCTCGACGAGGCCAAGGGGGTCCTCGATCAGGACAAGGATGCCGTTCCTCTCGCTCGGCCAGAAGCGGATTTCGAGGCCGGTGCTGGCCGTGCAGTCCTCCGTCAGCAGCGTGTATTCGCAATCGAGAACACGCTCGAGGGCGCAATGCCAATCGAAGCGTTCCGTCTGGCTGAGGCTTTGGGCCTCATGATACCAATCGGGAAGATCCACATCGTGGAAGCGCCCGGCGTCGTAGACACGCATTCTGTCGAACATCATGCGTCTATCTCCTCTGTGGGTTCGGGGTGAGCAGATCGCCGCAGAGCGACAAGCTCTGCGGCCTCCAGCCGGGCAGACAGCGCATCGAGCGCGGCCCGGCGGGCAGCGAGGACAGCCTGCATGCTGGCGGTCAGGCGGGATGCGAGGGTGTCGAGGTGCGCGGCGTCGGATGGACCATTGGACTCGGATGCGTCGCTGTTGCATCCCGTCAGCATGAAGCTGGCGAGCGGCCCGAGGCGGTTGGTGAGCCAGGCTTCCGGATCGGGGATGCGGGAGAGATCGACGCGGGCGGACCGGGCGCGATGGCCGGCCCCCTCCGGGCGATAGGTCACCTCCGCGGAGGAGTGTGACATTTGGCTATTATAGAGATCCCTATAATAGCAGTTTGTCACACTCCTCGACCGATCCTGCCGGGCTGCGGCGGCCGTGGACCAGAGCTCCGGGAAGCAGTCCGCCATGTCGGCGGCGTTCTCGAGCACGATGCCGGTGAGCGCCATCAGGTCGCGCCGAGTCGGGCGGAGGTCGGACCAGGGCACCAGAGCATCGACGGTGACCGGCAGGACCACATCCGTGAGCAGGTCGATCTCGAGCGGGGTGGCGGCGTTGCGGTTGACGCCGCGCCCGCGGCCCATGGCCTGGATCAGCTCGCCTTCGCAGATGCACCAGCGCACGGCCTCGGCGATGGGATCGGAATGTTCCTCCATCGCGAGCGGCGCGGTCCGTTCGCCCGCGAGCCGCACGCGGCGCTCGACCATCGGATACCACCAGCCCGCGTCCTCCGGGTTCGGCGCTGGCACGCGGCCGGTCAGGGCCATCGCGATCAACTCGACCGTGCGCGGCGCGGGAAGCGTGCGGCCGAGGACCACCATGCCGCCGATCCCGCCCCAGTGGTCGAGCCCGCTCAGCGCGTTGAAATGCACCGCCTCGACCCTTGGCGGCAGGCCGGCGGACCTGAGCGCATCGATCGCCGCCTTCTGCCCGACCACCAGCAGATCGATAGCCTGGCCGGGGCGATGGCATTGCCGGGCCCGGAGATCGATCCAGGCGCGGAGATCGCGCAGCCTGCTCGCGGCGGCCTTGCGGTCCCGCTCGGGTGCGTCGGCGGAGGGCGTCATGGCGCGGGCCGAGGTCGGGCTGCCAGTGGCCTGGCGGACACGGACATGGGGCTGGCGCGCGGCGACGGTCGCGCCGATATCGATCCGCGGCAGGTAGGTCTGGACGAGTTCCGGGCGCAGCGTCGCGTCGAGAAGCAGGATCGGCACCTGGGCCGCCCAGCCTTTCCTCATTGTGCTGCGCCAGCGCAGGCGGAGCGCGCGGACGGAGCCGGCCTCGGTCATCTCGTGGACGAGCTCGGCACCGGCGGCGTCGTGGCCGTTCTCCAGCGCCTCGGCGAGGATCAGCCAGAGCGTGGCGCAGCGCCCGGGCGGCACCCATGGCTCGCCCGCTTGCGGCAGGACCGCCTCGATCCGCTTGCGCCGCTCGACCGGCGACATGCCAGGGCGGAGACCGGCATCGCGCATCCGGCGGCGTTCGAGTGTGGCGGCATGGCGGCAGTCGTCCGAGGTGAGACGACGGCTTCCAGAAGGCCGAGGCGCAGCGGACCCGGCTCCGTGACCCGCAGCGCCTTGCAGAGCCGCTCCCGCGCGGCGATCAGATCGGCTGTCGCGCCGACATCCATCTTTGCCTTGCCGGTGTAGCAGGTGAGCGAGGTGCGACCGGGCTCCAACCCGTCCTGCGTCAGCGTCGCCTTGCCGTCGAGACCGCGCAGGCCCGACTGCCAGAAGGCCTCGTCGATGACGAGCAGTCCGACCGCGCCGATGGCCTCGGGCTTCATGTGAAAGAGGCTGTCATGGGCGCAGAAGACGACCTGCGCCGCCTGCGCCAGCGGCTTCTGGCGCTGGTAGCCGCAGTCGTGGAACCAGGGGCAGAGCAGCAGTTCGGCCCCGTTCTTGACCTTGCAGCAGCTCTGCTCGACAGGATGCTCGATCTCGAGCGCGTCGAAGGTGGCCTCGGTGTCGAGGCACATGAGCCGATCGGGATTGTCGTCGGTGGGATCGGGCGCGGTGCGGCCCTTCCAGAGCATGGCGCTGAGCCCGAGCGCTTTGAGCTCCGTGACCTGCTCGACGCCTAGATCGTGGCGCGGGACGGCGTAGACGACCTTGCGCGTGCCGAGCCCGCCCGAGCCGATCAGTTCGGCGATGGCGGCGCGCGCGCTCGAGGTCTTTCCGAGGCCCACATCGACCGGCAGGCCGAGCAGCGGCGGTAGGGCGGCCCGCTCCACGATGTTGAAATCCAGCGGGTCGCGGTCCGTGTCGGGGTTTTTTGCCTCCTCCTGCGCCGCCGCGACAGCGGCCCAGTAGTCCGGGATCGCGGCCATGAAACCGGCGATGGCATCGGCCAGGCTGGCGCGCGCCTCCTCGGGCGTGAGAAACGGCGCGGGATAGGTCGGCGGTGGCGGCGGTATCTTGGCGGCACCAGCCACCACCGCCGCAACGGCGTCCGGCCCCTCGGCGCAGAAGAGGTCGTTGGCGTCGCCGGGGTTCTCCGGCACGGCGAGGCGACCGTCGATGGCAAGCGCCACCTTGCGGGCCGCGTCGACGCCGGGATTGCCGTCGCGGTCGGGCTTCGCGTCGTTGTCGGCGACGAGGACGAGGTCGGCGTCTGAGAACCTCGCCCGCAGCGCCTCGGCCACCGGCATCAGGTTGCCCGCGTCCATCGCCGCGATCACGGTATGGCCCGTGGCGATGTGCAGGCTCGCGCCGGTCGCCCAACCCTCGCAGATCAGGACGGGGCCTGCGGGATCCGCGAGCGGCGCGGGGTCGAAGCCCACCCACGTGAAGTGGCCCTTCTTGGCCCCACCGGCCAGGAAGCGCTTTGCCCCGTCGGGCGCGATCGTCTCGAGACTGTGGATCCGGCCGTCGATGTCCTGCAGCGGCACGACGAGTCGGTGCCTCGCGTCCATGCGCAGGGCGAGCGGCGCTGCCTGCTTGGCGACCAGATAGGGATAGTGCTCCGGGGCGGGACGCGCGCCAGTCCAGATCCGGGCTGCGCGCGCGGCGGCCTCGTCCGCCCGGGTTGGCGCAGCGTCGCCATCGTGATCGACGCGCGTCTCGGAACTTTCTGTGCCCGGTGCCGATGGCGGCGCGGCCAGATCGTTCGCCGGCATTTCCCGGGGTGCCGGACGCTGGCACACCGGGCGGTGACGGGCGCCCATGCCGATCCGGCCCGCGATCCAATCGGTCGCGTCCTCGCTGGCCACGCCGAGGTCGCGGCCGACGAGGTCGGAGAACCAGCCGCCCCGGCCTTCCTCGTGGTCGAACCACATCCCCGCCCGCGCGCCGGAAATGACGACCGAAAGGCTGCCCTTGCGGCCCCAGCGCCATTCCTGACCCGCTCGGAAGGTCGGCTTGCCCAGAAGCTCCACCGCCAACTCCGGCACGCGGGCGCGCAGCTCCGCATCGAAGGCTCGCCAGTCCCGCCCGCTCATCGCCGACCCCGCGGAACGGGAGCACGCACGCCAGTCGGCCGGAGGGCCGCAGCGGTAAGCTGCAGGGGTTGGCGGAGACGGGTGGACACGGGGGCTGCGGAACCGGATGAAGGGCGTTGTTGCCCCCGGTTCTGCCGCGCATCAGACCACCCTCGCGACGTCGGAACCGGTCCGCCCGGCCACAGGCTATCGCTCCGGAAAGGGGTGACCCCTTCCGGTAAAGATCTGAAATCACGTCAGTTTATGGGTGGACCCCAAGGGGTCGAATGACCTGTCTGGAGCGCCCTTGGCATCCGTACCCGATCAGAGGGGTGAGCCCTCGTCCGCGCGAACAGGATGAAGGGTTCACCCCTCGATCAGGATGCCGACGCCGTGGGCTCACCCCTCGGAGTTGGTCACTGTCATTGTTGTTCGGGATCCTTCGCCGGACCCAAGGCCGCCAGCCGGCGCGGCAGGTCCGAGCGGCTGTGCAGCACGTCGACGACGATCACCTGGTCCGGCATCTCGACGAACACGATGAAATGTTGCCCCGCCCGCGTGAGGCGCAGATCCTCCGGCAGGTCGGGATCGATCAGGCGACGACAATTCTGCGACGGGGCGTCACCCGCGGCGATGGCAGTGCAGCGCGCGATGAGGTCGGCCTCGTAGGCCTCGGCCTGGCGCGGTCCGAAGGTCTCCAGCGTCCAGCGCGCGATCTCCACGAGCGAGCGTTCCGCCTGCCGCGTCAGCCGCCACGGCTTCGGCATCAGGATGCAGCGCGCGCGGCGGCGAATGCCCTGCGGATCGCGTCCTCACCCGAGCCCTCGGCGAGCGCGCCCGCGCGCGCCTCCTCAAGCCCGGCGGCGAGCCGGTTGCGCAAGGCGGTCATCTCGGCCTCCTCACGCTCGAGCAGGCGAAGGCCGGCACGGAGCGCCTCCGAGGCATTCTGGTAGCGACCATCGGCGATCAGCCGCTCGATCAGGTCGGTCTGGCTGTCGGTCAGGACGACATTGCGGGTCGGCATCGGCATCTCCCTCAGGCGCATTGGCAATATATGCCAATTGCCGCGTCATGTCGACCAGCGGGGATGCCACGCGTCACGCCGTATGGCGAAGGTCTGGCCCCAGCACCCGCTTGGCACCACCGCGCTGCGCCGAGGGCAACCGGATCAGCGTGGCCATGGCATCGGCCAGCTTGTTCGACACCGGCTCGCCCTCGATCTGCTGTTCGAGAAACCAGTCGACGAGGCAGTCCTTCTTGCCCTGGTCCTCGGCCGTGATCCCGAACTTCGCAATCGCCGCCTGCATCAGGTCGAGATAGGGCGTCGTGTAGGGCACCGCGTCCGTGCCCGCTGCCGGTCGGACCTCGGGGACGTAATCCGGCCAGATCGCCTTCACGAGGAAACGCGCCACGCGGATGTCGATGAATTCCCAATCCCGCGCGGTCAGTCGCCCGAATGAACACTTGCCCTCGCGCCAGTGCTCCGGGCGGATGCTGGTGTGGTAGCCCGAATGCAGACCAAAGCCGCTGCTACTGCCGCCGTTGCCCCAGCCATGGGTTCGCTCCTCGGTGAAGCGCCCCTGCGCCAGAACATCCCCGTCTCGCAGCGCGACGAGCAACTCGGTCTCCGCCTCCGCCTTCCAGGCCACTTTGGGGTCCTGCGGCGGGTTCCATGTCTGGTATTCCGGCACAGGCTTGGGTGGCAGCTTGGCCGCCTCAACCGCGCGCCGCGCGACCGTTACGGTCTGCACATGGGCCAGCGCCTCTGCAAAGCTCCATTGCGTGCGATCGAGCGTTTGCAGCGACATAGCGCGCCTCGTGAATCGATTGGGGACGGTTCGAACATAATGGGAACGCCCTGACCCCTCAACCCACCAAGGTGTTGCAACACCGAAGGGGTTCACCCTTTCCGGCGGGCAGCGGGGTAACCCGTTCCGAGGTCGCGGATACCGGCGCATTCCTGCACCGATGGATCATGATGTTCAATCCCGGTCCCATTCGTCGCCCCAACCCGCTCCCGCCCGACCAGATGACCGCCGCCGAGCGCCGCGCCGAACTGTGCGGCCTGCTGGCGCTCGGGCTGGTTCGGTTGCGGATACGGATGCGGGATGGGCGGGAAGTATCTGACGATACTGGAGAACGTTGCCTACACTATCCGCCCAACCAGAGCCGTCATGGCACTCCAATTTGCCATGGAGACGCATGACCATGACGGACACCATCCTGGCTCGACTGGCCGCGCTGAAAACAACGCCGACGCCCGATCTGAAGAAACAGTGGCGCGAACTCTTCGACACGGAGGCGCCACCCTACAATCGACGCTTTCTGGAAAGCCGCCTTGCCTATCGGATCCAGGAACTTGCCTATGGCGGCTTGAAACCGGCGACCGTCGAGCGCCTCGAAGCGCTGGGCGAGCAGCTCGACGGCGGCAACATCGTTCTGCGCCGGATCCGTGGCGACGACAAGCCGATCGCCGGCACCCGGCTGATCCGGGAATGGCAGGGCGTGGAGCACACTGTCACCGTGCTGAACGACGGTTATGAATGGCAGGGGCGTCCCTACCGCTCGATCTCCGCCATCGCGCGCGCCATCACCGGGACGCGGTGGAACGGCTGGGTGTTCTTCGGCCTCAAGAACCGGCGAGGTCAGGTATGACAAAATCAGCGGCATCCACCAAACCGATCCAGAAGCTGCGCTGTGCGGTCTACACCCGCAAGTCGACGGAAGAAGGGCTGGAGATGGAGTTCAACAGCCTCGACGCCCAGCGCGAGGCCTGCGAGGCCTACATCGCCAGCCAGAAGTCGGAAGGCTGGGTGGAACTTGCCGACCGCTACGACGATGGCGGGTTCTCGGGCGGCACGCTGGAGCGTCCCGCGCTCAAGCGTCTGCTCGCCGACATCGAGGACGGCCGCATCGACGTGGTCGTCGTCTACAAGATCGACCGGCTCAGCCGGTCGCTGATGGACTTCTCCAAGTTGGTCGAGGTGTTCGACCGAAATGGCGTGACGTTCGTTTCGGTCACGCAATCCTTCAACACGACAACGTCGATGGGACGGCTGACGCTCAATATCCTCCTGTCCTTTGCCCAATTCGAGCGCGAGGTCATCGGCGAGCGTATCCGCGACAAGTTTGCTGCCTCGCGCAAGCGCGGCATGTGGATGGGCGGCTTCGTGCCGCTCGGCTACGAGGTCAGGGACCGCAAGCTGGCCATCAATAATGACGAGGCCGCGACGGTCCGGATGATCTTCGAGCGCTTCGTCGAGGTCGGCTCGGCGACGGCGTTGGCCCGAGCGCTCGTCGCCGAAGACGTAAGGACGCGGCGCGGACGGCTCGTCGACAAGGGCTTCCTCTACAAGCTGCTCAACAACCGGGTCTATATCGGTGATGCCGTGCATAAGGGCATGGCCTATCCCGGCGAGCACGAAGCCATCATCACGCGCGCCTTGTGGGACAAGGTGCACGGAATCCTGCGCGAGAGCCCGAGGGTCCGCGCCGGCCGAACACGCGCCGCGACACCGGCCCTGCTGAAGGGTCTTATCTTCGGACCGACCGGCTGCGCCATGACGCCGACGCACACGCGGCGGGGCGACAAGCTCTACCGCTACTATGTCAGCCAGTCGGTTATGAAGCGCGGCGCCGATGCCTGCCCGGTCGGGCGCGTACCCGCCGCCGAGATCGAGGGCGCGGTGGTCGACCAGCTGCGCGGCCTCCTCCGGGCCCCGGAGGTGATCGTCGGCACATGGCGATCGGCACGACCCGAGATCGATGGTCTGTCCGAGGCCGAAGTCAGGGAAGCCTTGGAAGGCCTCGACCCGCTTTGGGACGAACTGTTCCCGGCCGAGCAGGCGCGTATCGTCCAGCTCCTGGTCGAGCGCGTCGATGTCGGACAGGGAGGCGTCGATATCCGCCTCCGCGTCGATGGGCTGGCTCGTCTGGTTCATGAGCTTGGCGGCATGGCCGACGATCCGCGGAGGGCAGCATGAGAGCCCGTGACGCCGCCACCGATGACAGGCGCACCCTGACGGTCCGTGTTCCCCTGACTGTCCGGAAGCGCGGCGGGCGCAAGCAGGTGGTCATGCCCGACGGGGCGTGTTGGGGCCAGCCCCGCCCGCGCGTCGACAACACCATGGTAAAGGCGATCGCCCGGGCCCACCGCTGGAAGCGCCTCATGGAGAGCGGCCGATTCGCCTCGGTGACCGAGCTGGCCGAAGCGGAGAAGATTAACCAGTCCTATCTGTGCCGGGTCCTGCGCCTGACCTTGCTCGCCCCGGACATCGTCGAGGCGATTCTCGATGGACGGCAGCCGGCCGCATTGCAGCTCAACGAGCTACTAAAACCATTGCCGGCTGAATGGGATAGTCAGCTCTCATTCACGAGTGGTGGTCGTGAGCCTGGCATCTGAAGGAGCCCTGCCTGTCAAGAGGTGTTTCTATCGCTGCTGAACTGAGGGTACCGAAGCCATTCCAAAAACATTGACTCAAAGTGATGCACACCGTTGCACTTTGAATCACCATACGCTACCAAGAACAAGACCGGAACATTAGCAGGGTTGCCATGACCGAGCGATCAAGAAAGTTGGGGCCTCGGGTGACGGTCAGCGTGACGCGAGGGGACTACGACATCCTGAATGCGCTCGCCGACCGGGAAGATGTATCCGTTTCATGGGTCATCAGGCGGGCCATCCAAGAGTATCTACGACGACATCGCCACTCGCCTAACTCAGCAAATAGCCCGCTCGTTAAGAATCGGCCTTCGGCGGCGGATCGAGCATGACAAGAAACAACACGTTAGGGGAGACAAATTAAATGCACCGCGGACAGGTCGGAAAAACGTCGTCCGATGGCAAATTGCCGAAAGCGGCATTGAACGCACTCTACCGACGCCCGTTGGCAGCGAAGCGCACGGGCCCATTGTTTGGGGCCTTTCCTTATCCAACAAAGATCTCGCCTGAGGCGATCGCCCTCTATATCGCAGCCCACACCAAACCGGGGGATACCGTATTCGACGGGTTCGGGGGCAGCGGAACCACCGGCCTTGCCGCCCTACTGTGCGAGCGCCCCACAGACCAGCTGCGCGCTGAAGCCGTCCGGTTGGGCCTGAATGTCCAATGGGGTGCGCGCAATGCCGTGCTGTACGAACTGGGGGCGCTCGGCGCGTTCGTCGGCCGGACCCTGACCAACCCGCCCGATCCCGTTGTCTTCAGGAAGGCCGCCGAAGACGTGCTGGCTGCAGCCGAGAACGAAAGCGGCTGGATGTACGAGGCTCGCGATCCGTCAGGCGCGATTGGTTCCATTCGGCATCTGATCTGGAGCGACAAGCTGCTCTGCCCCGGTTGTCGTGGCGTTGTCGCGTTGTGGGATGCGTCCGTATCGCTCGATCCTGCGGTGATTTCCTCTAACTTTTGCTGTCCCAAATGCCGCCACGAAGCACCCCTGGATGATGTGCGGCGGGTGACGATGCAGGAACACGATGACGTGCTGGGCGAACAGCGCGTCGTGCGCGGACGTGCGATGGCTCGCGTCTATGGTTCGACAGGAAAAAAACGCTGGTCGCGTCCGGCCACGGCCGCCGACCTAACCCTTATCAAGAAGATTGAGGCAGAGCCGATTCCGTCTTGCGTACCGAAGGCGCTGATCCCTTGGGGCGACCTCTACCGGAAGGGCTACCATCAGGGAATTACGCACGTTCATCATTTCTACACGCGGCGCAATCTCATCGTTTTCGCCCGCATGTGGGAGCGCGTGGAATCCTATCGCGGCGCACTCCGCGAGGGACTTCGTTTCTGGCTGCTAAGCTACAATGCGGCTCACGGCACAATTATGACGCGCGTCGTAGCGAAGACCGGCCAGAAGGATCTGGTCGTCACCAGCGCCCAGCCCGGCGTCCTGTATGTCAGCGGCCTGCCCGTGGAGAAGAACTTTTTTGCAGGATTGCGGCGCAAGCTGACAACGATTGCGCAGGCGTTCGAGAGCATTCACGATGGCAGCGGAAAGATCGAAGTCATACACGGTTCCAGCTGCAATGTCGGATTGCCGTCCGGTAGCATCGACTATGTGTTTACGGACCCACCCTTCGGGGCCAATATACCCTATGCTGAACTCAGTTTCATAAACGAGGCTTGGCTCAAGATATTTACCGACCGCACGGATGAGGCCATCGTCAGCCCGGATCAGGGTAAAGCCATCGACGAGTACCGGGAACTGCTGACCCGTTCGTTCAGCGAGGCCCGCCGGATATTGAAGCCGTCCGGCAAAGCCACGATGGTGTTTCATTCTGCTTCCGCCGAAGTCTGGAACGCCTTGCAGCGCGCCTACCAGGATGCCGGCTTCGACGTGGAATATGCGGGGGTTCTCGACAAGAAGCAGGGCAGCTTCAAGCAGGTCACGACGGAAGGGGCAGTGCGCGGCGACCCCGTGCTTCTGTTGGGGCCGCGTCGTAAGACGAACGTCACCGTGGACGACAAGGCCGAGGCGGTCGAATGTGTATGGACCGTCGCGACGGCCCTGCATCGCGCGGCGACCGCCGCGCATGATCCGGCCGAAGCAACGGCACAGAGGCTATATTCCCGACTCGTGACGCATTTCCTCAGCCATCATAAGCAAGTCCCGCTCGACGCTGATGTCTTCTATCGCTGGTATGCGGAACAATCGCTGACGGGAGTTCTATGCAGTGCCGGTGACTGATGCGGTCGGCGCGATAAGGTCCTCGGCGCGGTCCTTCGAGGAAAGCCTGCCTCCCGCCCAGCGGAAACGACTGGGGCAGTTCTTCACAGGGCTGCCGCTAGGGACACTTCTGGCGCACATAGCGCTCGACCCTGACGCGCGTGCCGTAATTGACCCGATGGCTGGTCACGGCGACCTGCTCGATGCGGCGGCGATTACGGCGCTGGCGCGGGGAGTCCCACTCGACCGGTTGGACGGCATGGAGCTCGATCCGGAGACGGCCGCCTTCTGCGGTCGCAGGACAGCTGCCTTGCAGACGGGCGGTGCAGTCACCGATGCCCGCATTGTCACCGGCAGCGCCTTCGACCCTTCAATCGTCGCTGCGCTGGATGCGTCCGGCTACGATCTTGTCATTACCAACCCCCCGTACGTGAGATACCAGTCGCAAAAGGGAAACGGTGCCGGTGTCGGTGACGTGCGCCGGGGCCTGCTCGCGATCGTGGACGCGCGCATGGCCGGCGATGAACGCGAACTCTGGCAGGCACTGGTTGAAGGATACTCGGGCCTTGCCGATCTTTCCGTACCGGCTTGGATCCTGTCCGCACTCTTGACGCGTCCGGGTGGCCGCTTGGCCCTGGTCGTTCCAGCCACTTGGCGTTCGCGCGACTACGCCGATGTCGTGCGTTACCTGCTACTGCGCGCGTTTTGCCTTGAGTTCATCGTAGCCGATACTCAGCCCGGCTGGTTTTCCGATGCGCTGGTGCGCACGCATCTTGTGATCGCGCGGCGTCTCGCATGGGACGAGGCGCAAGCGCCCGTGTCAGGCCGGCCGTCCTTGCCAGCCGCAACCTGGCTGCAAGTTGCGCCGGCGGCGGCGGGCGGAAACTCCTTGGTGGGGAGTGCCTTCCCCGGACCGGAACCGGAGCGGGAATTCGCAGCCTGGGCGCGCGCGGCGAACCGAGAGGTGCCGGGCATTGAGAACCGCCCGTTTGCGCTGGATGAGGAATGGCGAACGCTGGAGCAACGCCTTGGGCGCAAGAGCTGGTTTCAGAAATCTGAAAACCGGCGCGACGCGCTACCGCTCTTCTCAGTCAGCGAGGCAAGGTCGGCGGCGATGCCGGAGGGATTGCGCGACATGCTGCCGCCCGGCGCGGCACCGGCGCGTCTCCAGACGCTTGAAGATGCGGGTATCCGGGTCAGCCAGGGCCTGCGTTCGGGCTGCAACCGGTTCTTCTATGTGACGCTGGCCGGTGAGGAGGGGCGTGAAACCGTCACCGTCGAAGCGTCGGAAAGCTTTCAGAACATGCGTTTCCGCGTTCCGGCGGCGGCGCTGCGGCCCGTTCTCCATCGCCAGGCAGATATGCAGGCCTTTGCGAGCGGCCGCCTTCCGGTAACACGCGCGCTCGATCTGTCGGACTGGGTCCTGCCGGAAGACCAGCCGGCCGTCACCGAAGCGGCGGAGGCTTACCGCATGCGGGGCATGTCCGTGCCGCGTGTCATGCCGCCCGAACTGGCATCGTTCGTGCGGCTGGCCGCCCGGTATGCACCGGACCCCAAAGAGCCGGCGCGGTTCATTCCTGACCTTTCGGCGGTGCGCACCAATGTCCGCCGGCCGGCCAACCGCCGCGACGTTCCGCGCTTCTGGTATATGTTGCCGGCCTTCACCGCGCGCCACCTGCCCGCGATCTTCACGCCGCGGATCAATCACGGGAAACCGGCCGTCGCGCTCAATACCCAGCCGCCCATCCTGATCGATGCCAATTTCTCGACCCTGTGGGCGGAAGAGAGGCGATGGATGGTTCACGCGCTCTGCGCCCTATTCCACAGCAGCTGGTGCCGGGCGGCGATGGAATCCGCCGGCACGCCGCTTGGCGGCGGCGCGCTCAAACTCGAAGCGACGCACATCCGCCAGATGCCCATTCCGCCATTGTCCGACCGGGACTGCGAGAGACTCGCCACGCTCGGACAGCAGCTGGCCGCGGCCGTGCCGTCAGCCCGGCACCGGATCGACATGTTCATCCTGGCCGCTGCGTTGCCCGGCAGCGACGAAAACGACCTCAAAGAGGCGGCGCGCCATATCGACACCCGGCTCGAGGCCGCGTGTGCCGCCCGTCAAAGGACCGTCCATGACAGCTGACGTTGCCCGCATTCGTGAAACCATCGGTCGCTGCCGCATGCTTCGGGACGCGGGCCGTGTGGAGGCGGTCCTGCGCAGCGAGTTCCAAGGGCGGTTGCGGCTCATGTTCCCCGACACCGCGCATGAAACCTGGATCAACAACTACACCGAAGGGACCGAGGCACACACCAAGGTCGGCACGGGATCGGGCAAGGCCGCGTCCCGGTTCATAGACAATCTCGTGGGATCGACCACGATCGAATACGAATCCGACCTGCGCAGCACGGCCAAGCGCGACACCGGCTACGCGCAGGTGCAGGAGCAGGCGGCGGGGCTCGTCCGCGCAGGCATGCCGGTCTCCACAGTCCGGGGCGTGCTGTCCGACACGGTCGAATGGCACGCCTACGATGCCGTGCTTGCGCCGGGCGTCGATCCGTCCGCCTGCACCGCTGCCGATATCACGCTCGTCGTCGTTGACGAACTGACGCTGGCAGATGACAGCGTCCTGTCCGCCGAACTGCTCGGCGCTTTCATCAGAAAGCATCTGGCGCGCGAACAGTCCCGGCCCTTGCGCGCCGAATTCCTCGCCTCCGATCTTGGCATGGACTCGGCCGCATATAAGAGCAGCGCGGGGCCTTTGTCGCTGTTGGTGGACGAAGGACGCAAGGCCGATCCGTCGGCGAGCCTGGCGACCGACCTCTGGTCCCGCTTCGTCGATCACCTGGAGGGGCCGGCGGGCACTTTCCGGACCGCCGCATATGTCGATGAAGCCTACGTGACGCTTCTCGCGCGGCTGCTGAGCGGGAACGTGCTGACGGGCAAGGCGCTGCTCAGCACGGACGAAGAGCTGAAGACGATCCTGAACGGCGCATTCTTCCGCAACAATTTCCAGCTGCAGAATGTGGTCGAGCAGGATTACTTCGGCTGGCTTCTCAGCCCGTCCTTTATCGACCGGCTTGTCGCGGTGGCCCGCGACCTCCAGCGCGATCTCTATGCTTACGATTTCAGCTGGTATCCCGAAGAGGATTTGTTCGGCCGCCTCATGGCGCAGCTTGCCCGGCGCAGCCAGCGCAAGCTGCTCGGCCAGGAATGGACGCCGCACTGGCTCGCCCGCCTGCTTGCCGACCGTTGCATTGACGGCCTCCCCGAGGGGGAAAGCCCCCGGATCGTCGATATGTGCTGCGGGTCCGGCACGATGCTTGCGGAAATCATAAAGGCGACGCGCGATCGGTTCGGCTTTGCCGCGATCGAACAGCTTGAGGACGTTGCGACCGGTTTCGATATCGATCCGCTGGCGGTCAGCCTCGCGAAGGCGACATGGGTCGTCAGCCTGTCGGCCGAGATCAAGTCAGCGACGAAACCGATCACCATCCCGGTCTATCACGCGGACTCGCTGTTCGCCGTTACGCCGGTTTCAGCATCGGTGCCGCTGGTCGGCGAAAGCGACGCCATTCCGGTTTCCCTCGACGGCACGACCATACATCTGCCGACGGCGCTGGTGCAGCCGGCCTACCGGGAATTCTTCGACCGGATCGTGGACTGGGCTTACGACGAAGCGCGCGACGCGCAGCGGCGCGGGTCCTCCGCAGGCTTCAGCAAGGCGGACGCGGACAGCTTTCTCGACGGCACGATTAAGGCGTTCGGGATCACGGTGCCGCCGGAGCTCTACAGGCAGCTTTCCGGCGCGCTTTTCCCGCTGGCGCATCGCATGGCTGAACTGGCCGTGGCCGGGCGCAACGGCATCTGGGCGTTCATCCTGCGCAATACTTACAGGCCCGGCCTCCTGACCGGCCACTTCAACGGACTTGTCTCCAACCCCCCATGGCTCGCAATGAGCGGGCTGGCCGACAATCCTTACCGGGACCTGCTGAAAGGCAGGGCGAAACTCTACGGCATCCAGCCAGCGGGACAGTCCTTCCTTCATCTTGAGCTGGGGACTATGCACCTGCTTCACGCCATCGACCGCTATCTCGGGCCGGATGCCTGCGTCGCCTGTCTCGTGCCCGGCACTGTGCTGAACGGAAACCATCACGAGCGGTTGCGGCAGCACGATTTTCTGACAAGCGACCGTCCCGTGCCGTTCGACATCGCCGAAGTCTGGCGGGTCGCGCCCGGCACCTTCAAATATCCCGGCGCGGCGCTGGTCGGTCACAAAAGAGCGGACACGACTGGACTTCCGCGGAACGCGTTCGCCGGCTTCGTCGCGACCGATGCGGGGCTGGAGGCGGCGGGCTTTTCAGTTCGCACCATCGGGTCGGCGCGCAGCGCCTGGGTGCTCGAAAAGGGGGGCGGTGCGGCCGTGGCCGGCGGCGGAGCAGACCTGCCGCAGCAAGGGGCCGATCTTATGCCGCGCACCGCGGTATGCGTGGACATCGTCCAGAATGCCGGGCCGGAATACCGTGTCGATACGCCGGCCCGCGCTTCCGCATGGGGGTTTACGATCAAATCTGCCAAGGAGATGGCGGCCGAGCGCTTCTCCGGCCATGTCGCGCCGCGCTTCATCTATCGCATGGCGCAGTCGGAAAACCTGCTGCCGTTCGTTCTCGGTGCCCATCGCGCGCCTCTTGCTCTGCCGGCGCTGCGCGTGTCCAGCGGGGTCTGGAGCATTCTCGACGAAGCCGAAATCCGTCGGCAGGGATTCACCCAGACGGCAAGGCGCTTCGCCGCGATCAACCAGAAGCTCAAAGCGGTCGGGAAAGGAAAATCGCTCCAGCAGCGCATCGACGAAAGGGGCAAGCTGTCCAAACAGGTCTTCGGGGCGGCCGGGTATCTCATTCTGGCCGGGGCCGGCGGCAAGATAATCTGCGCGGCGTGCGTTCCAGTTGCGCAGGCCCAGGACCTTGTCGTCGATCAGACCCTCTACTGGAAGGTCGTGGCGGACGCGAACGAGGCCTGGTACCAGGTCGGCATGCTCAACAGCGTGGCCCTGACCAATGCCACCCTCGCGTTCAACCCGAAGGGGGATTTCGGCGAACGGCATCTCCACACTCTGCCTTACAGGATGATGCCCGCATACGATGCCGGCAATGGCGACCACCGGAAGATCGCGGCCCTTGCGAAGGACCTTGCCGTACTTGCCGAGGGCCACTGCACGACCGACCCCTATCTGGCCGACCCTGCCAAAGCGCTGACGGCGCGCCGCCGCAAATTGCGCGCGCTGCTCGAAGCATCGCCCCTCCTGGTGCAGCTTGAAACGCTGGCCCGGTCTGCTCTCGCCGGCGCATCCACCGCGCCGTCCGGCGGGAGCGGCAGCGGGGTGCAGGTACCGGTATGCTGATCGTCCAGAATGCCGCGGAACCGGCGAGCCTGCGCAACGCTCTCGTCGATATCGTCACGGCGGGGGCGGTCGATATCCGCGTGGCTTCGGCTTACGTCACGCTGGGCGGCGCAAGCATACTGCTGTCCGCCGTCGCGAACGCTGTGGGTTCTGCCGCGTTCGCGGCCATGCCCAAGACCCTTGTGACATCCTTTGATTTTGGTCTTACCGAACCCCAGGTACTGCAGCATTGGCGCGCGCTGGCGAACGCCTCGGTATTCGTCTCCGGCGCGCAGAGACTGGCGCAGGGTTCGCTCATGCCGCAGCGGGCCTTCCATCCCAAGCTCTATGTCTTTGGGCGCGATCCCCAAACTTGCAGCACGCTAGTGGTGAAAATCAAACGGGTGAGTCCGTCTGGATCGGCAGATTTCCGCCATGCGTTTGCTGATGCACGGGTTTCATCTGTCTGATTCCCACCACTAGTGGGCTCGGCGAACCTGACCAGCCGCGGCTTTAGCGTGAACACGGAGGCGGCCTGGATGCAGCAGGGCGTTCCGCGTGCCGATGCCGATGCCGCCTTTGACAAGGCACGATTTGAGACGACTGCTCTCACCGATGAGTTACTGGCAGCCTATACCGCACTTCGACAGGCCCAGCCGCCGCCGCCCGAAATCGAGCAGGAAGCGCAGCCCGTTGCAGCGCCGGCACCGGTCGATGGTGCCGCGCTGCCCTTGTTCAGAACTGCGATCGAAACAGGCGCTGTTAATCCCGCAAACTACAACGCCATGTGGATTCATGGCGAAGCCCTACAGGGAGGGTCACGAAACCAGCTTGAGTTACCTCGTGGTGGGCACAGGTTTTTTGGATTCTCTTTTACGCAGTATGAATACCCCCACAACCTGACTATAGGAGAGCCCGTCCTGCGCAGCGGCGCACGAGTATGGAACGACCGGCGTCTTACCTGGCATGGCAACAACCGAATGGAGCGGATGAATCTTCCCACGACCACGCTGGGCGGATTCGACTATGCCGACACGGCAGTCATGTTCCGCCGCCTGACCGACGGCTCGTTTGAACTGATCGTGACGCCATGGGATTCCGACCTAGCACGTTCCTGGCGGCAAGCATCGGCGCAGCGACAGACGCTCTTTCGCCTAGTGGTGAAAATCAAACGGGTGAGTCCGTCTGGATCGGCAGATTTCCGCCATGCGTTTGCTGATGCACGGGTTTCATCTGTCTGATTCCCACCACTAGGAGCAATTGCGACCAATCGAGTTGTTGGTCTGATTTAGCTAATGCGATGGTTCTCCGATCGGCGCCGATTACCCAGCCAAGCGGGATACAAAATGTATGTGGATGTTGATTTTTGATAATATAGACAATTCAATTACTTACAGTTCCGTACCGTAGTAGGTACAGTCCAAAGGTCGAGAGAAACCTGGCGGAGAGAGAACGCTCGGAGCCGAATTCTGTGGCGGCGCAGTCCAGAGGTCAGGGCCCGATCTGCGCGGCTCCTTGGCCTTTTGGCCCCGCATCCGCACGCGGAGAACGTTCGACCGGGTAGAATTGGCGGAGGGAGAGTGTCAGGCACCCAACTCTCTCAGCGGAGCCTTTCGTGGACGAATGTTGATCGCGCGAACTCAAGCGAAACCAATACGATACGCAGATTTTCGCCGATAAGATACCCCTCGCGGGCGCTCAGTCTTCGGCTCTGTCGGACAGTCGGCGCACAGCAATCAGCAATTCCGTGATCGCCTGCTCGGCCGCCACGAGCTTGGTGGCCACCATCAGGTCCTCTCGGCCGGCCATCGCCAGGAACGTGCCCAGCACCTCGTCCGAGTGCCGCGCGAGATCCACGAGATGCTGCCCGCTCGGACCATAACGCCCGGAGAACCAGTTCTTTACCGTCTTCTCGTTGGCGCCTGTCCAGGCGGACACGGTCTTTGCGCCGGCTCTGGTTGGACCAAGCGAACGATTGAGCGCAGCTGCGATTGCGGCCGCAAAGTCACTCTCCTCATCAGGCCATCCTGTGTCAGCATATCCGCTCTTCGTTGGAAAGAACTTGCCCTTTTTCGGAAACGACATTCCACCCTCCTTGGCGTTTAATGACCAAGGAGAGTTGAGCCGTACTTCCGCACGGGATTGACGAATTACGCACAGGGTTGGATGAGGAAGATCTGTTGAAAGGGCGTCGCCCAAATCTTTCGCATACAAGCGACGAAGAGGCGGCCGCAGGTGCTCCCGCCGTTGCTTACGTGCGGATGTCAACGGACCATCAGAAATACTCGACCGAAAACCAGCTTGACGTCATTCGGAACTACGCCGCCGCCCGCGGCATGACGATCGTTCGTGTTTTTGAAGATTCAGGTCGATCCGGACTGCGTCTCGACGGCCGCGAAGCGCTCCAGAACCTGATGTCGGAGGTGAAATCCGGGCTGGCTGATTTCACGGCAATCCTCGTCTACGACGTGAGCCGCTGGGGCCGCTTTCAGGATGCCGACGAGGGTGCCTATCACGAACATGTCTGCTCCCGCGCCGGGATCCGTGTCCACTACTGCGGCGAGCAATTCGAGAATGATGGCAGCATCGGCTCCAACCTGCTGAAGACCGTGAAGCGGGTCATGGCGGGCGAATATAGCCGTGAGCTGTCCGTGAAGGTGTTCGCCGGGCAATGCCGCCTGGTGGAATTGGGTTATCGCCAGGGCGGCGCCGCCGGATACGGGCTGCGGCGCGTTCTAATCGACGAACACGGCAACGCCAAGAGTGAGCTGTCCCGCGGCGAGCAGAAAAGCATTCAGACCGACCGCGTCGTCCTTGTGCCCGGCCCCGACCGGGAGCAGGACATCGTGCGTCGCATGTATCGGATGTTTGTCGAGGCCGGCCGCTCCGAACGGGAGATCGCGGAAACCCTGAATGCCGATGGACACCTGACGGATCTGGCGCGGCCATGGACGCGGGCGTCAGTCCACCAAGTCCTGACAAACGAAAAATACATCGGCAACAACGTCTACAACAAGGTGTCCTTCAAGCTGAAGCAGCGTCGGGTCGTGAACCCGCGCGAGATGTGGATCCGGGCCGAGGGCGCCTACCCGGCCATCGTGGACGATGCCCTCTACCTGCGCGCACGCGAAATCGTCGACGCCCGCTGTCAGCATTTCACGGATGCCGAATTGCTCGAAGCCCTGCGCGGGGTGCTCAAGCAGAAGGGCGTCTTGTCCGGGCTGATCATCGACGAACAGGACAACGTGCCTTCTTCCAGCGCCTTCCGGAACCGATTCGGCAGCCTGCTGCGCGCCTACCAGTTGATCGGCTATGAGCCGGAGCGCGACTATCGCTACATCGAAATCAACCGGGTCTTGCGGCAGGCCCATCCGGGCATGGTGGCCCAAATCATCGATGGCATCGCGGATCGCGGCGGCAATGCCGTGCAGGACCCGGAAACGGACCTGATCCGCATCAACGATGAGTTCACAGCCTCGGTCGTGCTGGCTCGGTGTTTCGAGACGGAAGGCGGGTCCCTGCGATGGCGTATCCGTCTTGATGCCGGCCTGGTACCGGACATCACGATTGCCGTGCGGATGGACGAGATGAACGAAGCGCCGCGCGACTACTACCTGCTGCCAAGCATCGACATGACCTTGGCCAAGCTGCGGCTGGCCGAGCAGAACGGGCTGTCGCTGGACGCCTATCGCTTCGACACGCTCGACTATTTCTATGCGCTCGCTGGCCGGGCCCGGATTACGGAGGCCGCCTGATGCCAGACGATACAGGTGACATCACTCAGAAACAGGTGATGCTCATCCCCACCGACCGAATTCGCATCCTCAACCCGCGCGTTCGCAACAGGCGTACCTTCGAGGAAATGGTGGAGAATATCGCGAAGATCGGCCTAAAGCGCCCGATCACCGTAGCGCAGCGCGCGGGAACGGACCCCGTGGAATACGATCTCGTCTGCGGCCAGGGGAGGCTCGAGGCGTTCTTGGAGCTGCGGCAGGACGCTATTCCGGCCATCGTGATCGACGCCGACGAGAGCGACTGCCTGGTCATGAGCCTTGTGGAGAACTGCGCGCGCCGCCGGCACAACCCGATCGACCTGATGCGTGAAATCGCCAACCTGCGAAAGCGTGGATACAACGACCGACAGATCGCGAACAAGATCGGAGTCACGCCTGATTACGTCGGCATGATCGCGGGACTACTGGAGCGTGGCGAAGAACGGCTGGTCTCGGCGGTAGAGATTGGGCTTCTGCCCCTGAATCTCGCCATCGACATTTCCAAGACAGATGCCGAGGGCGCACAGCGCGCGCTGATGGACGCCTACACCCAGAAGAAGTTGCGCGGAAAGAAGCTTGCCGCGGTGCGGCGTCTCATCCAGCAGCGAGATGCGCAGGGTCCGCATATCCACCGTAACAGGTATGGCCGAAAGGACGGTGCCAAGCGCCCATTGACCAGTGACGCGCTCGTCCGCGCATATCAACAGGAAGCAGAGCGCCAGAAGTTGCTGATTAAAAAGGCCGAGTTGACGCAGGGCCGCCTGATCTTTGTCGTCGAAGCGTTTCGCTCGCTGCGCGATGATGAGCACTTCCTGACGCTCCTGCGCGCAGAAGGCCTGGACACACTGCCCACCTATCTCGGGCAATCGCTGGACGCGGGAGCCGCAGAATGAGCCGGGACAAGCGCACAACCCAGGACGCTGTCACGCTCGGCTTCGAGAGCGATTGCGTCACGGTGCCGGTCGAGGCCGTCCTGCCCGTGCGAACGCTCAGCACCTCTGTTAAATCCAGTCGCAAGTATCGCCAGATCACAGCATCCATCAAAGAGGTCGGCCTGGTCGAGCCTCCAGTCGTCAGCCGATACCCGGGTCAGGAAGGCTCCTATCTGCTCCTCGATGGGCATATCCGGATCGAGGTGCTGAAGGATCTCGGCATTGAACAAGTCGAATGTCTGGTGTCCACGGACGACGAGGCCTTCACCTACAACAAACGGATCAGCCGCCTGGCGCCCATTCAGGAGCACAGGATGATCCGCAAGGCCATTGAGCGCGGGGTCTCAGAGGAAAAGATCGCCCTGGCGCTGGATCTTAACCCGCGCAGCATTGTGCGCAAGGCCAAGCTCCTCGACGGTATCTGCGAAGAGACTGTCGGTATCCTGAAGGATAAGCCCTGCACGACGGCCGTGTTCAAAACCCTGCGCAAGATGAAGACCCTGCGCCAGATCGAGGCGGCAGAATTGATGGTGAACGCCAACAATTATTCGGTGGCCTACATCTCCGCAATCCTCGCGGGAACGCCCCAAGCACAACTGGTCGACACGAACAAACCCAAGAGGATGAAGGGGATCACACCCGAGGCCATGGCGCGCATGGAGCGCGAACTGGCGCGCCTACAGGAAGGGATCACCTCGATCCAGGACTCCTACGCCCAGATTGCCCTGGTGCTGATCACACCGGCAGCGTCCACCAGCCGAAACGTGGTGGAGGAGATCCGATACGCCAAGCACGCCAACCTCCGGCTCGCCGGGGTGTTGCTGGCCGGCTCGACCTCGCATACCCAACTGCCCGACGGTTTGCACCGCTCCACGGTGGTCGGTTGGGACTGGGGCGCGTTGAAGAAGGCAGTATTGTAGACGGCGGGGCTACTGCAGATCCTGAAGCTCATCCCGGTCGTTGACAGTCAGCACGCGGCCTTGGTTCAGACCGACCTTCGGTGGTTCAGGGAGATCGGCTTCAATCGTTTCCACAAACCCCATCACGGCCCGCTCAATCTCGACCGCACTCAGATCTCGAATGTCGTATCCGAACGTGTTGAGCAGGCTCCTTTCGCGGATCCTTCCGAGCGAACCGTAGGCGCGTCGCTCGACGACCAGCCGTCCGTCGGAGCTCGAATGGATCGGCTTCACGACCGTCCAGTTGCGGCGGCCCCATGGCAGCAGATCGAATGGGTGCCAGTTCAGAAACAGGCACGGGGTCCCGTACAGGAGGGGAACGAGCGACAAGCCAGAGCTCGAACCGATATGGAAACTGGCGATCCCCGGCAGCAGGATGTCCAACGCCTCGGATTTCAGCTCGGACACGGCGTAATCAAAAACCCCTGCGATCGGTGGCAATGGGGTCATCGACGAGTCTCCAAGACGGATGACTTGGTAACCTTGCTCCACCAGTTTTATCAGTGCGACCCGATACGCGGTAATGTCGACGTCGCGCAGGCTGGAAGCCCCTACCGCGCGAAAGCCGCCCTCCCGGCAATGCAGAGTGACAATTTGATCACCGGGACTGATACCGGTTGCATCGAAGAAACTCAGCAGGGCTGGATCCCGTTGTGACGGTCGATCCAGGATTGCTCCACAGGCCTCCCCGGATCGATCTGCCACGATCCCGCAGGCTTCGAAATAGTCAACGAAACGCCCGTCCATCCACTCATGATGGCTACTGTCGTGATGGTCGGCGAACACCGATCCTTTAGGAACAGTTTTTACATTCTTAGATAAAACCAAGAGATTATTCCAAAGAACTCGATTGGCAATCCCTCCTCTCCAAATTTCTGCTGTTCGAAAATCCGACACGCCAATAGACTGACCTTTGATTAAAAATAACAACAATACTAGATGCCCAATAGCAAACGTCCATTGATCTGTAAATCCTCTGATTTCACCTTTATATAAATTCCTTCTAATTCTTCTGATAAATTCCGATTTTCCAAGTGATATAATATCTTTCAATCTAAAAAAACCAGCTGAAGATAATATACCAATCAAACTTCCCTTCAATCTAATGATATCAAACGCATCAGAAACTGACGATGGTTTTATTTTTTTAGAAATAATAGCCAGCGTAATTTCAAAGTTATCCTTACAGTTTTCAAAATTTATGAACATATTGTTGACTTTTTCCAAATCAACTCGATTGTTTGCCAACAGCGCCGCTGCAATAAACGATCTAATTCGATAGTCACGATTGGGAGCCGATTCGGCGAACACTCGAAGCATGTCAACATCGACTCTCCCAACAGCGTAGAGTACCTTCCTGAGAATCTTGCCATCAATTTTTACATTTGATTGAATACTCAACCGTCGAAACCACGAGAACACTTCGTGCGGATCATCGATCGCAAGAATTACATCGGAAAAATTCTCAAACGCAGCCGGATTCTCCAACAGGTGAGTTTCCGCAAGCCCTATTTTTTCAACAATGCTACCCGTCATTTAAATTCCATCGATAGCAACCTTCACCATCAGCAAGGGCACAACGAGGCGATCGCTCTGGACCGAAGTTCCTAACATATTCACGTCCGGCAATTGGCTGATGCAATGGGTCGCATCGACCGCGACCGTTAGCTGAAACGACACGTTCCGCACGCAACGTCCCAGCTCCACCCGGTAGCCTTTCCCGTCTGACTCGGCAAGCACCAGCCGATCCGCAACGTGCTGTCTTCCGCTCGCACGGATCGACGCTCCAATCCCGCAGAGGTGGCCCCTGAAAACCGGACAGCCGGTTAAGCTGTTCCCGTCGATGAGAAGGACGGGATTGGATGGGCAAGGTCACGCGCAGGCGATACACGGCTGATTTCAAGGCGAAGGTGGCACTGGAGGCGATCCGGGGCGAGTTGACGCTGGCCGAGTTGGCGGCGAAGCACAGCATTCATCAGCCGACATTCCCCAAGCGGCGTGCCGACTGACGTGAAGATCGCCTGAATCCGACCTCTGGACAATCGTTTTTGCCCCAAGCGGCGTCAGGGGTCGCGCAGGCTGCTGTAACAGGGCGGATCAGACCGGGAAGCCGCTGTGTCCTGGCCCAGGGGCGGTGTTTTTCAGCGCAGTGGATAGACCTGTCCTGCCGCTTTCGTTCAGTTTGGGTCCGGATCGCGGTCATGCGCATAGCGGTGGCGCTCGCAATCGGCGGATAGCGGCGAGGATGGCGCGCACCATCGGGCCGGTGACGGCCACCTCGGCCAACTGGAAGGTAATGGCGCGGGCGTGGCGCACGACGCGTGCCCCGATCTTGATCAGCTTGAGCTGCAGGCTGGTTAGCGACCAGTCGGCCATCGCCTCGGGTAGCTCGATGCAGCGCAGGAAGGTGGCCAGGTTGTAGGCCAGTGCGTGCAACTGCAGCCGCACCTCGTTGTCGCGGAACTTCCGGCATGACAGCCGCGTCCAGTGAAAGGCATGCTTGCCTTCCTTGATATGCTGCTCGGCGGTGCCGCGGCGATTGTAAAAGCGGGTGATCTCGTCCGGCTCCATCGGCAGGTTGGTGACGATGAAGCCGACCTTGGGGAACAGTTCGCCCGGATGCCATTCGATCTTGGCGATCACGCGGCGTGGCTTGTCCCAACTCTGAGCCTGATACTGGAAGTCCTCGTAGAACCGCTTCACCTTGGTCTTTGACGGCCGCCCAACGGGGCGGGTTAACCGATGAGCGATGCAGCCTTCGAGAACGGCGTTCTTCTTCATCCGGATGGCGTAGAAATAGCCTGCCCCTTCCAGTCGCTCATAGAGTGCCGGGATCGCATAGGCGGCATCGGCCCGGAAGAAGCGGCCACCAAGGTTGCGACCAGCGTAGCGGGTGATCACCGGATCAAGGACGTTCCGCCAGCCGTCGGCGCTGTGGACGTTGCCATTGCGCAGGGCGCAGCGTTCCAGCATGCCGAACTGGTTGAACAAGAAGTTGGGATGATAGCAGTTGCAGTCGAAATGCCCGTTCCACGCCGCTCCTTCCTGATCGCCATGCGTCGGGCTGACCGAGCTGTCCATGTCCAGCACGATATACTTGAGCCCGTTGCGGTCATGAAACCGGTCAATCCATCGGCCATTCAGGTCGGCCAGCGCCGCCCGGTTCTCAGGCAAGGCCAGTGTCTCGGTCTCGAACCGCCCCATCTGCGATGCTGAAGCTGCTTGCGCATCGACGGCCCTGCCGCCGACAACCTGACGCATCACCGGGTCGAGCGCGAGACGGTCAGCATCGTTCACATCCCCATATCCGGCCAGCCGCCCGAACACCGATTGCCGGAACAGCCCGTCAAGACGATGGACCGTGTTCCTTCCGATACGATTGTCGCGCAGCGAAGCTGATGCCAGATTGGACAGCCCAAGCGCATCGTCAAGCTCGCGCATCACCAGCAGGCCGCCGTCCGAACTGATCTGCGTGCCACGAAATTCCAGCCGCACGCGAGGGTCGAAATCCACCCGATCTGCCCGCTGTAATCCCGCACCCTCTGGGTGATCCATGAAATACGCCCCTCGCAGCCATCAACACCATGATTTGTATAGGTAATGTTGAGTTCAAGACAGCGAAATCAGCCGGCTACTCGGGGAATGCGGGCTACGGCAAGGACCACCTGCAACTGACCGTCGTCAAGGGATACCTCGTGAAGCTTCTCGGGAACGCGCGGATCGTCCGGCACCTGATGCAGCACCGGCCGGAGTTTCTGGCCGAATTCCAGGCTATCACCGAAATGGCGTCCACTCCGCCGCCCGAGGCGGAATAGCCAGAGCGGCCTGGACTGATGGGGACCCGGACCCGATAAGCGCGGGGACCGCGGGAGACGCCGCACGGAGGGGCGGATCGAGCGCGGCGGTGGGGATGGCGGCGAACCCGTTCGGAGCCCACCAGGTCGGCCGAGGTTTCGCCGACCGCATGGCTGGCGTTGACCAGCCATGCAGCAGGAAAGGGCGTGCCGGTCGAGCGCCGTGCAGCTCCCGGCACGCCCAGACCTGTTTACCAAGAAACTCAATTTATTGGTGCTATCCAATGACGCAATTTCGATTGAATACGACCCGTCCGTCGGCTACCCTTCCCAGGGGTCTAGAAACTAGTTCAGCCTAGTTTTCAGACGGGTCATGTCGCTGGGAGTGCATGGTGGAAACAGAGAAGGCAGATCTTCGGTGGGGAGTCGAGCAGCGGCTCGAATTCATCGAGTTCCGCCTGTTTTGGGAGGGGCATGTGAATCGAGGCGATCTGATGAGCGCGTTCGGGGTGTCGGTGAACCAGGCGTCCACCGACCTGAACCGCTATATCGGAATGGCGCCGGATAACATGCAGTACGACAAGAGCGCGCGTGCGTATGTCCGCGGCGCAGCGTTCGCGCCGCTTTACCTGAAGCCGGACGCCAGCCGCTATCTCTCTCAGCTGCGCTCCGTCGCTGATGGCATTCTTGACCGGGCTGACGCCTGGATTGGCCAGTTCCCATCATACGACGCCGCGCCAACCCCTGTGAGGGGCGTCAATGCCAAGACACTGCGCTCGGTGATCGCCTCGATCCGGCGATCCGAAGCGATTGAGGTCAAGTACCAGTCGCTCTCCCGGCCCGAGCCTCGCTGGCGGTGGATTGCACCACACGCCGTCGGATTCGACGGGTTCCGCTGGCACACGCGAGCCTTCTGCCTCACCGACCAAAGCTTCAAGGATTTCCTGCTCTCACGCATCATCGAGACCCGCGGCACCAAGCCGAGCGAAGCGGAGCCTGAGACGGACGCCGACTGGAACGAGCATGTGACCCTTGAAATCGGGCCCCACCCGGAACTGTCCGACACGCAGCAGAAGGTCATCGCTCTCGACTACGGAATGCGTAGCGGGAAGGCCAAGATCCCGGTCCGGAAGGCGCTTCTCTACTACGCGCTCAAGCGGCTGGGGCTGGACACGGATCCCGCTGCGCGGCGCCCGCAGGATCAGCAGATCGTGCTGCTGAACCCGCAAGCCCTGCCAGGCGCTTTCAGAACGCTTGGAGCGGAGGGTTAGATGGCCGCGCTCGAAGACCTCAAGCCGAACTCCTCGGTACGCGGCGTACTGCCAAACGCGATCGTCACTGTCGTCAGCGTGCAATGGTTCGGATCGGGAGCTATCGAACTCACCTACAAGGATGCGACCGGCAAGGTTGGCAACGAACTTCTGTATCGCGATCGCGAAGCCGATCTGGAAATTGTGCAGGAAGGACGCCCCTGGAGCTTCGATGGCGATGGAGCGCTATTCCGCCTCGTCTCCGAGGCGCAGCGTATCCATCTGGCGCATCTGTTCGATCCCGTGCTCGCCGTGCATACCTCCGTCGTCGAGCCCCTGCCGCACCAGATCACGGCCGTGTACGAAAGCATGCTGCCGCGCCAGCCGCTGCGCTTTCTTCTCGCGGATGATCCCGGCGCGGGCAAGACCATCATGGCAGGTCTGCTCATGAAGGAATTGATCGCGCGCGGCGATCTGCAGCGTTGCCTTGTCGTTTGCCCCGGCAGCCTTGCGGAGCAATGGCAGGACGAACTCTATCGGCGGTTCAATCTGCCTTTCGAGATCTTGACGAACGACAAGCTCGAAGCGGCTCGTACCGGCAACTGGTTCATGGAGGCCAACCTCGTCATCGCGCGCCTCGATAAGCTCGCCCGCAACGAGGATGTCCAACAGAAGCTGCAAGCCCCGGATTGCCGCTGGGACCTCGTTGTGTGCGACGAGGCGCACAAGCTTTCGGCCACTTTCTTTGGTGGCGAGGTCAAATACACCAAGCGATACCGGCTGGCGCAGCTCCTGTCGTCGCTGACACGCCACTTCCTGCTGATGACGGCCACGCCGCACAACGGCAAGGAAGAGGACTTCCAACTGTTCATGGCGCTGCTCGACGGCGATCGTTTCGAGGGCAAGTTCCGCGACGGCGTGCACACGGCCGACGTATCGGACCTGATGCGCCGAATGGTGAAAGAAAACCTGCTGAAGTTCGACGCAACACCGCTGTTCCCCGAGCGGGTTGCCTATACCGTCCCGTACAAACTCTCGGACGCAGAAGCCGCGCTCTACAAAGCGGTTACGGATTATGTCCGGGAAGAGTTCAATCGGGCCGAAGCTCTTGAGAACGACAAGCGGGCTGGGACTGTCGGCTTCGCGCTGACCATCTTGCAGCGCAGGCTCGCGTCTTCGCCAGAAGCGATCTACCAGTCCCTGCGCCGCCGTCGCGAACGCCTCGAAAGTCGTCTTCGTGAACTTGAGCTGCTGCAGCGCGGCGGCCAGGTTGGCCCCGCCATGGCCACCAACGTCCCCGTCCTCGATAAGGAGGATGTCGAGGATATGGAAGACTCGCCCGACGCTGAGATCGAGGCGATTGAAGAGCAGGTTCTCGACCAAGCTACCGCCGCACGCTCGATCGAGGAACTGCGTCTTGAGATCGAAACACTGAAGCGCCTCGAAACCCTCGCGCTGTCGATCCGGCGCAGCGGCGAAGACAAGAAGTGGCGGGAACTGGCGACGCTGCTCGGCGAGATATTCACACCGGCCGCGATCGCCAACGGCCTCGCCGAGGATGGGACGCCGTATGACGCGGCTGTGCCGACGCCGCCGAAACCGAAGCCGTCGCCGCATCAGAAGCTGGTCATATTCACCGAGCACCGCGACACGCTGAACTATCTGCAAAGCCGCATCGCGACGCTTTTAGGGCGCAGCTCGGCGGTCGTGATGATCCATGGCGGTATGGGTCGCGAGGAACGCATGAAGGCGCAAGAAGCCTTCAAACATGACCCCGAAGTGCAGGTGCTGCTCGCCACCGACGCGGCCGGCGAAGGCATCAATCTGCAGCGCGCTCATCTCATGGTCAATTACGACCTGCCTTGGAACCCGAACCGCCTGGAGCAGAGGTTCGGACGCATCCACCGTATCGGCCAGACCGAGGTCTGCCATCTTTGGAATCTTGTAGCCGAGGAGACACGCGAGGGCGACGTCTACCGAAAGCTGCTCGAGAAGCTGGAACAGGCGCGCAAGGCACTTGGCGGCCAGGTCTTCGATGTCCTCGGTAAGATCCAGTTCGATGGACGGCCGCTGCGCGAGCTGCTGATCGATGCCATTCGCTATGGCGAGCAGCCGGAGGTCCGCGCGCGGCTGACGACGGTCGTCGAGCACGCTTTCGACAGGTCTTCACTTCAAAACCTGCTTGAGGATCGTGCCCTTGCCCACGACTCCATGGATGTGTCACGGGTTCATCGCATCCGCGAGGAGATGGAGCGCGCTGAAGCTCGGCGTCTCCAACCGCACTATGTGGAATCCTTCTTTCTTGAAGCCTTCCGGCGGCTCGGCGGCGTTGCCAAACAACGGGAAGCGCACCGCTACGAGATCACCAATGTGCCGGCTCCGGTGCGCAATCGCGACCGTCTGATCGGTCTGGGCGAACCGGTCCTGCCACGCTACGAGCGCATCGCCTTCGAGAAGGCATTGGTCGCACCCCCGGGCCAGCCCTTGGCCGCCTTCGTGTGCCCGGGCCATCCGCTTCTCAACTCGGTCATCGACATCACATTGGAGCGACATCGCGACCTGCTGCGTCGCGGCGCTGTGCTCGTCGACGAGCGCGATCTTGGAACCAGCCCCAGGGTGCTGTTTTTCCTTGAACACGCGATCCAGGATGCAAGCCTGACGAAAAGCGGCGAGCGGCGGATCGTCTCGAAGCGGCTTCTCTTCGTCGAAATCGATGCCGCTGGCCAGGCGCGCCATCTCAACTACGCGCCATACCTAGATTACCGGCCGCTTGCGGCGGGCGAGCCGTCCCGCGACGTTCTGCTGGCGCGCCCGGAATGCGCGTGGATCGCACGGGAGCTTGAGAGTAAGGCGCAGGCCCATGCTATCGCGAACGTGGTGCCGGAGCATCTGGCCGAAATCCGCGATCGGAAGATCGCACTCCTCGATAAGACCGAGGCGGCGGTCAAGGATCGTCTGACCAAGGAGATCAATTACTGGGACTTCCGTGCCGAGCAATTGAAAGACCAGGAACGCTCAGGCAAGGCCAATGCGCGCGTCAACTCCGGTGAGGCTCGCAAGCGCGCCGACGAACTCCAGGCCCGGCTGCAGAAGCGCATGGAAGACATCAAGCGCGAGCGCCAGATTGCGCCACTGCCGCCCGTCGTTCTTGGCGGCTTGCTAGTGGTCCCGATGGGGATGATCCAGGCCATCGGTGGCCGCAACGACGTTTCAACCCGGCAGATCGTCGACACGCAGGCCGCCGCAGCCCGTGCCCGGGTGGTCATCATGGAGATCGAACGGTGTCTCGGCTTCATTCCGACGGATCGCGAGTTTGAAAAGCTCGGCTACGACATCGAAAGCGCGATACCAGGCACCGGTCGGCTGAGGTTCATTGAGGTGAAGGGGCGGGTCTCGGGCGCGGATACCGTGACCGTTACCAAGAACGAGATCCTCTATTCGCTGAACAAACCGGAGGACTTCATCCTCGCCATTGTCGAGTTCATGGATGGCTCCTCCCACAAGGTCCATTACCTGCGCCGACCGTTTCACGACAAAGGCATCACCACCGAATTCACCGGTGCCACCGTCAATTTCCCCTTTGCACAACTGCTCGCCGAAGCAGCGCCGCCCTCGTGAGAATGCCCATGACAGCCAAAACACGCAAAAAACTCATCGAGGTCGCCTTGCCGCTGGAGGCGATCAACAAGGCCTCTGCGCGGGAGAAGTCGATCCGGCATGGCCATCCCTCCACGCTACATCTGTGGTGGGCGCGGCGGCCGCTAGCAGCAGCGCGTGCGGTGATCTTCGCGCAGATGGTGGACGACCCCTCGGCGTACGTGGACACGCTGCGCGCGGATCCGAAGCTAAGGCGGCTTGCCGAAACAGCCCTCAAGGCCCGCCTGAAGGTTTGGGAGGATGCACGCGCCCTTGCCGACAAGGCCAAAGGCACCAACCTCGTCGTGCCGGAGCCGGGCCCCGCCCCTATGGGCCATGTCTCGTCCTGATAGACGAATGGGTGGCCTATGCACGCCAGTTGCACGACCAGAGCGATCTCCCGGCCGGCGGGTTCGAAACGCAATTCACTTTCGCTCAGGCGCTGACGGAATCGGCGAAGAACGCCAATAATTGTCTGCTCGTCGTATCGCTGCCCGCATCCGATACTGCCGGATCACCGCACACGCAGGCGGACGATGTCGAAGTCGGCGGCATTCGTGGCCGCGAGGCCCTCGACCGGTTGCGCAACGTGGTTGGGCGTGTCGAGTCCTCCTGGCGGCCGGCGACGGCGGAGGAAGGGTTCGAGATCGTCAGGCGACGTTTGTTCGAGCCCATCGCGGGCGATCTGTTCAAGCAGCGCGACCTGACGGCGCGCGCCTTTGCCGACCTCTATCATGCCCAGGCGGCGGAGTTTCCGCCGGAATGCCGGGGCGCCGACTACGAGAAGCGCATCCAGGCGGCTTTCCCGATCCATCCCGAGATATTCGATCGGCTCTATACCGACTGGTCGACGCTGGTGAAGTTCCAGCGGACACGCGGCGTCCTGCGCCTCATGGCGGCGGTCATTCACAGCCTGTGGGAGAAGGGCGATAGAAGCCCGTTGATCCTGCCTTCGACGATTCCCATCGACGATCCGCGCGTACAATTCGAACTTACGCGATATCTTTCGGACATCTGGGTCCCCATCATCGAAAAGGACGTCGACGGCCCCAACTCGTTACCGCTGAGGATCGATGCCGAGGTTCCCAATCTAGGGAAGCTTTCGGCCACGCGCCGGGTTGCGCGCACCATCTATCTCGGGTCCGCACCGACTTCGGCTGCCGCGCATCGCGGCCTCGAAGACAGGCGTGTGAAGCTTGGTTGTGTCATGCCGGGCGAGTCGTCGGCCGTTTTTGGCGACGCTCTGAGGCGCTTGGCGGCATCCGCCACCTATCTTTATCAGGACGGTCCGCGCGCCTGGTATGCGACGCAGCCCACAGTGACGAAGCTGGCCGAGGATCGTGCCGAGCAATTGAAGCGCGACCCGGACAAGCTAGCCGCCGAACTCGATGCCCGCCTGCGAGCCGACCTTAAACGCAACGGAGATTTCTCGCGGATACATCCCCTTCCTCGCTCGGGCGCGGATGTGCCTGACGACTACGACGCGCGGCTCGTGGTGCTGCCGTCTGAGCATTCCTACAGCAAGGAGGCCGATAGCCCAGCGGAAGTGGCGGCAAAGGCCATTCTCGAATCGCGCGGCAATGCCCCCCGTCTTTATCGAAACACGCTCGTGTTTTTGGCAGCAGACCGCGTCCGGCTCCAGGATCTGGACGAAGCCCTTCGTAAATATCTGGCTTGGTCTTCCATCGTTGCCGAAAAAGAGGCGCTCAATCTTGACCCCCATCAGGCGCGTCAGGCCGAAACCCAGAAACAGGCGGCGGACGGCGCGGCGACCGCTCGACTGCCGGAGACGTATCAGTGGCTCCTTGTCCCGGAGCAATCCAATCCTCAGGCTCCCGTCAAATGGGAAGCGGTTCGCCTCACCGGCGGCGACGCGCTCGCTGTAAGGGCCAGCAAGAAGCTGCGGAGCGACGAACTCCTTGTCACCGGCCTCGGTTCGACAATCCTACGAAAACACTTGGACGCCGTACCGCTCTGGCGCGGAGATCATGTGGCGATCAAGCAGGTCGTCGATGATTTTGCTCGCTATCTTTATCTGCCACGCATAGCAGGGCCCGAGGTCCTGCTGCAGGCTATTCTTGACGGCATCGCCCTCTTGACATGGCGCGCGGACACGTTTGGCTTCGCCGAAAGTTTCGACGACGCCGCATGCCGCTATCGCGGACTGCGGGGCGGACAAGGCGTGATGATTTCCGCCGATAGCGCCGGCCTGCTCGTCAAGCCGGATGTCGCCGCTAAACAGTTGGATGCAGAGGTGCCCGTTCCTGGGACGCCCACTCCTTCTCCCGAGCCGGGAGGCAAAGGACCGACACCGGGGCCAGGAGTTCCAGATCCAGCGCCCGCGCCGCCAGCGGCGCAGGTGCTGCGGCGGTTCCACGGGTCTGTGCGGCTCGACTCAAGCCGAGTTGGCCGAGACGCCGGGAGGATCGCCGACGAAGTCATTGCGCACCTGGCCGGGCAGATGGGGGCCGAAGTCACCGTGACGATCGAAATCGAAGCCAGGCTTCCGAACGGGGCCACAGACCAATTGGTCCGAACGGTGACAGAAAATAGTCGCACTCTGAAGTTCGACAGTCAGGGGTTCGAGAAGGAGTGACGAACCCTCGGAAACGCCTTTCTTGATCCCTAGCGGTTCAGTGCCCCCGATGGAGATGAGTGCCCTTGTGCCTGAGGTTGACATACGCTGAAGCGCTGCTTTGGAAAAAGCATGCGAGCCAACTCATCGCAGATGCAAAAGCGAAATCCGCCTCGATTCCATGCGATCCCTTGTTCGGCTCGAACCCGCGTCTCTCGCAATCAATAAATTGCCGAACTGGCAGGCGGCGAAAGAGCGGATCCCTGTGGCCAGCGGCAAGGCACATCTCGACTGCCTTGCCTTCAACGCTGCATCAAGAAAGCTCTACGTCTTCGAATGCAAGCGAGGTCAACCGACGCTATCGATTACGTCATCACGCACGAGCTCTGCCACATTGCCGTACCGCACCACGGACCGGCGTTGTTGGACCTATTGGATCGCGTTCTGCCCGATTGGCCTAAGCGCAAGCACCGGCTTGAACAAAGTATGGCATGAGAGAATGAGGTCAATTCATTAGTATCGAAAGCCAAGCAGGCTGCCACTTGGATCCGTGTCCGTCAGCCGAAGACGAACTAGGTTTTCGAAGTCGAACCCCTGTGAAAAGTCGTTGATGGGCAACATGTCGGTGTTGATGCAGCATATGTACTGAAAGCCGAATTTCGCGGACATCGCGACCGCAAGTTCGAGCGCATGGGCCCGCTGTCTCGGATCGACGCCGTCGAAGATCGTGCTGTCGTGGATGAGAAAGTCAACACCGAGACCGCGCTGCCGCGCGAACGAAATCAGCATGAGATCATAGCAGAAGATCTTCATCTTGCTAATGCCCTCGCTCGGGCTGCCGGCAATCTCGACGTCGAACTTGTAGCCCGTGTCGTCGATGTCAATCACGAGTCGACCGGGAGCATTGTAGAGATGCTCCGAGAAGTCGGAGAACAGGCTCAATGCCTGTGACCAGAGCGCACGGCGTTCTTCATAATCGAGTGTGGTGGCGCGCTTAAGCTCGACGGTCTCGACCTTGATCGTGTCGGCCTTCGTGGTCATTTGCCGCAACTGCGTGATGCGATTGGTCAGTTCGTCAACTTTTAGTCGGGTCGCGGCATGGAGCTCCTGCAACTGGGTGAGTTCCTCCAAGGCTCCCTGTCCGGCCAAGGCGCTAAGATATTCCGCGCGCCGATCCGTCAGAGCCGCGATTTGGCCGTCACGCTCAGTGATTGCTGCCTCAAGCGAGGCGATCTCGCCGGCGATGAACTCGCGCCGGTTGGCGATGATCTTCGCGTTGAAGGTGCGAGCGTCCGAGAGTGTCTTGACGACAGCGCCTGGCAGGGCGATGCCTGCTTCTGTGTAGAGCGCGTCGAGGAGGTCTTCGGAGGGTGCATCTTCGGTGGCGACAGAGTCGCGATAGCGTTCAAGCCTCCTTTTATCGATGATGTTGGCGTTGAGTAGGCTATGGATCTCGGTCGTGAGCGCGTTCGCCTGTCGGCCGTGGCCGATGTGACGGACCCGGCGATTACCAGGAGGGCGCCGATCATCAACGCGGGTCGGCGGCCCCGCCGGTCGGAGAGCGGACCAAAGAACAGCTGCCCCACCGCAAACGTGACCGCGAATGCTACGATAATCAGCTGAACCGTTCCCGGTGGCCTCTGAAAGATATCGCCCAGCATCGGCATTGCGGGGACGATCAGGCCGGTCGCGACCTCGCCAAACGCGGTGCATACCACCAGCGTTGCAAAAACCAGGAGACCCAAGCGGCCGACTATCGGGTTGGCGGGGCGGCTGTCAGGTTGGTCGTGCACTCGGTGTTGTCTCCATCAGATGGAATACGGTCCGGGTTGCAGTGTCTGCAACCGCAGACCGAGGCGGGACCGTCAGATCCGCGTCGCCGTCTGGTGGTTCCACCACGCCTGATCCGACCAGGCCCGCAGGTCCAGTTCGTGGGTCCACGCCGAGCGGTGCTGGTGCGCTAGGTGCCAGTATGTCTCGGCCAACTGCTCTGGCAGGATCAGGCCGTCGGCGGCACCCTTGGTGGCCCGCAGCTCGGCAAACCTCTCGGCTCCCAGCATCTTGCCCAGCGTATCCGGCGCGTCCACGGCGCCGTCGACCACGATGTGGGCGATGTGAACGCCGCGCGACGCGAATTCCGCGTTCAGCGACTGGCACAGCATCCGCCGTCCCGCCATCGCAGAGGCATGGGCATGCTGGCCCGCATTGCCCCGCTTGGCCGCGGTCGAGGCAGTGACCAGAACCGCACCCTCGCCCCGGTCCGCCATCAGCGGGCAGACCGCCTGTGCCGCGCGGAACAGGCCGAAGGTGGCCATCCGCCAACAGCGCTCGAACACATTCAGACTGGTCTCGAGCAGGGCCCGGTCGCCGACCTGCGCGCCGATGTTGAAGACCAGCGTGTGAATCGGGCCGATGTCCTGTTCGACCTCGGCAATCAGGTTTTCGATGCTGTCCGGCTCGACCACGTTCAGCAGCCGGCCGGTCGCTTTGCCGCCCGCGGCCTCTATGTCGCTGACCAGCCGGTCCAGTCCCTCGGCATCCGACCGGCGGCCGAGGACCGCGTGATATCCGCCCGCCGCGAAGCGGGCCCCGACGGTCCCGCCGATTCCTGCGCCGGCGCCGATGACGAGGCAGACCTTATCCATCTTTCTTCCTCCGCTTGTTGAGAGAGCCGGGCCGGCCCATTACCGGCGAGCGAGACCCGATAGAGCGCGCAGTCGTGGCGAGATCGTGGCGCGTGGCGCGGACCTTCGTGAATGATCGGCCAGAGAGGCAATCACGTCTGTTTTCCGGCGCGCTGCCGTTCGTCGTAGAACCCCTGAGAAAGGCGCGCTTCGGAATCGTGAGCGTCCATCGGCTCGCCGCATTCTGGGCAGGTCATTCGAGGTTCGGTGACGGCCCCGCAACCCTTGTGCACCAGTCCGATCGGCGTCTCGCCGTCGCCCAGCCAGCGGTCGCCCCATTGCTTGAGCGAGATCACCACGGGCCACAGCGCACGGCCCATCTCGGTCAGCCGGTACTCGTAGCGCGGCGGGCGCTGGGAATAGGCCGCGCGCCGGACGACCCCTGCGGTCTCGAGCTTCTTCAGCCGCTGCGAGAGCAAGTGCGAGGACATGCCGGTCTGGCGAAGGAAATCGTCGAAGCGGTGCGTGCCCAGGAACATCTCGCGCAGGATCATGATGGTCCATTCGTCGCCCACCAGCGCCGCGGCGCGGGCGACGGTGCAGATCTGTGTCGAGAGTGCGGCGCGGCCCATGCTTCCTCGCTTCGGTTTGCGAATTGACTGACTTCTAAAATTGAAGCTAGGTTCTGTCAACGCTGGCTGCCGGGCCGGTCGAACCTGAAAAGGACAGAAACATGAAGGTCTATTACGCCCCGAACTCGCGCGCGGTGCGCACGGTATGGCTGCTGGAGGAGATCGGGCAACCGTACGAGCTGGAACGCTTCACCCTGGGTCAGAAGGAAATGCGCGCGCCGGAATACACGCGGATCAACCCGAACGGCCGGGTGCCGACGCTGATCGATGGCGACACGACGATTTCCGAGAGCACGGCCATCGCGCAGTACCTGGGTGCGACGTACGCGCCGCACCTGACCCCCGGCCCCGATGCCCCGAACTTCGCCATGTACCTGCAATGGCTGCACTATGCCGAGGGCATGATCATGCCGCCGATCAACAACTACGTGGTCGAGACGATCCTGCTGCCGCCCGACCGAAGCAACCCCGAGATTGCGGCGCGGGCACTGAAGCTTCTGAACCGTGTTCTGGGTGCCGCCGAGGCGCACATGGAAGACCGCGAATTCATCGCGGGCGATTTCACCGTGGCCGACACGATCACTGGCCACGCGGTGATCATGTCCCGCCGGCTGGGTGCGGATTTCGGCAAGTGCCCGAACCTTTCGGCCTATGCTGATCGGCTGGAGGCGCGGCCTGCTTTCAAGGCAGCCGAGGCGGCGTGATGGTCCGGGCGGTCGACACCGGCACGGATCAGTTATTGTGCCAGGTCGATGGCCACGTTGCGGATTCCGACACAAGCCGGCCGGGTATTCCGACGTGAAGCCGGCCGGGGTTCCGATTTGAAGCCGGCTACCAGTCCGACATGAAGCCGGCCACCGTTCCGAGATTTATCCGGCCACCTGGCTGACGGTCCCGGCGCGCCCTTCTGGGTCAGCACCTCGGGCATCACGCTCGCCTCGTCCAGTGACGAGGAGAGGGCGGGATGCCGGCGAAGCGAGAGCTGACCATGCGACAGATACGACAGATGCTGCGGCTGGCCCATGACGGGGTGAGTGCGCGCGAGATCGGGCGCATGCTCAGGGCGGCGCGCAGCACGATCCAGGACAACCTGAACCGGGCCAGGACGGCCGGTCTGAGCTGGCCGCTGCCGGGCGACCTCACCGACGACGTGCTGGAGCAGCGGCTGTTCGCGCGCGCCGGTGCGCGGCGGGGGTTCCGCCGGCGGGCCGAGCCGGACTGGGCGTCGCTGGCCTGCGAGCTGAAGCGCCCCGGCGTCAACCTGACGGTGCTCTGGGAGGAGTACCGGGAGGTTCACCCCGACGGCTATGGCTACAGCCGGTTCTGCGACCTGTGGCGGGAGTTCGAGCGGCGGCTGTCGCCGGTGATGCGCCAGCACCATGCTGCCGGCGACAAGGTGTTCGTCGACTATTCCGGCAAGAAGCTGGCGATCCTGGATGGCGCCACCGGCGTGGTGCGCGAGGCCGAGATCTTCGTCGGTGTGCTCGGCGCCTCCAACTATACCTACGCCGAGGCGAGCTGGACCCAGGGGCTGGCGGACTGGATCGGCGCCCATGTCCGGATGTTCCGGGACTTCGGCGGGGTGCCGCACCTGGTGGTGCCCGACAATCTGAAGGCGGGGGTGCACAAGGCCTCGTTCTACGACCCCGAGCTGAACCGCAGCTATGGCATGATGGCGGCGCACTACGGGGTCGGCATCCTGCCGACGCGGCCGCGCCGCCCGCGCGACAAGGCCAAAGTCGAGGCCGGCGTGCGGCTGGCGCAGACCTATATCCTCGGCCGGCTGCGCCATCGGACCTTCTTCTCGCTGGCCGAGGCGAACGCGGCGATCGCCGAGGTCCTCGAGCAGCTCAACGGCCACGTCATGCGCCGGCTCGGCGTGTCCCGGCGGGATCTACTGGAGACCGTCGAGCGGCCAGCGCTCGCCGCCCTGCCGGACACCGACTACGAGTTCGCCGAGTGGCGGCTGGCCCGAGTGTCCCCGGACTATCACGTCGAGGTCGCCGGTTACTTCTACTCCGTCCCGCACGGCCTGATCCGCGAGCAGGTCGACATCCGCGCCACCGCCCGCACGGTGGAGGTGTTCCATCGCGGCCGGCGGGTCGCCGTCCATCAGCGCCGCTACGGCGGTCGCCGGCACGGCACCGATCCCGACCACATGCCGAGCGCGCACCGGCGCTACGCCGAGTGGACGCCGGAGCGGTTCCGGCGCTGGGCGCGCGCGATCGGCCCCAACACCGAGGGCCTGGTCCTGGCGATCCTCGCCAACCGGCCGCATCCCGAGCAGGGCTTCCGCACCTGCCTCGGCGTGCTGCGGTTGTTCAAGGACTTCGGGCCGCGGCATGCCGAGGCGATAGCGGCTGAGGCCGTCGCCCGCGGCGCGTTCACCTACAAGAGCATCGCCGCCCTCATCGCCGCCCGGCGCGATCGCCAGCCGCCGGCTCCCGACACCGTGGTGATCGACCATCCCAATCTGCGTGGCCCCGGCTACTTCCACTGACGGAGATCCCGAACATGCTGACCCACCCCACCCTCGATCTGCTCCACGAACTCGGCCTGCACGGCATGGCCAAGGCCATGAAGGACCTCGACGCCCAGCCCGAGGTCACGCACCTCGAGCATGCCGAATGGCTCGCCCTGCTGCTCGAGCAAGAGGCCACCCTGCGGCGTCAGAAGCGCTTCGAGAGCCGGGCGCGGGCCGCCAGGCTGCGGCACGACGCCAGCGTCGAGGACGTCGACTACCGTGCTGCACGCGGCCTCCATCGCGGCCTGTTCCTCAGGCTCGCCTCCTGCGAATGGATCCGCGCCCGTCATAATCTGCTCCTCACCGGGCCCTGTGGTGCCGGAAAGAGCTGGCTTGCCTGTGCCCTCGGCCACAAGGCCTGCCGGGAGGACCTCGCCGTCGCCTATCACCGCATGCCGCGGCTGTTCGCCGCCCTCGCCACTGCCAGGGCTGACGGCCGCTACGCCCGCATGCTGCGCTCGCTCGCCCGGCTCGACCTGCTGATCCTCGACGACTGGGGGCCGGAGCCGCTCGACGCCGAGCAGCGCCGCGACCTCCTGGAGATCGTCGAGGACCGCTACGAGGCCCGCTCGGTCATCGTCACCAGCCAACTGCCGGTCGACCGCTGGTACGAGGTCATCGGCAATCCCACCATCGCCGACGCCATCCTCGACCGCCTGGTCCACAACGCCCACCGCATCGAGCTCAGGGGTGACAGCCTGCGAAAGAAGCGGCCCCCGGAGGTCGCCGCGGCCGCCGCGACTTGACCGTCCGACACCGCCCGAACATCATCCCCCACGACCCGGAGGAGCGTGCCTCAGGTGGCCGGCATCAAATCGGAACGCCGGCCGGCATCGGATCGGAATAGGTGGCCGCCTTCAAATCGGAATAGGTGGCCGGCATCGTCGGAATCCGCAGCCACGTCGCCACGCTGACCTTCAACCGGCCGGAAAAGCGCAACGCGCTGGGCGACATCGTTACCCTGGCGCTGCGCGAGATGCTGCTGTTGCTGGAGGCGGACCCGGAGGTTCGCGTCGTCGTGCTGACCGGCGCGGGCAAGGCGTTCTGTGTCGGCGGCGACGTCAAGGGGATGGGCAGTGGTGCGCCGGACGACCGCTCGCTGGACGACAAGATCCGTGCCCTGCAGCATCGCCAGCAGACCCTGACGCTGCGCCTTTTCGAGATGCCCAAGCCGACAATTGCCGCGCTGCCGGGAGCGGCCGCGGGCGCGGGCATGTCGATCGCGCTGGCCTGCGATTTGCGCGTCGGCGCCGCCAGCGCGTTCTTCGCGCCGGGGTTCGGGGCAATCGGGCTTTCCGGGGACTACGGCGGCTCGTGGCATCTCACCCAGATCGTCGGGCCGGCCAAGGCCAAGGAGATCTATTTCACCGGCCGGCGCGTCCACGCCGAAGAGGCTCTGGCGCTGGGCCTGCTGAACGAAGTCGTCCCCGACGAGGACCTTCAGGCGAGAACCGCCGAACTGGCAGCCCAGATTGCAGGCGGCCCGCCGCTGGCCATCCGTTACATGAAGCAGAACATCAACCGGGCCATGCAGGCCGACTTCAAGACTTGTCTCAACTGGGAGGCCGACCGACTGGTGCGCGTCGCTCAGACCGACGACCACAAGGAAGCGGTGCGCGCCTTCATCGAGAAGCGCCCGCCGGAGTTCCGAGGAAAGTAACGCCGCCGCGTCATATGCGCGGTGTCAGGTAAACCTCGCGGATACATCTCCGAACCCGGAAGAGGTCACATCGACGCGCGTGCGCCCGTCCATCGGGATCGGCGGACCCCAGGCGCCGGTCAGGATCGTGTCGCCTGCCTCCAGCCGCTTGCCGAGCCCGGCAAGCCGTTCGGCCAGCCAGCCGACCGCGGTCAGCATCCCGCCGGGCCATTCCAGCCCGTCCCAGGCGTCCACCGTCTCGCCGTCATAGATCAGTTTCAGGTCCGTGGTGCGCGGCGCCTTGATGTCACTCACCGGCGCACCGCGCACGACACCGGCCAGAATGGCGTTGTTGGCGATCAGTTCCGCCCCGCGCGGTTCTTCGCCCCTGAGGGTGAAGTTGTGGATCTCGATCACCGGATAAACCGCCTCGATCACCTCGACCAGTTCTTCCGCCGTCGTCCGGGCCGGATCGACCGGGGCGGCCAGCGAAATCGCGAACTCGGCTTCCATGGATGGGTTGGAATAGCGCGCCTTTTGCAAATCCGCGCCTGTCTCGTGCAACTCGCTCGACCAGATCCGGCCCCAGGCCGGGTGGGTCAGGCCCATCATCTTCTGGTTGCCCTTGCAG
This sequence comes from alpha proteobacterium BAL199, assembly GCA_000171835.1. Lineage (GTDB taxonomy): Bacteria > Pseudomonadota > Alphaproteobacteria > Thalassobaculales > Thalassobaculaceae > Thalassobaculum_A. Next base: position 10,861 of record ABHC01000019.1, on the reverse strand, counting down.
ACGCAGCCGATCTTGTAGCCGACGACCCGCTCGCCGCGCGCCTCTCGCAGGTCGGCGACGGCGGTTTGCAGTCGCCAGGCCTCGGGGGGCGTCAGGCGCAGCCCCTCGGCAAAGACTGTGCCCGGGGTGGCGTTGTCATAATCCGCCAGCATCCGGTCTGCCAGCGTCGTGAGTGTCGTGTCGTCCAGTGCCATCATATCCATCCCTACAGCGTGCTCTTGCCCCAGAGGCTCAGCTCGACCGCCTGGAACTCGACATCGGTCGTGAAACTTTCGTCGATCATGAAGTCGGCGGTCTTGGCGTCCGAGCGCAGGACCTTGCCTTCCGGACCGCGCGGCAGGTCGTCGGTGGGGCCGTATCGTTCCTCCAGCCGCGCGACCTCGGCCTTGTCCAGCTTGCGCACCCGGCAGGGCACGCCCTTGAGATGCGGGATACCCTGTTCCAGGTCGATCAGGTCCGGGTCGTCGTCCGGTGTCATCTGTGCGTCGGAAAAGTCCCACATCCCCGACAGCACCCCCGCACCCTGGCGCGACTCCGGTTTCCACCAGCCGTGCGGGACCCGCACAAGGCCCTTGGGCATGGATGTGCGGACATAGACCCGGCCCTTCATGGCGCCGGTCGGGTTGGCGGCCTCGGCCCAGTCCCCATCCGCCAGGCCCAGGGCCTTGGCATCCTCCGGCGCCAGGAACAGCGTCGGGTCCTGTGCGCGCACACGCAACTCGCGGATGTGGCGGTGGCCGGTGCGGTAGTACTCGTCGTCCGGCAAGCCGATGAAGCACATCAGCGGGTACTCGTCCGATGTCGCCGCGCCCTCGCGGTAATACGGCAGCGGATCGAAGCCGAGATCGGCCAGCACCGTGCTTTCCAGCTCCACCTTGCCGGTCGGCGTGGCGAAGCCGGTCCGGAGGTATTTCCTGTCCTCGCGCTTGTCGCGCGGCACGCGGCCATCGGCGACGACATCGTCCCAGGTCTTGCCGGACGCGGCCAGGCGCCAATCGTGGACCTCGCGCGTGTCGGCCCACGGAAAGTGTTCCTCCATCCCCATCCGGCGCGCCAGTTCCAGCCAGAAATACCCGACATCGCGGCATTCGCCGGGCGGTTCCATCGCCTGGTCCGAGACGCCGGCCATCATCTGCGCGCGCTCCAGCCAGGTGTCGCCGGGCAGGACGTAATCGGAGATCTGCGCCGTGGGCGTCATCATGTGCTCGAATGCGACGATCAGGTCCTGCTTCATCAGCGCCTCGTGGATACGGTGCGTGTTCGCGAAGGACATCAGCGTGTTGTTGGCCAGCGCGATGAAGGCCTTGACCGGGTACGGATCGCCCTCGGCCATCGCCCGGAAGACGTTCTTGGGGTTGGCCATGTAGCAGCCGCCGACCAGGTTGGCGTATTCGTGCCCCCAGACCCGTTTCGTGGCTTCGCCCAGCGGTTCCATGCCGCGATAGGTGAAGACGGGGTGCTGGTCCGCGCCTAGTTGCTTGGCCTTCTGTTCGGGCGTCAGCAGGTCGTGGCGCTCGACTTCGGTGTCGGACAGCACCTGACTGTCGAACCCTATGAAAAGCTCGCCGCCCTTCTTGTCGACATTGCCGCACAGCGCGCGCAGATAGCACTGCATGCGGATCGCCGAGGTCGACGAGACCTGCTGGTCGGTGATCGGGCTCCACGGGATCGTGGCCGCATCGGCGGCGGCGTACATCCTGGCCGCGGCGCGGATCTGCTCGGGATCGCAGCCGGTGATCGCCGCCACCCGGTCCACCGGGTACTCGCGGATGCGCGTCGCAAAGGCCTCGAACCCGTGGCACCAGTCCCGCACGAAGTCGTGGTCGTAAAGCCCTTCCTCCAGGATCACGTTCATCCAGCCCAGCATCATCGCGGCATCGGTGCCGGCGCGCAGCGGCAGCCAGATGTCGGACGCCTCGGCGTTTTCCGACCGGCGCGGGTCCAGCGTGATCAGCCTGGCACCGCGGGCCTGGGCGGTGCGGATCGATTTGTATTCCAGCGTCCAGGAGTGCCGCCTCGGGTCGTGGCCGAACAGAACGATGCAGTCCGAGTTGATCACGTCCGCCCGTGGATACCAGCCATAAACCATACGGTTCACGGCCGCCGTGTTGCCCATGCAATAGGCCACCCCGCCGATCCAGTTCGGAGAGCCCAACACATTCATGAACCGCCGCGTCAGCCCGTTGTCAGTGCCGGTGTTGGCGTTCGAGCCGGCAACCGCCAGTGCCTCTGGCCCATAGCGGTCGACCACGACCCGCAGCTTCCCGGCAATCTCGTCCATCGCCTGATCCCAGGTGATGCGCTGCCAGTCGTTGCCGCCGCGCTCGCCGACCCGTTTCAGCGGATACAACAGACGGTCGGGGTGGGCGAAGGCCTTGGGCGCATAGGCCCCCTTCATGCAGATCACGTCCTTGAAGAACGGATGATCGCGCGTCGTGACCTTGACCACCCGCCCGTCCTGCACCTTGGCCGCGACCGGGCAGAACCCGTCGCAGGACGTGCAGACGACGTTCTTTGTCACCGTGTTGGCAGGGCGCTCGGCGGGGGAATGATCATTCAAGGGAACCTCCTGGCCGGATCGCATCCAGCCGGTTGACATCTGCCGGATACTAACTTCAAATTCGAAAGTCAGTCAAACGGGATCGACGGGGGGAGGCGCACCATGAAACTCTACGATTTCGGCCCGGCGGCGAATGCCCAGCGGGTCCGCGTCTATCTGGCCGAGACCGGGATCGACGTTCCGATCCAGGAACTGAATGTCCGCGAGGACCACCAGTTCGCCGAGCCCTACACCTCGATGAACCCGTTCCACTGCGTTCCGTTCCTGGAACTGGACGACGGCGCCGTGATCGCCGAGTCGATCACGATCTGCCGGTATCTGGACGAGACCCGTGCCGATGCCCCGCTGTTCGGGACCACGCCCGAGGAACGGGCCGAGGTCGACATGTGGCTGCGCCGGGCCGAACTGGACGGGTTCATCCCGCTCTTGCACGCCGTCCGCAACCATGTGCCGATGTTCGCCGGCCGCGTCGTGCCGGGCACCCGCACCGATCTGCCGCAACTGCCCAAAATGGTTCGGCGCGGCAAGGAAATGGCGGCGATCTTCTTCGACCGGATGGAGCGGCACATGCAGGGCCGCGACTGGGTCGCGCTGGACCGGCTCACCATCGCCGATATCAGTGGTTACTTCACGTACCGGATGACCCGGCCGCTGGAGATGGATACGGCCGCCTGGCCGAACATCGAGCGATGGTTCGGCGCGATCGCCGCGCGCCCGGCCTTCCAACTGTGACCTGGCGCCAAAGGGGACGACCATGAAGCCTGTCTGCCTGATCACCGGGGTGGGCCCCGAGCACGGCACCGGCGCCGAAATCGCCCGGCGGTTCAGCACCGACTACCGGGTCGCCCTGCTGGCCCGCAATGCCGAGAATATCGAGGATCTGGCGGCCAGGTACGACGGCCGCGCCTATCCCTGCGATGTCGGCGATCTGGACGCGTTGACCGATACCATGGACCGGATCAAGGCCGAGATGGGCGCGCCGAAAATCGTCATCCACAACGCACCCCGGGCCACGCGCGGCCCGCTGCTGGAACAGGACCCGGCGGAACTGGAACAGAACTTTCGCGTCAACACGACGGCGCTGCTTTACATGGCGCAGCACACCATTCCGGGGATGCTGGACATGGGCGGTGGTGCGATCCTGGTCACCGGCAACACCTCGGCCACACGGGGCAAGGCGCACTGGGGGTTCTTTGCCTCGACCAAGGCGGCGCAGCGCATCCTGTCGGAGTCCATCGCACGTGAATTCGGGCCCCAGGGCATCCATGTCGCCTATTTCGTCATCGACGCGGCGATCAACACGCCGCGCACCCGACCGATACTGGCCCCCGAAGCGCCGGACGAGTTCTTTGCCGAACCCCATGCGATCGCCGAAGAGATGTTTCGTGTCGCGCATCAGCACCGGTCGGCCTGGTCGTTCCTGGTGGAACTCAGACCGTTCGGCGAGGTCTGGTAGCGGAACGCGGGGCGCTCGGGCATGGCGAACGACGGATTAGAGCTTTGGGGCGCCGGCACCGCGCGGACCCATCGCACGCTCTGGATGGCGCACGAGCTGGGGCTGACGTTCCGACACTTTCCGATCGGCCCCCGGACCGGCGAGACGAAGGAACCGGCCTTCCTGGCCCTGAACCCGCGGCACAAGGTTCCGGTCCTGCGCCACAGCGATCTGGTCCTGACCGAGAGCGCGGCGATCATGATCTACATGACGGAACGCCTGGCCACGCCGGACCATGTTTTCTGCGCCGGCGATCCGGTGGCCCGGGCGCGGCACCTGGAATGGTGCTTCTTCATCATGTCCGAGTTGGATGCCAACGGGCTCTACACCATGCGCCGGCATGGTCCACTGAAGGAGATCTATGGTGACGCTCCCGTCGCGGTCAGAGGCGGGCGGGAGTACTTTCTCCATCAACTCGAACAGATGGACGAGGCGATCCGCGGCGCCGACCCGTCCCTGATGGGTGCGCGGATCAGCCCGGCCGACATCCTGTTCGCATCGTGCCTGGACTGGGCGCTGCGCTATGACATCCCCTTGCCGGCGAACCTGATCGACTATCGCGACAGGATGGCCGTGCGTCCGGCCTATCAGGCCGCCAAGGAGCAGAACGATGCATGATTCCGAAGGACCGCTGGCCGGTATCAGGGTGCTGGACCTGACCGTGATCATGGCGGGCCCCATCGCCACGATGATGCTGGCCGACCAGGGCGCCGATGTCATCAAGATCGAGCCGCCGCAGGGCGACCTGCTGCGCAAGCTGGGCCACAAGCATCAGGGCATGTCGGGCTCGTTCCTGTCCTGCAACCGCTCGAAACGCTCGCTCTGCGTCGACATCAAGACCGCGGCCGGGCTCGAGGTGGTAAAGAAGCTGGCGACCACGGCCGACGTGCTGGTCCAGAACTTCCGCCCCGGCGCCATCGAACGCATGGGACTGGGCGAGGACGTGGTCCGCGCAATCCGGCCCGACATCATCTATGTCTCGATGAGCGGCTTTGGCGAGAGCGGGCCCTATGCCCACCAGCGGGTATATGACCCGGTCATTCAGGCAATATCCGGCCTGGCCGACATCCAGCGCGACCGCGAGACGGGACAGCCCCGCATGGTGCGCACGGTGATCCCCGACAAGACGACCGCGTTGACGGCGTCACAGACGATATCCGCCGCGCTGTTCGCCCGTGAACGCAGCGGCAAGGGGCAGCACATCAAGCTGTCGATGTTCGACACGATGGTCGCCTATCTCTGGCCCGAGGCCAGTTCGAGCCTGTCCTTCGTCGGCAACGAGCGTGACCCGACGGTCGGGCAACTGGGCCTCGACCTCGTATTTGCGACCCGCGACGGCCACATCACCGCGGGCGCCGTGTCCGATGCCGAATGGCAGGGCATGTGCCGGGCCTTCGGGCGCGAGGATCTCCTGGAGGACCCGCGTTTCGCCAGCGCAGCTGCCCGGTCGGAAAACGTGATCGCCCGGCGTCAGGTGATGAGCGACGAGATCGCCAAATGGGACCGGGACCAGATCCTGGCCCGCCTCGATGCCGAGGGCGTTCCCAACGCGCCGGTGCTGGCCCGGACAGAGGTGATCGAGAACGCCCAGGCGGCCCACAACGCAACGATCGAGACCTTCGACGACCCGGAACTCGGCCCGATCCGCCAGCCCCGCCCGGCGGCCCGGTTCAGCGGGACGCCGTCGGGCATCCGCGGCGCGGCCCCGGATCTTGGCGCCCACAATACCGACATTCTGACCGATCTGGGCTATTCGCTCACCGACATCCATGACCTGGAGACCCGGGACGTTCTCTGGTCCCGGCGCCAGGCCGCCCGACATGATTGACCATCCGTGACCAAGTCCCTGAATGAACACGCCGGAGACGCACATGGCCCAGACCCTTACCTTCCGCAAGCTGACGGCACGGCCCGTGCTGCTCAAGCTCCAGCGCCCGGTCACGGCGCGGATCGCGACGATACCCGACTGGCCGCTGATCCTGATCGACATCGAGACGGAAGAGGGCGTCCCGGGGCGCGCCTATCTGGAACCCTATGTGCCGAAGGCAATGAAGTACCTGGTCCCGGCCCTGCATGACATGAGCGACATGCTGGCGGGCCAGCCACTGGCGCCCGCAGAGATCTACGACAAGACCCGGAAGTCCCTGCATTTCGTTGGATATGCGGGCCTCTCGATGATCGCCGCATCCGGTGTCGATATGGCCGTCTGGGACGCGCTGGCGCGGGCGGCGAACATGCCGCTCTGCACGCTGCTGGGCGGAACGCCTGGTTCGGTAAAGGCCTACAACTCTAACGGTCTGTGGCTAAAGTCGCCAGCGGAGGTGGCCGCCGAGGCGGTCGAGTTGAAGGCCGAGGGCCAGGGAACAGGCTTCAAGGGCCTGAAACTGCGCATGGGCCGCGATGATCCAGCGGTCGATATCGAAACTGCCGAAGCTGTCTGGGACGCCGTCGGCCGCGACACCGCATTGATGGTCGATTTCAACCAGGGCCTCGATATGGCCGAAGCCATGCACCGCACACGCCAAATCGACGACCTGGGACTGGAATGGATCGAAGAGCCAGTCGTCTATGACAATTTCGACGGCTACGCCCAGTTGCGGCATGACCTGAAGACACCGCTGATGATCGGCGAGAACTTCTATGGCCCGCGCGAGATGCACCAGGCGCTGCAGGCCGGAGCCTGCGACCTGGTCATGCCCGATTTCATGCGCATCGGCGGGGTCAGCGGCTGGATGCGCGCCGCTGGCGTCGCCGGCGCCTGGGGCATTCCGATGTCGACGCATCTCTACCCAGAGGTCGGTGCCCACGTCATGCGAGTGACCGAGACGGCCCATTGGCTGGAATGGCAGAGCTGGGCCGACCCGATCCTGCAGGAGCCCTACGCGCTCTCGGACGGCGATCTGATCGTCCCGGACAAACCCGGGCTGGGCCTTGATTGGGACGAGGACGTCGTGGCGGCCAATCTGGTCGAATGACGAGCCTCTGCCTGCAGATCGCCGGTCGCGGGCCTCGCCGTCGTCGCTCCGACGAGGCGGTGCGCAACCGCCCCCGGACCATTTATTCTCCGCGGGCGCGCCAGGGCTCGACGGGGCCCAGAGCGTACCGCAAGCGGGGCGTTCACGGGGCCGGAGCCTGTCACCGGCCATCCGTCAGCGCCGAACCCGAGCAGAAAATCTGAAAACCAGGAGGATGGAGATGAAGCGAAACGGGAGCTGCCTCTGCGGTCGTGTCACATTCGAAGCCGAAGCGATGCCATCGATGCAGGCCTGTCACTGTTCAATGTGCCGGAGATGGACCGGTGGACCGTTCATGTCGGTTCCATGCAAAGGGGCCATATTCGACGGTCCGGTCGGCCGTTATGCTTCGTCTGATGGGTGCGAGCGCGGCTTCTGCACCAATTGCGGGTCAAGCCTGTTCTTTCACCCGGCCGGCACCGAGATACATGCGATCCCGATTGGCCTGTTCGCCGACCAGTCCGGCCTGCCGTTCCGTGCCGAGATCTACATCGACGACAAACCGGATTACTATGAATTCTCGAACGAGACCAAAAAGATGACGGGCGCCGAATTCGAGAACCGGTTTCGTGGAAGCTGACTGGCATGCTGGCCGGCTGAGCCTGTTCCGATTGCTCCACGGGTATCGCAAAGTACGCCGCCGCCTATCCCCAATCGTCGGGAATTCGAGATCCGATCTGCAAGCCGTCCGACCGTTAGCTTACCGAGCATGGCGTCGCATTTCTTTCGATCTGGAAGCATGGCCTTGGTCTGGTCCGCGATCAGCTGTCCCTCTTTCTCAGCCAGTGCAGCATACAGGTGCAGTGTGAATGGATTAACGCCGGCCGCGAGCTCCGCCGCGTTTAACAGCACGATCAGGGTCGTAAGCCTTTAGATGCGGGCGATGTCGCCGGAGAGCCTGCCCGGATTGGCGCCGAGTTTCATTCTCTGCACGCCCGAGCCTGCTCCCGCATCACCGCATAGTCGCTCAGCATCTTGACGACCGCCGATCCACCCGGCAGCAGTGCAAGCTCCTCGGCCGCCCGAGCCTGAAACTCCGCGGAGTACTCCACGACCGGCGGACAGACCGCGACCGGCGTCGTCTCAGAACCGCCCGTCGCGCAACCGCTCAGCCAACTCGTCGCGAGTACGAGGACGGCGAGCCGCCGCGTCCAGCATCCGGCGTTGGACGTCATTGGTAGCCTCCATGGCTTCGATGCGCGCGGCCATCCGACCGGCGCGCTCGCCGGAGCGGCGCAGGGCCAGCAGAAACAGAAGGATGGCGAGGGCGACCGCGCCCCATCGGGCGAGGCGCAGGGCCCAAGGCGTCGTGCTGGCCCAGCCTGAAGCGCGGGGAATGATTTTGATGCCGCTTGAGATTTCACCGTCTCGGCTGGTTGCCATCGTGGCGGCTACAGGCGTTTTGATCGCCGCGCTCTCATCGGCCGGGTCGGCATTTGCTGGAAGCTCAGGAAACGGCTCAGCAAGCGACCCTATCAAACTGAGAGACAAGAATGGCCGAGTTACCGGCTCAATCACCTCAGATACCTTCGTGGACGGCCGGTGGAAGGTCCGCGACCGCAACGGCCGCGTCACGGCCACAATCAAAGACGGCAAGGCTCGCGACCGCTCAGGCCGAAGTGTGCCTCTGTCTGATGCCCTGCGGTCACGCTGACCACTGGAGGCCGGACCTGCTGGTTCGGGCTGGAGACCTGAGGTGATCACCCGACTTCTGTTAGCGCTCATTCTGATCACGAGCAGCGGCGGCCAGGCCATGGGGGCGGAGAGCCTGACCGGCGTGGCCTCAGTCATCGATGGCGACACCCTCGGCATCCACGGCACCCGGATCCGCTTACACAGAGTCGCGTGTTCCAAAGCCCGCCTGATACCGCCAGCCTCTCCATCACGTTCTTCTGGCCGTTCGCCGGCGGCTATCACGCTTTTGCTCTCGACCGGCAGGATTATGGCTGGCCCATGATATCAGGCCCCTCACACGGCTACCTGTGGATCCTGGCGCGACAGCCCGATCTGTCACTTGAGATTCGACAGCGCCTCGTCAACAAGGCCCGTGACCTCGGCTTCCCCGTGGATGAGTTGATCCTGGTGGACCACGGGTCGGCGGCTTGCGCCGCCGGAGGATGATCTCTGACACGCGCCCGACCAACCGATCAGACGAATGCGCCGGACCGTGAAGTCCTCGCCGGTCTGGTTGAACGCGTCACCTACCACAATGGCGACAACGGCTTCTGCGTTCTCCGCATCAAGGCGCGCGGCCATCGCGATCTGGTCACGGTGGTGGGGCACGCCGCCACCATCGCCGCCGGCGAATGGGTCACCGCGTCGGGCGAATGGATCAACGACCGGACCCACGGTCAGCAGTTCAAGGCGCGCTTCATGCGCACCTCGGCGCCGACGTCGATCGACGGAATCGAGAAATACCTCGGCTCCGGCATGATCCGCGGCATCGGCCCCGTCTACGCCAGGAAGATGGTCAAGGCGTTCGGCGAGAAGGTGTTCGACATCATCGAGGCCGAACCAGACCGGCTGCGCGAAGTGACCGGGATTGGCCGGGTGCGCGCCAAGCGCATCACCGACGCATGGGCCGAGCAGAAGATCGTTCGCGAGATCATGGTCTTCCTGCACAGCCATACCCGAGGCGCTACTGCTGACCGAGACGGTGGCCCGCGACCTGCGCGCGGTCATGCTGCGCTACTTGCCAGGGGCGCGCAGCCTCCGCCTCGACCATGCTCTTTGGGCACAAGCGATGACAGAGCGGTATGGCATGTTCGGCCGGGCAGCCGCCCAGGTCGCGATGGCAGGCTACCGGCTCTGGCGGGCCTACGCGGACCCCGGACGCGCCCTCGCGGCCGAGTTAGCTCAGCGACTTGATGGATCGAGCGAATCTTTCCTCGCGACCAATCTGCGGGAAACCGTGACCCGAGCCTTTGTGCAGGAGGTCGGCCGCCACGCCATTGAGCTTTATGCAGGGCGGCTGCGGATGCCTTCGGTGACGAACACCACCTTGCGCTCATCCATATCGGCGGCGATGGTCAGGTAGTTGTGGCCGCGCCGGCAGGAGGTCTCGTCGATCGCCACCGCCGTCACCGTCGACAGATCGGCCTCGGCCAGGGCGAGATCGACATAGCGCGAACAGATCGCATGGACGCGATGCCAGGACAGGCCGACCAGCTTGGCCACGGCGGCAAAGGTCATCTGCCGGGCCATGGCCAGCACCAGCGCCTCGAACAGCAGGGTGAAGCCGGCGAGCTTGCCGAACCACTCGGGCTCGACCTGCACGACCCGCCCGTCGGGCAGCTTCACGCGAGGCGTTCTGACCTCCAGGAAGCATTCGTGCTGGAAGAAGTTCAGATGCCGCAGGCGCTTGATCTGGGTGTCGTGGACCGGATGCACGCCTGCCACGCCGGCCGCCGGAAACCGTGTCCCGGCGACGAAATCGACACCGATCGTCAGGGTCTTCTCGGCCGCGTCGAAGTCGACGCCGTTGACGTACCACGGCTCGGCAATGCCCAAGGCCACCTCGAAGAGTTGGTTCTGCATGCCCCGCACTCGCCTCCAGAGCCCCACCTGCACCCAGCATGGCCAGGCGGGGATCGGCCATCAAGGACGCTTCGCGCCGCTGCGCGGTGGCCTCCGGCCATCCTTGACCGCCGATCCCCGCCTGGCACGCTGGGGGTTGCAGGGGGGGGACAAGGGGATGGTCTCGCCGGTCGAACAAAGGGATCGATGCAGGCCCGTCGTCAGGCCCCAGCTCGACAGCCGCTACCCACTCGGATTTCAAAAGAGGCGATATTC
>ABHC01000020.1 GCA_000171835.1 alpha proteobacterium BAL199 | reverse complement strand
CCGCCTGGCCCCGCAGAAGGCAGGTCGGGACGAAGGGATGGTCTCGCCGGTCGAACAAAGGGATCGATGCAGGCCCGTCGTCAGGCCCCAGCTCGACAGCCGCTACCCACTCGGATTTCAAAAGAGGCTTCTGAATGGAGAGTATGCAGATTGTTGGTTTACGTCCAGGTCCCCCGATGCGGACTGCGACTTTGGCCGACTCCCTCACAAGCGGCTTCCCGCTTGGCGACGTTCAGGCCGGTGACGGCGCTCAACGGACTCGACGACGAACTGCAACCCAGTGACGCCAGCCTCAATATCTTGTAGCAAGCGCGCAGGCGATGGTTGCTTGCGCATTGTGCGCCTGACGCAAGGAGAGGCAACGCTTTGGACATAACGTCCTACGATCAGGTCGAACGATTTGCGCTCTCGGAGGCGCACTCTTGGTCGAAGGCAGTGGATTTGAGCCCGGTTACGTTCGAGAATGCCGGCTTCCTCAGCCGCTTGCACCATATCGATCAGATTAAGTCTCTGCTCATTGGCTTCCACGGCCATGGTCGGTGGCCGGAACTGATCGGTGAACTGGATGGATTGCGCGCCGACGATGTCGAGAGATTGATCAAGGCGATCACCCGATACGTCGGATGGTATCGGACATTGTTCCCCGATACCGCGGTCCCAATCCCGATCGTAGATTTTCTTGCACAGTACGTAGCTTACACGAAGCTTCGAGGTCTTCCGAACCGGGCTAATGTACTTGAATTCGGGTCGGGACTCGGGCTGATGGTGTTCTTCATGAGTGAGGATGATGCGGTCAAGTGTTTCGATCTGGTAGAAATTACGCAATCACTATTTGTGGCTCAAGCTTCGATCTGTTCGTATTGCTACGGCGATGTATTTCAAAACCATGCACTGACTTCTGTTCAACAGCCGGACAACGAAAATATTCCAATGAAACAACGTGGAGTAGGTATTGATATACCCAGAGAATTCCGGAGCAGTCTCTTTCCATGGTGGCAGGTGAATATAGCGCTTTCCGGTCGTTACGATGGAATTGTATCGAACTCCAATTTGGCAGAAATGTCGGCGTCTTCCCTCGACTATTATCTAAAAAATTGGAATGAGACGCTGACCAATGCTGGGCACATCCTGATACAAGATCTAGGCAGCCAGCTTAATCACCGCCACCTGGATGTACTGGATGCGGTTGACAAAGCGGGGTACCGAGCGCTGGCCCGGGTTGTTGGTACGGTTGGTGAGCGGCGTTTCATGTGTGAGAACTTGCTGCTTGTCGCGGAAAGCCATCCTGACTTCGATGTGGCGCGATCAGTTATCGATGGACCTTTTCTCTTGCAGGATCACGAGACCGTTCGGTTGGTTTTCGGCCTTGACCGACCCAAAGGGGTAATGTTGTCAGTGCACGATATGCTTCGGCGAGTTGTTGCTCGTATTACTGGAAAAACATCAACCGACTAGCTCCTTGGAACCTCGTTTACCGAGCGGTGATACGGGTCAGCGCGTGCCGCCCGGCGTCGAGCACGTCGTCCAGATCGTCCGGGTCGACGTGCGGGTAGTGCTTGACCAGCCAGGACGGCGCCTCGAACGGGGTGTCGCGGTGGCGCTCGTGATCGATCGTGGCATCGAGCAGCCCAACCAGAATCTGCAGCTTGTCGAGGCGGGACACACGCTCGGTCATCATGTTGTCGGCACTCATGGCAACGCTCCGTAAACGGTTGCCGAAACTTAGCCCGGCATACGAGCGATGCATACTGTTGGCTGCGTGCCGACGATGGCGAATCGCGCCGCTTGCCGATCAGCAGATGCGATCGACGGCCATGCTTAATGATAGTTTAAACAATTGATATCAGAACGGACAATCACCGTGCGACACGGTACGCGGGTATGTCCCGGTCGATGTTGAAATAGGGGAGCAGGCGTTGCCCGCCTTGAGCCATTAGGCTCGGGGTGTCGAATCCGCGAAGGAGAGCAACGCCATGAAGAAAGCTACCAGATCTGCCGGCGTGGTGCCGGCGGCAATCGTCGATGAGGCTTGGCAGGAAGTCGGAGCCAGCTTCGATCGTTTCTGCCTGACGGCGGGCCTGGCGACTTTGGCGACGATGATGGATGAGGAGGCGGCCGAGCTGTGCGGCCCGCGCTACGGCCGGGCTGCTGGGCGAGACGGGTATCGCTGGGGCAAGACCAAGGGGAAGGTCGGCTTCCACGGCGGCAAGGTCGAGATCGATCGTCCTCGCGTTCGTGCTCGCGACGGCGGCGAGCTGGCGCTGCCGAGCTGGGAGGCGGCGCAGTCGGAAGACCTGCTCGGCAAGTGGGCGCTGAACCTGATGCTGATCAACGTCTCGACCCGCAAGTTCGGCCGCGCCGTCCGCCTGCCGGGCGGCGACATCCCGGCGGCCCCCGGGTCGGGAGTGTCGAAGTCGGCGGTGTCGCGGCGGTTCGTGGCGCTGTCGGCGGAACGCATGAAGGAATGGATGGCCGCCGACTTGTCCGCCCTGGACCTGCTGGCGATCCAGATCGACGGCATCCACATCGAGGAAGACCTGATGCTGCTGGCCGCCGTCGGCATCGACGGCATCGGCGACAAGCATCCGCTCGGCGTGATCGAGGGGGCCAGCGAGAACGCCGCCGTGGCCCAGGCGCTGCTCGACAACCTGGTCGGCCGCGGCCTCGATCCCGCGGTCTGCCGACTGTTCATCATCGACGGCGCCAAGGCGCTGTCGAAGGCGATTCGCAACACCTTTGGCCGCGACACCCCGATCCAGCGCTGCCAGGTCCACAAGGCCCGCAACATCGCAGAGCGCCTGCCCAAGTCCTTGCAGGCCGGCGTCCGCAAGGCGCTGCGTCAGGCCTGGGAACTGGACGACGCCGACAAGGCCGAGAAGCTGATCCGCAACCTCGCCCGTCGCCTGGAGCGCGACGCCCCGGGCGTGTCGGCCAGCATCCTGGAGGGCCTCGACGAGATCCTCACCGTCACCCGCCTCGGTCTGCCAGTCGAACTACGCCGGTCGCTCGCCTGCACCAACATCATCGAGAACATGAACGGAACCGTCCGCCGGGTCTGCCGCAACGTCAAACGCTGGCAGGACGCGGCCATGGCGCTGCGCTGGACCGCCGCTGCCATGCTCGAGGCCGCCAAGGGTTTCCGCCGCCTCAAGGCCCACAAGCAACTCCCGAGCCTGCGCCGAGCCCTGGCGGCCCACCAGGACAGGAACGCGATCAACCACGACCTTGAACAGCAGGCGGTCGCCGCATAGCATCGTCAACCAACAGCGCCTGCCGAGCAAATTTCAACACGGCGAGGGACATCCCCGGGCCGAGAGAATCACTGGGGCAAGAGCCACGCGCGCATCCTCGATCAGCGCCAGGACAAGGGGACTGATCGGAGTTGCCTTACGCGCCATGATCTTACCTCAACGAACTACTGCTCTTGCTTGATTCAACCTACGATAATCATGGACAAATCCGTGATCGGCAAGCCCGGATGTTCTCTTCCTGTTCGCATTTCCGAATCCCGCTTTCATGAGCCGCGATCGCCTGACCGGGGATGGACTGATCCTGCTGTACGACCGCCTGCGCCTGACCGAACCGGCCCTGTTCCCGGCACAGCAGGCGATCTGGCGCCGCATCGAGCAGGTGCATGGGGCGTCGATGCGCACGGCGAAAGACTTCGCCGCCTACGAGGCGGACCTTTCGGACACTAACCGTCCTGCCCGCCTCGACGACTACCGCGCGTGGTTCACCGACCTCGGCATGGCGTCGCAGGTGCTGCACCTGCACGGTAATGTCGCGTTGATCGGCGCGGCACCGGCCTGACAGCCGGCGCCGCGCCTGTTCATCAGCGTCCCTGCCGCTACCGCGTCACCCAGCGGTTAGTGGAAGACTGCCGAGGTGGTGTCGGTCTGGCGGTTGTACAGGATGGTGATGCGGGAGACCGTGCACAGGTCGATGGCCTCCCAGACCGCGCTCGAGTCATCGTCGTGGTAGATCACCTTGAGGTCCCAGAGGCACGACTTGTCGGAGCGATGGAACAAGATGTCGTATTCGACGCTATCTTCCATGACGTCGCGCCCGAGAACATCTTCCTGCCAGTCGTCGGCCTTGCTCGGCGAGACGTAGACTTCGCTCAGCGCGTAGCCGGTCTTGTTGACCAGCGTGAAGTCCTGCTTGGCTTGTCCCCAAGCAGCCACCGCGACGGCCATGCTCGACGCCAGCGCGACCGAGCCGAGCCAGATGCGCATCCCCATTGCATCCTCCAGAAAGAGATAATTGACCGTTAGCCGCGTTCTCGAACTTAGTAAACGTTGCTCAAGATTTCGCACGCCCGGCCAAATCAAGCTGGGACATTTTACCCGACATTCCCCAAGCGGCGTGCCGACTGACGTGAAGATCGCCTCAATCCGACCTCTGGACAATCGTTTTTTGCCCCAAGCGGCGTCAGGGGTCGCGCAGGCTGCTGTAACAGGGCGGATCAGACCGGGAAGCCGCTGTGTCCTGCCGCTTTCGTTCAGTTTGGGTCCGGATCGCGGTCATGCGCATAGCGGTGGCGCTCGCAATCGGCGGATAGCGGCGAGGATGGCGCGCACCATCGGGCCGGTGACGGCCACCTCGGCCAACTGGAAGGTAATGGCGCGGGCGTGGCGCACGACGCGTGCCCCGATCTTGATCAGCTTGAGCTGCAGGCTGGTTAGCGACCAGTCGGCCATCGCCTCGGGTAGCTCGATGCAGCGCAGGAAGGTGGCCAGGTTGTAGGCCAGTGCGTGCAACTGCAGCCGCACCTCGTTGTCGCGGAACTTCCGGCATGACAGCCGCGTCCAGTGAAAGGCATGCTTGCCTTCCTTGATATGCTGCTCGGCGGTGCCGCGGCGATTGTAAAAGCGGGTGATCTCGTCCGGCTCCATCGGCAGGTTGGTGACGATGAAGCCGACCTTGGGGAACAGTTCGCCCGGATGCCATTCGATCTTGGCGATCACGCGGCGTGGCTTGTCCCAACTCTGAGCCTGATACTGGAAGTCCTCGTAGAACCGCTTCACCTTGGTCTTTGACGGCCGCCCAACGGGGCGGGTTAACCGATGAGCGATGCAGCCTTCGAGAACGGCGTTCTTCTTCATCCGGATGGCGTAGAAATAGCCTGCCCCTTCCAGTCGCTCATAGAGTGCCGGGATCGCATAGGCGGCATCGGCCCGGAAGAAGCGGCCACCAAGGTTGCGACCAGCGTAGCGGGTGATCACCGGATCAAGGACGTTCCGCCAGCCGTCGGCGCTGTGGACGTTGCCATTGCGCAGGGCGCAGCGTTCCAGCATGCCGAACTGGTTGAACAAGAAGTTGGGATGATAGCAGTTGCAGTCGAAATGCCCGTTCCACGCCGCTCCTTCCTGATCGCCATGCGTCGGGCTGACCGAGCTGTCCATGTCCAGCACGATATACTTGAGCCCGTTGCGGTCATGAAACCGGTCAATCCATCGGCCATTCAGGTCGGCCAGCGCCGCCCGGTTCTCAGGCAAGGCCAGTGTCTCGGTCTCGAACCGCCCCATCTGCGATGCTGAAGCTGCTTGCGCATCGACGGCCCTGCCGCCGACAACCTGACGCATCACCGGGTCGAGCGCGAGACGGTCAGCATCGTTCACATCCCCATATCCGGCCAGCCGCCCGAACACCGATTGCCGGAACAGCCCGTCAAGACGATGGACCGTGTTCCTTCCGATACGATTGTCGCGCAGCGAAGCTGATGCCAGATTGGACAGCCCAAGCGCATCGTCAAGCTCGCGCATCACCAGCAGGCCGCCGTCCGAACTGATCTGCGTGCCACGAAATTCCAGCCGCACGCGAGGGTCGAAATCCACCCGATCTGCCCGCTGTAATCCCGCACCCTCTGGGTGATCCATGAAATACGCCCCTCGCAGCCATCAACACCATGATTTGTATAGGTAATGTTGAGTTCAAGACAGCGAAATCAGCCGGCTACTCGGGGAATGCGGGTCTAAATCTCCCGGGGCTCGATCGGCGCCGATCGGGCTCCGGTGATTCCCACATTGCTACGGCGATATCAGAGATTTAGCGCCACATTGGGCTGGGGCGCCGGTTCGGAACCGATCTACATGCTTCGATGACGCCTGTTGCGACTCTGGTGAACTGCGCCTCGGAAGTTGGGCGAATTTGGTGTTTTTTTAACGCCGCAATCGTCGGCTCGCCGTCAGCGCGTCCAGGTGTGAATCAGCACCGAAGTCGAATCCCGGCAAGGGGCGGGACAACCCATTGAAAGACCTAATTATTGTTCCCCGCAGCCAGGGTCCCGATCGGCGCCGATCGGGACCCCGCCTCAAATGGATTTTCTCTTGCCATATCAATGAATTGTGGCCAACTGAGCCAGGCTCCCGGTTCCGGGCCGATTCATACCGAAGGCGTCAAGGAAGCCGCCCTGGCGGTCGACGTTAGGCCGATCCACATGTGAGTGGCACGGAGGCGGGCTTTCGGAAGGCAGGCCTGGGGCGAGCCGGGGGGACCTAGCGCGCCCGCGCCGCTGCCTTCGCAAGCCGGTCGATCTCGGCCCGTGCCGCATCGGAGACGTAGCTGTCGCCGATGGTGCGAGACACGACGAAGGGCACGGCCGGACCTTTGTAGAAGCGTGTCAGGACGCCTCCTGCTTTCTTGCCGAGCGCGACAACGAAACGCGGTGCCAACTGATCGATCGTCGGCCCGGTCAGCGTCTGCCAAGCCGCCCGCTTAGCGGCCATGCGTGGTTCGGCGTCACCGCGGGTGCGGTAGGGAACGGCGTTCAGATATGCGATCTCGTCGAGATCCATGCCGGCGGCGTCCAGGCAGGGCGAGAGGATCCGCCAGAGATTCCAGCGGCGCAGTGATTCCGCGAAGGCCCGGTTGATTGCTTCGAACTCGCTCATTCCGTCGGCGGCGTTCTCCCGCGACTTGAAGGCCTGCAGCAGCGGGTAGAACCGCTCGTCCTCCGGTGTGCGCCGGGTATACGTATCGCCGCCGCCGCCTGGGTTGATGGCGAGGAACACCAGTCCGCCCGGCCGATAGCGGGGTCCGACGGCGCCAGCGAACATGGTCTCGGCGTCCTGCGGGAGGTTGACCGGCCGGGGGTCGTCTGCGCCGAAGATCGCCGGTCGGTCGACCTTGGCGTTGCGGTGCAGACGGTCGGCGAGGTTGAGGCGGAAGGCGTCGGTCATCGGTTGATCTCCGTTTGTTCTTTCCATCTGTCGATCAGCGGCTGGAGGGCTCTGCGGTAGCGCTCCCGGTCTTCCGCCTGGGCGTCGGCCAGCAGCCGCGTCAGCCGGGCGGCATCGGCGTCCAGCAGATTCTGGATGCGGTGTTCCTCGGCCACGGCTGTGAGATTGCGCTGGAGCACACCCATCATGGTCAGGCCGGGGGCGGCGGTTGGCGCGAGTGGCTCGTTTCGGTCGGTGGCCTCGGCGTCGAAGCCCCAAATCAGCGGATCCAGGCCTTCACCGTACATGTGGCTCCGCATGAGATTCAGGGTGTTCTCGCGGCCGACCACTTCCAGGCGGTAACAGTCGAGGTGATCGGCGTCAGGCACCAGATCAACATTCCAAGCGTCGGCGCTGAAGCCGTAGCAGCGGTCTTCATGCGGGACCGGGAACCATTCGCCGGGGGTCGCTCCGAAGACGTCGATCGAATGTCCGTCGATCCAGGCCGCCAGCCTGGGCTCGATCACGAAGCACGCCGAGGGCGACCGGTCC
This sequence comes from alpha proteobacterium BAL199, assembly GCA_000171835.1. Classification (GTDB taxonomy): domain Bacteria; phylum Pseudomonadota; class Alphaproteobacteria; order Thalassobaculales; family Thalassobaculaceae; genus Thalassobaculum_A. Next base: position 124,916 of record ABHC01000020.1, on the reverse strand, counting down.
TGGCCGAGCGGCGCGATGGCGATCGAGATCCTGCGGGTCAGGGCAAAGCGCGCTTGCGTCACCCCCTCGTAGTCAGCAATGGCCTTGAATTGCTGGCGCATGTCCTCGTTGTCTTGCGCCACATGGTCGGCGGACACAGTGCCGGCGGTTGCCATGCAGGGGATCCATGCGTGCTGATGGAACAGCGGCACCTTGGGGAGGAAGGCCAACTCAGACTCATCCTCTCCGCCATGGATCCACAGCCCGTCTGCGAGGTGGTCCATGTTGGCTGCCTGGGGGATCGCGTCCGGAATCCGAACCCGGTCGTTCGAGAGCACATAGGGGCAGTAGCGCAATGCCTCGAAGTAGTCCGCGAGGCCGTGACGGCGGGCGATGTAGTGCGCCATCAACTGGAGCGTACCGGCGAGTTCGGCCGCCGTCTGTCCGATGTCCGTCAGCAGCGAGCCGTCGGTCCGTTCAGAGAAACTGGTGCCGGCGACCATCGCCGTCCTCGCGATCGCGACGAGCTTGCTGACCGCATGCGCGACGGTCGCTTCTGACGACCGCGTCGCGACCGTCTGCCCGCCCGTGGTCGAGTACACCCGCGAGTTCCAGGCGCGTGCGGCCGACGAGATTGATCTGCTGCCGGAGAGTTCGGCGATCGCCGAGATGCTCGCCGACTACAGCGTCATGCGGGAGCAGGCGCAGGCGTGTCGCGCTGGATAGGTGTTCTCGCCGGTGCCGTCGAGGTCGGCGATGGCGGCCCCGGCCGCATCCGCCTGGCGCAGATCGCCGACTTTTCCGCCCGCAGCCTGCACGCCTTCCTCGCCGCAAACCTCGCGCCCGGAGCCACCGCCAGGACCGACGGCTGGGCCAGCTACCCGGGCGCCCCCGACCTCAGCCACGATCCGCGCGTCGTCGGCGCCATGGCCGCTCATATCGTGCTGCCTTGGGTCCATCGCGTGTTCTCCAACCTCAAGACCTGGGCGCTCGGCGTCTACCACGGCCTGCGGCCCCAGCATCTGCAAGCCTACCTCGAAGAATTCGTGTTCCGGTTCAACCGCCGCCGTACCCGGCACGCCACCTTCCGATCAATCCTCGCCATCGCCGTCGGCATCACGCCTGCCACATACAAGATGTTGATAGCACCGGAGGCTCAGGGATAAGCTTTATCCATGGCTGCATAAATCAGCTTAAAAATCGCGATTAAATTTACAACTATTTTTTAAACGTCGTTCCGCAAACTTCCTTCCACATCTGAAGCGCGAAACCACAAAACCGATCGGGGCGGCGTTCATGCTGCGAGGGCGGCTGTCATCGCGCGACTCCGCCTTCCGGTTAGCCGGAATTTGCCTACTATGCCGTCAACCATGGGCGGATGGGCCGCTCAAATGGGAAATGTCGGCTCATACAACGCCGAGCGGACATCAGTCCGACAGGCTGCTAGGATCGCAATATCGCGATGCTTCATGGGGGTGGGGGACGGCATGCTTGACGAGGATCTCTGTTTCACGCCGGCGACGACCTTGCGGGAACTCATCAGGGCGAAGCAGCTTTCGCCGACCGAGCTAGTGGACTCCGTGATCGCCCGCGCCGAGGCTCTCAATCCGCGATTGAACGCGATCTGCACTCCGACGTTCGACGCCGCGCGCGATGCGGCGAAGCGTTCGGAAGGCCGGATCGCCGGCGGTGAGCACCTCCGGCCGCTCGAGGGAATACCGGTCACCATCAAGGACCTGGTGATGACCAAGGGCATCCGGTCGATGGCCGGCTCGTACATCTTCGAGCACCGGGTTCCCGAGTCCGACGCGCCGATCGTCGAGCGCGTGCGGGAGGCCGGTGCCGTCGTGATCGGCAAAACCACGACGCCGGAGCTCGGCTGGAAGGGCTGCGGCGACAGCCCGCTGACCGGCATCTCGCACAACCCGTGGAAGCACGGCTACAACGCCGGCGGCTCGAGCACCGGCGCCGCGATCTGCGCCGCCGCCGGCATCGGCCCCCTGCACCAGGGCTCGGACGGTGCCGGCTCGATCCGCATGCCGGCGTCGTTCTGCGGGATCTACGGCATCAAGCCGACCTTCGGACGGATCCCGTATGCGCCGGCGCCGAACAACGACAGTGTCTCGCATATCGGCCCGATGACCCGCACCGTCGGCGACGCTGCGCTGATGCTGGATGTGCTGGCCGGGCCGGACGACCGTGACATGGCAAGCCTGACCGACGAGCCGCCGAGTTATCTGGACAACCTCGAGGCCGATATCAACGGCCTGCGGGTCGCCTGGAGCCCGGACCTCGGCTACCTGAAGGTCGATCCCGAGGTCGCCGAACCGGTCCGCAAGGCGGTCGACGCGTTCACCGAGCTCGGCTGCCACGTCGAGGAGGTCGACCAGCTCTGGGACGACCCGACCGAGATGCACCGCTGCTTCTGGGTTTCCAACTTCGCCGGCAATCTCGGCCTGCTGCTGGACGAGTGGCAGGACCGCATGGATCCGGGGCTGGTTGCCTGCGTGCGCGACGGCCTGTCCGTCTCGGCGGCGGAGTACGTTCGGGCGAAACAGCAGCGCCTGAACTTCTACGCCAAGGTCCAGGACCTGTTCACCCGCTACGACCTGCTGGTGACGCCGACCATGTCGGTTGCCGCGTTCCCGGCCGGTCGGCTGATGCCCGAGCATTGGGAGCAGCATGCCTGGGACTGGATCCGCTGGGCCGGGTTCTCCTACCCCTTCAACCTGACCTGGGTTCCTGCCGCGACCTGCCCCTGCGGCTTCACGCCCGACGGCCGACCGGTCGGCATCCAGATCGTCGCGGGCCGGTCCCAGGACCTCCGCGTCCTCCAGACCAGCCGCGCCTTCGAGCGCGCCCGCCCCTGGGCCGATCGACGGCCCGCGCTATAAGGTTCCGCCAGTGATCGCCCTGATCTTCAAGCGCCTGGTCGCGACGGCCTTCGTGATGGCGTTCGTCGCGTTCTTCGTGTTCGGGCTACTACATCTGGCGCCGGGCGACCCGGCCGCGGTGATCGCCGGCGACATCGCGACCAAGGAGGACATCGACCGGATCCGCGCGGCGCTCGGCCTCGACCTGCCGTTCCATACCCAGTTCCTGAACTGGCTCGGCGCGATCATGCAGGGCAATCTCGGCACCTCGATCTTCTCGGGCCGGCCGGTCTCCCAGCTGATCATGCAGCGCATCGAGCCGACCCTGGCGCTCAGCACCACGACGATCCTGCTCAGCGTCGTGGTCGCGATCCCGCTCGGCATCGTCGCCGCCTGGCGCGCGGGCTCGTGGATCGACCGCACGATGATGGGCTTCGCCGTTCTCGGCTTCTCGGTGCCGGTGTTCGTGTTCGCCTATCTGCTGATCATGGTGTTCGCGGTGCAGCTCAAGCTCGTCCCGGTGATGGGCTACGTCTCGCCGTTCAAGGATCTGGGGGGCTTCCTGCGGGCCATCGCGCTGCCGACGGTGGCGCTCGGGGTCACCTACGTGGCTCTGATAGCCCGAATCACGCGGGCGTCGATGATCGAGGCGATCAACCAGGACTACATCCGGACGGCCCACGCAAAGGGGCTCGGCATCGTGCCGATCCTGTTCCGCCATGCGCTCCGGAACGCCTCTGTGCCGATCGTCACCACGGTCGGCATCGGCATCGCGCTCCTGATCGGCGGCGTGGTCGTGACCGAGAGCGTGTTCGCGATCCCGGGCCTCGGCCGGCTGACGGCCGATGCGATCCTGCGGCGCGACTATCCGATAGTGCAGGGGGTTATCCTGATTTTCTCGGCGATCTACGTGCTAATCAACCTGGCGATCGACATCATCTACATCCTCGTCGATCCGCGGATCCGTTACTGATGGCGGTCGAAACCTCCGTTCCGTCAGCCGACGGACCCGGGTGGGTGGCCCGGATCGGGCGAGCCATGCGCTGGCTCCGGCGGCATCCGACCGTCCTGGCCGGCCTGACCATCCTTCTGCTGGTGACGTTGATGGCGCTGTTCGCGCCCTTGTTCACCATCTACGACCCGCAGCATCTCGATCCGCTGAACCGGCTCAAGCCGCCCTCGGCTATGCACTGGTTCGGTACCGATCAGCTCGGCCGGGACGTGTTCGCGCGGACGGTGTACGGCTCACGGGTTTCGCTGACCGTCGGGTTCACGGTCGCCGCCTTCGCCTGCATCGTCGGGCTGGCGATCGGCTTGGTGTCGGGCTTCGTCCGGGTCTTGGACCCGGTGGTCATGCGGATCATGGACGGCTTGATGGCGATTCCCGCGATCCTGCTGGCGATCGCCATCGTTGGCATCACCCGGTCGAGTATCTGGGCGGTGGTGGTCGCGGTCACGATTCCCGAGGTGCCGAGGGTCGTGCGTCTGGTGCGCAGCATCGTCCTGACACTTCGCGAGCAACTGTTCGTCGACGCCGCCGTCTCGCTCGGCGCCAAGCTGCCGCGGATCTTGTTCGTGCATATCATGCCCAACACCATGGCGCCGCTGATCGTGCAGGCGACCTATGTCTGCGCCTCGGCGATCATCATCGAGGCGATCCTGTCCTTCCTCGGTGCCGGCACGCCGCCGGCGATCCCGAGCTGGGGCAACATGATGGCCGAGGGCCGGACCTACGTGCTCGTCGGCTGGTGGCTGCTGCTGTTCCCCGGGCTGTTCCTCAGCCTGGTGGTGCTGGCGGTGAACCTGCTCGGCGACGGCCTGCGCGAGACCCTCGATCCGCGGCTCCGCCGCTCGACCAGCAACGAGTGAGCGGGGCGGCCATGGACGAGCAGCGACTGATCGATGTCCGCGACCTGCGGGTCCAGTTCCCGGTCGAGGGCGGCTTGGTGAAGGCGGTCGACGGCGTGTCCTGGCACATCGACCGCGGCGAGACCCTGGCGATCGTCGGCGAGTCCGGATCCGGCAAGTCGGTATCGGCGCTGTCGCTGCTGCGCCTCACCGAGCTCGGGGGCGGCCGGATCGCCTCGGGCGAGATCGAGTTCCGTCGGAAATCGGGCGAAGTGGTGGACATGGTGCAGCAGCCGCTGCCGGTGCTCCGCGACATCCGGGGCAACGAGATCTCGATGATCTTTCAGGAGCCGATGACCTCGCTGAACCCGGTGTTCACCATCGGCTTCCAGATCGTCGAGGCGATCAGCCTGCACCAGGGCAAGTCGCGGCGTGAGTCCGACAAGCTCGCCCTGGAGATGCTGAACCTCGTGCGCATGCCGGAGGCGGAGAAGCGGCTCGGCGAGTACCCGCACCAGCTATCCGGCGGCATGCGGCAGCGGGCGATGATCGCCATGGCCCTGACCTGTCGGCCGGCCCTGCTTATCGCCGACGAGCCGACGACGGCTCTCGACGTCACGATCCAGGCGCAGATCCTGGACCTGATCAAAACGCTGCAGCGCGAGATCGGCATGGCCGTGCTGTTCATCACCCACGACATGGGCGTGGTGGCGGAGATGGCCGACCGGGTCGTGGTGATGTTCCGTGGCGAGAAGGTCGAGGAGGGGTCGGTCGACGAGATCTTCCACGCGCCGCAGCATCCCTACACCAAGGCGCTGCTGGACGCGGTGCCGCGCCTGGGGGCGATGCGCGGCCAGCCGCTGCCGATGAAGTTCCCGAACCTGGAATACGGCCGGGAAGCGGCCGAGCCGGCGGCCGCGGCCGCGCCACGGCAAACCGCGGCTGCAACGCCGGTTGCTGGGCCGCTCCTCGAGGTCGAGGGGCTGGTGACCCGGTTCCCGGTCGGCGGCGGTCTGCTCGGGCGTCCGAAATCGGCGATCCACGCGGTCGAGAACATCTCGTTCAGCCTGGATGTCGGCGAGACCCTGGCGCTGGTGGGCGAGTCCGGGTGCGGCAAGTCGACGACGGCCCGCACCATCCTGCGCCTGCAGGAGCCGACCCGCGGCCGGGTGGTGTTCGAGGGGCGCGACATCACCAAGCTCGGCCGGGGGGCTATGGAGACCGTCCGCCGGCAGATGCAGATGATCTTCCAGGACCCGTTCGCGTCGCTGAACCCGCGTCTGTCGGTGGCGGACCTGATCGGCGAGCCGCTGCGCATCCACAACCTCGCTTCGGGCCGGGTGCTGCGGGACCGGGTGGCGGAGCTGCTGCGGCGGGTCGGGCTGGGGCCCGAGCACGCCAGGCGCTATCCGCACGAGTTCTCGGGCGGCCAGCGCCAGCGGATCTGCATCGCCCGGGCGCTGGCCCTCAATCCCAACCTGATCGTCGCCGACGAGGCCGTGTCGGCGCTCGACGTGTCCATCCAGGCCCAGATCGTCAACCTGATGATGGACCTGCAGGCCGAGTTCGGGATCTCGTTCCTGTTCGTGTCGCACGACCTTGCGGTCGTCGAGCGGATCAGCCACCGGGTCGCCGTCATGTATCTGGGCCAGATCGTCGAGCTGGGTCCGCGTGCGGCGGTGTTCGAGGATCCACGACACCCCTACACCAGGAAGCTCATGTCGGCGGTGCCGGTCGCCGACCCGCGCCAGCGGAAGACCGACCTGCGCCTGATGACCGACGAGATTCCTTCCCCACTCAAGCCGTGGGGTTTCGAGCCCGAAACCCTGCCGCTCGAGGAAGTGTCCCCCGGGCACTTCGTCATGCCGCACTGATAAGCCGGCCGGCCGCAGGCGGCCGGTCGACGTTCGGTGTGGTTCCCGCCGTGAGTACCTGAGTGAAAGCCTGCTCGGAGGATTTCAACAAAAGGAGACCGCTATGAGGCGCGCGAGGATGGGAGTTACGGCTCTGTTAGGGGCCGTAGCAATGTTTGCGAGTATGTCGTTGGCCTCGGCCGAGACCACGTTGAAGGTGGTGCCGCAGGCCGACCTGAAGAACGTCGACCCGGTCTGGACGACCGCGGCGATCACCCAGAACCATGGCTACTTGGTCTACGACATGCTGTTCTCGATGGACAGCAAGCTGCAGCCGCAGCCGCAGATGGTCGACACCTGGAAGACCAGCGACGACGGCCTGACCTGGAGCTTCACGTTGCGGGACGGCCTGCTGTTCCACGACGGCTCGCCGGTCGAGACCAATGACGTGATCGCCTCGATCAAGCGCTGGTCGGTGAAGCGGGCCGATGGCCAGGCGCTCATGACGCGAGTCAAGGAGATCGTCGCGATCGACCCGAAGACTTTCGAGATCCGTCTCGAGAAGCCGTTCGGCCCGATGATCAGCGTGCTGGCCAACGCGGCGCTGCCGCTGCCGATCATGCGTGAGGAGGAGGCCAAGACCGACCCGAACACCCAGGTCACCACGATCATCGGCTCCGGCCCGTTCATGTTCGACGACAAGGCGTGGGTGCCGGGCGACCGCGTGGTCTACCGCAAGTTCAAGGACTACAAGCCGCGCTCGGAGCCGGCGGACGGCTTTGCCGGCGGCAAGGTGGCCAAGGTCGACACGGTGGAGTGGATCTACATCCCCGACACCAATACCGCGACCCAGGCGCTGATAGCGGGCGAGGTCGACGCCTACGAGATCCCGCCTCTGGATCTGTTGCCGATGCTGAAGGCGGACCCGAACATCACCGTCAAGGTGCTCGATTCGCTCGGCAAGATGGGTCACATCCGCCCGAACCACCTGTATCCGCCGTTCAACGACGTGCGGGCTCGCCAGGCCCTGCAGCTGCTGGTCGACCAGCGTGAGTTCCTGGCCGCCCAGGTTGGCAACCCGGACTTCGAGACGGTCTGTTACGCGGTGTTCATGTGCAACTCGGCCCTCGAGAGCGAGGCCTACGCCGAGCCGTGGATGAAGCCGAATCCGGAGAAGGCCAAGGAGCTGCTGAAGGCGGCCGGCTACAACTTCAAGGACCCGATCGTGGTCATGCTGCCGACCGACCAGCAGATCATCTACAACAACATCCTGGTGATGGTCGGCAAGCTGAAGGAGATCGGCGTCAACGTCGATGCCCAGGCGATGGACTGGTCGACCCTGACCTCCCGGCGGACCAAGACCGACGACCCGAACGCCAACCCGAAGGTCGGTTGGCACATCTTCCCGACCTGGTGGACCGGCGTGCCGATGTCGAGCCCGCTGACCAACGCGCCGCTGGTCTCGACCGGCGATCCGAAGACCGCCTGGTTCGGCTGGCCGAAGGATGACGAGATCGAGCGCCAGCGGGCCGCGTTCATGGACGCCGGCACGCACGGGGAGCAGATGAAGATCGTCGACGCGCTGCAGAAGCGCTTCTACGAATTCATCCCGTACATCAACACCGGCCAGTTCGTGACCCCGGTGGCGTGGCGGAACACCCTGAAGGGCGTCCCGAACGCGCTGCTGTTCGTGGCCTGGAACATCGAGAAGACGGAGTAGTCGCTCCGTCCATCGAGGCGCCCGGGACCCGATCCCGGGACGGAACTGCGGCGGCGGCGGTCCTGGGACCGCCGCCGTTCGCGTTGTCGGAGATGCCCGTAAGTATTCGATAAAACGAAACTCTGCCCGGGGACTGTTCCAAACGTGGGGGTCGAGCCATCCGCGTAGTCGATGCCGTCGGCGCTATCCGCAGCGAGGGGCGCCACCGAGCCCGTTATACCAACCTGCGTTGATCAGAACTGATTGGCCCATGTTCTGGTGCCGATGGACATGATCGTCCACGGTTGCTCGATGAGGTTGTTCCAGGCGTCGGCGCTGAGGTCGACGATCTCCTCGAAGGATCTGAAGACGCGGTTGGAGAGCCAGTTGTCGCGGAGGTATTGCCAGATGTTCTCGACGGGGTTGAGTTCCGGGGAGCGCGACGGCAAGGGCAGGAGTGTCAGGTTGGCCGGGATGTCGAGCTTCGCGGTGGTATGCCATCCGGCCTGATCGAGGATGATCACGGCGTGGGCGCCGGGGGTGACCTGCGAGGCGATCTCCTCGAGGTGCCATTGCATGGCGCGGGTGTCGCATCGCGGCAGGACCAGGGCGGCGCCGGTCCCGCGTGCCGGACAGATCGCGCCGAAGATGTAGGCCGACTTGGTACGCTGGTCATGCGGCGCCCGCGGTCGCGTTCCCCGGCGCGCCCAGTGCCGGGTAATCTTGTTCTTCTGGCCGATCCGGGCCTCGTCCTGGAACCACAGCTCTACGGGCGTGCCGGCCGGGAGCCCGTTGCGGATCGCCGCGATCGCCTCGGGGAGGCTTTTTTAAATGTGCATTCGCTGCAAGCGCGATACGATCGTGCGGCTTCAGTAGGAGCTGACATTCAAGTGACCTTGAAACCGGGTTGTTCTCTGCACCGCCGCGGGCCGCTGAAAGCCCAAAATACTTGATACCGCGCCGCATCATAATTGGTGGCATGTGCCAAAATCAGACGCTGGATGAGCGAGATACCCAGCAAGTCTGTCTGTAAGCCCAGACTGCAAGAGCCAAACGCCAATGCTGGCTCTCTATTCTTGCCACCGTTTGGTGTTACAGGCTTGAAAAAGCGACGAACGCACCCACCGCGATCAGCGCGGCACCACATGTTTCGGGCAGGGCAAGCCGCGGGCTGACCGTTTTTTCCAGCGCCACGAATGCGGAGAGTCCGATGATCCACCAAAGGTTCATGATGCCTCCGGCGAACAGCAGCAGCATTAACGCCCAACAACAGCCGACACAGTAGCTTCCGTGATGCCCGCCCATCAAAAAGGCTCCTGCAAAGCCGGGGCGATGGTTTACGGTGAGAAATTGCGCAGGTGACTGGCATTGTTTCAGGCATGCCCGTTTCAGGGGCGTCAGCTGATAGATTCCAGCAACAACAAGCAACACTCCGACGACAACGCCGCCCTTCAACGTCATCATCGATGGAGCGAAGATTTCGGATTGGCGCAAGCTCCATTGTAAAAGCACAGCGAAGACACTGAATCCGGCCCAGGCGACAAGATATCCCAGAAGGAACAGCCAAACACTGGCTGCATACTTCGATACAGTGCCCGACGCGCGCTTCAGCGCGGCGAACAGAAGCAACGTCGGGGCGGCGCTTGGTGTCATCATTGCAATCATCATGATCCACCACATCAGGAAAAACTGAAAGAATTGCAGGCCCGACCAATCGGGCTGCGACGGCATTTGCATCGGATTGCCAAGCTCTCTTGCCATGCCGGTCATGCGGATTGCAGACATCTGCATTCCGACACCAAGCACGGTGTAAAGCGTGGCGAAAAGCACAACCGTGGCGATCACACCAAGTGCAATCGCCCGGTCGCGGGTTCTCAACCGTTCCAGCATAACGAATTGCCTTTACGATGCCGTAGCGGCCTCTCGGACAACCCCGTTTCCAGTCAGATGAAGATGGGCAAAGTGACCGTGTGTATCCTCAAGCGGGTCGAACTGGACGGCTCCGCCCTTGATCGTGGTCTTGCCGCTTGCCATTTCCGCCTCGGCGAACTCGAAGCCGTTGGGAAGCTTGATCAGAACCCGATGCGGCTCTCCGCTGACGATGTTTGGAACGGGTTTGAGATCGATATCGAACACGCCGTCCACAGTGGCCCGGCCGACACGGCCATCTATGTCCATCTCGACATCAATCGAGGGGATGTCCCGCGCCGTGTTGAAATTTGCTCGGCAGGCGCTGGTGGTTGAGGAGGCTATGCGGCGGCGGTCTGCCTTTCAAGGTCGTGGCTGATCGCGTTCCTGTCCTGATGGGCTGCCAGGGCGCGGCGCAGGCTGGGGAGTTGCTTGTGTGCCTTGAGGCGTCGGAAGCCCTTGGCGGCCTCGAGCATGGCGGTGGCGGTCCAGCGCAGCGCCATTGCAGCGTCCTGCCAGCGTTTGACGTTGCGGCAGACTCGTCGGACGGTGCCGTTTGTGTTCTCGATGATGTTGGTGCAGGCGAGCGAGCGCCGTAGCTCGACCGGCAGGCCGAGACGGGTATGGATTTACGCAGAGAACGTTGGATATCAGTCCCTTTCCCTCCGCCAATCTCCTGTTGCGAACTGCCGCAACCCCTCCCGCGACGCCGAATTTTTCCCAAGTTTCAAAGGGGTTTGCGAGGTTGGGCCGAACCTCGAAGACTCGCATACCCCTGATTTTCGGTCTCTGAACCGCCACCTGTCTCGTTCCGACCGAACCTCTCCCATTTTGGTTCGGTTGGACAAAATTACTTATTCTCAATCAGTTATCGACCATGCCAAGCTGAACCTTCCGCCGCCGATCCCTCGGCTGCCATCCGGGACCAGAGAACGCGCGGTAGGCGTAGCCTAACGACAAGGTACGTGGCGAACCGTATTGTCACGGCCTCCAGTTGCCGGGGAAGGGACGCTGCGGCTGTCACCGACTCGCCGACCGACGCTTTACTGTCGCGATGGACACTGACTTGAACCAGCGCCTTGACCGCCCCAGCGCCACGCCAGACGACCTCGCTGAGGCCGAACGTCTGCTGCTGCACCTTAAATACCTCCTCCTCTTCCCCACGCCGAACGGACAATTCGTCGAATGCCTCAAGGCGATGGGCGCCAAGACGCCAGAGGGACGACAATGGTCCTACGTCGCCGCCCAGCCGGTGCTCGATCGACTGTCAAAAAAGCGCCTGCTGGCCGTCGACCACGGCTGCCTCCCCGCGCTGTCGCATGACATCACTGGGCAGGCCATGGCCGCGCCGGGGGCAGAGCGCATGGTTGCCGCAATTTGCAAGGTGCTGCCGGTGCAGCCACCCTGGTCCAGCTATTATCTCGCGCCCGATCAGGTCGCGCTGTGTCGTCTGTTGCGGCTCGCAGCCTATGCAAACGACGCCTATGCCGACGACGCGACTGCATTCGACGCTCTCGCCACCTTGGGCGACAAGCGGCTTGGACCCGCCAGCAACGTGTCTTTCTTCGGCAATCTGTTCGTCGTCTCACCACCCCCGGCAGCCTGGTTCGCCAGCCGCGCGCCGCGGATGCTGCCCACGCTTCTGCTGGCGCGTCTGCTCGCATTCACGCAGGCGGGGACCGCGGATGACGACTTGCCCGCCATCATCGCCCAGGCACGCGCCGGGCTTGGCAACAGCGCCTACGAGTCCTTGCGACCGGTCCTGCTGCGCTGCGACCTGCTCGCCAACCGCCTCGACGCCATGTGCGCCGATTTCGTCGGCAGCGATGATGACCGCCTGGCGCTGGACGGCACGATGGCTTTCCTCGAGGGCCGCAACGACGCCGCATTGGCGTTGTATCGCGACGCCCTGAAGGCGCGGCGCAAGCGGCTGGGCAAGCGCAAGCTGTTCCTGCCAGACGAGCACGGCATGTTCTTCCTGCTGGCGCTGCTGCGCGCCAACGACGCCGCCCTGCACGCCGAACTCCAGACAGGGATCGAGGCGGCGCTGTTTGAACTGCCGGAGGTGGCCAACAGCGCGGGCTGGCGGGCGATCCAGGCCATGCTCTGGATGGCGCAGGGGTTGGAGGTCAAGGCGCAGGCCGAGGTGATGCAACTGCTCCATTACGGATCGCCAGGCCCGTTCGGCGATGCCTGCGTCGCCCTGGCGGAATACACCGTCGACCCGGCGCTCAGCCGGCGGCGCGCCGGCGCGCTGGACGCGGCCTTCAAGGCCCTGGCCAAAGCGGCGCCACTGGCAGCCCGCGTTCTGGCGGAAATCCTGGCCGCGATCGAATCGGACCCGAAGCCCTATCTGACCTGGCTCGACACGCCCGCGGCGGCTTGTGGCGTCACCTTCACCCGCCTGATCGCCGTCCGCCAACCTTGGGAGCGTGCGCTGGAGAGCCTGGACGCGCTGCTGGACACCAGGGCTACCAAGGCCACCGCCGCCAAGGCGCCGCGCCGCTCCAAGCGTCTGGCCTGGTTCGTCGATCCGGACGCCTGGGATGTCCACGCGGTGGAACAATCCCCCAAGGGCAAGGATGGTTGGACCGACGGCCGCCCCGTCAGCATGAAGCGGCTTCGCGACCTCGATCCCCGGCTGGACTACCTCACGGAACAAGACCGCTCGGCGCTGCGCCATATCCGCAAGGACAGCGGCGGCTGGCACGGCGAGGACCAGTACGCATTCGACGTCGATCGCACCATCGCCGCGCTGGTCGGCCATCCGCTGGTGTTCGACGCCCGCAAGCGCTCGCAGCGCCTCGATCTGGTGTCCTATCCGCTGGAACTGCTGGTGACCGAGCACCGTGGCGGCTATCGCATCGCATTGTCGCACTCGGCCACCGACGCGAGCGTGTTCCTGGAACCGGAGACCCCGTCGCGGTACCGGGTGGTCGAGTTCCCGAAATCACTGTTGCCGGTTCAGGAACTGCTGGGGCCGAATGGCCTGACCGTGCCGGCCGCGGCGCGTGACCGCGTCATCGCCCTGGCGCAGCGCGACAACCCTGCACTGCCGGTCCGCGCCGAGATCGCCGAGGCGCAACCCGGGATCGACGGACTGACCGCACCGGTGCTGCAACTTTCACCCGAGGGCGAGGGCCTGCGCGTCTGCCTGCTGGTGCGACCCTTTGGCTCCAGCGGCCCCGCCTATGTCGCCGGCCTGGGCGGGCGGTCGGTGTTGGCGACCATCGACGGCCGCCAGTTGCGCGCGGTCCGCGACCTGCCGCGGGAAGTCGCGGACCGCGCCGCCGTGATCGCTGCGTGCCCGACCCTGCGCGACCGCCTGGGCAGTGACTCGCATGAGCTGACAGTCGACGACCTGGACGGCAGCCTGGAGTTGTTGCTGGAGCTACGCGACTGTGCCGTGCCGCTGACGGTGGAGTGGCCAGAGGGCCGCACGCTGCGTGTCAGTCCGGTCGAGCCCCGCAAGCTGCGGGTCAACGTGACCCAGGAGCGCGACTGGTTCAGCGTCGACGGCTCGGTCCCGCTGGACGAGGACCAGGTGCTGGAAATGCGCTTCCTGCTCGACCGCCTGGGACAGGCGCGCGGCCGGTTCGTGCCACTGGGCGACGGACAGTTCGTGGCGCTGTCACGGCACTTGCAGATGCAGCTCGAGCGACTCGCCGCGGTGTCGGAGCCGCATCGCAACGGCCGTCGCGTGCATGCACTGGGCGCGCCGGCGCTGGACGCGGTGCTGGACGATGCGGGCAAGGTCAGCGCCGACGCCGCCTGGAAGAAGCACGTCGCGCGCATCCGCGCCGCCGAGGGTTGGACACCACGTCTGCCGGAGACGTTGCAGGCCGAATTGCGCGACTATCAGATCGAGGGCTTCGTCTGGATGTCGCGCCTGGCGCGCTGGGGCGCCGGCGCCTGCCTCGCCGATGACATGGGCTTGGGCAAGACGGTGCAGGCGATCGCCGTGCTGCTGGACCAGGCCGAGGAGGGCCCGTGCCTGGTCGTCGCGCCGACCTCGGTGTGCCCGAACTGGCATGCCGAGATCGCCCGCTTCGCCCCGACCCTGCGCACCCATGCGTTGGCCGGCGACCGGGCGGCGCTGGTCAACGGGCTCAGCTCGCGCGACGTGCTGATTTGCAGCTACACCCTCCTCCACCTCGCCGCCGAGGAGCTCGGCACTCGGCCCTGGCGGATGGTGGTGCTGGACGAAGCGCAGGCGATCAAGAACGCCGAAACAAGACGCGCCCAGGCGACGTCATCGTTGCAAGCGGACTTCCGGCTGGCGCTGACCGGCACGCCGGTGGAGAACTACCTGGACGAGTTGTGGAGCCTGTTCGCCTTCGTCAATCCTGGTTTTCTGGGCTCGCGGGAGGGGTTTCAGAAGCGCTTCGCCCGCCCGATCGAGCGCGACCGCGACCCGGCGGCACGACAGGCGCTGCGCGCGCTGATCCGCCCGTTCATGCTGCGCCGGACCAAGGCCATGGTGCTGCATGAACTGCCGCCGCGCACCGAGCAGACGATGCGGATCGAGATGGAGGACGGCGAGCGCGCCTTCTACGAGGCATTGCGCCGCCAGTCGCTGGATCGCCTCGCCGCAGTGGATGCCCCCGCTGGGCAGCGCAAGATCCAGATCCTGGCGGAGATCACCCGGCTGCGCCGAGCCTGCTGCAATCCCGCACTGATCGACCAGGACGCGGGCGTGCCCAGCGGCAAGCTGGCGGCGTTCCTGGACCTGGTGGACGATCTGGTGCGCAACCGCCATCGCGCGCTGGTGTTCAGCCAGTTCGTCGCGCACCTGGCGCTGGTCCGCGCCGCGCTGGACGCGCGCGGCATCCGCTATGAATACCTCGACGGTAGTACACCAGCCGCCGACCGCGAACGCCGCGTCGCCGCCTTCCAGGCCGGAACGGCCGATGTCTTCCTTATCAGCCTACGCGCCGGCGGCACCGGGCTGAACCTGACCGCCGCGGACTATGTCGTGCATCTCGACCCCTGGTGGAACCCGGCGGTGGAAGACCAAGCCTCGGACCGCGTCCACCGCATCGGGCAGGAGCGGCCGGTCACCATCTATCGCCTGATCATGCAGGACAGCATCGAGGAACAGATCCTGCGCCTGCACCGCGACAAGCGCGATCTGGCCGCCGACATCCTGGAAGGCGGCGAGGTCTCCGCCAGGCTGAGCGAGGACGACCTGCTGGCATTGATCAGGGGATAGATCGGCTCCACGTCTGTCGTCCAGACCGATCGAACACGATCCCCATCTGCTCCGCCCACGGCCGGGCGGCGACGTCGGCCAAGTCGTAGAGCGAGAGCGCCGACGGTACGCGCCTGATCACGAGGTATTCGAGAACCTCCGGCGAGAGATAGGCGAGCCGCATCATCCGGCTCACGAACCGGTCGGAGACTTTCTCGGCGGCGGCGATATCCAGGATGGTGGAAGCGGCACCGGTTTCCAGCTGCCGCCGCCAACTCCAGGCGCGGGCAATGGCGCGCAGTACATGCGGATCCTGTGCCCGGCCATCCCGCAGGCCGATATCGTCGGGCGGCAGGATCTTCGGCCGCCCGTTGCGCTTGCGGATCGTCAGCGGGATGACGACGCGGATTGTTCCCCTCGAGCCGCTCATGCGGCGGTCTCCGTCTGGCGGGGCGCCATCATTTCCCGGACAACCGATCCCAACCCCTCATGGCGCAGATCGACGGCGATGCCGTCCTCGCCGACGATCACCCGCTCGACCAGAAGCTGGACGATGCGGGCCTGCTCCGCCGGATAGAGCGCTGCCCAGAGCTGATCGAACTCGCCGAGGGCCCTGACGACCGCCTTCTCGTCGACGGGTGGGCTGTCTTCCCGCATCAGCTTGATCGTCCGTGCCGCGATCTCGGGCGCGCGGATCATGCGGCGGATTTCACCGACAACGGCGTCCTCGACCATGCCCGCCGGCAAGCGCAGCGGACCGGAGGCATCGCCGGTCGGACGGTTGCGGATCAGATCCATCGACGCGTAGTAGCGGTAGAGGCGCGTGCCCTTCTTCGTCGCCGTCGGCGTCATCGCGGCGCCGGTCTCGGTGAAGATGATTCCCTTCAGCAACGCCGGCGTTTGGCGGCGCGTGTTCTTCGCTCGCAGACGTGGGCTCTCCTGAAGGATGCTGTGCACCTTGCCCCACAGGTCACGATCGATGATGGCCTCGTGCTCGCCGGGATAGGCCGCGCCCTTGTGGACGGCTTCACCCAGATAGACCCGGTTGTTGATGAGCTTGTAGAGGAAGCCCTTGTCGATCAGCTTGCCCCGCTTGTTCAGCACGCCTTCGGCTGCCAGCGCTTTCGCCAGCGTCGTCGCGGAGCCCAGCCGCACGAACCGCTCGAAGATCATCCTGACCGTCGCGGCCTCGCCCTCATTGATCACCAGCTTGCGGTCGCGCACGTCGTAGCCCAGCGGAACGTAGCCGCCCATCCACATGCCGCGCTTGCGCGAGGCGGCGACCTTGTCGCGGATGCGCTCGCCGATCACCTCCCTCTCGAACTGCGCGAAGCTCAGGAGGATGTTCAGCGTCAGTCGTCCCATCGACGTCGTGGTGTTGAACGACTGCGTGACCGACACGAAGGTTACCTGATTGCGGTCGAAGATCTCGACCAGCTTGGCGAAGTCCATCAGCGAGCGCGACAGCCGGTCGATCTTGTAGACCACAATCACGTCGATCAGACCGGCTTCGACATCCTGAATGAGGCGCTTCAGGCCGGGGCGCTCTAGCGTGCCACCGGAGAAACCGCCATCATCGTAGGGCTCGCGAATGGCGGACCAGCCCTCGGCCTTCTGGCTGGTCACATAGGCCTCGCAGGCCTCGCGCTGGGCGTCGAGGCTGTTGAACTCCATGTCGAGCCCTTCCTCGCTCGACTTGCGGGTGTAGAGGGCGCAGCGCTGACGGCGCGGCAGAACCGCGATGGTTTCCCGAGAGCGGCTCATCGGTCGTCCCTCCGGGCTTCGCGCAGGCCAAAGAAGCGGTAGCCGTTCCACTGCGTCCCGGTGATCGCCTTCGCCACCGCCGACAGCGACTTGAATTTGCGCCCCTGCAAGTCGAAGCCGTCCTTCATCACCGTGACGGTGTGCTCCACCCCGCCCCATTCGCGCACCAGCCGGGTGCCGACGACCGGGTTACGGGAATCTGCGATGATCGCCTTTCTCCCGATCTGGCCTTCGACCTCGTCGGCCAGTAGATCCAGCGTCCGGCGCGTCTCGCGGGACAGACCGCCGATGGTCAGTTCCTGAATCCGGTAGCCGAGCCTCAGCTCAAGGAAACTGCGGCTGTTGTTCGGAGCCGGCGCGCCGAAGAGGTCCGCCCACTTGGCTTTCAGTTCGGCCACGGACATCCGCTTCAGCGCCGCCAGTTCCGCGACCACGCTCGCGTCTGGCGCCGCGGCGGGTTGTCGCTCTGGCTCGGTAACAAGCCTTTTCATCGTCCTGGGCATCAGCGCCCTCCACTCCGGTTGCTCGGTTTGCGACGACCAACACGGCGTTTGAGGGCGAGAATGTCGAATGAACTGTCTTCGTCTGGCGCAGATAAAGAACTGGACTGCTCTGCGTGTAGTCGCCTCAGGCCAGTGGCAAGAATGCGAGCGATTTCATGAAGACGTTCGTCGGCCGATATGTGGTCGGCGGCAATGGGGTTCGGGCCGGTGAATGCGTCGCGCATTGAGACTGTTCGCTCTCAGGATTGCCGGGCGAACGCTCCAATGCACAGGCGGAATCGTCAATTTAAATCAGTTGTTTATCGTCGCTCTTCCAAATCATTAGAAGCCGTGCGCAGGCAGGACAGGATGGAGATCAGAGCCCGCTCCGGTCGCCTTGCACGCCGAGCCACTCCTTCAATTTCGACCAGCGGCGGCGCCCGGATATGTTCTTCACCGCGATCGCGACAGCTTTCTTCTGGCCGACGAGTACCACCAACCGCTTACCGCGCGTCACGCCGGTATAGACCAGGTTCCGCTGCAGCATCGCGTAGTGCTGGGTGAGTAGGGGGATCACGACGGCCGGATACTCCGATCCCTGGCTCTTGTGGATGGTCGCCGCGTAGGCCGGCACCACGGTGTCGAGTTCGCCGAAGCCATAGGTCACGGCCCGACCGTCGAAGCTGACGGTCAACTCACCGGCGTCCGGGTCGACGTCGTCGATGTAACCGATGTCACCATTGTACACCTCCTTCTCGTAGTCGTTCTCGATCTGCATCACCTTGTCGCCGGGAGCGAAGGTCCAGCCGAAGCGCTCCACTTTGCGATCGCCGGCCGGATTCAATGCAGCCTGCAGTTCGATGTTCAGCGAACGAGCGCCGACCCCGCCGCGGTTCATGGGGCAGAGAACCTGGATGTCCCGGATAGGATCCAGGCTGAAACGCTGCGGAATCCGGGTCTTCACCAGTTCGATGATCCTTGACACGGCGGTTTCCGGATCGTCGGCCTGTACGAAGTAGAAGTCGCTTTGCCCTTCGGGTCTGGAGAGGTCCGGCAGGTTGCCCTGGTTGATCCGGTGGGCGCTGGTGATGATCCGGCTCTCGGCCGCCTGACGAAACACCTCCGTCAACCGCACGACCGGTACAGCCTCGGAGGCGATCAGGTCGGCCAGGACCTGGCCGGGACCGACCGAGGGGAGTTGGTCGATGTCGCCCACGATCAGCAGCGCCGCGCGGTCGGGAACCGCCTTCATCAGCGCCTGCATCAGCATGACGTCGACCATCGAGGTCTCGTCCACAACGAGCAGGTCGCAGTCGAGCGCATTATCCGCGTTGCGCTTGAATCCTCCGGTCTTCGGATCGATCTCCAGCAGCCGGTGAATGGTCTTCGCCTCGAACCCGGTCGCCTCGGTCATGCGCTTGGCGGCACGCCCGGTCGGTGCGCACAGGAGCAATTCAACGCCCTTCGCCGACAGGATACGCAGGATGGCGTTGATGATCGTGGTCTTCCCGACCCCAGGCCCGCCTGTGATCACGAGAACCTTGGACAGCAACGCCAGCCGAATGGCTGTAACCTGGCTTTCTGCGAGCGACAGGCCGGTCTTCTGCTCGATCCACGGCAGGGCCTTCACCGGGTCGATGAAGGGCCAAGGCAGGGCGCCGTTCGCCAAGCGCCGGACGCGGTCGGCAATGGCCTTCTCGGCGTGGTAGAGGCCTGCAAGGAAGATGCATCGGGTTTCGCCGACCGTGTCCGCGACGACGGTTCCGTCGCTCAGTTCCAACTCGAGTGCGGTCTGTATCAACTCGCCAGGGACTTCCAGAAGCTCGACGGCCAGAGGCGTCAGTTCATCGGCCGGCAGGCCGCAATGACCGTCGTCCATCGCTTCGGACAGCGCGTAGGAGATGCCGGCACGAACACGGATCATCGCCGTCTTTTCGATGCCGAGCTTCATGGCGATCGTGTCGGCGGTCTTGAATCCGATGCCCCGGATGTCTCTCGCGAGCCGATAGGGATTCTCGGTCATGACCTGGACGGCGTCGGCGCCGTAAGTCTTGTAGATCCGCACGGCGCGAGCGGTGCCGACCGTATGGCTGTGCAGGAAGACCATGATCTCGCGAACGATCTTCTGCTCGGCCCATGCGTCGGTGATGCGCTTGGCGCGCACCCGGCCAATCCCGGTCACTTCGCGCAGCCGGTCTGGTTCGGCCTCGATGATGTCGAACACCTTCTCGCCGAACGCCTTGACCATCTTCCTGGCGTAGACGGGGCCGATGCCGCGGATCATGCCGGAGCCGAGGTATTTCTCGATGCCGTCGATCGACGTCGGCGCCGAGGTGCGCATGAAGCGCGCCTTGAACTGCTGACCGTGGGTCCGGTCGTTGATCCATTCGCCCGACGCGGTGACCCATTCGCCGGCGGCGATGGTGGCGGCGTGCCCCACCACCGTGACCAGATCGCGATGGCCGCGCGCCTTGATGCGGAGAACGCAGAAGCCGTTGTCGCCATTGTGGTAGGTGACGCGTTCAACCAGACCCGAGATCACTTCTCCCTGGTTGCATTGAAGCGCTGAACCCGTGGCTTTCAAGGATCGCGATCACTGTGTTTTTTCGCAAGATCTGCGATTGATTTGCTGAACAGATGGCGCGGTATATTCACAATTGCAAACCGGCGCTGTTCGTCTGGCCTGCCGTCCTGGTCTGCTTCGATATATAGTTCGACGGTCTCGGCACTTGCATGAAGGGTTACCGAGATTTCGGCTTCCCCGAAATCGACCTCGTGTCGGCGCATGTTGGCACCACGAATGATGACATGGCTCATTGTCAGGTCTCCCGGCCGAACCAGCGGATCCTGCCGATGATCTTGATCTCGTCGGCGGTGCGATCGTAGGGCGTGTAGAACGGATTGTCCGAGATGATCCGCACGCATGGCGGATCGGAGTTCGGGATGTACTCCAGCCGCTTGGCGACGAGCCCCATGCCATCGAAAAGCACGAAAATCCCGGGCGGTGTCGGCAGGGCGCGACCGAGATCGACCAGAACCACGTCGCCGTCCTGGAGCGTGGGCATCATGCTGTCGCCCTCGACATGCATGATTCTGAGGTTGGCCGGATTGGCGCGCAGACGGTGCGCTATCCAGGAACTCTTGAAATGATAAGGCTCGCCGATCGCGACCTCGTTGGCGACGATTGTGCCGCCCCCCATCGACGCTGTGACCTCGACGGATGGAATCGAGATAAATTCGTCTGGTTCTTTATGTGTCAGCGGTTCGTCGCCCTGGATCTCGCCCTTCCCGTGGAGCAGCCAGTTCCGGTCGACCTTCAAGGTCGCGGCGATCTTGTCGAGCTTTTCCAAGTTCGGGTGCTCGGATCGACCGCGCATGATGTCGTAGACGAAGGACCTGTTGACGCGCGCGTCCTCCGCCACCTCCCTGGCGTTCATCCCGATCTGCCGGGCGCGAGCCCTTAGCCTGTCGGCGAGCGTGGTCTGCATCTGTCTCGTCCGAGCTGTGGATCATGTGGATAAAAGCGGATTGATTCGTCCGCGTCAACTGAATAGAACATATCACGAACAAAATCGGCGGGCGAGCGTGCGCGATGACGGCCATCGAGAAGGAGTATTTCGCACTCGAGGAGCTGGAAGAGCGCTGGCAACTGCCTCGGCGCGACCTGGCCTATCTGGCGGAAAACGGCCTTCTCAGGGTGTCGGTGCGGCTCTACGGCGTCCGCATTGAGCGGGGCTCCTACGAAGAGACCCAAGACGGCCAATGGTTCCGGATACCGGAGGAGCAGGCCTGGTTCCAGGGGCTGCAGGATCTCCGTCCGCACGACGTCTACCAGTTGCTCCACCAAGGCGAGGTCCGAGTCCAGCATTTCGAGGCGCCCAACGCCGCGTATTGCCACGTCGTCCAGCCGGACGAGGGAGTCGTGGTGAAGCGTGACGAACTCGTGGTGCGTCGCGAGGAGCGCGATCGCGCCGAGGCCAAGCACGGCCTCGGTGGAACCCCTCGATCATCCACGCGCGGATTCTCGCATCGCAGCGACTTCAGCGAGGTCACGCTGGGGCATCGCCTGTATACGCTCGGCCCCATCCAGGGCCGGGTGGTTCAGATCCTCTTTGAGTCCGCGACTGCCGGATTCCCGTGGCGGCACGGCAAATCGGTCCTGGCGGAAGCGGGCTCGTCTTGCACCCGCATGGCCGACCTCTTCAAGGCCCAGCCCGACTGGCGGAAGCTTATTCAGTCCGACCGGCGCGGACGATACCGCCTCAACATCAAATTTTCCTGATCCTCCAGCGAACACCAGGCTTTCTGCGGTCTTGCAGCGCTTGTAACTGCGCCGATCCCCCGCCATCCCCCTGCAGATCCCCCTCTATCCCCCTGATTCGTCCAAACTGATCCCCCGACGATCCCCACGACGGATCACGATTGGATCTGCATCTTCTCCGCAGGCTTTCGAGAGGAACCCAAGGAGAAGCCGATGGCCACCAAACATCTCAACCAGATCGATCTGGCAGCCCGCTGGAACATCAGCCACCGCACGCTTGAGCGCTGGCGCTGGACCGGCGAGGGCCCGCTCTACGTCAAGCTCGGCGGTCGTGTCGTGTACCGGCTTGAAGACGTCGAGGCGTTCGAGCGCGAGCAGATCCGCGCGAGCACCGCCGATCACGCCAAGAAGCCGGCGGCTTGAGGGGAGCGGCAATGACGACCTCCAACCGTATCCGCCGCGTTGGGAATGCCTTACGCCAACGTCACCGCCGACATGCTGAAGGCGAACTACTCGAACACGCGGGCGGCATTGCTGGAGTTCCGCCGTCGCGTCGAGGCGTTCCAGCACGCCGTCATGGTGTTCCAGTTCTGCCGGCCGGTGTGGCGGCGCTGGATCGACCTTGCCGGATTATCCGGCACAGCACCCGCCGCTGCGGGAGATCCACCCGTCGGCGCCGACTGGCTGCCACCGCGCTGGGACTGGGTCGACCCGATCAAGGACATCCGCGCCGAGGTCGAGGCGATCGACGCCGGGCTGAAGTCGCGCTCGCAGGCCATCGCCGAGCGCGGCTACGACGCCGAGCAGGTCGACGCCGAGATCGCCGCCGACCACGCCCGCGAGCAGCGGCTCGGCATCGGGTTCGGCGCTGTCCGAACAGAGCCGGGGTCCGCAGTCATGACCGATCCTGCGGATCAAACGGATTGATCACCGTGACGCCAGTTGGTGTGAAGTCCGAGACGTTGCGGGTCACGACTGCAAGCCCGTGCTGGAGTGCTGTGGCTGCGATCGCGAGATCCATGCCCTTGTTGCCGACCTGGTGGGACAGACGTCCCCAACGGCGTGCGACGTCCAAACCGACCGGCAATATTCGGCCCTCATACAGCCTGAGAGTGACCTCGAGCCAGTTCGCCAACCGCTCGGCAAACCCCGGGTCAACGCTCCGCTGACGCTCGATGCCGCGTTCGATCTCGCCGATCGTCACCACGCTGACAAAGAGCTGCTCCGAAGGTGCGGTCTTGATCCAGGCGACAAGATTGCGGTCGCGCTGGGCCGGACGCTTTCGCACTTCGGACAGGATCATCGTGTCCAGGAGATACATCAGAAGCCGGTATCCCTGAGCGATGCTTCCAAGCGGTCGAAGCTGCCGTCGTCACTCGGCATGGCCAGAAGGTGGTCGGCAAAGCTCGGCGCTTCGAGCCGCTCCAGGGTCCGCAGGCGCTCGTATTCGTTTGCCGACAGCACGACGACAGCAGGTTTGCCGTGCTTGGTGACGGTCTGCGGACCACCGCGTCGAGCCGCTTCGACGACCTCGCTGAAGTGGTTCTTAGCATCCTGTACCGACCAGGTGGGCTGCCCCATGACGGACCCCATAAAACTAGCCATAATTTCTAGCCAGAATTTAATGGACATGCGAGCGGTGTCAAGCTCGATCAACTCGGCTCCGAGCTTTCAATGACCGACCTGCCACACCTGGCAGCGCGCCTCTACGGCACGCCGCTCATGATCGCGCGCCCGAAGCTGGCCGTGATCCTGGAGGCGCTCGGCCCTCGACTGGCGGGCGGCTCGTTGCCGATGCCGTCGGGCGCTACTGACCGTCCGGCGCCGCAGGTCATCGAGCCAGGCATCGCTGTGGTACCGGTGCTCGGCACCCTGGTGCGGCGATCCTCATACCTGGCCGCCGCCTCGGGCCTGACGGCTTATGCCGACATCGGCGACAAGGTCGAAGCTGTCTTGTCGTCCGCTGACGTCCGGGGAGTGCTGCTCGAGCTCGACACGCCCGGGGGCGAGGCTGGCGGGGTGTTCGATCTGGCCGACCGGCTCAGCGAACTCCAGCGCGCCAGCGGGAAGCCGATCTGGGCAATCGCCGACGAGGCGGCACTCTCGGCAGGCTACGCGATCGCGTCGGTCGCCGAGCAGATCTGGCTGACCCGCACCGCGGAGGTCGGATCAATCGGCGTGGTCGCGGTCCATGTCGACCAGAGTGCAGCCGACCGACAGGCCGGTCTTGCCTACAGCTTCGTTCACGCCGGGGCGCACAAGATCGACGGCTCCCCGCATCTGCCGCTGTCGGACTCGGCGCGCGCCCGGATCCAGGCCGACGTCGACGCGCTGAACGACGCCTTCGTCGATCTGGTCGCCCGCAATCGCGGGATCACAGCCATCGTCATTCGGCAGACCGAGGCCGCCACGTTCCGGGGCGAGCGCGCAGTTGCCGCCGGGCTCGCCGACCGGATCGGCAACTTCGATGCCGTGCTGACCGCATTTGCCGAGCGGCTTGGCCGGCCTCGGTCCATTGCCGCCAGAGCGTTCCCTCACGTGAAGGAGACTCCCATGAAGACGGGCTTGCCCGAACAACCGCCTGCGGGTGCTGATGCGCTCGAGCCGGCCATGATCGTTGAGACCTCAGCACCGGTCGTGTCGGCTGCCGCCGACGCGGGCCTCGCAGTACAGCTCCGCGCCGAGATGGCCGAGCTGATGTCCGTCGCCGCCCAAGCGGCCCGCCTCGGCATCACCGTCGATGCCGCCGAGGCCATGCGCCGCGGCATCGATCCGGCAGTGCTCCGCCGCAGCGTGCTCGACACGCTGGCATCCCGAGACGTCGGCCTCGACATCGTCGCGGCGGCACCCGTAGTCGGGCCGGCGTCGGCCGGCGAGCGTCCGGCCCCGTCTGCCGACAGCGCTTTGATCCGGGCAGCCCGGGCCGCTGCCGCCGCCGGCCGGGAGGGCTGATCCATGCCGACCGTCCTGACCGCGCCCAGTGTCCTGGGCGACCTCGTGAAGCGCGAGTTCGATCGCGACTACACCCGAGAGACTGTGACGCTGCGTGCCGGCACCGCCTATCCGATGGGCGCGGTGCTCGGCCGTGTAACGGCAGACGGCACCTACGCGCTGTCGCCCGCCGTGGTGACCGTCGGCATCGAGGGTGCGGAACTCGCGTCCGCCGTGCTGCTGAACACCACCGATGCGACCGCCGGCAACACCGAGGCCGTGGTGCTCGCGCGCGGGCCCGTCGTCCTCGCCGATGCCGCGCTCGTGATGGACGCCTCGGTCGACGATGCCACCAAGCGCGCCGCCAAGCTGGCCGAGCTCGCCGCCCACGGCCTCGTCGCCCGCCTCGCCGTCTGATCCTTCTGCATCCCGAACCCCGGAGGTCCGACCCGTGACCGTGATCGTCAATCCCTTCGACGGCGGCGGCTACACGCTGGCCGAGATGACGGCGGCCATTCAGCTGCTGCCCAACCGCTATGGAAGGCTTGGGGGCCTGGGCCTGTTCACGCCCGAGCCCATCAGCCAGCGCCAGGTCACCGTCGAGCAGATCGAGGGCGAACTCCGCTTGCTGCCGGCCGTGGCTCTTGGGGCGCCCGCCACCGTCGGCTCGCCCGAGGGTGTTGTCACGTTAACGTGCCTGAGGTTGCGGGTTCAATGATCCGGGCGTAGGCGGTGTCGATGCAAACAGAGAAAATCAGCTACAAGCGCCACCGCTTTCCGCCTCAGATCATTTCTCATGTTGTCTGGCTCTACGCCCGGTTCAACTTGAGCCTGCGCGAGGTCGAGGAGCTTATGCTGGAACGTGGTGTGGACGTTTCGTATGAGACGATCCGGCGCTGGACCGTCAAGTTCGGTCCCCGGATCGCCCACGTTCTGCGGCGACGGCAGCCTCGCCCTGGTGATGTTTGGCATCTGGACGAAGTCGTCGTGAAGATCGCGGGCCGGTCATACTGGCTGTGGCGCGCCGTCGACCAACACGGTGTCGTTCTTGAGGAAATCTTACAATCGAAGCGAGACAAGCGCGCTGCAAAGCGGCTTTTGATCAAGCTGATGAAACGTTGGGGCTTCGTGCCCAAAAGGATCATTACGGACAAACTGCGCTCATATGGGGCCGCCAAGCGCGAGGTCGCGCCTGGCCTTGATCATTGGTCACACAAGGGGCTCAATAACCGCGCCGAGAACAGCCACTTGCCCTTCCGAAAACGAGAGCGGGTGATGCAAGGCTTCCGATCACCGGGTGGATTACAACGCTTCGTGTCTATGCAATCCGCAACCCGCAATCGTTACTCTGTCCCAGCCCGCCGTCGTTCCGCCCTCACCATTCGCTACCATCGGCTCGAAGCGTTCGAAGCTTGGAAATCCGCGGCACATGCCGCTTGATCAACGACCGGCATGCCAACTTGCTAACTCGACGAGTTAACGTGACAACACCGTCTACAGCCATTTCCGCAACAAGGAGATGCTGTTCGTCGAAACCATGGAGACGATGTGCGAGCGCTTCGGCGTGGCACCGCACGAGACCATCGACCCGACGGCCCCGCCCGAGAAATTCCTGTGCTCGGTCGGCAAGCTCATGCTGTCGAAAGTCATGGACCCGCGTCTGCAATCGGTGATGCGCACCATCATCGGCGAGTTGGCCGCCTTTCCCGAGATGGGAGGCCGGTTCTGGGCCATCGGCCCCGGCAACATGCGCGTCCAGGTCACCGAGTATCTGCGGGAGCAGCACGCTGCCGGCGTGCTGGTCGTACCGGACCCCGCGCTGTCAGCCGGCATGTTTCAGGGCATGGTCGCCGGCCCGCAGTTCATGCCGATGATCTTCACCGGTGACCCGGTCTGGACCGTCGACGACATCGACCGCATCGCCCGCACGGCCACCGCACAGTTCCTGACAGCCCACCGGCCGAAAGGCGGATGACGGAGCCGGTAGCCGAATCCGTCAATCGTCGTAGGAATGCCCCGCCCGCAGGCCCTCTCGGACCCGGTGGGCGATCTCCAGGAACTCCGGGGTCTCGCGGATGTCGAGCGGGCGTTCTCGCGGCAGGGTGCTCTCGATCACGTCGGTCACGCGGCCCGGGCGCGGCGACATCACCACGATGCGGGTGGACAGGTAGACCGCCTCCGGAATCGAGTGGGTGACGAAGCAGATGGTCTTGTCGGTGCGCGCCCACAGTTCCAGAAGCTGCTCGTTCAGGTGGTCGCGCACGATCTCGTCGAGTGCGCCGAACGGTTCGTCCATCAGCAGCAGGTCGGCGTCGAACGCCAGCGCCCGGGCGATCGAGGCACGCTGCTGCATACCGCCAGACAGCTGCCAGGGGTACTTCTTCTCGAACCCGGTCAGGTTGACCAGTTCCAGGGTCCGGGCAATCCGCTCGCGCTGTTCCTCGCGCGAGTAGCCCGAAATCTCCAGCGGCAGGGCGACGTTCTTCTCCACCGTGCGCCAGGGATACAGGGCAGCAGCCTGGAAGACGTAGCCGTAGGCGCGGGCCAGCCGCGCCTCCTGCGGGCTGACACCGTTGACCCGGATGCTGCCGGCGGTCGGCTGCTCCAGATCGGCGATGACCCGCAGGAACGTGGTCTTGCCGCAGCCTGACGGGCCGATGAACGACACGAAATCGCCCTTGCCAACCTTCAGGTCGACATCGGACAGCGCGTGCACCGGACCGTCGCCGGTCTCGAAGGTCAGCCCCAGGCCTTTAGCTTCGACGATCGGTTCGCTCATGCTCTCCACGCGCTTCGTGGCCCTGCGCACCGCTCCGGGCGCCTCAGGGTGACAGGCCAATTGAATGTGATGTCGCCGCACACCCTACTTACCCTGTCGTCCTGAGTTTCTGTGCACCGAACGGCCACGACGGACCAGGCTGGGTGAGACCCTCGTTCACTCACACCCCGGCCGGCATGTTCTTCGGATCACGGATCACCTTGCGGGGCGAGGTGATTTCCTTCCAGGTCGACAGCGCCCGGTTGGGGGCGGCGTTCGCCTCGCGCGGCACGAACTCACCGTGGCCCGGCCGGGCCTTGATGGTCGACTCCTCGACCGCCACCACGCCGCGAGTCAGGGTGAAGCGCGGCAGGCCGGTCACCTCGATACCCTCGAACACGTTGTAGTCGATTGCCGACTGCTGGGTGGCGGCGGTAATGGTCTTGGAGCGCTTCGGGTCCCAAACCACGATATCGGCATCGGCGCCTTCGACGATCGCCCCCTTGCGCGGATAAACGTTCAGGATCTTGGCGATGTTGGTCGACGTCAGGGCCACGAACTCGTTCATGGTCAGCCGACCGGTGGTCACGCCCTTGGTCCAGAGCACCGGCAACCGGTCCTCCAACCCGCCGGTGCCGTTCGGGATCTTGGTGAAGTCGCCGAGACCCATGCGCTTCTGCTCGGTGGTGAAGGCACAGTGGTCGGTCGCCACCACCTGCAGGCTACCGGCGGCGAGGCCGGCCCACAGCCCGTCCTGGTGCTGCTTGTTGCGGAACGGCGGCGACATCACCCGGCGGGCGGCATGGTCCCAGTTCGGGTGGGCGTACTCGCTCTCGTCCAGCACCAGGTGCTGGACCAGCGGCTCACCATAGACCCGCATGCCCTTCTGCCAGGCCCGGCGGATCGCCTCGTGGGCCTGCTCGCAGGAGACGTGGACGACGTAAAGCGGCACGCCGGCCATGTCGGCGATCATGATCGCCCGGTTGACCGCCTCACCCTCGACTTCCGGCGGCCGGGAATAGGCATGCGCCTCCGGCCCGGTGTTGCCCTCGGCCATCAGCTTGGCCTGCAGCTGGGCGACCACGTCGCCGTTCTCGGCGTGGACCAGCGGCATGGCGCCCAGGTCGGCGCAGCGCTGGAACGACGAGTACATCTCGTCGTCGTCGACCATCAGCGCGCCCTTGTAGGCCATGAAGTGCTTGAAGGTGTTGATGCCGCGATCGACCACCGTCGCCATCTCGTCGAATACCTGCCTACCCCACCAGGTGATTGCCATGTGGAACGAATAGTCCATGCAGGCCTTGGAGGACTTGTTGTCCCAGGCCTGCATCGCCTCCAGCAGCGACTGGCCCGGCGACGGCAGGCAGAAATCCACCACCATGGTGGTGCCGCCCGACAACCCGGCGCGGGTGCCTGACTCGAAATCATCGGCCGAGTAGGTGCCCATAAAGGGCATTTCCATGTGGGTGTGCGGGTCGATGCCACCCGGCATCACGTAGCAGCCGGCGGCGTCCAGGGTTTCGTCGCCCTTCAGGTCGGCGCCGATCGCGGCGATCCGGCCGCCCTCGATCAGCACGTCGGCCTTCCAGGTGCGATCGGCGGTGACGATGGTCCCGCCCTTGATGACCTTGCTCATCTCTGCAGCCTCCTCAAATCCGTGCCGCGTCAGGCGACGATTTCGGCGGTTTCGACCACGGCCTGGAACAGCACGTCGGCGCCGGCCTTGGCCCAGTGCGGGTGAATTTCCTCGGCCTCGTTGTGCGACAGACCGCCAACGCAGGGACACATGATCATGGCGGTCGGCGCCACTCGGTTGATCCAGCACGCGTCATGCCCGGCCCCGGACACGATGTTCCGGTGCGAATAACCAAGCCGCTCGGCGGCGTTGCGGATGGTGGTCACACAATCCTTATCGAAGGTGACCGGGTCGAAATGCCCGACCTGCTCAATCTCGATGCCGAGGCCGATGTCCTCGGCGATCTTCTTGGCACCCTCGCGCAGGCTCGCGTCCATGGCGTCCAGCACCACCTTGTCGGGCGAGCGGAAGTCGACCGTGAACACCGTGCGGCCCGGAATGATGTTGCGGGAATTCGGATAGACCTCGACGTGGCCGATGGCGCCGACGGCCCTCGGCGCGTGGCTCCAGGCGATTTCATCGACCAGTTGGGTGATCCGCGCCATGCCGAGCCCGGCATTGATCCGCATCGGCATCGGGGTCGAGCCGGTGTGGCTTTCCCGTCCGGTCAGGGTGATCTGGATCCACTTCAGCCCCTGGCCATGGTCGACCACGCCGATGTCCTTGCCCTCGGCCTCCAGGATCGGCCCCTGCTCGATGTGCAACTCGAAGAACGCGCGCATCTTGCGGGCGCCGACCTCTTCGTCGCCGACCCAGCCGATGCGCTTCAACTCGCCGCCCATGGTCTTGCCGGCGGCATCCTTCAGCCCGTAGGCCCAGTCCAGGGCGTGGACCCCGGCGAACACCCCCGAGGCCACCATCGGCGGAGCGAAGCGGGTGCCCTCCTCGTTGGTCCAGTTGACCACCACGATCGGATGCCTGGTTTTGATGCCCAGGTCATTGAGAGTACGGATGATTTCGAGTCCGGCCAGCACGCCCAGCACGCCGTCGTATTTGCCGCCGGTTGGCTGGGTGTCCAGATGGCTGCCGACATAGACCGGCAGGGCGGCGGGGTCCGTTCCTTCGCGCCGGAAGAACATGGTGCCCATCTTGTCGACGCCCATGGTCATGCCGGCCTCGGTGCACCAGCGCTGGAACAGCGCGCGGCCCTCCGCATCCTCGTCGGTCAGGGTCTGGCGGTTGTTGCCACCGGCGATTCCCGGGCCAATCTTCGCCATCTCCATCAGCGAATCCCACAGGCGCTCGCCGTTGATCCGCATGTTCTCGGCGGGTGCTGCCATTCCCGTACTCCCTGCTTCAACCGATGCTGCACGGGTCGTGTCGGTGCCCGCACTGCGCATGATATCCCCGAGCCCGACCGATGCCGAGCCGCGACCGTCATTGCCGCGTTTGCTTAACTTGACCAGTTGGACAACCTTATCGCGGCACCCTGGACGGTCAAGACGAACCTTGAGCGCCAAGCGCCGCCCGAAGCCCGGCAAGCAGCGTCCGGGCGCGAGCTGTCATCCGGTCGGCACGAGCCGGGTCCGGCTCGCCGATCCGGAACACGATGGCGAACATCAGGGCGGCGTCGAGATGATAGGCGGCAAGCGCGGCCGGTGGCACCTGGGCGGCCCAGTCGCGGTCGCCGTATCCGTCCAGCACCGCTTCCGTCAGGGTTCCGGCTTCGTGCATGCGCGCCAGCTCGAAGGCGGGATCGCCGATCGCAGCGTTCGACCAGTCAAGCACGGCCGTGATTCGGCCGTCCCGGCAGCGCAGGTTGGCCGGCCGGAAGTCCATGTGCAGCAGGGCGCGCGGTCCCTCCGGCAACGCCGTGCGCAAGGCGTCGGCGTCGAGCCAGGACCGATCCTCCAGCAGCCGCTCGCCCGTCAGCGCCTCAACCCGGTCCAGGCGCTCCAGGATCCGCGCCGCGATCGCCGTGCGCAGATCGCCGGACCGGCCGTGGACCACCGGCACGATGTCCGGCGGCGGTGCTTCGTGCAGTGTACGCAGCAGGGCGCCGAACCCGATCGGATCGGGCGGAAGGTCATCGCCGTCGACATAAGCCGAGATCAGCAGGTCCTGGGCGTCGCTCTCGTGCAGCGCGTGCGGCGTGGCGGCCGGCAGGCCGCAATCGGCCGCCCATCCCGCCATCGCCTGTTCCTGGCGCAGCAGGGCGCGACAGTCGATGTGAGTGCCGTAGCCGCCACCGGGAAACCGCCGCCACGGCGCCTTGATCGCCACAGTGCCGAAGGGCGGCAAGTCGATGCGAAACACCGCCGCCTCGAAGCCCTGCCCGATTGCTGCGAGTTCACCCCTCCAACCGGGATAGGCCGCGGCGAGAACCACCTTCGCACGACCGGCCAGCCGATCCAGGGCCGGGCCGTCGCGTTCCGCCGGTATCTCGATGTTCCCCTGGCCGTCACTCATGGCCCGCCTCCAAACGCCAGCCGCTAGCGATCGCGCAGCGCCACCAGCCAGACCAACGCCGCCACGGTTGCGGCGATGCCGGGCAGCACCGGCGCGGCCAACCAGCCGTGACCGATCACCCCTTCCTCGACCGCCACCAGGCTGGGAATGAGGTATCCGTAGGCCATCACCTTGGCCGACGGCAGCCGCAAAGTGGCGTAGCGCAGCAGGAACAGCGTAACCGCCGAGGTGCCGATCGCCAGGTACAGCAGGGCGGTCCAGACCACCGGCGGCAGGGCCATCCAGTCGGTAGCTACCAACGCCGGTGCGGCGTAGACCGAGGTCAGCACCGCCGCCGCACTCAGGGTCCAGAAGGTGAAGCCGACCCCACTCTCGCCGCGGGCAAACCGTCGCACCAGCGGGGTGTAGGCGGCGTGGCAGGCGCAACCGATCAGAAACAATGCCTCGCCAGGGCCGATGTCGAACGCCAGGAGCCGGTCGAGGTCGGCGCGGAAGATCACCCACAGCGCCCCGACGCCGGCCAGCAGCAGGGCCGCCAGCACCGGCATCGTCACCCGTTGGCCGACGAACAGCCGTCCGAAGCCGGCAGCCATCAGCGGGGTCATGGTGAACACCGCCGCCATCGCCACGGGGTCGGTCAGCCGCAACCCTTCGAACATCAGCACGAAGTAGATCGCCAGCAACCCGCCGACCACCGGGTAGCGCCAGGGTGACGCCAGATCGGCCCGACGCAACGCCCCGGTCGCCACCGCCACGGCGCCGATCACCGCCGCTGCCAGTACGAACCGCACCGCGGTCAGGGCCCCGGGGTCGATCGAGCGCGCGGCCATACCGCCCAGACTGAACGAGCCGCTGATCAGCACGGCGAACAGCAGCATCGCCGCGTGGCCGCGCAGGGCCTCGCGGCGGTCGGGTGGTGCGGTTACCAAGTTACTCGGCCGCCACCCGCGCCGGGTTGTTCGGATGGGTGGTCCAGTTGGCGTAGTCGTCGGTGACCACCCGGCCGGTGCGCGGATCGACGGCGCCGGCCGCCATCGGCACCATGGTGATGCAGTTCTCTACCGGGCAGACGTTGACGCACAGGTTGCAGCCGACGCATTCCTCGTCGATCACCTCGAACCGGCGCTGGCCGTCGACCATGTTGGTGATCGCCTGGTGCGAGGTGTCCTCGCAGGCGATGTGGCAGCGGCCGCACTGGATGCAGGAATCCTGATCGATGCGCGCCTTGGCGACGTAGTTGAGGTTCAGATACTGCCAGTCGGTCACGTTCGGCACCGCGCGGCCGACGAAGGCGTCAAGGTCGGGGTGCCCGGCCTCGTCCATCCAGTTCTTCAGCCCTTCGATCATCTCCTGGACGATCTTGAAGCCGTAGGTCATGGCGGCGGTGCAGACCTGCACGTTGCCGGCGCCCAGCGCCATGAACTCCGCCGCGTCCCGCCAAGTGGTGATGCCGCCGATCCCGGAGATCGGCAGGCCGCGGGTCTCGGCGTCGCGGGCGATGTCGGCCACCATGTTCAGCGCGATCGGTTTGACCGCCGGACCGCAGTAGCCGCCGTGGCTGCCCTTGCCGTCGATCGACGGCTCCGGCGAAAAGGTGTCCAGGTTGACCGAGGTGATCGAGCTGACCGTGTTGATCAGCGACACCGCGTCAGCCCCGCCCTTGTGGGCGGCCCGTGCCGGGTAGCGGATGTCGGTGATGTTCGGGGTCAGCTTGACGATCACCGGCATGCGGGTGCTGGCCTTCACCCAGCGGGTCACCATCTCGATGTATTCCGGCACCTGCCCGACCGCCGAGCCCATGCCCCGCTCCGACATCCCGTGCGGACAACCGAAATTCAGCTCGACCCCGTCGGCGCCGGTGTCGTCGACCTGCTTCATGATGTCGGTCCAGCAGGCCTCTTCGCACGGCACCATCAGCGAGACCACGACCGCCCGATCCGGCCAGTCGCGCTTGACTCGCTTGATCTCATCGAGGTTGACCTGCAGCGGACGGTCGGTGATCAGCTCGATGTTGTTCAAGCCCAGCAACCGTCGATCCGCACCCCAGACCGCGCCGTAGCGGGGGCCGTTGACGTTCACGATGTGCGGGTCAAGTCCGAGGGTCTTCCAGACCACCCCACCCCATCCAGCCTTGAAGGCGCGGACGACGTTGTATTCCTTGTCGGTCGGCGGCGCCGAGGCCAGCCAGAACGGGTTCGGCGACTTGATCCCGATGAAGTTGCTGCGAATGTCGGCCATGACCGTCTCCCTTCGCGTGCTCAGGCGCCGGAACGCGTGTTGAACGATTTGTGTATGCTCTCGGCCGCGTCGCGGCCCATCGCCACTGCCGAGACGGTAAGATCATCGCCGCCCGCGACGCAATCTCCACCGGCCCACACCTTGGCGATCGAGGTGCGGCCCTCGCCATCGACCTTGATGCGGCCGCCTTCCAGGGCGACAGACGGGCCACCTTCCAACGGCTCTGTGACGTAGCTCTGGCCGATCGCCCGGAACACCTGATCGGCGCCGAGCGTCAGCGACTCGCCGGTGCCGGTCAGGCGACCGTCGGACATCGTGGTGTACTCAAGCTGGATGCCCGTCACCTTGCCGCTTTGCGCCAGGATCCGCTTCGGCTGCAGCCAGTGCCGGATCGCCACGCCCTTCGAGGTCGCCAGATCCTGCTCGTACTCCGACGCGTTCATGTTGTCCTTGCCGCGTCGGTAGCAGATCGTCACCTCCTCGGCCCCCAGCAGCTTGGCTTGGACCGCCACGTCGATCGCGGTCATCCCGCCGCCGAGCACAACGACCCGCCGGCCGACCGGCAAGGTCGCGAGGTCCGATGCCTGGCGCAGTGCGGCGATGTATTCCACCGCGTCGATCACCCCCTCGCTGTCGTCGCCTTCGACCCCAAGCGCGTTCACCCCGCCCAGCCCCATGCCGAGGAACACCGCGTCGTAGCTGGTACAGAGCCCGGCCAGCGACAGGTCCCGGCCGAGCGCCTTGCCGGGCTCGACGGCGATCCCGCCGATCGCGGTTACGTAATCGACCTCGGCCTGGGCGTAGCCGTCGACGGTCTTGTAGGCGGCGATGCCGTATTCATTGAGCCCACCGGCCTTCGGGCGGGCGTCGAACACGGTCACGTCATGGCCGTGCATGGCCAACCGGTGCGCGCAGGCCAGACCCGCCGGCCCGGCGCCGACCACCGCCACCAGCTTGCCGCTCGGCGCCGCCCGCTCGTAGAACTGCTTGCCGGCGGTCATCGCCGCGTCGGTCGCATAACGCTGCAGGCGGCCGATCACGACCGGTTTGCCTTCCGCCTTTTCGCGCACGCAGGCCTGTTCGCACAGAGTCTCGGTCGGGCAGACCCGGGCGCACATGCCGCCCAGGATGTTCTGGTCGAAGATCGTCTTGGCCGAGCCGGTGGTGTTGCCGGTCGCGATCTGCCGGATGAACAGCGGGATGTCGATCCCGGTCGGGCAGGCCGTCACGCACGGCGCGTCGTAGCAGAAATAGCAGCGGTCGGCGGCGACTACGGCCTCGTGGCGGTCGAGCGGCGGGTGCAGGTCCGCGAAGTTCTCCGCGTAGTCTTCCGCCGACAATCGGCCGGCCGCCACTCCGGTATCGAGACGTCCGTCGGTCATGGCACCCTCCTGCCGTTGGCCTTGGCTGTGCTATTTCAGCATCGAATCTGATCATTTGGTCAATTTTATTATGCGCGATGGAGTTGGAGCCCACTAACGGTAGGCCTTCGATGCTTGCGAAGTATCGTTTCAACGTGCGAGATCCCACGTTCAGGCCGTCTCGAGCGCACAGGAGAGCCGCGTGCCGATCGACCACGACAAGCTGATGAACTGGCCGTTCCCGGACCTCGAGCACCGCTACACCGAACGCGACACCATCCTGTACGCCCTCGGCGTCGGCTGCGGCCACAACCCGATGGACCGGACGGACCTGCGCTTCGTCTACGAAGATGGCCTGCGGGTTCTGCCGACCATGGCGGTCGTGCTCGGCTACCCCGGATTCTGGCTGAAAGATCCCGCAACCGGTATCGACTGGCGCAAGGTGCTGCACGGCGAGCAAGGCCTGATCCTGCACCGCCCGTTGCCGACGGCGGCGACGGTGATCGGGAAATCCCGGGTCACTGGGATCGTCGACAAGGGAGAAGGCAAGGGCGCGCTGATGTATTCGGAACGCGACGTGGTCGAGCAGGCGAGCGGCGATCTGCTGTGCACCGTAACGTCGACCACGTTCCTGCGCGGCGAAGGCGGCTTCGGCGGTCCGACCGGCCCCTCGCCCGCGCCGCACCCGGTTCCCGAGCGGGCGCCGGATCAAACCGTCGACCTGCCGACCCTGCCGCAGGCGGCTTTGATCTACCGGCTGTCCGGCGACACCAACCCGCTGCACGCCGACCCTGAAATCGCTGCACAGGCCGGGTTCCCGCGACCGATCCTGCACGGCCTCGGCACTTACGGAGTCGCCGGCCGGGCGGTCCTGCGGGCCTGTTGCGACGACGACCCAAGCCGTCTGAAAACCTTGAATGTACGGTTCTCGGCACCGGTGTTTCCCGGCGAGACCATCCGCACCGAACTCTGGCGGGACGGTGCCATGGTCTCGTTTCGCTGCCGGGTCGTGGAGCGCGACGTCGTGGTGCTGAACAACGGGCTGGCGATGCTGGCGGGATGACGCAGGCCGACTCCGGCCCTTGCGAGTCGGGGCCGCCTGAGTTATATCCCGGTCTCCTTAATCTGAGTTGTGATCGGGGGTGGGCCAGCGGCCCACTTTTTTGTTGGCGGTAACCGCCCCCGAAGGGGAGCAGAGGGCGGCGTGACAGACGCGCAGACCGATGGTGTACCGGCCCGGCGGATCGAGTCGATCATAGGCCCGTCCATTGAGGCGATGGGCTACGCGCTGGTGCGTGTTATGATCACCGGCGGTCGCCGACCGACACTCCAGATCATGGCCGAACGGGCCGATGGTTCGGGAATGAACGTCGACGACTGCGCCGAGATCAGCCGATCGATCTCCGCCATACTCGACGTCGAAGACCCGATCACCGGTGAATACACGCTTGAGGTCAGTTCACCCGGTATCGACCGGCCGCTGACCCGACTGGACGACTTCCGGCGGTTCGCCGGGTTCGAGGCCCGCATCGACATGGCGGAGCTGATCGAAGGCCGCAAACGGTTCGGCGGCCGGCTGATCGGCGTCGACGATGCGGACCGGGTTTTGTTGGAGACCGCGCCGGGAGTGCGCGAAGCCCTGCCTTTCGAGGGCATCGCGCGTGCCAAACTGGTCCTGACCGATGAACTGGTCGCGGCCAGCGCACCGGCTGGACGAGAAGGCGCTGAAAAAGCGGCTCCTTAGGAGGACGACGAAGACGATGGATATCGCGACGCAACCGAAGCTGGAGCTGATCCAGGTCGCCGACGTGGTCGCCCGCGACAAGGGCATCGACCGCGAGGAAGTCCTGATCGCCATGGAACAGGCGATTCAGAAGGCCGGCCGCTCGAAATACGGGCCCGACCACGACATCCGCGCGACCATCGACCGGCGCACCGGCGAGATTTCCCTGAAGCGCTGCACGACCGTCGTCGAGGAGATCGAGGACGAGATCTCGCAGATCACCCTGGCGCAGGCGCAGAAGATCGATCCGGCCCTGGAGATTGGCAGCGTCATCTCCGAGCCGTTGCCTCCGATCGATTTCGGCCGCATCGCCGCGCAGACCGCCAAGCAGGTCATCGTCCAGAAGGTCCGCGAGTTCGAGCGCCAGCGTCAGTACGAAGAGTACAAGGACCGCTCCGGCGAGATCATCAACGGCTCGGTCAAGCGCGTCGAGTACGGCAACGTCACTGTCGAGATCCAGCGCGCCGAGGCGATCCTGCGGCGCGACCGACTGCTGCCGCGCGAGACGTTCCGTCAGGGCGACCGCATCCGCGCCTACATCGAGGACGTGCGCTCCGAGCCGCGCGGCCCGCAGATCTTCCTGTCGCGGACCCACCCGGAGTTCATGCGCCAGTTGTTCCGCCAGGAGGTGCCGGAGGTCTATGACGGCATCATCGAGATCAAGGCGGTGGCCCGCGACCCGGGTTCCCGCGCCAAGATCGCGGTGATCTCCTACGACAGTTCGATCGACCCGGTCGGCGCCTGCGTCGGCATGCGCGGCTCCCGCGTCCAGGCGGTGGTCGGCGAGTTGCAGGGCGAGAAGATCGACATCATTCCGTGGTCGGATGACCCGGCGACCTTCGTGGTGAACGCGCTGGCCCCGGCCGAAGTGTCCAAGGTGGTGCTCCACGAGGATGCCGGCCGCATCGAGGTCGTGGTCCCGGACGAACAGCTGTCGCTGGCGATCGGTCGGCGCGGCCAGAACGTGCGCCTCGCCTCCATGCTGACCGGCTGGGACATCGACATTCTGACTGAGCAGGAAGAGTCGGACCGCCGCAAGGAAGAGTTCCGGGTCCGCTCGGATACGTTCATTACCGCGCTCGACATCGACGATGTGATCGCCGGCCTGCTGGTCGCCGAAGGCTTCACCTCGGTCGAGGAGATTGCCGACGTCGACCTTGAGGACCTGGCCGAGATCGAAGGCTTTGACGTCGACATCGCCGGCGAGTTGCAGATGCGCGCGCTGAACCATGTCGAGGCGGAGCGTGTTCGCCTTGAGGCCCTTCGCACCGAGCTTGGCGTCACCGACGAGGTGGCGGCACTCGAGGCGCTGAGCCCGGCAATGTTGGTGGCGCTTGGCGAAAAGGGCGTGAAGACGCTGGACGATTTTGCGGATCTGGCCAGCGACGAATTGCTGGAGATCCTGCCGGCCGACTCCATGGACGAGGATACCGCCAACGACCTGATCATGGCGGCCCGCGCCCACTGGTTTGACGATGAGGACGCGCCGGCGACGACCGGCGAGGAGGAAGAGACTGAGCCGACGGCGTGACCCGAGCGAGGATCAGGCAGAGTCCGAGAGACGCTGTCTTGTTACGCGCGAAAGCGGTCCGCGCGGCGGCTTGGTGCGGTTTGTCGTCGCCCCCGACGACACGATCGTGCCGGACGTCGACGAGAAACTGCCGGGCCGCGGTCTCTGGGTAACGGCAGACCGTGCGACACTGAGCCGCGCGGTCGACAAGAAGTTGTTCGGCCGGTCCGCCAAACGGGCCGCGCGAGCCGATCCAGGCCTCGTCGACCGTGTCGAGGGTCTCCTGGTTCGGCGTTGCCTCGATCTTCTGGCCATGGCGCGCCGGGCCGGCACCGCGGTGGCGGGCCAGGCCAAGGTTCGCCAGGCACTGCAGTCAGGCCGCCCGGGCCTGCTGCTTGAGGCGTCGGATGGCGCCGAGGACGGCCGCCGCCGTCTGCGGGCACTGGCCGGGGAGCGGCCGGTGGTCGCATTGTTGTCTGCGGCGGAACTTGCCGGCGCCTTCGGGCGCGAACATACGGTCCACGCCTTTGTGGACAGCGGCGGCCCGGGGGGCGGTCTGGTAGACCGTCTGCACCGGAATGCCGACCGACTCGCCGGATTTCGGGGTTCGACCTCGGAGCCGCGCTTGGAAAACCCGGCCGGTACGTGTATTAAGGGCGCCGGCCCGTTGATGGATGGATGATTTGGGCGAAGACCAGATGTCGAGCACCAGTGACCAGGACCGCAAGAAGCTGAGCCTCACCGGAGGTCGCAGCAAGCTGTCCCTCGGCAAGTCGTCCGAGACGGCGCAGGTCAAGCAAAGCTTCTCACACGGTCGTTCGAAGACCGTGCAGGTCGAGGTGCGCCGACGCCGTACCCCGCCACCGGGCGGCCCTGCGGGCGCCGGCAAGGGCGGTTCCGGCGCTGGCCGTGAGCTGACTGTGGAGGAGCGCGCGGCCCGTACGCGTGCCCTGCAGGAAGGCTTGAAGCAGAGCGAAGTCGCCAACGCCGCGGCTGCCGAGATCGCAGCCGCCGAGGCAGCGGTGGCCGAGCCCGACGCTGCGCCAGTCACCGAAGCGTCAGAGCCGGTCGTCGAGAAGGATCGCCGTCAGGCCGAATTCGACGAGATGCGGAAAATTGCCGACGACGAGGAATCGCGTCGGGCCGCCGAGGCGGCACGGCTGGCCGAGGAAGAGGCTGGGCGTCAGGCAAAGGCCGCCGCCGAGCGCGCACAGGCACGTCTGGAGCGCCAACCGGCCGGCACAACCCCGTCGGCAACCGCCCCGTCGGCTCCCGCCGGCCGGGCCGTGCCGGCCAACGAGACCGAGGACGACAACGACCGTCGTCGTCGCGGCCGCACCGACGCCGTCAAGCGACCGGCCCGCACCCGCGGTGCAGCGGCCGCGGAGCCGAGGCGTCGCGGTGGCAAGCTGACCATCTCGGCCGCGCTCGACGATCGCGAGCGGACCCGGTCGCTGGCTTCCGTCCGGCGTGCCCGCGAACGGGAACGTCAGCGGCTCAGCGAAGACGAAGAACAGGTCAAATTCTCTCGCGACGTGGTCGTGCCTGAGTCGATCACTGTTCAGGAACTGGCCAACCGCATGGCCGAAAAGGCCGGCGACGTCGTCAAGTCGCTGATGAAGATGGGGGTCATGGCCACCATCAACCAGACGATCGACGCCGACACGGCGGAACTGATCGTCCAGGAGTTCGGCCATCGGGTCCGGCGTGTGGCAGAGTCCGATGTGGAACTCGGCATGCGCGGCATCGACGACGATCCCGCCAACCTGCTGCCGCGTTCGCCGGTCGTCACGGTCATGGGCCACGTCGACCACGGCAAGACATCGCTGCTCGACGCGATCCGCAACGCCGACGTCGTAAGCGGCGAGGCCGGCGGCATCACGCAGCACATCGGCGCCTACCAGATCAAGATCCCGTCAGGCGACAAGATCACCTTCATCGACACCCCGGGTCACGAGGCGTTCACCGAGATGCGGGCGCGCGGCGCCAACGTCACGGACATCGTCATCCTGGTGGTTGCGGCCGACGACGGCATCATGGCGCAGACGATCGAGGCGATCCGTCACGCCAAGGCAGCCAAGGTCCCGATCATCGTGGCGTGCAACAAGATCGACAAGCCGGACTCCAACCCGGCGCGGGTCCGTCAGGAGCTGCTCCAGCACGACCTCGTGGTCGAGGAGCTGGGCGGCGACGTCCAGATCGTCGACGTGTCGGCAAAGACCAAGCAGGGCCTCGATACCCTGCTCGAAGCGATCATGCTTCAAGCCGAGGTTCTGGAACTCAAGGCCAACCCGACCCGTCCCGCCGAAGGCGTGGTGGTCGAAGCCAA
Organism: alpha proteobacterium BAL199; assembly: GCA_000171835.1. GTDB lineage: Bacteria > Pseudomonadota > Alphaproteobacteria > Thalassobaculales > Thalassobaculaceae > Thalassobaculum_A. The sequence goes on along the minus strand of ABHC01000020.1, from coordinate 84,103 downwards.
GGTCGAGCGTGGCCGCGGCAGCGTTGCCACCGTGCTGGTTCAGCGCGGCACCGTGAAGCTGGGCGACGTTTTCGTCGCCGGTGCCGAATGGGGCCGGGTCCGTGCGCTGGTCGACGATCGCGGCCAGCAGACCGACAGTGCCGGACCGACGGTTCCGGTCGAGGTTCTCGGCCTGCAAGGCACCCCGACCGCCGGCGACGAGTTCGTGGTCGTCGAGAACGAGGGCCGGGCCCGCGAGATTGCGGACTATCGCCAGCGAGTAATCCGCGAGAAGCAGGCGACAGCCGGCGCCCGCGGTACGGTCGAGCAAATGCTGTCGGCGATTCAGGCCGGCCAGGCGCAGGAATTGTCCCTGGTCATCAAGACCGACGTGCACGGCTCCTACGAAGCCATCAAGGCGACCATGGAGAAGCTGGAAACCTCGGTGGTCAAGCCGCGGATCCTGCACGGAGCGGTCGGCCCGATCAACGAGTCCGACATCAGCCTCGCCAAGGCGTCCAACGGCCTGATCATCGGCTTCAACGTCCGCGCCAACCCGCAGGCTCGCGAGATGGCCCGGCGCGAGTCGCTGGAGATCCGCTACTACTCGATCATCTACGACCTGATCGATGACATCAAAGCCCTGCTGACCGGCATGCTGGCGCCGGAGATCCGGGAAGAGTTCATCGGCTACGCGTCGATCCGCGAGGTGTTCAACATCACCAAGGTCGGCAAGGTCGCCGGCTGCATGGTCACCGACGGGATCATCAAGCGCGGCTGCAAGGTCCGCCTGCTGCGCGACGATGTGGTGGTGCACGAAGGCTCGCTGAAGACCCTCAAGCGCTTCAAGGACGAGGTCCGAGAGGTTCGCGAAGGCTACGAGTGCGGCATGGCGTTCGAGAACTACGACGACATCCGCCAGGGCGATCGTATCGAGTGTTTCGAGTTGAAGGAAATCGCCCGGACCCTCGACTCGGTGCGGCAGGAGACGACGGCCGAGTAAGGCCGCCGCCTACCGCAGGGGATTTGGTGTCATGACGGGACGAGACGCGGCTCCAACGGAGCCGAGCCAGCGACGGTTGCGCGTCGGCGAGGAGATTCGCCGCACTCTGGCGCGGATTCTGGAGCGGGGAACCCTGCATGATCCGGCGCTGTATCATGCGCCGGTCACCATCTCCGAAGTGACGGTCAGCCCCGACCTGCGCAACGCCACCGTGTGGATCACCCGGCTCGGTGGCGGCGACGCTACGGACCTGCTGGCCGCGCTCAAGCGCAACGCCGGCCGACTGGGCGGGCTGCTGGCCCGTGACATCAAACTAAAATACGCCCCGCGCCTGCAATTCGCCCGCGATTCCGCCTTCGACACGTCGAGCAGGATCGACGCCCTGCTGCGCAACCCGGTGGTACGGAACGACATCGAGGCCGAGCCCGCCGAAGATGCCGACCCGGAGGAGCCGGATGGGCCGGCGTAAGCGCGGCCAGCCTGTCCACGGCTGGGTCATCGTCGACAAGCCGTCGGGTATCAGTTCGGCACAGGCGGTTGCGACGGTGCGCCGGGTGTTCGACGCCGCCAAGGCCGGCCATGCCGGCACCCTGGACCCGCTGGCCACCGGGATCCTGCCGGTCGCGCTCGGCGAGGCGACCAAGACGGTGCCGTTCGTCATGGATGCCACCAAGGACTACGACTTCACCATCCAATGGGGCGAGGCCCGCTCGACCGACGACCGCGAAGGCGCCGTGACCGCAACGTCGGACGTGCGGCCGGACGTCGACGCGATACGAACCGCCACCCGGAACTTCGTGGGCGAGATCGAGCAGGTTCCGCCGATCTACTCCGCCGTGAAGGTCGACGGCGAACGAGCCTACGACTTGGCCCGGTCCGGCGAAGCGGTCGAACTTGACGCTCGGCGCATCAACATTCTGGACTTCGACCTGGCCGAGGTGATCGACGCCGATCATGCCCGCTTCCGGGTCTCGTCCGGAAAGGGCGCATACATGCGGGCACTGGCCCGCGACCTCGCCATCAGCCTCGGTACGGTCGGTCACATCGTGGCGCTTCGGCGCCTGCGCGTCGGGCCATTCCTGGAGAGTGCTGCGATTTCTCTGGATTCACTCGCGGTGCTGATGCATAACCCCGCGGCTTTAGAGCATCTTAGACCGGTCGAGACGGCGCTGGACGGCATCCCGGCGCTCGCCTTGAGCGGCCCTGAGGCGAATACGCTCCGCAACGGCCAAGGCATTCCCGTGTTCCGAGCGATGGATCGGGAACGGTTTGGCCACCTGCGCGACGGCGACACGGTCTACGCCTTGGACGGCGAAACCCCGGTCGCGATCGCGCGGATAGACGGCGGCGCCATTCGTCCAGTGCGGGTGCTGAACCTCTGATCAAAGGAGAGAGGACGATGTCGATTACGATCGAGCGCAAGGCCGAATTGGTCAAGGAATACAGCACCAAGGAAGGCGACACCGGGTCGCCGGAAGTCCAGGTTGCGATCCTGTCCGAACGGATTTCGAACCTGACCGAGCACATGAAGATCCACAAGCAGGACTTCCACTCGCGCCGCGGCCTGCTGATGATGGTCGGCCAGCGCCGCCGTCTGCTGGACTATGTGAAGCGCAAGAACGAAGAGCGCTACACCACCCTGATCGGGCGCCTCGGCATTCGCCGCTGACGCGCTTTCCGCGGCTTCTGCGGAACACATTTTCGAGAGTTTCCGGGCTGCCGCCCCGCGGTGGCCCGGTTCTTATTGTGGCAACGGGCTTGTTCCGTGCCGGACCTGTAGCTGCGGCCATTGACCGCCCGGGCGTTCCGTGGCATGGAACCGCCGCGCAAGAGAGAGATGAACCGAGGGACTACCGCAGCGACGCCGTGACGAAGCATGGTGTCCATTCCCCGCCCATCGAGGAGACGCAGGACCGCCCGTCGGCATAGCGCTGTCGACGGGTTGATGTGCTTGTACCGCCAAATGAACTGTGCGGACCGATAGGACGGGGTTGCGTTTGGACCACGCGGTTCCAAGCGAAGGAACGATCGAATGTTCGATGTCTACCGTAAAGAAGTCCAGTGGGGGGGGCGTACGCTCACCCTTGAGACTGGCAAGATGGCGCGCCAGGCCGATGGCGCCGTAGTCGCCCGATATGGCGACACAGTCGTGCTGTGCACCGTAGTTGCAGCCAAGACCCCGCGGCAGGGAATCGATTTTTTCCCGCTGTCGGTTCACTACCAGGAAAAGACCTACTCCGCCGGCAAGATCCCCGGCGGCTTCTTCAAGCGTGAGGGTCGTCCGACCGAGAAAGAGGTTCTGACCTCGCGCCTGATCGACCGGCCGATCCGGCCGTTGTTCGTGAAGGGCTTCAAGAACGAGACCCAGGTGATCTGCACCGTCCTGGCCCATGATCTGGAGAATGATCCGGACGTGGTCGCGATGGTCGGCACCTCGGCCGCGCTGTGCATTTCCGGCGTGCCGTTCCTCGGCCCGATCGCCGGCTGCCGCGTCGGTTACACCAACGGCGAGTACGTTCTCAACCCGCTGATGGAAGACGCCAAGACCTCGGACCTGGACCTGATGGTCGCCGGCACCCAGGAAGGCGTGCTGATGGTCGAGTCGATGGCTTCCGAACTGACTGAGGAAGTCATGCTCGGCGCCGTGACGTTCGGCCACGAGTCGTTCCAGCCGGTGATCCAGGCGATTATCGAGTTGGCCGAAGCCTGCGCCAAGGATCCGATGGATCTGCCGGCGCCGGACCTCGACGGCAACGGGCTGCGCGGACGCGTCGAAGCCGCCTGCAAGGCCGACTTCGAAGCCGCTTATGACGAGCCGAACAAGTCCGAGCGTCAGAACAAGCTGGCCGCCGCAAAAGCGAAGGCGATCGCCAGCCTGGAAGATCCGGCCGAGGCTGATGCCGCCAAGGGCCTGCTCAAGGGCATCGAGAGCGACATCGTCCGTGGCCGCATCCTGAAGACCGGGCAGCGCATCGACGGCCGCGACACCAAGACCGTCCGCCCGATCGTGGCCGAAGTCGGCATCCTGCCGCGCACCCACGGCTCAGCCCTGTTCACCCGCGGCGAAACCCAGGCGCTGGTCGTTACCACGCTCGGCACTGGCCAGGACGAGCAGATCGTGGACGCGCTCGACGGCGAGTACCGCGAGAACTTCATGCTGCACTACAACTTCCCGCCCTACTCGGTCGGTGAAGCGGGCCGCATGGGATCCCCGGGCCGCCGCGAGATCGGCCACGGCAAGCTGGCGTGGCGTGCCACCCGGCCGCTGATGCCGACCAAGGACGCGTTCCCGTACACGGTTCGCGTGGTTTCCGAGATCACCGAGTCCAACGGCTCGTCGTCGATGGCGACGGTCTGCGGCACGTCCCTGGCAATGATGGACGCGGGCGTTCCGCTGCCCCGGCCGATCGCCGGTATCGCCATGGGCCTGATCAAGGAAGGCGAGCAGTTCGCCGTGCTGTCGGACATCCTTGGCGACGAGGACCACCTCGGCGACATGGACTTCAAGGTGGCCGGCACCGACAAGGGCATCACCGCCCTGCAGATGGACATCAAGATCACTTCGATCACGAAGGAGATCATGGATGTGGCTCTCGGCCAGGCCCGCGACGGCCGACTGCACATCCTGGGCGAGATGGCCAAGGCGCTGACCAACGCCCGCGAGGGTGTGTCCGATACCGCTCCGAAGATGACCATGATGAAGATCCCGGTCGACAAGATCCGGGAAGTCATCGGGTCGGGCGGCAAGGTCATCCGCGAGATCTGCGAGACCACCGGCGCGAAGATCGACATCGAGGACGATGGCTCGGTCAAGATCTCAGCGGTCGAGCAGAGCGCGCTCGACGCGGCCTACAACTGGGTCAAGTCGATCGTGGCGGAGCCGGAGATCGGCGAGATCTACACCGGCAAGGTCGTCAAGGTTCTGGAGTTCGGTTGTTTCGTGAACTTCCTCGGCCCGAAGGACGGCCTAGTGCACATCAGCCAGTTGGTCGCCGATCGCCGGCCTGAAAAGGTCGACGAGGTGGTCAAGGAAGGCGACAGCGTCAAGGTCAAGGTCATCGGCTTCGACGATCGCGGCAAGGTCAAGCTGTCCATGAAGGTCGTCGACCAGAAGACCGGCGAAGACCTGGACCCCAAGAAGGCCGCCGAGTAACGGCGCAGCGACGGAAACGGCGGGACGGAGAAGTTCGATGTCATCGCAACTCGGCCCGTCCGGTTTCGTCGCCCCTCGACTGATCGGCCATCGCGGTGCTGCCGCGCTGGCGCCTGAGAATACGCTGGTCTCGATCCGGGCCGCCGCGGAAAGCGGCGTGTCCTGGATCGAGATCGACGCCAAGCTGGCGCGCGATGACGTGCCGGTGCTGATCCACGACAGTACGCTCGACCGGACCACGACCAGCCTCGGGCCGGTGGTCGCCAAGACCTCCGCCGAGCTCGGCCGGCTCGACGCCGGGTCCAAATTCGATCCGCGCTTTGCCGGCGAACCGATCCCGACGCTGCAGCAGTGTCTGGATGAATGCCGGCGGCTCGGCCTCGGCCTCGATCTTGAAATCAAGCCGGATAAGGGCACCGAAGCGGCCACCGCGGCCGGCGTCCTGACCGTGCTGGGCAACGCCGGATGGACGGCGGACGACCCGATTCTGATCACCAGTTTTGCCATCCCGTCACTACGGGTAATTCGTGACTACGCGCCGGCATTTCACCGCGGGCTGCTGATCTCGAAGTTTCCTTCCGGCTGGCAGGACGCCGCTCGCCACCTCGGCGCGGTCTCGGTAATCTCTGACCATAAATCACTGAAAACCCGGGCCGATGTCGCCCGCATCATCGACGGCGGCTGGATCGCGATGACCTACACCGTGAACGATCGGGATCGCGCTGCCGAATTGTACGGCTGGGGCATCGAAGGCATCGTCACCGACAACCCGCCGGCCCTGCTCGGGTTGTGACAACGGTCGGCTTGCCCGCGGGCAACGGTCACCACATCGATTTTTTCGCCCGTTCCGGCCATTCCCGGTCGTAGGCGTCGCCGCCGACCCGGGCATTGCTCAACGCCGCCAGGATCTGGCCCGGCGTGGGCAAACTCTTCGGATCGACATGGCGCTCCGGATTCCACAGCTCGGATCGAACGATCGCGCGGGCGCACTGGAAATACACGGACTCGACCGCGATCACGACCACACTGCGGGGCGCCTTGTCGTCGACCGCGAACGATGCCAGCAGATCCGGATCGGTGTCGAGATGCGCCCGGCCGTTGACCCGCAGGGTGCTGCCCGACCCAGGGATCAGGAACAGCAGCCCGACCCGCGGGTCGCGCACGATGTTGCGCAGTGAATCGACCCGGTTGTTGCCGCGCCGGTCCGGCATCATCAGCGTCCGCTCGTCATGGATCCGCACGAACCCGGCCAGATCGCCACGCGGCGAGCAATCGAGCCCTTCCGGTCCGCCAGTCGCGAGAGCGACGAACGGCGACGCCTCGATGAACGCACGGTACTCCGGAGTGACCCGGTCGACCTCCTTGACGGTCGAGGTTTCACCAGGGACGCCGTAAAGCGCCTCTAGCTGTTCGATAGTGGTGATGGCTGACATGGTCGTGGTCCGGAGAGTGAATGAGACGGGTGATCGATCCAACCGACGCAGTTTCGCACAACTCCGATTCCTGCACGATGAAGCTTGCGATTCTGGCGATCTACAATCATGACGGTTATCCTTCACGCCAACCGGTTCAGCGACACCGCATGAAAGGACATCGCGCGATGAGCGAAGTTGCATCACCGGCGCTCAGTGTCGGTACCGTCGCCGGAGACACGCTCGGGATTTTCGTTCAGCGGGTCTTCAGGCCCGCCTTGATCGTCGTGGTTCCGTTAACGCTTCTCGGCCTTCCGTCGACGATTGCCCGTATACAGGCAGCCATAGACCATCACTATCCACCTGCACCGTCGCTGCTCCTGGTATCGCTGCACGCTCTCGTTTACGTCCTCGCAACGGGATTCCTGAGCGCGGCAACCTATGAGGCAGTTTGCGGGCGGTCGATCCGAACGACGGAACTCCTGGCCGACGTTGTCGGGCGGTTCGTGCCCTTGCTGATCTGCTCGGTGGTGCTCGGGGTCGCCGTCGCGATCGGGATCGTGCTGATCGTGCTGCCCGGAATCTGGATCGCCGCGGTCTGGAGCGCCGTCGTGCCGGTCATCGTGATCGAGGGAGCGGGCTTCCATGCCTTCGCTCGAAGCGCGCAGCTTACGAGAGGCTATCGGTTGCCGATCGCCGGCGGCCTCTTCGTGATTGGCGTGGCCGCAGCGCTTCCGCCATTGATCGTCACGATGCTTTCCCCGCAAAGGCTGATCCAGGCGGTCGGCGTGCCGATCTTCGCTACCGTGCTGGAAGTCTTGTCCGTACTCTGCTCATGCATGGCGTTGTGCGGATTCGCCGTGATCTACGCGCGTTTGCGCGAGATCGAGAATTCCACGGCGACAACGGCTGAACAGCCGGGTTGAGGGCCGTAAGGCGTCCGATTCGAACTTGACCCCCGGCCTTACTGCTCCGGCGGCGGGGTCACACCGGCCTGTGGGCGCGGGATGGCCACCGAATGGAACCCGCCGTCCACATGCATGATCTCACCTGTAACGCCGGACGACAGGTCGGACAGCAGGTAGAGCCCGGCGCGGCCGACCTCCTCCAGGCTCGCGTTGCGCTTCAGCGGAGCGGCGTTTTCGGCATAGCGGAACGTGTAGCGGGCGTCGGCAATCGCGGATCCGGCGAGGGTACGCATCGGCCCCGCGGAAATCGCGTTGACCCGTATCCGATCGGGGCCGAGGTCCACGGCCAGATAGCGAACACTGGCCTCAAGCGCCGCCTTCGCGACGCCCATCACGTTGTAGTTCGGGGTCGAACGCTCAGCGCCCAGATAGGTCAAAGTGATCAGGCTGCCGCCTTCGGTCATCAGCGGCGCCACGCGCTGGGCCAGGGCGGTGAACGAGTAGCATGAGACGTCGAGGGTGCTGCGGAAGTTGCTGCGACTGGTATCGCAGTAGCGGCCCTTCAACTCGTTCTTGTCGGAATAAGCGACGGCGTGTACCGCGAAGTCGATCCGACCCCAGCGCTCGGCCAGCGCCGAGACCACCGCGTCCAGACTGGCAGTGTCCGACACGTCGCACTGCATCACCAGATCGGAGCCGACCGACGCGGCCAGCGGTTCGACTCGTCGCTTAATTGCGTCGTTCTGGTAGGTGAACGCCAGTTCGGCGCCCTGACCGGCCACCGCAGAGGCAATCCCCCAGGCGATCGACTTCTCGTTGGCGACTCCCAGGATCAGGCCACGCTTGCCGGCCATGATCGGGCGGGGTTGGGCGGTCTCGCTCATTGTCGTCCTTCGTCGGTCGGCCGGGCCCGCCATACCGCGGGCCCGAAGGGGATTGGCCCGCGCCAGGGCGGCAATCGGGTCAGGCGTCGAAGCGGCGCATGGCCAGGACCGCATTGGTGCCGCCGAAACCGAAGCTGTTCGACAGCGCCAAATTGATCTGCTGCTCGAGGGCCGCACCGCGAACGATCGGCAGATCGCCCGCCTCCGGCTCGAGGTTGTCGATGTTGGCCGATGCGGCAATGAACCCATCACGCATCATCAGCAACGTGTAGATCGCTTCCTGGACGCCGGTCGCTCCCAGCGAATGCCCGGTCAGCGACTTGGTGGAACTGATCGCCGGAAGCTGATTGCGGTTGCCGAACACCTGGCGGATCGCCTCAAGCTCCTTGAGGTCGCCGACCGGCGTGCTGGTGCCGTGGGTGTTGATATAATCGACCGGCTCGTTCAGGCCTTCCAGCGCCATCTGCATGCAGCGCACGGCACCTTCGCCGGACGGCTGCACCATGTCGACGCCGTCGGAGGTAGCTCCGTACCCGACAATCTCGCCATAGATCTTGGCGCCACGGGCCTGAGCGTGTTCGAGCGCCTCCAGCACCACCACGCCGCCGCCGCCGGCGATCACGAAGCCGTCGCGGTCGCGGTCGTAGGCACGCGAGGCGCGCTCCGGCGTGTCGTTGTACTTGGAGGACAGCGCCCCCATCGCGTCGAACAACACCGACATGGTCCAGTGCAGTTCCTCACCGCCGCCGGCGAACACCGTATCCTGCTTGCCGAGCTGGATCGCTTCCATGGCGTTGCCGATGCAGTGTGCGCTGGTCGAGCACGCCGAACTGATCGAGTAGTTGTGGCCCTTGATGCCGAAGAACGTCGACAGGCAGGCCGAGTTGGTCGACGACATGGTGCGCGGCACCATGTACGGACCGACCCGCTTCGGCCCCTTTTCTCGGGCCGTATCGAACGCCGTCATCATGTTCGAGGTCGACGGTCCGCCCGAGCCCATGATCAGGCCGGTGCGCGGGTTGCTGACCTCGTTGGCCTCCAACCCTGCGTCGGCGATCGCCTCCTGCATGGCGAGGTAGTTGTAGGCCGCTCCGTCACCCATGAAGCGCAGCAGCTTGCGATCGATGCGCTCAGCCAGATCGATGTCCACCGCACCATGCACATGGCTGCGGAAGCCCATCTCCTTGTACTCCTCGGCAAACACGATCCCGGACCGGCCGGTCTTGAGCGAAGCCGCAACCTGCTCCTTGTCCGTGCCGATGCTGGAAACGATGCCGATCCCGGTGACGACGACGCGACGCAAACTGACCTCCGTCATGCCGCGGCCGTTGCCGGATTGGCGAACAGGCCGACGCGAATGTCCTTGGCTTCGAAGACCTTCTCGCCGTCGCATTCGACCCAGCCGTCGGCGATGCCGAGATATAGCTTGCGGCTGATGATGCGCTTCAGGTCGAGATGAAACTTCAGCAGCTTGGCGGTCGGCAGCACCTGGCCCATGAACTTGACTTCGCCGACCGACAGCGCGCGCCCGGAACCGGGGCCGCCGAGCCAGCCGAGCGTAAAGCCAAGCAACTGCCAGAGCGCGTCCATCCCGAGACAGCCCGGCATGACCGGATCATCCTCGAAATGGCACTGGAAGAACCAAAGGTCCGGCTTGATGTCGAATTCCGCTTCGACCTCGCCTTTGCCGTTGGCACCGCCCTCGTCGGAGATCCGGGTGATGCGGTCGAACATCAGCATCGGCGGCAGCGGAAGCCGCGCATTGCCCGGCCCGAACAGCCGACCATGCGCGCACTCAAGCAGGTCCTTGTACGAGAAGCTGTTGCTCTTCCGATCGGTCAAGTCGGCCATCCCCCTATTTAGCCTCGGCGCCCCGCACAACTCTCCGGCGCGCCGCCTGTCGTTCATCTGCTTATCATCCGCCAAGCGTTTCCCAAACCCGACGGGGTCACGCCTCCGAGGTAGCCGACCCGGCAGTCGACTTCAAGGGTGCAGCAAACCATAAGCGGGGGCCCCTTGGAAAGATCCCTGCGTTGCCAGGGCGTTCGCTTCATGTTAGCGATCCTGTGGTTGCCGTTCTGCGGCCTGCGACCGACGGGACTGACATGACCGCACGCCCCTACGCCGCCGCTCTCGATCGTCTGCGCAAATCGGGGCTGCGTCCGACCCGCCAGCGTCTGGCGTTGGCCCGGTTGCTGTTCGACGGCGACGATCGCCACGTCACCGCCGAGCAACTGCATTCCGAGGCAGAAGCCGCCGGCGTCTCGGTGTCTCTGGCCACGATCTACAACACCCTGCACCAGTTCACTGACGGCGGGCTGCTGCGCGAGGTGGTGGTCGAGGCCGGACGTTCGTACTTCGACACCAATATCGGTGGCCATCACCATTTCTTCGATGCCGGGACCGGCCAGTTGACCGACATCCCCGACGATCAAATTGCTATCGGTGACCTGCCGCCACCGCCGCCCGGCGCGGAGATCGAGCGCGTCGACCTGGTGATTCGCATCCGCAGCCGGTAGCTGTCGCCGATTGCCGACTACCGCCCGAGGCCCAGGTCGATCAGATGCTGGGCGCCACGCCGGATCTGGCCGTGGTCGCGCAACTCCAGAATCAACCGCGGGACTGAGGTCAGCTTGGCCACCGCATCGAAGATTGACGGCCAGCGCACGGTGCCGTCGCCTGGCGCCCAGTGCCGGTCTGCGTAGCCGTCGGCGTCCTGCAGGTGGATGTGCGCCAGCCGATTACCGGCCGCGGTAACGTAACGATCGACCGGCGGCGCCCCGGTAGAGCCGTGGGCGTAGTGGGCATGCCCGGTATCCAGCGAGACCCGTACCGCCGGAGTGCCGAACGACTCGGCCAGAAAGACCCGGTCGTGCGGGTCTTTGTCCTCGATGTTCTCGATCACCAGCTCAACGCCGATGGTTTCGGCCCGGCGCACCGCGTCGTCCAAGGCAGCGTGAGTGCGGTCGATCACGTCCTGCCGGCCGGTCGGCGAGTTGTCGTAGTTGTTGTGACCCCAGGTGGTGAACGGGGAGTGCACCACCATCTGGGTGGCACCGAGCGACTCGCAGACCTCCAGTCCCTGGGTCATCCGCTTTTTGACCACGGCCCGCACCTCGACATCTTCGGTTGCGATCGTGAAGCCCCAGAACGGCCCGTGGATGCCGAGTCGGCCCTGATAGCCGGACAACAGTTCCTTCGCCTCGCGCACCAGCGGCTTCCAATCGCCGTTCAGGACGTCGACCTTGATGAAGTCTTGCAACTCCAGGTCCCGGTGGTCGGCCACGATCCAGTCGCGCATGCCGCGCAACACCCTGATCGGCATGGCGGCGCCCAGCACCGGCAGGAGAGCGGCCTCGGTCATGACAGTACCTCGTGGCAAGGGGAATTGGCGTGGCGAGTCGCGGCCAGAATGGAGACGATCGAAGGCTAGCGCGTCCACCCGTCCACGTTCAATCAGGCAGAGTGTCCATTGAGCCGCGCAGGGCAATCTCGTCCAACAGACTATCCGAGATGCACGACGCCTATGTGACGCCGGTTCCGAGGCAGGAGTCAGGCCGAATCCTCAGTCGATCGCTGTTGCTAAGATTGCATGCATACCTGACAGTTACAGCCATCGGAGGTTGCGCTCGGGCCAAGCGGTCCATGTCTGCAGGGGGACGCGCATGGGCAGATGGGACGGCGAGCAATATCGGACGGCGACGTCCTCCAGCTATCGATCGACGGTCGACGACGTGTCGTCAGGCGACGCCGCCTTAGACTACCTGAGCTCGATCCTGCAAACGGGCGAGCGGTTGGTGTGGACTGGTCGGCCAAGTGTCCTGGCGTTCGCCCGACGCGGGATCGGAGAGTTCTTTTTCGGAGCCGTCTTCTTTGGTTTTGCCTCGTTCTGGACCCTCGGAGCGAGCAGCGGCAGCTGGCTGTTCGCACTGTTCGGAATCCCGTTTCTTCTAGTCGGCTTTTGGACCTTGATTGCTCCGCTACGCTACACGGTCCGCGCGTGGCGAACCTACTACGCCATCACCGACCAGCGGATGATCATCCTACGAACGGGATTTCGACGGTCGGCCGAGGTGATCATGCCCTCCGATATCACCCGTCTCGAGCGATCCGACTACGGGTCCGACCGTGGGACGGTCACGGTGCGGACCACTCCGCGACTCAGCGGAAACTCGATGCAGACCGGTGCGACCAAGCTGGGCGACGGGTTCTTCGGCGTCTCGAACTTCAAGGCGGCAATGGACGCGATTCACCAGCTGGCGGCATCGCCGAAGGTGCAAGGCCGATGAACCGGCCGGTGATGCTGCCGATCCCGGGGTCCCGGCCCGTGGACCGATGTTCGCTCCCGTTCACCCCCTGTACATTTTAGAATTGTTCAAAGCTGGTTGACCGGCCCGGTCCGCGGTTCCTATAACCCGCAGGTGGCCCGACGTCGCTGGCCGAACGGCTGAACGATCCGCGGCCCGTCCGATTTCGCAATCGCCGAGTGGAGAGAACCATGGCTCAGCTCAAGGGCTCGAAGACCGAGAATAACCTGAAGGACGCGTTCTCCGGGGAGTCGCAGGCCAACCGTCGTTACCTGTACTTCGCCCAAAAGGCCGACGTCGAAGGCTACAACGACGTGGCCGCCGTGTTCCGCTCGACCGCCGAAGGCGAGACCGGCCATGCGCACGGTCATCTGGAGTTCCTGGAAGCCGTCGGCGACCCGGCCACCGGCCTGCCGATCGGCGAGACCTCGGCCAATCTGGCTGCGGCGATCGCCGGCGAGACCCACGAGTACACCGACATGTACCCGGGCATGGCCCGCACCGCCCGCGACGAGGGCTTCGACGAGATCGCCGACTGGTTCGAGACCTTGGCGAAGGCCGAGAAGAGCCACGCCGGCCGGTTCCAGAAGGCCCTGACCTCGCTGGACGCCTGATCGACGACTGACGGACCGGCCCCGGTGCATCGCGCCGGGGCCGTTTCCTGTACCGGTCCGTGCATGGCCGCCGTCGCCCGGCGGCGATCCTCGTTGCGCCGCACCTCAAGGAGCCGCCCGATGGCCGAAGGCAGCCTCGAAGCCCCGACCCGTCACCCGATCCCCTGGCAGGATCCGGATTTCTACGACGAGGCCAAGCTTGACGAGGAGATGCGGCGGATCTTCGACATCTGCCACGGTTGCCGGCGCTGCTTCAATCTGTGCGACAGCTTCCCCCGCCTGTTCGACCTGATCGACGCCTCGGAGAGCGAAGAGCTCGACACCGTCGCCAGCGCCGACTTCAAACCGGTCGTCGACGCCTGCACGCTGTGCGACCTGTGCTTCATGACCAAGTGCCCGTACGTGCCGCCGCACGAGTTCAACCTGGACTTCCCGCACCTGATGCTGCGCTACCGGGCGGTTGAGTTGAAGAAGGGCGAGGTTCCGTGGACCGCCCGCCAGCTGACCGAGACCGACCGAAACGGTGCGCTCGCCCGCCCGGTCGCCGGGCTGTGCAACTGGGCCTCCGACAACCAGAACCGGCTGACCCGCCCGCTGATGGAAAAGGCGTTGGGCGTGCACCGCGACGCCAAGCTGCCGGTCTATCAGTCGCGCACCCTGACCGACTTGGCCGCCAGCGACGTGCCACAGACCAACCGCGGGGCGCCCGCCTTCGGCCGCAAGGCGCTGCTGTACGCCACCTGCTTTTCCAACTTCAACAGCCCGTCGATCGGCATCGCCGCCCGCAAGGTGCTGGCGCACAACGGGGTCGAGACCGAGGTAGTCTACCCGTCGTGCTGCGGCATGCCGCAGTTGGAGCACGGCGACGTCGCCCGGGTCGCGGAGACCGCGCGCAAGGTCGCGGCCGAGCTTCGGCCGAAGATTGACGCCGGCTGGACCGTGATCGGACTGGTGCCGTCCTGCGTGCTCATGCTGAAGTTCGAATGGCCGCTGCTGGTGCCGGACGACGACAACGTCAAGGCGCTGTCGGCCGCTACCCGCGACATCGACCAGTACGTCATCGACATCGCCCGCACCGAGGGCTTGGCCGAGGGGCTGAAGCCGCTGGACGGCGGAGTCGTGCTGCACATCGCCTGCCACGCCCGGGCCCAGAACATCGGCCAGAAATCCACCGAGCTGCTGAAACTGATCCCAGACGCCGATTTGAAGGTGATCGAGCGCTGTTCCGGCCACGGCGGCTCCTGGGGGGTGATGAAGGATAACTTCGAGGTCGCGCTGAAGATCGGCAAGCCGGTGGCGCGACAGGCCCGCGAGGCCGGGAAGACCTATCTGGCGTCGGGCTGCCCGTTGGCCGCCGACCACATCCGGCAGGGCATGGAGCGGGTCGACGGCGAAGCGCCTCTGCCTGAGGCCAGCCATCATCCGATCGAATTGTTCGCGCAGGCCTACGGCCTCTGAGCGGATCCGATTGCAATCACCAGGCGCCCGGCCGCAACGGCAGGGCGAAGCAGAGCAGAGGAATGACCGTCATGGCGAAGGAGATCACCCGCGCCGACATCCTGGATATGGCTGAGTACGGCAAGGTTCGTGCCGAGAAGCGACGCGCCCTGGTCCAGCTGAAGCGCAACCGCCGGGTGCCGCTCGGCCCGCACGCCACGTTCTACTTCGAGAACTACGAGACGATGTGGCAGCAGGTCCACGAGATGCTGTTCATCGAGCGCGGCGGCGAGGAGCAGATCCTCGACGAGTTGTCGGCGTACAACCCGCTGATCCCCCAGGGCCGCGAGTTGGTCGCCACCCTGATGTTCGAGATCGACAACCCGGTCGTGCGCAAGAACGTCCTGTCGACCCTGGGCGGGGTCGAGGAGACCGTGTTCCTGCGCTTCGGCGGCGAGGAGATCGTCGCGACGTCGGAGGAGGATGTCGACCGGACCACCGCCGACGGCAAGGCGTCGTCGGTGCAGTTCGTGCACTTCCACTTCACCGACGCCCAGGCCGCCAAGTTCGCCGACCCGAAGACCGAAGCTGTGCTCGGCATCAAACACCCGAACTACAGCCACATGACGGTGCTCAGCGACGACGTGCAGGCGGCCCTGGCGAAGGACTTCGACTGAACGTTCCGGCGGCCGGCATCCCGCTTCCGCCAATTCCTGCGCGCTATCGACACCATAGGTGAACGGCATTTCCGATCGCGGCGTGGTCGCCCGACATTGACGGCCACGCTGGGAGGGCCCGGCCCTGAAAACGGAGATGAACCATGTCGAACCGCATCCTGGCCGCGCTGGCCGCGACCGCAATCCTCGTTGCCGGCGGTGGGACCGCCATTGCCGGTGAGTGCCCCGCCGGCCAGACCCTGACCAAGGCCCGCGATCTGGCGGACGCGCCGGACATCGGCGTCGACCGGCCGATCCTCAGCACCGTCGACCTGACCGGCTGGCGCGGCATGGGCAATTTCATGCTGCGGCTGCGCAAGCTGACCATCGCGCCGCACGGCGTGGTGCCGACCCACGCGCACAACGACCGGCCGTCGATCGTGCACATCGTCGAAGGCGAGATCGTCGAGCACAACGCCTTCTGCGCGGTACCGATCATCCACAAGCCCGGCGACACCACCCCGGAATCCGGTGCCGGCCACATCCACTGGTGGGAGAACACTTCCGACAAGCCGGTGGTCATCTTCTCGACCGACGTGGTGCCGTTCGAAAAGCAGAAAGAATCGATGATGTGAGGGTCCGTCGGCGTCGCCTCGGACACTCCGGGGCGGCGCCGGCAATGCGCTGCAATCCGACAGGAGGGCGGGGATGACCGGTCTGCTGCAAGGGGCGCTGTTCCTGCTGATCATGCTGCCGACCTATACCGACGCGCACTCCGGGCACGGCGCGTCGGCGTGGTTGAAATCAGCGCGCTGGGATGGCGATAAACTGGCGTTGGTGGTTGAAATCCTGAACGAGGGAGGCGCCACCCTGACCTTGCGCCACATTGCCGGCGACGGTGCGCGGACCGTCACCTTCACCCGGCAGCGCAGCGTGCTCGGCATCGTCACCGAGCAACCGGTTGAATTCCTGCGGCTGGACCCGAACGAACTGGCCCGCCTCGGCGATGGTCGCTACCGGCTGGCGCTCGCCGGCCTGGATGCCGACGCCGCCCAGGTCAAGCTGACGCTCGACTTCGGCCCCGATGGGACCGTACCCGTGGCGGTACCGGTTCCCGTGCGCTGACCGGAGCGCCGTCAGATGATCTCATAGGACAGCAGCAGCATGTGGAGCCCGATACCGGCGCAGCCGGCCCCGAGCAGCGCCCGCAGGTGCGGGCGGGCCGCCAGGATGCCGAGGCCGACACCGGTGAGGTGAAGCAGGGCCGACGCGAGCATGAACCCGGCGACAAAGCCTGCGGGGTCAGCCAAGTTCGGAATTTCCTCACCGTGGGCATGGCCGTGAAAGACCGCGAACAGCCCGACCACGGCAATCGCGATCTGGATCGGCAAAGTGACCGACAACGCGATGGCGAGGCCGAGTGCCAGGACCGACAGCGCGATCACCCCCTCGACCTGGGGCAACGGGACACCCGACAAGCCGAGCCCGCCACCGGTCCCGAGAAACACGACGAATGCCGTGGGTACGATCCAAACCGCGCGACCGCCGATCTGCACCGACAACAGGCCGACCGCGACCATCGCCAGCAGATGGTCGAATCCCAGGACCGGGTGCGCGAAGCCTGCGACCAGGCTGGCGAATCCGGAGTCCGGTTGTGCATAGGCTGGGGACGCCACCAACAAGACCAACGCAGCCAGGGCTATCGGACGAACCATTGGCCGCCATCGATGTCGATCGGAGGACGCTGAATGATATCGGGAGTCGTGCCGGCGTCAATCGGCAGGCGCGCCAAGCCGAGCAGAGGGCTCTTACTTCTTCAAGGCCTCGTCGGCCCGTACGCCCCAGATGTGGCTGCGCGGGATCCAACCGTCCATCCCGGCGACGTCGACCTCGCACCAGTCCTGCCGGCAGCCGTCGAGCCAGCCGATAACGCCGATCTCAAGACGAGCCACGGTCGGTGCGTTCGGTTCCGGGGTCCGGCGCAGCAGGCGCTCGGCGCCAATCACCAGGACGGCGCGTCGGCCAGACAGCATCTGCTGGTGCACCCAACCCTCGGTGCCGTCGGGATCGCGGATCTTGCGCCACGTGTCGAACTCGGCGATCACTTCGACCGGCAAGTTCGGCCGCTGATAGACCCATTCGATCGGATAGCGCACCCCCGGCCCGGCGCGGACGTTGACCTCCTTCGCCCGCAGCGTCACGTAACGCGGGATCGGCAGGCCAGTCTCGGTCCCAACCGTGGCCGCAATTGCCGGCCCGGCCAACGCCCAGAGGACGAGAAGGGCAAGAAGGGCTGCACGCTGCATAGGTCCGATCACTATCCTCATCATCAGGTCCGTTATACCGCTATCGATAGCGTTCGTTAAGCAGCATGCCTACAATATGCGCCGAATTGCACGGGGTGCGTGACAGCCGGCCACGGCCCTGCTAACCGAAGGCCGGGGCCGACGCCGGTCATCGAGGCCTTCGTGGACGACGAGCACCACTGGGCCGGGAGGAACTCATGCCGCAGACAAAGCCGCTGGTCATCGTCACGCGCAAGCTGCCGGACGCGGTCGAAACCCGGATGATGGAGTTGTTCCGGACCCGGTTGAACCTGAGCGACCAGCCGATGACCCGCGACGAGTTGGCGGCGGCGATGCGCGAGGCCGACGTGCTGGTGCCGACGGTCACCGACCGGATCGATGCCGGCCTGATCGAGCAGGCCGGAGAACGCCTGAAGCTGATCGCGTCGTTCGGCACCGGCGTCGACCACATCGACCTGCGCGCCGCCAAGGCCCGGCACATCACCATCACCAACACCCCCGGTGTCCTGACCGAGGACACCGCCGACATGACCATGGCGCTGATCCTGGCGGTGCCGCGCCGGATCGTCGAAGGCAACGCGCTGATTCAAACCGGAACCTGGAACGGGTGGTCGCCAACCGGCATGCTCGGCCACCGCATCCACGGCAAACGGCTCGGCATCGTCGGCATGGGCCGGATCGGATCGGCGGTGGCGCGGCGTGCCCGCGGATTCGGCCTGTCGGTGCACTACCACAACCGCCACCGGGTCCATCCGGACCTTGAGGCCGAGCTTGAGGCGACCTACTGGGACAATCTGGACCAGATGATGGGGCGGATGGACATCGTGTCGGTCAACTGCCCACACACCCCGGCGACCTTCCACCTGATCAACCGCCGCCGGATCGGCCTGATGCAGCCACACGCCTACATCGTCAACACGGCACGCGGCGAGGTGATCGACGAGGCCGCGCTGACCGAGGCCCTGGACGAAAAGCGGATCGCCGGCGCCGGGCTTGACGTCTACGAGCACGAGCCGAAGGTCAATTCCGACATGCTGTCGCTCGACAACGTGGTGCTGCTGCCGCACATGGGCTCGGCCACCATCGAGGGCCGCCGCGACATGGGCGAACGGGTGATCGTCAACATCCGCACGTTCGCCGACGCCCACACCCCGCCCGACCGGGTCGTCGAGACGATGTTCTGAGCGGCAAGACGCAGAGTGTTGACCCGTTGACTCCTCCCGCCACGTTCCGGTCTCCCGACCAACTGCTGCCGGATGGCGCACCGAACGACCTTCGGCGACTGGTTGCCTACTGGATCGCCAAGGCCGACGGTCGGCCGATGCCGAGCTTCGGGGAGTTCGATCCGGTCGACGTGCCCTGGGCGCTATCCCGGCTGTACGTGGTCCGGGTCATCGACGGCGGAGCGGACTTCGTCTACCGCCTGGCCGGCGAGGCGATCAACGAGCGTCACGGCCTGACCCTCGCCGGCAAACGCAGCAGCGACCTGTTCCCGCTGGAGGTCACCCGGCAGATCTTCGACCGCTGGCGACGCATCATCAGCGAGCCCGCCGCCTGCTACACCGACAGCGAGCATCCGACCAACGCCGGTTGGCGGATCCGCGGTCGCCGCGTCGTTCTGCCGCTCGGCATCGGCGAAGGACCCGCCGATCATGTGCTCGGCATGACGATCTTCGACTCGCCCAGCGAGGTGCCCTCGGCGATCAACGACGCCGGACTGTCGGACGTCCGCTGGGTCCGGCTGCGAGCGGTCGACTAGCCCTCGATCCCCATCAGGGAGCGGGCGAAGGCGTCAGGCTCGAACGGGTGCAGATCGTCGATACCCTCTCCGACACCGACCGCGTGGACCGGCAGGCCCTGGCTCTGGGCCAACGCAACCACGATACCGCCGCGAGCCGAGCCGTCCAGCTTGGTGACGATCAGGCCGGTGACGTTGACCATCTCGCGGAACGTCTTGACCTGGGCGTGGGCGTTCTGGCCGACCGTGCCGTCCAGCACCAGGACGGTGGCGTGCGGCGCCTCAGGGTCCTGCTTCTTCAGCACCCGGATCACCTTGGCCAGTTCTTCCATCAGCCCCGCCTTGTTCTGCAGCCGGCCGGCGGTGTCGATGATCAAGACATCGGCCTTGCGCTCCCGTGCCTCGACCAGGGCGTCGAATGCCAGGGCGGCGGCGTCGGCGCCATGCGGCTTCTCGATCACCGGGCATCCGCTGCGCTCGCCCCACACCCGGAGCTGCTCGACGGCGGCGGCCCGGAAAGTGTCGCCGGCCGCCAGCACCACCGACTTGCCGGCGTCGGTCCATTGCCGGGCCAGCTTGCCGATGGTGGTGGTCTTGCCGGAGCCGTTGACCCCGACCATCAGCACCACGAACGGCTTGTTGGCGATCTCGCGGGGTTCAAGCGGTACCGCGACCGGGGCCAGGATAGCGGCGATGTCGGCGGCGAACGCCGCACGCACCTCATCGCCGGTGACCTCCTTGTCGAATTTCTCGCGGGCTAGGTTGGCCGTGAGCTTCGCCGCGGTCTCGACCCCGAGATCGGCGGTGATCAGCAGGTCTTCGAGTTCCTCCAGCGTGGCCGCATCCAGCCGGCGCTTGACGAACAGACTGGTGATGCCGTCGGCCAGCCGGCGCGACGACTTCGCCAATCCATCGCGCAGCCGGGCGAACCAGCCCTTGCGTTCCGGCGACGCGGGCTCGGCACTCATTCGGACATCCTCATGCGGCGGCGCGGATCCACGGCCGGCCGATCAGCCGCCCGCCCTCGACGCCGAGCAGCGTTACCGGCACCACCGTACCAGCCGCCACAGCTGGCCCGGCCTCCAGCACGATCGGCGCGAAGCTCTCGCCCCGACCGGCCCCGTCGACCTCGATCAGCACCCGGTCGTCTCGTCCGACCAGCCCGGCCGTCCAGGACTCGAGGTTGGCGGCACCGATATCCCGCAGCCGGGCGGCCCGCGCCTTGCGGATGTCACCGGGCACCTGCGGCATCCGGGCGGCCGGCGTGCCGGGCCGCGGCGAATACGGAAACACGTGCAGATGCTGGATGCCGAGGTCGGTCAGCAATGCCGCGGTGTTCTCGAACATCGCGTCGCTTTCGGTCGGGAAGCCGGCGATCACGTCGGCGCCGAACGCGGTGCCGGGGCGCAGCGCCCGCACCCGCTCCACCAGCCGGAACACGTCGTCGCGCAGGTGCCGGCGCTTCATGCGCTTCAACACCATGTCGTCGCCGGCCTGCAGCGACAGATGCAGATGCGGCATCAGCCGGGGCTCGTCGGCGATCAGCCGGAACAGATCCTCGTCGATCTCCACCGGATCGACCGAGGACAGCCGCAGCCGCTCCAGCTCCGGCACCAGGGCCAGCAGCCGGCGCATCATCTGGCCCAGCGAGGGCCGGCCCGGCAGGTCGCCGCCGAAGGAGGTGACGTCGACCCCGGTCAGTACGATCTCGCGATAGCCGCCGGCCGCCAGGGCGCGGACCTGCTCGACGATGGCGCCGATCGGCACCGAGCGGCTGTTGCCGCGCCCGTAAGGGATGATGCAGAAGGTGCAGCGGTGGTCGCAGCCCTGCTGGACCTGGACGAACGCGCGGGCGCGGCCGTCGAACTCTGAGACCAGGTGCGCGGCGGTCTCGCGCACTTCCATGATATCGGTGACGTGGATAGCCGGCGGCGCGGTGTCGCTCCAGGTGCCGGCCTGCATCTTCTCTTCGTTGCCGACAACCCGGGTCACGCCGTCGATCGCGGCGTAGCGCGCCGGATCGATCTGCGCGGCGCAGCCGGTGACCACGATCTCGGCACCTGGATTCTCGCGCGCCAGCCGGCGGATCGACTGGCGGGCCTGGCGTTCGGCTTCGGAAGTGACGGCGCAGGTGTTGACCACGATGGTGCCGGACTTGCCAGCGGCGTCCAGATGCCCGCGGATCACCTCGGACTCGTAGGCGTTCAGCCGACAGCCGAAGGTCTCGACCCGGTTGGCGCCGGGTGCCTGCTGAGGCGATTCGTGGGTCATGGCCGGTAGATGCCCGCGCCGACGGGCGAATGCAAGCCCTTCGCCGGCCGCAGCACCGTCGGGTCAGCCCCGCAGGGCGATCTCCGCAAGCCGCCGGGCCGGGCCTTTCCGGTCCAGATGGAACAGCTCCACGGTCTCCAGGCGAGCCTGGATTTCCGGCTCCTGGCTGTTCAGATCGTCGGCCAGCGCCCGCGCCAGCTTGGCCTCGGCGATCCGCCCGAGGGTGATGTGCGGGATGTAGGGGATGTCCAGGTTCAGGGCGTCGGCGAACGGCCCGGAGTACAGCCGGTCGTGCAACCGAACCAGGGTAGAGAACCCTTCGTCCGGAACCAGATAGATGTAGGTGCCGCCGGATTGCGGATCGAGCACCGGCAGCGCGCAGCGGAACGCCAGGGAGAAAGCAGCTGTCTCGCCGGCCACCACCGCGAGATGCCCTGTGGCAGTGGTGGCGTCGGTCGATTCCGTTGGAAACACCAGCGTCACATGCGGTCCGATTTCCGGGGCGTCCAGCCCGCTGGCGTGCCGGTCGCGCAGCACCCGTACCCAGGCCGCATCGGCCGCCGTCAGCCGCGGCCGGGCCAGAACACTTAAAGACATTGTCGTTGCCCGCCCGCCTTTGCGGCCGCCATCAACCGGCCAGGAGCCTGTCATCAAGGGTCCCCGCAAAACTCGTCGCCACCGGCCCGGTCATTTCAACATGCCCGTCCGAACGCCAGAAGATCTCCAGCGGCCCGCCGTCCAGAACGACGGTGGCCCGCCGCTCGGTCAGGCCGCGCCGGACCGCCGCCACCAACGCCGCGCAGGCGCCGGAGCCGCAGGCCTGGGTGATGCCGGCGCTGCGTTCCCACACCCGCATGCGCAGGCGGTCGCGGGCCAGAACGGTCACGAACTCGATGTTCGCCCGCTCGGGAAACACTGCGCTGTGCTCGATGCGCGGGCCGACGGTGCTCAAATCGACCGCCTCGGCGTCCGGCACGAAGAACACCGCGTGCGGGTTGCCCATGTTAACGGCGGTCGCCGGGCCGAAGGTGCCCGCCTCGGGCACGGTCACCGACAGCGTGTCGGTATCGGACGCCAACGGAATCGCGCGCCAGTCAAGGTTGGCCGGCCCCATGTCGACCGTCACCCGGCCGTCGCCGGCGTCGGTGCAGATCAGCCGACCGGCGATCGTTTCGATCGCCACTTCGCTCTGCCCGGTCTCGCCCATCAGCACGGCGGCGACGCAGCGCGTGCCGTTGCCGCAGGCCTGGGCCTCGGTGCCATCCGGGTTGTGGATCGCCATGTAGGCGGTACCGCCGTTGCGCGCCGGCAGGATCGTCAGGAACTGGTCGTAGCCCACGCCGCGCCGCCGGTCGCCGACCGCCCGGTACTGGACCTCGGACAACGTCGCCGGGTGCACCCGCCCGTCGACCACGACGAAGTCGTTGCCGAGGCCGTGCATCTTGGTGAAGGCCAAACCACTCATGACGGCAGATATAGAGAGGGTGTAGGCTTCTGCGCAACCACTCCGAAGACCCACCCGAATAACGCGGCATCCAAGGGAGACACAAACCGATGATCATCGGGCACGAGCGCTTGACCGGCATCGTCACGCGCATGATCCAGGGCGCGGGCAGCGATCTGGCCGAAGCCGAGACCGTTGCGACCAATCTGGTCCAGGCCAACCTGATGGGCCACGACAGCCACGGCGTCGGGCTGGCCCCGCGCTACATGAAGCACGCCCGCGCCGGCACCATGAATCTCGGTGTCCGGCCGTCGGTGATCACCGACAACGGCGTCTACCTGCTGCTCGACGGCAACATGGGCTACGGCCAAACGGTGTGCCGGGAAGCCACCGAGATGGCGATCGCCCGCGCCAAGGAGAAGGGGGCCGCCATCGTCGGGCTGCGCCGGACCCACCACATGGGCCGTATCGGCGCGTGGGGCGAGATGTGCGCCGAGGCCGGCCTGATCTCGATTCACTATGTCAACACCACCGGGCACCGGCCCTATGTGGCACCGTATGGCGGGTTCGAGGCGCGCTACTCGACCAACCCGTACTGCACGGCGATCCCGGCGACCGACAAGACCCCGATGATCGTGCTCGACATGGCGACCTCGCGGGTCGCCCAGGGCAAGGTGCGGGTCGCCTACTACGCCGGCAAGAAGACCCCGGCCGACGCGCTGGTCGGGCCGGACGGACTGCCGACCGACGACCCCAAGGTGATCTTCGAGGAGCCGTACGGCGCGATGCTGAGCTTCGGCCAGCACAAGGGCTACGGGCTTGCGATGATCTGCGAGATCCTGGCGGCCGGCCTGACCGGCGGCGGCACCGCTCGCGAAGAGCTGATGGACCAGAACACGATCTGCAACAACATGCTGATGATCGTGATCGACCCCAAGGGCTTCGGCGCCGACATCCCGTTCCGCTCCGAGATCGACCAGTTGGTCGAGCACGTCTCGTCGTCCAAGACGGCGGTCGGGTTCGACAAGGTCCGCTTCCCCGGCGACCCGGAGCGCGAGGCGATGGCCGAGCGCGCCGCCAAGGGCATCTGGATCGACGACAACACCTGGGGCGAGATGCGTCAGGCCGGGCTGGAGATCGGCATGACCGAGGCCGACTTCGCGGCCTGATCGGCTACAGGACCAGCGCTACGGCGCCGGTCCTGGCTCTCCCATAGGTCGTACGAATCACGTATCCTGCTCGACAGCGACCAATGAGGGGGAATCGACGATGACCGAGAGCAGCGGAACCGGCGATGGCCGGATGGATGAAGCCGGCCGCCTGATGCGGTTCGAGGCCAACAAGAAGTCGACCTTGATCGCCTATCTGCTGTGGTTCTTCCTGGGTTGGCTCGGCGCCCACCGGTTCTATCTCGGCTACGTCACCAGCGGGCTAATTCTCCTGGCCCTTTGGGTCGTCGGCACCGTGCTGTCGGTCATCTACATCGGCTTCATCATCCTGGCCCTCCCGGCGATCTGGTGGGTGGTCGACCTGTTCCTGATCCCCGGCTTGGCGCGCGAGCGGAACCACCAGATCATTGCCGAGATCGAGCGCGGCGCCTGATAGCGCCCGGCTAGCGCGAGCGTCGGTTACCTGCTTCCTCGGCGAGCAGCTTTTCCCGGATGATCCCGCCGGTTTGGCATTGCTGTTATTCAAATAAGTTGATATCAACTCTTTAATTGTCAATGGCCGCTAGGTCAGCAAGACCCTACAGGAGACCGTCGTGGCCTTGATGCTCTACGCCCATCCGTTGTCGTCGTACTGCCAGAAAGCCCTGATCGCCTTCTACGAGAACGACACCCCATTCCAGTTTCGCATGCTCGGTCCCGATGACGTCCAGACGTATACCGAGTTCCAGGCGCTGTGGCCGCTTCAGCGATTCCCGATCCTGGTCGATGGCGACCGCACGATCCTGGAGGCGAGCATCATCGTCGAGCATCTCGACCTTCACTACCCGGGATCCATCCGGCTGGTGCCGCAGGATCCGAAGGCGGCACTGGATGTGCGGATGATGGATCGGGTGTTCGACAACTACGTCTCGACCCCGCAACAGAAGCTCGTGTTCGACAGCATCCGCGATGAAGACAAGCGTGACCCGCACGGCGTCGCGGACGCCCTCCGGATGCTGGACACCGCCTATGGCTGGCTTGACCACCTGATGGCGCAACGCGAATGGGCGTGCGGCGACCGGTTCACCCTGGCCGACTGCGCGGCCGCCCCGTCCTTGTTCTATGCCGACTGGAGCCATCCGATCGACGAGCGCTTCGCCAATCTCCGCGCCTACCGGCAGCGGCTTCTGTCCAGACCGTCCTTCGCCCGGGCCGTCGACGAGGCCCGGCCCTACCGCCCGCTGTTTCCGCTCGGCGCGCCGGACCGCGACTGAGTCCGAACGGGGGGCGGCACGCCGCCCGAGTCGGCCTTTCCTTGACCCTCCGAGGCGGCGCGCGTATAACCCGCCTCCTCGGCAAAGCTATGGCTGCTGAGACCTTAACGGGTTCCGTCCGTCCTCGAGGGTTCGAGCACGGGCGTGTTTTCGTTTGGAGCGACGGTGTGTTTGAAGGACTGAGCGAACGACTGGGATCGGTCTTTGACCGGCTGCGCAAGCGCGGAGCGCTGAGCGAGGCCGACGTCACGGCCGCCATGCGCGAGGTGCGGGTCGCCCTGCTCGAGGCCGACGTCGCCCTGCCGGTGGTCAAGACCTTCGTCGACCGGGTGCGCGAGCGCGCCATCGGCCGCGAGGTGCTGCGCTCGGTCACGCCGGGCCAGATGGTGGTCAAGATCGTCCACGACGAACTCGTGGACATGCTCGGCTCGGACAGCCAGGCGATCAACCTGAACGCGCCGGCCCCGGTACCGATCCTGATGGTTGGCCTGCAGGGCGGCGGCAAGACCACCACCACCGCCAAGATCGCCAAGCGGCTGCGCGAGCGCGACCGCAAGAAGGTGCTGATGGCGTCGCTCGACGTCACCCGCCCGGCAGCCCGCGAACAGCTCCGGATTCTCGGCGAGCAGGTCGGGGTCGCGACCCTGCCGATCATCAACGGCGAGACCCCAGCGGCGATCGCCAAGCGGGCCATGACCGCCGGCCGCCTGCAAGGCTACGACGTCGTCATCCTGGACACCGCCGGCCGCACCTCGATCGACGAAGGCCTGATGGCCGAGGTGCGCGCGGTGCGCGACGCGGTCAACCCGCACGAGGTGCTGCTGGTCGCCGATGCGCTGACCGGCCAGGACGCGGTCACCACCGCCACCAATTTCCACGAGCGGGTCGGGATCACCGGCATCGTGCTGACCCGGGTCGACGGCGACAGCCGCGGCGGTGCAGCGCTGTCGATGCGCGGCGTCACCGGCATGCCGATCAAGATGCTGGGCGTCGGCGAAAAGGTCGACGACATCGAGGATTTCCATCCCGAGCGGCTTGCCGGCCGCATCCTCGGCATGGGCGACGTGGTCAGCCTGGTCGAGAAGGCGGCCGAGACGATCGACGCCGAGGAGGCCCAGAAGACCGCCGAGCGCATGATGCGCGGCAGCTTCACCCTCGACGACATGGCGGCCCAGCTGAAGCAGGTCCGCAAGCTCGGCGGGCTCGGCGGCATCATGGGAATGCTGCCCGGGGTCGGTAAATTGCAGAAGCAGATGGCCGGCGCCAACGTCGACGACAAGATGCTGAAGCGCCAGGAAGCCGTGATCTCCTCGATGACCCGCGAGGAGCGGCGCAACCCGAAGATCCTGAACGCCTCGCGGCGCAAGCGCATCGCCGCCGGCTCCGGCACCCAGGTGCAGGACGTCAACCGGGTGCTGAAGCAGCACCAGGACATGGCGCGGATGATGAAGCAGGTCGGCAAGATGGGCGGCAAGGGAGCGCTCGCCGGACTGTTCGGCGGCGGCGGCGGGATGCCGGCACCTCCGCAAGGCGGCGGCATGGGCGGCGGACTGCCCCCGATGCCCGGAGGCGGAATGCCGGGTCTCGGCGGTGGCGGAATGCGCCTGCCCGGCCTGGGCGGCCTGCCCCCCGGATTTCCCGGCAAGCGCAAATAGGCGCGCCGGATCACGAACGACGAACCGCATACCCTACTCACTGATCAAGAAGCCGAAAGGACTACCTCATGTCTCTCCGCATCCGTCTGGCCCGTGGTGGCGCCAAGAAGCGGCCGTTCTACCGGATCGTCATCGCCGAGGCGACCAGCCCGCGCGACGGCCGCTTCGTCGAGAAGGTCGGCACCTACAACCCGATGCTGCCGCAGGGCCACGCCGATCGCGTCGTGCTGAACGCCGAGCGCATCCAGCATTGGCTGGGTGTCGGCGCCCGTCCGACCGACCGCCTGCACAAGCTGCTCGGCCAAGCCGGCCTGATGGAGCCGTTCAAGTTCGGCGAGCAGCCGAAGAAGTCGGCTCCGGGCAAGAAGCGCGCCGAGCGCGAAGCCGAAGCGGCCACCAAGGCGAAACAGGCCGTCGAGGCTGCCGAGGCCGAAGCCGCCAAGGCCGCCGAGGCCGCTGCCGCGGCTGCAGCCGCACCGGCAGAAGAGGCTCCGGCGGAAGCCGAAGCCTGATCGCGGAACGCGTCGGAGGCCGGTGGTGGTCGATCGGGTCTGTCTTGGGGCGGTAGCCGGCGCGCACGGCGTGCGGGGTCAGGTGAAGGTGAAGCCCTTCACCGAGAACCCCGACGACGTGGCGGCGTATGGCCCCGTCGAGGACGAGCGCGGCGACCGTCGGTTCAAGCTGTCGGTCACCGGTCGCCACAAGGATACGGTCATCGTGCGGATCGACGGGGTATCGGACCGCAACGCTGCCGAAGCGTTGCGCGGGACCCGGTTGTATGTCGCCAGAGCGGTGTTGCCGGAGCCGGAGGAAGGCGCCTTCTACCACGCCGACCTGATCGGCTTGTCGGTGGTGTCGGTCGGTGGCGAGACCTTGGGCCGGGTGACCTCGGTCCACGATTTCGGGGCCGGCGACCTAGTGGAGTACGTGGACGCCAGCGGCGGACAGCACATGCTGCCGTTCACTTTGGCCATGGTTCCCGAAGTGGACCTGGCCGGCGGCCGGATGGTGGTCGATCCGCCGGAGGAGTCGCCCGACGAAGGGCCCGAGGATCTGGCTCAGGATCGGGCGGAGTGATCGCCGATGAACGAGGCGGAGACCAGAGGCGAACCGTGGCACGCAACGGTGCTGACGCTGTTCCCGGAGATGTTTCCGGGTCCGCTCGGCGTCTCGCTCGCCGGCAAGGCGCTGGCGGCCGGGATCTGGACGCTGAAAGCGCTGGACATCCGGGAGTTCGCGCGCGATAAGCACCGCTCCGTCGACGACACCCCGTTCGGTGGGGGCGCCGGTATGGTCATGCGACCGGACGTCGTCGATGCGGCACTTGCCTCGATCGAGGACCGGCCCGGACCGCGGATTTATCTCAGTCCGCGCGGCCGACGGTTCGATCAGGCACGGGCCAAGGCGCTGGCGGCGGAACCGGGAGTGGTTCTGTTATGCGGGCGCTACGAGGGATTGGATGAACGGGTGATTGCCGCCCGCGGCCTCGAGGAGATGAGCCTCGGGGACTTCGTGCTCTCCGGTGGAGAGCCGGCGGCGATCACGGTGATGGATGCGGCGATCCGCCTGCTACCGGGAGTGCTCGGCGCGGCGGAGACACTCGCCGAAGAGAGTTTCGAAGAGGGGCTGCTTGAGTACCCCCTCTACACGCAGCCTCGGGAATGGAACGGTATGACCGTCCCCGAGGTGCTGACCAGCGGCCACCATGCCAACGTGAAAGCGTGGCGGCGCCGGGAAGCGGAACGGATCACGCGGGAACGGCGCCCCGATCTCTGGGCCCGCCACCGCGCCAGACTGGAACGGGCCGTTGCCGCGGCCGACGACGAGGACACGGAGACCACGCCATGAACATCATCGAACAGCTCGAGAGCGAGCAGATGGCCGCTCTGTCGGCCGACCGGACTTTCCCGGATTTCGGCCCCGGTGACACGGTGCGGATCGACGTCAAGGTCGTCGAAGGTACGCGCGAGCGCATCCAGGCGTTCGAAGGCGTCTGCATCGCCCGCCGCAGCGACGGCATGAACTCCTCGTTCACCGTCCGCAAGATCTCCTACGGTGAGGGCGTGGAGCGGGTATTCCCGCTGTATTCGCCGCGGATCGCCGGCGTCGAGCTTATCCGGCGCGGCAAGGTGCGGCGCGCCAAGCTCTACTATCTGCGCGGCCTGACCGGTAAGTCGGCCCGTATCGCCGAGAAGACCACCGGTGTCGCCGGCAAGGCGGCCGCCAAGGACCGCGCCATCGCGCTCGAGCAGAAGGCCGTCCGTCAGGCCAACCAGGCCGAGCAGGCAGCCGCCAAGCAGGCAGCCGCGGCGGAGCAGGCCGAGGCCTGAGCCGAGACCTTGCGGCTGAATGAATTGCGCCCCCGGAGGTCCGCTTCCGGGGGCGCATTTGTGTGCTTGAACTGGTTCCGCGCTTTCCGCTCAGGCCGCCGGGATGGCCGCCTTCGGCCCGCCTGTCGGCATCTCTGGGAACGCCGGAAGCGCCGGATCGATCGGATCCCAGGACGGGGCGCGGCTGGCGTACACCGTCATGGCCGGCTTGGCGGCTTCGGGGTCGTCGAGGCTGGACGCCCGGATGAACACCTTGTCGGGCATCATGCTGTTGGTCGAGTAGATCGGCGAACCGCACGCCGGGCAAAAGCCGCGGCCGACCATGCTGCCGCTGTCCGCCGGCCGATCGAAAAAGCGCACCTCGCCGGTCACCGTGAAGCCGGATTCGGGCATGACCACGTGGGTGCAGTGGCCGGTGCCGCTGCTTCGCCGGCAATCGTCGCAATGGCAGTGAGCCGCAAGGACCGGTTCGGCAGGACTGTGGTAGCGTACCGCCCCGCACAGGCATCCACCGGTCAGTTTCGATGACATCATTTCCTCCCTCGGGGTTTGTTGACTGATGGTTGCCACGATACGATAGACGCTTGTTAATTGCAATCAACAAGTCACTGGCTCATGAACTCTGCTTCAAAACGCGGCCCTCGGTCCGGCTGCCCGATCGCGACGACGCTGGATATCGTCGGGGATCGCTGGACCCTTGTCATCCTGCGCGACATGCTGACCGGCAAGCGGCGGTTCGCCGAGTTCCTGGCGTCGCCGGAGCGCATCACCACCAACGTCCTGACCGACCGGCTCGCCGGTATGGAGGCTGCAGGTCTGGTGGCGAAGGCGCCCTACCAGGAGCGGCCGGTCCGCTTCGAGTACACCCTGACCCCGATGGGCCGCGGATTGCTGCCGGTTCTCCAGGACATGTGCCGCTGGGCCAACCGGTTCCGGCCCGAAACCTGGGTCCCGCCGGCCAGCTTCATGGAGCCGCCGACCGACTGACCCCCGAGCCACGCCGCCCGCTTCGCCAACCGACGCCGCTTCACCCGGCCGATTCCCCCGCGCAAAGCCCTCTTGCGCGTTTCGCGGTTTGCGCGGCGGCTGCATCTTTGTAATGTCCCGCGTTCGGAACACACGAAGCACGGCCGCGCCGACCGGGCGCGCGACCGGGTTCAGGAGGGAACACGCAGCCATGGCCAAACCCCGCACCCTGTTCGACAAGATCTGGGACGCTCACCTGGTCGACGTCCAGGAGGACGGGACCTGTCTGGTCTACATCGACCGCCACCTGGTGCATGAAGTCACCAGCCCGCAAGCCTTCGAGGGACTACGCGCCACCGGCCGCAAGGTGCGCCGCCCGGAACTGACCCTGGCGGTCGCCGACCACAACATCCCGACCACCAACCGCAGCGCCGGGATCGAGGACGAGGAGAGCCGGATCCAGGTCGATACCCTGGAGAGCAACGTCAAGGCGTTCGGCGTTCCCTATTTCCCGGTGATGGATGTCCGCCAGGGCATCGTCCACATCATCGGCCCGGAGCAGGGCTTCACCCTGCCGGGCATGACCATCGTCTGCGGCGACAGCCACACCGCCACCCACGGCGCCTTCGGCTCGCTGGCCTTCGGCATCGGCACTTCCGAGGTTGAGCACGTGCTGGCGACCCAGACCCTGGTTCAGGCGCCGGCCAAGAACATGCGGGTCACCGTCGAAGGCACCGTGCCGGTCGGCGTGACCTCCAAGGACGTGGTCCTGGCGATCATCGGCAAGATCGGCACCGCCGGCGGTACCGGCCATGTCATCGAGTACGCCGGCGACACGATCCGCGCCATGTCGATGGAAGCCCGGATGACGGTCTGCAACATGACGATCGAGGCTGGCGCCCGCGCCGGCATGATCGCGCCGGACGAGACCACCTTCGAGTACCTGAAGGGCCGGCCGATGGCGCCGAAGGGTGCTGGCTGGGAGGCCGCGGTCAACTACTGGCGGACCCTGCCGTCGGATCCGGACGCGGTGTACGACAAGGAAGTCACCCTGCTGGCCGCCGACATCGTGCCGCAGGTCACCTGGGGCACCAGCCCGCAGGACGTGTTGCCGGTCACCGGCCGCACTCCCGACCCGGCCGCCGAGAGCGATCCGGCCAAGCGCGCGTCGATCGAGCGCTCGCTGAAGTACATGGGCCTGGAGCCGAACGTTCCGATCGATCAGGTCAAGGTCGACAAGGTGTTCATCGGCTCCTGCACCAACGGCCGGATCGAGGACCTGCGCGCCGTGGCGGAGATCGCCAAGGGCCGCAAGGTCGCCGACAGCGTCCACGCCATGGTGGTTCCGGGGTCCGGCCTGGTGAAGGAGCAGGCCGAGGCCGAGGGCATCGCCGACATCCTCAAGGCCGCCGGCTTCGACTGGCGCGAGCCGGGCTGCTCGATGTGCCTGGCCATGAACGCCGACAAGCTGGAGCCGGGCGAGCGTTGCGCTTCGACCTCGAACCGCAATTTCGAGGGCCGGCAGGGCCGCGGCGGACGGACCCATTTGGTCAGCCCCGCGATGGCGGCAGCGGCGGCGATTACCGGCCGGTTGGCCGACGTCCGCGAACTGGCGAACTGAACGACGGGATCGGGAGAAAACGGATGGACAAGTTCAACCAGCTTCGCGGTACCGCCGCACCGCTCGACATGATCAACATCGATACCGATATGATCATTCCAAAGCAGTACCTGAAGACCATCAAGCGCACCGGGCTCGGCAAGCACCTGTTCGCCGAGATGCGGTATGACGACAACGGCAACGAGAAGCCGGAGTTCGCGCTCAACAAGCCGCAGTACCGCAACGCCCAGATCCTGGTGGCCGACGACAATTTCGGCTGCGGATCGAGCCGCGAGCACGCCCCGTGGGCGCTGCTCGACTTCGGCATCCGCTGCGTGATCAGCACCAGCTTCGCCGACATCTTCTACAACAACTGCTTCAAGAACGGCATTCTGCCGATCAAGGTGACCAAGCAGCAGCTGCGCGAGTTGATGGACGACGCCGCCAAGGGTTCCAACGCGGTGCTGGAGATCGATCTGGAGCACCAGACGATTGGCCGGCCGAACGGCGAGAGCGTGACGTTCGAGATCGACCCGCACCGCAAGGATTGCCTGCTGAACGGACTCGACGACATCGGCCTCACCATGAAGCGCGAGAGCGGGATTACCGATTTCGAAGAGAAGCGGAAGCGCGATCAGCCCTGGGCCTGACCAGACGAGCGGTCGGCCATCCAGCCGGCTGCCTGTCCGGCCCTCAATCGATTCAACCCATTTGCTACGCCTCGGCGGTTCGGATAAGCAAACGCTCATTCACGAACCAGCCTCGGGGGACCAAGGAGCGTCATGGCGTCCAACAAGAAACTGCTCGTACTGCCGGGTGACGGCATCGGCCCCGAGGTGGTTCGCGAAACCTTGCGCGTCGTCGACTGGATGGCGAAGAAGCGTTCCGTCTCGTTCGACGTCCAGGAAGGCCTGGTCGGTGGGGCGGCCTACGACGCCAGCGGAACCCCGCTGACCGATGAGACCATGGCCGACGCGGTCGATGCCGACGCCGTGCTGTTCGGCGCGGTCGGCGGCCCGAAATACGACGACCTGCCGTTCGAGAAGAAGCCGGAGCGTGGCCTGCTGCGCCTGCGCAAGGAAATGGACCTGTTCGCCAATTTGCGTCCGGCCATGGTGTTCGCGTCGATGGCGGACAACTCCTCGCTGAAGAAGGAACTGGTGGCCGGACTGGACATCATGATCCTGCGTGAGCTGACCGGCGGCGTGTACTTCTGCGAGCCGCGCGGCATCGAAGACCTGCCGGGCGGCGGCAAGCGCGGCTTTGACACCCAGGCCTACACCACCCCGGAGATCGAGCGCATCGGCCGGGTCGCCTTCGACCTCGCCCGCAAGCGCCGCGGCAAGGTGACCTCGGTCGAGAAGGCCAACGTGATGATGTCGGGTGTGCTCTGGCGCCAGGTCATGACCGACCTGCACAAGGCCGAGGGCAAGGGTCTCGAGTACGAGAACATGTTCGCCGACAACTGCGCCATGCAGTTGGTCCGCAACCCCAAGCAGTTCGACGTGATCGTCACCGACAACCTGTTCGGCGACATCCTGTCGGATTGCGCAGCGATGCTGACCGGCTCGCTCGGCATGCTGCCGTCGGCCTCGCTGGGTGCCGAGGATCCGACCACCGGTCGGCGCCACGCCCTGTACGAGCCCGTGCACGGCTCGGCACCGGACATCGCCGGCAAGGGTTCGGCCAACCCGATCGCCGAGCTGCTGTCGTTCGCGATGCTGCTGCGCTACTCGTTCGACATGAGCGAGGACGCCGACCTGATCGAGAAGGCCATCGACAACGTGCTGTCCGGTGGCATCCGCACCGGCGACATCATGCAGCCCGGCATGGCCAAGGTGTCGACCACCACCATGACCGACAGTATCCTGAAGGAACTAGACAAGCTCGCGGCCGGCTGACCCGGCCACCGGCGCCGGCGCCGACCCGCATCAGATCGGGGACGCGTCCAGCGGCGGGGTGTGCGCCGATACCGCCTCGAACATTTCCTTGAGCTCGCTGGTGTTCTGCTCGCGGCTGTCGACGATCATCAGCATGTCGATGGTCTCGCCATCGGCCGCCAACGGCAGCACGATGCGGGCGTAGTAGCGGATCTTGCGTGCGCTCTCGAAGATCACGACGTGGGCGACAGGTTCGCCGCGGCCAACGATCGCGACATAGTCGTCCCACACCAGTTGGGCATATTCCGGCGGTTCCAACTCACGCGGCGTCAAATGCGTGAAGTCGAACCAATGGACGTCGCAGATCCCGGTCCCAACCAGACGGTAGTGAAAATCCATAGGGTCGCGGCGGACGTCGGCCAGCATGATGCGCGGCAAGAACTGCGGGATCTCGACCGGATCGATGTCGCCACGACCGGGGAAGCGCTTCTGGCCGCGCCGACGGTTCCAGTATGCCAACATGTCGAGCAGATCGGGATACTGGCGCAGTTCGGTGTGCAGGTTCAGTTCGACCGACCGGACCAGCACTTCGCCATACGGTCGTGCACTGCCTCCCGCGAGGTTGTCGCCACCCTGCATGATGCGCCAAGCCCTTCGGTTGGTCGGTAGCTTCAAGGTTGGCCAACAGTTTGCAACACTTGACCGCCCGATACGAGAAATCTCCATTTTCAGTCGACGGGAATTGGCGTATGAACGCGATTATGGTCGAGATGGACATCCGTTCCGGGATCCGCACGTACGCCGACGGCGCCGTTCGCGCCGCCGCGTCCTCGCCCTGCCTGCGCTGCGGCGCGTTCGCCACCACCACCACGAAGCTCGGCAAAACCACCTTCTAAGGGTCGGTCCTCCTGTCGAACGCTTGCACGCGGCGCCTGGGGGACCTAAACCCCGCGGAGACGCATGCCGGGCGTGCCACAGGAGTTGAGATCATGGGCTACAAAGTTGCAGTCGTCGGAGCGACCGGGGCGGTGGGACGCGAAATGCTGACCACCCTGTCCGAGCGGAAATTCCCGGTCGACGAGATCATCGCGCTGGCGTCCGGCCGGTCGGCCGGCGGCCAGGTGTCCTATGGCGACGAGAAGGTCCTGACCATCCAGGATCTCTCCAAGTACGACTTCTCGACCACCGACATCGCGCTGTTCTCCGCCGGCGGCGACGTCAGCAAGGAATACGCCCCGAAGGCCGGCGCGGCCGGCTGTGTGGTGATCGATAACAGCTCGGCGTTCCGCATGGATCCGGACGTGCCGCTGGTCGTGCCGGAGGTGAACCCCGGTGCGCTGGCCCGCTACGACCGCAAGAACATCATCGCCAATCCGAACTGCTCGACCGCCCAGCTGGTGGTCGCGCTGAAGCCGCTGCACGACAAGTTCGGCATCACCCGGGTGGTGGTCTCGACCTACCAGTCGGTCTCCGGCGCCGGCAAGGACGGTATGGACGAGTTGTTCAATCAGACCCGCGCCGTATTCGTGAACGACCCGATCGAGAAAGAGAATTTCACCAAGCAGATCGCCTTCAACGTGATCCCGCACATCGACGTCTTCATGGACGACGGGTTCACCAAGGAAGAGTGGAAGATGTCGGTCGAGACCAAGAAGATCCTCGATCCGGACATCGACGTGGTTGCGACCTGCGTCCGGGTGCCGGTGTTCGTTGGCCATTCCGAAGCGGTGTTCATCGAGACCAAGAAGCCGATCGACGCCAAATCGGCCCGCGCCGCGATGCAGGGCTTCCCGGGCCTGATCGTCATCGACCACCGCGCCGACGAAGGCTACGTCACCCCGGTCGAGAGCGCCGGCGAGGACGCCGTCTACATCAGCCGGATCCGCAAGGACCCGACCGTGAAGAACGGTCTGGTGTTCTGGTGCGTGTCCGACAATCTGCGCAAGGGTGCCGCGCTGAACGCCGTGCAGATCGCCGAGGAACTGATCGCCCGGCACCTGAAGAAGGCGGCGTAGAGCCCGGCCGACTCTCCCCACCCTCAGCCGTCATCCTGGGCGCTGCTTGCGGCGACCCGGATGACGGCGGTGGGGATGTTTCCAACTAAAGCTCCGTGCGGCATTCCCACAGGTCGGGGAAGAAGCGGCGGAACACCGCTTGGCGCAGGTAGCCGACGCCCGACGTCCCGCCGGTCCCCTGCTTGAAGCCGATCACCCGCTCCACGGTCGAGGCATGGTGGTGGCGCCAGATGTCGAGCATGTGCTCCAGGTCGACCAGCTTCTCGGCCAGCTCGTACAGATCCCAGTGCGCCTCGACGTTCCGGTACAGCTGCACCCAGGCGGCACGGACCTCGGCACTCGGCTGGTGCTCGATCGTCCAGTCCCGATCGCGGCATTGCTGCGGAATCGCAAAGCCACGGCGCGCCAGCAGCCGCAGCACCTCGTCGTACAGGCTCGGCTCGGCCAGGGTCGCCTCCAGCCGTCCGGCAACCGTCGGCCGGTCACGGTGCAGGTCGACCTTCGAGCGGTCGCGGCCGCCCAGCAGGAACTCGAACTCGCGGTATTGCGCCGACTGCAGGCCGGATCCGCTGCCCAGCCGGTCGCGGAACGTCAGGTAGTCGACCGGAGTCATGGTCGAGAGCACGTCCCAGGCGTGCGAGAGCTGTTCCAACACCCGGCGCATCCGGGTCAGCACCTTCGGGGTCTGGGCGATCCGGTCGGCAGCGATCTGGGAGCGGGCCAGCCGGGTCTCGTGGATCAGCAGTTTCAGCCACAGCTCGTCGGCCTGGTGGATGATCACGAACAGCAGTTCGTTGTGCAGCAAGTCGTCGTCGCTGTCGGCGAACGAGTGCTGCAAACCCAGCAGGGTGTCGAGTTCCAGGAAATCGGCGTAGCTGCGCCGCTTGGCAAGGGTTGCCGGGCGATCGGTGCCCTTGGCCATCGAGTCCCTCCTATGGTCGTCGCTCAGTCTGGCCGGTCGGCGTGCACAATGGCGTCCAGATTCGGGATAAGCGCCAGATCGACGGTTCCGGCAGCCTGCGTCGCAGCCGTCGCCACGTCGAGGCCAGCGACGCTGCGGGCCAGGGCCCGTTGCGGATCGCGTCCGTCGAGGTAGTGTGCCAGGAACAGCGCCGAAAACAGGTCGCCGGTCCCGAAGAACGCCCGATTACGGCGCGGCGTGCGGATCACGTGATTCGATTCGACCGTGACCAGCACGATCGCCAGGTCGTCACCGTC
Organism: alpha proteobacterium BAL199; assembly: GCA_000171835.1. Lineage (GTDB taxonomy): Bacteria > Pseudomonadota > Alphaproteobacteria > Thalassobaculales > Thalassobaculaceae > Thalassobaculum_A. The sequence continues at coordinate 46,905 of ABHC01000020.1, read as the reverse complement.
CGGAATGCCGGTGCCGACCACGATGTCCGGCCCCCATTCCAGAATGGCCACCGCAGCGGCCTGGGCGTCCTGCACACCCTCGACCCGGTGGCCGGACAGCCGCTGCAGCTCGAAAGCGTTCGGGGTGACCGCGTTCGCTCGCGGTACCAGCCGCTCGCGGACCGCCTTTTCGACGCCCTCGCGCACGAACACCCGGCCGTTGTCGCCGATCACCGGATCGCAGACATAAACCAGCTCCGGCTCGATCGACCGGGCGGCATCAACCGCGTCGGCGATTGCCTGAGCGCCGGCGGCCTCGCCGAGATAGCCCGAATAGACCCCGGCGCAACCGCGCCACCCGGTGTGCTGACCGATCCCCTGGAGCAGGTCGCGGATCTCAGGCTCCGGCCGGACGGTGCCGGTGTGGTGGCCGTGCCCGGGATGGTTCGAGAACGACACGGTGTCGACCCGCCAGACCGGGTGGCCCAGGCGTTCCAGCGCGGGCACCGCGGCGGCGTTGCCCACGTGTCCGACGGCGACATGCGATGAGACGGCAAGGATCGGCATGGCCGCGACTATAGCCCGCCAAAGCGCCGACGCCACTCGGTTCCGCAGCCGATCGAAGGCTTCTGATTCAGGCTTGCCCGGAGCAACCGAAAGGCGCATTTCCTCATGCTCGCCCTCTTCCGAAGGCCGCGGCCCGCGAGTAGGCTGCGCCGCCGAAATCCGACCAGAGAACGCCGATGTCCGCCCCGATCCGCCCGCGCCGCTCCGCCCTGTACATGCCCGGTTCCAACCCGCGGGCACTGGAGAAGGCGCGCGACCTGCCCTGCGACGTGATCATCGTCGACCTGGAAGATGCAGTCGCTCCCGATGCCAAGGAGACCGCGCGCGAAACCATCGCCGGCGCGCTGCTGACCGGCGGCTACGGCGGTCGCGAACTGGTGCTGCGGGTCAACGGACCGGACACCGCCTGGGGCTACGCCGATCTGGCGTTCGCCGCCGGCCAGCCATTCGACGCCGTGCTGCTGCCGAAGGTCGAAAGCGCCGACACCGTGCGCCGTGCCGAAGCGGTGCTGGCGGCCCATGGCGCGCCGGACTGTTTGGCGCTGTGGTGCATGATGGAGACACCGCGCGGCGTGCTGGCCGCTACCGAGATTGCCGCCGCGACCCCGCGCCTGGCCGGCATGGTGATGGGCACCTCCGATCTCGCCAAGGACCTGCACTGCCTGCACACCCCCGATCGGCTGCCGTTCATGACGGCGCTCGGCCTGTGCCTGCTGGCGGCGCGCGCCCACGATCTGGCGATCCTTGACGGGGTTTACCTCGATCTCGGCGATGACGAGGGCTTCGCCGCGTCGTGCCGGCAGGGTGTGGAACTCGGATTCGACGGCAAGACCCTGATCCATCCCAAGACCATCGCCGCCGCCAACGACGTGTTCTCGCCGACGGCCGAGCATCTGGCCTGGGCCCGCAAGATTACCGCCGCCCACGCCGAAGTGGCGGCCCAGGGCAAAGGCGTCCTGCTGGTCGACGGCAAGCTGGTGGAGGGGCTGCACGTTGCCGAGGCCGAGCGAATCCTGGCGCTTGCCGACCAGATCAGCGCCCTGCACGGCAACGCGGCTTAGCCGGCAGCCAGCTCCGATGCCAACGCTCTGATCCAGAACTGCATCGGTTTGTCGGTCTTGTGGTCCTGGTCGATGTCTTTCCAGGCGAATGTCGCCGTCACCCCGTCCATCCGGACGTAGCCGAAACGCCGCCAGACCGGATCGAGCGGCACCGCGTCAGACGGCCTGAGGGGGTGATTGTCCGGCCGCACCACGCCACAGAACGCCAGATGCTCGAACCGGCCGAGCGCCCGCGCGTGCGCCTCGCGCCGTTGGAAAAACTGGCGGTACAGGCCGCGCCCGCGATACGCGGGCAGCAGGATCGTCTCGGCCCCGTAGAACAGCCGCTCGATCGCGTAGCCGCGCTCCTCGAACGGTGCGCCGAACGCCGAATGCTCCGCCGACATCGGTAGCCCGGTGGACGCGCCGACCAGCGCATCGCCGTCGAACGCCGCGACCAGGACCGCACTGTCGGCTGCCGCGAACTTGCCGAGATACCAAGCCTCATACTCCCGGTTGCCGTCGTACAGATACGGCCAGTCCCGGAACACCGCGATCCGCAGGTCGGCCAGCGGCTCCAGCAGCCGTTCGAGCGCCAGCCCCTGCGTCAACACCTCAAGCCGGAGTGTCATGCGGCCCCACCGACCTGCGCGATCCAGTCCGGCAGGTTGTAGTAGGTGGTGACCCGGGCGATCCGGCCGTCGCGGACCTCAAAGAACGCGCCCGCCGGCAATCGGTAGGTCTGACCTTTGGCGGGTGGCAGTCCGGCGTCAGTGGCAAGATACGCACCGTTGACCATGAACTCGGCGGCGGCCCGGCTGCCATCTTCGGTTGCCAGGATCACCAACCCGTCCAGCCGCTCCCGGTAGCAGCGCGCCATGTGGGCGCAGAACTCCCGGAACGCACCGACGCCGCTACGGCGGGCGCCCTGGTTGACGTCATGCGCCACGTCGTCGGCAAGGCAGGATGCCATGCCCTCGGCATCGCCTCGGTTGAACGCCTCATAGTAACGGTGGATCAGGGCTTCGGTGCCCGTGCGCGGATCCATGGCTTCCTCCAGTCTGTGCGTCGCACTGACAGCCAGCCTACTCGCCGTTGGCGGCCTTCAGATAGGCGATCACGTCGGCACGGTCCTGGGCATCCTTCAGACCGGCGAACGCCATCTTGGTGCCTTTGACCACTCCCTTGGGATCGGCCAGATAGGCATCGAGGGTTGCATCGTCCCAGATCTTGCCATCAGCTCCGAACGCCTTCATCGCATCGGAGAACTTGAACCCTTCCGAAGTCCCGGCGGTCCGACCGGCGATCCCCGCCAAACTTGGGCCGATGCGGTGCTTGTTGGCTTGAACGGTGTGGCAGGCCACGCATTTGCGGAACACCGTCTTGCCGGCGGCTGAATCACCGTCGGCGTGCGCGGTCCCGGCAACCGCGAAGATCGTCAGCGCGCAGGCGGCAAGAGCCGGTGCGCTCCATCGGGCTTTCGTCATCAGGGCATCCTTCCGAAGCGAGGCGTCTCGGTCATTTGGCAAACAGAAGCCGCGATCATGACCGCCGCCCCGCCCGAAGGACATGCGACCAGCCGTCTCAATAGCCGCGCGACAGCAGGCTGTTCATCATGTGGGTGATAATCAGGGCGCGCGGCTCGACCGCCCGCCACTCCCCGCTTTTGCCTCCCGCGTCGGCCTGCCACGCCGCCAGTTCATCGCACGCCTGGGCCAGGGTCATCACCCGGCGCAGCACCTTGGCGGCCAGCAGCGACGCCTGCCAGTCAATGTCCGGATGGATTGGTTGAGTGTCGGCCGGGACGGCCGGTTGATCGCTCACGATCGCTTCCTCGACGCTGTCGGGGTTCGCCAGAGGGTGATAGCACGAGCGACCGATTGACGCGATTGACAGTGCGCTCGGCGCTGGCAATCCGGCATCGTCTTGAGTAGAGTGCGCGGCCGTTGCGGGCGTAGTTCAATGGTAGAACAACAGCCTTCCAAGCTGTTTATGCCGGTTCGATCCCGGTCGCCCGCTCCACTCCCCACCTCCGCCAAGAATCATCGAGTCTGCCGGTCCGGTCCCACGGCATTGGCTCCAGGCGGCATGCCGGACCGCGGCCGCAGCAGCCCGGCGATCCGGAACCACCAGATTCGAACGATTGTGCCCGGCGTGTAGCACCACGTCAGTTCCCGGACGATTTTCGCCAACCGGCTCGGCTGGTCCAAGCGAAGGTGGCCCAGCGCGCGCGCCAACCGGATCGCCGGCCCGAACGCCGGGTCGATCCCGGCAGGCAACCGTCCGGACGGCACTCCGACCCGGAGGAGCGCCCCAAGGGCGGTGGCATGCGCCGGACCGAGGCCGGCTGCCACGACGATCCGGTCGACCGCCGGCCAATCGACGGTCTCCTGCAAGGCCAGCCGTCCAAGATCCAACAGGTGCCGTACCGAATAGGGACCGAACCGTTCCTTGGCCAAATTGGATAGTGCAGCAATGACCGCATGATGCGGCGCAAGCCCGAGACCCGTGGTGTCTGCGTCACCGAAGACCGCGTCGGCACCAAGCACCGACGACAGCGGAAACGCGTCAAGCGCGGTGTGGATATCGACGGACACCAAGCCATCGGCCGAAACCATCGGGTGGAAGCTGACATCCGAGGTGACACCAAGCGCCCCCTGGGGCGAAGGCACGGCCTGGAAACCCATTGCGCCCAGTTCGTGGACCAGCGCAGTGAGCTCTGACGGCCGCACCAGCAGGTCCAGATCACCGAGAATTCGCTTCCAGGGCGGGTCGTAGAATCTCGCGGAGCTGTACCCTTTTATCGGCAGGATTCGCAGGCCCCGGGCCCGCAGGGCATTGACCGTCGCGGTCTGGCGCGCCAGGGACAACCGGCGGAACGCTGCTTCGGCAGCTTCGGACGCGCCCGCCGCCACCATGTGCTCGACCGGAAACCGTGCCAGGCTGCGCCCCAACCATATCGCTAGGCGCTCCACCGCAGCGTCGGCAACCAACCGGTCCAGTTCCCCCGGCAGACCGAGAGCCAGCCGCCAGTAGGCGATGAAGGGTCCGTCCCCTCGCTCCGGCTCATTCATCGTCGGTCGTCACCATGCCGTCCGCCACCAGCGCCGCGAGTGCCCGATCAAGGTCCCCCGTCAGCCGGTCGGCCGGTTCCTCCGGGTACGCCAAGGCGAAAACATCGACCAACTCATCCCGACTGGTAGGCTCATCAAGCGCCCGCCACAGCGCGGTGGCCGTCGGGTTCAGGTGCAGGATCGCATCGCGGTCCCGGCGAACCAGGAACGCCTCGCCGTCAAGCTCGGTCGCCTGTGCCTCCGGGTGGCGCCGCCACCGGATCATGACGACCCCGCACCCGACCCGTCGATCAGGCACTCGGCAGCGGTCGCCGCATTCGGCGCCTCCAGGCGCAGGACCGGGACGGATCGGACCAGCCGCGTCACAGATTCAAGCAAGGCCACCGCCGATCCGGCGTGGCGGCCGCACAGCGGCAGCAGTCGCGCCACCGCCTCGGCTGCGCCAAGGCCGACGAGGCGCGGCGCCCGCACTTCAGGATCACGGCGCAGCAACACAATGCGAGCTATGGCAGCCGTGGTGCCAGCGGGACGATCGATCGCCGGGTCCCAGGCCAGAACATCGGCGCCGCCGCCGTGCCCGGCTCGGGTGCCGGCCGCCAGTCGACAAGCGCTCTCGCTGAAGTCGTCGGGCAGCGGCGTGCGAACTTTGCGCGCTAGGCCGAGCCCGGCGGCGGTCGGCAGGTCGGTTTCGGTCCCGAGGATCAGCCGGTCGTCGCCGAGCAAAGGAACACCGGAGGCCGCCAGGTGCAGCGCCACCGAACTCTTACCCGCGTGGCTTTCGCCGGCGAACACCACCGCCGCGTCGGCAAGCAGGGCGGCCCCGGCGTTCAGGACCAGCGCACCGGGCGTCGCCTCGACCCGAGCCGCGATTGCTCCGGCCAGAACCCAGTGCGCGGCCTCCCAGGCGTCGTCGGCAAGTTGGTCAATGCCGTTGGCTCGAACGCGCAGACCGGCCCCCTCCGGCTCCACCGAGATGTCGTCACCATCGGCAATGATCCTCGCCCACCCAGGCGCCGCCAGAGTCAGTGCTTGCACGATATCAACTGGGATAGGCAGCGGGCGCTGAACCAGGCCAGCGGCTGTTCGCAATGCGCCAGTACGATCGTTCAGCAATTCTTCGGGTTCACCGCACAGGATGGTCCCATTGCCCATGCCTTTCGATCGATCGACAGGATGGTCGGAGCGACATAGACCCCTCCAATCGCCAGACCAAGACGCACCAAAGCGCGCCGACGGTCGTTCGGCGCATCAAGCTGACCATCGATAGACTTCTGAACTGCTAGCGGCGGTTTCGCGACGATCATTGGCGTATCCTTCAGAAGCGGACGGAACCGACTCTCGTCAACAACGGTGGACACAATCATGAACTCGTTTTCGACCTTAGGATAGCGGCCAGATTCAGGGTCGGAATGACGCTTGGCCGGTCAGCAGCCCTTGGGGTTCTTGGCGCAGGATGGACCCATAGCCCAGGCGCTGCGGTCGATCGACAGCACCGTCGGCGCGATATACGCCGCTCCCACGGCCAATCCCAATCGAACCAACGCCCGCCTCCGCTCGGCGCTTTGCAGTGTCTTGGTACTCTCGGTTTGCGTGTTGGTTGGTTCCTGCATGCCCATCCGCATCATCATTTCCCTGAGACAAATCAATATTTTAATTTAATGGGAACATCGGGTAATTCAACAAGAGCATCGTCTGGAGTCGGAAATGCGCCACGCCATCGCCATGGTGATCGTCTCGGCCGGGTCCATGGTCGTCGAGATCGTCGCCGCGCGCATGATGGCCCCGCTGGTCGGCATGACGGTATTCAGCTGGACCGCGGTGATCACCACCGTGCTGGCCGGTCTCAGCGTCGGGCACTGGATCGGCGGGCGTCTGGCGGATTGCGGGCCGGATCAGGCTAGGCGTCGGGTATTCGCCTTGCTGGTCGCGACCGCCGCCATAACGCCGGTGCCGATCCTGCTGATCGGCCCGGTGCATGCCGTAGCCGAGGCCGCCGGGATCGGTTGGATGGCTGCCACGGTGACGGTCGCAGCCACCTGTTTTCTGGCGCCAAGCCTGCTTGCCGGAGCCGTCACACCGATCCTGACCGCGCTTGCAGTGGCCGAGGCACCAACGCATCCCGGGGCGGTCATTGGCCGGATGTTCGCCCTGGGTGCCGCCGGTGCCATCGTCGGTACCGGGCTGGCCGGCTTCATCCTGCTGCAATGGATCGGATCGATCGGCTCGCTGGCGCTGGTCGCTGGCGCCGAAGTTATTGCCGCTGCGCTGTACCTGCGCGGGCTGACCGCTCCGATCATCGGGGGTTGCGCGCTTCTGGTCATCCTCGCCGAAGCCGGCCTTGCCCTGGTGGTACCGCGGTACTGCACAGTCGAGAGCCGCTACTTCTGCCTGAATGACGTCGACACCACCAACTGGGCCGGCTTCCCAAGTCATGGCCTGTTCATGGATGGCTGGATTCAGAGCGTGGAACCGACCGACGGGTCGACACGTCTCGCCATCAATCCGCATGCCTTTCTCGATGCCTGGGCGGACCGCCGCCACCCGCCGGGCGCGGACTGGACCGCCTTTTTCATCGGCGGAGGCGGCTACTCGCTGCCGATGCGATGGGTCGAGCGCTGGCCGAATATGGTGGCCACGGTCGCCGAGATCGACCCAGCCGTTACCGCGTTCGCCAAGACGATCGGCTTCCGTCGGGACCATGACCGCATTCGAATTCACGATGACGACGCGCGCTCGATCCTGCGCCGAACGGCCGACCGGTACGATCTGGTTTTCTCCGATGCGTATTCCGGTCACACCATGCCGGCGCATCTGGTCAGCGTGGAGTTCCACCGACAGGTCCGCGCCCATCTGACCGAGGCCGGGGTCTATGCCATCAACGCGCACGACTGGGCACAGCATCCGCGTTTCCTCGCGGCCCTCGTCCGCACCTTGGAACAGGTGTTCCCGAACGTGGCGGTCTGGGTGTCGTCGGATGCGGAAACCCGGCACGGTGGTCGATCGACCTTCGCGGTACTGGCCTCGAACGACCCAATGGACCGATCACCGATCAGCGAGACCGCACCGGGTAATCGTACCTGGACCGTGCTGGACAGCGTTCCCGGCGTCGCTACCGCTGTGCTTCTCAGCGACGATTACGCGCCGGTGGATCGTCTGACTTTGCGCTGACAGCTCGAACGACTGCTGCGGCGACGTCAGTCGAACAGGGCGTCGATGTCGTCCTGGCTGAGCCCCTTCCCGCCGAGCGCCGGGCCGTTCAGCAGTTCAGCCTCTTCGTGAACCTCATCGTCGCTCACCTCTTCGTCCGGCAACGGCAGGTCACGGAACGGTGTTGTCACGTTAACTCGTCGAGTTAGCAAGTTGGCATGCCGGTCGTTGATCAAGCGGCATGTGCCGCGGATTTCCAAGCTTCGAACGCTTCGAGCCGATGGTAGCGAATGGTGAGGGCGGAACGACGGCGGGCTGGGACAGAGTAACGATTGCGGGTTGCGGATTGCATAGACACGAAGCGTTGTAATCCACCCGGTGATCGGAAGCCTTGCATCACCCGCTCTCGTTTTCGGAAGGGCAAGTGGCTGTTCTCGGCGCGGTTATTGAGCCCCTTGTGTGACCAATGATCAAGGCCAGGCGCGACCTCGCGCTTGGCGGCCCCATATGAGCGCAGTTTGTCCGTAATGATCCTTTTGGGCACGAAGCCCCAACGTTTCATCAGCTTGATCAAAAGCCGCTTTGCAGCGCGCTTGTCTCGCTTCGATTGTAAGATTTCCTCAAGAACGACACCGTGTTGGTCGACGGCGCGCCACAGCCAGTATGACCGGCCCGCGATCTTCACGACGACTTCGTCCAGATGCCAAACATCACCAGGGCGAGGCTGCCGTCGCCGCAGAACGTGGGCGATCCGGGGACCGAACTTGACGGTCCAGCGCCGGATCGTCTCATACGAAACGTCCACACCACGTTCCAGCATAAGCTCCTCGACCTCGCGCAGGCTCAAGTTGAACCGGGCGTAGAGCCAGACAACATGAGAAATGATCTGAGGCGGAAAGCGGTGGCGCTTGTAGCTGATTTTCTCTGTTTGCATCGACACCGCCTACGCCCGGATCATTGAACCCGCAACCTCAGGCACGTTAACGTGACAACACCCGCTAATCGACACAGCCTTGGCGGCCGCGAACGCCGCCAGGCCATCGCGCGATTACCTCGGCGGCTCCCGCCTCGGAACCGCGCCCACCGCAACGGATCGCTAGCGTCAGAGCCAAAATCTGGGAGGCCAATCCATTTGGAAGCCACCCGCCGAGCCAGAATATCCACGTGATATCAATGGACTAAACTGGACTTCAGGGTGGCTTCCGGAGTCCACCTGGAATCCACCTCGTGGACTCCACCTGGAAGCCACCCCGGCATCCACCCTCCGCTCGACCGAGGTCTTTGCCATCATGTCGCTCAGCTTCGCGCCCGACCAGGTTGCGTCCTGGCCGATCGGACGGCTGCTGCCCTATGCCCGCAACGCCAGGATTCACGACGACGGTCAGGTGACGAAGATCGCCGGCAGCATGGCGGAGTTCGGCTGGACCGTCCCGGTGCTGGTCGCCGACAACGGCGAGATCATCGCCGGCCACGGCCGGGTGCTGGCGGCGCGCAAGCTCGGCCTCGACGCGGTGCCCGTCATCGTTCTGGAGCATCTGACGCCGGCGCAGCGCCGGGCCTACCGGATTGCTGACAACCGGTTGACGGAACTCGGCGGCTGGGACGAAGCACTGCTCGCCGACGAACTGCAGGACCTGGCGGCAGAAGACTTCGACCTGTCGCTGGTCGGCTTTGAGGATGGCGAGCTGGATCGCCTGCTCGCGCTCGCCGATGGCGACGGAACGGCATCGGAGCCTGGTCCGCCGCCGGTCGTGGTGCCGGAGCCGCCGCGCAATCCGGTATCGCGGACAGGCGACCTCTGGATCCTCGGCGACCATCGGCTGCTTTGCGGCGACAGCACGAAGCCCGAGGACGTGCAGCACCTGATGAACGGCGAGCGGGCGGCGCTGTTCGCGACCGACCCGCCTTACCTGGTCGACTACGACGGCTCGAACCATCCGACGCGGAACAAAGACTGGTCGCACTCCTACGGCGTGACGTGGGACGACAGCAGCCAGGGCTCCGACCTCTACGACGGCTTCATTGCTGCCGCGGTCGCGGAAGCCATCACCGAGGACGCGGCTTGGTACTGCTGGCACGCTTCGCGCCGCCAGGCGATGCTGGAGGCATGCTGGGAGAAGGCCGGCGCCTTCGTGCACCAGCAGATCATCTGGGTGAAGGACCGCGGCGTCCTGACCCGGTCGCATTACCTCTGGAAGCACGAGCCGTGTTTCATGGGCTGGCGCCGTCCGAACCGCCCGCCGAAGGTCGCCGAGGAAACGCTGGCATCCACGTGGGCGCTGCCGAGCTTCGCTAGAGACGAGCGGCCCGACCATCCGACGCCGAAGCCGCTCGACGCCTTCGGGATCCCGATGCGCCAGCACGTGGCGCGCGGCGGGCTCTGCTACGAGCCGTTCTCAGGCTCCGGCTCGCAGATCATGGCGGGCGAGGCCAACGGCCGGCGCGTTTACGCGATGGAGATCAGCCCGGCCTATGTCGATGTCGCCGTGGAGCGCTGGCAGGCGGAGACCGGCGGCGATGCCGTACTCGATGGTGACGGGCGCTGTTTCGGCGAGGTGAAGGCGGAGCGGCTCGGTCGGGACGACGACACCGATGCCGGATGACGGCGTGATCGACCCAGCTGAACCTCAGACGGCGTGGCGTGTCGCCGCCCACCTGAACAACGGCAGATCCTCGACCCCGAGCCGACGTTCGGCGCCAACAGTGTCTGGAGGTCTCGACCGGATGCCGGTGGGGCCAAAGGCAAGCAGGTTCAGTCTCACATAGCCACGGTCGGTCGGCACCAGGACGCCCTCGGCGACGACATGCAGTTCGATCTCGCCGTCGGCGACGTTCCTGGCGGCGCCGCGCAGCATATAGAGGTCGACGGTCGCGCCAGCGGCAGGCCAATCGCCTTGCGCCGGCAGGCGTGTGTGAACGAGCCCCTTGTCCTCCTGGAGAACCAGTTCGCCGGTCTCGGCCACGAACAGCAGCCAGACCGGCAGCACCGAGATGAAGCGGCGGCGGCGATGGCGGCTCATGGCGTCCAAGGCGGCGATCAGTTCGACGCGGGGGACCGATAGCTTCGTCGACTTCATGACGACCCGCAGCGGGATGATCGGATCATGGGCACAGTATAGCTTCGCAGCTACGGACGGTCGAACTCGACCGATTGCCCGAACGCGACACCGCCGCCCGTTTGGGCGGCGGCGCGCATCGTATGGCGGGATCCGTCAGTCGGCGATGCGGTAGACTCGTCCGCGCTGATCTTCCTTCTCGGAGGTGACGTTGAGCCCGAGCTTCTTCTTGAGCGCGCCCGCGATGGCGCCGCGTACCGTGTGTGGCTGCCAGCCGAACGCTGCGACGATCTCGGCGACGCTGGCGCCCTCGGGCAGCTTCAGCATACTGATCAGCCGTGCCTGCTTGCTGTCTGCGCGGGTGCGACCGCTCCGGGCGACGGGCGAACGGCTGGCTATCATCTTTCCAGCCTTTACAGCCCGTGGGTGTCGTGGGCAGAGATCGCCGCCGAGCATGCCGCCGCCAAGGAGGACCCGGTCCGCCTCAAGGTCTGGGTCAACACCAAGCTGGCGGAGACCTGGGAGGAGCGCGACGGCGACGGCTCCGGCGGCAGCGGCTCGCCGGCGCAGCCGAGCAGCCCGGTCAGCACGAGGACCGCCGCAACCGCGGTCCGGGCGCGCCGGGTCCAGCCGGTCGGACGACGGTCAGCGAAACACATTGCCTATCACTCCCTGTCGCAGCCAGCGGCCGTCCCGGCCCTCCATCGAATGATCGACCAGGCAGCACAGCTTCAAGCCGAACCGCAGGGTCGCGACGGTCGCCCGGTATTCCTCGTTCGGATCGTCGGAGGTCTGGTCTTCCCACGACACCCCGGCGCCGAAATACGCGTACTCGTTCAGCAGATAGCGAACGTCGAACCCGGCCTCCAGCAAGCGCTCGTCGGCGACGGATCCCTGGTAGCGCTGGGTGGTCCACCCGATGTCGGATCCGAAGATCACGTTTTCCAGCACCTCGTAGTCGACTCCGACGCCGAGCGTGGTCTTGGTCACGCTGCTGGCCGACGACAGCTCGGAATCCTCGTTCGACAATGACAGCTTGCCCCTGACGGTCATCAGGTCGGTTGCGTTCCAGAGCGCGTCGACCCCGACCAGGGCGGATAGTTCGGGGTCGAGTCCGGACTGATCGAAGCTCCGGCGCGACGCCCCGATGTAGCCGGACAGCTGGGTGACGTCGCCGCCGGCGTACAGCGCGCCCAGCGACAGGTCGAGCCGGGTGGAGTCAGGGTTGCCGGCGGCGTTGTCCGCGTAGTCGACCCGCTGCACCCCGGGCTGCACGAAGAACGACACCTCGCCGAGCCTGGCGAAGCCGAGCCGGGCGTTGCCGATGCCGATCCAGCGATCCAGCGCGCTGCGATCGACGGTGTCGGCGTCGTCGAACCGGTACCAGATCGACCGCAGCGTTCCCGACATCGGGTTGTCCGGCAGCATCGCCGACTGCAGCTCGGCGCCCGCTGCGTAGGTCCGGTAGGTCTGGGTACCGAAGGCCGGGCCAAGATCCAGGTCGGAGCCGCGATCGACATGGAACCGGCCGATGTAGCCCGACAGCGTCAGGCCAAGATCCTCGTCGAGCTCGATGCGGCTCAGCAGCCCGAGTTCCAGGTCCTCATAGTCGTCGCCGCTCGACGATCCGTAGCGGCCGATCGCCGCCTGGCCGGTCAGCGCCGAACGGTGGTTCTCGCCATCCCATTGCAGCGAAACGCCCGGGCGGGTGACGGTGAAGGCGCTCGCCGTTGCGCCCGTCGCGGTTCACCGGACGTTGCTGTCATGGCCGCCCGCGACTTCCAGCCGGGTGAAAGCGTACACCGGCGAGGTGCCGGTCGACCGGCCGGAGCGTTCCAGGGGATCGAGCGACAGCCCGTAGCTCTCATAGTCAAGGCGCACCCGGCGCTCGACCGAGGCGGCCTCGGCCTCGTCGGATTGCGCCGCCGCCGTTCCGGCGACGCCGACGCCGAGCACGATGCCGCAACAGGCCGCCGCCATCCGCAGGCCGACCCGGTGGGACCCGCGCCGGTGACGACACCCTGGGGTTTGATCGGGGCGTATCATCAAGGCGACCGTTGCTCACTCAACTGAGTTTCGAGTTTAATATATCCAACTAACTTATTGAAGAATACTTAATTTTTTGGATTATTTGAGACATAAGGACCAGTTTTGCGTGTGGTGTCTTTGATTTTTCTGGATTTTATCTCGATTTGCAATTATTTGCCAACTCCCATCCGGCTCGTTTACGCGGACACGGGGCGGTGATAGCGTGGTTTACGGCGCGGGTGGGGAGCGCCGTCACGCCGACACAATCGCTTCGACGGACGGGAGATCCATGGCGATCAGTCAAGTTCAAAACCGGTCGCGGGGCCCGAGCCAGGAGTATCTCCTGCTCGACTACCTGCAGCGGCTGGGGCGCAACCTCGCGGGACGCATGGCGGTGCACGTGCACCTGTCGCGTCTGCGCCCGCAGAATCGCCAGGATCATCACATCCGGATCGCGGCGGCGACCTTTGAAGGCATGGTCAACAACTACGAAGGCCAGATCTTCGTGCTGTCGAACTCGGATCTGTTCTTCATCTGCAAGGACGCGGCGATCGAGGACATCGACGCCGCGATCATGAAGGTGCGCTACCTGTTCAGCGAGGATCCGCTGAGCCAGGGCGACGAAGAGGAGGACCTGGCGCGGTTCTGCACCTGGTACAACGTCGAGAACCAGTTCGACGAGTTGCTGGACATCGTCAAGTCCATGCACCGCGAACGCGAGCGCAAGGCCCGGCTGGCGGTCGCCAGCGACCAGGGCGCCCAGAAGGCCAAGGGATCGCGCAAGGCGCTCGATCCCGAGCAGCTCGGCAAGCTCGAGAACTTCCTGCGCCGGGCCGATCTGTCGAACCTGATGCGCCGGCAGGCGATCTGCGCGATCACCCCGGGAAGCTCCGCGCCGCAGCCGGTGTTCCGCGAGCTGTAAATCTCGATCGCCGATCTCCAGCAATCGGTGCTGCCCGAGTTCGACCTGGCCTCGAACCTCTGGCTGTTCCAGCACCTGACCCAGACCCTGGACAGCCGGATGCTGTCGATGCTGGTGCGCAACGACGACAGCTCGATCGCCAGTTCGTTCAGCATCAACCTGAACGTCGGCACGATCCTGTCGCCGCCGTTCCTCAACTTCGACTCCTCGCTGAAGGCGATCGCCCGCGGCACCGTGGTCATCGAGCTGCAGAAGATCGACATCTTCGGCGACATGGGCGCCTACATGTTCGCCCGCGACTTCATGCGCGAACGCGGCTACCGGATCTGCCTGGACGGGCTCAACCACCTGACGCTGCAGTTCATCGACCGCGAGCGCCTCGGCCTCGACCTGGTCAAGCTGATCTGGTCGCCGGACATGGCCGACGATCTGTCCGGCAACCGGACCTCGGAGTTGAAGGAGCACATCGACCGTTGCGGTCGGGCGCGCATCATACTGGCGCGCTGCGATTCCGACGAAGCGGTGCGTTTCGGCCAGTCCCTGGGCATCACGATGTATCAGGGCCGCTACATCGACAAGCTGCTCACCAGCGAAGCCCGGATCTGACGCCGCGCCCGGCGCCACGCCCCCCCCGGGGGTCGGCGGCGGGCTTACGGCGACAGGAACGGATTGCGCGGGTCGATGAGCGTGAAATCGATGTCCGGGTGCAGCCGGTAGGTGTGAACCGCCAATTCCTGAATCTCCGGCGGAAACACGGCGTACCCGACCCCGTCGCGGATCGGGCTTCCCAGGACCGGGTGGTCGGCGTGGCGCGTCTCCAGCGACGGTTCCTCCGCCTTTCTGAACGCCTCGTGCAACCGATCGTCCGACAGGGCGGCTCCCGCCGCCGTCGCCAGCCCGCGCACGATCGCCTCGCGCTGCGCGAAGGCCGTGTCGAAACGCATCACCGATCCCCGGATCAGCCCCTGGCCGACCGCCCGCGACCAGCCGACATAGTATCGGACATACCGGGCGAACCCCCGCAGGAACACGTCCCAGGCGTGCCCGTCCTTGGCGGAGGGAGCCGTCGCATAGATCCGCCCGGATCGCAGGTCGTCCTCGGACCCCCAGGTCCGCCACTCCCGGATCAATTCGTCCCAGACCGTTCCGACACTCACGTGAGCCTGGAAACCGTAGGCCCGCAGCAGGGTCACCACCAGGGGCGACGCCGGGTTGTGCGACCAGACGACCAGCGGCCGGTCGTAGAACCTGATGAACTCCTCGGGCTGAACCGTGGCGTAGCCGTCCCAGCCGACCACCGCCTCCCTGGCCAAATTGGTCATCGGCCAGCCGGTCGCCTGCGCCGCCGCCCGGGCGAAATGCACGGCCTGGCTCTTCGGCGGCCCGAACAGAAACAGCTTCGGCGCCGGCCGACGTCCCGGAAACACCTCGCGCAGCAACGCGACATGGGCCGGACTCGCCACCGGGCCGTAGCGCAACGCCGTGCACAGTCGGGACATCGGACCGGCGTTCCATTGCCGGGCAATGCCGACCGCGTCGTCGTAGCGCCGTTCGTTCAAGGCGTCGCGGAAGTCGGCTTCCATCTCCGGGACCGGGTCCGCATCGACGTCGTCCCGGGATCCGTCGTCAGACGGCGATCGAATCCGCAGGCCGGCCAGACTGCCGCCGCCGGCGCGCACGGCCGCGCAGGCGCGCAACAACCCGGACGGCACCCCGCCGGTGGGTTCGACCGTCGCCCCGGGCGCCGGCGCCGGCGGTGCCGACACGCTGCCGCTCGCCAGGAACCCGACCGCGCGGTCCACCGTATCCTCGGTCCCGGCGGTATCCAGCTCGATCACCAGACACCGCGACGGGCCGACCCAGCCCGCGACCTCGCGCCATTCCGCATCCCGCCGGCCGAGGTACCACTCGTAGGCGGTTATGTCCGACAGCAAACGGCTCTCGGCCGGAATCGTGGATAGGTCCACGGTTGCCTGGGCCAGGTCGTCGATCGGGGTGAAGCCGGGCGACGCGCCGACCGGCCGGTCCCGGCGCGTCAGCATCACGATCCGCTGCGCCAGGCCGACGAACAGGGCCTGGGCGAGCAAGGTCGGCGGGGATTCGGTGTAGATCACGGCGTCGGAGGTCGCGTTCTCCAGAAACCGCCGCAATCCGACCGACTGCTTGAACCAATCCGGCCCGTCAACGACCCGAAGCGGCAGTCCCAGGGCGGTGGCGGCCCGTTCGGCGACGCGGCGCGAGGGCGTCGCCGCTTCGCCCACGACGACGTGGACCGTGCCGACCGGCCGGTCGGCGAAGCCGTCGAGGATGGTCTCCGACAACGCCCGGCAGCAGCCGGCCTTTTGTTCCTTCCGCAACCGGCTCATCAGGACAATGGCGCTGTAGAGCGCGTTGTACGGTGACTGGCCGTCCAGTTGCAGCAGGCGCAGCGCCCGCTTGCGGGTCAGCCGGCCGATCAACGCCGCCAGCACGGTGGTCCGAAGGTCGACCGGCTGCCCCGCGTACCGCTTGAGACGATCCGGCAGCAGCGCCGCGAGAAGAACCGTCAGCCGCTCCGCCCTGTCCGCCACGGCGCTCTCGGAGGCGTCCAGGAACCGCAGGATGTCGGCCTCCGTCCCGCGGCGGGTCATCGCTATGTAGGACGTCAGCAGGTCCCGGTCGACCGGCTGGCGATCGGACTGCAGGTCGATCCAGCCTTCCCAGGCGTCGAGCGATCCGGGCTCCAGGCACACCAATCGGCTCGCCCAGCGTTCCCGCGTGCGGCGCGGGGCTGACGAATTGTCCCGGCAGGCCGCTGCCGCTCGGGGGTCGCCGGGCATTCGAAGCACACCCGGGAGTCGGCCGTCATCCTTCACTATGCCGCGCGCTCCCCGGACATTGCGTCGTGCCGCTCCGTTCGAAGACAATAGCGTTGGCCGTCGAACCTCGCCATAGGATGCTGGGCAAGCCGGGGGCTCTGGGGCATCGGAAGTGGAGAAGCAGAGGAATGCAGGAAACTTCGAGGTGAACGGCAGAGACGAACGGCCCTTGCCACCTGGACGCCCGGCGCGATCTTCCGCCGACCGTCTGAACTGGCTGTTGGCGGAACGGAGCGCTGCGGTGTCAGCCAACGACCCGCAATTGCTGATGGTCTATCAGTATCAGATCGTCAATGAGAGTGCCTGGAATACCGCTGAACTGCACAACGCGGCCGAGATCGCGGCACGCCTCGGCGCCTGGCTCCTGGCCCGAGCCCTGTTGAGACGCGAGTGCGTCCTGTCACCCGGGGAGGGGCGAGCCTGGTTGTCGCTCGCCAACCCCGGTATCCACGGCGGCGATGCGGCGCAGACGCTTCGACTTCTGCGCCGGGTGGTTGCCTGCGTGGCCCAGGCGCGCACCCTGACACCGGTGGAAGAGATCCACGCCGTGGCGGTTGCGGCGTCGGCCTGCCAAGCGGTGGAGCATCCGAAGTCCCTGGAGATCCTATGCCAGCTTTGGCAGATCGGCCTGAACACCCGGGTCTGGCTGAGTCGAATGACCGCCGCCGCCCTGGGAGCCGTCGATCCGGATCTGGCGGACAAATCGGTGCGCCGCAGCATCACGCTGCTCCTGTCGTATGCGCGAACACCGGAGGTTCGGCATCAGTTCATCCTGAACATGCTGCAGAAGGGCAAGGTCGGAGACGCGATCACCATCATGGACCGATCCGGCACCGACCGGCTGGTGTCTCTCGCGTCCGCCGTCCTCGCCGGCTACCTCACCAATCGGCGGCTGGGGCGATCCGTGTTCTTTCCGACAAACGCCGTCCCGGAACGCGCGCAGCAGTTCTACGTTCTCGGCGCGCCGAAATCCGCCTCGCTGTTCGTTGCCAACATCGTCTCCGAGATGTTCGGATACCCGATCGTCAACCTGAGCCAACACCAGACCTCCGGCCACGACATCGAGATCGAATTCTTTCTCGATGCGTTTTCCAGCCCATGCGTCGTGCATCAGCACGGCAAATCGACGCCGATGTCGATATCGATCTTCAATGAGTTCGACATCATGCCGCTGATCTCCATCCGCAACGTCTTCGACACCCTGATCAGCCTGCGTGACTGGCGGGTCCACAGGAACTACTCCGCGGATCAGCATTTTGGCGGGCTGGCCGACGATGAGCAGATCAACGTCATCTTCCTGGAAAGCTTCAAGGATCTACTGGACTTCTACGTGGGCTGGTACCGTGCGGCCCAGGGCCGGCGGGTCCGCGCCATGCTGGTCGATCACCGCGACCTGGTGACCGACACCGCGGCGATCATCACCCGGTTCCTGTCGGAGAACGGCGCACCGATCGACCCGGCGGCCGTCGCGGCGGCAACCGATCGGGCCGCCCGTTCGCCCATGAAAGCCAATTTCAACCCGGCGCGCGGCACACGATTGCCGTTCGACGTCGGTTACGACATGGTGCCGGCCGACCTGATCGCGCTGGCGCGGCAAGTCTACAAGAACTACCCCGACGTGGATTTCCGGATGTTCGACCATCGCTATGAAACGGCCAGCAGCTGAACGGGGCACCATGGCAGGATCGGTACTTTGGGTGACCGGGCTGTCGGGGTCCGGAAAGACGACATTGTGCCAAGCGCTCTGGCACCGGCTCAAGCCGAGCGTGCCGGAGCTGGTGCTGCTGGACGGCGACGCGCTGCGCGCCGCCTTCGGCGCCTCGCTGGCCTACGACATCGACTCTCGGCGGGTGCAGATCGGGCGTATCCAGGGGTTGGCGCAGCTCCTGTCCGGCCAGGGCCTGCATGTCCTGGTTGCCGCGCTCTACGCCGCCGACGATCTGCTTGCCTGGAACCGCGAGAACCTGCCGGGCTATACCGAGGTGTACATGAAAGCGTCTCTGGACCTGCTGCGCCGGCGCGATTCGAAGGGCCTGTACGGCAACGCAACGAAGCACGTGGTCGGCGTCGATATCCCCTGGAATGCCCCGCCGACACCGGACCTGACCGTCGACGCGGACCTTGGGGAGGCGCCCGATCGGGTGGCGAAAGCGGTCATGGCGGTCTGGTGCGGCCCGGCGGATATTCGGCCGTGATCGCGCTCGCCCTGACCGACGATCAGTACCTCGAGCTGGAGAAGATCGGGCTCGGGGCGTTCGCTCCGCTCGACGGGTTCATGGCCGAGGAGGCGTTCCGTTCGGTCGTCGACACCATGCGGCTCCCGGACGGAACGCCGTTTCCGCTGCCGGTGGTCCTCGATGTCGACGCCGACGTCGCCACTCGGATCCGGGCGGGGGATTCCCTGGATCTCCGCTACCAGGGACGCAGCGTCGGCCGGCTGCTCGCCGACTCGGTGTTCGGCTGCGACAAACCCGAGATCGCCCGCAAGGTCTACGGCACAGACAGCCCCAAGCATCCCGGCGTCGCCCACTTCCTGAGCCAGGGCGACCGGTTCGTCGGCGGGCGGGTGACGCTGCTCGAGCGGGCCGACTTCGACTTCTCGCCGTTCGAACTGACCCCTGACCAGACCAAAGCGGTGTTTCGCGAGCGCGGCTGGGGAACAGTTGTCGGCTTCCAGACCCGCAACGTTCCCCACCGGGCCCACGAATACTTGCAGCGGATCGCCCTGGAGATCGCCGACGGCCTGTTCGTCCAGCCCCTGGTCGGCCGCAAGAAGCCGGGCGACTACACCCCGCAGGCCATCCTGACCGGGTACCGGACCCTGATCGAACGCTTCTACCCGTCGGGGAGGGTCCTGCTGGGGGTCCTGTCGACCGCGATGCGCTACGCCGGTCCGCGCGAGGCGGTGTTCCACGCGATCGTGCGGCGCAACTACGGGTGCACGCACTTCGTGGTCGGGCGCGACCATGCCGGGGTCGGCGATTTCTATGGGCTGTACGACGCGCACGCGTTGACGCGACAGTTCGACGGCGAACTGGGGATCGAGGTCCTGCGTCTGGCCGGGCCGTTCTACAGCCAGTTCTGCCAGGCCATCGTGACCGAGCGCACTTGCCCCGCCCACCTGATCGGCACCGACGACGTCATCGAGGTCAGCGGCACCCGGATCCGCGGCATTCTCGCGGAGGGCGCGACGCCCGACCCGCGCATCATCCGCCCCGAAGTGGTCGACGGCCTGGCCGGAATCCCCCTTTTCATCGGAGAACCCGACGCATGAGCCTGACCCGGATCGTCGCCACCATCGGCCCGTCGAGCTGCGACCGGGCCACGTTGATGCAATTGCTCGACGCCGGCATGTCGGTGGCCCGGCTGAACGCCAGTCACGCGGACCTGGAGTGGCACGCCGAGGCGATCCGCCTGATCCGCTCGGTCGCCCCGGAAGTGCCGATCCTGATGGACATCCCCGGCAAGAAGATCCGCACCACCGCCCTGGCGCACGAGCCGAGTTTCGAAGCCGGCGACACCCTGGTGCTGACCACCGACACGTCCCATGACGGGCGGGCCAAGGTGCCGGTGTCGTGGGCATTCCTGCACGAGCGCCTGAGCCCGGGCGACACCATCCTGGCCGACGACGGCACCCTGAAGTTCCGCGTCGACTCGGTCACCGGGCGCGACATCGTCTGCATCGCCGAGGTCGCCGGAACCCTCAAGAGCCGCAAGGGCATCAACGTCCCGCAGGTCCGGCTCGACATGGAACTGGTGACCGAACGGGACCACACGATGATCGCGTTCGCCCGGCAGCACGAGATCGACTTCATCGGCCTGAGTTTTGTCGAGTCGGCGGCCCATGTCCGGGCGTTCCGGACGCTCTGCGGCGCCGACGGCCCCGGCATCGTCGCCAAGATCGAGAACGCCGCCGGCCTCGCCAACCGCGACGAGGTCATCGACGCGGCGGACGCGATCATGATCGATCGCGGCGACCTGTCGGTGGAGACCCGTCTCGACACGCTGGCCCTCGAACAGAAGCGAATCCTGCTGAGCGCCAGGGACCATTCGAAGCCGGTGATCGTCGCAACGGAAATGCTGCACTCGATGATCACCAACCCGTACCCGTCGAAGGCCGAGGTGTCGGACATCACCAACGCGGTGCTCGACGGCGCGTCGGCGACCATGCTGTCGGGCGAGACCGCGGCGGGTCTGTTCCCGCTGGAGGCAGTGCGCACCATGCGGGCGGTGGCCGACGCGGCGGAAACCTACATCTACGAGACCGGCAACGCGGGGCCGAGCGACGGCCAGGGGCCGCGCGGCATTCCGAACGCCATGCGCAACGCCGTGGCGCTGATCGCCACCGAGTTGCCGATCACCAAGATCGTGGTGGTCACCCTGTCAGGCTACGCCGCCCGGGTGGTGGCCTCGACCCGGCCGAAACAGCCGATCCTGGCGGTCACCAACGATCGCCGCATGGCCCGCCGGTTCAATCTTCTGGCGGGCACCAAGGGGCATTTCGCCGACGTGCCGTTCACCAAGACCAGCACCGACCACATCACCCGCTGCCTGGAAGATGTCTGGCGGGCCGGCGAACTGCAGGCCGACGACATGATCCTGGTCACCGCCGTGGCCTACCCGCGCTCGGGCAATCGGATGAACCTGGTGCAGACCCACGTGGTCGCCGACCTGATCGAGGCGCTCGGCTGGGAATAGCGCCCGGCCGACCGGCCGGCGGCTAACCGCGCGGCGCGTGCTTGGCGAGGATGCGCTGAAGGGTGCGCCGGTGCATTCGCAGCCGGCGGGCGGTCTCCGACACGTTGCGCTCGCACTGCTCGTAGACCCGCTGGATGTGCTCCCAGCGCACCCGGTCGGCCGACATCGGGTTCTCCGGCGGCGGCGGCAATGCGTCGGCGTGGTCGAGCAAGGCGGCCGAGATCGCGTCGGCGTCGGCCGGCTTCGGCAGGTAGTCGATGGCGCCGGCTTTGACCGCGGCCACCGCCGTAGCGATGTTTCCGTAGCCGGTGAGCATGACGATGCGGGCATCCGGCCGCGCCTCGCGCAGCGCCGTCACCACGTCGAGCCCGCTGCCGTCGGCGAGCCGAAGATCGATGATCGCGTAGGCCGGCGGGTTGGCCCGGGCCGCGGCCCGTCCCTCGCGCACGCTTTCCACCGCGGTCACCGTGAAGCCGCGGCGTTCCATGGCGCGCGACAGCCGGGTACGCAGCGGGCCGTCGTCGTCGACGATCAGCAGCGACGGGTCGGCTCCGGACGGCAGGGCCACCGGCGACGGTTCGGGTGTGTGATCGGACATCAGCATTTCCCCCTTCACATGTCCCGATTGCCGCCTCGGATCAAGTCTTTCGGCATGATCGCGGCAAAACGGCCGGAAGTCACCGGGACGCTTCCACCCGGATTCCCGCCGGCCAGCGCACGTCGACGCGGGCCCCGCCGTCGACGCGGTTGGCGAATCCGACCTCCGCGCCGGTTCGCTCCAGCAGGGTCCGGGCGATGAACAGGCCGAGCCCCATGTGCCCGTCGCGCCCGCTGCGGGTCGACACATAGGGCTCGCCCAACCGCGACAGCACCGAGGGCGCGAAGCCCGGCCCGTCGTCCTCGACCTCGACCGCGACCGCCCCGTCGTCCTCCCAGGACACCGTCACCTCGACGGTGGCGACGGCGAACTGCACCGCGTTCTGAATGATCGACCCCAGGCCGTGTAGCAGTTCCGGGGTCGGCCGGACCGTCGGCGGGCGCGCCGGGACCGGCGCGCCGTCGGGACCGTGGGCCTCGATGATCACGGTCACGCCGTCGCGCTGGTGCGGATCGGCCGCTTGTTCCACCAGCGCATCGAACGGCAGCTCGGCGAACGACGACGGGGTGTCGGGCTCCGACCGCCGCGCCAGGCTGGCCAGGATGTCGCGGCAGCGCTGACTCTCCGACAGCAACAGCCGCGCATCCTCGGCGACGTCGCTGTCGGCCGGCAGGTCGCGCACCAGTTCGCGCGCCACCACCGCGATGGTGCTCAGGGGGCTGCCAAGCTCATGGGCCGCCGCCGCCGCCAGGGCTCCGACCGCCGCCAGCCGCTGCTGCCGGGCCAGCGCCGCCTGGGTCGCCCCCAGCGCCGCCGAGATCCGCCGCGCTTCTTCCGCCACCCACCAGGCGTAGGCGGCGTTGAACACCAGGGCGACCACCAACGCCACCCAGAGCCCGGCGGTGTAGATCGGCGGCAGGTGAAAGTCCTCCGCCGCCCACGGCAGCGGCAGATGGGCGAACGCCAGCGCCGAGGCGCAGACCAGCGCCACCAGGCACAGATGAATGGTCGAGCGCCGGCTCAGGATGGTCGCCGACACGGTGACCGGGGCCAGCAGCAGCAGGGCGAAGGGATTGCCCAGCCCGCCGGTCACGAACAGCAGGGCCGCCAACTGAAGAATGTCGAAGCCGAGGTAGAACGCCGCTTCGCGCTCGTTCAGCCGGTCGCGGCCCGGCCGCCGGCGCAACAGGGTGAGGTTGAGCACCGCCGAGGCGCCGACGATGGCCAGCGCCAGTGCCAGCGGCAGGGGAAAGCCGAAGACGAGGTGCACCACCAGCAACGTCACCACCTGCCCGGCCAGGGCCACCCAGCGGATCGCCGCCAGGGTGCGCGCCGCCAAGGTTCGCGGAACGGCCCCGGACTCCGGATCGTGCAGGCGTGAATCGATCGTCATGCCGGGAACAATGGCCGGTTCGGCGGACGCACGCCAGACATCGCCGGCCCGGGACAAGCCGCGCCGGCTATCCACCTGCCCCGCATGGCAA
Source organism: alpha proteobacterium BAL199 (assembly GCA_000171835.1). Classification (GTDB taxonomy): domain Bacteria; phylum Pseudomonadota; class Alphaproteobacteria; order Thalassobaculales; family Thalassobaculaceae; genus Thalassobaculum_A. Next base: position 23,454 of record ABHC01000020.1, on the reverse strand, counting down.
TAGACTGCGGCAGCGACCGAGGGTCAGGCGTCTCGATCGGCCAATGCCGGTCGAGGACGCGCACCGGCTGCCACCGGCATCGCCGGCCGGCGTGATGACGCCGACACAAGGGTGACGAAGGCGACGCATGGTCATACACACCGAGATCACCGAGGGGATCGACCGGCTGGTCGAAAACCGCACGATCCGTGGCTTGTATGGCGATTGGTCGGCATCGGCCCCCGACCTCGGACTGCCGGAGGGCGACCGGTTCGCCCCGGACACCCGGCCGCTGATCCGCGGAAACCTGATGGTGCTGGTTCCGGAAGCCGACGGCGAATTTCGCTACCGCTACTACGGAGCCAATATCGCGCGACGTTCCGGATTCGACATGACCGGTCAGTCGACCCGCGACTTCAACAGCGAAGTCGGTCGTTTCTTCCGGGACAAGTACGCCGCCTGCCTGCAGACCCGGCGCCCGATCTACACCGTCCATCTTGCCGGTCACGCCCAGGCGGTGCTGTCATGGGAGCGGCTGATCCTGCCGGTTCTGGGCCCCGACGGGCAGGCGCAGATCGTCTGCTACAACGCCCCGCTGGACAACAAGTCCGACGCCTTCGACGCGTTGATGGAAAACAGCCTCGACGGGATCATGCTGATGCGGCCGGCGTTCGCCGACGACGGTTCGATCGAGGATTTCACCGTGGTGATCGCCAACCAGCGCGCCGCCGAGATTCTCGGAACCACTCCGGCCGATCTGACCGGCAGCGGCATGGTCGCCCGCTACCCGCGAACCCGGACGACCACCTTTCCTCGCTATTGCCGGATCTGGGCGGGCGGCGACCCCGAGCGGTTCACCATCGACTACCGCCCGAACGGCGATCAGGTCTTTCAGGTGAGTGCCAGCCGGGCGACCGACCGGCTGGTGGTGATTCTGGCGGACGTTACCGAAATGGCCGAGAGCCAGACCGTTCTCGAGAGGCAGCAGCGCCAGCTCGAGGAGGCGGTGCAACTGCGGACCGAGGCGCAGCGCCGGGAGGAGGAGGCCCGCAACCGGCTGCTCAGCGCCATCGAGGCACTACCCGACGGCTTCGCGCTGTTCGACACCGACGATCGGCTGGTGCTGTTCAACCAGACCTACATCGACATGTACCGAACCAGCGCCTCGGTGATCAAAGTCGGAACCCGATTCGAGGACGGGATCCGCTACGGCGTCGAAACCGGCCAGTACCCCCAGGCACTGGTGCACCCGGAGGGACCGGAGGCCTGGATTCGCGACCGGTTGGAGCTTCACCGCAACCCGCAGGGCCCGATCGAACAGCGGCTTCCCGACGGCCGCTGGGCCCGCATCTGGGAGCGCCGGACCCTGGACGGCGAGATCGTCGGCTTCCGGGTCGACATTACCTGGCAAAAACAGATCTCCGAAACCCTGCACCGGCTGCAGCAGATCGGGGGGTCCGACGCGACGGACCCGGCGGAACGGCTCGCCGAGGCGCTCGACCTGGCGCTTGAGATGACCGGCCTCGATGGCGGGGCGATCCTGCAGTCGATCGACGACGATCGGTACAGGGTCATGGGCGTCGAACACCATCTCCTGGCTCTCCCGTGGATAGGCACGCACGAACAGCATTCGGCTGTGACAGAGCCGGACATGAGCGACCTTGATCTTCACGGTCACACCACCGAGCAGCACGACCTCGTGACTCCAGTCAAACTGGTAGGCCTCGCCCGGCGCGAAGCTCAGCGGCACATAGGCCGTCGCCACAGCCGCTGGCCGCGCGTTCCGCCAGACGCGGGCGTAGCGCCGCACGGCATCGTAGCCGCCCTCGTAGCCCTCGCCGCGAAGCACCTCGAAGATCCGTATCAACGTCAGCCGCTCGCGGACCGGCTTGGCCTCGTTCACGGCCAGCAGCTCGTCCAGGGTGTCCTTGACCGCGCCGATCTTCGGCAGCGGCTGAACCGTTCGCTCGTACTCGAACGCCGTCGCCCCAGACCGCAGGATCTTCCGGATCACCTTCCGAGAAAGCTTCAGTTCACGGCTGATCGCCTTGATCGGCTTGCCCTGAACCAAATGCGCCCGGCGCACCTTTGCAATCGTCTCCACGACCAACATCCCAATCCGCCTCCGGCCAACCCGGAGGCACTGTGGAACCCTTCGTCAAAGGGGTCCCGATTGGACGCCGATCACCCCATCAACGGGGGCCTTATTCCACGCCGATCCACAGCTTGCCGACGATCTCCTCCGGTTTGCAGCGCTTCATCAGCAGATCGGGTCCTCCTTCCAAATCTTCAGGATGGACCAATTCAATGGGGGAGGATCACCCCCAATGAACGAGGACGTCACGGGGCTCAAGTCAGTTCCAAGCATCGCATCGGCGCCCGGATTGTTAAGAAATTGATGGGCATAAGGCTGCGCACAAGATCTTCATCTGCAATCAACTTCTGCGAATCGAGCCCGAGACGATCGATTATCTCGCCGTTCGACGTCTGACCGTCCAGAGCCTCCATAAGCTGTACCGTAGCGCCAGAGAACCGAATTGGTATTTTATATGGGCCGAGAACGATAGCTGCCGCCCCGTCCGGACCAAATTCTCTCGGCTTCGCTTTTGCACGCCACATCATGACGGTGTCTCGACTCAAGATGTCTTGGCGAGCGCCTTTGACAGCAAATATGCGATGCATATTCAAAGAGCAATGTATCCGTTCCGCGACCTCACTTCGGTCCTTAAATGACATTCTTTCGAGTTCTTTTCGAATCAAAGGAGATTTTACAAAATGAAGAGGTTCATATAGCAGTGCTTCTTCTGTAACTTGAAAGCCTGAAAATATGAGGCTGGCACGCTCGACAAACTCGAACATTTCCCGTGCGGAATATGGTTGATCGAGTGTATGGAGGAAACGGTCAACATATTGTTCACCGTGGACATCTCGCTTGCTGACGGTTCGAACATTCCCGGCGGAATCGAATTTTCCAAGTGAAGAACTTGGCAGCTCGTTCAGCAGCTCCTTCGCTAACTCGACTGCGGCAGAATCGATGGGGCGCTGTCCCAGCAGGTCGGCCATCGTTGCTTGTATGTGGTACAAGCCTGCGCGGCCGTATTTGGCGTAGATCCAGATGCCTAGCGCCCCACCGTCCCGCGTTACCGATGACAGACGATGAAGGCCTTCGTCAGGATCCGCGAGGTGATGTAAAACACCATTACAGTTCACAAAATCAAAGTAACCATCTTTTTTTGTATTCAATTCAAAAATTGACGATTTAGAAAATGTAACATTATCTAGATCAAGTTCTTTAAGTCGATTCCGACAAATAACGTTTGCAGATTCACTTTGGTCTAAATGAACAATGTCACCAGTCATTTCGTATTCTTTAAAAACTTTCGCAAAAAATACCGTAGAGTCGCCGGTTCCCCCGCCTGCGATAAGAACGCGTCGGTTAGCGTTCTTTCCGAATATCTGCTGTCCACCAAAACAAAGCGCATTTATAATCGTTTCGTTGTCTCCGGGGCGGCGATATGCTCCGGATTCGTCGTCTTTCTTTGATCGAATGGGCATAGGGTAGTCTTGGTAGATTTTTAAAGACATTTCGTATCTAGATTGAACATCGGTTGCCATCTTTAATCCCCGAGTTGATCTCGCTTGGGTGACGACCTAGTGGATAGAATCCAACACTTGGTGCCCACGCCTGACGGCGGCGATGATTTTGTCGGGATCGGCTGTCCAGTTGAAGGGCTTCGGATCTGAGGCGTTGTGCTCGTCGAGGAAGCGGTTGATGGCGGCCTGGAGGTCGGCGACAGAGCGGAAGACGCCGCGCTTGAGGCGGCGCTTGGCGAGCCTGGCGAAGAAGCCTTCGACGGCGTTGAGCCAGGAACATGAGGTCGGCACGAAGTGGAAGGTCCAGCGGGGATGGCGGTGCAGCCAGGCGCGGACCTTGGGGTGCTTGTGGGCGGCGTAGTTGTCGAGGACGGCGTGGATCACCTTGCCGGCCGGAACCTGGGCCTCGATGTGGTTGAGGAAGCGGATGAACTCCTGGTGGCGGTGACGCTGCATGTTGCGGCCGATGACGGTGCCGTCGAGCACGTTGAGGGCAGCGAACAAGGTGGTGGTGCCATGGCGCTTGTAGTCGTGGGTCATGGTGCCGGCGCGGCCCTTCTTCAGCGGCAGGCCGGGCTGGGTGCGGTCGAGCGCCTGGATCTGGCTCTTCTCGTCGACGCTGAGCACGATGGCGTGGGCCGGCGGGTCGACATAGAGCCCGACCACGTCGCGCAGCTTGGTCACGAACTCCGGGTCGTTCGAGAGCTTGAACTGCCGGATCCGATGCGGGGCCAAACCGTGAGCACGCCAGATCCGCTGCACCGAACTAACCGAGATGCCGGTCTGTGCCGCCATCGTTGCGGCGGTCCAGTGGGTCGTCTCGCCGGGCGGATCGGTCAGGGTCAGGGCGACGACGCGCTCGGCCACCGAGGGGTCCAGCGGCGGGATCCGCGACGGGCGCGTCTTGTCCCGCAGCAGCCCGTCCACGCCTTCGGCGGCGAAGCGCTCCTGCCAGCGCCAGACCGCCGTCTTGGCGACCCCGGCCTCGCGCATGATCGCGTTGGTGCCCAGGCCCGCGGCGGTGAGCAGCACGATCCGGCAGCGCCAGACGTGCTTTTGCGGGCTGTTGCGGTCCGCCACGATCGCCTCCAGGCGGGCGCGATCGGCGGTACTGACGGTGAAGCTGATCCCGGTGCGCATGCCCCAGACTCGCACGCCACCGAACCCGCGGGAATCCTGAGCGGGATTCTAATGTCGGATTTTATCCACTAGACTGTGACCCTTGATTGTTGTGTACCGTCAGACCGTTGATTTTTCCAGCATGAATGGCGACGACCTGACCTGACGGGGTGGACGGTCCCCGCTCCCGGCATCTGAGTGCCATAGTTTGGCTGTCGAAGAGCCACTTGAAGAGAACCGTCCATGGGCCAGATTATCACCATCGGGTTGGACACCGCGAAGCGTGTCTTCCAGGTTCACGGTGTTGATGCCGGAGTTCGGCCGTCATCCGGCGTAGGCTGCGCCGCTGCGAGGTCCTTGCCTTCTTCGAGCGAGTAGGGCCGTGTCTGGTCGGTATCGAGGCGTGCGCAACGGCACACCACTGGGCCCGCGAGATCGGTGCGCTGAGTCATGAGGTCCCGCTGATGCCGCCGAGTTACGTGAAGCCCTATGTGAAGCGTCAAAAGAACGTCATGACCGATGCTGAGGCGATCTGCGAGGCAGTGTCCCGGCCAACCATGCTGTTCGCGCCAGTGAAGTCGATCGAGCAGCAGAGTGTGCTGTCCCTGCATCGGGCGATGGACCTGCTGATCCGGCAACGGACCGGCCTGATCAATGCCCTGCGAGCTCACACGGCCGAGTACGGAATCGTAGTTCCGCTAGGGTCCGGACTCAATTGATCCAGTGGGTGATGATGGCTGCGATGAGTGCGGAGCTGAGAAAGTTCCGAGCGAGCTGGACACCCGCAAGAACCGGTTGGTTTGTCGGTGACTGTCCTTGAATGGCGTGCATAGCCGCGCTGATTTGACCCGGATCTTGATGATCCGAGCCGATTTCTTGGGCTTTGGGCGGAGTCACCCCATGGCAGCGCGTCGCTCGTGGAAAATCAGCCGGTCGAAGTTGTAGGCCAGATTGGCCAGGGTCAGTTTGGCCTCGGCGCGGGCCAGGCCGATGGTGCGGATGTACAATCCGAAGCGCATCTTCTGATGGGCGAACACGTGCTCCACAGCGGCGCGAACTGACGACTTCTTCGCATTGGCTTGGGCCGTGGCCGACGGCATCGACCTGCCGGGCGGTTTGCGTCGATGGATCCGGCTGGTCAACATCCGGCCCACCAGCCACTTCTCGTTCCCGGCCGAGCGATAGGCGCTGTCGGCCCACACCTCGGAACTGAGGTTGTCGGTCGTCACCAGGACCTTCAACTGCCGCCCGTCGGGCGTTGCCGCCGACGTCACCGTCGCCTGCCGTATAAAGCCGTACCGCCGGTCGATGCTGATGTGGGATTTGTAGCCGAAGACCGGTGTCGCGATCTGTGGCAGCGGCGTTCCGTCGGGCTTGTACCGCATCTTCCCGCCGATCTTCAGGGTCCAGCGGGCATCGACGTCCTTCTGCGCCGCCTTGTTCGGCTCATCCGGCCAGATCTCCGTCGCCGATTTGCCCGCCTTGATCGCCGCCTTCTCCGCCTCGGTGTTGCGCTGCTTCGGCGCCGGCACCAGGCTCGCATCGACGATCTGCCCGGACATCGCGATGTAGCCCTTCTTCTTCAGCTGCCAGTCCAACGCCTTCATCACCCGCTTCAGGGTGCCGGTCTCGATCAGCCGGTTGCGGAAATGGCGGATCGGGTGTTGTCACGTTAACGTGCCTGAGGTTGCGGGTTCAATGATCCGGGCGTAGGCGGTGTCGATGCAAACAGAGAAAATCAGCTACAAGCGCCACCGCTTTCCGCCTCAGATCATTTCTCATGTTGTCTGGCTCTACGCCCGGTTCAACTTGAGCCTGCGCGAGGTCGAGGAGCTTATGCTGGAACGTGGTGTGGACGTTTCGTATGAGACGATCCGGCGCTGGACCGTCAAGTTCGGTCCCCGGATCGCCCACGTTCTGCGGCGACGGCAGCCTCGCCCTGGTGATGTTTGGCATCTGGACGAAGTCGTCGTGAAGATCGCGGGCCGGTCATACTGGCTGTGGCGCGCCGTCGACCAACACGGTGTCGTTCTTGAGGAAATCTTACAATCGAAGCGAGACAAGCGCGCTGCAAAGCGGCTTTTGATCAAGCTGATGAAACGTTGGGGCTTCGTGCCCAAAAGGATCATTACGGACAAACTGCGCTCATATGGGGCCGCCAAGCGCGAGGTCGCGCCTGGCCTTGATCATTGGTCACACAAGGGGCTCAATAACCGCGCCGAGAACAGCCACTTGCCCTTCCGAAAACGAGAGCGGGTGATGCAAGGCTTCCGATCACCGGGTGGATTACAACGCTTCGTGTCTATGCAATCCGCAACCCGCAATCGTTACTCTGTCCCAGCCCGCCGTCGTTCCGCCCTCACCATTCGCTACCATCGGCTCGAAGCGTTCGAAGCTTGGAAATCCGCGGCACATGCCGCTTGATCAACGACCGGCATGCCAACTTGCTAACTCGACGAGTTAACGTGACAACACCGCCGCCGGTCTTTGCGCGCGACACGAAGCAGGAGACGCCCTTCACCTTCGGGTCGTCGAAGGCCTCCACGACGATCTTGTGGTTGGCGCCGAGCAGCTTGAAGGCGGTGCTCACCTCGCCGATCTCGTCGGCCGCCGCCGGGGCGGACAAGGCAGCGGCAGCCATCGTCAACCCGGCCAGCAATGCGCGGCCCGACCGCCAGGCACCGGAAATCCTCGCATCCATTTTCCATCCTCGCGTGAAGCGTTGCGCTGCCCGTCGGACCGCAGGCGGTGTTCTCTCTTGAACACGCCGGGCGCAGGTGCGGTAGTGTTCCGACCCCCGCTTTCCGGCCACCGTGCCGGCGCCATCCGATCCTGCCCAGCAAGGTGTACGCCGCCATGACCGCACCGGATATTGTGATCGTCGGCGGCGGCATCAACGGCTGCGCGACCGCCTGGCAGCTCGCCCGCGAGGGTCATCGGGTGGTGGTGGTCGAGCGCTACGCGCCGGCCGCCATGGCGTCCGGCTGGACCCTGGCCGGGGTGCGGCAGTCCGGACGGCACCCGGCCGAGCTGCCGCTGGCGCGCGCCGCGGTCGGGATGTGGCCGGCCCTGGCGGAAGAGCTGGGCGCAGACACCGGCTACACCCGCGGCGGCAACCTGCGGCTGGCCCGCACCGAGGACGAGACCGGGGTGATCCGGCGGCTGGTCGACGACCAGTGCGCGGCCGGGCTCGACCTGACCTATCTGGACGGCAACGACGCGGTGCGGTCGGTCGCCCCGGCGGTCGCGCCGACCGTGCTGTCCGCCGCGTTCTGCCCGACCGACGGCCATGCCGACCCGCTGGCCACGGTCGCCGCCTACCGGGCCGCCGCCGAGCGTCACGGCGCGACCTTCCGGCTCGGCGAGGCGGTGCGCTCGATCGAGGTCCGGGGCGACCGGGTCACCGGCGTGGTCACCGACGCGGTGCGGATCGGCTGCGGCGCCTGCGTGGTCGCCGGCGGCGTGCTTGCCAACGACCTGCTGACGCCGCTGGCCCTGACCGTGCCGCTGCGGGTGCCGATGGTGACGGTGCTGCAGACCGACCCTGTGCCGCCGCTGCTGAAGCCGGTGCTGGGGGCGGCCAACGCCGACTTCGCGGCCCGCCAGCAGCTCGACGGCCGGCTGCGGGTCACCAGCGGCGCCACGCACTGGCACGGCGCCATGGACGACGATCCGGTGCCGACGGTCAATCCCTCGGTCGACGGCGTGGCGCGCACCATCGAGACGGTCGCGGCCGCGTTGCCGGTGTTCCGCGAGGCCCGGATCGCCCGGGTCTGGGCCGGCCTGCTCGATCTGACCCCGGACGCGCTGCCGGTGATCGAGCGGACCCCGGAGATCGCCGGCCTGGTGATCGCCGCCGGGTTCTCGGGCCACGGCTTCGGGATCGCGCCGATGACCGCGCTGCTGCTGCGCGACCTGGCGGTCGGCGACCCGCCGCGCCTGGCGCTCGACGCGTTCCGGCGGGCGCGCTTCGCCGAGGGCGGCGGTGCCGGGCTCGACGCCGGCCTGACGCTGCACGGATGAGGGCGATCGGATGAACAGCTTCCTGCGCAGGGCCCCGGCCGGCGCCCGGGTGACCATCGAGGTCGACGGCGAGCCGGTCGCGGCGGTCGCCGGCGACAGCGTCGCGACCGCGCTGCTGGCGGTCGGCCGCGCCGCCTTCGCCGCCAGCGGCAAGACCGGCAATACGGTCGCGCCCTACTGCCTGATCGGGACGTGCTTCGGCTGCCTTTGCGAGATCGACGGCCGGCGCCAGGCCCAGGCCTGCCTGGAACCGGTCCGCGAGGGGCTGGTGGTGCGAACCGCGCTTGCCGGGGAGCAGCGCCATGACGGCTGACAGCGTCGACCTGGCGATCGTCGGCGCCGGGCCGGCCGGGCTGGCGGCGGCGGCACTGGCGTCCGGCGGCGGCCTGCGCACCCTCGTGATCGACGAGCAGCCGGCGCCCGGCGGCCAGGACTGGCGCAACCTGGAGGCGCGGGGCCAGGACCGGACCGGCCTGGACCTCGTCCGGCAGGTCCGTGCCGGCGGCGCCGAACTTCGGTCCGGCACGACGCTGCTGGAGGTCGCCTTCGACGACGATGGCCCGACGCTGACCTGGATGAGCCGGGGCGAGCTCGGCCGGACCCGGGCGCGGGCGCTGGTGCTGGCGACCGGGGCGATGGAACGGCCGGTACCAATCCCCGGCTGGACCCTGCCCGGCGTGCTCGGCGTCGGCGCCCTGCAGACCGCGCTGAAGACCGGCGGGCTGCTGCCCGGCCGGGACGGCGGCGGCCTGGTGGTCGCCGGGCACGGGCCGCTGCCGCTGCTCTATCTGGCGCAGGTCGCCGCGGCCGGCGGAACCGTGTCGGCGGTGCTGGACGTCGGGCCGCCCGCCGGTTCCATCCCGGCCTTGGCCGGGCTGTTTCCGACGGCCCTGCTGGGCGATCCGGTCACCCTGGGTCGCGGGCTCCTGCTGCTGGCACGGCGCGCGCTGTCGGGGTTCAGGGTGTATCGCGGCGTGCGCGACCTGGCGGCGATCGGCGACGGCCGGGTCGAGGCGGTCCGGTTCGCCGACGACCGCGGCGCTCACATCTTGCCCTGCCGCCTGCTCGGCCTGCATGACGGGGTGGTGCCGAACACCCAGGTCACCCGGCTGCTGCGGCTCGACCACGTGTGGCGCGACGACCGGCGCTGCTTCGAGCCGGTGGCGGACGACTTCGGCCGGAGCTCGCGGCCGGGTATCTGGATCGCCGGCGACGGCGCCGGGATCGCGGGCGCCGACGTCGCCCTGGTGTCCGGCCGGCTGGCCGCGCTCGACGTGCTGCGGACTCTCGGCTCGGTGCCGGAGCAGGCGTTCCGCAGTCGGGCGGCCGCCCTGCTGCGGCAGCGCGCCCGGCTCGGCGCCGCCCGCCGGCTGATCGACGCGCTGTACCCGCCGCGCGACCCGTCGGACGGCCTCGCCGACACGACCGTGGTCTGCCGCTGCGAGGAGGTGACCGCCGGCGGGATCCGGCAGGCCGTCGCCGCCGGGGCGCATGGCCCGAACCGCACCAAGACCGCGACCCGCTGCGGCATGGGCGCCTGCCAGGGCCGGATGTGCGGGCAGCTGCTGTCGCAGGTCGTCGCCCGCGAGACCGGCCGGACGGTCGCCGAGGTCGGCGCCCTGCGGATCCGGCCGCCGCTGAAGCCGGTGCCGATGGCGGCCTTCGCGACGCTCGCCGCCGCTGCCGACGCCCGCGACCCGGAGGAATGGTGATGACCGCCGCAGGACCGGACCGCGTCGACCTGGCCGTGATCGGCGGCGGCCTGATCGGGCTGTCGGCCGCGGTGGCCGCCGCCCGCGCCGGGCTGTCGGTGACCCTGGTCGAGGCCAGGACCTGCGGCCGCCACGCCTCCAGCGCCAGCGCCGGCGGGGTGCGCTCGCTGAACCGCCACCCGGCGGAGATCGCGCTGGCCCGCAGGGCCCTGGAGCTGTGGCGCCGCGCGCCGGAGCTGTTCGGCGACCATTGCGGCTACGCCGAGTCCAGCCAGGTCCGGGTGGCCGAGGACGAGGAGGCGATGGCCGGCCTGGAGGCGCGGCGGGCCCGCTCCAAGGCGCTCGGCTGGAGCCACGAGAAGCTGATCGGCCGCGACGCGCTGTATGCCCGGGTGCCGTCCCTGGCCGGGCACTGCCGGGGCGCGCTGGTGGTCGAGGACGACGGCTTCGCCGACCCGCTGCGATCGGTCCATGCCTTCCGCCGGACCGCTCGGTCGCTCGGCGTGACGATCCGCGAGAACACGCCGGCCGAGGCGGTGACCGCCGAGCCGGGCGGTGTGGTCGTCGCCCTGGCCGGCGGCGCCGAGCTGCGGGCCCGGGTCGCCGTCAACGCCGCCGGCGCCTGGGGCACCGGGCTGGCCGCCGCGGTCGGCGAGGCCGTGAAGGTCCGCCCTGTAGCCCTGCAGATGACCGTGACCGAGCCGGTGCGGGCCTTCGTGAAACCGGTGATCGGCACCCACGGCCGCAAGCTGTCGCTCAAGCAGTCCGAGCACGGCACCGTGGTGATCGGCGGCGGCTTCGAGGGCCGCGCCGACCTGGCGACCGGCGACAGCGACCTGGACTTTGCCGGGGTGACCCAGAACCTCGCCAACGCCGTGCGGCTGTTCCCGATTTTGGCCGACGCCCGGGTGGTCCGCACCTGGTGCGGCATCGAGGGCATCGCCGCCGACGACCTGCCGGTGCTCGGGCCGAGCCGCACGGTGCCCGGCCTGATCCACGCCTTCGCGTTCTCCGGCCACGGCTTCGCGCTCTGCCCGCTGATCGGCGAGGTGGTCGCCGACCTCGCCCGGGGTCGCAACCACGGCTTCGACCTGACCCCGTTCGCGGTCGACCGGTTCGCCTGACCGCCGCGGCGGCGCCCCGTGGGTCCCGGAGCCGCCCCCGGGGTCAAGCCCCGGACTGTCCGGGATGACGAAGGGGAAGGTCACCGCCACTCTCGTTTCGTCATCCCGGAGAGTCCGCGCAAGCGGGCGGCTCCGGGACCCACGCAGCGACGGGCCAGAAACGACTCCAGCCCGTCCATATCGGGACGCATGTCGAGACTGCTCCGCCCCTGTGTCTACATTCTCGCCTCGAAGCGGGACGGCACCCTGTATGTCGGTGTCACCGCCGATCTGATCAGGCGGGTCTGGGTCCATCGCGAGCACCCCTCCGGCTTCTGCGCTCGCTACCGCGTGAGCCGGCTCGTCTGGTACGAGCCCCTGCCCGACATGCACGCGGCTATCCGGCGCGAGAAGCGACTGAAGGACTGGCCGAGGCGCTACAAAGTTGCCTTGATCGAAGCGGTCAACCCGGAGTGGGGCGACCTGTTTCCGGGGCTGGCCGGGCTTGAATGACGGAGCGGCGGGTGGGTCCCGGAGCCGGCTACTGTCGCAGCCCCTCCGGGATGACGAAGGGGATGGCCATCGCCACTCCCGATTCGTCATCCCGGAGAGTCGCGTGCTTGACCCGGGGCGGCGCCGGGATCCACGCGACGGGCGATGGGTCCATGGGCCGACGGGCGATGGGTCCATGGGCCGACGGGCGATGGGTCCATGGGCCGACGGGCGTTGCCCCACGCTCCCTCCCCGGTGTCTAATGCCCTTAACCAAGAAATTCCGAACTCTCATCCACGACAGGGGGCATCACGATGCTACGACAGGTACTGACGGCCGCCGTGATGGTGGCCGGGATCAGCACGGCGCATGCCGCCGGCACCACGCTGAACGTCGGCAGTGCGACCGCCGACGCCGGCAAGCTGGACCCGCACCTCGCGACCACCACACCCGACAAGGGGCTGCTGCACTGGATGTTCAACGGCCTGGTGCGGATCAAGCCGGGGCGCGCCAGCCCGGGCGACATCGAGCCGGACCTGGCCGAGAGCTGGACCGCCTCGGAGGACGGGCTGACCTGGACCTTCAAGCTGCGCCAGGGCGTGCAGTGCCACGGCAAGTACGGCGAGTTCGACGCCGAGGACGCGGTGTTCTCGATCAACCGGGCGTCCAACAAGGACAGTTCCAGCTTCTCGAAGGACTACGCGGCCCTGAAGTCGGTCGAGGCGACCGGCAAGTACGAGGTCAGGATCACCCTCGCCAACCCGGTGCCGAGCCTGCTCGGCCTGCTGGTGCCGTATCACGGCGGCAACATGGTCTGTAAGGACGCGGTCGAGGACCTGGGCGCGCAGTACGAGCGCACGCCGATCGGCACCGGCCCGTTCATGTTCGCCGAGTACCAGCCGCAGCAATACGTGAAGCTGGTGGCCAACGACGCGTATTTCCGCGGCGCGCCGAAGCTGAAGGAGATCTACTACCGCTACATCCCGTCGGACGCGAGCCGCGACCTGGCCTTCCAGTCCGGCGAGATCGACATGATCTACGGCAAGCAGGACCAGACCTGGGTCGAGCGGATCAGCAAGATCCCGAACACCACGGTGGCGGTGATGGAGCCCGGCGAGATGTCGGTGCTCAGCCTCAACATGACCATGCCGCCGCTCGACAACCTGAAGGTCCGCCAGGCGGTCGCCCATGCGATCGACCGCGACACCATGGTCAAGTTCAAGGGCGAGGCGGTCACCCGGCCGTCGGTCTCGGTCGTCCCCGAGGGCTATCTCGGCTACACCGACGACGTCCCGCAGTACCCGTTCGACATCGCCAAGGCCAAGGCGCTGCTGGCCGAGGCCGGCTTCCCGGACGGCGTCACCATCAAGGCGATCCACACCACCCTGCCGGGCATGCTGTCGACCATCGAGGCGGTGCAGGCGCTCCTCAAGGAGGCCAACATCAACCTGGAGATCACCACGGTCGAGCACGCCACCTTCCACGCCCAGATCCGCAAGGACCTGAGCCAGGTGGTGCACTACTCGGCGGCGCGGTTCCCGATCGCCGACGTGTACCTGACCCAGTTCTTCGACTCCGCCTCGACCGTCGGCACGCCGACCGCGGTGACCAACTTCTCGCACTGCGACGTGGCGGATAAGGAGATCCAGGCCGCCCGGGTCGAGCCCGACCCGAAGAAGCAGCTCGAACTGTGGAAGACCGCCCAGCAGAAGATCATGGCGGCGGTCTGCGCGGTGCCGGTCTACCAGAATCTGCAGCTGTGGGCCTGGAAGTCGAACCTCGACCTGGGCGTCGACGTGAAGGGCTCGCTGAACCTCAGCCCGCCGGTCACCGAGATGGCGCAGTTCAAGTAGCGCGCCGGATCGATCGGAAGCGCGGAGCGGCCGGTGGGTTCCGGCTCCGCTCCGCCTCCGGCGGCTCGGCCCGGAATGACGAATGGGAAGAGGGCTGCGGACGGCGACGGTCCGTTCCCTGCCCCACGTCATTCCGGACGGGCGCACCGCCCCGGCGCGGCCGAGCCGGGACCCACGAAACGACGGGCGCAATCATGAGGACACACCCGGGATGAGCGGATGAGCGGTTTCGTCCTCAGGCGGCTCGGCTTCGCGGTGGTCACGCTGTTCGCGGTGCTCACCATCGTGTTCTTCATCGTCCGGATCCTGCCGGGCGACCCGGCCATGGTGATCCTGGGCGACCAGGCCAGCATGCAGGCGATCGAGGCGCTGCGCGCCCGGCTCGGCCTCGACCGGCCGCTGCCCGTGCAGTACCTCGAGTTCATGGCCGGGGTGCTGACCGGCAACTGGGGCACCTCGATGGTGTCCGGCCGGCCGGTGATCGCCGAGATCCTGAAGGTGCTGCCGGCCACCCTGGAGCTGACCTTCGTGTCGCTGGTGCTGGGCGCGATCATCGGCGTGCCGCTCGGGGTGTGGTCGGCGGTGCGGCGCAACCAGCTGCCGGACTACGTCACCCGCCTCGCCTCGCTGCTCGGCCTGTCGTTCCCGGCCTTCGTGTCGGCGGTGCTGCTGCTGCTGGTGTTCGCGATCCAGCTGAACTGGTTCCCGGTGATCAGCTCCGGCCAGGGCACGACCTTCGCCGACCGCATGCGCGACCTGGCGCTGCCGGCGATCAATCTCGGCCTGATCATGGCCGCCTACATCACCCGGGTGTCGCGCTCGTCGATGCTGGAGGTGCTGGGCCAGGACTACGTGCGCACCGCCCAGGCCAAGGGCATCGCCTTCGCCACCATCATCTGGCGGCACTGCCTGCGCAACTCGATGATCCCGGTGGTCACCGTGGTCGGCCTCTATCTCGGCATCCTGATCGGCAACTCGGTGCTGACCGAGATCGTGTTCAACCGCCCGGGCCTCGGCAAGCTGATCGTCGGCGCCCTGAACCAGCGCGACTACACCATGCTGCAGGGCATGATGGTGATCTACACGCTGATCGTGGTGGTGGTGAACCTGCTCACCGACCTGACCTACGGCCTGATCGACCCGCGGGTGAAGTACAAATGAGCACCGCTTCCCCCCTGCCCGACCGTGACCTGCCCGACCAGGACCTGCGCCACGCCTACTGGCGGACCACTACGGTCGCCGCCTGGAAGGGCCTGATCGCCGCGTTCAACACCAACAAGACCTCCTGGGTCGGCCTCGGGCTGTTCGCCGCGGTCTGCGTAATCGCCGTCCTGGCGCCGTGGATCGCCCCGCACGACCCGCTCGACCAGAGCATCCTGTACCGCCTGAAGCCGCCGACCGCCGAGCATTGGATGGGCACCGACTACTACGGCCGCGACATCCTCTCGCGGCTGATCTGGGGCGCCCGGATCTCGCTGGTGATCGGCCTGCTGGCGATCGCCATCGCCATGGTGATCGGCTCGGCGATCGGGCTGATCGCCGGCTACTACGGCGGCCGCGCCGACATCCTGATCATGCAGACCATGGACGTGCTGCTGGCGTTCCCGTCGCTGATCCTCGGCCTGATCGTGGTCGCCATGCTGGGCCCCAGTGTCGCCAACCTGGTGATCGCCATCGCGCTGACCGCGATCCCGCCCTTCGCCCGCATCGCCCGCGCCCCGACCATGACCGTGAAGGAGCGCGAGTTCGTCGAGGCCGGCCGCTCGCTCGGCTATTCCGACCTGCGCCTGATGCTGGGCCACATCCTGCCGAACATCCTGCCGGAGATCCTGGTGATGGGCTCGCTGTGGATGGCGACCGCGATCCGGGTCGAGGCCTCGCTGGCCTTCATCGGCCTCGGGGTGTCGCCGCCGACCGCCACCTGGGGCGGCATGATCCGCGAGGGCTTCGAGAACATCCTGGACAGCTTCTGGCTGGCGCTGTTCCCCAGTCTGGCGATCCTGATCGTGGTGTTCGCCCTGAACCTGCTGGGCGACGGCCTGCGCGACGCGATCGACCCGAAGCTGCGGGGCGAGTCATGAGCGTGCCGATGCCCGACGCCGCCGCCGCGCCGGTCCTGCGGGTCGCCGGCCTGACCACGTCGTTCCGGGTCGGCGGCGAGTGGAAGACCGTGGTCGACGACGTGTCGTTCGACATCGGCGCCCGCGAGACCGTGGCGGTGGTCGGCGAGTCCGGCTCCGGCAAGAGCGTGACCGCGCTGTCGATCATGCGGCTGGTGCCGACCGCCAACGGCCGCATCCAGGGCCGCATCGAGCTGGAAGGCCGCAACCTGCCGGACCTGACCGAGGAGCGCATGCGCGACGTGCGCGGCGGCGAGATCGGCATGATCTTCCAGGAGCCGATGACCAGCCTGAACCCGGTCCTGACCGTCGGCTTCCAGGTCTCCGAGGCGCTGCGCCGGCACCGCGGCATGACGGTGGCCGACGCCGACCGCGAGGCGCTGCGGCTGTTCGACCTGGTGCGGATTCCCGACGCCGCGCGGCGCTTCAGCGAGTTCCCGCACACCTTCTCCGGCGGCATGCGCCAGCGGGTGATGATCGCCATCGCTCTGGCCTGCCGCCCGAAGCTGCTGATCGCCGACGAGCCGACCACCGCGCTCGACGTCACCATCCAGGCGCAGATCCTCGGCCTGATCCGCGAGCTGCAGCGCGAAATCGGCATGTCGGTGATGTTCATCACCCACGACATGGGCGTGGTCGCCGAGATCGCCGACCGGGTGGTGGTGATGTGGCGCGGCGACAAGGTCGAGGAGGCGACCGCCGAGCGGTTGTTCGCGGCGCCCGAGCACCCCTATACCCGCCAGCTGCTGACCGCGGTGCCGAAGCTCGGCAGCCTGCGCGGCCACGCGATGCCGCGCAGGTTCCCGAATGTCGACCTGCGCCGCAGCGAGGGCGAGATCGGCGAAGTCTTCACGAAAGGCGGCGACACCGCCGCCGCCGAGCCCGAGGACGAGCCCGACCGCCGCGGCGCGCCGATCCTGGAGGTTTCCGGCCTGACCACCCGCTTCGCGGTGCGCGGCGGCCTGCTGGGCCGGCCGGTCGGCGCCGTGCACGCGGTCGAGGACGTGTCGTTCACCTTGCGCGCCGGCGAGACCCTGGCGCTGGTCGGCGAGAGCGGCTGTGGCAAGTCCACCACCGGCCGCTCGATCCTGCGGCTGGTCGAGCCGACCGCCGGCACCGTGCGCTTCGAGGGCCAGGACCTGATGGAGCTCGGCAAGGCCGACCTGCGCGCCGTGCGCCGGCGGCTGCAGATGATCTTCCAGGACCCCTATGGCAGCCTGAACCCGCGCAAGACCGTCGGCGCCGCCCTGCGCGAGCCGATCGTGGTGCACGGCCTGGCCGAGGGGGCGGCGGCCGACCGCCGGGTTGCCGCCCTGCTGGAGCGGGTCGGCCTCGAGCCGGACCACGCCATCCGCTTCCCGCACGAGTTCTCCGGCGGCCAGCGGCAGCGCATCTGCATCGCCCGCTCGCTGGCCCTGCAGCCGAAGGTGCTGGTGGCCGACGAGTCGGTCTCGGCCCTCGACGTCTCGATCAAGGCCCAGGTCATCAACCTGATGATGGAGCTGCAGGCCGAGATGGGCCTCGCCTACCTGTTCATCAGCCACGACATCGCGGTGGTCGAGAGGATCAGCCACCGGGTCGCGGTGATGTATCTCGGCGAGATCGTCGAGATCGGCCCCAGGGCGGCGGTGCTCGACAACCCGCAGCACCCTTACACGAAACGCCTGATCGCGGCGGTGCCGGTGCCGGACCCGTCGCTACGCAGGGAGCGCGGCGGCCTGATGACCGAGGAGATCAAGAGCCCGACCCGCCCGCTCGGCTGGGCGCCACCGCCGTCACGGCTGGTCGAGGTCGGGCCGGAGCATTTCGCAAGGGAGGGGTGAGTCGGTCGTGGCTCAATTAGTGAGCCAATCGCATATTCCTTGCTTGGAATACCCATGGAATGTAAGACATCGTGAGACTTTGGAGCGCCGAGCGTGGGAAAACTGGCCGGGAAAATCATTCAGGCATCGGCGCTCAGGTCCGCGGGCAATGCACAAAGCGTCGGCCCCGCGCTTCGTCGTCTGCGGCTAATGTCGGGCCTCACGCAGACAGAGATGGCTGAGCGCTTAAATGTTCAGCAAGCCGCTGTTTCAAAGATCGAGAATGGTGGCGATGTACATCTTTCGACTGTTCGAAAATACGTCGAATCGCTTGGCGCGTCGCTGCGAATTGACGCAGCATTCCCAGCGAACGCCCCGATTGCCCTGCATATTCACGAAGCGTTCGATGTTGAGTACGGAAATGACGATCAATTAGTACTACCACTTCTAGGAGATGAGCCGTTTCGAGCCCAACGAGATGTTGTTTTGTCGATCCGCCCTCAATACTCCGAAAAGATTTTTGAAGGTAAAAAGACAGTCGAGTTGCGACGACGCTTCCCCGTTTCCGCTCCCACAGGAACAATCGCGTACATATATTCAACGTCCCCCGTACGTGCGATGGTTGGAACTGTCGAAATCAAGGATGTTCTAAAACTTCCTGTTCAGCAAATTTGGACTGAATTCAAGAATAACGCATTAATTGAAAAATATGACTTTGAAAAGTATTTTGATGGCCTGCAGTGGGGCTTCGCACTACTATTCGACGATGTGCGCGCATTCTCTCGTCCCATTCCACTTGCTGAATTGAGAGAGCAATTTGGCTTCGAGCCACCGCAATCATTCTCATACGCAAAACGCGATCTCCGAAGGGCACTTAAGCATGAGCCGGCAATCGTATCTTATTGATACGAATATTCTGATCGGCCTCGAAGATCACCGCACCGTACAGCCGGCGTATTCCAGATTCTCTAATCTCGCGGCGAAGCACAAAGTCGACGTCTTCGTACATGAAGTCGCACGCGACGACATTGCGCGTGACAAAGATGCGGCTCGACGGTCAATCTCTCTCAGTAAAATCGAGAAATATCGGATCCTTGCGAAACGGCGAGGGCTGACGAATGTAGATCTGGAAGCTGATTTTGGCCGCCTGAATAGTGAAAATGACATAGTTTATGCAATTCTTCTGCACGCGCTAAAAATTGATGCCGTCGATTTTCTTGTCACGCAAGATAAGGGGCTTCATGAACGCGCGCAGAGACATTCTGCCAATTTAGGACGGCGAGTTCTTTTCGTTGGTGATGCTACTGACCTTCTGGTCCAGACCTACGAACCAAAGCAAGTTCCCGTCCGCCACGTTGCCGACGTAGCAGCACATACTATCGACCACGAGGATAGTTTCTTTGATAGCCTTCGCGATGGTTATCCAGATTTTGACGAATGGTGGAGGCACAAGTGCGTCAAGCAGCGACGCCCCTGCTGGGTGGTCTATGATGACGACGAGCTTGCAGGACTGATTGTAAGGAAGGATGAGTTCGGCAGTGATACTGATGCGGCGACTAAATCCGGCAAAATATTAAAAATATGCACCTTTAAGGTTCGTCCAGAGAAACGCGGAGTGAAGATTGGTGAACTCCTTCTAAAACAAGCTCTCTGGTTTGCTCAAGCAAACGAATATGATTTGACCTATATTACTACTTATGATAACCAAATAGCCTTGATGGATCTAATAGAATACTATGGCTTTCATCTCGCAGGAACCAAACCTGATGGTGAATTGATCTACGAAAGAGTTTTTTCCTCGTCAAAATTGACGATAACTTCAGGGCAATCCGTATACGATGCGGCAAGGCAGAACTACCCGAGGTTCCTGGTAACCGAAGGTGTCCGCGGATTTGGCATACCTATTCAAGAGGCTTATCACGATACGCTCTACCCTGACCTCTGGCGACCGCGGCAACGCGACCTCTTTAACGGCGCTTCACGCGCCGACACACCTACCCGGCCGGGGAACACGATCCGGAAGGTTTATCGCCTCTTTTGAAATCCGAGTGGGTAGCGGCTGTCGAGCTGGGGCCTGACGACGGGCCTGCATCGATCCCTTTGTTCGACCGGCGAGACCATCCCTTCGTCCCGACCTGCCTTCTGCGGGGCCAGGCGGGGATCGGCGGTCAAGGATGGCCGGAGGCCACCGCGCAGCGGCGCGAAGCGTCCTTGATGGCCGATCCCCGCCTGGCCATGCTGGGTGCAGGTGGGGCTCTGGAGGCGAGTGCGGGGCATGCAGAACCAACTCTTCGAGGTGGCTTGGGCATTGCCGAGCCGTGGTACGTCAACGGCGTCGACTTCGACGCGGCCGAGAAGACCCTGACGATCGGTGTCGATTTCGTCGCCGGGACACGGTTTCCGGCGGCCGGCGTGGCAGGCGTGCATCCGGTCCACGACACCCAGATCAAGCGCCTGCGGCATCTGAACTTCTTCCAGCACGAATGCTTCCTGGAGGTCAGAACGCCTCGCGTGAAGCTGCCCGACGGGCGGGTCGTGCAGGTCGAGCCCGAGTGGTTCGGCAAGCTCGCCGGCTTCACCCTGCTGTTCGAGGCGCTGGTGCTGGCCATGGCCCGGCAGATGACCTTTGCCGCCGTGGCCAAGCTGGTCGGCCTGTCCTGGCATCGCGTCCATGCGATCTGTTCGCGCTATGTCGATCTCGCCCTGGCCGAGGCCGATCTGTCGACGGTGACGGCGGTGGCGATCGACGAGACCTCCTGCCGGCGCGGCCACAACTACCTGACCATCGCCGCCGATATGGATGAGCGCAAGGTGGTGTTCGTCACCGAAGGCAAGGACGCCAAAACCATCACCCACTTCGCCGAATACCTGGCCGAGCACAAAGCCATGCCCGAGCAGGTCCGCTCGGTGAGCATCGACATGTCGCCGGCCTTCATCAAGGGCGTGGCCAGGCAGTTGCCCAACGCGCGCATCACCTTCGACAAATTCCACGTCGTCGCCCATGCGTCCGCCGCCGTCGATCAGACCAGGCGCATCGAGCAGCGAACCGATCCGAGCCTCAAGGGGCTGCGCTGGAAGCTGCTCAAAGACCGCGACCGGCTGACTGACGAGGGCCGGGCCGACCTTGACGCGTTGATCGCTCAGGTCGCCACCAAACGCACGCCGCGCGCCTGGCTCTACCGTGAGAATTTGCGCGACATCCTCGAGCGCAAGCAGATCAACGTCGTCTCCGCCATGCTCAAGCAGTGGTGCACCAACGTCCTGCGTTCCAAGGTCGAGCCGATGAAAGACGTCGCCAGGATGATCCGTAGGGGTGTTGTCACGTTAACGTGCCTGAGGTTGCGGGTTCAATGATCCGGGCGTAGGCGGTGTCGATGCAAACAGAGAAAATCAGCTACAAGCGCCACCGCTTTCCGCCTCAGATCATTTCTCATGTTGTCTGGCTCTACGCCCGGTTCAACTTGAGCCTGCGCGAGGTCGAGGAGCTTATGCTGGAACGTGGTGTGGACGTTTCGTATGAGACGATCCGGCGCTGGACCGTCAAGTTCGGTCCCCGGATCGCCCACGTTCTGCGGCGACGGCAGCCTCGCCCTGGTGATGTTTGGCATCTGGACGAAGTCGTCGTGAAGATCGCGGGCCGGTCATACTGGCTGTGGCGCGCCGTCGACCAACACGGTGTCGTTCTTGAGGAAATCTTACAATCGAAGCGAGACAAGCGCGCTGCAAAGCGGCTTTTGATCAAGCTGATGAAACGTTGGGGCTTCGTGCCCAAAAGGATCATTACGGACAAACTGCGCTCATATGGGGCCGCCAAGCGCGAGGTCGCGCCTGGCCTTGATCATTGGTCACACAAGGGGCTCAATAACCGCGCCGAGAACAGCCACTTGCCCTTCCGAAAACGAGAGCGGGTGATGCAAGGCTTCCGATCACCGGGTGGATTACAACGCTTCGTGTCTATGCAATCCGCAACCCGCAATCGTTACTCTGTCCCAGCCCGCCGTCGTTCCGCCCTCACCATTCGCTACCATCGGCTCGAAGCGTTCGAAGCTTGGAAATCCGCGGCACATGCCGCTTGATCAACGACCGGCATGCCAACTTGCTAACTCGACGAGTTAACGTGACAACACCACTATACCTTCGCGCTCCTGAACAGGCTCTTTTGAATTTCGAGTGGGCTATGCGGCCTGCGGGTTGATCCGGGTGAAGTCGAGTTTTCCGGCGATGAGGAAGAGTACGGTGCGCATGGTGGCGAACCGGGTGTAGCCGCGGGCCTTGCGTTTGGCGGCCTGAAACAGGCCATTGAGCGCCTCGATGAAGCCGTTGGTCTGGCGGGTCTGGGTCCAGGCGACGATGCCGTCGAAGTGCCTACGGATCATCCTGGCGACGTCTTTCATCGGCTCGACCTTGGAACGCAGGACGTTGGTGCACCACTGCTTGAGCATGGCGGAGACGACGTTGATCTGCTTGCGCTCGAGGATGTCGCGCAAATTCTCACGGTAGAGCCAGGCGCGCGGCGTGCGTTTGGTGGCGACCTGAGCGATCAACGCGTCAAGGTCGGCCCGGCCCTCGTCAGTCAGCCGGTCGCGGTCTTTGAGCAGCTTCCAGCGCAGCCCCTTGAGGCTCGGATCGGTTCGCTGCTCGATGCGCCTGGTCTGATCGACGGCGGCGGACGCATGGGCGACGACGTGGAATTTGTCGAAGGTGATGCGCGCGTTGGGCAACTGCCTGGCCACGCCCTTGATGAAGGCCGGCGACATGTCGATGCTCACCGAGCGGACCTGCTCGGGCATGGCTTTGTGCTCGGCCAGGTATTCGGCGAAGTGGGTGATGGTTTTGGCGTCCTTGCCTTCGGTGACGAACACCACCTTGCGCTCATCCATATCGGCGGCGATGGTCAGGTAGTTGTGGCCGCGCCGGCAGGAGGTCTCGTCGATCGCCACCGCCGTCACCGTCGACAGATCGGCCTCGGCCAGGGCGAGATCGACATAGCGCGAACAGATCGCATGGACGCGATGCCAGGACAGGCCGACCAGCTTGGCCACGGCGGCAAAGGTCATCTGCCGGGCCATGGCCAGCACCAGCGCCTCGAACAGCAGGGTGAAGCCGGCGAGCTTGCCGAACCACTCGGGCTCGACCTGCACGACCCGCCCGTCGGGCAGCTTCACGCGAGGCGTTCTGACCTCCAGGAAGCATTCGTGCTGGAAGAAGTTCAGATGCCGCAGGCGCTTGATCTGGGTGTCGTGGACCGGATGCACGCCTGCCACGCCGGCCGCCGGAAACCGTGTCCCGGCGACGAAATCGACACCGATCGTCAGGGTCTTCTCGGCCGCGTCGAAGTCGACGCCGTTGACGTACCACGGCTCGGCAATGCCCAAGGCCACCTCGAAGAGTTGGTTCTGCATGCCCCGCACTCGCCTCCAGAGCCCCACCTGCACCCAGCATGGCCAGGCGGGGATCGGCCATCAAGGACGCTTCGCGCCGCTGCGCGGTGGCCTCCGGCCATCCTTGACCGCCGATCCCCGCCTGGCACGCTGGGGGTTGCAGGGGGGGGACAAGGGGATGGTCTCGCCGGTCGAACAAAGGGATCGATGCAGGCCCGTCGTCAGGCCCCAGCTCGACAGCCGCTACCCACTCGGATTTCAAAAGAGGCGATATTC
>ABHC01000021.1:62500-120727 GCA_000171835.1 alpha proteobacterium BAL199 | reverse complement strand
TTTCCCGTCTCTGCAGGGCATCCGGGCCGTTTCCGGGCGCCGTGCCGAGCCGGGGATCGCCCATCTGGGCGAAGTCTGCTCAACCGATGGAATCATCTGAGATTCCACGGGTCACCCGCGAGGTCGACGAGGTCATATCATGGCAGTTTCCGCAGTCGGGTCCTTTACTGGTCGCAAACGGGTCCGCAAGAACTTCGGGCGTATCGCCGAAGTGGCGCCGATGCCGAACCTGATCGAGGTCCAGAAGAGTTCCTACGACGCCTTCCTGCAAATGGGCGTCGAGCCCGAGAAGCGCACCGACGTGGGCCTTCAGGAGGTCTTCAAATCGGTGTTCCCGATCCGGGATTTCTCGGAGCGGGCGATGCTGGAATTCGTCGGCTACGAGCTCGATGAGCCAAAGTATGACGTCGAGGAGTGCCAGCAGCGGGGCCTGACCTTCGCTGCGCCTCTGAAGGTGACGTTGCGCTTGGTGGTTTGGGACGTCGACGAGGAGACGGGCTCCAAGTCCATCCGGGACATCAAGGAGCAGGACGTCTACATGGGCGATATGCCGCTCATGACGGCCCATGGCACCTTCGTGATCAACGGCACCGAGCGCGTGATCGTCTCGCAGATGCACCGGTCGCCCGGCGTGTTCTTCGATCACGACAAGGGCAAGACCCACAGCTCGGGCAAGTACTTGTTCGCGGCGCGGGTTATCCCGTACCGCGGTTCGTGGCTGGATTTCGAGTTCGACGCCAAGGACAATGTCTACGTGCGCATCGATCGGCGCCGTAAGTTGCCGGCGACGACCTTGTTGCTGGCCTTGATGTCCGACGATTCGATCAAGTATCTGGCGGAGTGTCACCGTACCGGCGAGGAAGCACATCGCGACCGTGTCGTCGGCATGGGTGCCGAAGAGATCCTGACCAACTTCTACGGCACCGTGACCTACACCCGCGAGGGAGCGGGCTGGCGCACGTCGTTCGACGCCGAGCGGTTGCGCGGCTCGAAGCTGGTGCGCGATTTGGTCGACGCCGACACCGGCGAGGTCGTCGCGAAGGCCGGTGACAAGATCACGCCGCGTTCGTCGCGCAAGCTGATCGAGGCCGGCCTCAAGGACATGTGGGTTCCGGACGAGGAACTGATCGGCGCCTATGTCGGCTCTGACCTGATCGACGAGTCGACTGGCCTGGTGCATTGCGATGCCGGCGAGGAGATCACCACCGAGCTGCTGGAGAAGGTCGGCGGCGTGGGGATCACCCTGTTGCCGGTGCTGGCGATCGATCACCTGAATATCGGCGCATACATGCGCAACACGCTGGCGCTCGACAAGAACGCCACCCGCGAAGAGGCGCTGGTCGACATCTACCGGGTCATGCGTCCGGGCGAGCCGCCGACCCTGGAGACTGCCGAGGCGCTGTTCCACGGCCTGTTCTTCGACTCCGAGCGGTACGATCTTTCGGCCGTCGGCCGCGTCAAGATGAACGCGCGCCTGGGCCTGGAGACCGACGATCAGCTTCGCGTCCTGCGCAAGGACGACATCCTGGCGATCCTGAAGGTCCTGATGGAGCTGAAGGACGGCAAGGGTGAGATCGACGACATCGATCACCTCGGCAACCGTCGGGTCCGTTCGGTCGGCGAACTGATGGAGAACCAGTATCGTGTCGGCCTGTTGCGGATGGAGCGGGCGATTCGCGAGCGCATGAGCTCGGTGGAGATCGACACGGTCATGCCGCATGACCTGATCAACGCCAAGCCGGCGGCGGCCGCGGTGCGCGAGTTCTTCGGCTCGTCGCAGCTGTCGCAGTTCATGGACCAGACCAATCCGTTGTCTGAAATTACCCACAAGCGGCGTCTTTCGGCGCTTGGACCGGGCGGTCTGACCCGTGAGCGGGCGGGCTTCGAAGTCCGTGACGTGCACCCGACCCACTACGGTCGGATCTGTCCGATCGAGACTCCGGAAGGCCCGAACATCGGCCTGATCAACTCGCTCGCCACCTATGCCCGGGTGAACCAGTACGGTTTCATCGAGACGCCGTACCGGAAGGTCACGGACAGCAAGGTGACCGACGAGGTCCGCTACATCTCGGCGATGGAAGAGGGCCGGTACACGGTTGCCCAGGCGAACGCCCCGGTTGATGCCGACGGCAAGTTCGTGGAAGAGCTGGTCCCGGTGCGGAAGCGCGGGGATTTCGGTCTGGCCCGTCCCGAGGACATCGACCTCATCGACGTGTCGCCGAAGCAGCTCGTGTCGGTCGCCGCGGCGCTGATTCCGTTCCTCGAGAACGATGACGCCAACCGCGCCCTGATGGGCTCGAACATGCAGCGTCAGGCGGTCCCGCTCCTGCAGGCCGAGGCGCCGTTCGTTGGTACCGGCATGGAAGGCACGGTCGCCCGGGATTCCGGCGTGACTATCGTGGCGCGCCGGTCCGGCGTGGTCGACCAGGTCGATGCTCAGCGTATCGTTATCCGGGCGAACGAAGACCTGGAAGGCGCGTCGTCGAACGTCGACATCTATCGCCTGCTGAAGTTCCAGCGCTCCAATCAGAACACCTGCATCACCCAGCGTCCGCTGGTGAAGGTCGGTGACGTGGTCTCGCGCGGCGACATCATCGGTGATGGTCCGTCGACCGACTTGGGTGAGTTGGCCCTCGGCCGGAACGTGCTGGTCGCGTTCATGCCCTGGAATGGCTACAACTTTGAAGACTCGATCCTGATCTCCGAGCGCATCGTCCGCGACGATGTGTTCACCTCGATCCACATCGAGGAATTCGAGATCATGGCCCGCGATACCAAGCTGGGTCAGGAAGAGATCACCCGGGACATCCCGAACGTCGGCGAAGAGGCTCTGAAGAACCTCGACGAGGCGGGCATCGTCTATGTCGGTGCTGAGGTCAACCCGGGCGACATCCTGGTCGGCAAGGTCACGCCGAAAGGCGAGTCGCCGATGACGCCGGAGGAGAAGTTGCTCCGCGCGATCTTCGGCGAGAAGGCGTCCGACGTCCGCGACACCTCGTTGAAGGTGCCGCCGGGGGTCAACGGAACGATCGTCGAAGTGCGGGTGTTCTCACGCCGCGGCGTCGACAAGGACGAGCGCAGCCAGGCGATCGAGCGGGCCGAAATCGAGCGGCTCGCGAAGGACCGCGACGACGAGCGTGCCATCCTGGAACGTGGCTTCTTCGACCGTCTGCGCGAATTGCTGATGGGCAAGACCGCCACCGCCGGACCGAAGGGCTTCAAGGCAGGGGTGCTTACCCCCGAGGTGTTCGCTCAGTACACCCCGGGCCAGTGGCGCCAGTTCGTCTCCGACGACGACAAGCTGATGGACTACCTCGAAGGGCTGAAGGAGCACTTCGACCGGTCGATCGACTTCCTGAAAGCCCGCTTCGACAACAAGGTCGAGAAGCTGCAGCGCGGTGACGAGCTGCCGCCGGGCGTCATGAAGATGGTCAAGGTGTTCGTCGCGGTGAAGCGCAAGCTGCAGCCGGGCGACAAGATGGCCGGCCGTCACGGCAACAAGGGTGTGATTTCCAAGATCAATCCGATCGAGGACATGCCCTATCTCGACGACGGCACGGCGGTCGATATCGTCCTCAACCCGCTGGGCGTGCCGTCGCGCATGAACGTCGGGCAGATCCTTGAAACCCACCTCGGATGGGCGGCGGCCGGTCTTGGCCGGCAGATCCGACAGATGCTGGAATCGATGGGTGAAAATCCGAAGGTTCCGGAGCTGCGGGTCAAGCTGGAGAACGTCTACAGCGCCGACCAGTTCAACGCCGAAGTCAAGCCGCTGGGTGATGACGAAGTCGTGGAACTGGCGCGTAACCTGACCCGTGGCGTGCCGATGGCGACCCCGGTGTTCGACGGCGCCCGCGAGGACGACATCGTCGACATGCTTGGCCGTGCCGGGTTGAACTCGTCGGGTCAGGTGGATCTGTGGGATGGCCGGAGTGGCGAGCAATTCGATCGTCAGGTTACGGTCGGCTACATCTACATGCTGAAGCTGCACCACCTGGTGGACGACAAGATCCACGCCCGTTCGATCGGCCCGTACAGCTTGGTGACCCAGCAGCCGCTGGGTGGCAAGGCGCAATTCGGCGGTCAGCGGTTCGGTGAAATGGAGGTCTGGGCGTTGGAGGCGTATGGCGCCGCCTACACCCTGCAGGAGATGCTGACGGTGAAGTCGGACGACGTGTCCGGTCGAACCAAGGTCTACGAGGCGATCGTTCGCGGTGACGACAACTTCGAGGCTGGCATCCCTGAATCCTTCAACGTGCTGGTGAAGGAACTGCGTTCGCTCGGCTTGAATGTCGAGTTGAACCAGGAGGAGTACTGACGCTTCCTGTCGGCCGTTAGCGGATCGTAAGGGGTGTAATCATCGGTCGGTTGCGACTGATATGGGTCCTGGGAGCAGTCCCAGGACCCGCAACGGCGCTTAGGCGCGAGGAGTGCTTCGATGAACGAGTTGGTGAATATCTTCGGCCAGCCGACCGGGCCTCAGAGCTTCGATAGTATCCAGATCGCGATTGCGTCGCCGGAGCGGATTCGCTCCTGGTCGTTCGGCGAGATCAAGAAGCCGGAGACCATCAACTACCGGACCTTCAAGCCGGAGCGCGACGGCCTGTTCTGCGCCCGGATCTTTGGTCCGATCAAGGATTACGAGTGCTTGTGCGGCAAGTACAAGCGCATGAAGTACCGCGGCATCATCTGCGAGAAGTGCGGCGTCGAGGTCACGTTGTCGAAGGTCCGGCGTGAGCGCATGGGCCATATCGAACTGGCCTCCCCGGTTGCGCACATCTGGTTCCTGAAGTCGCTGCCAAGCCGCATCGGCCTGCTGGTCGACATGACGCTGAAGGATCTCGAGCGCGTCCTGTACTTCGAGAACTTTGTCGTCACCGACCCGCTTCTGACGCCGTTGAAGGAGAAGCAGCTCCTCTCCGAAGAGGAGTTCTACAACGCGCAGGACGAGTACGGCGAAGACGCGTTCGTCGCGATGATCGGCGCCGAGGCGATCAAGGAGATGCTCTCCAAGCTCGACCTCGACGAGGAGAAGATCCGGGTCCGCGAGGAATTGCGCGAGACCGGCTCCGAGGCCAAGCGCAAGAAGTACGTCAAGCGGCTGAAGATCATCGAGGCATTCCAGGAATCCGGCTCGCGTCCGGAGTGGATGGTGCTGAACGTGGTGCCGGTGATTCCGCCGGAACTGCGCCCGCTGGTCCCGCTCGACGGCGGCCGTTTCGCGACCTCCGACCTGAATGACCTGTACCGCCGGGTGATCAACCGGAACAACCGGTTGAAGCGCCTGATCGAACTGCGTGCGCCGGATATCATCGTGCGCAACGAAAAGCGCATGCTGCAGGAATCGGTCGATGCCCTGTTCGACAACGGCCGTCGCGGCCGGGTGATCACCGGTGCCAACAAGCGGCCGCTGAAGTCGCTCAGCGACATGCTGAAGGGCAAGCAGGGCCGTTTCCGGCAGAACCTGCTCGGCAAGCGCGTCGACTATTCCGGCCGTTCGGTCATCGTGGTCGGCCCGGATCTCAAGCTGCACCAGTGCGGCCTGCCGAAGAAGATGGCCCTGGAACTGTTCAAGCCGTTCATCTACTCGAAGCTCGAGCTGTACGGCATGGCCAGCACCATCAAGGCGGCCAAGCGGATGGTCGAGAAGGAGCGGCCGGAGGTTTGGGACATCCTCGAAGAGGTGATCCGCGAGCACCCGGTGCTGCTGAACCGTGCTCCGACCCTGCACCGCCTCGGCATTCAGGCGTTCGAGCCGGTGCTGATCGAAGGCAAGGCGATCCAGTTGCATCCGCTGGTCTGCACCGCGTTCAACGCCGACTTCGACGGCGACCAGATGGCGGTCCACGTGCCGCTGTCGCTGGAGGCCCAGCTCGAAGCCCGCGTGCTCATGATGTCGACCAACAACATCCTGAGCCCGGCCAACGGCAAGCCGATCATCGTGCCGTCGCAGGACATCATTCTTGGCCTGTACTACCTCACCATGGAGCGTGAGGGCATGCCGGGTCAGGGCATGGTGTTCGCCGAACCGGCCGAGGTCGATCACGCGATCAACAGTAAGGCCGTCAATCTTCATACCAAGGTGAAGGCCCGGATCACGACCTACGACGAGAGCGGGCAGAAGGTCACCAAGCGGGTCGACAGCACTCCCGGCCGTCTGAAGCTGTCGGAACTGCTGCCGGACAATCCCAAGATGCGCTTCGAGCACATCAACCGGCTGATGACCAAGAAAGAGGTGTCGAACCTCATCGACCTCGTCTACCGCCACTGCGGCCAGAAAGAGACGGTGATCTTCGCCGACCGGGTCATGGCGCTCGGTTTCGGTCACGCTTGCCGTGCAGGCATCTCGTTCGGCAAGGACGACCTGGTTATCCCGTTGGCCAAGCAGGCTTTGGTCGACGAGGCCAACGAGCAGGTCAAGGAGTTCGAGCAGCAGTATCTCGACGGCCTGATCACGCAGGGCGAGAAGTACAACAAGGTGGTTGACGTCTGGTCTCGCTGTACCGACCAGGTGGCCGAGGAGATGATGGGAGTCATCGCCAAGGACGAAGCCGGCAAGCAGATCAACTCTGTCTGGATGATGGCGCACTCCGGCGCCCGTGGTTCGGCCGCGCAGATCAAGCAGCTCGCCGGTATGCGTGGCCTGATGGCCAAGCCGTCGGGTGAGATTATCGAGACGCCGATCATCTCGAACTTCAAGGAAGGCCTGACCGTGCTCGAGTACTTCAACTCGACCCACGGCGCCCGAAAGGGTCTGGCCGATACCGCCTTGAAGACCGCGAACTCGGGCTACCTGACCCGTCGTCTGGTCGACGTGGCGCAGGACTGCATCATCACCGAGCCGGATTGCGGCACCGAGCGTGGTCTGACGACCCGTGCGGTGGTCGACGGCGGCGAGGTGATCGAGCCGCTCGGCGATCGGATCCTGGGTCGTACGTCGTGCGACGACATTCTGGACCCGCTGTCCGGCGACAAGCTGGTCAACGGCGGTGACATCATCGACGAGGCGATGGTGGAACTGGTCGAGCGGGCAGGTGTCGACACGGTGCGGATCCGCTCGGTGCTGACCTGCGAGACCAAGGTCGGTGTCTGCGGTGCCTGCTACGGTCGCGATCTGGCCCGCGGCACGCCGGTTAATGCCGGCGAGGCGGTCGGTGTTATTGCCGCCCAGTCGATCGGCGAGCCGGGTACCCAGCTCACCATGCGGACGTTCCACATCGGTGGTGCCGCCCAGCGCGGTGCCGAGCAGTCGTCCATCGAGGCGTCGGTCTCAGCTAAGATCCAGGTTCTGAACCGCAACGTGGTGAAGAACTCCGATGGGATCCTGGTAGTCATGGGCCGGAACTCGGAGCTCGTGTTGAGCGATGACCAGGGCCGGGAGCGCGCCCGTCACCGGATTCCATACGGCTCGAAGATGCTGGTCGACGACGGCGACAAGGTCGAGCCGGGCCATCGCATGGCCGAGTGGGATCCGTACACCATTCCGATCCTGACCGAGCGGGAAGGCATCGCGCACTACGTCGACCTGGTCGACGGCGTGTCGATGCGAGAGGTTACCGACGAGGCGACCGGTATCGCGTCGCGTGTGGTGGTCGACTGGAAGCAGCAGCCACGCGGCAACGATCTGAAGCCACGGATTACCCTGCGTGACGAATCTGGTGAGGTGATCCAACTCGCGAACGGCCTTGAGGCTCGTTACTTCATGTCGGTCGACGCCATCCTGTCGGTCGAGAATGTGGCGACGGTCAAGGCCGGCGACGTGCTGGCGCGTATCCCGCGTGAGTCGTCGAAAACCCGTGACATCACCGGTGGTCTGCCACGGGTGGCCGAGTTGTTCGAGGCACGGCGTCCGAAGGACTTTGCCATCATCAGCGAGGGTGAAGGCCGGGTCGAGTTCGGTAAGGACTACAAGACCAAGCGCCGGGTGATCGTCACGCCGAGCGAGGAAGGTGCCGAGCCGGTCGAGTACATGATCCCGAAGGGCAAGCACCTGGCGGTCCACGAGGGCGACTACGTCCAGAAGGGCGACCTGCTCATGGACGGCGCTCGCGTCCCGCACGACATCCTGAACATCATGGGTGTCGAGGCGCTCGCGGACTACCTGATCTATGAGATTCAGGAGGTCTATCGACTGCAGGGCGTGAAAATCAACGACAAGCACATTGAGGTGATCGTCCGGCAGATGCTGCAGAAGGTCGAAGTGATGGATGCCGGCGACACTACGCTGTTGCTCGGCGAGACCATCGATCGCGACGAGTACGACGAAGCCAACGAGAAGGCACTCGCCGAGAACCTCCGTCCGGCGTTCGCCAAGCCGGTGCTGCAAGGCATCACCAAGGCGTCGTTGCAGACCAAGTCGTTCATCTCCGCCGCATCGTTCCAGGAGACCACCCGTGTCCTCACCGAGGCGGCGGTGTCCGGAAAGATCGACGGGCTCGAGGGGCTGAAGGAAAACGTGATCGTCGGGCGGTTGATCCCGGCGGGCACGGGTAGCGTGATGAACCGGTTGCGCCGCATCGCGGCCGACCGCGATCGGGCGCTGACTCCGCCGGCGGCAGAGCCTGCTGCAGCGCTGCTGGAGTCGGAGGCCGAGGTCACAGCCGCCGAGTAAGCGAGTCGCTCGGCCGATCGGCCTGGCGAAGACGACAGGATCGGTCCCCCGTAGCTTTGCGCCGCGGGGGACCGCTTCGTTCTAGGCTCAGGATCACAATGCGACCGAACATTACCTACATGCTGCCTGCGGCGCAACAACCTTGCGCGACGAGGGTGGAGTCGGAGCCCGCGGAATTCCTGCATTTTTCCGGAATCTCCGCTTGACCCGCCGAGGCCTCCTCCATAGTATCCGCGCACCTTAGACCGGGGCTGGTGGTGAACCCCGTGGCGCTCTATCTGCTGCGCCCGGGCATTCAGACACAGTGACGGCAATTGGGTACGAAGAAAAAATCGAGGGCCTGCGGTTTCCGCGGGTCGGTCTGATGAGCGAGTTTGCCACGGGTCGATGATCCGGCTGGTGGCAAGTTCGCGCGTTTTTGGTCGAGAAGGATCGACGGATGCCGACGATCAACCAGTTGATCAACCACGGGCGCAAGGTGCCGGTGAAGCGGAACAAGGTTCCGGCGCTTCAGGCGTGTCCGCAGAAGCGTGGTGTTTGCACCCGCGTCTACACGACGACCCCGAAGAAGCCGAACTCGGCGCTTCGTAAAGTCGCGCGTGTGCGTCTGACCAACGGCTTTGAGGTCATCAGCTACATTCCCGGCGAAGGTCACAATCTGCAGGAGCACTCGGTCGTCATGATCCGAGGCGGCCGCGTGAAGGACCTTCCGGGCGTTCGCTATCACATCATTCGCGGCACCCTTGACACCCAGGGCGTCAAGGATCGTCGTCAGCGCCGTTCGAAATACGGCGCGAAGCGGCCGAAGTAAGGAGAATCCCGTATGTCGCGTCGGCATCGTGCTGAGAAGCGTCCGGTCCTTCCGGATGCCAAGTTTGGGGATGAGGTTGTCTCCAAGTTCATGAGCTGCCTCATGTATGACGGCAAGCGCTCGGTCGCCGAGGGCATCGTCTACGGGGCGTTCGATCGCGTGGCCAAGCGGACCGGCGGTGAGCCGATCCGGCTGTTCCACGACGCGCTCGGCAACGTGAAGCCGCATCTGGAAGTTCGGTCGCGCCGCGTTGGCGGTGCCACCTATCAGGTGCCGGTTGAGGTTCGGCCGGAACGCGCTCAGGCGCTGGCCATCCGCTGGTTGATCGATGCAGCGCGCAAGCGCTCCGAGAAGACCATGACCGAACGGCTCTCTGGAGAGCTGGTCGACGCAGCGAACAGTCGCGGCACTGCCGTGAAGAAGCGCGAAGACACCCACCGGATGGCGGACGCCAATAAGGCGTTTTCGCACTACCGCTGGTAACTGTAAGCGTAAGCGACAAGGACCCGAGTTATGGCCCGCACTCACCCGGTCGATATGTATCGTAATATCGGCATCATGGCTCACATTGATGCCGGTAAGACGACGACCACCGAACGCATCCTGTTCTACACCGGCCGGTCTTATAAGATCGGCGAGGTCCATGACGGCAATGCCACCATGGATTGGATGGAGCAGGAGCAGGAGCGCGGGATCACCATTACTTCGGCGGCGACGACCTGTTTCTGGAACGATCACCGGATCAACATCATCGACACGCCGGGCCACGTCGACTTCACCATTGAGGTCGAGCGGTCGCTGCGCGTTCTCGACGGTGCGGTAGCGGTTTTCGACTCGGTTGCCGGTGTTGAACCGCAGTCCGAGACGGTCTGGCGCCAGGCCGATAAGTATCACGTCCCGCGCATCTGCTTCGTCAACAAGATGGACCGGATCGGCGCGGACTTCTTCCGCTGCGTGCGGATGATGGTGGACCGCCTTGGCGCAGTGCCGCTGGTTACTCAGCTGCCGATCGGTGTCGAGTCCGATTTTGTTGGTCTGGTCGACCTGGTCGAGATGCGGGCGGTGCGTTGGCTGGACGAGTCGCTCGGCGCGCAGTTCGAGTACGAGGCGATCCCGGCTGATATGGCCGAGCAGGCTGCCGAGTATCGCAAGACCCTGGTTGAGCTGGCGGTCGAGCAAGACGACGCGGCGATGGAAGCTTATCTGGAAGGCACGGAGCCTTCGGTCGAGGTGTTGAAGGCCTGCATCCGCAAGGGCGCGATCAACGCGGTCTTCGTGCCGGTGCTGCTGGGCTCGGCCTTCAAGAACAAGGGCGTGCAGCCGCTGCTCGACGCCGTTGTCGATTACCTGCCGTCGCCGACTGATGTGTCGAGCGTCACCGGCCTGCTGATGGATGGCGAGACCCCGGTGGTCCGCAAGACGGATGACGACGAGCCATTTGCGGCGCTGGCGTTCAAGATCATGAACGACCCGTATGTCGGCTCGCTGACCTTCGTTCGAGTGTATTCTGGCGTGCTGGAGACCGGCAGCGGGGTGATGAACACCGTGAAGGACCAGCGCGAGCGGGTCGGCCGGATGCTGTTGATGCATGCCAACAGCCGTGAAGACGTCAAAGAGGCGCGTGCGGGCGACATCGTCGCGATCGCCGGCCTGAAGAACACGACGACCGGCGACACCCTCTGCGACCCGATGAAGCCGGTGATCCTGGAGCGGATGGAATTCCCAGAGCCGGTCATCGAAGTGGCGGTCGAGCCGAAGACCAAGACCGATCAGGAAAAGATGGGCGTCGCGCTGAGCCGCTTGGCCGCCGAAGACCCGTCGTTCCGGGTTTCCACGGACAACGAAAGCGGTCAGACGGTGATCAAGGGGATGGGCGAGCTCCATCTGGAAATCCTGGTCGATCGCATGCGCCGCGAGTTCAAGGTCGAGGCGAACGTCGGTGCACCGCAGGTGGCGTACCGTGAGTCGATCACCCGGCGCGCCGAGATCGATTACACCCACAAGAAGCAGACCGGCGGTTCCGGACAGTTCGCGCGCATCAAGCTGGTGTTCGAGCCGCAGGAGCGTGGAGCCGGGTTCATTTTTGAGAACACGGTCGTTGGCGGCTCGGTGCCGCGGGAATACATCCCGGGCGTCGAGAAGGGCCTGAAGTCGGCCAAGGACACCGGCGTGATGGCCGGGTTCCCGATGATTGACTTCAAGGTGAGCTTGATCGACGGCGCCTACCATGACGTGGACTCCAGCGTGCTGGCGTTCGAAATCGCGGCTCGTGCGGCATTCAAGGAGGGTGTGGCGAAAGCTGGCCCGCAGCTGCTCGAGCCGATCATGAAGGTTGAGGTGGTGACGCCCGATGAGTACATGGGCGACATCATCGGCGACCTGAACAGCCGGCGTGGCCAGGTCAGCGGCATGGATCAGCGCGGCAACGCGCGTGTGGTCGATGCGATGGTGCCGCTGGCGAACATGTTCGGCTACGTCAATACCTTGCGCTCGATGAGCCAGGGCCGGGCGCAGTACACGATGCAGTTTGATCACTACGAGCCGGTGCCGCAGGCGGTCGCCGACGAGGTTCGGGCGAAGCTGGCCTAACGGCCAGTTGACCCCAAAGCAAACCAGCGGACGACGCACGTCACCCAATTACGGAGCGGACCGGGATGGCCAAGGTAAAGTTTGAGCGTAACAAGCCGCACTGCAACATCGGCACGATTGGTCACGTGGACCACGGCAAGACGACGCTGACGGCTGCGATTACGAAGGTATTGGCGGAGTCTGGCGGCGCGACGTTCATGGCGTACGACGCGATCGACAAGGCGCCTGAGGAGAAGGCTCGCGGGATCACGATCTCGACGGCGCACGTTGAGTATCAGACGGAAGCGCGCCACTACGCGCACGTCGATTGCCCTGGCCACGCTGACTACGTGAAGAACATGATCACGGGTGCGGCGCAGATGGACGGCGCGATCCTGGTTGTGTCAGCGGCTGACGGCCCGATGCCGCAGACCCGCGAGCACATCCTTCTGGCGCGTCAGGTTGGCGTTCCGGCGCTGGTCGTGTTCATGAACAAGGTCGACCAGGTGGACGACGAGGAGCTTCTGGAGCTGGTTGAGCTCGAAGTTCGCGAGTTGCTGTCGTCGTACGACTTCCCGGGCGACGACATTCCGATCGTCAAGGGCTCGGCTCTGGCGGCGATGGAAGACAGCAACGCCGCGATCGGCCATGACGCGATCCTGAAGCTGATGGAAGCGGTCGACTCGTACATTCCGACGCCGCACCGTCCGAAGGACCAGCCGTTCCTGATGCCGATCGAGGACGTGTTCTCGATCTCGGGCCGTGGCACGGTTGTGACGGGTCGGATCGAGCGCGGTATCGTTAAGGTTGGCGAGGAAGTCGAGATCGTCGGCATCCGCGACACCACGAAGACGATCTGCACGGGCGTCGAGATGTTCCGCAAGCTGCTCGACCAGGGCGAGGCTGGCGACAACGTCGGTGTCCTGCTGCGCGGCACGAAGCGCGAGGACGTCGAGCGCGGCCAGGTTCTGTCGAAGCCGGGCGCGATCAAGCCGCACACCAAGTTCAAGGCCGAGGCGTACATCCTGACGAAGGAGGAGGGCGGTCGTCACACGCCGTTCTTCACGAACTACCGTCCGCAGTTCTACTTCCGCACGACGGACGTGACGGGGACGGTTGCGCTTCCGGAAGGCACCGAGATGGTGATGCCGGGTGACAACGTGTCGATGGACGTGGAACTGATCGCGCCGATCGCGATGGACGAAGGCCTGCGCTTCGCGATCCGCGAAGGCGGCCGCACCGTCGGTGCCGGCGTCGTCGCCAAGATTGTCGAGTGAAGATGAAACGGCCCCGCTGGCCAAACGGTCGGCGGGGGCACTTTTTCGCTCCTCAGAGAGCGTGGGATTGAGACGATGGACAGTCAGAATATCCGCATCCGCCTGAAGGCGTTCGATCACCGGGTCCTCGACCAGTCGACCGGGGAGATCGTGAACACGGCAAAGCGTACCGGTGCCCGGGTTCGGGGTCCGATTCCGCTGCCGACACGGATCGAGCGGTTCACGGTGCTGCGGGGTCCGCACATCGACAAGAAGAGCCGCGAGCAGTTCGAGGTTCGCACGCACAAGCGGGTGCTCGACATCGTCGATCCGACGCCGCAGACGGTTGATGCCTTGATGAAGCTCGACTTGGCGTCCGGCGTCGACGTCGAGATCAAGCTCTAAGGGGGATCGGGCATGCGTTCCGGAATGATCGCTCAGAAGGTCGGCATGACCCGCGTCTTTACCGACGAGGGCACGCACGTACCGGTTACGGTGCTGAAGGTAGACGGCTGTCAGGTCGTTTCCGTCCGCACCCAGGACAAGGACGGCTACACCGCGGTTCAGCTCGGTGTGGGCGTACGGAAGCCGAAGCACACCACCAAGCCGATGCGCGGCCATTTCGCGAAAGCGGGTGTCGAGCCGAAGCGCAAGCTGGTTGAGTTTCGGGTTACCGAAGACGCGTTGCTGGATGTTGGAGCCGAACTGTCAGTCGAGCATTTCGTGGCCGGCCAAAAGGTCGACGTTACGGGAACCTCGATCGGTAAGGGCTTCGCCGGCGCGATGAAGCGGCACAACTTTTCCGGTCTGCGGGCCAGCCACGGCGTGTCGCTGTCCCACCGCAGTCATGGCTCCACTGGTAACAACCAGGATCCGGGCCGGGTGTGGAAGGGCAAGAAGATGGCCGGGCACATGGGCGACGTTCGCGTCACCACCCAGAACCTGGTGATCGTGTCGACCGACGCCGAGCGCGGCCTGATCCTGGTTCGCGGCGCGGTGCCGGGTTCGGACGGTGGATGGGTGCTGTTGAGCGATGCCGTGAAGGCGAAGTTGCCGGAAGGCGTGCCGTTCCCGGCCGCTATCAAAGCAGCGGCCACGGAACAAACGGCGTCTGTCGAAGACGCCCCGGCCGACTCGCCGGTGGGCGAGTCGGAGCAGAAGGACTGAGGCCATGAAGCTGGAGGTCACCAACCTCGATGCGGAGAAGACCGGCGAGATCGATCTCGATGACTCGATCTTCGGTCTGGATCCGCGCCGCGACATCCTGGCTCGGGTCGTGAACTGGCAGCTCGCTAAGCGGCGCTCCGGTAACCACAAGACCAAGAGCATCTCGGAGATCAGCGGCACGACCAAGAAGCCGTTCCGCCAGAAGGGTACCGGTCGGGCTCGTCAGGGATCGATCCGGGCAACCCAGTTCCGTGGCGGTCAGACCGTGCATGGTCCGGTGGTGCGCAGCCACGCTCACGATCTTCCCAAGAAGGTCCGCAAGCTTGGTCTGAAGTGCGCGCTGTCGGCGAAGCTGAAGTCCGGCCAACTGATCGTGCTGGACGCGGCGTCGACCGACGAAGCGAAGACGAAGCTGTTGGCGGCGAAGTTCGAGAAGCTCGGTTGGCAGTCGGTCCTGGTGATTGACGGTCCGGAGCTGAACGAAGGTTTCGCGCGGGCGGCTCGGAACATCCCGAGGGTGGACGTGCTGCCGCAACAGGGCGCGAACGTCTATGACATCCTGCGGCGCGAGACGCTGGTCTTGACCCGCGGTGCCGTCGAGCATTTGGAGGCGCGGCTGAAATGAGCATCCGACCCTACAAGTCGAAGACGACGACGGTGAGCTCGGAGCGGGCGTTTGAACTCATCCGCGCTCCAATCGTCACCGAGAAGTCGACCCGTGGCTCGGAGTTCAACCAGGTCACCTTCAAGGTGCCCCTGGACGCTTCGAAGCCAGAGATCAAGCTTGCGGTCGAGCGTTTGTTCGAGGTCAAGGTCGAGGCGGTGAACACTCTCCGCGTCAAGGGCAAGACCAAGCGTTTCCGCGGCCGTCCCGGTCGCCGGTCCGACTACAAGAAGGCCGTCGTGACACTGGCTGAAGGCCAGTCGATCGACCTAGTGGCGGGAGTCTGACGCCATGGCGTTGAAATCCTACAATCCGACGACGCCCTCCCAGCGTCAGCTCGTGATCGTTGATCGGTCCGAGCTGTGGAAGGGCAAGCCGGTCAAGAGCCTGACGGAAGGTCTGACGAAGTCTGCCGGCCGCAACAACACCGGCCGCATCACCGCGCGCCGTCGTGGTGGTGGTCACAAGCAGCGCTATCGGATCATCGACTTCAAGCGCCGCAAGTTCGACATGGTCGGCACCGTCGAGCGCCTGGAGTACGATCCGAACCGGACCGCGTTCATTGCGCTGATCTCATACGAGGACGGCGAGCAGGTCTACATCCTGGCGCCGCAGCGTCTGGCGGTTGGCGATAAGGTGATCGCTGGCGAGAAGACCGACGTGAAGCCGGGCAACGCGATGCCGCTTCGCAGCATTCCGATTGGCACGATCGTCCACAACGTCGAGCTGAAAGCGGGCAAGGGTGGCCAGCTATCACGTTCGGCCGGGACCTATGTGCAGATCGTCGGCCGTGATGCCGGTTACGCGCTGCTGCGTCTCGCCTCCGGCGAAGTGCGGATGGTGCGCAGTGAGTGCATGGCGACAATCGGTGCGGTGTCGAACCCGGACCAGCAGAACATCAACCTCGGCAAGGCCGGTCGCAATCGGTGGCTGGGCAAGCGCCCGGCGGTTCGTGGCGTTGCCATGAACCCGGTTGATCACCCGCATGGCGGTGGTGAAGGCCGAACCTCCGGTGGTCGCCATCCGGTGACGCCGTGGGGCAAGCCGACCAAGGGCAAGAAGACGCGTAACAATAAGGCGAGCGATCGTCTCATTGTCCGGCGCCGGAAGAAGTAAGGAGAACGACGGTGGCTCGATCCGTATGGAAGGGACCGTTCGTCGACGGTTACCTTCTCAAGAAGGCCGACACTTCCCGTGCGTCTGGGCGCAACGAGGTTATCAAGATCTGGGCGCGTCGCTCGACGATCATGCCGCAGTTCGTCGGCCTGACCTTCGGCGTGCACAACGGCCAGAAGTTCATCCCGGTGCTGGTGACCGAGAACATGGTCGGCCACAAGTTTGGCGAGTTCTCGCCGACGCGCACCTATTACGGGCACGCGGCCGACAAGAAGGCGCGGCGCTGAGCGCGGTGAGGGAGCAGGCTTATGGGTAAGCAGTCAGCCGCCCGGAAGTTGGACGATAACGAGGCGCAGGCCATCGTCCACAACCTTCGGGTCAGTGCACAGAAGTTGAACGTGGTTGCCGAGACCATCCGTGGGCTCGACGCGGCAAAGGCGATTTCGTCGCTGATGTTCTCCAAGCGCCGGATCGCCGGTGCGGTGAAGAAGGCGTTGGAGTCGGCGATCGCGAATGCCGAGAACAACCACCAGCTCGATGTCGACCGCCTCTATGTGAAGGAAGCGTATGTCGGTAAGAGCATGCGGATGAAGCGTTTCCGCCCACGGGCTCGCGGTCGGGTCGGCAAGATCGAAAAGCCGTTCTCGCACCTGACCGTGGTTGTGCGTGAGCGCGAGGAGCAGGGCTGATGGGTCATAAAGTCAATCCGATCGGGCTGCGGCTCGGCATCAACCGCACGTGGGATTCGCGCTGGTTCGCGTCGAAGGGCTATGCCGCTCTTCTTCACGAGGACCTGGTGCTGCGGAAGTTCCTGCAGAAGCGGTTGCGGCAGGCTGGCGTCAGCCGGATCGTCATCGAGCGTCCGGCCAAGCGGGCCCGGATCACGATCTATACGGCTCGGCCGGGCGTGATTATCGGCAAGAAGGGTGCGGACATCGAGAAGCTTCGTCAGGAGCTCTCGCAGATGACCCGGACCGACGTTGCCTTGAACATCGTCGAGATTCGCAAGCCGGAGATCGACGCGAAGCTGGTGGCTGAGAACATTGCCCAGCAGCTGGAGCGTCGGGTTGCGTTCCGCCGTGCGATGAAGCGCGCGGTCCAGTCGGCCATGCGCCTCGGCGCCCAGGGCATCCGCATCACCTGCGGTGGTCGTCTGGGCGGCGCCGAGATTGCGCGGACCGAGTGGTATCGCGAAGGGCGGGTGCCGTTGCACACGCTGCGCGCGGATATCGATTACGGCGACGCGACGGCATTCACCACCTACGGCACCTGCGGCGTGAAAGTCTGGGTGTTCAAGGGTGAAATCATGGCGCACGACCCGATGGCGCAGGACAAGCGACTGGCCGAGCAACAGCCCGGCGGTCAGCGCTGAGCGACCGGAGCGAGAGGAGACTAAGACATGCTGTCCCCGAAGCGCACCAAGTTTCGTAAGGCGCACAAGGGCCGTATCCATGGCTTGGCCAAGGGCGGGACGGCGCTGAACTTCGGCGCCTATGGATTGAAGGCGACCACGCCGGCGCGGGTGACCGCTCGGCAGATCGAAGCGGCTCGGCGGGCGATCACCCGTCACATTCGCCGTGTCGGTCGGGTGTGGATCCGGATCTTCCCGGATGTGCCGGTGTCGTCGAAGCCCGCCGAGGTTCGGATGGGTAAAGGTAAGGGCGCTCCCGAGTTTTGGGTGTGCCGGGTGAAGCCGGGTCGGATCATGTTCGAACTGGACGGTGTCCCGCGCGACCTGGCGGAGGAGGCGTTCCGCCTTGCCGCCATGAAGCTGCCGGTCGACACCCGGTTCGTGGTTCGTCTCGGCGAGTGAGCGGTCTGGAGGATCGAGTGATGGCGAACAAAGTAGCCCAGGACCTGCGCACCAAGACGCCGGACCTGCTCAAGGAGCAGCTGCTTCAGCTGCGCCGTGAGCATTTCAACCTTCGCTTCCAGAAGGCGAATGGTCAGCTGGAAAACACCGACCGCATGCGGCAGGTGCGGCGCGAGATCGCCAAGGTGAAGACCATTATGGGCGAGAAGAAGCGCGCCGAAGCCGCGGCCTGACGCGGACGGACGAGGGGTTAGGAGAAAGCGATGCCGAGGCGAGTTCTACAGGGCACCGTCGTCAGCGATAAGGCTGATAAGACTGTGGTCGTAACCGTCCAGCGGCGGGTTATGCACCCGCTGTACAAGAAGTTCATTACCCGCACGAAGAAGCTCGCGGCACACGACCCCGAGAACCGCTTCAAGCAGGGTGACATGGTCCGGGTGCGCGAGTGCCGGCCGGTTTCGAAGTCAAAGCGCTTCGAGGTCCTCTATGAGGACTCGGCGGCCGACAACGCCTGAGCCGGATTTTAGGAGACTAAGACTATGATCCAGATGCAGACGAACCTCGAGGTTGCCGACAATTCCGGCGCGCGGAGGGTGCAGTGCATCAAGGTGCTCGGCGGGTCCAAGCGAAAGGTGGCCTCGATCGGCGACGTGATCGTCGTTTCGGTCAAGGAAGCCATCCCGCGGGGTCGCGTGAAGAAGGGTGACGTGCATCGCGCCGTCATCGTTCGCACCGCCAAGGAGCTGCGCCGCCAGGATGGTTCTGCGATCCGTTTCGATCGGAATGCCGCCGTGCTGATCAACAAGCAGGGCGAGCCGATCGGCACTCGTATCTTCGGCCCCGTGACGCGTGAGTTGCGGGCCAAGAAGTTTATGAAGATCATCTCGCTGGCTCCGGAGGTGTTGTGATGGCCGCGCGCGTCAAGAAGGGCGATCGTGTGGTTGTGACCACCGGCCGCGACAAGGGAAAGACCGGAGAGGTCTTGAGCGTTCTGCCGAAGGAGGACCGGGTGGTCGTCCAGGGCGTGAACATGATCAAGCGCCACACTCGGGCTTCGCAGACTCAGGCCGGTGGCATCATCGAGCGCGAAGCTGCGATGCATTTGTCGAACGTGATGCTCGCGGATCCCAAGACGGGCGAGCCGACTCGGGTCGGTTTCAAGGTTCTCGATGACGGTCGCAAGGTGCGCGTTGCTAAGCGCTCCGGCGAAG
The DNA here is from genome assembly GCA_000171835.1 of alpha proteobacterium BAL199. Classification (GTDB taxonomy): domain Bacteria; phylum Pseudomonadota; class Alphaproteobacteria; order Thalassobaculales; family Thalassobaculaceae; genus Thalassobaculum_A. The sequence continues at coordinate 101,510 of ABHC01000021.1, read as the reverse complement.
TCATCGACGCCTGATCCGAGAGGGAGAACGGACAATGGTTCGACTGCAGGCAGTATATAACGAGGCCATCCGGCCGGAGCTGATGACTCAGTTCGGCTACAAGAACCTCCTCGAGGTTCCACGCCTTGAGAAGATCGTCATCAATATGGGTGTCGGCGAGGCGGCTTCGGACTCGAAGAAGATCAATATCGCGGTGGACGAGATCACCCGGATCGCCGGCCAGAAGCCGGTCGTAACCCGGGCGAAGAAGTCGATCGCCGGCTTCAAGCTGCGCGAGGGCATGCCGATCGGTGTGAAGGTCACACTGCGGCGTGACCGGATGTTCGAGTTCCTGGATCGGCTGGTGAATATCGCCCTGCCGCGGGTTCGCGACTTCCGCGGCTTGAATCCCAAGAGCTTCGACGGCCGCGGGAACTACTCGATGGGCGTTAAGGAACAGATCGTGTTTCCGGAAATCGACTACGACAAGGTCGACAGCGTTCGGGGCATGGACATTATCGTGGTCACCACGGCGAAGACGGACGACGAGGCGCGCGAACTGCTCAAGCGCTTCCAGTTCCCGTTCGTCAACTGACGGGGCCGGAGGACGGAATGGCGAAGAAGAGCTCAATTGAGAAGAACAACCGCCGGGCCCGGCTGGTCGCACAACATGCGGCGAAGCGGGCGCGTCTGAAGGCGATCGCGACAGACAAGTCGGTCCCGATCGAGGAACGCTTCCTGGCGACGGTGACGTTGGCTCAGATGCCACGTAACGGTGCCAAGATCCGCGTCCGCAACCGCTGTGAGTTGACCGGACGTCCGCGCGGTGTCTACCGCAAGTTCAAGATTTCGCGCATTGCGTTGCGCGACCTCGGCTCCACCGGGTTGATCCCGGGTGTGGTCAAGTCGAGCTGGTAAGGAAGGAGGACGGTCCATGGCGATGAGCGATCCTCTCGGGGACATGCTGACTCGGATCCGCAACGGGCAAAGCGCTCGCAAGCAGGTCGTAAACAGCCCAGCCTCGAAGTTGCGTTCCAATGTGCTGGAGGTTCTGCGGCGCGAAGGGTTCATCCGTGGTTTCTCGACCGGCGAAACTCGCCCGGGCGTGAACGAGGTGTCCATTGAGCTGAAGTACCAGGAAGGCGAGCCGGTTATCCGGGAGATCAAGCGGGTATCGCGGCCGGGACGCCGGGTGTATTCGAAGATCAAAGATCTGCCGCGGGTCTACAACGGCCTCGGTATCGCGATCCTTTCGACGCCGCGCGGTGTGATGTCGGACAATGAGGCGCGCGCTGCCAATGTCGGTGGCGAAGTCCTCTGCCAGGTATTCTGATCGGAGACGATGATGTCGCGGGTAGGTAAACATCCCGTCGCGATCCCGGCCAACGTAACGGTTGAGATTGCGAACGACACTGTGACGGCGAAAGGCAAGCTGGGCACACTGTCAGCGCGGATCACGTCCGACGTGGAGGTGACGGTCGCGGACAATATCGTGTCCGTCCGTCCCGCTCGGGAGACTCAGAAGGCACGCGCGATGTGGGGCACCACGCGGGCGTTGGTCAGCAATCTGGTGACCGGCGTTTCCACGGGCTTCACCGTGAACCTTGAGATCAACGGCGTCGGCTACCGTGCCGCCGTCGAGGGTAAGGACCTGGTGCTGTCGCTTGGCTTCAGCCATCCGGTTCGCTATCCGATCCCCGAGGGCATCTCGATGAAGTGCGAGCGTCCGACGGCCATTGAGATCAGCGGTGCCGACAAGCAGCGCGTTGGTCAGATTGCTGCGGAGATCCGTGCCTTCCGTCCGCCGGAGCCGTTCAAGGGCAAGGGCGTAAAGTACGCCACCGAGACCGTCCTGCGTAAGGAAGGTAAGAAGAAGTAAGGAGTAGGGGACATGCTCTCCTCGAAAGATCTTTTTAAGCGTCGCCAGATGCGCGCTCGCGCGCAGATCCGCCTGAAGGCAAACGGGCGGCCTCGGTTGTCGGTGTTTCGGTCGTCCAAGCATATCTATGCGCAGGTGATCGATGACGCTGGTGGCCGAACGCTGGTGGCGGCAAGTTCGCTCGACAAGGACCTGAAGGCTCGGATCAAAACCGGCGCGGATAAAGCCGCGGCCGTTGAGGTCGGCAAGCTGGTCGCCGAGCGAGCCAAGGCAGCCGGACTCGAAGAGGTTGTCTTCGACCGCGGCGGCTACATTTTTCACGGACGTGTGAAGGCCCTGGCCGACGCTGCCCGTGAAGCTGGACTGAAGTTCTAAAGGGGCCGAGTGATGGCACGTACGGACAGGCAGGACCGCAACAAGCAGGACCGCAACCGCGAAGATTCTGATCTGATCGAGAAGCTGGTCGGGATCAATCGTGTCGCCAAGGTGGTGAAAGGCGGTCGGCGGTTCGGCTTTGCCGCAATCGTCATCGTCGGCGACCAGCGCGGTCGGGTTGGACACGGCTCGGGGAAGGCGCGTGAAGTGCCGGAAGCGATCCGTAAGGCGACCGAGCAGGCGAAGCGCACGATGATTCGTGTGCCGTTGCGCGAAGGTCGCACGCTGCATCACGACATCAACGGCCGCTTCGGCGCCGGCAAGGTGACGTTGCGCGCGGCGACGGCTGGTACCGGCATCATCGCCGGCGGCCCGATGCGGGCGATCTTCGAGGCTTTGGGCGTGCACGACGTGGTGGCGAAGTCCCTCGGGACCTCCAACCCGCACAACATGATCAAGGCGACGTTTGACGCCCTGGTGAACATTCAGTCGCCACGGGCGATCGCCGGTAAGCGCGGCAAGAAGGTCGCAGAGATTTTCGGGCGGTCGGCGCAAGGTGACGCAGCCGATGCGGCCGCGACCGAGTAAGGTCGTCGAGCGGACGGAGACGGACTATGGCTGACAACAGCAAGGGCACCGTTACGGTGCAGCAGATCCGCAGCGGCCTCGGCCGCAAGAAGGACCAGCAGGGTACGCTGGTCGGTCTTGGATTGGGCAAGTTGAACCGTACGAAGACGCTGGAAGATACGCCGGCGGTGCGGGGCATGATCGACAAGGTGAAGCACCTGGTCCAGGTAGTGGATCAGGGCTGAACACTGTAGATGACGCGCGCTGGATATCCGGCGCGGCAGGCTGAGGACTGATGCGATGCGACTGAATGAATTGGCCGACAATCCGGGCGCGACGCGGCCCCGCAAGCGGATCGGTCGTGGTACCGGTTCGGGCACCGGCAAGACCAGTGGCAAGGGTCACAAGGGTCAGAAGGCGCGTAGCGGTGTGGCGGTGAACGGGTTTGAAGGCGGTCAGATGCCGCTGTACCGTCGCCTGCCGAAGCGCGGCTTTACGAACATTTTCCGCAAGCAGTACGGGGTTCTGAACCTCGGGCGTCTGCAGGCGGCGATCGAGTCCGGCAAGGTTGACGCTGGCAAGGCGATCGACGCGGCGGTGCTTGTGGCGGCCGGGATCGTCCGGGACGCCAAGGACGGCGTTCGACTGCTTGGCAAGGGCGACCTGACGTCCAAGATAGAGATCCATGTGGCCGGCGCCTCGAAGGCGGCGGTCGAGGCGGTCGAGAAGGCGGGCGGCAGTGTTGTGTTGCCGGCTGGAGCGGCGGTCGAGTCCTGATCGGGCGCCCGGGTCGATCCCGGGCGAACGCGCCACCGGAACTAGGATCAAGCAATGGCCTCCAGCGCCGACCAGCTCGCCTCCCAAATGAATTTCGGAGCCTTCGGCAAGGCGACCGAGCTGAAGAAGCGTATCTGGTTCACCCTGCTGGCGCTGGTGGTTTACCGCCTCGGAACCTACATCCCGCTGCCGGGGATCGACCCGGTAGCGCTGAAGGAGATCTTCCGTCAGAACGCCGGTGGCATCATCGGCATGTTCGACATGTTCTCCGGCGGTGCGCTGGGTCGGATGTCGATCCTGGCGCTGAACATCATGCCGTACATCTCGGCGGCCATCATCATGCAGTTGATGACGGCGGTCAGCCCGAACCTGGAGGCCCTCAAGAAGGAGGGTGAGGTCGGGCGCAAGAAGATCAACCAGTACACCCGCTACCTGACGGTGCTGCTGGCGGCGGTGCAGGCCTACGGGATCGCGACGGGCATGGAAAGCCTGCCTGGTGCGAACGGGACCGCGGTGATGGATCCGGGGATGTTCTTCCGGGTCACCACGGTCATCACGCTGGTCGGCGGAACGATCTTCCTGATGTGGCTTGGTGAGCAGATCACCGCCCGCGGCGTCGGAAACGGCATTTCGCTGATCATCTTCTCCGGTATCGTCGCGAACCTGCCGCAGGCCTTGGCCGGTACGCTCGAACTTGGCCGGACCGGGGCGCTGTCGACCCTGTTCATCCTGTTGCTCTTGGTGATGGCGGTGGGCGTCATTGCCTTCATCTGTTTCATGGAACGCTCGCAGCGTCGGATCCTGGTTCAATACCCCAAGCGTCAGGTCGGCAATCGGATGTTCGGCGGCGAGAGCTCGCATCTGCCGCTTAAGCTTAACGTGTCGGGCGTCATTCCGCCGATCTTTGCCAGCTCGCTGCTGCTGATGCCGATTACCGTGGCGCAAATGTCGGCCGGCACCGGTCCGGAGTGGCTGGGCACGGTGACGTCCCTGCTCGGGCACGGTCAGCCGTTGTATGTGGCGCTGTATGTCGGATTGATTGTGTTCTTCGCGTTCTTCTACACCGCGATCGTGTTCAATCCGCAGGAAACGGCCGAGAACCTACGCAAATATGGTGGTTTCGTGCCGGGCATCCGGCCGGGCAAGAACACCGCCGATTACCTCGACTTCGTGCTTACCCGTTTGACGGTGGTCGGTGCCGGGTATCTGGCCGCGGTGTGCATTCTGCCGGAGATCCTGATCAGCCAGTATTCCGTCCCGTTCTATTTCGGTGGTACCAGCCTGCTGATCGTCGTCACCGTTACAATGGACACGGTAACCCAGATCCAGTCGCACCTCCTCGCGCATCAGTACGAAGGGCTGATCAAGAAATCAAAAATTCGGGGGAGGCGTGGATGAACTTGATTCTTCTCGGGCCGCCGGGGGCGGGCAAGGGAACACAAGCCAAGCGTCTGGAAGAGACCTACGGCATCAAGCAGCTTTCGACCGGCGACATGCTACGGGAAGCGGTTGCATCCGGCTCTGATCTCGGGCGTGAGGCCAAGCGGATCATGGACGCGGGCGACCTGGTTCCTGACTCGGTCATGGTCCGGATGATTTCGGAGCGTGTCGACCAGCCGGACTGCCGAAACGGATTTATCCTCGACGGTTTTCCGCGAACGGTGGCACAAGCCGAGGCGCTGGATCAGATGCTCGATGAGAAGGACTTGGCAATCGATCATGTGATCGAGTTCCAGGTCGACGAAGACGCGATGGTCGCGCGCATTTTGAAGCGGGCGGCCGAAGAGGGACGCAGCGACGACAACGAAGAGACGTTGCGCAAGCGCCTGGATGTATACCGTCGCCAGACGGCGCCGATCGTTCCGCACTACCGGGCGAAGGGCGCGCTGAAGACGATTGATGGAATGGCGTCGATGGACGTGGTGACGGGCCTGGTGAAGGGCATCGTCGGCGCGGCCTGATGACGCATGGAATATGAAGCGGTTCTGTTGACTTGGGATCGACGTTGCCTATAATCCGCGCCCTTGGATCAGTGGGTGTGGACCGCGGGCTGGTGCGACGGGCTATGGGCCTTTCGCATGGGTCCGCGTTCGGCGTGCGGCGGTTCGGGTAAAGCACGAGGAGAGACGGCGTGGCGCGCATATCTGGCGTGAATATTCCGACGCAAAAACGCGTCGTGATCGCTTTGACTTACATTCACGGTATCGGCCGTACAACGGCCAGCCGGATCTGCAGTTCCGTCGGTGTTCCGGCGGAGCGGCGGGTGCACGAGTTGACCGAGGACGAGTTGTCCCGGCTGCGCGAGTCGATCGATGCCGATCTGATCGTTGAAGGCGATCTGCGCCGGCAGACCGCGATGAGCATCAAGCGGCTCATGGACCTCGGCTGCTATCGTGGCCTGCGTCACCGCAAGGGATTGCCGGTACGCGGCCAGCGGACGCACACCAACGCCCGCACCCGTAAGGGCCCGGCGAAGGCGATTGCCGGTAAGAGGAAGTAATTCGGCCTGAGGCTGGCGGCCCACCGGGCCGCCTCTCCTGAGGACCATGACCCACGGCACATCAGGCTGGTGGGTGTTCGAAGAGGAACGATACTATGGCGAAGCAACCGACCCAGGCCCGTGTGCGCCGTCGTGAGAAAAAGAACATCACTTCGGGCGTCGCGCACGTGATGGCGTCGTTCAACAACACCATGATCACCATCACCGACGCCCAAGGCAACGCCATTTCGTGGTCGTCGGCCGGCACGATGGGGTTCAAGGGCTCTCGCAAGTCGACTCCGTACGCTGCCCAGGTGGCGGCGGAAGATGCCGGTCGCAAGGCGACTGAGCATGGCATGAAGACCCTTGAGGTTGAGGTGTCCGGCCCGGGTTCGGGGCGCGAGTCAGCTCTTCGGGCGCTGCAGGCCGTTGGCTTTCACGTGACGTCGATTCGCGATGTCACGCCGATCCCGCACAATGGGTGCCGGCCGCGTAAGCGGCGTCGGGTCTAACGTGGTTCATCGGGGACACCGGTCCCCGATTTCTGTACTTGGCCCCGCCGATCGGTCTTCGGATCGCGGCGGGGATTGCCGTTCGAGAATGAGGTCCCAGCCGTGATTCAGAAAAACTGGCAGGCACTGATCAAGCCAAGCAAGCTCGATATTCAAGCTGGCTATGATCCGAAGCGTACGGCGACCGTGGTCGCCGAGCCGCTCGAGCGGGGTTTCGGCCTGACGCTTGGCAATGCACTGCGCCGCATTCTGTTGTCGTCGCTCCAGGGCGCCGCGATCAGCGCGATCCAGATTGACGGGGTTCTGCACGAGTTCTCAAGCGTGCCCGGGGTCCGCGAGGACGTCACCGACATCGTGCTGAACATCAAGTCGGTCGCCATTCGCATGCACGGCGAGGGACCGAAGAAGATGCGCCTGAAGGCCGAGGGCCCAGGCGAGGTCACGGCCGGCATGATCGAGACGGTTGGCGATATCGAGATCATGAATCCGAAGCATGTGATCTGCACGTTGGATCGTGACGCGACGTTGTCGATGGAGTTGACGGTTGAGACCGGCAAGGGCTACGTCGCTGCCAGCGCCAACCGCCCCGAAGACGCGCCGATCGGCTTGATCCCGGTCGACTCGATCTACAGCCCGGTTCGGCAGGTCTCGTACAAAGTTGAGAACACCCGCGTCGGACAGGTCACCGACTACGACAAGCTGTCGATGACGCTGGAGACCGACGGGTCGATGACGCCGGAGGATGCGGTTGCATACGCAGCCCGCATCCTGCAGGACCAGTTGCAGCTGTTCGTGAACTTCGAAGAGCCGACGCACCGCGCCGAGGCCGAGGAAGCCCACGACCTGCCGTTCAATAAGAACCTGCTGCGCAAGGTCGACGAGCTTGAGTTGTCGGTGCGTTCGGCGAACTGCCTGAAGAACGACAACATCGTGTACATCGGCGATCTGGTTCAGAAGACCGAGCCGGAGATGCTGCGCACCCCGAACTTCGGCCGGAAGAGCCTGAACGAGATCAAAGAGGTCCTGGCCTCGATGGGGCTTTCGCTCGGCATGGAAATCACCAATTGGCCGCCCGAGAACATCGAGGAATTGGCCAAGCGTTTGGAAGAGCCGTACTGAGGCGGCGGCGCGAAATCAAGGAGACTGAGAGATGCGTCACGGCAACAGCGGCCGCAAGCTGCACCGCACGTCGAGCCACCGTCAGGCAATGTTTAAGAACATGGCCGCGGCTCTGATCAAGCACGAACAGATCGTCACCACCCTGCCGAAGGCGAAGGAATTGCGCCCGGTGGTGGAGAAGATGATCACGCTCGCCAAACGCGGCGACCTTCACGCCCGTCGTCTTGCATACGCCCGGTTGCGGGACGAGGCGATGACCAAGAAGCTCTTCGAGGTTCTGGCGGGCCGCTACAAGGATCGCCAGGGTGGCTACACCCGGGTTCTGAAGGCCGGCTTCCGCTACGGCGACGCCGCGGCGATGGCGGTTATCGAACTGGTTGATCGGGACGAGAGCGCACGTGGACTGGACTCGGGTTCGGTTCAGCAGGTCGTTCAGGAAGAGCCGGCCGGGGCGATGCCGTCGGTCATCTGACGCTCTTACCTTCGAATACGTTTTGCGGACGGGCGGCCCTTGGGTCGCCCGTTTGCGTTAGTCGCTTGCCGCGTCGAGGAATGCGGCGATCTGATACAATTCCTGATCGTCCGGATGCCCCAGGAGCAAGGCTTGGAGATCCTCGGCGACAATCGACGCAGCGGCGTCCTCATTGGCTTGCCGCAGCGTGAGCGCAAGGTTCGCTGCTGCTTTCGCCTGTGCCAGTCGGATCGCCGGGTCGTCGTCGTTGGCGACCGACATGGCGGTGAGTTCGTCATAGATCAGTTGGGCGGCTGCCAGATTGTCGGACTGACAGAGGTCGGTGATCAGGTTGAAGGCCGCGTCGGCCAGCCGGCTGAGGGCGCCCGGACCGATGTCGGGCAGGCGCGACAGGGCGCCCAACGCATCGTAGGCATCGTGTGCGGCCGTGAGGTGGCCCCGGCTGCCCAGGGCGGTCACCAGCGTGAACGCTCCCTCGGCGGCAAGATCGAGCAGTTCGTAATGGTCCGGCGCGCGATGGACGGCGGCGATCAGTGTATCTAACGCGGCCCGCGCATCGCCTGGCGGATCCTGATGAGCGGCGTGCGCCAGACGGTTGAACACGCCACGGGCGTGCTGCTGACGGACCATCGGGATGCTGGGCTGGGCGGCTTCGAGGCCAGCCAGGTCGGCTAATGCCCGCCGGGCATCGCCCCGGCTACCCAATTCCAGCGACAACGCAACGAGGTTGGCGGCGGCCTTGGCTTGAATGCCCGCGAAGTCGGAGTCATCGCGATGGGCCTTGCCGAGCGCCGACAAATTGCCATAGACGTCGAGGGCGCCGGACAAGCCGCTGACACGGGCTTCGGCGGAGATCAGGTCGACGGAGGCTTCGGCAAAAGCGCGGCGCGGCAGCGGATCGGCCGGCAGGCGCGTGACCAGATCACCGAGGAACGTGTATGCACATCGTACGGCGTCGATGTCATGCGAAGCCCGTCCGGCGGCCGCAAGACGAACGGCACCGCACACCGCCACGCGAATCAGTTCCGGTTCTCCGGGAAATTGGTCAGTGATCGACTTCAAGGTGCCAAACGCCACATGAGCCGCATCCAGGTTGCCCTGCGGCTTGCCCTCGGTGGCGATGATCGCTGCGGCGTGACGTGCTGCGTCGATTGCGCCTTGGTTCCGCCCCGGCATGGTCACCTGGGCTCCCGGTTTCATGTGGAGGGGTTCCCACCCCACCTTGGTATGTCTACTGCTCTTCCCAGATGATGACGGTACCACAGCGTAGCGTTGCTTCAACTGGCGTCCGTCATACAGGTCGATAGGATTGCATCCATGGTCAATCGAAATGCCCTGACGTGCATGTTGGTTCTGTTCGTTGCGGCCGTGGTGGTCGTGCCGGCCGCAGCTCAGACCGAACGTCGCGTGCCGCAGTCCTCGTCGGAAATCTCATTGTCCTTTGCGCCACTGGTACGGGAAGTTGGCCCGGCAGTGGTGAACGTCTACAGCCGTGCAACGGTGTCCGAGCGTCCTGGGCTGTCGCCGCTTTTCGACGATCCGTTCTTCAAGCGGTTCTTCGGTGACATCGGGCCTCGCCTGCCGGAGCGCCGCCGGGACGCGAGTTCTCTCGGCTCGGGGGTCATCGTCGATCCGAGCGGGATCGTCGTGACCAACAACCATGTGGTCGAGAAGGCAGACGAGATCACCGTGGTGCTGGCCGACCGGCGAGAGTTTGCGGCCAAGGTCATGCTGGCCGATCCTAAGACCGACCTGACCGTCCTGAAGATAGATGCCGGCGATGAGGTTTTGCCCGCCGTATCGATGCGGGATTCCGACGATCTGGAGGTCGGCGATATCGTGCTGGCAATCGGCAACCCGTTTGGTGTCGGCCAGACCGTGACCATGGGCATCGTATCGGCCCTGGCTCGGACCAATGTCGGGATCTCCGACTACAGCTTCTTCATCCAGACCGATGCAGCGATCAACCCCGGCAACTCCGGCGGTGCTCTGATCGGGGTGGACGGCAAGCTGGTCGGGATCAACACGGCGATCTATTCAACACAGCGCGGCGGCAATGCCGGCTCTGTCGGCATCGGGTTTGCCATTCCTTCCAATATGGTCGCTACCGTGCTGCGGGCGGCCAAGACGGGACGGATCGTCCGCCCCTGGCTCGGCGCCAGGACTCAGACGGTCACCACCGATCTGGCTCACGGGCTCGGGCTTGACCGGCCAGTCGGTGCGCTGATCGGCGATGTCTATCCAGGTGGGCCAGCTTCCCGTGCAGGGTTGCGAACCGGTGACGTGATCCTGGAAGTCGATGAGCGCGAGGTAAGCGATGCTGGCGGTCTGCGCTATCGCATCGGCACCCGTGAACCGGGCGAGACGATCACCCTTCAGGTCCTGCGCAACGGCCGGGTTTTCACCGCCCGGCTGCCGATGGAGCCACCGAGAGCGGAGCCGGCTCCGAACGTTGCCGACCTGGCCGGACGTCATCCGATGGCCGGTGCACGGGTCGCAAACCTGTCACCGGCCTTCGCGCTCGAACAGGGGTTCGACGAACTGACCCGGGGCGTGGTGGTCCTGGCCGTCACCCGGAAGTCGCCGGCCGAACGCCTGCAATTGCGGGTCGGGGACGTGATGGTTTCGGTGAACGATCAGCCGATCGATCGGGTCTCCACGCTGCAGCAGGCACTGGACCGGGCGAGCGGAAGCTGGACGATATCAATCCGCCGTGACGATCGCGTGCTGACGACCCGTGTGCAGGGCTAGACTGCGATCCATGAGTTTATTCGAAACCCAGGCGCCACGGCCGCTGGCCGATCGACTCCGACCCGATCGGATCGACGAGGTCGTCGGCCAAGACCATTTGCTCGGACCCGAGGGGCCGATCGGGCGGATGCTGGCCAAGGGTCGGCTGGCGTCTTGTATCCTGTGGGGGCCGCCGGGCTGTGGAAAAACCACCATCGCCCGGCTGCTCGCCGAGCATACCGATCTGGAGTTCGTGCCGCTGTCGGCAGTGTTCTCCGGGGTGGCGGATCTGAAGAAGCACTTCGAAGCCGCGCGGGGTCGGCGAGCCGGTGGGCGCGGAACGCTGTTGTTCGTCGACGAGGTGCACCGCTTCAACCGAGCCCAGCAGGACGGCTTCCTGCCGGTGGTCGAGGACGGCACGATCACCCTTGTGGGGGCGACCACTGAGAACCCGTCGTTTGAGCTGAACGCGGCCCTGCTGTCGCGCTGTCAGGTGTTCGTGCTACGCCGCTTGGACGATGCCGCATTGGACAAACTGCTGGCACGAGCCGAGGAGACCGAGGGACGCGCCCTGCCGGTCGATTCCGATGGCCGGGCAGCGCTGCGGGCCATGGCGGACGGCGACGGCCGATTCCTGCTCAATCTGGCGGAAGAGGTCTTTGCCCTTCGACCCGAGGTGCCGTTGGACGCTGCAGGAGTCGCCGCCAGCGTGCACCGACGCGCGCCGGTCTACGACAAGGATCGCGAGGAGCACTACAACCTCATCAGCGCGCTGCATAAGTCCCTGCGCGGCTCCGACGCCGATGCGGCGCTGTACTGGCTGGCGCGGATGCTGGCCGGTGGCGAGGATCCGGCTTACATCCTGCGCCGGTTGACGCGGTTTGCGGTTGAGGATGTCGGACTTGCCGAGCCGCAGGCGGTCGCCCAGGCAATTGCCTGCTGGGAGACCTACGACCGGATCGGCTCGCCGGAGGGTGATCTGGCGATCAGCCAGTTGGTCGCCTATCTCGCGACCGCGCCGAAATCGAACGCGACCTACAAGGCGCATGGCGCGGCGGCGCGGGCGGCGCGCCAGACCGGCTCGCTGATGCCACCGGCCCACATCCTGAACGCGCCAACCCGTCTGATGAAGGACCTCGGATACGGTTCGGGGTATGCCTACGATCACGATGCCGAGGAGGGGTTCTCCGGCCAGAACTACTTTCCCGACGGCATGGACCGCGAGCGCTTCTATAGCCCGGTCGAGCGCGGGTTCGAGCGTGAGATCAAAAAGCGCGTGGACTACTTCGACAAGCTGCGGTCCAAGCGCCGGGGCGACGATCCGTCGTGACGCCCGGTTTTGACGCCTGGCTTGGCATCGACTGGTCAGGGGCCAAGGGCAGGCGGCTCCCCGGAATCCAGGTAGCAGAGGTCCGTGCCGACGATGCGGCGCCTCGGTTGTTGGCCGGGCCGCAAAAGCCTGGGCTTTGGCGCCGGCGCGACGTGCTGAACCTGCTGCTTGAGCGGCACGCCGGTGGCGAGCGGATCCTGGCCGGATTTGACTTCGCGTTCGCTTACGCGTGGCATAATCATGGCACATATTTTCCAGGACTCGCTGGTGCGCCTGAAGATGTCCGCTCGCTGTGGGCCTATGTGGACCAGTTGGCCGGGCCGTCAGAGGACTTCTACGGCGGCGGCGTTTACGCTGCTGGCTCGCCGGTCGCCGGTCTGTATCTGACGCCCGCCGGGCGCGGGGCAGGGTACGAGCATCGGCGGCGGCGGACCGAGTTAGCTTGCGCCGTGGTTACCAGCCCCCATCCGGTGTTTAAATGTGTTGGCGCCGCCAATGTCGGGACCGGTTCGCTGGCAGGCATGCGGATCCTGCGACAACTGAAGGCGAGCCTTGGCGAACGGGTAACGGTCTGGCCGTTCGACGTCGGGACGCCCAGCGGGTTGACGGTCGTGGAGATCTTTCCGCGGCTGTACTTCAAGCGGGCTGGGCAGGACCCGCGGGCGTGGCACGATGCTGCGGTCGTGAATGCGACGTTGTCAGCTTGCGGTAGCCGGGCGATGCCGCCGAGGTGGAGTGCGCGCCGGGAGGACGAGGCGGACGCGGTCGTCTCGGCTGCCGCTCTGCGCGCGCTGTCGGCCGACGCGGAAACCTGGCGAGCGCCTGCCGAGGAACCTGCAGCGCAGTCGGAAGGCTGGATATTCGGCGTGGAACCGGTTAAGCCCACCGCACCATGAAGATGCTTCTCGCGGTTGCGCTCGGTGGCGCCATCGGTGCTGTCGCCCGGTACAAGACGGACGGGTGGATCACCGTCGTTGCCGGCCACGGGTTTCCGTGGGGAACGCTCACGGTGAATGTCGTCGGATCGTTCCTGATGGGCGCGCTGATCGAGTTTGGCGCGCTCAGGCAGGTGCTCACTCCCGAACTGCGGGCGCTCCTCGTCGTCGGGGGGCTGGGTGCCTTCACGACATTTTCGACTTTCGCACTCGATGTTGCCACGCTCTGGCAGCGTGGGGATACTGGATCAACCGCCGTCTACATCGCCGCTTCAACGGCGCTCTCGATCCTCGCGTTGTTCGCCGGGCTCTGGACGGTCCGACAGGTGCTGACATGAAAGCGGTCGAGACCCGAATTGTGGCTCAAGACGATGGCGACCAGCGGCTCGATCGCTGGTTCAAACGGTATTTTCCGACCCTAGGTCACGTGCATTTGACCAAGCTGCTGCGCACCGGCCAGGTGCGGGTCGACGGCAGGCGTGTCAAGGCAGGCGAACGGTTGGAAGCCGGACAGACCATCCGGATCCCCCCGATGGACGTGCCGGCGGCCAGCGCCGAAGCCGTCAAGGCCAAGCCCGGCGGCAAGGGCGACGCCGAGACCGCCGAACAGCTGCGTCGGCTGATACTGCACACCGACCGCGATGTGCTGGCGATCAACAAACCGGCCGGTCTGGCGGTTCAAGGCGGCTCCGGCATCACCAAACACGTCGACGGCGCCCTCGATGGTCTGATGTTCGACGCTAAGGAGCGGCCCCGGCTGGTGCATCGGCTGGACAAGGACACCTCAGGTGTTCTGCTGGTCGGCCGCAGCTATCAGGCGGCGCGCCGGTTGACCGAGGCATTCCGGGCCAAGTCGGCCATGAAGATCTACTGGGCCCTGGTGGTCGGCGAACCGAAGCCGAACGCCGGCAGCATCGAGGGGGCGATCGGCAAGCTGCCCGGCCGGGCCGGCGAGAAGATGGCGATCGACCTGGAGAACGGCAAGCGGGCGTTCACCCGCTATGTCACGGTCGAGCGGCTGGGGGGCAAGGTGACCTGGGTCGCGCTGTTTCCGGTCACCGGGCGGACCCACCAGCTGCGTGTCCATATGGCCGAACTCGGCACGCCGATCCTGGGCGACGGCAAGTACGGCGGGGCGGAGGCCTTCCTGCAGGGCGAAGGGGTCAGCCGCAAACTGCACCTGCACGCCCGCGCCATCCGCATTCCCGATGCCAAGGGCCGGCCGGTCGAGGTGATCGCGCCGCTGGCCGATCACATGGCCCGGTCTTGGGCGTTCTTCGGGTTGGATGAAGCGGCCGCCGGCAATCCGTTCGAAGACTTCGAGGACTGATCCAATGGATCGCGGCGTACGGCTTTGTGCCTTCGATCTCGACGGCACGCTGATCGACAGCCAGCATCACATCGTCGACGCGATGGCGGCAGCGTTTCGCGCCGAGGGCCTGCTGCCGCCCAACACCGCCAAGGTGCGCGAGATTGTCGGCCTGTCGCTCGATCAGGCGATCTCCCGGCTGGCACCGCAGGTACGTGGTCTGCAGCTGGAGCGGGTCGGACAAGCGTACCGCGACGCCTATTTCCAGGCCAAGGAGGCAGACGGTGCCGAAGAGCCGCTGATGCCGGGCGCGTTGGCGGCGATCGACACCCTTGAGTCGGATGGCTGGCTGCTGGCGGTGGTGACCGGCAAGGGCAGGCGTGGGCTGCGCGAAGTGCTCGACGCGCACGGGCTTCTAGCGCGTTTTGTTTCGCTGAAATCGGCTGATGACGGGCCGGGCAAGCCGAACCCGACCCTGCTGCTGGAGGCGGTGCATGAGGCTGGGACCACGCCCGATCGTGCGGTCTTGGTCGGCGACACGGTGTTCGACATGGGGATGGCCCGCCGGGCGAGGGTCTCGGGGATCGCGGTAACCTGGGGATATCACGAGGTGTCGTTGCTCCAGACCGAGCAACCGGCCGCAATTATCGAGCGCTTTGAGGAACTGCCCGGGACGGCTGGCCGTTTGATTCCGGCCTGAACCATCAAGGGAGTGACGCCATGACCAGTTTACGCTGGCTCGCCGTCGCCGCAGCGGCCGTCGTTGCGTCGATGGTCGCCGCGATCGCCTTCGTCGCGACCCTCGACCTCAACGCCTACAAGGACGAGGTCCGCGCCGTCCTGGAAGATGCCACGGGTCGGCATGTCGAGATCGCGGGTCCGCTCGACGTCTCCTGGCTTCCCTTGCCGAGCCTGACCGCGTCGGGCGTGCGGATCGCCAATGCCGAGTGGGGCACCGATCCGGCGATGGTCACCATCGGTCGCTTGGCTGTGGATGTTGACGTGGCGCCGCTGCTGTCCGGCGACCTGGTGGTACGCGGCCTTACGCTGGCGGATGTTCAGGTGCGCCTCGAGCGCGGACCCGACGGTCAGCCGAACTGGATTGTTGAAGGTTCACCGGCTGGTTCAGCGTCCGGCAGACCGGCCATGCCGGACATTCGGCAACTCGACCTGACGGACGTCACGGTGATCTGGAGGGACGGACCGAAGGCACCGGAGCGGGTCCATCACATCAAACGATTGACGCTTGACGGCAAAGGGCCGAACGCGCCGTTGACCATGACGTTGCTGGCCGATCTGGACGGGGAGGTTCTGGAATTGACCGGCACCCTGCCGACCTTGGCAGAGATCGGGCGTCCGGGCGCAGATCTGCCGGTCGATGTCGAAGGGACGTTCGCCGGCTCGGCGCTGGCTCTCGTGGCAAAACTGCAATCCACCCGTGGTCCGAAAGGCGCGTTGAGCGGCGTGCGAGCCGAAGGGCTATCGGCAACGCTCGGCGAACTCGCCGTCACTGGGACGGCTGCCGTCGATCTGAGCAAGGCGCGGCCGCGGATCGAAGCACGGCTGGAGGCCAAAACGGTCGACCTTGCGCAATTAGGGTCAGGGGCTTCCGCGGGGGGAGACCCTCTCGACCGGCGCCTGCCCGTCGACATGCTGCCGGCGCTCGACGGTCGGATCGAGATCGCAATTGCCCGTCTGATCGCCGATCCCTGGACGATCGATAGCCTGACGGCTACCGCGACCCTTGCAGACGGTGTGCTCACGCTCGACCCGGTGAAGGGGACGCTGGCTGAGGGCACTGTCGAAGGCTGGGCTGCCTTGGATGCCACCAAGCAACCGGCGCGCTTCGCCCTGGCCGGCTCCGCGAACCGGATGGACATGGGCCGGGTGTATCGGACTCTGACCGGTGAGTCCGTGATCGAGGGGCTGGGCGATGCGGTGGTAGACGTGCACGGGCGGGGCGAGACGCCGCGCGCACTGCTGGGTTCGGCCGGCGGCGTTACCCGGTTGGTGATCCGCGACGGAACGGTGATGAACCGCTACTGGGAATTGATTGCCGAGGATCTGGCGACCCGCTTCATTCCGTTCGTCGGCGAAGGTGGTCGGGGCCGCTTGAACTGTCTGGTCAGCCGGTTCGATATTGCCAATGGGATTGCCGACGCAACCGTCCTGATGATCGACAGCGACCGGGTGACGGTGGGTGGCGAGGGGACCGTCGATCTGGTCCGCCAGACGCTGGACATGCGGTTGGTGCCGTTGCCCAAGGACCCGAGTTTGTTCAGCCTGGCAACGCCGATCCTGCTGAAGGGCCCGATCTCGGACCCGCGGCCGTCGCCGGATCCGATTGCGGTCGCCAAGGGTTTGGGTAGTTTGGCCGCCGGGGCGGTCGTCGGGCCGTTCGCTCTGCTGCTGCCGTTCGTTTCTCCCGGAGCGAGCGACAATCCGTGCCCGGATGCAATCGCGGCGGCCGAAGGCAAGCGGTCGACAGCCAAGGCGAAGGCCCGTCAGGAACCGGACAAGCCGGGCGGGATCAAAGGTTTCTTCGACAACCTCCGGAAATCGATCGAGTGAGCATGAAGCGGATCTACAAGACGGTTGCCGTTGCGACGGCGGATGCCGGAGCGGGCTTCACGGTGCTGTTGGACAGCCGGCCGGTCGGATCGCCGGGCCAGCGACCGATCATTCTGCCTGGCCGTGTGTTGGCGGATGCGATTGCAGCCGAGTGGGACGGGCAGGGCGAGACCATCGACGTGTACAGCATGCCGATGATGGGGTTCGCGGCGACGGTGATCGACCGGGTGGCACCGCAGCGCGACTACGTGGTGGGCGAGGTCGCCGGGTATGGCGGTTCCGACCTGCTGTGCTATCTGGCCGACGACCCTCCCGTGCTGACGGCCCGCCAGGAGACCGCGTGGTCACCGTTGCGCGGCTGGGCCGAGGCGACATTCGGGGCCAGGCTGCTGCCGACCGTCGGCGTCATGCCGGTGGCGCAGTCACCGGACAGCCTGGCCGCGTTGCGCCGTACGGTGGAGGCGGTGAACGACTGGGAACTGGCGGCGCTTCACACCCTGACCGCCATTACCGGGTCGCTGGTACTGGGCCTCGCGGTGTTGCACGATCGTCTCGACGCGGAGGCGGCGTATACCGTGTCGGAGATCGACGAGGCCTACCAGGTTGAGCGCTGGGGCACGGACCGCGAGGCCGAGCAGCGGCGCCGCATCCGCCGCGCCGAGGTGGCGGAAGCCGCAAAATTCGTAGAGCTTTTGCGGGCGGGATGATATCCCGGCCGGGTACTGAATTCGGGAGGGCGTTCATGCAGGACATCGTCGAGCGGCTCGAGGACATGCGCAACCGCGCCCGGTTGGGCGGTGGGGCGAAGCGGATTGAGGCCCAGCACCAGAAGGGCAAGCTCTCCGCGCGCGAGCGCATCGACCTGCTGCTCGATCCCGGTTCCTTCGAGGAATGGGACATGTTCGTCGAGCATCGCTCGTCGGATTTCGGCATGGCCGACAACAAGGTGCCTGGCGATGGCGTGGTGACCGGCTGGGGCTCGGTCAACGGCCGGCTGGTGTTCGTGTTCAGCCAGGACTTCACGGTGTTCGGCGGCTCGCTCAGCGAGGCGCATGCCGAGAAGATCTGCAAGGTCATGGACCAGGCCATGAAGGTCGGTGCTCCGGTGATCGGCATGAACGACAGCGGCGGCGCCCGCATCCAGGAGGGCGTGGCCTCGCTCGGCGGCTACGCCGAGGTATTTCAGCGCAACGTCATGGCTTCCGGCGTGGTGCCGCAGATCTCGATGATCATGGGACCGTGCGCCGGCGGGGCGGTGTACTCCCCGGCTATGACCGACTTCATCTTCATGGTGAAGGACAGCTCCTACATGTTCGTCACCGGCCCCGACGTGGTGAAGACCGTCACCCACGAGACGGTCACCCACGAGCAGCTTGGCGGCGCGGTCACCCACACCAGCAAATCCGGGGTCGCCGACCTCGCCTTCGAGAACGATGTCGAGGCGCTGCTGCAACTGCGCCGCTTCATCGACTTCATGCCGTCGTCGAACCGTGACGTGCCGCCGGTGCGGCCGACCGCCGACGAGGCTGACCGGCCGGAACCGTCGCTGGACAACCTGATCCCGGCCAACCCGAACAAGCCCTACGACATGAAGGAGCTGATCGAGAAGGTCGTGGACGAGGGTGATTTCTTCGAGATCCAGCCGGACTACGCCGGCAACATCATCGTCGGCTTCGCGCGCATGCAGGGCTCGACCGTCGGCATCGTCGCCAACCAGCCGATGGTGCTGGCCGGCTGCCTGGACATAGAGAGCGCCAAGAAGGCCGCCCGGTTCGTGCGCTACTGCGACTGTTTCAACATCCCGATCGTCACCTTCGTGGACGTGCCGGGCTTCCTGCCGGGCACCAAGCAGGAGTACGGCGGCATCATCAAGCACGGTGCCAAGCTGTTGTTCGCCTACGCCGAGGCCACGGTGCCGAAGGTCACGGTGATCACCCGCAAGGCCTATGGCGGCGCCTACGACGTGATGAGCTCCAAGCATTTGCGCGGTGACGTCAACTACGCCTGGCCGACCGCCGAGATCGCGGTGATGGGGCCGAAGGGCGCGGTGGAGATCATCTTTCGCGCCGACATCGGCGATGCCGACAAGATCGAGGCACGCACCGAGGAGTATCGCCAGAAGTTCGCCAACCCGTTCGTGGCGGCCTCGCGCGGCTATCTCGACGACATCATCAAGCCGCGCAACACGCGCCGCCGCATCTGCCGGGCCCTCGCCATGCTGCGCGACAAGCAGCTCGAGAACCCATGGAAGAAACACGACAACATTCCGCTCTGATCGCGCGACCGGGAGATTCGAGAAATGTTCGACAAGATCCTGATCGCCAATCGTGGCGAGATCGCCTGCCGGATCATCAAGACGGCGCGGCGCATGGGCATCAAGACGGTGGCCGTGTACTCCGACGCCGATGCTGGCGGCAAGCATGTCCGGATGGCCGACGAGGCGGTTCGCATCGGCCCGGCGGCGTCGGCCGAGAGCTACCTGAAGATCGATGCCATCATCGAGGCCTGCAAGCAGACCGGCGCCCAGGCGGTGCATCCGGGCTTCGGCTTCCTGTCGGAGCGCGCGGCGTTCTGCGAGGCGCTGGAGGCCGCCGGCATCGTGTTCATCGGCCCCGGCAAGTCAGCCATCGAAGCGATGGGCGACAAGATCACCTCCAAGAAGATCGCCCACGAGGCCGGAGTCAGCACGGTGCCCGGTTTCCTCGGGGTCATCGAAAGTCCAGAGCACGCCGCCAAGATCGCCGGCGAGATCGGCTATCCGGTGATGATCAAGGCGTCGGCCGGCGGCGGCGGCAAGGGCATGCGGATCGCCAACAGCGAGGCCGACCTGAAGGACGGCGTGCGCGGGGCGATGAACGAGGCCCGCTCGTCGTTCGGCGACGACCGGGTGTTCATCGAGAAGTTCATCGAGCAGCCGCGCCACATCGAGATCCAGGTGATGGCCGACGGCCACGGCAACGTGGTGCATCTGGGCGAACGCGAGTGCTCGATCCAGCGCCGCCACCAGAAGGTGATCGAGGAGGCGCCGAGCCCGTTCATCGACGCCGAGACCCGGGCTGCCATGGGCGCGCAGGCGGTAGCGTTGGCCAAGCAGGTCGGCTACCGCTCGGCCGGAACCGTCGAGTTCATCGCCGACGCCAATAAGAAGTTCTACTTCCTGGAAATGAACACCCGCCTGCAGGTCGAGCACCCCGTCACCGAGATGGTTACCGGCCTTGATCTGGTCGAGCTGATGATCCGGGTGGCCGATGGCGAGAAGCTGCCGTTCACCCAGGACGAGGTGACCATGACCGGCTGGGCGATCGAGGCTCGGGTCTATGCCGAGGATCCGTATCGCGGCTTCCTGCCGTCGATCGGCCGGCTGATCCGCTACGAGCCGCCGGTCGACGTCGAGGGCATCCGGGTCGACGACGGGGTCGATGAGGGTTCCGAGATCTCGATGTTCTACGACCCGATGATCGCCAAGCTGGTGGCTTACGGTGACACCCGCAACGAGGCGGCCGACCGGCTGTACGACGCGATCGGTCGCTACCGTATCCGCGGGGTCAGCCACAACCTGCCGTTCCTGGCGGCGACCATCGCCATGAAGCGTTTCCGCGACGGGCGGTTGACTACCGGCTTCATCGCCGAGGAGTTTCCCGACGGTTTCACCGGTGCCACGCTCGATCCGTACGAGGAGGGCGCGCTGTGCGCGGTCGCGGTGGCGTTCGAGCGGGCGAATGCCGAGCGGCTGGCCCGGATCAGCGGGCAGTTGGCGAACCGCGGCAAGACCGACATCGCCACGATCTGGACGATCCGCGAGGGGCGCACCAACCGGCGGGCCGAGGTGCTGACCGCCGAGGACGGCTATGACGTGACGGTCGGCGGCCAGCGCTATGCCATCCGTGGCTCGCTTGATGCGACCATCGCGGTGTTCGACGGCCGGGTGAACGGCGAGCCTTTCGCCGTGCAGATCGAGCGCGACGGCATCTACTACCGGCTCAGCTATGGCGGGCGCGAGCTTGAGGCGCTGGTGGTGCCACCACGCATTGCCGAGGCGCTGGACAAGATGCCGCCGAAGGAAGTGGCGGACACCAGCAAGCAACTGGTGTCGCCGATGCCGGGGCTGCTGGTGTCGATCGCGGTTTCCGAAGGCGACCCGATCAAGTCCGGCCAGGAGATCTGTGTGATCGAGGCCATGAAGATGGAAAACGTGCTGCGCGCCGAACGCGATGGGATGGTGTCGAAGGTCCATGCCAGCGCCGGCGACAGTCTGGCGGTGGACCAAATCATCGTGGAGTTCGAGTGACTGCGAACCAGCGCGCCGTCCGCCTGTTCATCAACGGCCGGGTCCAGGGCGTCGGCTTTCGCTGGTGGTGCATGCGCGAAGCCGAGCACCTGGGCGTCGACGGCTGGGTCCGCAACCGGCTGGACGGCTCGGTCGAGGCCATGGCCTTCGGGTCGGGCGAGGCGGTTGAGCAACTGATCCAGGCTTGCCGGAAAGGCCCGGCGGGGGCGGCGGTCGCGGAAGTCCATGTCTCCGAAGCCGACGCGAGCGAGGCGCACCTGCCCGGCTTCAAGCAGGTCCCGACAGCGTGAAGCTTTACCGGCTAGGAGTGGCCGGTTGATTCCGGAGCCGTTCCACTTTCGATGACCCGGGATCCACCAGTCGCTCGGTAGAGGCCGGATGCGTCGCGTGGTTAAAATCTGACGTAGGGGATTGAGTTCAAGCTGGCTCTGATGGCGGTTCCCTGAAGGCGTGAGCGGAGAAGTCTTGGCGGCACGGGCAACGCTTCACTCAAACGATAGGTTGGCCCTTCTGGAGATCCCCACACACGGTGGGCAGCCTCGATGTGGGAGACTGAATGACAGTCCGGGTCCTGCCGAGCGCAGGCGCCAGGAATGGAGGCGTGCCTCGAGCCGTCTTCATCCCGACATTCTAGTGGTGAAAATCAAACGGGTGAGTCCGTCTGGATCGGCAGATTTCCGCCATGCGTTTGCTGATGCACGGGTTTCATCTGTCTGATTCCCACCACTAGACAGGAGTGATTGAATGCTGAGCTACATCACGGTCGGCGCCAACGACGTGCCGCGCTCGGGACGTTTCTACGCGGCCATCCTGGTTCCACTCGGCTACGAGAAAATGGAAGGAGCGGAGGGTATCGAGTTCACCGCGCCGAAGGTGCCGGGCCGATCGAATAGCCCTGCCGCCATATACGTGAAGAAGCCATACGACGGTAAAGAGGCGACTGTTGGCAACGGCTCCATGACGGCCTTCCAGGCCGAAACGCACGAGATGGTCCGCAACATTCACGCCGCTGGCCTTGAGGCAGGCGGCTCCGACGAGGGTGCCCCCGGCTTCCGGGACGACTACAGCGACCACTTTTATGTGGGTTATCTCCGCGACCCTCTGGGCAACAAGGTCGCGATCTTCTGCGCGAACCCGGCAGAGGGAACTCGGGGCCGCTGAACTCAGAGGAAGTGCCACGTGTAGGCGACAATGGCGCTCCCTTGAGTCGTTCTTGCGCTGGGCCTATCTTCAAGTGAACCGGCCGATGCGGCGCGCGCCGATCGCCTTTTTGTCGATTCCGCGCTTGAGGCCGGAGCTATGAAGAACGGCGCGCGGGTTGATGGAGGGCTTTCCGATGAGAGCCGACCGGGACGCTGTCGGTTCCATGTCCGCCCGTCACGCTATGCCGGATGCCGTTCGCTGGGCCTTGTCGACGGTCCTGGCAGTGGTTGTCGTGGCGTTGTTGCTGTTGATCGGCATGATGTTCTGACGGATCGGTGGCGCCGATTCCATCAGATGGCGGGGATGTGAAGTAAGCAGGCGACTACCGCGGTCCGTCCTTGGCGCGACCGCAAGGGCAGGTTTTGTGCCGCTTCCCATTCGCCGTGCGACTGTCACGCAGCCGTCATGGTGGCATCAGGCTCGGTGGCATTAGACTGTATCCGTTCCCGGCGGTCGCGGGTCGATCGCCCCTGAGTGCGGAGGCCGCCGATGACCTACATCGATCCCCCCTCACCCCGTCTCTGGACCGATCGGATCCGCTGGTTCGACGAGCGTCTGCGCAAGGCGGCGAACGACAGCCCGCTCTATGTCGGCGGTCAAACCGAAGCTGTGCTGACCGAACTGCGCCGGGTGTTCGCCGTCGGCGCCTGGGTCACGGCGGTGATCCTGGCCCAGACCGCCATCGACAGCGAGGTTGCCGAGCGGGTCGAGCAGGCGGTCGGCGACGGGCTGTATCTAAACGCCGTGCGGTTCGGACCCGACTACGTCTGGCTGCGTGAGCGGCGCAACGCCTACCTGCACAATGAAGGGCCGGTGCCGGCGGTGACGGCCCAGGATCTGGCGATGGAGCCAGCGCGATTGGAGAAGGAAGCCCGCCGCGCCATCGAATTGATGGCCGACGCCCTTGCTGGACGGGCGTGACGGGAAGCCGTTAGACCGAGGGGCCCATCGGGCCATCGGTGCCGAACACCTCGTCGAACGCTGAGCGCAGCGCCACGTCGGCGTCGGCCAGCGTGACCGGATGGCCCAGATCGACCAGGCTGGTCACGCCGTGTTGGCTGATGCCGCACGGCACGATGCCGTCGAAATGGCTCAACTCCGGCTCGACGTTCAGTGACACGCCGTGGAATGTTACCCAGCGTCGAACCCGAACACCGATCGCGGCGATCTTGTCCTCGCGCGCTGGCTCGTTGCGGTCGGTGCGGCGCACCCAGATGCCGACCCTTCCGTCGCGCCGCTCGCCGGTGACACCCAGTCGCTCGAAGGTACGGATCAACCATTCCTCCAACGCCCAGACATAGGCTCGCACATCCGGCTTGCGGCGCTTCAGGTCGAGCATGGCATAGGCCACGCGTTGGCCGGGTCCGTGATAGGTGAACTCGCCGCCGCGGCCACTGCGGTAAACCGGAAAGCGGTCAGGCTGCAGCAGGTCCTGGTCTTGGGCGCTGGTGCCGGCGGTGTAGAGCGGCGGATGCTCGACCAACCACACCAGTTCCGGCGCGGTGCCGGCGTGGATCGCCTCGGCCCGCGCCTCCATCTCGGCGACTGCCCGATCATAGTCCAGTAGACCGGGTTCGACCCGCCATTCCGGAGTGCCGACGGCAGGCGCTGACAGCGATGACAGGGCGGTGGTCGGCATGCGCTCTCCCGGCGGCAGGCAGTGGCGGAACGGCCTTGATCGGCCGGGAGGGTTCTGATAATCCCTCACGCCTGCGTCGGGGGCGACCCCAACGCTCCGTGGCGAACATAGTGCGGTCGTGGCGGAATTGGTAGACGCGCAGCGTTGAGGTCGCTGTCCCAGAAATGGGGTGGAAGTTCGAGTCTTCTCGACCGCACCATCACGGATGAATGCGAAACGCCCCGGCCGGCTGGTCGGGGCGTTTCGCTTTTGCGGCTCCAGCGTTTTAGTCACGATCTGCGGTTTACCGCATCGGGATAGCCCTTGGGCCGGTCGGGCCGCTTGTGTAAGGTCCGAAGGCCCCGTAACGCGCCGCGTCGTGCGCGATCGGGGGTTCCGGCGAAGGGGGCAATCGACGAATGGCGGATGATCTGAAGGAAGCCGCACTCTACTATCACCGCAATCCGATTCCCGGAAAGCTGGCGGTGGTGCCGACCAAGCCGATGGCGACACAGCGCGACCTGGCTTTGGCGTATTCGCCCGGTGTCGCTTTCGCGTGCACTGCCATTGCCGAGGATCCCGGGACCGCCGCCCAACTGACCGGCCGGCAGAACTTGGTGGCGGTGATCACTAACGGTACCGCCGTGCTCGGCCTCGGCAACATCGGCCCGCTCGCCTCCAAACCGGTGATGGAGGGCAAGGCGGCCCTGTTCAAGAAGTTCGCCGACATCGACGTGTTCGATCTGGAGGTTGCGGAGAACGACGTCGACAAGTTCGTCGACATCGTGGCCGCCCTGGAGCCGACCTTCGGCGGCATCAACCTGGAGGACATCAAGGCGCCGGAGTGCTTCGAGATCGAACGCAAGCTGCGCGCCCGCATGAAGATCCCGGTGTTCCACGACGACCAGCACGGCACCGCGATCACTGTTGGTGCGGCGATCTTCAACGCCCTTCGGCTGGTCGAGAAGAACTTCGAGGATGTGAAACTGGTCACGTCCGGCGCCGGGGCGGCGGCGATGGCCTGCGTCGACCTGCTGGTCGCCATGGGCCTGCGCAAGGAGAACGTGGTCGTCACCGACATCGACGGCGTGGTCTGGCGCGGCCGGCCGCAAATGAACCCGGTGATCGCGCGCTATGCCGTCGACACCGACGCTCGCAAGCTGGCAGACGTGATGGCCGGGGCCGACGTGTTCCTCGGCCTGTCGGCGCCCGGCGTGCTGACCGCGCCGATGGTCAAGGTGATGGCGGAGCGGCCGATTATCCTGGCACTGGCCAATCCGACGCCGGAGATCATGCCGGAGATCGCCAAGGAGGCGCGGCCCGACGCGATCATCGCGACCGGTCGGTCGGACTACCCGAACCAGGTCAACAACGTCCTGTGCTTCCCGTTCATCTTCCGCGGCGCGCTCGACGTCGGCGCTACGACGATCAACGAGGAGATGAAGATCGCCGCGGTGACGGCGATCGCCGACCTGGCGACCCAGGAAACCTCCGACATCGTCGCCACCGCCTATGCCGGGCAGGAACTGTCGTTCGGGCCGGAGTACATCATCCCGCGGCCGTTCGACCCGCGCCTGATCATGGAGATCGCGCCGCGCGTCGCCCAGGCGGCGATGGATTCCGGCGTGGCGGTCCATCCGATCGAAGATTTCGAGGCGTACCGGCAGAAGCTGTCGCAGTTCGTCTATCGCTCCGGCCAGGTCATGCGCCCGGTGTTCTCCCGCGCCCGCGAGGAACCGAAGCGCGTGGTGTTCGCCGAGGGCGAGGAGGAGCGGGTGCTGCGCGCCGTGCAGACCGTGCTCGACGAGAAGCTGGCGAAGCCGATCCTTGTCGGCCGGCCAGACGTCATCGAGCGGCGGCTGGAGCGCTTCGGCCTGCGCCTGAAGATCGACCGCGATGTCGAGGTGGTGAACCCGGAAAGCGATTCCCGCTACGACACCTACTGGCGGGCCTATCACGGCTTGATGGAGCGGCGCGGCGTATCACCGGACCGGGCACGCGAGGTGGTGCGCACCAACGACACGGTGATCGCGGCGCTGATGCTTCAGCAGGGCGATGTCGATGCCGCGATCTGCGGAACCGTCGGCCGGTACTGGGACCATCTGCGCCATGTGCGCGAGGTGGTCGGTCTGCGGCGCGGCGTAACGGAGTTGTCGGCGGTCAGTCTGCTGATCTTGCCGCACGGCTCGTTTTTCGTGGTCGACACCCACGTGACCCCGGACCCGAGCGCCGCCGCGCTGGTCGAAATGGTGGAGTTGGCGGTCAATGAACTGCGGGCGTTCGGCATCGAGCCGAAGGTAGCATTCGTGTCGCATTCGCACTTTGGCAGTTCGAACGAACCCTCGGCGCTGAAGATGCGCGAAGCCGTGCGCCGCTTGTCGGAACGGAATCCGAAGTTGGAGGTGGAAGGCGAGATGCACGCCGACTCCGCCCTGTCGGACACGGTGCGCGAACGCACCTTCCCGAACTCCCGCCTGACCGGCACCGCCAACCTGCTGGTGATGCCGACCCTGGACGCCGCGAACATCACGTTCAACATGTTGAAGACGTCTGGTCACGGGCTGTCGGTCGGCCCGATGTTGGTTGGTGCCGCCCGCCCGATGCACATCCTCACCCAGTCGGTGACGGTTCGCGGCATCATCAACATGACCGCGGTTGCCGTGGTGGACGCTCAGGAGCATGCGCTGGCACGCAAGCGATCGAGGTAGGCGATGGCCGGGAACGACTCGATCAAGGCGGCGGAAGATCGGCCGGACTCACTGGTCGGCGATGACACGACTCCGATCGGTGCCGACACCATCGGCGTGGTTGCATCGGCCGCTGCGGAGGCGGCGGCGAAGAAGCGCAAGGTCAAGCGCCGTGACCTGAAGGCGAAGATCCGCGCGCTCGAGGCGGAGATCGAGGAGACTCGCAGTCAGGTTCTCGATGAACCGCTGTATGGCATGACGCCGAAGCTCGAAGCGGCGGTGGTGCGAGCGCTGGAGGAGGAACGCTTCTCCATCATGCCGCGTCTGCTGCGTCCCTTGCACCCGGCGGACCAGGCCGATCTGATCGAACGGTTGGATGCCGACGACCGTGCGTCGCTGATCAACGCGATGGGGGCGGCCCTCGATCCGGAGGTTCTGGTCTATTTGGACGAGACGGTGCGCGAGGAGATTCTCTCGCATCTGGATGAGGCGCAGATCGTCCGGTTCCTCTCCGTGCTGGACTCCGATGATGCCGTCGATCTGATCGGGGAGCTTGATGAGGACGAACAGGCGCGAATCCTCCAGGCGGTACCTGCCAAGGATCGGATGATCCTGGAGCAGGGGCTGACCTTTCCGGAGTCGTCCGCGGGTCGCCTGATGCAACGCGAGATCGTTGTGGTGCCTTCGCATTGGACGGTCGGCCAGACCATCGACTTCCTGCGAACGGTCCGGGATCTGCCGGATGACTTCTACGCGATCTATGCGGTCGACCCCGCCCACCGTCCGGTCGGCGAACTGGTGCTGTCGCATCTGCTGCGAACCAAGCGGCCGGTTCGGGTATCCGACATCGCGCGCAAGGATTTCCGCCGAATCCCGGTGACGATGGACCAGGAAGAGGTCGCGTTGTTGTTCCGGCAGTACGGGTTGGTTGCCGCTCCGGTGGTCGGTGAGGACGAGCGGCTGCTCGGCGTGATCACGGTCGACGACGTCGTGGACGTGATCGACGAGGAGGCCGAGGAAGATCTGATGCGCCTCGGCGGCGTCACCGAGGTCGATTTGTACGGCTCGCTCTGGGATACCGCGCGGGCGCGATTCCCATGGCTGGTGGTCAACCTGGGGACCGCGATCGCGGCATCCGTGGTCATCGGGTTTTTCGATGCGGCGATCGAAAAGGTCGTGGCCTTGGCGGTGCTGATGCCGATCGTCGCCTCGATGGGCGGCAACGCCGGCACCCAGACGCTGACGGTGGCGGTCCGGGCGATGGCGATGCGTGACCTCGATACCCGCAATGCCATGAAGTTCGTCGCCAAGGAGACACTGGTTGGCTCGCTGAACGGCGTTGTCTTTGCTGTCCTGGTGGCCGGCGTGTCGATGCTGTGGTTCGGCGACGTCCAGATCGCCTGGATCATCGCCGTCGCCATGGTGCTGAACCTGCTGGTGGCCGGGCTTGTCGGCACGCTGATCCCGCTCGGGCTGGAGCGCATCAAGGTGGATCCGGCAGTCGCGTCGGGCGTGTTCCTGACCACAGTGACCGATGTGGTCGGGTTCTTCGTGTTCCTGGGCTTGGCAACCTTGGTGTTGTTGTAGCGGGTATATTGACGCACGCGTCATTCCTGGCGTAGCGTTTCGAGCATGGACGCGACGTTCTCCATGACTCAGCTCGCGCGCGAGTTCGATCTGACCAGCCGGGCCATCCGCTATTACGAGCAGGAAGGGCTGATCGCGCCATCCCGCCGAGGCCGGACTCGGGTATTCTCATTGCGTGATCGTACCCGGCTGCGCCTGATCCAGCGGGGGCGCCGTCTTGGTTTCTCGATCGCCGAGATTCGCGAGATCCTGAACCTGTATGACGATCGGGACGGTGAGCGCGGCCAATTGGTGCATTTCGTGCGCAAGATCCGCGAGCGCCGGGCCAGCCTGGAGGTTCAGCGTCGCGACATCGACGCGATCCTGGAGGAGCTTGATCGCCTGGAGGCTGCTTGTCTCGATCGGCTTGAGTGACAGATATGCTTGACGTTGACGTCAATAGAGAGTCGACCGGCTTCAGCGTTCTGAACCCGGCGTTCGCCGAGCGGGTGGTCACCAGCTTTGCGCGTCAGGCGTTCATGGCGTTCATCGGCGCACGGATGGTGAGCATTGAGCCGGGTGGTTGCGACATCGAGTTGCCGTACCGCCCTGAGCTTGGCCAACAGCACGGCTTCTTTCACGGTGGGGTGGTCGGCACGCTGGCCGACAACGCCTGCGGCTACGCCAGCTTCACCTTGGCGCCGGCCGATACCTCGATCCTGACGGTCGAGTACAAGCTGAACCTGATGGCGCCGGCGGCTGGTTCGGTGCTGGTCGCGCGGGGCCGGGTGATCCGTCCCGGACGCACCCTGGTGGTGGCGCGGGCCGACGTGTCGGTTCGGAGAGACGACGGGATCGAGAAGCCGGTGGCAACCGCGCTCGCGACCCTCATGTTAATGGCGGGCATGGCGGACGAACCGTCGGCCGAGACGCGTAAGGGAGGTGGGACGTCATGATCCCCAACGACTATCCGAGCCTGAACTTCGATCTCGGCGAGACCGCCGACATGATGCGCGACAGCGTGCGCAGCTTCGCGGCCGACGAGATCGCGCCGCGTGCGGCCGACATCGATCGCGAAAACACATTCCCGCACGATCTCTGGCGCAAGCTCGGCGACCTCGGCGTGCTCGGTGTCACTGTCGGCGAGGAGTATGGCGGTGCCGGTATGGGCTACCTTGAGCACTGCGTGGCAATGGAGGAGATCAGCCGGGCGTCGGCGTCGGTCGGCCTCAGCTATGGCGCCCATTCCAATCTTTGCGTCAACCAGATCCGCCTGAACGGCACCGACGAGCAGCGGCAGCGTTTCTTGCCGAAGCTGACCTCCGGAGAGTTTGTCGGCGCGCTGGCGATGAGTGAGCCGGGTGCCGGATCCGACGTGGTGTCGATGCGGACCCGGGCCGAGAAGAAGGGCGACCGCTATATCGTCAACGGCGGCAAGATGTGGATCACCAACGGCCCGACCGCCGATGTGGTCGTGGTCTATGCCAAGACCGACCCGGACGCCAATCAGCACGGCATCACCGCCTTCCTGATCGAGAAGGGCATGAAGGGATTCTCGATCGCGCAGAAGCTGGACAAGCTCGGCATGCGCGGTTCCGACACCGGGGAGTTGGTGTTCGAGGACGTAGAGGTTCCCGAGGAGAACGTACTGGGCCAGATCAACGGCGGCGTGAAGGTGCTGATGAGCGGGCTCGACTACGAGCGCGCGGTGCTGGCCGCCGGGCCGACCGGCATCATGCAGGCTTGCATGGACGTGGTGATTCCGTATGTCCACGAGCGCAAGCAGTTCGGCCGTTCGATCGGCGAGTTCCAGATCATGCAGGGCAAGCTGGCGGACATGTACGTGACTATGAACGCTGCCAAGTCTTACGTGTACACGGTGGCGAAGGCCTGTGACCGTGGGGAGGTCACCCGCAAGGATGCGGCCGGCGCCATCCTGTACGCTGCGGAGAAGGCGACCTGGATGACCCTGGAGGCCATCCAGTGCCTGGGCGGCAACGGTTACACCAACGAATATCCGACAGGCCGGCTGTTGCGAGACGCGAAGTTGTACGAGATCGGGGCCGGCACCAGCGAGATCCGACGCATGCTGATCGGGCGCGAACTGTTCAAGGAAACCGCCTGACGTGCGTTCGCGACCGCAAATCCAGTGCCGTCCCTCCCTCCGCTCATCCCATCGGGCGCGACGGCAGCGTCGGATCCAGGATCCGGCGCGCGGCTTCGGCCCCGCTCACCGGCAGGCCCTTCGGGTCGAGCAGGCCGATCTGCACCAGCACGCTGGCCTGGTCCCAATAGATGTGCTCGTGCGAGATCTTCCCGCCATCGATCCCGACGACGACGACGAACGCCACCTCGACTCGCTTTCCGGTCGGCTGCACGTCCGGCAACATCCACTCGATGACGGTGGTATGGGTGAACCGGATCACCAGTTCGTCGACGATCTGGTTGGTTCCGACGGTGCTCGATACCGGGATCATCTCGACGTCCGGCGGAAAGAACTTGCCGACCAGATGATTGGCGTAGAAGTCGCGCACACCCTTCTGGCCGGCGCCACCCACCATCGACGGTACGTTGGTGAGATGCGGGTTGTCGGTCATGGTAGCCATCGTCGTCTCGAGATCGCCCCGGAGCTCGGCTTGCACGTGCTCCTGGAACAACGCAACGAGCGCCTGCTGCTGTTCGTTCAGGTCAGACATTTCGCAGTGTTCCCCGCTGATGGTCGATGTCATGGATTGACAAAGCAGTCAGGCGCCCCGCGATCGCTTGGCGCAAGTGCTTGCGTGGAACAGATCCTATGGTGGTCGAGATGAACGACGGGTTAATAACTTCAGGCGACGGTCGTTCCCGCTGTTCGTGGTGCGGTGAGCAGGACGACTATGTCGCCTATCACGACATCGAGTGGGGATACCCGACGGCCGACGATGTCCGGCTGTACGAAAAGATCTGCCTTGAAGGGTTCCAGTCCGGGCTGTCCTGGCTGACTATCCTGCGCAAGCGGGAGAACTTCCGGGCCGGGTTCGCCGGCTTCGATTTCCGCAAGGTCGCCGAGTTCGATGAGACGGATGTCCAGCGGCTGCTCGGCGATGCCGGAATCGTCCGGCACCGCGGCAAGATCGAGTCGACCATCAACAACGCGCGCCGCGCGATCGAACTGGTGGACGAGGCGGGGTCGTTGGCGTCCTTCATCTGGTCGTTCGAGCCGAAGCCGGAGGATCGCCCTCAGCGCTTCGACCGCGCGACGTTGATGTCGATCACCAAGTCGGATGCCTCTACCGCGCTGTCCAAGGCGTTGAAGAAGCGGGGGTGGAGTTTCGTCGGACCGACCACGATGTACGCCTTCATGCAGTCGCTCGGGGTGGTGAACGATCACCTGGAGGGCTGCCATATGCGTGCGCCATGCGAGGATGCGCGCGCCGCTTTCCAGCGACCGCAGCAAAGAAGGTGATGGCATGATCGGTTCCCGCATCTACTCCGGCGCCCCGTTCGAGGAAATGGCCGGCTACGCCCGCGCCGTGGTCGATCCGCCCTACGTGTTCGTCTCCGGCACCACCGGGTTCGATCCGGAAACGCTGCAGTTTCCCGAGGACGTGGAGAGCCAGTGCGAGAATTGCTTTGCAACGATCGAACGGGCGCTTGCGAAGGCTGGAGCCAGCTTGAACGATCTGGTGCGGATCCGGGTGTTCGTCGCCAGCCGTGCCGAGTTCGAACGCATCAAGCCGATCATCAAGCGGCATTGCGACGCTGCTCGTCCGGCGAACACGACCGTGCTGGCTGAATTGGTCGAGCCCTACATGCGTGTGGAGATCGAGGTGACGGCCCGGATGGCGCTCGACACCCAAGGCCGCGTCTGATGCCCTTGATGCCGGTGCGTTTGACGGTGAGGACTCGCTACCGGCAGCCGCCGCTTGCTATCGTCGACTCTGCACCGCCGGGCAGGGTTTCAGCCACTATTGCAGGGGGACAGCCATGACTGGGCAAACTGTCACGATCCCGGCCCGCAAGGGCAAAGCCGCTCGGTTGCCGGCTGGCGGGGTCATCAAGGTGATCAACACTCTCGGAACCCAGGTGGTCGATACCTGGGCGTTCGTCGACGGCGACATGAGCGAGTTCATGTCGATGGAGCACAGCCGCGCCGCCATGAACCGGTTGACCCCGAAGATCGGTGACACCCTGGTCACCAACCGTCGCCGGCCGATCCTGAGCGTCGTCGACGATACCTCGGGCGAGGTGCACGACACCTTCATTGCCGCCTGCGACCGCTGGCGCTACGAGGGGCTCGGCGTCACCGGGCATCACGACAGCTGCCAGGACAATCTGCACGCCGGTTTGGCGGAACTGGGGCTGACCGCACCGGAAACGCCGAGCCCGCTGAACCTGTTCATGAACATTCCGTGGGATCTGTCGGGTCGGATCGACTGGAAGCCGCCGGTTTCCGAGCCGGGCAGTTTCATCCTGCTGAAAGCGGCACGAGATTGCATCGTGGCCTTCTCGGCGTGCCCGCAAGACATGATCCCGATCAACGGAGTCGGCTGCGTCCCGCAGGCGGCCCATTTCATCGTGCTGGACGGCGCGGCGTTCTGACACCCCGGGGAGTAGGTTGCATGCCGACTGTCCTGATCACCGGCGCAAACCGAGGCATCGGGCTCGAGTTGACGCGGCAGTACGCGGCCGATGGCTGGCGCGTGCTGGCGACCTGTCGGTATCCGAATAAGGCGACCGATCTGGCGGCGATCAAGGGCGATGTCGAAATACACCGACTCGACGTGGACGACGCGCCGAGCATTGGCGCGCTGGCGGCTAGCCTTGAGGGACAGTCGATCGACGTTCTGTTCAACAATGCTGGGGTCATCGGCAAGCGGGGGGCCTCAATCGCCGATATCGACTACGCCGTCTGGGCCCAGACCATGACAACCAATCTGTTCGGGCCGGTCAGGGTGGCCTGGGCCCTGAGGGACAACGTGATGGCCTCGACCCTGAAGGTCATGGCTTTCACCAGCTCGAAAATGGGCTCGATCGGTGAGAACACCGGCGGCAACGTGATCTACCGGTCGTCCAAGACCGCGCTGAACATGGCGGTGAGTTGTCTGGCGCAGGAACTGGAGTCGAAAGGCGTGACCGCCATTGTGTTCCATCCGGGTCATGTCCGCACCGACATGGGCGGACCGACCGCACCGGTGAGCGCAACGGACAGCGCGGCCGGCATGCGCAAGGTGGTGGCCGGATTGGTCCCCGGCGACAACGGAACGTTCTGGAACTACGACGGCGCGCCGTTGCCCTGGTGACGGGCGCCGATCTGACGCAGGAAAAGGAACCGGCAAATGGCCGACAACGATACCGATGACGGACAGTCGGACGAACCGATCAATTTCTATTTCGATTTCTCGTCTCCGTACGGCTACCTCGCGGCCCACAAGATCGACGATATCGCCCGACTCTATGGCCGAACCGTCCTGTGGCGGCCGGTGTTGCTGGGGGTGATCTTTAAGACGACCGGCGCTCAGCCGTTGCTCGATGTTCCGATCAAGGGACCATACGCCCGCCGCGACATAGAGCGGACGGCCCGGTTCCATGGCGTGCCGTTGGAGTTCCCGCAGGTCATGCCGTTCCCGTCGATCGCGGCGGCCCGTGCCGTGTACTGGGTGCAGGATCGCGAGCCCGATCAGGCGCGCAACCTGTCGCTGGCGCTCTACGATCGGGCGTTCGCCCAAGGCGGCGATATTCGCACGGCCGACTCGGTTCTGGAGATCGCGAACGGCATTGGCATCGACGCTGCGCGGCTCAGTGAGGCGCTCAACGACCCGGCGGTCAAAGAACGGCTAAAGACCGAGAACGACGCAGCCATGGCGGCCGGTGTGTGCGGTTCGCCGTTCTTCGTGGTCGATGGCGAACCGTTCTGGGGGGCGGATCGTCTCGACCATGTGGAACGCTGGCTCGCCACCGGCGGTTGGTGAGAGCAGCGCATGAGCGTCATCAAGTCCCAACTCGATACCCGATCCGACGTGTACCGCACGAATGCCGAGCGAACGCGCGGGCTGGTCGACGAACTGCGCGCCAAGCTGCACACCGTCAAGGAAGGCGGCGGCGAGCGGGCGCGTGAGCGTCACCTGTCCCGCGGCAAGCTGCTGCCGCGCGACCGGGTGCGCGCGGTGCTCGATCCCGGTGCTCCGTTCCTGGAGTTCAGCCAGCTGGCGGCCGACGGATTGTATGGCGGTGACGTCCCGGCGGCGGGCATCGTGACCGGCATCGGTCGGGTGTCGGGGCGGGAGTGCGTGATCGTCTGCAACGATGCCACGGTCAAGGGCGGTACCTACTTCCCGATGACCGTGAAGAAGCACTTGCGGGCCCAGGAGATTGCGCGCGAGAATAATCTGCCCTGCATCTATCTGGTCGACTCCGGCGGGGCGAATCTACCGAACCAGGACGAGGTGTTCCCGGACCGCGATCACTTCGGGCGGATCTTTTACAATCAGGCACGGATGTCGGCCGAGCGGATCCCGCAGATTGCGGTGGTCATGGGCAGTTGCACGGCGGGCGGCGCCTACGTCCCGGCGATGGCCGACGAGAGCATCATCGTGAAGGGCCAGGGCACGATCTTCCTGGCCGGTCCGCCGCTGGTGAAGGCAGCGACCGGCGAGGTGGTGTCCGCCGAAGATCTGGGCGGTGCCGAGGTGCATTCGCGCACCTCCGGCGTGACCGATCACATGGCGCAGAACGACCATCACGCCTTGGCTCTGGCGCGCGGCATCGTCGGCAACCTCAACCGGCCGAAACGCCCGTCGGTCGAGATCCGCGATCCGGCGCCGCCACTCTACGATCCGCAGGAGATCTACGGCCTGATGCCGGACGATCTGCGCAAGCCGATCGAGATTCGCGAGGTGATCGCGCGCATCGTTGACCGTTCCGAGTTCGATGAGTTCAAACCGCTGTACGGCGCGTCGCTGGTCACCGGCTTTGCCCACATCCACGGCTACCCGATCGGGATCGTCGCCAACAACGGCATCCTGTTCTCCGAATCGGCCCTTAAGGGTGCGCATTTCATCGAGTTGTGCGCCCAGCGCGGCATCCCGCTGCTGTTTCTGCAGAACATCACCGGATTCATGGTTGGCCGGAAGTACGAGGCGGGCGGCATCGCCAAGGACGGCGCCAAGCTTGTGACCGCGGTGGCGACGGCTGAGGTGCCGAAGTTCACAGTGATCGTCGGCGGCTCGTTCGGGGCCGGGAACTACGGAATGTGCGGCCGCGCCTACGGACCGCGCATGCTCTACACGTGGCCGACCGCCCGGATCTCGGTGATGGGCGGCGAACAGGCGGCAAACGTGCTCGCCCAGGTCCGACGCGACGGTCTGGAGGCGCGTGGCGAGACCTGGCCCGAAGATGAAGAGGCGGCTTTCAAGGCGCCGATCCGCGACCAGTATGAGCGGCAGGGTCACCCCTACTACGCGACCGCCCGGCTGTGGGACGACGGGATCCTAGACCCAGCGGAAACCCGCACCGTTCTGGCGCTGTCGCTGTCGGCGGCGCTCAATCGGCCGATCGGTGAGACCCGGTTCGGCCTGTTCCGAATGTGATCGGCGGAGAATGCCCATGAAACCCGCGATCCAGCGGCCCGAGACCCTGATCGTCGACCGAGACCCGCGCGGCGTGGTCCGCCTGACCCTCAATCGTCCCGACATCCGCAACGCGTTCGACGGTGTGCTCATCGCCGACCTGACGATCTGTCTGGACGACCTCGCGGCAGACAAGGACATCCGCGCACTGGTTTTGACCGGTGCCGGTGCGGCATTTTCGGCCGGTGCCGAACTCAACTGGATGCGATCGTCCGGCGAACAGGGCGATCACGAGAACTTCCAGGATGCGCTGCGGCTGGCCGGTGTTATGCGCCGGCTGGACTCCATGCCGATGCCGACCATCGCCCGGGTCAACGGTGCGGCAATGGGCGGCGGCGTCGGGCTGACCGCCTGCTGCGACATGGCCGTCGCGGCCGCGGGTGCGTTGTTTGCCCTCAGCGAGGTCAAGCTCGGGATCATCCCGGGCGCCATCAGCCCCTATGTCCTGCGGGCGATCGGGCCGCGCAACGCTCGCCGATACTTCCTGACCGGCGAACGGTTTGACGCCGCGACCGCCTATCGGATCGGATTGATCCATGAGGTGGTGGAGGAGTCTGCCTTGGACTCAACGGTCGAAGCGTTGCTTGCGGAGTTGCTGTCGGCCGGACCGAAGGCGGTGCGGGCGGCCAAGGATCTGATCAAGCACGTGGCCACCAAGGAGATCGACGACTTGCTGAGCCGCGACACCGCCCAGCGCATCGCCCACCAGCGTGTCACCGACGAGGCGAAGGAAGGGTTGAGCGCGTTCCTGGAGAAGCGTAAACCCGGGTGGACGGTATGATCCGCACCCTGCTGATCGCCAATCGTGGCGAGATTGCTTGCCGGGTTGCCCGAACTGCCCGGGCCATGGGCATCCGCACGGTCGCGGTGTTCTCCGAGGCCGATGCCGAGACGCCGCACGTCCGGGCCTGCGACGAGGCTTGGCCGATCGGTCCGGCCGCCGCCGCGGAGTCGTATCTGAAAGCCGATGTGATCCTGGATGTGGCGCGTCGATCCGGGGCCGATGCGGTGCATCCGGGCTATGGGTTCCTGTCGGAGAATGCCGGCTTTGCCCGCGCCTGCGAGGCGGCTGGAGTGATTTTCGTCGGCCCGCCGGCGTCGGCGATCGACGCGATGGGCTCCAAGGCGGGTGCCAAGACGCTGATGGAGAAGGCCGGAGTGCCGTTGGTGCCCGGCTATCACGGCGACGATCAGGCGCCCGCGATCTTGTCACAGGCCGCACTCGCCATCGGCTTTCCGGTGTTGCTGAAGGCCTCGGCTGGCGGCGGCGGCAAAGGCATGCGGGTTGTCCGTTCCGAGGATGAGTTGCCGGCGGCCATCGACTCGGCGAAACGCGAGGGCAAGGCGTCGTTCGGCGACGACCGGCTGATCGTCGAAAAATACCTGGAACGGCCGCGTCATGTGGAGGTCCAGGTGTTCGCCGATCGCCACGGCAACACTGTCCATCTTTTCGAGCGCGATTGCTCGGCCCAGCGTCGGCACCAGAAGATTTTGGAGGAGGCGCCGGCCCCGGGCCTCGACCCGGCGATCCGCGATGCCATGGGCAGGGCCGCGGTCGCGGCGGCCGAAGCCGTCGGCTATGTCGGCGCCGGGACCGTCGAGTTCATTCTCGACGCTTCAGGGACCTTCCATTTCATGGAGATGAACACCCGCCTGCAAGTGGAGCACCCGGTCACCGAACTGATCACGGGCCTGGATCTGGTGGCTCTCCAGCTCCGGGTGGCCGCCGGCGAAAAGCTGCCGTTCACCCAGGACGATCTGCGAATCACCGGCCACGCCGTCGAGGTTCGCCTGTACGCCGAGGACCCCGCCCGTGATTTCTTCCCGCAGACCGGGCCGCTGACCCGGCTGCGCTTCCCGCAAGGTGAAGGTATCCGGATCGACTCCGGGGTCGAAGAAGGCGGGGCGGTCACCGTTCACTACGACCCGATGATCGCCAAAGTCATCGCCTACGGCCGTGACCGCCGCGAGGCACTCGCTCGGCTCGGGTCGGCCCTGGGACGAATCGAAATTGTCGGCGTGACCACCAACGCCGGCTTTCTGAAGCGTCTGGTCGAACATCCGGAGGTCGTGGCCGGACCGATCGACACCGGCTTCGTCGGCCGCGAGATCGCTACCCTGGCACCGGCTGGAGAGGCGGCGCCGGCGGCAGCGTTGGCGATCGCTGGATTCGCCGAGATGCTGGCGTTTGATGCCGCCGCCAAATCCGCTGCCGCCCGTACCGACGATCCGACTTCGCCGTGGGCGCGGGCCGATGGCTGGCGGCTCAACGATGTCGGCCACCACGATCTAGACTTCCGTGAAGGCGAGCGGGTCACGATGGTGCGGATGGCGGCCGAGCGCAGCGGGGAAGGGCGCGGTTGGACCGCGCGGTTTGACGGTACCGACCATCACCTTTCCGGGCACTTCGATGCCGATGGCAGTTTGAACGTTCGGGTCGACGGTGTGCGCCATCGGGCGGTGGTCGTGGCAGACCGTGACCGGCGCGTAGTGTTTCTCGACGGCCGGTCCTGGCCGCTCGTGCTGGAGGATCCGTTCACGGCGGGCGAGGTCGAGGAGGTCGGTCACGGTCGGTTGATCGCGCCGATGCCGGCCAAGGTGATCCGCGTCGACGTTGCGGTCGGTGACCGCGTAGCCCGTGGCGCCACCTTGCTGGTGACGGAAGCGATGAAGATGGAGCACACGGTGACGGCGCCGGCCGACGGCGTGGTGATCCGCCTGGCGGTCGCCGTAGGTGATCTGGTGGATGAGGGCGCCGAGTTGGTGGTGCTGGAGGCTGTCGACGAATGATCGCCCGCTACCGCACACCGCTGATCGCCTCGGCCCTCGCCGTGGCGGCCTTGTTTCTCTGGTTCACGCCGCCGCCCGAGGGGGCATCGCCGGTCATGATGCACGCCGCGGCCCTGGTGGTCCTGGCCATCGGCTGTTGGGCAACCATGCTGGTGCCGGAGCATCTGGCAGCACTCGGGTTCTTCCTGGGTGCCATGGTGCTGCATGTCGGCAAGCC
>ABHC01000021.1:0-52500 GCA_000171835.1 alpha proteobacterium BAL199 | reverse complement strand
CCACCGGTTAGGTGATCGCCGTCCCAGTCGCTCCAAACGCCCGGGAAGGCAACCTGCCAGCTCATGAAATTTTCTTCGGCGATCAGGGTGCGGGCTTTGCCCAGGATAGCGGCGAAAAGGACCCCATCCTCGCGACGCACACTTGGATCCGCATGCCCCTGGGCAATGAGGACGGGGTCCCCGAACTGGCCGTCAAAGAAGGCGCGGACAGCTGCTTTGCCGGGCCGGTCCGTCACTTTGAGCCAATCGAAGGCATGAATGAGAGCCAGGAAAGCTGCAAGGGGCGCGGTCATCTCCTGCACTTCGGCGAATACGTCGGCTGATCTGTGCGCTTCTGCGATTTCAGCGTCTGTCAGCCCTTCGATAATCTGCATCTTCGATGCTGCGCGCAGAGCACGGGTGATTGGGCCATGCAGGAGAAGTGGCCCGCCCCAGGCAGTGGCCTTGTCGATCCCGTTGCGGACCCACGAGCCGAAGAGGCTGTCGCCACAGCGAAGATGGTGGTCGAGAAACGACAACGGTGCACCGACCGTGAAGGTGTGCAACCAGAGTGCAACCTTCGCCAACTCAACGGCCATGGGGTTCTTGTCTACCCCGTAGACGCACCGCTTTAGGACCATACGGCGGATTATATGCCGGTCATCCAGCTGACCCGGGTCGACGGTCCAACCGCGGTCGGCAGCGTTACGCTCAATGGTGATCCGGATAGCCTCAATCCGGGCTGCCAGCGGTGAAACATAGTCGCCCCATTGTGCCGGGATAGCAGCCTCGGCTTCGGCCATAGCCGCAATCACCTGGTCTGCCAACGTGTCGACGAGGCTGACGAGAAAGTGTCCGGAACCCATCGCTGGGTCACAGACCTTGAAGGACAGTATCGCCTCGGCGGGATCGAGGCCCTTCAGGATGGCGATCCTCCGATCTTCCGGGACTGATTCCCCAGGCAGGGACTCGATGCGGTCGCGGAACCCGTCCAGCTTTGTGGCCACGAGCGGCGCAACGGTTTCTTTGAGGATCAGGGCGACAAGATCATCGGGGGTGTAGTAGCTGCCTGACCCTCTTCGCGCAAAAATGTTGGGCCGGATCAGGATCGCCTCTTCTTCGCGGGTGACCTCGTGTTCGAGGAGTCGCTCATAGATCGACCCGAGCTGCTGCACCGACAGGTCGCGATAGTTTATGTACTTGCGGCCATCGGTCGTGCGCTCGAATGACAAGGCGTCGATAACGCGGGCCATGACAGCGTCGCCGATCCGGATATCGGCTAGCAGCGGAGTACGGTCCTCGTCAAAGAGGCCACCGTTGTACGGCGGAAGCCCGA
Organism: alpha proteobacterium BAL199; assembly: GCA_000171835.1. Taxonomy (GTDB): domain Bacteria; phylum Pseudomonadota; class Alphaproteobacteria; order Thalassobaculales; family Thalassobaculaceae; genus Thalassobaculum_A. Next base: position 51,185 of record ABHC01000021.1, on the reverse strand, counting down.
TGGAGGCGTCCCCCTTGTTGATCGCGCGGCACAGATCCTGGACTGCGTTCCAGTAACGGTTGGCGGTTTCAGAGAAGGTATCGCCCCGGTCGAGACGCGCCCCGACATCCAGCCGGACACGCTCGCGGAGTCCGTAGTCGTCGTATCGCCGATCGGATACGGGCAGCAGGTCCCGGTCCTCGGCGTAGAGAATGAACAAGAGTCGGTAGAGCAGGATCAGGACCGCCTGACGCACGTCGTCGAGATCCGCCTCTGGGGCCGCGGTGGCAATGGCGGTGGTCAGGTCAGGAAAGACTTCGCCGAAGACCAGGCTCGAGAGTGAGGCAGCGACCCGTTCTTCATAGAAGCGGCCCTGTTCGAGAGCGCGCTGATGGAATGACCGTGGATCGGGCCCCAGCGGCACGAAAGCGACGCGCCGGAATATGAGCGCGAACACGGTCAACCAGTGGCGGCGGCTCTCGTCGTTCAGGGCGAACAGACCATCGTTGTGGCCGGGCAGGTTGAGAACTGCCGCAAGGTTGATCTCGCAGAACTGTTCGGACACGGAGCGCGCACCCTGCCAGTAGAGCCGCCAGCGCGCACCGTTCGTGAGGATGCCCCACCGCAACCTGCCGGTGGTCAGATCCTCGACACGTCGCAGGTAGCGGAGCATCTGCGTTGAGGGTGCAATGTCCTCGCCGCGCCGACCGCCGGCCCGGTCCAGGGGGCGGAGCCATCGCTTCGATTCCACGACGGCATGACCGAACCCATACCGCTTCCATTCCTCGGGATGGGCGTTCGCACGGTCCTTGTCGGCGTCAGTGGCGAACAAAAGGCCATCGGGCACATCTTCACGGCCGCGCGGAGCCAGGTTTTGCTGCCTCAGCGTGGCCGTCCAGCCCAGAGCAGCAAGCACGGGCCAGATCAGGTCATCCTCTGTCTGGCTCTCATTGGGGGTTTGGGCTGTCGGGAACCGCTCGATAATGGCGCGCAACGTCCGCTCTAAATCAACGATACGCTCCGCGCACTCGACCCATTCAGGCATAGATGCAATCGACTCGGTGAGAAAGTCGTTGGTAAAGAGACTTCCCTGAAAGACAATGTCGCCTGACACGGTGCTGTCCACTTTGAGTTTACGGGAAATAACGTGAATTGAAGAGTGATGTGTTTATTGTCACTCTGCGCTATATCGCGAGTCCGGTAGTATTACGCCGTACCGACTTTGCTCGAGCCCGGCGGGATGGCTAACCTAGTATCGGTCCTGACGGCCTCCAGGTCCATCCGGAACGACAGGCGCAGCCAGTTCCGATTGTGCAATCATAGGAAAGTGCTTCCGATAGGCCATACTCGCTCTGAACGCATGCCTTGGACACAGGGGATCAAGGCACGGCAAGGGTGCACTGCCGCCGGAACTGCAGGAAGGCCAATCAATGGGCATGACCCCACAGGAAGCTTGGCAGGAGGAAGCCTACGACCGAATGGTCGAGGACATCATCCGGGATCATCGGCAAGATATCATCCTGGAGTTTGTCACCGATCGCATGGCCTCTTATTATAGGCAGAACCCCGACTTGATTGCCCCAGCCACGGCGATGCTCAACGAGGCTAGAAAGCTTCGAGATGTTAGCGCGTCGGGTTGCCTGGTGTTCGCGTACTCAGCTATCGAGATCACGTTGCGCGATGCGATTCTCAAGCCGGTTGTCTTCGGCCTAGTGGATAAAATCCGACATTAGAATCCCGCTCAGGATTCCCGCGGGTTCGGTGGCGTGCGAGTCTGGGGCATGCGCACCGGGATCAGCTTCACCGTCAGTACCGCCGATCGCGCCCGCCTGGAGGCGATCGTGGCGGACCGCAACAGCCCGCAAAAGCACGTCTGGCGCTGCCGGATCGTGCTGCTCACCGCCGCGGGCCTGGGCACCAACGCGATCATGCGCGAGGCCGGGGTCGCCAAGACGGCGGTCTGGCGCTGGCAGGAGCGCTTCGCCGCCGAAGGCGTGGACGGGCTGCTGCGGGACAAGACGCGCCCGTCGCGGATCCCGCCGCTGGACCCCTCGGTGGCCGAGCGCGTCGTCGCCCTGACCCTGACCGATCCGCCCGGCGAGACGACCCACTGGACCGCCGCAACGATGGCGGCACAGACCGGCATCTCGGTTAGTTCGGTGCAGCGGATCTGGCGTGCTCACGGTTTGGCCCCGCATCGGATCCGGCAGTTCAAGCTCTCGAACGACCCGGAGTTCGTGACCAAGCTGCGCGACGTGGTCGGGCTCTATGTCGACCCGCCGGCCCACGCCATCGTGCTCAGCGTCGACGAGAAGAGCCAGATCCAGGCGCTCGACCGCACCCAGCCCGGCCTGCCGCTGAAGAAGGGCCGCGCCGGCACCATGACCCACGACTACAAGCGCCATGGCACCACCACCTTGTTCGCTGCCCTCAACGTGCTCGACGGCACCGTCATCGGCCGCAACATGCAGCGTCACCGCCACCAGGAGTTCATCCGCTTCCTCAACCACATCGAGGCCCAGGTTCCGGCCGGCAAGGTGATCCACGCCGTCCTCGACAACTACGCCGCCCACAAGCACCCCAAGGTCCGCGCCTGGCTGCACCGCCATCCCCGCTGGACCTTCCACTTCGTGCCGACCTCATGTTCCTGGCTCAACGCCGTCGAAGGCTTCTTCGCCAGGCTCGCCAAGCGCCGCCTCAAGCGCGGCGTCTTCCGCTCTGTCGCCGACCTCCAGGCCGCCATCAACCGCTTCCTCGACGAGCACAACGCCTCAGATCCGAAGCCCTTCAACTGGACAGCCGATCCCGACAAAATCATCGCCGCCGTCAGGCGTGGGCACCAAGTGTTGGATTCTATCCACTAGTTCACGATGAAAGCGCCAGCCTCCCAATCGCCGAACTGGTGATCACGAACAAGTCCTTCACTAAGTTTTTGTTCACGATACTGGAAGACTACGGCTTTGATTTACGCGCTGAGAAGCGTAAAGGTTCGCGAAAGACCATATGGCAGGAGATTGAAGAGTCAAAGAAGATACGAAATTCAATCGTTCACCAAGGTGCGATGTCAACGGAAGGAGATGCAGCGCTTGCACTGAAGTTTTCGGAGGTTTTTGTTGAGATAATGTTTCCAAAATTCAGAAATCATATCGTCAATGTGCAATAGTATACTATATGTTTAATTGTCATCGCAGATCAATAAGTTTAGTATAAAATACAATATGTTGTGTGACCGAATAGTAAATTACAAATTTATCAATAAACTCATACACAGGCTCCGAGGGTCAACATAGGTGCGCCAACTGAGAGAATGGGGACGTAAAGTCGCATGTTCGTCTTGCGCTGAGGGACTAGTACCCTTCGAGCGAGAAGATGAAGTGGCCTCGCGTTGGTCCATTTGGCCAATTTACGACCGTCACCTTCTCGAAACCAGACGGGCCAGCCAAATAGAAAATCGCGCTTGTCACGATTTTTTTCTGCACGATTTTCGAACTGGGATCGGCAGCGTCGTCACCAGCGCCTGAACTCGAATCGAGGATAGGAAGCCGAATGTCCGCTCCTCCTCGATACGGCTGCTTCTGGTGCTTAAGATCGCCGCGGACCGAATACTCGGAAAATGGCCGGAACCTATCCAATGCGGTGATCCAAGCCCACCGTTCCCCACTCAGCTTGGCGTTAAGAATACTTCCGCCCGATCACGCGCCTTCTGGAGTTTCGCATCCAGGCGCTCGCCATCGAGCGTCCCGAGATAGTCCAGCGCGCGCTTCCTGGCATGGTGCTCGAAGTTATCGCTGATGTCGGCGTCTGTAAGTCCTTCGAGCACTAGCCGGTTGATAAGGTTCCCGAAAGCCAGTTTCAGACTCATGTCGAGATGCCGTTCCTTGAGGTATCCCAGTGCCTTCGCTTCCGGTAGAGCGGCAGCTTGCATGACTGGGATGTCACGTAGCGCATTCTCCACGGTGTGCCACAAAGGGTGCGATGGGATGCGCGTGATGTTGGCTTGGTGGCCCGTTGGCTGGGTGTAGCGGATCTGCTCGACGGCTGAGATGAGGAACGGTGTAATATGCTGCTCCACGGCTTCGCAGGGACGGCCAATGGCCTTCTTTGCCAGGAGTTTCGTCAGCGCATCGCGGCCTGCCCGGATCTCAACCCGCCAGACGACTTGTCCTGGATCGTTGCGGTCGATCCCCCAGGCATCGAACCAATAGGGCTGCTGTTGATCGATAGCGGACCGGCGCTTGTCATAGACGATGAGCTGCCGCCCCGGCATGGAACCGATGGTGACGGATTCAAAGCGCCTTCCGCGTACGACTGAGCGAGGGACGTATCCGCACAAGAGTCAAAATGCCAACGAGATCGCTGCTCGGCTGATCCTGGCACTCGACGAGGTGCGGAACATGGACGTGCAGACCCCCGAGCACATCGCGCGCGCGTTGGAGGGAGTCGAAGACGTGATCGATAAGGTTGCGTCCCCGGGCGCTTCCAAGGTCTTGCAGAAAGTCTCGCTGAACATCGGCACCGTGAATGGCGGGGTGAAGCAGAACATGTTGCCCGGTGTCTGCGTCGTAACGGCCGACATCCGCGTGCCGGTGGGTCTGTCGCCGGATGCGGTGATCGCCGTTGCCCAGAGCATCGTCGACCGGTTTCCGGAAGCCGACATGGAGGTCATCGGCCGGCAGGAGCCGCTGTGGTCGGATCCGAACCACGAGATGTGCAAGCTGATCCAGCGCAATGTCCAGGAGCTCGCTGGTTTCACCCCACCCGCCATTGTCAGCCTGCCCGGGACCGACGCGCGGCTGTGGCGCGGCAAGGGGGTCCCGGCCTTCGTCTACGGCGTCACGCCGTTCAACGTCGCAATGGCCGATGAATACGTCGATATCGAAGAGGTGTTCCACGTTCTGAAGACCCATACCCTTTCGGCTCTCGATTTCCTGATGGCCGAGAAATGACGGGCTTTCTTCCGGTCGACGCGCTCGACACGCCACGGTTCTGCGGCCTGCCGACGTTCATGCGCCTGCCGCAGGCACAGGCCGGTGACAGTCTCGACGCCGCCATCATTGGGCTGCCGTCGGACTCCGGCGCGCCCTACAGGACAGGCGCGCGTTTCGGTCCCGGAGCGATCCGGGCGATGTCGGTGATGCTGCGGCCAATCAATCCGTATCGTGACCACATCAACGTCTTCGAACGCCTGCGCATCGCAGACGCTGGGGACGCCAGCGTGGTGCCTGGTTATCTGGAGGAATCCCTGGAGCGGCTGGAAGCTTCCCTTTCAAGCCTAGTCGATCAGGGCATCGTCCCGGTGTCTCTCGGGGGCGATCATTCCGTCTCCCTGCCGGCGATCTGCGCGGTGGCCAAACGCCACGGCCCAGTCTCCCTGGTGCATTTCGACGCGCATTCGGACACGTGGCGCAGCTACTTCGCCGGCAAGCAGTATTCGGCAGGGACACCGTTCCGCCGAGCGGCCGAGGAGAAGGGGCTGGATCCTTTCTCGTCGATCCAGATCGGGATGCGCGGTTCGCTGTTTCGCGCCGACGATGTCAGCCAGTCGGTGGATCTCGGTTTCGAGGTTCTGACGACGGACGAGACGCTCGATATGGGGCCGACCGAGACGGCGCGGCGGATCGCAGAGCGGGTGGGGGATCGTCCCGTCTACATCACTTTCGACCTGGACTTCGTGGATCCGTCGAACGCCCCCGGTGTGCAGACACCCGAGGCCGGTGGTCCGACCTCGCGGGAGACATTGGCGCTGCTGCGCGCGTTGAAACCGATGAATATCGTCGGCTGCGATGTGGTCGAGGCCAACCCGCTTTATGACGGACCCGGTCAGATAACCGCATTGCTGGGGGCTACGGTCGCGCTCGAGCTTCTCGGCTTGATCGCGGTCGGGCGTGAGGCCGGAGCAAACGGATGAGCGGTCGACGGGTAGCGATAACCGGCGGGAGCGGGCGCTTCGGGCGGTTCGTCGTGGACGAATTCCAACACGACTACGACGTTACGGTGATCGATAAAGTGCGGCCCGATCGCGACATCCGCCATGTGGTAGCGGATGTGCTGGATCTGCCCGCAATGTCCGCCGCGATCACTGGCCACGACGCGGTCATCCATCTGGCGGGCATTGATTCCGGTGTGAAGGTAGCCGAGCACGACTACTTTGAGACTAACGTCCAGGGAACCTGGAACGTGCTGGCCGCCGCGGAATCCGCCGGTGTGCGTAAGGTCGTGGTCTGCGCGAGCATCGCCGCCTACGGTCTGGAAGCAGTGGAGCCGCGTCGAACACCGGACTACCTGCCGTTCGACGAAGAGCACCCGCTGCGCCCGGATGTCGCTTACGACCTCAGCAAGCAGGTCTGTGAGACCGTGTCGGAATCGTTTGCGCGACGGGGTCGGATGTCGGTGGTCTGCCTGCGACCCGCATGGATCATCTTCCCCGACAAGGTCGCCGATTTCGACGCCAGGGCTCGCGAGGCCGACGGCGGGGGGGCACTCCCCGCCGGACATCGTCCGCCGCCGCCGCACCGGGCCTATGTACGCCCGGATGATGCCGCGCGCTGCTTCCGAATGGCGCTTGAGCGCGATGTAGGAGCGTATGATGTGTTCAACGTCGGGGCGTCGGACACCATGAGTCCGGCGCCGACTTCGGTCTTTATGGAGAAGGCTTTCGGCAGACCGATTGCCCCGAAAGACCCAACTGTCTTTGAGCGCAATCCGCGCGCGGCTGCGTTCGGCAACGCACGTGCTCGGCGTGTCCTGGGTTGGGAGCCAACGGGCGACTGGGCCGAGTTCGTCCGTCAGACAACATCAACAGCATAGTAGGAGGTTCGGCGTGATCAGCAATCCGGTTCCCTGGCCGAATGGCGCACGGTGCGCGGTGGCCTTCACCTTCGACATGGATGCCGACAGTCTGCTGCACTTAGCGCACCATGCCTCGGCAGACACCCGGATCGCGGCAATGTCGATGCTGCGTTACGGACCGGAAATTGCGGTTCCGCGGATCGTCGAGATCTACAAGCGGTTCGGCATGCATCAGACCTTCTTTCTGCCGGCGTGGTGCATGGAGCACTATCCCAAGGCGGTTGAGATCATCCTCGAAGGTGGCCATGAAATCGGGCACCACGGCTACCTTCACGAGGAGCCGAACAGCTTTGACTCCAAGGATGAGTTGTACTGGATGCAGCGTGCAACCGCGGTGTTCGAGCAGATGACGGGCGCCCGGCCGAAAGGGTTTCGGGCGCCAGCGTACCAGTTCTCGCGCAACACTCTGTCACATCTGGTCGCCGAGGGCTTTCTCTACGACGCGTCGCTGATGGGCGATGATGTGCCGTACGTCCTGCAGAACAACGAAGGGCAGGTCATCGAGTTGCCATCGCACATCGGCCTGGACGACTGGCCGCATTTCCAAACGTCCCGGGAACTCGACTACCGGGCCACGATCAAGCCGCCGGAGCAGGCGATGGCGGTCTATGCAGCGGAGTTCGATGCGATGTGGGACTATGGCGGCCTGTGGATCGGCGTCTGGCATCCATTCCTGAGCGGCCGGTTGTCCCGTGCGGTGATGATCACCAAGCTGATCGAGTACATGAACGCCAAGGGGAATGTCTGGTTCGCCCGATTGGACAAGATCACAGCCCACGTGCAGCGGGTCATTGACGATGGAAGTTGGACGCCGCGGGTCGACCAGTTGCCGTATTACACCGGCCCGATCCCGGAGCTTGGCAAGGTCAAGGCGGCCAATGCCACACGGTAACTATCGGCGAATCTGCTGGTGTGACGGATGAATCGGTGGTGCTCGGCATCAGATGACTGAGATGGCACCGCCCAGAATTCTTCCGGTCGGTGACTGCGCGGTGTCGGTGCAGTTTGGCGAGATCGTGGATCTCTCGATCAACGCCAGAGTGCTGGCGCTCGACCGCAGTCTCACAGCCGCCGCGCTGCCGGGGGTTGTCGAGATGGTGCCGACTTACCGATCCTTGTTGATCCACTTCGATCCGCTTCAGATCAGCGCTGCGGCGCTAGAAACTGCGATTCATCGCTGCCTGGTTGAGGGAGCGCCCAGCGGGACAGCCGCATCCGAGGGACGTCAATGGCAGGTGCCGGTCGGCTATGGCGGCGAGTTCGGAATGGATCTGTCGGATCTTGCCGGCCGTCATGGCCTCAGCGAGGAGGCGATTGTCGCGACACACAGTTCGGCAACCTATCACGTGTACATGATTGGGTTCGCACCCGGGTTTGCCTATCTCGGTGGATTGCCGGAACGCCTGAAGACTCCTCGACGCAGCGAGCCGCGCATGCTGACGCCGGCGGGCAGTGTTTCGATCGGAGGCGCACAGTCTGCCGTCGCGTCGGTTCCACTGCCGAGTGGCTGGCACATGATCGGACGCACGCCGTTTGCGTCGTTCGATCCAAGCCGTGATCCGGTGTTTCTGTTCAGGCCGGGTGATGTCATTCGATTCACGGCGATCGGTCCCGCCGACTGGTACAGTCTCGCCGGGCGGCTCCAGCGCGGCGAAATCGTTCCGCAGCCTGAAGGTCGCTGCGCGTGAACGGTCTGCGCATAGTCAAAGGCGGGCCGTGGGTTTCGGTACAGGACCTTGGTCGCCCGGGTGTCCAGAGGTATGGCCTGTCAGAAGCCGGTGCCATGGATCCGGTCTCGTTGCGGATCGCGAACCGATTGGCGGGTAGTTCGGACGGGGCCGCGGCACTTGAGGTCGGCGGGCCGGGCGTGGAACTGCTCGTTGACGCTGATGTGGTGACGATCAGTGCCGCTGGCCCTGACATGGTATGGCGGATCGATGGTGTATCGGTGGCGCCCAACGCAAGCCGGACCATCACCAGAGGGGCAACCGTGACACTGCGTCCAGGACGGGGAGCGGTGTATCTCTACGTGGGGGTTCATTGTGGGATAGACGTCCCTCATGTGTTTGGTAGCTCTTCCTTTCATGTTCGTTCAGGGGTCGGCGGTCTTGCTGGCCAGCCGCTCGCCGTTGGTGATGTCATTCCAGTCAAGGCACGCAGCTCGCCGGAACTGGAACTCGATGGCTCTTTGGTCCACCACGCCGACGATTCCGTGATTCGAGTGATCGAGGGTCCGCAATCCGAGCACTTTTCACCGGCGGCTTGGGAGACGTTGCTCTCGACGCCATACCGGATCAGCGCACGATCCGATCGGATGGGAGTTCGTCTCGAAGGATCGACGCTCACCCACACGGACAAGGGCTACAACATCGTCTCCGACGGCATAGCGCTGGGAAGCATTCAGGTTCCTGGGAACGGGCAGCCGATCGTCCTTGGTGCTGACCGGCAGACAACCGGCGGCTACCCGAAGATTGCAGTGATCGCGCGTGCCGACATGTTCCGGTTTGCACAGCGCCCGCCTGGAGCAACAGTGCGCTTCCAGTCGATCTCCGCTGAGCAGGGTGCTGATGCTCTCCGGCGCCTCGTTGGATACCTTGATCGACTGGTTCTACGATCTGCGCTGCCCGTACTGAACAGCGAGCGTCTCTTGGGACTGAACCTGATCGACGGTGGTGTTTGGGAATGATGAAAGGCACTGTCGCCAGTGAAATTCACGGCATGCCACCATCAGCGGCCCTGGGTCGGCAGCAACGTGGTCAATCAGACCGCGCAGAACATCCTGATCGTCCGCTGAGCCCTACGAGTCTTCCAGGCCGAATGCTCCTCTCATTGGCAGGCTGCCGTTGTGGCAGCGGGAGTGCCAGATGATCCGCTGGGACACCGTCAGTGCCCGCCTGGAGTTCCTGACAGTGCCCCTAGTGGATAGAATCCAACACTTGGTGCCCACGCCTGACGGCGGCGATGATTTTGTCGGGATCGGCTGTCCAGTTGAAGGGCTTCGGATCTGAGGCGTTGTGCTCGTCGAGGAAGCGGTTGATGGCGGCCTGGAGGTCGGCGACAGAGCGGAAGACGCCGCGCTTGAGGCGGCGCTTGGCGAGCCTGGCGAAGAAGCCTTCGACGGCGTTGAGCCAGGAACATGAGGTCGGCACGAAGTGGAAGGTCCAGCGGGGATGGCGGTGCAGCCAGGCGCGGACCTTGGGGTGCTTGTGGGCGGCGTAGTTGTCGAGGACGGCGTGGATCACCTTGCCGGCCGGAACCTGGGCCTCGATGTGGTTGAGGAAGCGGATGAACTCCTGGTGGCGGTGACGCTGCATGTTGCGGCCGATGACGGTGCCGTCGAGCACGTTGAGGGCAGCGAACAAGGTGGTGGTGCCATGGCGCTTGTAGTCGTGGGTCATGGTGCCGGCGCGGCCCTTCTTCAGCGGCAGGCCGGGCTGGGTGCGGTCGAGCGCCTGGATCTGGCTCTTCTCGTCGACGCTGAGCACGATGGCGTGGGCCGGCGGGTCGACATAGAGCCCGACCACGTCGCGCAGCTTGGTCACGAACTCCGGGTCGTTCGAGAGCTTGAACTGCCGGATCCGATGCGGGGCCAAACCGTGAGCACGCCAGATCCGCTGCACCGAACTAACCGAGATGCCGGTCTGTGCCGCCATCGTTGCGGCGGTCCAGTGGGTCGTCTCGCCGGGCGGATCGGTCAGGGTCAGGGCGACGACGCGCTCGGCCACCGAGGGGTCCAGCGGCGGGATCCGCGACGGGCGCGTCTTGTCCCGCAGCAGCCCGTCCACGCCTTCGGCGGCGAAGCGCTCCTGCCAGCGCCAGACCGCCGTCTTGGCGACCCCGGCCTCGCGCATGATCGCGTTGGTGCCCAGGCCCGCGGCGGTGAGCAGCACGATCCGGCAGCGCCAGACGTGCTTTTGCGGGCTGTTGCGGTCCGCCACGATCGCCTCCAGGCGGGCGCGATCGGCGGTACTGACGGTGAAGCTGATCCCGGTGCGCATGCCCCAGACTCGCACGCCACCGAACCCGCGGGAATCCTGAGCGGGATTCTAATGTCGGATTTTATCCACTAGAGCCGCTTCACATGCACACGAATGCGGGTGAGATCCTCGTTGCTCCACCCGTGCGGCCGTACCGTTTCCAGCATTTTTGTGAAGTTTTGTTGCCACTCGAGATCTGATGTGCGGTTGGCAAGGGCGCGGACGTGATCGGCACTGATCCAGAACTCATCATTACCGGCTGCTGTGGCCTGGGGTCCAAGCGCGCCCAAGACCTCGGTACCTTCCATGGCCGAGCCATCCACCGTGACGTGAAACTGCTTGAAGTCGTCGGGGTTTTGGAGTGTGATCTCACAGTTTTTCTTTAAGATTATCTCCATTTCCTGAGATACCTTTTGTTAGTGTTTATTTTTTATTTGAATGTCAATTTTAATCAGAAAACAATACAGACTATGGCGGGCGTTTTGTTTTGAGGTTGCTGTCGTCCCGCGAGGAGATTCCATGCTTGATGGATTTGACGATCACGGACCGCCGCCAGGTGCCTATGCCCGATGGGGTCGAGAGAAGCCGGCCGCGTCGGTTGGAAGTCCCGCCGGACGTGTCGACGTTGCGATCATCGGCGGCGGCATCACCGGGCTTTCGGCGGCCTATCACTTGGGACCGGGCGGCGCGAAGGTCGCGGTCCTGGAAGCAAACGAGATCGGTTGGGGAGCGTCTGGCCGGGCTTTTGGCCAGGTCGTACCGACGCTCAAACACGGGACGCAACGGATCATCGAACATTTCGGGACGGAGCGCGGGGAGCGCCTCATCCGCGGTGTCGCCGAAGGCCCGGATGTCGTGTTCGGCCTGATAGAGAAGCACGCGATCGACTGCGGGGCCGTGCGGACGGGATTGCTGTTCGCTGCGCACGCACCGGCGGGGCTGCACGCGCTTGAAGGATATGCCGCCGACTGGCGGGCAAGGGGCGCTGCCGTGGACATGCTCGATACGACGGCCACCGCCGCGGCGATAGGCTCTGGCTCTTACAGTGGGGCGTGTATCGATCGGCGTGGCGGCCACTTCAACCCACTTGCCTATACCCGCGGCCTTGCTCGAGCGGCGGTAGAAGGCGGCGCGCGCGTGCATGTCGGCGTTCGGGTTAAGCGGATCGAGCGGCAGGGTGGCGCCTGGCATCTCACCGTGCCCGGCAGTACGCTCGTGGCCGACAGCGTGATCCTTGCCACCAACGCCTATGCCGGCCGGCTGTGGCCGGATATCGGGCGCAGCATCGTCCCTATGCGGGTCCATGCCGCGGCGACGGCGCCGATGGCGGAGGGGCAGCTGGAGGGGGTTTTGCCCGAAGGGCACCCGCTGACCGATACGCGGCGCCTTTACTCCGGTGTGCGGCGGATGCCCGGCGGACGCTTCCACGTGACGGTCGACGGTTCTCCCTTCGGCCGACACGCCCCGCCGTATCTCCACACGGCTAACCGGCGCCTGACAGCGCTGTATCCCGGTTTGCCGCGACCGGTGTGGGAGGAGACCTGGAACGGCTGGATCGCCTTGACGCGGGAACAGATGCCGCGGCTTCATAGGCTCGGCCCTGGCCTTTACACCGGGTTCGGATACAGCGGGCGCGGCCTCGCCGCTGCGACGCTGATGGGCCGTGACCTCGCCCGACTGGTGGCCGGCGCCAGCGACACTATCTTCCCGCTGTCCCCGGTGTCGCCGATCAGGGGCCGTTGTCTCGCGCCGCTGGGGATCTCCACGGTGATCCAGGGATGGCGGATGCTCGATCGTCTGGATGGGATCCGAAACTCCCGAGCCCACTAAAGGAGACGGAAGCGGCGACCGATGCGGGTGGGCGCGCTGCATCGGTCGCCATCCGATCAGTCAACCACGACGATATTCTGGGGCGTCGTCGACAGCAGCTCGACCCCGGATTCGGTGATGATGCAGTTGTCGATAAGCCGAGCGCCCAGTTGGTCCTCGCGGCTGAACAGAGCCGGCTCCACCGTCACCACCATGCCTGTCTTCAGCACGTCGTTGGTCCCGCCGAACATGTTGAGCGGCTCACCCCAGGACGGAGGGAAGCCGGGCGCCATGCCGTAGCCCGAGGTGTGTTGGCGCAGGTGGTCGACGCCGGCCTTCACGAAAACCGCCTTGAGCGCTTCGTGGGGTTCGATCGCCGGTACGCCGGCCTTCATCTTCGCCATGGCTGCGGCGGACGCTTCCTTGACCAGCGCAAACATCTCAACCAGACGGGAACTGGGCTTGCCGAGGTTCCATTGCCGCCCAAGGGTCGAGGTGTAGCGCCGATAGGCGCCGCCAAGCTCGACTAGTCCGGTGTCTCCGCGCTTGAGCTGACGCTCGGTTGGGCCGCCCAAGGCGAAGCAACTGCGCTCGCCGGTGACGAGATTCATGGTGCTTGCTGGCAGCATGCTGCCGGCGGACAAGATGGCGTTGTAGGCGGCCCCTGACAGTGCGAGTTCGCTCACACCTTCGGCGACGCTCCCGATCAGTGCCTGCCAAGCTTGGCCGGCAATAGCCGCCGATTTGCGATGATAGTCCAACTCCTTCGGTGACTTGGTCATCTTCAACGACGGGATCAGCCCGTTTGGTTCTGCGACCAGAGCGTCTCCCAGGATCGACTTCAGCGCGAGGTAATGGGGCGCGCTCAGGTAGACGCCCGGCACTTCCATCCCGACGCGCTTGGATTTGAGCCCCAGGTCATCGGCGAATTTGGAGAACGCCTGCATAGCGTCCTCGGGCTCGCGGCCATTGTAGCTGCGCACGTCGTGGACCATCGACTCGGCAAGGAACTCGTTGACGTCCATGCCACGCGAGAAGATCACGAGCTCGCTGTCCGTCGCCGAGATCGGGAGACATTGGAAGGTGGTGTAGCTCTTGTTGTCCTGACCGATCAGCCAGCGAATCGACACTGGATGGACGAGGATCAGCCAGTCGAGTCCGGCCTCTGCGATGGCTTTGCGCGTGCGTGCCAGACGGTCGGAAAATTCGGCGGGTGTGAAGTCGTGTTTGGACATGACGTTCTCTTCATCCGGTTGGATCTCGGTTCAGGGAAGGGGGCGCTTCCCTCGGGCTAGTTGTTCGTCTCGTCGTGATGACGCACTTCACTCTCGACGAGTTGCCAAATCTGACGCTTCAGGTCCGCGTACTCCGGCGAAAGCTGGACGTCGACATGGCGTGGGCTGGGGAGGTCGTTGGGGAGGATCGCCTTCACGCGACCCGGACGGGCCGACATCACGACGATGCGGTTCGAGAGGATCAGGGCTTCGTCGATCGAATGCGTGATGAAAACAGTGGTTTTCCGGTTGGCGTCGTGGATGCGCAGCAGCTCTTCCTGCATGACCTGGCGGGTCATGGCGTCGAGGGCGGCGAACGGTTCGTCCATCAGCAGCACCTCGGGATCGTTTGCCAGCAGCCGTGCGAGTGTCACGCGCTGCTGCATTCCGCCGGACAACTCGGTCGGATAGTGATCCTCGAAGCCGGTCAGCTTGACCATGTCGATGAACTGCTGGGCGCGCTCCCGCCTTACGTCTTTCGAGACACGCCGCACCTTCAGTCCAAATTCGACGTTGCCGCGCACGGTCTTCCACGGGAACAGCGCATAGGACTGGAACACCATGCCGCAGCGGGGCTCGATGCTCGTTATCGGCGTGCCGCGGAGACAGACGGTGCCGTTGGTTGGTTGGGTGAAGCCGGCGAACATGTTCAGCATCGTCGACTTACCACAGCCCGAGGCCCCGAGCAGGCAGACGAACTCGCCCTCGTTGATGTCGACGGACAGGTCGTCGACGGCGACGACCGGATCGCCTCGCCCGGCAGCGAAAACCTTGGTGACGTGCTCGGCGGAGAGTATTGGATGCATCGGTCTCTTGCGGGTCAGAGGGTCACTGATGGCGGTCCCGCTCCCAGGGGAGCAGTAGGCGTTCAATCCGATTGGCCACCTGATCGGCCACGAGGACCGTGATAGAGATGCTGAGCATTCCAACCAGGACGAGGGCCAGATTGCCCCAGTCCTTGGCCTGCCAGATCATCGCTCCCAGGCCGTTTTGTGCCGCAACCATCTCCGCCGACAGCACGCAGGACCATGAGATCGCGAGCGTGACCTTGAGGCCCGTGATGATGCCGGGCAGGGCACCCGGAAAGATCACTTCGTACATCACGTCGATGTCGCGGGCGCCTAGGTTGCGGGCGGCCCGGATCAGCAGCGGGTCGACCCGCTTGGTGCTCTCATAAGTGTAGAGGAGGATGTAGATCCATGAACCCATGAAGACGATCGCCACCTTCTGTGACTCACCGATCCCGAGCCAGAGCATGGTCAACGGAATCCAGGTGATCGACGGCAACGGGCGCAGCAGGGACACGAAGGGGTCCAAGATCGCCTTCGCCGGAGCCCAGATCGCCATCGCGACGCCGAGCGGAATGGCGACGATGCCGGCCAGCGCGAAGCCGAGAAAGACGCGCTTGGACGACATCCAGACGTCCGTCAGCAGCAGGCCCCCGGCAAAGGCGCCCTGGGCTTCCTGCCAGACGGTCGCAGGTTTGGGCAGGAAGATGGGCAGGATCCAGCCGTATTCTGTGGAGACGTACCAGAGTGTCATCACGGTGACGACCGACGCCAAGCTGATGAGGCGCATCCAGGGCACAGCGATTTTGCGTCGAAGATCACCCTGTTCTGTCACCACAGCAGCCGATGCCGTGTCATCAACGGGACCCAATGTCACCATCTCCCGCCCATCCTAGAGTTGATATCGTCTGCTCGAACGTCTGATCACTTCGGGATGAAGTTCGTTTTCTCCCACTTTTTCGTGTCCGGCGCGGATGGGATTTTGCCGTTGGCATGCAGCCAGTTCGCCAGATACTGCATCTGGCCGGAATGGAGCTCCATGTGCTTCTCCCAGCCGTCCTTGCCGAAGTACTGGAAAGATTTGATTGCGGCGAGAACGACCTCCGGCGGTTTGCGGAAGTAATGGGCAACGGTCTCGGCAGCGTCCTCGGGATTCGCGTTGGTGTAGGCTACCCCCTTGAACATGGCCTCAGCCAGCTTTCCGGCGAGTTCCGGTTGCTCGTCTGCGACCTTGCGCGAGATGATCACGACGTCGGGCGACGCCATCGTCCCGAACTTCTTATAACCCACGGTATCCTTATCGGTGCCGAGCAGGGTGCCGCCCGGAGCCGCGTCGCGGACTGCGGTGAACAGCGGTTCCCATACACAAGCAGCATCGACATCGCCCTTGGCAATGGCGGCCGCCATTTCGCCTCCCGGCAGGTTGACGAAATCGACGTCCTTAATGCTCATGCCCGCACCTTCAAGCAAACCGCTCAGGGTGATTTCAGCCGAGCTGTTAGCGGCGACCTTCTTGCCCTTGAGGTCCGCGAGGGAGTTGATTCCGGGCCGGGCCCAGCATCCCTCGTTGCCCGGGCTGTCATCAACGTTGGCGAAGAAGTAGAAGGACTCGTTGCCACGCGACATTTCGCTGATCGCGGCAATGCGGCCCAGGTTGCTCCAGGCCACCGAACCTGCCGTCACCGCGCGGATGCGGTCGGAGGAGCTGCCGATCGGCTGCACCTCGACATCGACTCCGAGCTCCTTGAAGTAGCCCTTATCGATGGCCACCATGATCGGAATATGGCCCCACCACGTGGTCGAAATGCCGATATCCAGCTTCGGCATATCGGCCCGCGCTTGCGGCGCCGCCGAGGCCCAAACGCCGACGGCGGCCATGGCGCCGATCGCCATCCCTACCAACTGAAGCCGGAGGCCGGGCATCCTGTCTACTTCGTTCATCGCCATCTCCTCTCGTGAAGCAACTCCACCTGTTTTCTTCCCGGCTGTCTCTGCCTCATGCCCTCGTCTCGGCCATTTTGGGCAGGTCCACAAAGTCGGGCTACGCGACCGCGGCTTCACCTCTGGACTGGAAGCGCGGGATCACCTTTTCGCCGATCAACTCGATCGACCGCATGACTTCGTCGTGGGTCGTGTTGCCGGCCTGCAGAACGAAGATCATCTGATCCAGGCCTGCTTCGGCCCATTTCTCGACTTGCCGGCAGACCGAGTCCGGATTGCCGCCGATCGCCATGCCGTCCGCGATCAACTGGTCGTTGGTCCGGGCCCGAAACTTGGCGACGACCGCGTCCTTGCCGCCGGCCGAGGCGAAGCGGACGTGGTTCAACTCGACGTCGTTGTCGCCGTTGTACCAACGGGCCGCCGCGCAGGCTGTGTCCTTGCCGATGCGGTCGTCGGCATGACAGCAGGCAATTCCGAAGGCTGCGACGTTCTCGTTCGGCACATGGCCTACGAAGCCGGCCGGATCAGCGCTGCGGATGGTTTCACGGTAGGTGCGGATTGCGTCGCGCGTCTCGTCGATGCTGTTGCGCGTCACGCCGATTACGCCGACGCCCTGGCGGGCGGCGAATTCATAGGTCGATAGGTTCGAGGCGGCGACCCAGAGCGGCGGATGCGGCTGCTGCAGCGGCCGTGGCAGAACGTGGCGCGCCGGAAGGTCGAAATGGGCTCCCTTGAAGCCAGGAAAGTGCTCCTCTTCCCACATCTTCATGAGCGCGCTCAGCGCTTCGTTCGACAGATCGCGGCTGGTGGCCGGATCCACGCCAAAGGCTTCCGTCATATACGGTGATGATCCGCGGCCGAACCCGAAGTCGACCCGTCCTTGACTCAGGACGTCCACCGTGGCGACGCGCTCGGCCAGCATGAACGGGTTGTGCATCGGCACCAGAAGTACGGCGAAGCCCAATCGGATTTTCGACGTCCGCTGGCTGATCGCCGCGTGCAATAAATCCGGGCAGGGGCTGTGGCCAATCTGTTTAAAAAAATGCATTTCAGTCAGCCAGTAATACTCAAATCCAGCAGATTCTCCTGCTACTGCTTGAGTAAGCATATTCTGATAGGCATTTATCTCGGAATTCGGTTCCCAGGGGCGAGGAATCTGAATTTGGGTCATAAGGCCGAATTTCATTTCATAACCTCTTGGGATTGCGGTCCCATCACAAAAAAGACACTTGAGTGTATCCACGGCCCCGGATAGCGTCCAAGACATAATTGACATATGATGCATAACCCAAATATGGATTCGGGACGGTCGGGATGGATCTGCGTGCCTTGCGGTACTTCCAGGCGGTGGTGGAGTTCGGCAGCTACAGCAGGGCCGCGGAATCCCTGCGTATCTCCCAGCCAGCAGTCAGCCGGCAGGTCGCCCATTTGGAGGCGGAGCTTGGCCGGCCCTTGTTCATGCGTAGCGGCCATGGTGTGACGCCGACCGAGGCGGGACGGCTGCTGTTCGAGCGTAGCCAGGCGATCCTGCGCCAGGTGGAGAACGTGACCTCGGAGATCCAGGGGGCCGACACCGACCTTGCCGGTACCCTCACATTGGCCGTGCCGCCCGGTGCCGGGCACTTCCTCATGCCTGAGCTGGTCCGACGCTTCCGAGCCGACTGTCCCGGGGCCTTCCTGAAAGTGGTCGCGGGATACAGTGGCTATATTCACGAGTGGCTGATCAGGGGGAGGGTGGATGTCGCTTGCCTGCACGGTGCTCTCCCGCAGCGCGGATTCGAAGTGATTCCGCTCGTCGACGAAGAGGTGTTCCTTGTGGGGCAGCCCAATGCCGCGCCGTTCTCGCGGGGCTACGCGCAGGCGCGTGACTTGAGCGAGCTTCCCCTGATCCTGCCCGGCCGTCCGAACAGTTCCCGCCGACTGCTCGACGAGACCCTTTCGACACTGGGGATCACGCCCTTCGTGTCGATGGAGATCGATGATACCTCGATGGTTCGCAGCTTGTTGAAGCAGGGACTCGGCTACAGCTTGCTAAGTCAGGGCGCGTTCGTGGAGTACGTTGCGCGCGGTGAACTCTCGGCTGTGCCGTTCCGGCCGGGTGCGTACTGGCCGTTGGCGATGATGCTCTCTACCACCCGCCAGCGCAGCCCCCTCGTCGACTTGCTGATTGCGACCATTCGAGCCACGGTCGGCGATTTGGTCCATTCGGGGGAGTGGCCGGGGTTGTTCCCAGCTTCTTGACCGAACGGTCCCGCTCAGTGGGCAGAGGCGCTGGCTGCCAGCCCGAAGAGCTGGCCGTCATGGAAGACCAGCGGACGGGTGTCTTCACCCAGTGAAATCGCCTCGACCTCCCCGATCAGGATGGCATGGTCGCCGGCAACCACGCTGTTCACCAGCGCACATTCAAAATGCGCCAGGCTCGCCGTCAGAACCGGGTAACCGCGCTCGTTCAGGCGCCAGTGGCACACATCATCCCGGGTGCCTCCCCGTGTAGCAAACTGCTGGGCGATCTCGCCCTGTTCGTCGGTCAGGACGTTGATGGTGTAGCGACCTTGGCGAACGCAATGCGCATACGAACGGGATTTCAGCCCCAGACAGACCAGAACCAGAGGCGGTTCCAAGGATACCGAGGTGAAGGAGTTCGCGGTCAGGCCGACCAGGGAACCGTGCTCGTCGAGCGTGGTCACAACGGTGACGCCGGTCACGTACCTCCGCAGCGCGTACCGCATCTCCAATCCGATGGCCCGCTCGGCATCCATGTTGGATGGGTCCTGGAGCGGCGCCTTTACGACGGACTGTGCCATGGCATCCTGCCTCCGGTGGTGCGAACTGGAAGCAGAGTATCGGTGGCGTTATTCAACGTCTAAGATATAATTGGAATATATATTATAACGTAATCGTTTGCATTCGATCCTTGGACAAATGCTTCAGGGGAGCGGAGTCGCGGAGCATTGCTCTACGGGTCGTATCCACTCTGTATGATGTCTAGCCCTCGATCACAGCCAAAAGCCCGTTCGGTAAAGGTGGCATCGAGCCCCCGCAACCAAATATATCAATCGCTTAGTCCCTCCAAATCGACGGGGTATTTGTGTCAGGAAGTATATAGGCAGCACGCCAGTCACGGGCCACCGGTGACCGGTAGCGTCTGCCCCGTAACCCATCCGGCAAAGTCTGAGGCGAAGAACATTACGGCGTTGGCAATGTCCTCCGGCTGGCCGAGCCGCCGCATGGCGGTGCGCTCGATCAGTGCTTTCTGTCCCTCAGGGCCATAGGATTCCCATTGGCGGACGTAGTCGGGGCTGGTCGGCATGAAGCCCGGTGCCACCGAGTTGACCGTGATGCCGTACGGCCCGAGTTCGTGGGCAAGCTGGCGGACCAAGCCGATCTGTGCGGCCTTCGCCGTCCCGTAGCTCTGGATGCCGGTCAGGCTGACACCCAGGCCGGCGCGGCTGGAGATCACTACGATCCGACCGCGGCCAGCGCGCTTCATCCCCGGCGTTGTGGCGCGGGCGAGGTGGAAGGCCCCGTCCACGTTGACCGCTTGGATCGCCCTCCAGTCCTCTGGCGTGACCTCCTCGATCGCCTTCGGGTGCTGGCCGCGAACTCCGCCGGCGGAGTGGACGGCTACGTCCACCGCTCCGCTGGACGATGTTGCCTCGACCTCAGCCACAGCCGCCTGGACGGCATCAGGGTCCGTCACGTCGACGACCACCGGCCGGATCGACCCGCCGCGGGCCGGACTGGCGGTTGAGACAGTCTCTTCCAGGCCGTCCGCCAGGACGTCGAAGGCGTGCACGGCGGCGCCCCGGGCGGCTAAGGCATGGGCGATCCCGCGACCGATCCCGCGCACCGCGCCGGTCACGATGATGGTCCGGCCTTGGAACTCGATCTCCACGTTCCCTCCTACAGCAGGGCGCTGAGCTGCGGATAGCGCCTCACCACTTGTTCGTAGCTTGAGCGGACCTCGGAGCCGTCGCCCCTGCGCCTCTCGGCCGGTAGCGCGTCGATCGCCTCAAAGATCCGATGCTTGACGAAGAACCGCCAGTGCACCGGCAGGCCAGCCAGCAGCTCGGTGAGTGCTGTGTAGTTGCCGTCGGTCCAGACCGCTTCGTAGGCAATGCGCTCCGGTCCGAAATGGAAGAACCTACCGTCCGTCGGACGCTCCGCCCTTAGCGTCGCGCGTCGCGCCTCGGTAGCTGCCGGGTTGACGGACCCGCCCGCGATCACGACGCCATAGTCGCGCTCCGCGGATTCCGGCGATACCATCTGCCGGTTCACGTCGGTCAGCACTGCTTCTGGATCTCGCTCCAGCGGATCGCCCCAGCCGCCCGCCCCGCCGGAGCCAATGTGGACCACGTCGCCGGGCCCGATCTTCAGGATGTCGGTGTTGCCGAGGTTCTCCTCGTGGTCGGTACCGGGGTTCAGCAGGAAGCGGGACTGCGAGCCGGCGCGGCCGCCCAGCACGCCCCAGGAGGTGAAGCGGCTGCGATCGCGGTTGCGTGCGGTGATCCGGGTGTTCGGCGCCTGCGCCTCGAAGCGCAATTCGGTCGCCATGCCGCCGCGATGCTTACCAGGGCCACCGGAGTCCCTCGCCAAGCCGTAGCGCAGGATCTTGATCGGGACCTCGGCCTCATTGATCTCGACCGGGGTGTTCTTCAGGAAGGAGGAGTTGGCGCCAGAGCCTTCCGTGCCGTCCTCCTTCGGGTTGCCGCCAGCCCCGCCAGTGATCGGGTCGATCGATGCGACGATCCGTCTGCCGGTTCGGTTGTCGATGGTGTTGACGTTCATGATCGGCCCGCCGCTGGCGGGGCCGGCCGGCAGCCGGTCCGGGGCGGCCTGCGAGAACGCCCCGATAATCACCCCCTGCAGACGTTGGACCGACAGGGTGCGCAGCCCGACCGCCGCTGGGAACCGGGGGTTCACGATGGTCCCGTCCGGCATGATGCAGCGGCACACCCGGCACACGCCGGAGTTCAGGAACAGCCGTGGGTTCAGCGAATACAGCACGTAGACTAGGCCGACCATCATCAGGGCATGGCGCTCGGCGCCGCCAGTCGGCATGTTGACCGAGCCCTCGATCTGCGGGTCGCTGCCGGTGAAGTCGAAGGTGCAGCTGTCGCCGTGGATGTCGAGGGTCAGAGCGATCCGGCATGGGTATCCGCCTGCCACGTCTTCGTCCAGATAGTCGGCGAAGAAATACCGGCCATCCGGCAGGTCGCGCATGATGTCCCGGGCCTGAGCCTCGGCGTAATCCAGCAAGCCGGCGATACCCTCCTTGAAGGTCTCGACCCCGAACTTCTCGATCATCTCGTGGACCCGGCGTTCGCCGGTGTTCACCGAGGCGATCTGAGCCTTCAGGTCACCCCAGTTCTGCTCGGGCATGCGGACGTTGGCCAGCAGGACGTTCAGGATCTCCTGGTTGACCTCGCCCTTCTGAACGATCTTTGTCGGCGGGATGCGGATGCCTTCCTGGTGAACCTCCGACAGGGTGCGCGACAAACTGGCCGGCACCGCGCCGCCGACATCGGTGTTGTGGATGTGCCCGACTACGAAGCACACAATCTCCCCTTCGTGGAACACTGGTTTCCAGATGTGCATGTCCGGAGAGTGGGTGCACACGTAGCCGCTGTAAGGATCGTTGGTCATCGCAATGTCGCCTTCGTCGTAATGATCGATGGCGTTGATGACGTTGGCGTAGTTCAAGCCGACGAACCAAGTGGCACCCAATTCGGTCGGGGTGGCGAAGGTCAGGCCCTGCGGGGTCGTCAAGCCGGTGGTGAAATCTTCGGTTTCCTTGACGAAGGTGGAGTGCGCCGTGCGGTACAGGGTGTAGGCCATACTCTCGGCGGCGGCGCGGCAATGGTTCTTCAGGATTTCCAGGGTAACCGGATCGATCGCCATGGCTCAGCTCTCCGCCGTCAGGATCAGGTTGCCGTAGGGATCCACCTCGCCAGTGAATCCGCCGAGCACGCAGGTCGTGCAGTCGTCCTGCAGGATCACCGCTGGTCCGGCGAACCGTTGCCCGGCCTTCAGGTCGGCGCGGCGGTACAGGCTGGCCTGATGGGTCTGACCGTCGAAGTATACCGGCATGCGGTCGAGCGGCGTCGGCGGTTCGCCCGATTGCTCGATGGTGGCGACCTGCGGCTTTGGGGAGTCGCCGACGATCACTAGGCGCTGATTGATGATCTGGCAGGGTGCGTCGAGATCGGCGTGCTCGTAGACCCGCTCGTGTTCGCGGTGGAATGCCCCGGCCATCGCCGCGGTGTCGCCGCTCTCGATCCAGGCCCTCTCCAACGGCGTCTCTATTTCGAAAGACTGGCCGCGGTAGCGCATATCGGCCGAGAATAACAGTTGGGCTTCGCCGGTGAAGCCCTGCTGTTCGCGCAGCCAGTGAGTCGCCTTGTCCTCCAGTTCGCGGAAATTGGCCCGCAGCGCCTCGGCCGAGGCCGGTTCGACATCGGTGAACACGGTCTTGATGAAGTCGTTCTTTACGTCGGCGATCAGGCCGCCGAACGCGCTCAGTACGCCCGGGGTCAGCGGCACCACGATTCGGCTGATCCCGAGTTCGCGCGCCAAGTAGCAGGCCATCATCGGACCGGCCCCGCCGAACGCCAGAAGCGAGAAGTCGCGGGGATCGACGCCGTAGCGCGACACCAGCTTGCTGACCTCCAGATACATCCCTGACGCTGCGATCCGGATGATAGCCTCAGCAGTCTCCCGGCTGCCCAGGCCGAGCCGGTCTGCGATCGTCTTGATCGCTATCTCGGCGCGCGACGCATTCATCTTCACTGCGCTGTAACCCAATTCGGCACCGCCGAGGAAACCGCAAACCACGAAAGCATCGGTGATCGCCGGACGCTCGCCGCCGCGATCGTAGCAGGCCGGCCCTGGGATCGATCCAGCACTCTCCGGACCGACCTTCAGGACGCCGAGCCGGTCGACCCAGGCGATCGAGCCGCCGCCTTCGCCGATCGACGTCACCGAGACGGTCGGGACGTAGATCGGGAACTCACCGATCATCTCGCCGGTACCGTATTGTGGCTGGCCGTCAAGGATGATGGCGACGTCGGCACTAGTGCCGCCGACATCGAAGCTCATGGTATTATCCGAGCCGGTCAGCCGGGCGACGTGGCTGGCGCCGATCACCCCGGAAGCGGTGCCGGACAGTAGCATTTGCACGCACTCGGTCTTGCCGAGTTCGGCGCTCATCACTCCACCGTTCGACTTGGTGATCATCGGCTCGGCCGGCACCCCGACGCTCTTCAACGCCTGCTGCAGCGAGCCGAGATAGCCGGCGACCCGCGGCTGGACGTAGCCGGCGACCACCGAGGTCACAGTCCGCTCGTACTCGCGGATCACCGGCCACACGGCGCTGGAGCACAGGATCGACAGGTCCGGCGCCTCGCGTTCCAGGATCTCGCGCACCCGCTGCTCGTTGCCTGGATCGCGGTACGAATGCAGCAACGCGATAACCACCGCTTCGCCGCCTACCGCGCGGATGCCATCGAGGGCGGCCAGCACGCTGGCCTCGTCGACTTCGTGCTCGACGGTGCCGTCGGCGAGTACCCGCTCGACCACGCCGAAAACCTTTTCGCGCGGCACCAGCGGTGTGGGACGACGCGAGAACAGGTCGTAGGGGTCCGGCATCTTCAGGCGGGCGACCTCCAGGACGTCCTCGAACTCCCGGGTGGTGATCAGGCAGAGGTTGACGCCGCGCCGCTGGATCACCGTGTTCACGCCGACAGTGGTGCCGTGGGTGAAGTACACCACCGACTCCGGGGTGACGCCGTAGCGCCGCTGGATCTCGGTTAGCCCGTCGATGATCTCTGCGCCAGGGCGGTCGGGCGTCGACAATACCTTCAGGGTGTGCAGGTCGCGTGTCTGCTCGTCGAACACGCAGAAGTCGGTAAACGTGCCGCCGATGTCGACACCCACCCGATAGCCCATGTCAGTCCTCTCTGCCACGGCTTGCGCCGACGCTGGTTCGATAGAACGGTACGATTTGCTCGGCGATCCCGGCGACCCCATCCTGCAGGGCGGCGACAATGTCGCGCTGCCGCCGCCGGTATCGGGCGGTCACCGTGCCGATGTTGAGGGCGCCGACCACGATGCCGGCACCGAGGATTGGCACCGCAATGCCGACCGCTCCGATGAATCGCTCTTCCAGATTGATCGCCCAGCCGCGCTGCCGGACCTGCTGCAACCGTTCGCGAAACGCCGACGGGTCGATGATCGTCCGATCGGTCAGCGCGGTGAACGGACAGCGCTCGATGTAGCGCTCAACCGCATCCTCCGGCTGAAATGCCAGCGTGGCCTGACCGAGTGCGGTGCAGTAGCTCGGAATGACGGTCATCCGGGAACGGTCGTAGCGAACCGTCAACGGGCTCATCAGGTTGGCGATTACTCGAACGTCGTTGTCCGGGGCCGGCGTGCCCAGGACGGCGGTCTCTTCCAGCCGCTCGACAAGATCCCGCATCACCGGCTCCGCCACCCGGATCAGCCGCATGGTGTGCCCGCCCACCCAACCGCTGACCCCCAACTGACCATCCCGCCCGACCGGATCGAGGCTATAGCGCTCCCCCTCGCGCACCAGATAGCCGCGACTCTCCAAGGTACGCAGCAGCATGAGGGCGCTGCTCTTCGGGATTCCAAGCTGGCCGGCGATGTCGCGCAACGCCAACGGCTCCTGGCGAAGCGCGAGCAACTCCAGGATGTCGAGGGTTCGTTCGGCCGATTTGACGTTGTCGTTCATGTATCTGAACAATATTCAAAAGTGTGAATGAAATGTTGACCGCCATCGGAACCCCCGTCAACATTCCGATTGCGCAGTTATGACGTTGGATGGGGGATCACGCGCAGTGACGGAACCCACGGACGGACGGACGGCCATTGTTACCGGCGGCGCTAGGGGTATCGGGCGCGGTTGCGCCCTCGCGCTGGCCGACAAAGGCTTCGATATCGTTCTCGTTGACCTGCTCGTCGACGAAATTACCCGCACGCGTGGCGAGATCGAAGCGCTCGGGCGCCGCTGCCTCACCTACAACGCCGACGTCTCCGACTTTACCCGAGCCCAGGAGGTGGTGGATGACGTGATCTCGCAGTTCGGCCGCATCGACGTCCTGCTGAACAACGCCGGCCGGGCGATGCCGAAGGGGCTGTTGGAGATCACCGAGGACGAGTTCGACCGCACCATCGCGATCAACTTGAAGAGTTGCTTCAACTGGTGCCGGGCTGTGGTGCCATCGATGCAGGCGCAGGGCGCCGGGCGAATCGTCAGCATGTCGTCGATCAACGCGCATTCCGGCGGTGTCACCAGCGCCGTGAGCAAGTTTGCCTACGCCGCCGCCAAGGCCGGCATTCTCGGCTTGACCCGGTCGCTGGCCAAGGAACTAGGCCCGGCGATCACCGTCAATGCGATCTGTCCCGGCCTGATCAAGACCGAGACGCCGAACGCGGTGATCCGCGCGCGCGAGGCCGATCTGGTCACCGGCATCGTGTTGAACCGAGTCGGCACGCCGCAGGATGTCGCTCAGGTCGTAGCGTTCCTGGCCACCGTCGAACCGAATTTTGTAACCGGCCAGGACTTCATCGTGGACGGCTTTCAGTGGAAGCTCTGAATCAGATCCGCATCGCCACGGCGGGCAGTGCGCGGCCGAAACGCGGCGACGGAACCATCCGTCAACGAACGGACTGACCAGACGAGGGGCGACACGACCAGGGGGCGTGGCGCAACCGAGCGTTCCGAGACAACGGAACCAATCCAGGGACCAGAGGGACAGAGGAGGTATCAACTATGACTCTCATACGACACCGCGTGACCCACACTGTGAACCGGTTGCGCAGCATCGGCCTTGCGGGCTTGTCCGGCATTGCCGTCGGAATCGCGCTCACCGTCTTGCCGATCACCGAAGTGGAAGCCAAGAGCAAGTTCGTGTTCGCGAACTCCAGCGCCTACGACAATCTCGATCCGCATATCGTGTTCGACGTCGGCCGGGTCGCCTCCCGCATCAACCTGTATGACGGGCTGCTGCGCTGGGAAGACAACCCGCCGCAACTGGTGAACTGGCTGGCCGAGAGTTACTCGATCTCGGCCGACGGCAAGGCCTATACCTTCGTGCTGCGCAAGGGCGCGAAGTTCCATGACGGCAGCCCGATCGAAGCATCCGACGTGGTCTACAGCATGGAGCGGACGATCGCGCTGAAGAAGGGCGCCTCCGCGCTGTTCGCCGGAGTGGTCGAGCCCGGAACTACCAAGGCGCTCGACGCCCAAACCGTCGAGTTCCACCTGTCCCAGGCGTCGGCGATCTTCCTGGCTACCGTGCCGGAAATCCACGTGGTCAATACCGATCTGGTGAAGAAGCACGAGAAGGACGGGGACTGGGGGACCGCCTGGCTGTCGTCCCACGAGGCCGGCTCGGGATCGTACGAGTTGAAGCGCTACGACCCGGCGATCGGGTTCACCGCCGCTCGGTTCGCCGACCACTTCATGCCGTGGGGCAAGAAGTACTACGACGAGATCGACTTCCGCACGGTGGTCGAGATCAACAGCCGGGTGCTCGGCCTGATGAAGGGCGACTTCCAGGGCACTGACGGCTATCTGCCCCAGGACCAGATCATCCGTCTGAAGGCAGCTGACGACATTGCGATCTATGAAGAAGAGTCGATGCGTATCTTCTACGCCGCCGTACACAACGGCCGGGCGCCGATGAACGACATCAACTTCCGCAAGGCGCTGTCCTACTCGTTCGATTACGACGGGTTCATCACCAACATCCTCAGCGGGTCGGTGGCCCGCGATCCGGTGCCACTGCCCAATAACATCTGGGGGGCGCCGAAGGATGTGAAGGGCTACACCTACGATTTGGAGAAAGCCAAAGAGCATCTGGCCATGGTCAAGGAGCCGCAGCGCGAATTGGTGATCGGCGTTCTCGCCGGATACAATCAGTCGGAACAGGCGGCGGCCCTGCTGCAGAACGGCCTGAGCAAGATCGGAATCAAGAGCAAGCTGCTGATCGAGCCATGGCCGGTCGTATCCAACAAGATGCGCGACGAGGCGCAGATGTACGACCTCGTGTTCCTGTGGAAGAGCACGTACTACGCCGACCCGAACAACTGGGTGGGCGAGATGTACAACTCGTCCAAGATCGGGTCGCGTAACAACAGCTGGTACAGCAATCCCGAGGTCGACAAGCTGCTCGACGAGGCGCTGATCAGTACCGATATGAAGGTCCGTGCCGCCAACTACGAGAAGGCGGCGACCATGGTGATGGAGGATGCCGCCGGCATCTTCGTCTACAACACCAAGTGGTTCGGCCCGTTCAACAAGTCGGTGCAAGGCGTGCGGTTCTGTCCGATCGGCAACGGTCAGGAAGTCCGCTGGATGTACCCGAAGGGCTGACGCCCTGGCAAACCTGACGGTGACCGGCCGGACCCACTCGGTCCGGCCGGCGCCGTGACCTGATGGTATGCGATGAAGTTCCTCGTCCTCGTGGTGAATCGGTGCCTGTGGTTCCTGCCCACGGTCCTTGGTTTGATGGTGATAACCTTCACTATCAGCCACCTGATTCCGGCCGACCCGATCGCTGCGGCGGCCGGTGAAAACGCGACGGCCGAGCAAATTGCAGCCCTGCGCGTCAAGTTCGGCCTCGACCAGCCGATCTATGTCCAACTGTACCGATATGTATTGGCTGTGGCACAGGGTGATTTCGGCATCAGTCTCTATACGCAACGCCCGATCGTGTTCGACATCGCGACCCGGCTGCCCGCCACCTTGGAACTGACCTTCGTAGCCGTGCTGATCGCAGCGACCTTGGGCATTCCGCTGGGTGTGCTGTCGGCGACCCATCGCAACTCGCCGTTGGATCACGTGCTGCGGGTGATCACCGTGTCAGGCTTGGCGATCGCCGCGTTCTGGCTCGCCATCCTGTTCCAACTGCTGTTCGCCATGAAGCTGGGCTGGACCCCGCTACAGGGACGGGTCGACGGCTGGGGGCCGGACAGTGTGACTGGATTCTTCCTGATCGACGCCGTCCTAATGGGCGATCTTGAGATCTTACAGGACGTGGCAGCCCACATGATCCTGCCGGCCGCGACACTCGCCTTCCCGGCGATGGCGACGATCGTGCGGTTCACCCGCGCCGGGGTACTGGAGGCGATCAACTCGAACTACGTGATGTACGAGGAGGCGATGGGCTTTCCGCGCCGGATCATCGTCTGGAAATACGTGCTTCGGAACGCCCTGATCGGAACCGTGACCCAGATCGGGCTGATCTTCGGCATCTTGATAGCCAACGGTGTGGTGGTCGAAGCGGTGTTCGACTGGCCCGGCCTTGGCCTGTACGCGGTCAGTTCGATCCTGCAATCCGACTACAACGGCATCATGGCATTCGCGATCATTGCCGGGGTGATCTTCATCGTGGTCAACCTGCTGGTGGACATCACCCACGGCCTGATCGACCCCAGAGAGAGCCGGTAGCCGCGTCATGGAAACCCTACGCTTCGTCGCCGGACGATTTCTGCAGGATCGGGTGGCCCTGATTGGCGCGGTGCTGATCCTGCTGCTGGTGCTGGCGGCGGTGTTCGCGCCTTGGTTGGCGACTCACCCGCAGGATGTCAGCGAATTCCACCCTGCCGACCGCCTGCAGGGACCAAGCTTGGCGCATTTCCTCGGCACCGACCGCATGGGCAGCGATGTATACAGTCGGTTGCTGTACGGCGCCCGCATCACCATCACCATCGCGGTGATCGCGATCAGCGTTTCGGTGCTGATCGGTGTGCCGGTTGGCCTGGTCGCGGGCTACTACCGCGGCTGGTTCAGCGAGCTGCTGATGCGGGTGTCCGACATCTTCCTGGCGGTTCCGCAGATCGTGCTGGCGATTGCGATCGCCCAGACCCTGGGGCCGTCGATCGAGAACGTGATCTTGGCGCTGTCGGCCACTTACTGGCCGTTCTGGGCCCGGCTGGTCTACGCCGAAACCCGGTCGATACAGAACGAGGTGTTCATCGAGGCCAGTATCGCGCTAGGCGTCTCACCGCTGCGGGTCATGATCACCCACATCCTGCCAAACATCATGTCCTCGATCATCGTGCGCACCACCATCGGCATGGGCGGCACGATCTTGACGGCGGCGGCGCTCGGCTTCCTCGGCCTCGGCCCGCCGGCCCCATCGCCGGAATGGGGCCGCACAATTGCGGAATCACGGGAGTTCCTGCCAGACGCATGGTGGTATGCCACCGCCCCTGGCCTTGCCATCTTCCTGGTCGTAATGGGTTTCAATCTGCTGGGTGACGGTCTGCGCGACATCCTAGACCCGAAAATCCGCCGGAGCCGGACTCATGACCGCTGAATTGCTGCGCGTCCGGGACCTAGCGGTCAGCTTCGCCACTGAAGGCGGCACTGCCAAGGTGCTCGACCGGGTCAACCTGACGATCGGCCGTGGCCAGATTGTCGGTCTAGTCGGCGAGAGCGGCTGCGGAAAGACCACCCTGGCCCGCTCGATCCTCGGCGTGCTGCCGCGTAATTCGGCGCAGATTGGTAGCGGCAGCATCGTGTTCGACGACGCCGATCTGCTGAAGGTTGACCCGGCCACCCTGGAACGCACGGTGCGCGGCCGCCAGATCAGCTTCATTCCCCAGGACCCCTACGGGTCATTCAACCCGGTGTTCACCATCGGCTCGCAGATCATGGAGCTGATGAAGTGGAAATCCCCGGAGCTGAACGATCGGCAGGCTGCCCGCAGCGGTTGGCTGCCGCGGTTCCACGGTCGACAGCGCTACCGGGCCGATCGGCAGCGGGTCCTGGAGATGCTGGCGGCCGTGCAGTTGCCGAATCCGGACGCAATTCTGGCTAAATACCCACACGAGGTCAGCGGCGGTCAGCGCCAGCGACTGATGATCGCCATGGCGCTGTTGACCGAACCGAAGCTGATCATCGCCGACGAGCCGACCACCGCCCTGGACGTCACTATCCAGGCGCAGATCCTGAAGCTGTTGCGCCAACTTGCCACCGGTCGAGGGGTCGCCGTGCTGTTCACCACCCATGATCTCGGCACGGCGTATGAGATCTGCGACCGGATCACCGTGATGTACGCCGGGCAGGAAATGGAGGAAGCCCCGAGCGAGGGCTTCTTCAACCGGCCTTCGCATCCGTATACCAGCCGGCTGCTGCGCAGCCTGCCCAGCAACGACGGCGGCCTGGTTGGCATTCCGGGCGAGATTCCGAGCCTGGTGAATCCGCCGATCGGCTGCCGCTTCCATCCGCGCTGCGAGTACGCCACCGAGATCTGCTGCAGCCAACGGCCGGAGCCGCACGACGTCGGCGTCGATCATGTGGTCCGCTGCTATCACCCGGTCACCGAGAAACCGAAGCAGGCCGTCCAATGACCGACGCCGCCATTGATCCGAATGCGTCTGCGTCGGCAGACGACGTTGCTATCCTCGACGTCCGCCAGTTGAAGAAGCATTTCGCGATCCGTAATCCCTGGGGGTGGCGTACCGGCTCGCTGAAGGCCCTCGACGACGTTTCGTTCACGGTCCGGCGCGGCGAGATTCTCGGCATCGTCGGCGAGAGCGGTTGCGGGAAGTCCACCCTCGGCAAGACCCTTATGGGCATCCACCAGCCAACTGACGGCAGCATCGTCTTCGAGGGCAACGACATCGCCGGCCTGTCGCCGAGCGCCAGCCGCGACCTGCGTCGGCACCTGCAGTACTCCTACCAGGACCCGGGCGCCTCGCTCGACCCCCGCTGGAAGATTCGGCGCGCCCTGCACGAGCCGTTGGTGGTGCACACCGACTTCGGCTACGACGAGCGCGAACGGCGGGTGCGCGACATCCTGCAGGCTGTCGGCCTGCCGGCCGGGCACCTAGATCTGTACCCCCACGAGATCAGCGGCGGCCAGCAGCGCCGGGTCGGGTTGGCCCGAATCCTGACTTTGCACCCGAGCCTGATCGTCTTGGACGAACCGACATCCGGCCTCGATGTGTCGGTGCAGGCGACCATCCTAAAACTGTTCCTGGATCTCCAGAAGCAGTTCAACCTGACCTACCTGTTCATCTCTCACGACCTGTCGGTGGTGCGGATGATCTGCGACCGGATTGCGGTGATGTATCTCGGCAAGGTGGTCGAGTTCGGCGACACCGAAACCGTGTTCGAGTCGCCGCGCCACCCCTACACCCAGTCGCTTCTGGCGGCGATCCCGGACATTGGCGGCCGGCGGATCACCGACACATTCTTGCTGGAGGGCGAGCCACCGAACCCTGGCGATCTGCCCAGCGGCTGCCGATTCCGAACCCGATGCCTGATGGCGCAGCCGCGCTGCGCCGAGAGCGAGCCGGAACTCCGTACGGACTGGCCGGATCAGCAGGCGGCTTGCTTCTTCGCGGAGTAGGGGTTGCGTTGAGGAGGGTGGAGTCGCGCAGAACCGGAGCCAAAGTCCTTCCGGCGACGGGTCTGGCCCATCAGCCGTTGTCCTTGGCGTATTGAGCGACCTCGGCATGGGTCGTGAACCAGACGCCGCTGTGCGAGCGGATGTAGCGGATCAATTCGTCCAGGATCCGCACCCGCGAGCGGTGGCCGATAATGTGCGGGTGCATGGTCAACAGGAACAGCCCGCCTTCCTCGTAAGCGCCGTCGAACTCAGCCTTGAACACCTCCAGCACCGCCGACGGCGGGGTGTATGGCCGCAGGGCCGAGAACCGGTCCATGTTGAAATACACCGCGTCGTCGCGGATCCACTCGACCGGCAGTTCGACTACGCCGGTCGGCTCGCCATCCTCAAGCAGCTCGTAAGGCTCGTCGTCGGCCATCAGCGAGGAGTCGTAGAGCAGTCCCATCTCGCGCGTGATGGCCAGCGTGTGCTGGCTGAAGTCCCAGGACGGGGTGCGGATGCCGACGGGGCGCACACCGGTGATCTTCTCCAGTGCGTCCGCGGCACGGAACTGCAGGTCCCGCTCGACGGCCGGCGGAAGCTGGCTATTCAACTCGTGGATCCAGCTGTGGATAGCGATCTCGTGGCCCTCACCGACTAAGGCCTGCTGCTCTTCCGGGTGCAGCATGGCGACCACGGCGGGGACGAAGAAGGTTGCCGGCACACCGTAGCGCGAGAGGATCTTGCGGATCCGCGGGATCGCGACTCGGGCGCCGTACTGGCCCTGGGACAACTTGCCCGGAGAGGTCTGGCCCCATCGCAGGGTGCTTGTCTCGTGGTCGGAGTCGAAGGAGATCGCGACGGCCACCCGGGCGCCATCCTTCCAGGACAGCGGCTTCAGCGTGCGTCCGGCGCGGACCTTGTCGACGACCGAGCGCCAGCGCGATTCTTCCCACTGCCATGGGTGGTCTTCCGGTTTGGTCTCTTGGCTCGACATCGGCCACTCCTCAAGGCGTTGCAACGCGTAATATTGTCGCCCGCTGAGACCCCGCAGGTCCAGCGCGACCGGCACTATTACGCTACGAGAAACTGCAAAATGGCCTGCCGCCGGTTCCGCGGACACCGAGATAAAGTGTCCAACTTCCGGGGAGTAGTTCAGTGGATCGGCCTCAGGAGACCGGGATCCACCCAGCGCTTCCTCTCCGCTGACGCCACCGTCTACAACGCCTTTAACGTCCGGCGTCACCCGATCTCGCGCCGAACCCTTCGGACCTTGCGTGGCAAAGCATTCGCTCAATGGCAATCCGCGGCCGAGGCGGCGTGATCCCCGACCGGAACCTGGGCTTCGTGCGCAACGGCCTACGAAGATGTGACAGTGCCCTGCACCGCGTTCTCTGGTGCGGTCGAGTCCGTTACAAGAAACGAGCGGTCGGGTCGCACAGTTCGTCGACGGCGAAGCGTCGAGGGATCAGGCCCTGCTGGTGGACATACGCGATGGCGATCTCGAGATTGCGGCGGTTGGCTTCCAGCCCGAAGGGGGTCATGTCTGCTTCGCCAGACCTTGGCAGGCCCGAGGCGCGTTTGCTCTCTGACAACAAGCGATAAACCTCCTGCACTGCGTTGAGGTTGGTCTCCAGGAGGGACGCCCTTACGACCACCATGTGGTTGATCTGGATCGCCCTGTTCCGGGCCTGGCCGTGCTGAGCGGGCGCGTGGTGCTTCCGACCGCGTTTGATCCGACGACCTGGCACGCCCATGAAATGTTGTTCGGGTTCATCCAGGCCGCGGTTGCCGGCTTCCTGCTCACCGCGGTTCCGAACTGGACCGGTCGGATGCCGATCCAAGGCTGGAGCCTGGGTGCGCTGGCGCTCGTGTTCATCGCTGGCCGGGTTGCTGTGGCAGGTTCGGGCGTGATCGGGCCGCTCGCCGCGGCTGTCGTCGATCTGGCTTTCCCGCTGTTGCTGCTCACAGCGCTCGCACGCGAGATCCTGACCGGCAGAAACTGGCGCAATCTGCCGATGCTCGGCGCCTTGGCGGCGCTCATCCTGGCGAATGGTCTGACACATATCGAGGCGCTAGGGTGGGCAAGCACCGGTTCGCTGGGCCTGCGGCTCGGAATCGCGATCGTCGTCACACTGATCTCGCTGATCGGCGGTCGGATCATTCCCAGTTTCACCCGAAACTGGCTGGCCAAGCGACGGTCACCACACCTGCCGGCCCCGGCTGACCGGTTCGACGCCCTGGCTATGGCGGCAACGATCGCTGCTCTGGTGGTTTGGGTGTTTGCACCGGATGCGTCGGCGGTGCCTCCGCTCATGGCGATCGCCGGTGCCGCCGCGTTTGCCCGGCTGGTTCGCTGGCAGGGGCACCGTACCCTGTCTGAACCGCTTGTCTGGGTGTTGCATGCCGGCTTTCTGTGGGTACCGATCGGCTTCAGTCTGTTGGCGCTTGGGGCACTTTTCGAAATCATCACACCGACGGCCGCCTTGCATGCACTGACCGGCGGCGCGGCCGCCACCATGATCCTTGCGGTGCAGACACGGGCTACTCTCGGCCACACTGGCCGGCCGCTCCACGCAACTCTCAGCACCGTGCTGATCTATGTCCTGGTAACGGTATCGGCC
The DNA here is from genome assembly GCA_000171835.1 of alpha proteobacterium BAL199. Taxonomy (GTDB): domain Bacteria; phylum Pseudomonadota; class Alphaproteobacteria; order Thalassobaculales; family Thalassobaculaceae; genus Thalassobaculum_A. Next base: position 16,579 of record ABHC01000021.1, on the reverse strand, counting down.
CTGGCCCGGATCGCCGCCGGGGTTGAGGCCGATTTCTATCTGCCGATGCTAGTGGTCGCCGGAGGCACCTGGTTTGCGGCCTTCGTGCTGTTTCTGGTGGTGTACGGCCCGATGCTGCTGCTGCCGAACCCCGCAGCGACCAAGGGACAGCCGCAACTTCAGCGGCCGTCCTGAAACGCGGTGCCCGCGACGGCGACAAGATCGCTATGACGCAATAAGCCTAGAACGCCTTGTTCGTCTGGGGCCGATACTTGTTCTTTGGGCTGAAGCCCGAACGCTCCGCCTTGCGCTGCTCGCGGACCCATACCTCGCGGTTCGGGTGCAGGCCGCCGCCCCGGATCGCCGGCACCGCCGTGTGGCGGGCGCGGTGCAACAAGCGGGTGTCGGCAATGCCGCAGTTCGGATGGATGCCGCCGTTGTCGGCTACGGCCTTCTTCCATGTCGCCTGGCGCTTGGCCAGCGTTGCGGGATCGTTGAGGGCGGTGCAGGTCAGCTCGTCGGTATTGAGGTCGGCCACGATCTCGTCGCCGTCCTCGATGTACGCGATCGGCCCACCGAGCGCTGCCTCCGGCCCCACATGCCCAATGACCAGCCCGACCGATCCGCCGGAGAACCGGGCATCGGTCATAAGGCCGACCACAATGCCCCGCTCACGGCAGAGGGTTGTGATGCGCGAGGTCGAATCCAGCATCTCCGGCATGCCGGGGGCGCCGCTCGGCCCTTCGTAGCGCACAATGATCATGTCGTTGTTCTGGAAGCTCTCGGGCGTCTCGTCGAGCGCCGTCAGCAGGCCTTTCTCGCCCTCGAACACGCGCGCCCTTCCGATGAAGGTGTTGTTCTCGAGGCCGCCTTCGACACCGGCGAGTTTCAGAATGGCGGAGAAGTCCGGCGACAGGTTGCCGCCGAGCACGCGCAACCCACCGGTCGGCTTGTAGGGTTTCTCGACGGGATAGACCACCTTGCCGTCCGCCGGCTTGGCGCCGAGGCGGTCGACCTGAGCGCTGAGCGTCTCTCCGGTGCAGGTCATGACGTCGCCATTGAGCAGGCCGGCTTCCAGGAGTTCGCGGACGATCACCTGCACGCCACCGACCCGATCGATGTCGACCATCGAGTATTTGCCGTAAGGTCGGGCGTCCGTAAGCACCGGCACGACATGCTGCGAGAAGTGGTTGAACTCTTCCGGCGTGATGATCTCTTTCCAGAAGTCGGCGTAGCCGGCGGCGCGCGCGATCTCGGGCGCGTGCAGCGTCACATTGGTCGACCCGCCGATGGCCATCGCCACGATCATCGCGTTGCGCAGCGAATCACGGACGACGATGTCGCGCGGCTTGAGATCTGTTTCCATCATGCGGGCGAGATGGTCGACAAGCTCGACCGGGAACTCGTTGAGCCGGCGCGGGTCGTCGGACGCCGGCGCCACCATGTGCAGTGGCTGCATTCCAACGACACCGATGAAGGTCTGCATCGTGTTGTAGGTGAACATCCCACCGCAGCTTCCGAAGCCGGGGCAGGCATGGCAGGCGATGTGGTGCCGATGCTCGGGGTCCGGGTGCCCGGCGACCTGGTAGGCGCTGACGATGTCCAGGGCCTCGCCGGTCTTCGGGTCCTTGCCGGGATGGATCGGGCCGTCTGACATGATGATCGACGGCTGATTGTGCTCGAGCAGGGCTGCGAGCGTTCCGACGGGCGGCTTGTCGCAGGCGACGACCGCGATGGTTCCGGCAAGGCCGGTCGCTTCGAGATGCTCGCACAGCGCGTCGTGCGTTACCTCGCGTCCAATCAGCGAGTAGCGCATCTCGCGGGTGCCGTTCCGGATGCCGTCGGAGGTCGCGATCGTGTACTCAGGCTGAACCAGACGCAGTCGCAGTTCACTCGGGCCCTGGCCGATGCGGTTCTTGAGGCAGGTGTGGATTGCATCCACCTTTGCCGCGACGCCGAGATAGCACTGGCTGTCACCCTTGGTGCCGACAACACCGACAGACGGCTCGTGGATCAGCTCCGGATCGGTACCAAGCTCGCGGGCAAGCCCGATGGTTTGGGTCGAACGGCCAGGGTGGCGGTCGATGAGTACTGTCTTGGAGTTCGTCACGGAGGGTTCCTTCAGGCGGCGCGGGACGTTCGGCGGAGGCTAGGCCGACACCATTCTGACAGAAACTATACGGCGGAGAGGCGCTGTCACAAGATCTCAGTCGGCACGGATACATTTCAGGGCGTCCGGGCTCTTCATACAGGCTCAGCCGTGACCTGCCGTTGAGAAGCGGGAACTCCGCAAGGGCACCCGATGCTCGCTTGTTTGGTCCTGGCATTGGCTCTAGCGTCATTGCAGTCGATGTGACCTGGGATCCCCATGCTTTGGATTCGCGTCGTGCAAGAGAGACAGTCGATTGGACTTACGGCGAATGCCGACTGGACTCAGGCTCTGAGAAATTCGGTCCGTTTCGGGGTTTGATGGAACTTTGGAATGACCGACGGGAGGGCGAGAGTGAACTGCCACCCCGTTCGGCCTTAGATTTCTATGATTTCAAGGACTGGCTGGGACGAGTCTCGATTGCCCGGATCGAGAGAGAGCCGTTCCAAGTTCGGTTCGTTCTGTGGGGCACGAAGCTGGCCGAATTATGGGGTGTCGACTATACCAACAAGCTGCTCGGAGAACTGTCAGAAACGCCCGAGGCCTGGGTGGATGTGGAACTTGCTTACTTCAAGAGAATGGCCGAACGACCGTTCATCGGCATCGTCCAAGGGTCGTTGATGGATCATCGGAAGTCGTATGTTCATATCCTGGGAATAGATCTGCCGCTCGGCAGTGCCGCAGGCCTTACCCACGTTCTTTCTGTGCACATGGCGATAGAGAGAAGGGAAGATCACTTTTCCCGATTTCCGGTCTCAAGGGTCCTCTGACGCAGCCAGCTTGAGCAGAGTGGATCGAGAGCTTTCAGCTTGCGGCTTGAGCGTTGAACGGCTCTATCGGATGACGGTCGCCGACCGGGCGTGGATGGCAGAAGACAAAGTACGGCAGGAACTGGGGGCGGAACATGACCTCGGAGTTGCACACTGGGCATCTCGGTGCGGTCTATGATGCCGGCACTACGGAAGAGGTAGCCGCCCTTTACGACGGGTGGGCCGCCACCTATGACGCCGATATGAGCCGTGCTGGCTATCGTCATCCGGCGGTCGGTTTGGCCCTGCTCGCCCGCCATGCCCCGCGGGGAGCGGGTCCGGTGCTCGATGCCGGATGCGGCACAGGTCTCCTGGGGGATTGGCTGGGTATTCTCGGATTCACGCCAGTGGTCGGACTGGATTTTTCGAAGGGCATGCTTGCCGTTGCCCGCAGCAGGAGCAGCTACGCGCAACTGCACCACCTTGCCCTGGGAGCGTCCCTGCCGTTTGCCGACGGGGAATTCGCTTCGGTGATCGCCACCGGCGTGTTCACCACTGGGCATGTTGGTGTCGAAGGTCTGCCCGAAATCGTTCGCATCACCCGTCCCGGCGGGGTGATCGTGCTGACCGTCAAGACGACGCTTTGGGATCGGGGTTTTGGAGCAGTGATCAGCGGCGATCCCAACCTGCGGATTGAGGAACGAACCGAGCCCTATGTATCCATGCCCGGAGAGGCCGGGACCATACCGTCTCTGGCAGTGGCGGTGAGGCGCCGTTAGGCCCGTCAGTTACCCGCTGTCCCGAACTTCGGGAGGATCCGAGACTTCCATGGTGACGTCCGAAGAGGTCGGGTTTCTTCTTGTGCCAGGTTTCTCGCTGATGGCGCTGAGCGCAGCGAGCGAGCCACTGCGGTCAGCCAACCGAGTGTTGGGGCGCGAGGCCTATCGCCTGATACTGGTCAGCGTAGACGGCGAGCCGGTTAAGGCCAGCAGTGGGTTCACCATGGTCGTCAACGCCGCGATCGGGCGGGCGACCGGGCTGTCTATGGCAATTGTGGTATCGAGCCTTGGAATCGCCGACTACCGAGACCCGAAGGTCCTCGGTTGGCTGCGCCGGCTGGCTCATGACGAGTGCCGGCTGGGAGCGGTGAGCACCGGGACGTTCCTGCTGGCCCGTGCCGGACTGCTCACCGGCCGCCGCTGCACGCTGCACTGGGAACTGCAGGACGACTTCGCCGAGGAATTCCCAGACATCGAGGTTTCGCGCGATCTGTTCTGCATCGATCGTGACCGGTTGACCTGCGCCGGGGGCACCGCCGCGCTGGACCTGATGCTGGCCTTGGTCGCCGAACAGCACGGTGCCACCGTCGCCGCCGACGTTGCCGAACAGTTCCTGCACACCCGTATTCGACCGGCGGGGGAAAGCCAGCGCATGTCGGTGCAGTGGCGCTACGGCATTACCGACCGGCGGCTTGTGCGGGCCATCACGCTGATGGAACAGAACATGGCGGATCCCGTGCCGACCCAGGCGGTGGCGCAAGCTGCCGGAATTTCGTCGCGTCAGTTGGAACGGCTGTTCCTGCGGCAGTTCGACCGGGTACCGTCGCGCTTCTATCTGGAGTTACGCCTGCGGCACGCCCAACTGATGCTGTTGCAGTCCGCCGACCCCATTTCGGAAATCGCCGCCAAATCCGGTTTTGCCAGCGCTTCGCATTTCGGGCGCTGCTATCGCGAAGTCTTCAAGGTCACTCCGGGACAGGCTAGGCGCGGCCGAAATCAACCCCTCGCGGTTAGCGATGCAGCAGCGGCTGGCGGTAAGGGGCAGCACTGAATAGGGTGGGTCATCCGCTTGTCGGAATTATGACAGACTTTGACGAATCGCTGGCTCGTGCGCGACGCGGCACGCGCCTACGGTTTAGTCTGCTGTGCCAGGGGGCTCGGCAGCATACCAATCAATGGCCATGCCGGCGTCGCCAGTCGACTTCATCCACGACCTTCGCTTCGAGGACCTGCCGGCTTCGGTGGTGACCCAGGCCAAGCGATGCCTGCTAGATCTGATCGGTGTCGCTGCTGCGGGCACCTGCACCGCGTTGTCCCGGATCGTCAATGATCATGCCGTGCGCCACTACGGTGCCGGTACTGGGGGCAACGGCGCCCGGTTGTTCTTTGACGGCCGCTTGGTCAGCCCGTTGGGCGCCGCCCTGGCCGGCGCGTCGACAATCGACAGTTTCGACGCTCATGACGGCCACGTCCTGACTAAGGGCCACATGGGGGTGGCCGTACTGCCGGCGCTCCTGGCCCTGGCCGAGGACGGTGGGACCATGGATGGCCGCGAGATCCTGGCCGGTCTTGTCCTCGGCTACGAGATCGCGACCCGCGCCGGCATCGCGTTGCACGCCACGGCCCGCGATTACCACACCTCCGGGGCGTGGAATGCGATCGCCTGCGCGGCGGTCGGCGCCCGTCATCTGCGCCTTGATGCCAAGAAGACCCGTGAAGCGCTCGGCATTGCCGAGTACCACGGGCCGCGCAGCCAGATGATGCGCTGCATTGACCACCCGACGATGGTCAAGGACGGCTCTGGCTGGGGCGCGCTCGCCGGCCTCAGCGCGGCCTACCTTGCGGCGGACGGCTTCACGGGCGCTCCGGCGGTGACGATGGAAGATCCGGCACTGACGGAGCTGTGGGGTGATCTGGGGGCCCGATGGTGCGTCATGGAACAGTACTTCAAGGCCTATCCGGTCTGCCGCTGGGCCCAGCCGGCAGTCGAGGCAGCGGTCAGCCTGCAACGTCGGCTGAAGCTGACGGCGAGGGCCATTTCATGGGTTGAGGTCGTCACCTTCCATGAGGCCGCCCGATTGGCGGCCCATGCTCCGGAAACAACGGAAGCGGCGCAGTACAGCCTGCCGTTCCCGGTTGCGGCGGCCCTGGTCAAAGGAACGATCGGCGCACCCGAGGTCGGTGACGCTGGGCTCGCCGATCCGAACACCCTCCGGCTCAGCCGGTCGATGATTCTGCGCGAGGATGCGTCGTACAACGCGCGATTCCCGGCCGAGCGCTGGGCTCATGCGGTCTTCCATCTGGCTGATGGCACTTCGATCCGCTCTGAGCCGACCGTCGCGCGTGGGAATCCGGAGAACCCGCTGAGCGATGCCGAGCTTGTCGAAAAGTACCGTGCCTACGCGGTCCCTCTGTTGGGCGTCGATCGCAGCGCGTTGATCGAAAAGGCGGTGACGGAACTTGATGCCGACCGGGCGCATGCCGAAGACCTTATGACCGGCCTGTTCTCCCGATCAGCAGATGGCGATGTCGCAGCCCGAGCGTGAACGCATCACCATGCAGCCGGATGATTCCGGCCGACAGAGCCTGAAGGAACGCCAGCCATGACGGACGACGGCGGATCGAGGGCGGTACGGCGCGGCCGCGGTGGTGGACGCGGGCGCGATGCCAGCCGCATTCCACAGTTGCCGCGCCGCCGGGTGCGCAATCCCTGGCCGCCGCTCCCCATCCTGTCGGACGACCAGATCGAGGCGATCCACGAGACCTCCATGCGCATCCTGGAGGAACTCGGCATCGAGATGATGAGCACCCGCGCGCTCGACATTTTCGAAAAGGCGGGCGCGTCGGTCGACCGATCGACCATGACGGTCCGCCTCGACCGCGCGCTGGTGGCGCAGACGATCAAGCTCGCCCCGGCCGCCTATACCCTGACGCCGCGCGATCAGGAGAACATGGTCCACCTCGGTGGCAACGACGTGGTGTTCACCCTGGTTGCCGGACCGCCGAACGTACATGACATGGAGCGTGGACGACGCGCCGGAAACCTTCAGGATTTCTGCGATTTTGCCCGGCTCGCCCAGCATTTCAACTGCATCCACATGCTGGGCAATCAAGTCTGCGCGCCGATCGAACTGCCGGCCAATTCGCGCCACCTCGACACCTATTTCGCCAACCTGTCCCTGACCTCGAAGACCTTTCACGTCACCGCCATCGGCCGGAACCGGGCGCTCGACGGGATTCGCATGATGGCGATCGCGCGCGGCATCTCGCTGGACGAGATTGCCGAGAGCCCCGGCGTCACCACGATCATCTCGGTCAACAGCCCCCGGCGGTTCGACGAGGCGATGGCCGACGGGCTGATGGTCATGGCGGAACACGGCCAATCGATCTCGGTGACGCCGTTCACACTGATGGGCGCGATGAGCCCGGTGACCCTGGCCGGCGCGCTGGCCCAGCAGAACGCCGAGGCACTGTTCGGTATCGTGCTGACCCAGTTGATCCGTCCTGGCACGCCGGTGTCGTACGGCGCCTTCACCTCCAACGTCGACATGCGTTCGGGAGCGCCCGCCTTCGGCACCCCCGAAAACACCAAGGCCAACGTCGCCAGCGGACAGTTGGCCCGACGCTACAACCTGCCGTACCGCAGCACCCCGGGCTCGGCGTCGAACGCCGCCGATGCGCAGGGCGCATACGAGACAATGATGGCGCTGTGGGGCGCGCTGCTGGGGCACTGCAACCTAGTCTACCATGCGGCCGGATGGCAGGAAGGTGGCCTGACCGCGTCCTACGAGAAGTTCATCCTGGATGTGGAAATGATCCAGCACATGATGGAGTTCATGACACCGATCCGGGTTGATGAAGGCGAACTGGCGTTGGACGCGCTTGCCGCGGTTCCGACCGGCGGGCACTTCTTCGGCTCGCCACACACCATGGAACGCTACACCACGGCCTTTTACCAGCCGCTGGTGTCGAACTGGCAGAACTTCGAGGCGTGGCAGGAAAGCGGTGGTCTCGACGCCACCGCCCGCGCCACCCAGCTGTGGAAGAAGGCGCTGCAGGAATACGAAGAACCCGTTCTCGACCCGGCGATCCGCGAAGCGCTTCAGGCCTACATGGCGCAGCGCCGGGAAGAGATCGGCAGCGGTGAGCCGTGAAACCGGGCGTGACACCGCCGGAGTTCGCAACCACGATCGCCGACGGGCGGAGCGATCGGATACGACCTATCCAACGAGTGGGATGAACGACATGAAATCGCATGCGCGCGTGGTGGTGATCGGTGGCGGCGTGGTCGGCTGTTCTGTTCTGTTCCATCTTGCCAAGCATGGCTGGACCGACGTGGTCCTGGTCGAGCGCGACGAGCTGACGTCGGGGTCGACCTGGCATGCCGCCGGCGGCATGCACACCATCAACGGCGACCCGAACATTGCCAAGCTGCAGCAGTACACGATCGACCTGTACAAGGAGATCGAGGAACTGTCGGGCCAGGCGACCGGCGTGCACCTGACCGGCGGCGTGATGCTGGCGGCGACCGAGGCGCGCATGGAGTTCCTGCGCGGCCTCGTCGCCAAGGGGCGTTATCTCGGCATCGAGTTGGAAGAGATCTCGGCTCGCGAGGCCCACGAACTGATGCCGCTGCTGGACCCGACACAGTTCGTCGGCGCGCTGCGCACCGTGGTCGACGGCCATCTGGACCCGTCCGGCGTCACCCACGCCTATGCCAAGGCGGCCCGCACGCTTGGTGCCGAGATCCATCGACATACCAAGGTCGAGGATCTGGTCTGCCGGGAGGACGGCCAGTGGCGGGTGATCACCGACAAGGGCGAGATCGTGGCCGAGCATGTGGTCAACGCGGGTGGTCTGTGGGCCCGCGAGGTCGGGCGCATGGTCGGTCTGGAACTGCCTGTGCTCGCGATGGAGCATATGTACCTGATCACCGAGGACATGCCGGAAGTCGCCGAATGGAACGCCAAGTCCGGTAAGGAGATGCTCCACGTCATCGATTTTGACGGTGAGCTGTATCTGCGCCAGGAGCGCGGCGGCATGCTGATGGGTACCTACGAGAAAGCCGGCAAGCCCTGGTCGGAACGGAACACCCCGTGGGATTTCGGGCACGAGTTGCTGGCACCCGACATCGACCGGATCGCGCCGTCCCTGGAGGTCGGGTTCCGCCATTTCCCGGCGTTCGAGCGGACCGGAATCAAGCAGATCATCAACGGCCCGTTCACCTTCGCGCCCGACGGCAACCCGTTGGTTGGCCCGGTGCGCGGCCTTCCCGGATTCTGGTGTGCCTGTGGGGTCATGGCCGGGTTCAGTCAAGGTGGCGGCGTCGGGCTGGCGGTCGCCAACTGGATGATCGACGGCGATCCGGGTGCCGATATCTGGGCGATGGACGTCTCGCGCTTCGGCGACTGGGCCAGCATGGCCTACACCAACGCCAAGGTGCGCGAGAACTACTCGCGGCGCTTCTCGATCCGGTATCCCAACGAGGAACTTCCCGCCGGCCGGCCGCTGCGGACTACGCCGGTATACGACCTGCTCTCAGCGCAAGGCGCGCAATGGGGCGTCGCCTACGGCCTCGAAGTACCGCTGTGGTTCGCGCCGGCCGGAGTCAGCGACGCGTTCTCCTGGCGCCGGTCGACCGATTTCGAGCATGTGGCCCGAGAAGTGGCGGCGGTACGCGACGGCGTCGGACTGTCTGAGACCACGAGCTTCGCGAAGTACACCGTCACCGGCGACGGCGCCGAGGAATGGCTCGACCGGATGCTGGCCTGCCGGCTGCCGAAGCCGGGGCGCATGACCCTGGCGCCGATGCTCAAGGAAGACGGCAAGCTGATTGGGGACTTTACCCTGGCCAACCTCGGCGATGGCAGTTGGTTCATCGCGGGCTCTGGGCCTGCCGAGCAGTACCACATGCGCTGGTTCGAGCGGCATCCGCCCGCCGACGGTTCGGTTGCCATCCAGGCGCATGGCGTCTCCATGACCGGGCTGTCGGTCGCCGGGCCGCGGTCCCGCGAGGTGCTGGCCAAGGTGGTGCACGACGATGTGTCGGGCGAGGCGTTCAAGTTCATGGACATCCAGCGCATGGACGTCGGGATGGCGCCCTGCCTGGTTGGCCGGGTCAGCTACACCGGTGACCTCGGCTATGAGCTATGGATGGCGCCGGAGCACCAGCGCCATGTCTACCAGACCCTGATGGCGGCCGGCTCAGAGTTCGACATCCGGCCGTTCGGCGGCCGCGCCCTGAACGCCCTGCGTCTGGAGAAGGGCTACGGCTCCTGGGCGCGCGAATACCGGCCGATCTACGGCCCGCTGGAGGCCGGACTGGATCGGTTCGTCGCCTATGGCAAGCCGGCCGATTTCATCGGCAAGGCGGCGGCCATCCAGGAGCGGGACCAAGGCGGCAAGTTGCGGTTGCGAACGTTTATTGTGGACGCCGCGGACGCCGACGTTATCGGCGACGAGCCGATCTGGTTCGGCGGCGAGGTCTGCGGCTGGGTTACCTCGGGCGGCTACGCGCACAACTCCACCCTGTCGGTCGCGCTCGGTTACGTTCCGAAGGAAGTCGCAGAGCGAACGGACGGCTTCGAGATCGAGTTGCTCGGCGCCCGGCTGCCCGCGCGGATCCAGCACTCGCCGCTGTTCGATGCCAACCAGGCACGTCTTCGCGGTTAAGGGATACGGACGGCCTGCGACCCGATTGCGTTGAAGGAGAGCGACCATCGGCCGGATTCTTATCGAGAATGCCAATGTCTGGGACGGTACCGGGCGCGCGATCTATCCGGCGTCCGTCCTGATCGAGGGCAACCGGATCAAGGTAGTCGCGCCGGGCGATGCGAAACTGTCGGCACCCGGCGTGACGACGATCGACGTGGCTGGCAGGACCCTGATGCCCGGGTTGATCGACGGCCATTCTCATCTGTCGTTCACGGATATCGTTTCCGGGCAGGAACTTGGAACCATTCCGCCCGAAGAACACACGCTCATGACCATGCACAATGCCCGGCTGCTGTTGGGCTGCCGCCCTGCCGGTCGGTCGGGTCGGCGCGGGCGAAGACGTCACGCGGCAGATCCTGACGTTCATGGCTGTAGGCTTTGCGACGGGATCCATCATCTACGTCGACGGTGGAGCGCTGGTCATCTGAGATCGAGGGTACGCGGTTCGGCACCCTGTCGCTCGAAGACGGCACTGTCGTGAAAGACTTCCTGTACGAGGCAATAGCCGGGGCGAGTGTGCGCGATATTACAGTGTTCTGCGGGCGGCAGGCTTATGTGGCCTTGCCTGACAAACCCTTCTGAACAAGCGCACCACGCCATGAATGCCGTGCGGTGGTTGGGTGCGGAGCCACCCGACGATCCTGGCAATCCGAGTCAGTTCCAGTTCCTCGTCGACATGACTGTTGCGGGCGCTCAACGATTCTGGGTTCCGTCGTGTGGTAATTTGCGTTCGTGATGCTGAAAGGGGTCGACGACGCGGTGGTAAGCAGATAAAAATGAATCATGGTTCATAAATCATCTTTTATCTAAGCGGAGTGTTGTCGGACATGACCCAGGGATCGACCTTGCGCGGCACCGCGCCTTCCGCCGAGTTTGATGCGCTGATCATCGGCGCTGGCTTCTCGGGTCTCTACCAACTCTTCTGTTTGCGAGACCGTCTCGGCCTGACGGCGCGGGTGCTGGAGGCCGGCGACGGAGTAGGGGGCACCTGGTACTGGAATCGCTATCCGGGCGCGCGCTGCGATTCCGAAAGCCACTCCTACTGCTACACCTTCTCCAAGGAACTGCTGGAGGAGTGGGAGTGGTCGGAGCGCTACCCGGAACAGCCGGAGATCATGCGCTACCTGAACCACGTGACCGATCGGTTCGACCTGCGCCGCGACATTCGCTTCGGCACCCGCGTGACCACCGCCCGCTTCGACGAGGCGGCGAACCGTTGGACGGTGGAGACCGAGGCGGGCGAGCGCTACTCGGCGACCTATCTGATCACCGCGGTCGGCTGCCTGTCTTCGACCAATATCCCGAAGATCCAGGGCCTCGATGACTTCAAGGGCGAGTGGTACCACACCGGACTTTGGCCGCACGACGGGGTGGACTTCACGGGCAAGCGGGTCGGCCAGATCGGCACCGGGTCGACCGGCATCCAGGCGGTTCCGGTGATCGCCGAGACGGCCAAGCATCTGACAGTGTTCCAGCGCACGGCGAACTACAGCATCCCGGCCCACAACGCGCCGCTCAAGCCCGAGTTCAAGCGGTACGTGAAGGAGAACCATCCGGCGATCCGCGCGCTGATGCACTCCACCGCCAACGGCCATCCGTTCGCGATCGAGGACCGCTCGGCCCACGACCTGACGCCGGAGCAGCGCGAGGCGGTGTACGAGGCGGCCTGGGCCAAGGGTGGGCTGCAGTTCCGCGCCAGCTTCCGCGACCTGCTGGTCGACAAGGCGGCCAACGATACGGCGGCCGACTTCCTGAAGCGCAAAATCCGCGAGATCGTCAAGGATCCGCAAACCGCGGCCAAGCTGTCGGACATCGACCATCCGTTCGCGACCAAGCGGCCACCGATCGACAGCAACTACTTCGATACCTACAACCGGCCAAACGTGTCGTTGGTCGACGTACGGGCGGCGCCGATCGAGCGCGTCACGCCGACCGGTATCGTCACCCGCGACGGCGCAACCTATGACCTGGACGTCATCGTGTTCGCGACCGGTTTCGACGCGATGACCGGGCCGCTGCTCAGCATCGATATTGCCGGAAGGGACGGTCGGTCGCTCAAGGACGTTTGGAGCGCCGGGCCGCGCACCTATCTGGGCCTTCAGGTGGCGGGATTCCCCAACCTGTTCACGGTTACCGGGCCGGGCAGCCCGTCGGTGCTGTGCAACATGCCGGTGGCGATCGAGCAGCACGTCGAATGGATCACCGACTGCATCGCGCACCTGCGTGCCGGCGGAGTGAAACGGATCGAGGCCTCAGCCGACGCCGCCGATCGCTGGGTCGATGAAGTGAACGCTGCCGCCAACGCCACCTTGCTGCCGCTGGCCAACCACTCCTGGTATCTCGGCGCCAACGTGCCCGGCAAGCCGCGGGTGTTCATGCCCTACGCTGGCGGGATGGCCCGTTACCGCGGCATCTGCAACGATGTGGCGGCCAAGGGCTATGAGGGCTTCGTCCTGAGCCGATAGCAGAGGTCCAGCCGAGGGACCGCCGGATGCAGAACAGCACCGAACCGCTGCAGCCCGTCGACGCGTGCGTTCTGCGCTACGCGCTGGAACGGCATGCGGTGACCCGGGGCCATGAGACCTATGCTGTGTTCGAGGATGGCGGGCGGTGGAGCTTCGCCGACACCCTGGCGGCCGTGCGGACCATGGCGGCCGGACTGCAGCGACTCGGCGTCCGGCAGGGCGACCACGTGTTGATCATGCTGCCGAACGGCGCCCTCGGCCTGCAGGCCATGTTCGCCGCCAACTATATCGGCGCCGTCATGGTTCCGGTGAATACCGCCTACCGCGGCGCTTTGTTGGAGCATGTGATCACGGATTCCGGCGCGGCGCTGGCAATTGTTCATCCGCTGGCGGTCGGTCGGATACTAGAGGTGTCGACCGGTGCGTTGAAGCGCATCGTCGTGACCGGCGACGGCCTGCCTTCGGCCGTGCCCGAAGGTGTTGAGATCCACGACCAGACGGTTTTGCTCGATCCGTCCGCTGAACCCCGACCGCTGGAACGTCCGATCGAGCCCTGGGATACCCAGTCGATTATTTTTACCTCCGGTACCACCGGGCGCTCGAAGGGCGTTCTGTCATCCTATCTGCACAGCTACACCGCGATGAATCCCGCGACCTGGACCTGCACCAGGGCAGACGACCGGCACCTGCTGCACATGCCGATCTTCCACATCGGCGGGGCCTTCATCGCCAGCATGGCTCTGTGCGTCGGCGCTTCGGTTGCGGTCGTCGACCGATTCCGCACCGACCGTTTCTGGTCGACAGTCCGCCGGCTTGAGGTGACGTCGGTGTTCCTTCTGGGCGCGATGGCGACCTTTCTGCTGAAGCAGCCGCCGTCCATCGACGACCGAAAGCACCGGCTGCACGCGGTGATGATCGTACCGCTCGGACAGGCCGGCCCGCCGTTCCACGAGCGGTTCGGGGTCGACGTGTTCACGCTGTTCAACATGACGGAGATCAGCACACCGCTGATCTCTGGGGCCAATCCCGCCAAGCCCGGCATTTGCGGTCGCCTGCGCGCCGGGGTGACCGTGCGCCTGGTCGATGAGCACGATTGTCCGGTGCCCGACGACACGCCAGGCGAACTGATCATCCGAACCGACGATCCCTGGACCATGACCCATGGCTACAATGGTCGGCCGGAAGCGACGGCAGCGGCGTGGCGCAACGGCTGGTTCCATACCGGCGACGTGTTCGTTCGCGATGACGACGGCGACTATTCGTTCGTGGACCGATTGAAGGACGCAATCCGCCGGCGTGGCGAGAACATCTCGTCCTATGAGGTGGAACAGGAGATCCTCTCCCATCCCGACGTGCGCGAGGCCGCCGTGGTTGCGGTGCCGAGCGAGTATACCGAGGACGAGGTGCTGGCGGTCCTCGCCCCGGTACCGGGACGAAACATCGATCCGGCCGCGATCATCGCTCATCTGGAGCCGCGGCTGGCGCCGTTCATGCTCCCGCGGTTCATCCGGGTGATCGACGAACTACCGAAAACCCCGACTGCCAAAGTCGAGAAGCACGTGTTGCGTAGCGCCGGGTTGACTCCGGAGTGCTGGGACCGGGAGCGGGCGTCGACCCGGGTTCGGCGTGGCCGGCAGACAAAGGAACACACGTCATGAGCAAGCCCGTCGTGCGGGTCTATACCGACTACAAGAGCCCGTATGCTTTCATTGCGGTCAAGCCGACCTACGAGTTGGCCGAGGCGCTCGACATCGAACTCGAGTGGCTGCCTTACACACTGCGGATCGCCGAGTACCTGGGGTCGGTGGAGGAGCGCACCGAGCATTCCTGGCGGCGGGTGCGGTACTCGTACATGGATGCCCGACGCTACGCCAACAAGCAGGGACTGGTCCTGAAGGGACCGAAGCGGGTCTACAACGGCTACTATGCCAGCGCCGGCATGATCTTCGCCCAGCGAACCGGGATCTTTCGAGCCTATCACGACACGGTGTTCGAGACGTTCTGGAAGCGCGAACTGGACATCGACGTGCTGTCGGAGGTCTCAGCCCTGGTTGCGTCGATCGGCGGCGATGCGGCGGCGTTCGAAGGGTACGCCGAGGGGGCGGGCCGGGCGGAGCAGGAGGCGATCGTAGCCGAAGCCGAGGCGATGGGCGTGTTCGGAGTTCCGATGTTCGTGTTCGACGGTGAGCTGTTCTGGGGCGGTGATCGCATCGATCTGCTGCGGGAACGGATCGAGGAATCGCGAGCCGCACCGGCATCGGAGTAGCGGCGTTGGCGGCCGGTGATCCGCAAGCACGAATGAAATGTAAATGACCAATGAGTCAGGGTTCATTTGCCTTGACAGTCGAGTGCCCGGATCACCAGACTCCCGACGATCGAATTCATACGAACAAAATGACGTGCCGGCCGAACGCGACGCTATGGTGAGGCATGCAACTCAGCGAGGAGCGCAACGAAGAAGACAAGCACAGGCCTGCGTCAGGGCATCGACCGGCGCACCGTTTTGAAGGGCGCCGTCGGCGCCGCGGCACTGGGCACCGCGATCACCGGCTTTCCGGCGTATCTGAAGGCCGCCGGCAAGCCGATCAAGATCGGCATGCCGACGATCATGTCCGGCCGGGTGGCCATCTTGGGCGAGTCTTCGGTCGACGCCGCCATGGTCACGGTCCGGCGGGTCAACAAGGCCGGCGGTATCGACGGTCGCATGCTTGAGCTGGTGGTGCGCGACTCGCGCGGCAAGCCGGACGAAGCGGCCCGCATGACCCGCGACCTGGTGAACAACGAAGGCTGCGAGATCATTCTCGATGCCGAGGCATCGAGCGCCTCGTTCGCGGTCAACGAGGTGGTTCGCGACGTCAAGAAGTTCTGCATCCACACCAACTCGGAGACCTCGTCGTTGACGGCGGATCCGAAGAACCGGGTTCCGTGGGTGTTCCGGACCGCCCGTCAGGGCATCCATGACGCCGTCGGCGGCGGGCTTTATGCCGCTAAGGTGTCGAAGGAAAAGGGCCTGAAGAAGTGGGCCACGGTGTCGCCGGACTACGCCTATGGCCGCGACAACACCAAGGAGTTCATGGAGTACGTCAAGATCTTTGCGCCCGACGTGGAGATCGTCGAGCAGACCTGGCCGAAGATCTTCCAGCCGGACTACACCGAGAATGTGACGGCGCTGCTCAACGCCCAGCCGCAGGCCGTGTATTCGGCGCTGTGGGGCGGCGATCTGGTGGCGTTCTTCGACCAGGCCAGCCTGTATGGCCTGTTCGATCAGTTCCAGGCTTTCGCGGTCAATCTCGGAGACTATCCGGTGATCACGGCGATCAAGAGTCGGCCTGAGGGCGTGCACTCCGGCAGCCGCTACCACAAGGACATCCCGGACACCGCCGAGAACGAGGCGTGGTACGAGGAGTTCATCGCCAACTCCAAGGTCCTGCCGACCAACTGGAGCTGGGAGAACGCGACCGGCATGGACTTCATCGTGGCGGCGCTGCAGGAGACCGGCGGCAACACCGACGCTGAGAAGATGGCGGCGGCAACCGCCGGACGCACCATCGACTCGCCGTTCGGAGTGGGTGGCAAGCTGACCATGCGCGAAGCCGACCACACGTTGGTCAACTACATGGTCGGTTACGGCAAGACGATTGCCAAAGAGCCGTACATCGTCGGCTTCACCCAGACCGACTGGAACGACATCTACAAGCACGAGACCGAGTGGAAGAAGCGGAACAACTACCTCTGAGGTAGCGT
>ABHC01000022.1 GCA_000171835.1 alpha proteobacterium BAL199 | reverse complement strand
AACACAGCCTTGCGGACAAGCGGGAGCCGAGCATGAAGGTGCTGCTGACCGGCGCGAACGGCTTCCTCGGGCGCTACGTCGCGGAGTGTCTGGCCGGTCACGGTATCGCGACCGTTGCGATCGGCCGCCACCGGCCCGACGGCCAAGGCATTGGCAGCTTCATCGAAGCCGACCTGCTGGCGGGACCCGATCTCGACCGGTTGGCGGACGAGGCGTCGGCCAGCCATCTGATCCACCTGGCGTGGTACGTCGAACACGGCAAGTTCTGGGCGTCGCCGCTCAACCTGCGCTGGGTCGATGCCACGTCCCGGCTGGTTGAGGCATTTGTCAGTTCCGGCGGGAAGCATGTGACCATCGCCGGTACCTGTGCCGAATACGATTGGTCGCACGGCTGTTGCGTCGAAGACCAGACGCCGCTCACACCGTCCAATCTGTACGGCGTGGCAAAAGACGCGACACGGCGCCTGTCGACCGCGATCTGCGGCATGCACGGTGTCCCGCTGGCCTGGGGCCGGATCTTCCTGCCGTTCGGGACCGGCGAGCCGCCGGGCCGGCTGGTTCCGTCGCTGATGTCATCCTTGCAGGGACAACGCCCGCCGTTCAGCGTGAACGGCGACGCCGAACGCGACTTTCTGCACGCCTCCGAACTCGCCGAGGCCTTCGTCCAGCTTGCCCGTCAGGAGGCGACGGGGGAGTTCAACATCTGTTCCGGCCGTCCTCGACGGATAGCCGACGTCGTCCGCGAACTTGCCCGCCTGCTGGACGCCGACCCGCAACCGATCCTGTCGTTGAGCGCCGAGCGACCCGGAGATCCCGCCCTACTGTACGGGACCAACACCCGCCTGACCGGTCTCGGATGGTCGCCTCGGTTGTCCCTGGAGCAGGGGTTGCAGCGGGTGGTCGGCGAGGCACACCCTTGAACAACGCGCCCGCCGTCAACGTTTGCCGAGCCGGGCCTCTTCCTCAAGCCGCGCTGTCGCGGACTCCAACGTTTCCTCCAGCCGCGCCATGAACACCTTGCGGTTCAGGCCGGGCGGGATCGCCGGCAGCACCTCGACAACAATACGGCCGGGAGTCTTCCAGAACGCATTGCGCGACCAGTACATCCCGGAGTTCAGCGCGACCGGCACCACCGGCAGGTCGAGCCCGGTGTACAGCGCCGCCGTGCCAGGGTGATAGGGCGCTTTCGCCCCCGGAGCCACACGAGTCCCTTGCGGGAAGATCAGGATCGGCCGACCGACGGCGGCCGCGGCGCGCCCACCTTCGACCATCTGCCGCAATGCCGCAGCGCCCGCCTTGCGGTCGACTGGGATCATGTTCAGTGCCCGGAAGTACGGGCCGATGATCGGCGCTCTCACCAGTTCCTGCTTCAGGACCGCCGCCGGGGCGTCCAGCAACTCAGTGAAATACAGTGTCTCCCACGCCGACTGGTGCTTGGCGGCGACGATAGCCGCCCCCTTCGGCAGGTTTTCCGCCCCGCGCAGTTCCACGTCGATGCCGGCGACCACCCGGGTCAATGTCAGGACCGAGCGCGACCAGAACCGGGCAATAGCCAGAACCGGGCGGGTCCCGAACAGGAATGCGGGCATCCCGACCAGCCCGAGGGTCAGGGTGAAGCCGAAGAACAGCAGGTTGAACAGGACGCCGCGGACGAGGATCATCCCCCGGCTATACCGATCCACCGATCAAAGCGCCAGATGCCGTGACCGACACCCCGACCGAAGACCTTGCCGAACGGCTGCGTCCAATCCTGGAGCACACAGCTCGCCAGGGAACGACGCTGACCTATCTCGACCTGGCCGGTGCGGCCGGGATCAAGCCTCCGCAGGCCATCCACCGCACGACTGAGGCCCTGGAAGCCTTGATGCGAGCCGATCACGCGGTCGGCCAGCCGTTGCTGGCCGCGGTCGTGGTGTCGGCCAAGCGTGCGGGATTGCCGGCACCTGGCTTCTTCCGGCTGGCCAGCGAACTCGGCCTGTATTTCGGGCCGGACCGGGGGCCGCAGGCTGCGCTGTTTCATGCCATGGAGGTCGAGCGGGTGCGCGCCGCGCTCGGCTGCGACACCGGGTCCTGACGAATCACGATTGATATGACGACCGGGCACCAATCCGATGCACCCAGGGCTTTCCCCGCCGGGTGCTGAACGCCTAGGATCGCCCGCAGGAGGAACGCTCATGACCGACGATACGACGCCGCCGAAGGGCCTGGCCCGCGGCCTGACCAACTATGGCGACAACGAGTTCAGCCTGTACCTGCGGCGCTCGATGGCGTCGTCGATGGGCTACAGCCGCGACATGCTGTCGAAACCGGTGGTCGGCATCTGCAGTTCCGGCAGCGGCTACAACAACTGCCACCGGCTGATGCCGGAACTGGTCGAGGCTACCAAGCGCGGCGTGCTGGCGGCCGGTGGCCTGCCCATCGACTTTCCGACGATCTCGCTCGGCGAGACGTTCCTCAACCCGACCTCGCTGATGTACCGCAACCTGATGAGCATGGACGTGGAGGAGATGATCCGCGCCCAGCCGATGGACGCGGTCGTGGTGATCGGCGGCTGCGACAAGACCCTGCCGGCCCAGTTGATGGGCGCCGCCAACGCCGATGTGCCGATGGTCTATATCGCGGTCGGCCCGATGCTGACCTCGCCCTATGACGGCGAGCGGCTGGGCGCCTGCACCGACTGCCGACGGTTCTGGGCCAAGTTCCGGGCCGGCGAAGTCGACGAGCCGGGTATCCGCCGGGTCGAAGGCAGCCTCGCGACCACCGCCGGCACCTGTGCGGTGATGGGCACCGCCAGCACCATGGCCTGCATCGGCGAGGCGCTCGGCATCATGCTGCCGGGCACCGCCGCAATCCCGGCGGTCCACGCCGACCGGCTGCGCGCCGCCGAGGCGTCGGGCGTGCGAGCAATGGAACTGGCGACCGCCACCGGCACGGACAAGCTGCTGCCGCGCCACATCATCACCGCCAAATCGGTAGAGAACGCCCTGCGCATCCTGCTGGCGATCGGCGGGTCGACCAACGCCATCGTCCACCTGACGGCGATCGCCGGCCGGCTCGGCATTCCGGTGTCGATGGACCGGCTGAACGCGATGTCCGACGAGACCCCGGTGCTGGTCGACTTGAAGCCGACCGGCGCCCACTACATGGAAGACCTGTTCGCCGCCGGCGGGCTGATCGGGGTGCTCAAGGAACTGCGCCACCTGCTGCACCTGGACGCCATGACCATCACCGGCGAGACCCTTGGCGAGCGGATCGACAGCCATTCCGGCTACATCGACCACGAGATCGTGCGGCCCTTCGACAAGCCGTTTCAGGCGATGGGCGGGCTGGTCGCCCTGTTCGGCACGCTGGCGCCGCGCGGCGCCATCCTGAAGCGCTCGGCCGCCGACCCGACCCTGTTCGAGAAGGAGGCGCGCTGCGTGGTGTTCTCGTCGCTCGCCGACATGGCGGCGCGGGTCGACGACCCCGACCTGGACATCCAGGCCGACGACATCATGGTGCTGCAGAACGCCGGCCCGAAGAGCCCGGCCGCCATGCCGGAGGCCGGCTACCTGCCGATCCCGAAAAAGCTGGCGCGCCAGGGTCTGAAGGACATGGTGCGGATCTCGGACGCCAGGATGAGCGGTACCGCGTTCGGCACCATCATCCTGCACGTCACGCCGGAAGCCGCCGACGGTGGGCCGCTCGGCCTGGTGCGCACCGGCGACCGGATCCGGCTGTCGGTCAAGAACCGCAGCCTCGACCTGCTGGTCGACGAGGCGGAGCTCGAGAAGCGCCGCGCCGCGACCGACCCGTCGGCCGTCCAGCCGGAGTTCAAGCGCGGCTACCGCAAGATCTACATGGACCACGTGCTGCAAGCCGACGGCGGCGTCGACTTCGACTTCCTGCGCGCGGTCGACTAACCGGGGAACCCACATGTCCGAGATCAAGACCGAGTTCGTGATGGAGATGCGGCTGGCGGTCGCCATGCCGCTGGCCGCGGTCGGCAACACCCAGTACGGCGACCGGCGCATCGCCCGGGTGACCGGCGGCACCTTCGAGGGGCCAAAGCTCAGCGGCACCGTGCTGGACGGCGGCGGTGACTGGATCCTGAACCGGAGCGACGGGGTCACCCAACTCGATGTGCGGCTGACCATGAAGGCGTCGGACGGCGCGCTGATCTACATGACCTACAAGGGTCTGCGCCACGGCTCGGCGGACGTCATGGCCAAGCTGGCGGCCGGCGAGTCGGTCGATCCAGCCCTGCTCTACTTCCGCACCACCCCGTTCTTCGAGACCGCGTCGGACGGCCCGCATGCCTGGATGAACAAGTCGTGCTTCATCGCCACTGGCCGGCGCGAGCCGACCGGTCCGATCTACCGGGTGTTCGAGGTCCTGTAACGGTTCAGGCTGGGGACGTGCCGACCTAGCCCTCTGGACCCGCAATGCCTTTGCGCAGGCCCTTGATCTGGCCCCGGCGGGTCTTGCCTTCCAGGCGGCGGGTCTTCGCAGCCCGGCTCGGACGGGTCGGCACCCGGAACTTCGGCCGGATCGCCGCCTGCCGGATCATCTCGGCGAGACGCTCCACCGCGTCCTCGCGGTTGGCAAGCTGGGTGCGGTGCCGGTTCGCGGTCAGCACGATCGCGCCGTCCTTGGTCAGCTTCGACCCGGCGAGACGCTCCAGCCGGGCCTTGACGTGGGACGGTAGCGACGGCGACCCGCGAGCATCGAAACGCAATTGGACGGCCGTGGAGACCTTGTTCACGTTCTGCCCGCCCGGCCCGCCGGAGCGGATGAAGGTCAGCTCGATTTCATCGTCGGGAATGGCGCAAACGCCGTCGATCTCGATCATGGGCGCACTGTAGATTGCGTGGTCACGAGCTCAAACTCGACACCACCCGTGGTCGGAGCGGCGTGCGGCTTCACGGTTGTTCTCACCCCGGCCGGACCCGCTTCAGCGCATCCGTTCCCGATGCCGCCAGAACCGCCTTCATCTGCTCGGTGGCACGGACCAGGGCGCGGCGAATACCCGGTTCCATGGCTGCATGGCCGGCGTCAGGCACCACCACCAGTTCAGCCCCGCGCCACGCCCGCGCCAGAGTGTCGGCCGACACCATCGGGCAGATCACGTCGTAGCGGCCCTGTACGATAACCGCCGGGTGCCGGGTCAGCCGATCCATGCCGGTCAGCAGGCCAGCCGGCGGCAGGAACAGCCGGTTGGCGAAGTAGTGGGCCTCGATCCGGGCGAGCGCCAGCGAGTGGTGGTCGTTGTCCATCTCGGCCAACTGCCGCGCGTCCGGCACCAGCGCCGAGCAGGCCGCCTCGTAGCCGCCCCACCGGCGTGCCGCCGGCAGGTGAACGTCCGGGCGCGGATCGAGCAACCGGGTCAGGTAGCCGTTCAGCAGGTCGCCGCGTTCCTCCGGCGGCAGGAACTCGGCGAACCGGCGCCAGGCGTCCGGGAACACGGTGCGGATCCCGGTCAGGAACCATTCGACCTCGCTCGGTCGGCCCAGGAAGATCCCACGCAGGATGAAGCCGAGGCAGCGGTTCGGGTGAGTCTGCCCGTAGGCAAGCGCCAGGGTCGACCCCCACGACCCGCCGAACACCATCCAGCTGTCGATCTGCAGGTGCCGGCGCAGCAACTCCATGTCAGCGACCAGATGGCCGGTGGTGTTGGTATGGACGGAGGCGTGCGGCGTCGAGCGACCGGCGCCGCGCTGGTCGAACAGCACGATCCGGTAGGCCGAAGGGTCGAAAAATCGGCGCTGCGCCGGCGAGGTACCGGACCCCGGCCCGCCGTGCAGGAACACCACGGGTATGCCGGCAGGGTTGCCGCTCTCCTCCCAGTACAGGCGATGGCCGTCGCCGACCTCGAGAAAGCCGCTTCGCCGGAACGGGATTTCCGGAAACAGATCGTCGCGCGCCACCGAAACCTCGCCGTTCGCTTCGCGTGCCGTTATCGGGTCCGGCCCGCCGATTGTCAAAACCCGGCGATCGCCAAGGTGTGCGCCGGGCGATGCTCGCGCAGGGCGGCGGCCAGCAGCCGGACGTCCTCGACCCGATCGCGTGAGCGCCGGTAGGCAAGCGACACGGTCCGGCCGACCTGATCGCCGGGAAACGTCCGGTAGCGCACCAGTCCGCCGTGATCGCTGTCGCCGGGTGCGGCGCCCGCCGGAACCAGGCTGTAGCCGGCGCCGGCGGCGACCATGGCCTTCAGGGTCTCCAGGCTCATCGCAGTATGGCGCGGCCGGTGACCCGCCCCGGCGCACAGCGCCAGAGCCTGGTCGCGCAGGCAATGGCCCTCGTCCAGCAGCACCGCATCGTTCGGGTCGAGCCCCGCCAACGTGACGGTCGGCGCCGATGCCAACGGCGACCGAGCCTCCACGGCCAAGCGGAACGGCTCCCGGTACAGTGGGATCAGGGCCAAGCCTTGCTCGTCGATCGGCGGCGACAGCACGACCGCGTCCAGCAATCCGTCGCGCAGGCGCGCCAGCAGGTGCTCGGTCAGCCCTTCTTCGATCGCCAGGGCCAGCGACGGATAGGCTTTCAGCAGCGGGGCCAAGGCGCGCGGGAACAGGTACGGGCCGATGGTTGCGATCGCTCCCAAGGCGAAGGATCCGGACAGCGGCGCCTGCCCCTCGGACCCAACATCCATCATCCTGACAGCGGCCTCCAGCACCGACCGGGCGTGGCGGATTGCCTCTTCTCCAGCGTGGGTCGGCATCACACGCCGACTGGTCCGTTCGAACACCCGGAAGCCGATTGCGTCCTCAAATTTGCGAACCCCAGCCGACAACGAGGGTTGACTCACACGACAGGCCTCGGCGGCACGGCCGAAATGCCCGTGATCGGCGACCGCCACCAGATACTCGAGATCGCGCAAGGAGAGCCCGTGAAATGCCATAGAACAATCCTATCAGAGCAGTTGGATCAATCGATTAGATAACGGTACGCCACTACCCAAATACAACCCTGTCGCCGCCGGACAGATATTCGGTCCGGCAGCATCACCGCATAAGGAGAGGCACCCATGACCCGCAATACCGATCCAGTCGTCAAGGCTCTGGAGCAGGCGCTGGCCGACACTTTCACGCTGGCCCTGAAGACCCAGAACTACCACTGGAACGTCACCGGCTCGAACTTCTTCGGCCTGCACAACCTGTTCGAGGAACAGTACAACGACGGATACGCAGCGTCCGACGCGCTGGCGGAACGGATTCGCGCCCTTGGCGCACCGGCGCCCGGCGGCCTGCGCGCGTTCCAGGAAATCACCAAGATCGAAGAAGCCAAGGGCGGCCTCGATTCCAAGGCGATGCTCGACGACCTGATCGATGGCAACGCGGCCGTCGCCGCCACCCTGAAGACCGGTGTCGACGTTGCCGAGACGGCCAACGACCCGGCGACGGCGGACATGCTCACCGGGCGTGTCACCGCGCACGACAAGGCCGCGTGGATGCTGCGCAGCATTCGGGGTTGATCCCGGATGCGCAGCCTGGACCGGACGGCGTGCCTCCCCGCCGTCCGGTCCTGACTTACCTTGGGAGCGAACTCCACATCGCGCCGTTCCGCCCGATCACCAGTTGCTGGTATCGTCACGCGTGACCGATCGCGCACTACAACCATCACCTGCCACCCCCGGCGTCACCAGACGGCAGGCTATCGCCGGTTTGGCGTATGCGGCTTTCGTTGGTCCTGCCGCCGCGGGTACGCGGCCGGGCCCTCGGCCGCCATCCGACCTGCGCGAAGGGCCATTGGGGCGAGTGTCGGCGGTGCTGTCGGGCGACACGGTCGAGTTGGAGGATGGAGACCAGGTTCGTCTGGCGGGCGTACAGGCGCCGTTACCGGCGCGCGATGGGCGACCGGCATGGCCGCTGGCTACCGAGGCGTCCGCTGCCGTTGGCCATGCCCTGCTCGGCCGTACCGTGCAACTCTGGCATCCCGAGGATCGGCGCGACCGCTGGGGCCGCAGTTTGGCCCACATCGTCCGCGACGACGGATACTGGCTGCAGGGCGCTCTGCTGATGGACGGGCTGGTGCGGGTCTATACGCAACCGCGGACCGCCACCGGAGCCACCCTGATGCTTGACCTGGAGCGTACGGCGCGAGCAGCCCGGCGCGGTATCTGGAGCGACCGATTCTACCGGATCCGCAACCCGGCCGAGACCTGGAACGACCTCGACAGCGTGCAGATCGTGGAAGGCCGCGTGGTGGATGCCGCAACGGTTCGCGGTACCACCTATCTCAACTTCGGAACCGACTGGCGGAGCGACTTCACGTTTCGGATCGAGTCGAACGCACGCCGGGCGTTCAAGCGAGTGGGAGTGGATCTCGCCTCCCTGACCGGGGTTCGCGTCCGCGGCCGGGGTTGGGTGTTTCCGCTGAACGGCCCCATGATCGACCTCACCCATCCGGAGGCGCTGGAGGTACTGGAGGAATGATGCGCTTGCTGCCCTACCCTTTGAGTCGCCGCCTCGCCTCTGCCCTGTTCGCCGCGGTAGTCACGCTCGGTGGGGGCGGGTTGGCCGGTTGTTCGACCAATCCGGCAACCGGACAGCGGGCATTCACCCTGCTGTCCCAGGACGACGAGCAGGAACTCGGGCGGGAACAGCACCCAAAGGTCCTCGCCGAGTTCGGTGGCGCCTACGATGATCCGGCAACCCAGGCCTATGTGACCGGAATCGGCAATGCGCTGGTTGCTCGAACCGAGCAGCCCGGTGTGCCGTTCACATTCACCGTTCTCGACTCACCCGTCGTCAACGCGTTCGCCTTGCCGGGCGGCTACGTCTACATCACGCGCGGGCTGATGGCCCTGGCCAACAGCGAGGCCGAGCTTGCCGGTGTCGTCGGCCATGAGATCGGCCACGTCACGGCCCGCCACGGCGCGCAGCAACACGGCCGAAGCGTTCTGGTCGGTCTCGGCGCCGGCATCCTGGGGGCAGTGATCGGCGATCGGGGCGTGGCTCAGATGCTGAACACCGGCGGCGGACTGATCCTGCGCGGCTACAGCCGAGAGCAAGAGTTCGAAGCCGATTCGCTCGGCCTGCGCTACATGACCCAAGCCGGCTACGATCCGGCGGGGATGGCCTCGTTCCTGGAGCACCTGCACGCCAAGTCTAAGCTCGACTCCGCGCTTCTTGGGTCCGGAACCGACCCGGACGAGCGCAGCCTGCTGTCGACTCACCCACGCACCATCGACCGGGTGCAGGAAGCCCGCACCGCCGCACTGGGTACCGGAGCGCTCGGTGGTCGCACAGAGCACGCAGCCTATCTGCGTGGGCTTGACGGCATGATTTACGACGACTCGCCGAACCAGGGACTCGTTCGCGGCCAACGGTTCGTTCATCCCAAGCTGCGCTTCGAGTTCACGGTGCCGAACGACTTCATGCTGCTCAACGGTCCGACCGCTGTGCGCGCCCGCGGTCCGAACGGTGCGGTGATCGTGTTTGACATGGCGCCGAAGCCGACCGGCGGCACCATGCTGCAGTACGTCCGCCAACAATGGGGCGCGCGACTGCCGCTGGCCGACCTGACAGCGCTCAACGTGAATGGCATGGAAACGGCAACCGGCATCGCCCGGATCTCCGCAAGCCAGGGCCCCTTCGATCTCCGGCTGGTCGCGATCAGAGGTCGGGACAATCGGATTTACCGCCTGCTGTTCGGCACACCCGCAAACGATACGGCGCGACTGAATACGGCCCTGCAGCGCACGACGTTCAGCTTTCGTGAAATCAGCGAGGCCGAAGCCGCGAAGGAGAAGCCGTACCGGCTGCACATTTATGAAGCGCGTCCGGGCGATACGGTGGCGCGGTTGGCGCAATGGATGCCCGAGGGCCCGCAGGCCGAAGCCCGGTTCCGCGTATTGAATGGTCTTGCACTCGGCGAGGAACCGGCGCCTGGCCAGTTGCTGAAGCACGTCAGCTATTGAACCGCGTCAGGCCTCGATCCGGTCCAGCAGCGCCCCATCCGCTGCGAAGCATGCCGCGATCAACGGGCCGCCGGTGCCGCATCCGCCGTCGATGGTGAGGATGGCGCCATCCTCCGACCAGCCGCCGCCATCGGGATCGTGGCCCCGCACGATGCGGGCAAAGCCGTTGTATCCGGCCGCGGCGCGCGCGAAGGTGCCGCTCTCCCACCAGAACGCGTCGCGCTGGTCGGTGAGCGGCCGAGCCGGATCAAGGCCGGCGTGCACGAACAGCACGCCGCCAGGTCCGGTGTGTGCGTAACGGCGCAGCCCCGAGAACCACGCGAGATGGCCGGGAGACGCCTGCATCGCCGCCTTCAGGCGTCCAGTCCAGCGGGTCAGCGCCACCATCCCCTCGTCGGCTGCCGAGAACCCCTGGGCCGGATCGCCCCCATAGGCCTGCAGCGTCGCGTCGACGCCCCGATCGAGCATCCAGCGCATCAGCTCCTTGGGCCGCGGTGCGAAGTGAACCTGCAGCAGCTTGTGCCACATCTCTTCCTGCCGGCCGCGCAGGTACACGATGTCGTCGGGGAGATAGAGCGGTGGCTGGGCCAGCACCAGCCGGCGGAACCGTAGCACTTCCGCCATCGCCGCCCGCACGTCGCCGCCGCCCAGCAGGTCGCCGAGATAAACCAGACGGTCGCCGCTCTCGAACCGCTCGCCGATGGCGTCATGCAAAGCCGCCAGCCGGTCGGCGGCACCGTGAATCGCCGCCACCGCCCACACCCGTCGCCCGCTTGAGAGGTCAACGAAGCGTTCGAAGGGCATGTCGGTTTTGGTGTTGGTCAACATCCGGCTTTGCAATGGTGCGGCGCGATGGCGTCAGCCACCGGTGATAGCAGGCCGTCCGACACGGCGAAAGGGGCCCGGAGCCGGGGTCCAAGGGTTCGTCGCTGCGGGAATCGACATTCGGCGTCGCTGAAAGCGGGACCTTGCCGGCGTTGCAGGTGAGCTTCAATGACATGAGGCGGTGCCGAAACACCGCCTCATGTCATGACATCATGATCTGGATCGAACTGCGTTCAGGCAGCATCCATCAGCTTTTCCAGCCGATCGACCGCGGTAACCTCGTCGATCTGCTCTATCTTGGCGAACTCACGGGCCAGACGATCGATGGCAGCCTGATACATCTGCCGCTCGCTGTACGACTGGTCGGCCTGATTGCTGGAGCGCCGCAGGTCGCGCACCACCTCGGCGATCGACACCGGGTCGCCGGAGTTGATCTTCGCTTCATATTCCTGCGCCCGACGCGACCACATGGTCCGCCGGACCTTGGCACGCCCCTTCAACTTCTGCAGGGCGACGTCCATCTGCTTGCGGCTGCTGAGCCGGCGCAAGCCGCTGGTCCGTGCCTTGCCGACCGGAATCCGCAGCGTCATCCGGTCCTGCTCGAAGTCGATCACGAGCAGATCAAGCTCGGTGCCGGCGACGATCTGTGTCTCCGTCCCCTTGATCAACCCAACCCCATGCGTCGGGTACACCACGAAATCACCGGTCTTGAACTCGCTGCTCTTCTTTGTCATCGGGCTCTCTGTCATACGTCCATCCGAGGGTCCCGCGCAGGCCCCAGAAACACACCACCCCACCCGGTGCGTCGTCGCGGCACACGGAAAGGCGCCAAACGACGATCCGAAGCAATTTTTGCTTCGATCCTGGTCCCACGGATTGCGGGGACGGTGCCGGGTTTGACTCTCCGTCCCGGCTCCGAACGAAAAAGACGGTACCACAAAAAGAGGCGTAATGGTAGGGCAAGGCCGCGGGCGAGGGCCTGCAGCGGAGCGCAAATCAACGCATCTGCGTTAAATAAGACGCTTGTTACCAGAGTCTTAACGTCGGATGACAAAGTCGGGTGCGACACGGCGGCGCAGCCGCGCGTGGTCAGTTGCCTTGCCCGGGTCCGGAATCGAAAAACCGCTCGAACTTGCCCTTCTCGGCCTGCATCGCATCCGCCTCGGGCATCGCATCGATCTTGCGGGTGATGTTCGGCCAGGCCTCGGAATACTCCCGATTCATCTCCAACCACTTCTCCGCCTCGGTCTCGGTATCCGGCAGGATCGCTTCGGGCGGGCACTCCGGCTCGCAGACCCCGCAGTCGATGCATTCGTCCGGATGGATGACCAGCATGTTGGCACCCTCGTAGAAGCAATCTACCGGGCACACCTCCACGCAGTCGGTGTATTTGCACTTAATGCAGGCTTCCGTGACGATGTACGTCATCGACGTCTCCTCCGAGCTCGACCCGCCGGTCTTTAATCGCTCGCACCCGGCGCATCAAGGCCGAGTTTCACAAGAGCGCGCTTGCGCGCCTCGCCGCTGTCCCGATCCGGGACGAACAGCAAGCCGGCAAGCCGCCGCATCAACTGGGCTTCGTAGTCGTGCAGGGTGCCGTCTGCATAGACCACCTCCCACAACGCTTCCATCAACATCAGCCGGCCATCCGGGTCGAGTTGGCCCTTCAGGACCCGGGTGAACCCATAAAGATCAACCGATTCCTCGGCGGTTTGCGCCGCCTCGGCCATAACCGCGTCGATCTCCTCGCGCGACACCCCGAACCGCTCGACCAACCGGTCGGCCGCCACCGCACGCTCGCGTTCATCGACCCCGCCATCAAGTGCCGCCGCGCGTGACAGCAGGACCGCGGCAGCCATGGCAAGTTCGTCGCGCGGTGCTGTCTTCACCGAGTCGCCGCCAGCTTCGAGCCTGGCCATGAAGCGTTGCAGTCGGGCGAGCATCAGCGTCTCCAGGTGCATTGCAGGGTCGGGAGGATGCAGACTACATAGGCTGCCATGGACCATCCGTCAGCCCCCGACCTCACCCCTACCATTCTCGCGTTGGAGCCGATGCCGGCCCCGTTGGACGGCCCGGCGCCACCCGACGCCGAGGATGCACCGTCGGCTCGTCGCAACGCCGGCCCGCTGCTTGCCGTTCTGCGCGGCATCTTGCCGAGCGCCGGTACCGTGCTGGAAGTCGGCGCCGGCACTGGCCAGCATGCCGCCGCGTTTGCTGCAGCCCTCGCCCCGCTGCGCTGGCTGCCGACCGACCCGCAGGCCAGCCGGATTGCGAGCGTTCCGTTGTGGGCGAACGCCCTGCGACCACAAGCCGCACGGCCGCTGCCGGCGCGGGTGCTGGACGCGGCGGCGGTCGACTGGCCGCTCAAGCCCGCAGACGACATCCGCGCCATCGTCGCGACCAACGTGATCCATATCGCGCCGTGGTCGGTGGCGAAGGGCATCCTGGCCGGCGCCGCCCGCTGGCTGGCACCCGGCGATCCACTGGTCTTTTACGGTCCGTTCCGACGGGACGGCGCCCACACCAGCGACGGCAACACCCGCTTCGACGCCAGTCTGCGCGTTCAGGATCCGTCATGGGGTATCCGGGACCTGGAGAGCGAACTCGTGCCCACCGCGCAGGCTGCCGGGCTCGATCTCGACCGGGTTCAGGCGATGCCAGCCAACAATTTTACCGTGGTGCTTCGTCGCCGGTAGCCGGCGTCGACGGCCAGACGGCACGGTTGTACGATGACCGATGCCTCATCGACTGTCGGCGCGTCCTCTGAGGACAATCGCTGGCGTCGGTCGGCCTTGGCAAACTGGTCGATCAACCGGTAGCAGAGGACCATGATGACTGGGTAACTCTTTATACTGTTTATATTTTTTGGAATTTTTGCTAACAATAGCAGACGACGTGTACACGGCCGGCCGGTTATGATTAAAGGCGGGCATGCCAACTTCCAATCGAATCTCGATAGAGGCTGTTGCAGAATCACCGGTTCCACCGACGATCTCCGCTTGACCCACTGACGGGGTCCTGATTCCGTTGGGAGAGGCAATTTGAAGGGGGGGGAGATGGCAAATTTTTACCGAGAACCAGATCGTAGGCAGCGGTTTCTTCTGCCGGTGGACATGGCGGATTGGGTTCCGGACACAGACCTCGTGCACCTTCTTCTGGATGCCGTGGGTTTGATGGATCTATCGGCATTCGAGACGCACTACCGGAAGCGTGGGTCGGGAGCGCCACCGTTCGCGCCGAGGATGATGGTTAGTCTCCTTGTTTATGCGTATGCGAACGGGCAACGCTCAAGCCGCAAGATCGAGCGCCTGTGCGTGCGGGATGCTGGGTTTCGGACGATCGTGTGCGCCGAGGTTCCCGACCACAGCGTGATAGCGCGGTTCCGCAAGCGGCACCGGGGCGACCTGGAGACCCTGTTCGTGGAGGTCCTGAAGCTGTGTCATGCGGCGGGGCTGGTGCGGTTGGGCGTGGTGGCGCTGGATGGGACCAAGGTGAAGGCAAATGCGTCGCTTGCGGCGAACCAGACCTCGAAGTCCCTGGAGGCGGAGGTTGCCGCCATGCTGTCGGAGGCCGAGGCGATCGATGCCGCCGAGGACGGGATGTTCGGGGAGGGCCGAGGTGACGATGTTCCCGTCGGGCTGAGGAAGCCGTCAGATCGGCTGTCCCGTCTTCGCTCCTGTCATGAACGTCTCTTGCGCGAAGCCGACCATCAACGGGTCGAGCAGCAGGAGAAGATCAACGCCCGGATTGCCGAGGAAAAGGCGAACGGAAAAGCCAAACGCGGGCGGAAGCCGAAGACAGCCGAGGCGGTTGTCAAGGAAGAGGCCAAGGCCAACGTGAGCGACCCGGACAGCCGGATCATGAAGAGCCGCAAGGGATATCTCCAGGGGTACAATGCCCAGGCGGTGGTGACGGCGGACCAGATCATCCTCGCCACCGATGTGACGAACCAGGCCAACGACGTTCGCCAACTGGCCCCGATGATTGCCCGGACCCTGACGATGATGGAGGCGGTGACCGGCGACGAGGCGGTGCTGGGGGTTGGCCTGTTTGACGCGGGCTATTGGTCTGACGAGAACGCGGCCACGGAAACAGCGGAATGCGAATACCTGATCGCCACCACTAAGGATTGGAAGCAGCGCAAGGCGATGCGTGATGCTCCACCACCCCGGGGCCGTATACCCAGGGACATGAGTGCCCGTGACCAGATGGAGCGTAAGCTCCTGACCCAACGGGGCCGAAAACTTTACCGGCTGCGCGGCCAGACCGTGGAACCGGTGTTCGGGCAAATGAAGGAGACCCAGGGCGCAGACGGATTCATGATGCGCGGGGAGCAGGAGACCCAGGGTGAATGGAACCTGCACTGCGCCGCCCACAACATCAAAAAACTACACTCGGAGTCCGTCCGCAGAGGAAGAAAGGGTGGAAAATGGCTCTTGAACTGAAGCAATTGGACAAGAAAAATGCCGTCTGAGGGCAAAATCACCGGATAGCTGCTTCATGCCGTCAAGCCAGACTCATTCAGCAACAGGCTCGATAGCGAGACCAATTCCCAGTGAGCTCAGCGACAAGCTCGCGATCTGCCATGAGCAGCCTGATCGCGTACTTTTTTTGGACATCGAAACTACAGGTCTTAGCCATTTCTATGATGAGATCACCATCGCCGGTTGGGCATTGAATGGAAAATCAGGCACATTCATCAAAGGGCAGGAGACAAGTGACCTCTTTCAGGCTGCACGAGATTCGGTTGCCCTTGTCACGTTCAACGGAATTCGTTTCGATCAACGATTTTTGAAACAAGAATTTCCTGATGTTTGCCTCCCCCACGCACACATCGACCTAATGTATCTCTGCCGACGAGTTGGACTGACGGGAGGGCAAAAATCGATTGAGGCCCAACTGGGCTTAAACTTCCGTCAGGACCTGGAGGGGGTAGACGGATTTGCAGCAGTTCTGCTTTGGCATAAATACCTTCGCGGTGACATAAATGCCTTGCGGCGGCTCATCACATACAACCGAGCCGACATCGCGGCCATGGGCAGCATTATGGATCATGCTCTATCACGATTGGGCTATGAGCATGACTTGATCGGAAGGCCTGTCAAATTCGTTCGTTGGTCCGATCCGAAGGATCGTCACAAGATGCCGGCGGGCATCAAAAGGCCTGATCCCAGCTTGTCCCACGCGCCCACGTTTCGCGAGCTATTCGGCGGCCTCAAGGCCGAGCGATCAAGAATCGTTGGAATTGACCTTACTGGCTCGGAGGCGAGACCGACAGGTTGGTGCTTGCTGGATGGGGCGAAAGCGAATACCGCAACGATTTCAACGGATGAAGATCTGGTTCAGCGAACCATCGATACCAATCCTGATCTGATATCAATCGACTCACCACTTTGTCTCCCATTTGGGCGGCGGACCGTATTTGACGATGATCCTACCCGTGATGAGTTCGGCATCATGCGTTATTGCGAACGCGAGTTGAAGCGAAGGGGTATCAACGTCTATCCGAGCCTGTTGCCCAGCATGCAGAAATTGACGGCGCGAGGTATTCGTCTGGCAGAAATCTTCAGATCGCGCGGATTTCCTGTCATTGAGAGTTATCCTGGGGCTGCGCAGGATGTGATGCGGATACCTCGAAAAGGAGCAGGTGAAGAGTGGTTGAAATTGGGGCTAATGAACTTTGGCATTCGAGGCCCCTACGCTACATCAAAAGTGACCCATGATGAGCTCGATGCGATCACATCCGCTCTAGTCGGCACATTTCACCTCGCTGAACTCTCGGAAGAACTAGGAACCCCCAACGAATCTCCATTGATTATACCGCGCCTCGAGATGAACAGAACGCCCTTCGTCGTGGGAGTCAGCGGACCAATTGCCGCCGGCAAGACAACGTTCGCCGAAATTCTGCAGTCCAATGGATATGCTTATACCAGATTTAGTTTGGTGATCGACGACATGCTTCGAGATCGGAATCTGCCGATGGATCGATATCATCGCCAGCTAGTGGTGAAAATCAAACGGGTGAGTCCGTCTGGATCGGCAGATTTCCGCCATGCGTTTGCTGATGCACGGGTTTCATCTGTCTGATTCCCACCACTAGTAGGAGCCGAGATAAACCGTGAGGGTCGCCAGCGCGAACTGGCTGAACGGACGCTTTCGCGGGTGGCGGATGCCCGCACCGTCGTAGTTGATGGACTTCGCTTTCCCGACGACCACTCTTTTCTTAGGGAAAGATTTGGCTTCCGCTTTGTCCATATCCATGTATCGGCTCGTCCCGACATCCGGCGGAAGCGATACTCGGAGCGATTGGGCTTGGAGGCGCTGGAAGCTGGCCTCGCATTTGACGAGGCCAATGCGTCGGAAGTTGAACGACGGGTGCCGATGCTGGAACTGCTTGCCGACCAAACCGTCTTCAACAATGGACCGAAGGACGATCTGGGTGATACGCTCCTCAGCCTGTCCGCTCAGTGGGAAATGGACGACTAGTGCCCGTATCAATCGTAGTCGGTGGTCAATTCGGCTCAGAGGGCAAGGGTAAGGTTTCCCTTGATCTGGTGAGAAGGGCAACCGAGCGGCGGGTCGTGGTGGTGCGCGTGGGCGGCCCGAATTCTGGACACACGGCGTATGATCGCGCGGGACGAAAGTTCGCATTGAGGCAACTGCCTGCAGGTGCCATCGATCGCAATGTCGATGTGGTTTTCCCCGCCGGATCGTTCATCGACGTTGACGTCCTGCAGAACGAAGTTGAGCTACTCAATTATCCCGTGATCGCATTTTTATTAGCCCCTATGCGAACATCATCACCCCCGAGCAGAAGGCTTGGGAAACTGCGGCAGGACTGGTTTCCGGAATAGGATCGACCGGCAGCGGGGTTGGGGCTGCCGTTATGGCAGCCGTGGCACGCGAAGCGTCCAATTTTCCGCTTCAGCGGCGCGACGCAGCGCACTGCGAACCTCTCGAACAATACATGCGCGACACGACGTTGTTGATGCGTCAGTGGTTGGGTGCAGGCGCACGGATCATCATCGAAGGCACGCAGGGTTTTGGACTATCGCTCTACGACGGCGGTTACTGGCCCAAGGCGACGTCACGGTGTACTACCGCCGCGTCTGCGCTGGCGGAGAGCGGCCTTAGCCCCATCGACGTCGACAATGTGGTTCTTGTCATCCGCAGCTTTCCAATCCGCGTGGCAGGAAATTCCGGACCGTTGCCTGGCGAAACGACATGGGAGGAAATTGCAAGTTCACTTGAAACGGAATTGGACCTTCGTGAATACACTACGGTGACAAAGAATTTGCGTCGCGTCGGCTTATTTGACGCTGAGCTCGTTCGACTCGCCATAGCCAGCTACAACCCAACTATCATTGTATTGAATCCCATGGATTATATAGGACCGCGCGATACTAGGTCGCCTGAATGTGAGGCGACCAAAAAGTTCGTGAGCTCTGTCGAGCGTGCGCTCGGACAACAAATCGATTTCGTTGGTTTCTCGCCACAATCGATAGAACCATGGAGTTCGCTCGTTGGCTGAGGATGCAGCATCCGATGAGCGGGAGCTTGTCTCGCGTGAGCAGGGAAGACAGCTCGCGGAAGATTGGCGAGTTAAACCTGGATCGTTAAAAATTCCGAATACGCTCCTGAGCTCACAAGACATCGTTAAAGTTGTACAGGCTACCGGCATAATCTCACCCTTCTATACTGAAGGTGGAAAGAAAGGACGGTTAAAGAAAGCAAGCTACGAAGGCAGAATTGGAACCAAGGCCTTCATATACCGTGATAAAAATATTCCATGTCAGATCTTTTGCGCCGACAGTGATGTCGGATTAATTATTCCGCACAACAGCATTGTATTCGTCGAATGTGACTTAGATTTTAGAATTCCAGATTTTATCGCCTTGAGGTTTAATTTACAAATCCAACACGTACATAGAGGGCTATTGCTTGGAACAGGCCCTCTGATTGATCCTGGATTTTGGGGCAAGCTATGCATTCCCCTCCACAATCTTACCGATAAAGAATACTTCATTCCAAAAAACGAAGGACTAATTTGGATTGAATTTACAAAAACCTCTACTGCAGTATCAAAGAGTGATCCGGGCAGGAATGCGATTGGCAGCAATAACGAACATTGGGATATTCAAAAATTTTTAGATAAAGCAGCCAATCAGTATACCGGTGAAAAAATTGGAATAAGAAGCTCAATATCTAAAGCCCTTGAAGACCTTAAGAACGACTCGAGAAACTCTGCAGAAAGCGTAAAAAAAGCGAAAGAATACATTGAATGGATTAGAGGCATCGGAACCATAGCTGCAATCGGCACCATTATAGGTGTCTTTAGTTTGGCTTACAGCTATTATTCTGATGTTGGAAATCATTTGAAAAATGTAATTCCAGAAATT
Source organism: alpha proteobacterium BAL199 (assembly GCA_000171835.1). Classification (GTDB taxonomy): domain Bacteria; phylum Pseudomonadota; class Alphaproteobacteria; order Thalassobaculales; family Thalassobaculaceae; genus Thalassobaculum_A. Next base: position 97,759 of record ABHC01000022.1, on the reverse strand, counting down.
CAAAAACTGCAAGCTGAAATAGAATCTCAAAACTCGAAAATTGAGCAAATTCAGACAGAAATACAAAAAATAAAACTCACGATATGTAGCAAAACCCGAACGAACTGTTAGACAGCGCTGTGGTAGCTGATACATCCGACAACACCGGCCGCCAGCCCGCGCAGTCGGGTTTCGGTCGACCGCTCCAGCATCGTCTTCAGATTGGCGCCGCCGAACAACCGCAAGCCGTCGGTCATCATGGCCATCGCCAGCAGGAACAGGGCCAGACCGCCCGCGGCCTCGAAGACCGTGCTCATCGTCACCGGCTCATGATGGCTCCGCGGCGGCGGCCGGCGCGAAGCGGAACAGTTCGGCGGCGTTGTCGACCAGGATCCGCCGGCGCAGGGCCTCGTCCTCGGTCCAGTCGCCCAGCAGATCGAGCATCCAGCCGTCGTCGATCTCGGTCTCGCCGGCCGACGGGTGCGGCCAGTTCGATCCCCAGACCAGCCGTTCCGGCGCGAACCGGATCAGCTGCCGGGCGATCCGCTCGGCATCGCGGTAGCGCGGCCGCTGGCCGTGGCGCTGCGGCTCGTTGACGCTTTCCTCCGGCCCCGACAGCTTGACCCAGACCTTGTCGGCGTCGATCAGCCGCAGCAGCGCCCGCAGGCCCGGATCGCGGTCGCCGACCCGCCCGAGGAAGCAGCCGATGTGGTCGACGATCACCCGCCCCGGCCAGGACATCAGGCGCGGCTCGACCTCGGCCAGGAACCGGCCGTCCATCTGCAGCTCGACGTCCCAGGCGACCGTGTCGTGGACCCGCGCGGCCAGCCGGTCGGTCTCGGTCCAGTCGATCAGCCGCCAGGGATCGCGCATCTGGAACCGGGTAGCCACGCACCCGGCGGCGACCAGATCGCGCAACTCGCCGTCCGTCACCGACGACGCCACCGCAGCCACACCGCGGGCGTGGCCTTGGCCGGTGCCGTCCGGTCCGGTGTCCAACTGCTCCAGGGCGTCGATCAGGCAGTCGTGATCGAAGCCGTAGGCGCTGGATTGCACCACCACGACACGATCCAGGCCGAGTCGCTGTCGCGTCGCCGCGTACTCGGTCGCCGGGGCCGCTTCGGGGCTATACGCCTCATCGCGATAGGCGAACCGCTTTGGCTCGGCGAACACATGAATGTGCGAGTCGCACGCGCCGGACAGCAGCGGTCTGTCGGGAACCCGCTCCGCCTCCTCGCGCTCATGTTCCTCGTCATCGGTGGCTGTCGCCGCTTTGGCCAGCATCGACTCGAGACTGCGCCGGGGTTCAGATCCCGGTGGCGGCGGCAAATCGTAAAACGCCGGATCGCTCGGCAGAATCAACGGGATCTTAGCCACGGCGGAACCTCATTGGCATCGTCCTTGCGTTGCAGCGCGGCATGGGGTTTTCGATCAACACCAACCCGGCGGCATTGACCGCGCTTCGCAACCTCGAGGCGGCGAACCGGCAGTCTACGACCAACGGCCAGATTGTCTCGACCGGACAGAAAGTCCGCGGCGCCATCGACGATGCCTCGAACTTCGCGATCGCCCAAGGCCTGCGCGGCGATATAAAGGCGACCGGGGCTATTATCCAAGGCCTGAACAACGCCAAGGGCATCGCCCGGGTCGCGCTGGCCGGCGCCACCAGCGTTTCCGACCTGATGGCCGACATCCGCAAGAAAATTACCGAGGGCGCCAACGAGGGTAACACCGCCCAGCAGCAGCAGATCCTGCAGAACGACTACGTCGAATTGTTGGCGCAGTTCCGGCAGGTGCTGGAAAACGCCGAGTACAACAGCGTGAACATCGTCATTGAGACCGCCATCCCGTTCAACCTCGCGGTCGGCACGGTCCGCAATGTCGACGTTCTGGCCAACCTGGAGGGCGACACCCTGCGCTTAAACGGCCAGCGCCTCGATCGGGCATACGGGCTGATGGCGGCGGAGGATATTTCGACCCCGGCTAACGCGCTCACTGCCCTCACGGTCGCCCAGCAGCAGGAAATCCAGATCAGCACCGCTCTCGGCCAGCTCGGCAGCGACCTGCGTCAGCTCGAACTGCAGACCCAGCAGCTCCAGGCTACCTTGGACGCCACCGAGGAAGGCCTCGGCAACATCGTCGACGCCGATATGGCCCGCGCCTCCGCCGAGCAGAGCGCGCTGCAGGTTCGCCAGCAGTTGTCGGTGCAGACCCTGGGCATCGCCAACGACGCGCCGCAGGTACTGCTGGGCCTGTTCCAGTAGGCACGCCGCCTCGGCTAGAGTGACACCGAACACGGCACCCGGAGGCTCCCCATGCTGCCCGACGACATCAGTTTCGTGACCGACGAGGCCGGTCTGCGCGCCCTGCACCTGGCGCCGATGAGCCGGGCGTCGGACAAGGTGCTGTCCCGGCTCGACCAGCACTGCCGTGACATCCTGGCGCTGTCGCCGTTTTGCGTGATCTCAACCCAGGGCCCGGACGGCGCCGACGTCTCGCCGCGCGGCGATCCGCCGGGCTTCGTGGCGGTGCTCGACGACACCCACCTGCTGCTGCCCGACCGGGTCGGCAACAACCGGCTCGACAACTTCGCCAACCTGCTGGCCAACCCGGCGATAGGCATGCTGTTCCTGGTGCCGGGCATGGGCGAGACCCTGCGGATCAACGGCACCGCGCAGATCACCGACGACGCCCGCCTGCTGGAGCCGCTGACCATGCAGCGCCGTGCGCCGAAGATCGGGCTGCTGATCGAGGTGAAGGAGGCGTTCCTGCACTGCTCGAAAGCCCTGGTCCGCTCCGATCTTTGGAACCCGGACAAGCGCATCGACCGTTCGATCCTGGCGTCCTACACTCAGATGCTGACCGACCACGTCGCCGGCATCACCCTCGAGGAATCCGAGCGCCAAGCCCGGATCATGGCAGAACGCGGACTGTACTAAGCGAGACGGCCGGGCCGGCGGGCCCTTCGCGCACGTCAGAACGACAGAACATTAGTGATAACAAACACCTATCTGTCGCCCTGAAGTGCAAGCGAAGCGCGCCACGAAGGGCCTGCCGCCCTCAGATCAGCTGAAATACCCCGCCCGCCGCCTTGAAGCGCTGCAGCGCGCCCAGGCTGCGCGAGACCGCCAAGGTACGGTCGTCGGGCAGGCCGTCCTGGGCGTACCAGGCGACGTCCAGGCTCTCATGGCCGTCGGCCCGCGGCTCGCCGCTCCATTCGGCGCAGTGGAAGATCATCGCAAAGGCGTGCAGCACATCGCCGTGCGGGTAGACGATGCGGTCGTCGACCGGATGGCTGGAGAACCCGACCGGCACCAGGCGGTGCGCGGTCAGGCCGGTTTCCTCCAGCAGTTCCTGGCGGGCGGTGGCGTCGATCGACTGGCCGATCTCGGCCGAGCCGGACGGCCAGCCCCACAGCTTCATGTCACCGCGTTTGATCAGCAGGATGCGGCCGCGGTCGTCCTCGACGATGATCCGCGCGCCCGGCATCAGCACCGGGCGGCTGCCGATCACCGCCCGGAGCTTGCCGAGATAACTGTCCGCGAACGACCCGCTGCCGGAACTGCCGTCCGAGCCTGCGCTCACATCACCGCGCCGATCTGCCACGGGATGAACTCGTTGTCGCCCATCCCGTGCTCTTCCGAACGGGTCTTGGAGCCGGACGCGACCTCGAGGATCCGCTCGAAGATCTGCTGGCCCATCGCCTCGATCGACACGCCGTCGTCGACGATCGCGCCGCAGTTGATGTCCATGTCGTCGGACATCCGGTTGAACATCGTGGTGTTGGTGGCGAGCTTCAGCGACGGCGCCGGCTTGCAGCCGTAGACCGAGCCGCGGCCCGTGGTGAAGCAGACCACATTGGAGCCGCTGGCGACCTCGCCGGTGATCGAGCACGGGTCGTAGCCGGGGCTGTCCATGAACACGAAGCCCTTGGTGTTGATCGGCTCGCCGTATTTGAAGACACCGGTCAGGTTGGTGGTCCCGCCCTTGGCGGCAGCCCCCAGCGACTTCTCCAGAATGGTGGTCAGGCCACCGCGCTTGTTGCCCGGCGACGGGTTGTTGTTCATCTCGCCGCCGTTGCGCGAGGTGTACTCCTCCCACCACTTGATGCGCTCGATCAGCTTCTCGCCGACTTCCTGGCTGACCGCCCGACGGGTCAGCAGATGCTCGGCTCCGTAGATCTCCGGGGTTTCGGCCAGCACCGCGGTGCCGCCGTGCCGGACCAGCAGGTTCGCCGCTTCGCCCAGAGCCGGGTTGGCGGTGATGCCGGAATAGGCGTCGGAGCCGCCGCATTGCAGGGCCAGGGTCAACTCGCTCGCCGGGCAGGGGCCGCGCTCGGCCTTGTTGGCCTCCGGCAGCATCTCCTTGATGATCGAAGCACCCCGCTCGACGGTTTTCCGCAGCCCGCCGGTGTCCTGGATGTTCATGGTCTGGAAGCGCGGGCCACGCTCGATCCCGTAGGCCTCCAGCAGGAAGTCGATCTGGTTCACCTCGCAGCCGAGGCCGACCATGACGATACCGGCGAAGTTCGGGTGCCGGGCGAAGCCCCACAGCACGCGCTGCAGGTTGGCGTAGCCCTCGCCGTCGCCGGCCATGCCGCAGCCGGTGGAGTGGGTGAGCGCCACCACCCCGTCGACATTCGGGTACTTCGCCATGATCTCCGGCGTCAGCGCCTCGGCGATGTACTTCGCGGCGGTCGCCGAGCAGTTCACGCTGGTCAGCACGCCGATGTAGTTCCGGGTGCCGACACTGCCGTTGGAGCGGCGGAAGCCCTGGAAGGTCGCCTGTTCGGAGTTGTTGAAGTAGGCGGTCGGCTTGGCATCCTTGCCGAACGCATAGTCGCGCTCGAAATCCTGCATCTCGACGTTGTGCACATGGACGTGCTCGCCGACGGCGACCGCCTCTGTCGCAAAACCGATGATCTGGTCGTACTTGCGGATCGCCTCGCCCGCCGCGATCGGACGGGTGGCGACCTTGTGGCCGGCGGGAATCGGCTGGGCGACCGTCACGTTCTCACCCGGGATCGGGGTGCCGGGCAGCAATTCGGTGCGCGCGGTGATCACGTTGTCGGTTGCGTTCAGACGGATGGTCAGCCGGACGTTATCGGCGGCGGCCATGGCGTTCACTCCTGGGGTGGATTCATTGCCGGGATCATAGCGCGCAGCCGCCGGTCCGCAATCGGCAACACCATCCTGGCATCTGATATTTAATTGACTAAGGCAATTGTCTTGTTGATTTTGTCAAACATTATGAGGAGGGCCAAGCCATGGTCGACACCGAGGCACGGATCAACGCCGTGCGCGCCTTCAACCGCTTCATCACCCGCCACGTCGGCGCGTTGAACGAAGGGCTGCTCGACAGTTCGTTCTCGCTGACCGAAACCCGCATCCTCTACGAGCTCGCGCATCGTCCGGGTATCACCGCCAGCGACCTGCGCCGTGACCTGGGCCTCGATCCCGGCTACCTCAGCCGGATCCTGCGAAATTTCCGCGAACGCGGGCTGGTCGATACCGCGCCGGCGCAATCCGACGCCCGCCGTCAGGAACTGACCCTGACCGAGACCGGCCAACGCATCTTCGCGCCACTGAACCAGCGCTCGCGCGACGAGGTGGCGACCATGCTGGCGCCGCTGTCCGACGCCGATCAGGCCCGGCTGGTCGAGGCGATGCGGACGGTTGAGACCTTGATCGGCGGCGGCACCACCAAAACCGATGGCGTCGTTCTGCGCCCGCACCGGCCCGGCGACATGGGCTGGGTGATCCACCGCCACGCCGCGCTCTACGCCCAGGAATACGGCTGGGACAACAGCTTCGAGGCGATGGTGGCCGAGGTCGCCGCCGGTTTCATCCGCAATTTCGACCCCGAGCGCGAGCGCTGCTGGATCGCCGAGCACGACGGCGAGCCTGTGGGCTCGGTGTTCGTGGTCCGGGCCGACGAGACCACCGCCAAGCTGCGCCTGCTGTACGTCGAGCCGTCGGCGCGCGGCCTGGGGATCGGCCGGCGGCTGGTCGACGAGGCGGTGGCCTACGCACGCGCCACCGGGTACCGCCGGATGGTGCTGTGGACCAACGACATCCTGACCGCGGCGCGCCGGATCTACGAGACCGGCGGCTTCACCCTGATCGAAAGCGAGCCACACCACAGCTTCGGCCACGACATGGTTGGCGAGACCTGGGCGCTGGAACTGTGAGCCCGTACCGGCTCGCCATTCTGGCTGCCGCCGCAACCGGTATCCAGGTCGGGGCGAACATCGTCGCGACCCGTTTCGCGGTCGGCCAGATCGGCCCGATATCGCTCGCCCTGCTGCGCTACGCCATCGGCTGCCTGATCCTGGCGCCGGTGGTGCTGGCTATCGGCCGGCCGCGGTTCGCGCGCCGCGACATCGCGCCGATCGCGGTGCTCGGTATCCTGCAATTCGGCGTGCTGATCGCACTGCTGAACCTCGCCCTGCAATACATCCCGGCGGCTCGCGCCAGCCTGATCTTCGCCACTTTCCCGCTGCTGACCCTGGTGCTGAGTGCCGCCACCCGGCGCGAACCTCTGTCGGCGCGGGTCACCATCGGCGTCACGGTCTCGATCCTCGGTGTCGCGCTGACGCTGGGCGAAAGTGCGGTGATCGCGGATATCGGCGGCTCCGACACTGGAACCGATGCCTGGATCGGCGCCGGCGCAGCACTGGGTGCCGCATTCACCGGCGCGGTCTGCTCGGTCCTGTACCGGCCTTACCTGCAGCGCTATCCGACCCTGCCGGTCGGCTTCGTGGCGATGGCGGCGTCGGTCGCCTTCCTGGCGGTTCTCGCGACCGGCGAGGGCTTCTTCAGCGCCTGGCCACGCCTCGACACCACGGCCTGGGCGGCGGTGCTGTTCATCGCCGTGTCGAGCGCCGGCGGGTACCTCGTCTGGCTGTACGCCCTGCGCCACGCCCCGCCGACCCGGGTCGCCATGTTCCTCGGCCTCAGCCCGGTGACCGCAGCGCTGCTGGGCACCCTGCTGCTGGGCGAACCGCTGACAGCCGGCGTGGTCGGCGGGTTGGTGCTGGTGGTAGCGGGGCTCGGGGTGGCGTTACGGTAGGAGTAGGAACGAAAGGTTGGTGATTCTGAAGCGAGCAGCGCTTCGTATCGTTCAGTGAGGTTGGTTTGCCGATTGATACGGATCATGTAGCGGTAATCTTGACGCTCACATCAACCCAGCATGGCAACGATATTGCAAAATGCTATTGTCCAGTGATTTAATTATGTCTTGCTGAAACAACTTGCCTTGGATTGCGACATCGACTGGAGTGGCTCCATGAATAAGAATCATAAAATTTGGATAGTGATAGGCGTTTTGATCGCCCTTGGGATTCTGATTTTTTTTAGTTTGCGGCAGTCAGCATCGGCACAATCTCTAGAAAAATTTCCAACTTCCGGTGCGCGGAACGTTCTTATGGCCATCGATTACAATTTGCGAAGACACGGTGTGAATATGAATATTGAAAATTTTAACCTTCTAAATGCTGACACTGTCGAGGATGCGCGCCAGAGAATCTTAAAACACTCGACCATTATTTTACTGTCGGGTGCGGAGCAAACTGTAATTAAATTCAAAACCCTTCAAAAACATGGATTTCCAACGAAATCTGATGAAATAGCATTGAATAAGGCAGTTCAAATTGGAGATTATCACATCTCCATTAATCTTCATCTTATTGATGGAAGCCATATTTATACAGAGTTTGCAATATCACCAAACGGAACGCGAGTATCCGGGGTCTTTCTTGATGGCAGCCGTGTAGCAAGCGCCTCACTTTATTCAAAAGCCAAAGAGGGCCAGCAGTGTGAAACTAGAGTAATTGGACGCTACCTGTACGGCGCGGATGCGGAGTGGATCAGAACCTGCGTTGACTCTACATGTCAAAAAAACAACATGAACTCGTGTATTGTATCTGAAAACACCGGAGACACAGGCTTTATGTATACAATGAGTATCGATCCACCCGCAGGAACTCAAGGCACTATTACTGGCAATAAATGCTACGGGACCGCAAAATACAAACTAGAGTTTGCATTAAAGTCGTTGGGATTTTCGATTTTAAAGGAATTTGGAGCTGATATAGAATTAAAATCCACCGACGGCTTTCGAAGCCACACAGTAAACGGCTATTGTAGAATCACACATTGATAAAATAAATTGTATTTATTTCATATAAGTCATCATGTATTTGTATTTTAAATACGTAATTTTAACTGAGATTCTGATAATATTCTAAAATGTCTATATACTGGATAATCATTATAGAATATTCCTTGCCTATCCGGTTGACTCCCATGCCCACTAGATCTAGCGTTTGGCATGGATGTCCTGGCCCGAGAAGATCTGCCGTTTCCGCAGTCGCTGCCGGAATTTCAGTGCTTTTTTCCCGACGACGCGGCCTGTGCTGCATATCTCGAAAAGGCCCGCTGGAATGGTGGGTTCGTCTGCCCGAGATGCGGCGTTGTCGGCGAACCGTTCCGTTTCGAGGCGCGTCCGGGCGTTCTGCGCTGCCGCGCCTGTCGCAAAGACGTAAGCCTGATGGCTGGGACTGTCATGGAGCGCAGTCACACGCCGTTGTCGACCTGGTTCTGGGCGGCTTACCTGATGGCCAGCCAGACGCCCGGAATGTCGGCCGTTCAATTTCAACGGCAACTCGGCCTGTCGCGCTATGAGACTGCATTCGGCATCCTTCACAAGCTCCGCGCCGCGATGGTGCGCCCAGAGCGCGACAAGATTGGCGGCAAGCCGCAAGAGCATGTCGAAGTGGATGAAACGTGGGTTGGAGGGCGCACCCGAGGCGAGGGCCGGGGAGTCCATCACAAGGTTCTCGTCTCCTGCGCCGTGGAGGTGCGTCGCCGCAAGCCGGGAACCAAACTCGACAATCGGAAAGACGGTCGCTACGCGGGACGCGTTCGTCTCGCCGTCGTCCCCGACCGCAGCGCCAATTCGCTCGGCAGTTTCGTCGAAAACGCCGTTGCTCCCGGATCGCTGATCGTCACCGACGACTGGAGCGGCTATGCCGGGCTTCGCAAGCGCGGATTCGACCACCACGCGATCGCCGAATGCGGAGACCCGGAGATCGCAGAGGAATTCCTGCCGATCATCCACTTGGTCTTCGCCAATCTGAAGACCTGGATCAATGGCATCCATCACGGCGTCAGTGCCAAGCATCTGCAAGCCTACCTCAACGAGTTCACGTTCCGCTTCAATCGGCGCTTCTATCCGTTCAACTCGTTCCGCTCACTGCTCGGAATCGCCGGCGGGGCCGCAGCGCCGACCTTCGACGGGCTCTACTCGGGAGAATGGACTCACCCTACATTTAGTGGGTGTGGGTAACAACCGGATAGGCAAGGAATGTTCTCATGATTACTAGGAGTCAAGCATCACGACTCACAAATTACAAGTCGTCATAATTTCTGAGTTCCGGCAGGCGCTCTGGAATGGATAGGTCGAGTTGATAATCCTTATCGAAATCAGTGCTCCGACAATGACATAACTCCAACAAACATCGCCAAACCTCGTAGCATCGCCCCAGCGCACCCATTTCCATTTTTCGGGTAGCGCGGCAGTACACCACGCACGCTCTTCCCGTGGACACCCCGCACGGATCGGCTAGTCTCCCCTCTCGATCAACCGGCCGTAGCCGGATCCGAAGACATTCAGGGAGACACTCCATGGCCGGCCGGCTCCAGGGAAAGAAGGCGCTTGTCACCGCATCGGCGCAGGGCATCGGGCGGGCGACTGTCGAGGCGTTCGCGCGCGAAGGGGCGCAGGTCATCGCAACCGACCTTAACGCCGCCAAGCTGGCAGAACTCGACGGCATGCCCGGCATCACGACACGGGTGCTCGACGTGCTGAACGCCGACGCCATCAAGGCCGCCGCCGGCGAGATCGGCCCGGTCGACGTGCTGTTCAACTGCGCCGGCTACGTGCATCACGGCACCATCCTGGAATGCGACGAGGCGGCCTTCGATTTCTCGATGAACCTGAACGTCAGGGCGATGTACCGGATGATCCGGGCGTTCCTGCCGTCCATGCTGTCGGCCGGCGGTGGATCGATCATCAACATGGCCTCGGTGTCGTCCAACGTGAAGGGCATACCCAATCGCTTCATCTACGGCGCCAGCAAGGCGGCGGTGATCGGCCTGACCAAGTCGGTGTCGGCCGATTTCCTGAAGCAGGGCATCCGCTGCAACGCGATCTGCCCGGGCACCGTGCAATCACCGTCGCTCGACGACCGGATCAACGCGTTCGACGATCCTGTGCAGGCCCGCAAGGACTTCATCGCCCGCCAGCCGCTCGGCCGGCTCGGCACCGCCGAGGAGATCGCCGCCATGGCGCTGTACCTGGCCGGCGACGAGAGCGCGTACACCACCGGCCAGTACTTCATCGTCGACGGCGGGATCGCCGGCTGATGTCGGATCAGGCCGGCACGGTCACCCTCGCCGACATCCGGGCGGCGCAATCCCGCATCGCCGGCAAGGTCCGCTACACGCCCGTTCTCGACGCGGCGCCGATGCGCAGCCCGGTCATCGCGGACTCACGGTTGGTGCTGAAACTCGACTGCCTGCAACCGACCGGCAGCTTCAAGGTGCGCGGCGCGGTCAACACCCTGCTGTCGATGCCGCAGGACCAGGTGGCGCGCGGGCTGATCACCGCGTCTGGCGGCAACCACGGCCTCGCCATTGCCTACGCCGCGCGCATGGGCGGCACCCGGGCGGTGATCTACCTGCCGACCAGCGCGCCGAAGGACAAGGCCGACAAGCTGAAGGCCTGGGATGCCGAGGTCGTCGTCGAGGGTGCGGTGTTCGATGAGGCCGCACTTGCCGCCACCGCTCGCGCCGAGGCCGAGGGCATGACCTTCGTGCACCCGTTCGCGCCACCCTCGGTGATTGCCGGCCAAGGCACGCTCGGGCTGGAGATCGTCGAGCAAATCGCGCAGGTCGACACCGTCCTGGTCGCGATCGGCGGCGGCGGATTGATTGCCGGCCTCGCCACCGCGATCAAGGCGTTGCGGCCGAACGTCCGGATCGTCGGGATCGAACCGGAGGGCGCGCCCACCCATCACGCCAGCCGGGCAGCCGGGCGGTTGGTCACGCTCGACGCCATCACCACGGTCGCCGGAACCCTGGCGCCGCGCCGCACCGAAGCGCTGAACTTCGAGCTGGTCTCAGCCCATGTGGACGAACTGGTGCTGGTGTCGGACGACGCCATGCGCGAGGCCGCCCGATGGCTGTGGTTCGAATGCGGGCTGTCGGCGGAACTCAGCGGGGCCGCTGGCGTGGCCGCGCTGATGACCGGCGCGGTCAGCGTCCGCCCCGGCTCCACCGTCTGCGCCCTGGTGTGCGGGGCCGGCACCGACGGACTGGGTTGAACGACCCCGGCGTTACGGCCGGCCGTCGGCGGCCAGACGGCGGTTGATCTTCTCGATCACCGCCGGCAGATCGGCGACCGAGTCGATGACGTAGTCGGCACCGGCCTCGGCCAGCCGCCGGATCGCCGCTGCGCGCCGCTGCTTCTGCTGGTCTTTCGGCAATGCTTCCCATTCCTGGCGCGACAGCCCGACTTCGTTGCCGCTAACACTGACGCCGACGGTCCACATCCCGGCGTTCATGCCCTCCAGGATCCCCGGGATGGTGTCGTCGACCTTCACGCAACCACGGACGGTGCCGACACCGAGATCGAGCGCGCATTTCAGCGCCATGTCCGGGGCGGGACGGCCGCGCGGCACGTCGTTTGCCGCCACGCAGATGTCCGGCCTGTAGCCCTGGGAAGCGGCCAGACGCTCGTTCACCGCGCTCATCTCGGAATTGTAGCCGGTGTTGCCGGCGATCTTGACGCCGCGCTCGCGCAGCCAGGCCGCAGTCTCGGCCACGCCCGGAATAAGATCGGCATGGCTGGCCAGCGTTTCAATCTGCAAGGGAATGAACGCCTGGTAGATCGCGTCGATATCCGTGTCGGTGGGGGCGTGGCCGTGCGCTGCTTCGAACCGCTTGGCAATCCCCGGATCGGCCAGCAGCGCTGCGACATGAGCCCGCTTCTCGGAGCCCATCGGGCCACGGGCTTCCTCCACCGAGATCGCGACGTCAAAGCGGCGAAACACCTCGACGAACGCCGACGCCGGCGCCCGGCTGCCATAGTCGACCACGGTCCCGGCCCAGTCGAAGATCACGGCCTCGACCGCTGAGTTGCTCTTGCTCATACCCATTCCCTCGTTCAGGCGGCGCGGCGATGCGCGACGCCGAGATCGTCCAGTACCCGCGCCACCGCCGACACCACGTCGCCCATGATCTGCGGTGTCAGCACGCCGAGGCAGCCGATGCGGAAGGTCTCGGCCGCCGTCATCTTGCCCGGGTAGATGATGAAGCCCTCGGCCTTCAGCCGGTCGTAGAACGGCTGGAACGCGAAGTTCGGATCGTCCGGACAGCGGAATGTCACGATGATCGGCGACTGCAGCGCGTCGGGGATCAGCGGCTCGATGCCGAGCCCGCGCAACCCGTCGACGATCGCCCGGTGGTTGGCCGAATACCGGGCGCCGCGGCCCGGCGTGCCGCCCTCGGCGGCGTGCTGGTCAAGCGCAGTGTCGAGCGCGGCGATCACATGGGTCGGCGGCGTGTAGCGCCACTGCCCGGTCTTCTCCATGTAGGCCCACTGGTCGGCCACATCGAGCGACAGTGAATGGGCGTTGCCGAGCGCCGCCTTCAGATCGCTTTTCCGGGCGATCACGAAGCCGACGCCGGGCACGCCCTCCAGGCATTTGTTGGCCGACGCGATCACCGCGCACAGATCCAGCGTCGCGGTCGGGATCGGCAGGGCGCCGAACGTGCTCATGGCGTCCAGGATCAGCGCGCGGCCGCGGGCGGACACGATCCGGGCAATCGGCTCCAGCGGGTTCAGAATGCCCGAAGTGGTCTCGCAATGAACCAGGAGCACGTGGCTGATCGACGGGTCGGAGATTAGGATCCGGTCGACCTCCACCGGGTCCGGCGGTGTGCTCTCGTCGGTCGTGTACAGGTCGTACTCGCGACCGATGCGCGCAAGCGTCTCAGCGGCCCGTTTGCCATAAGCCCCGTTCGCCAGCACCAGCGCGCGGCCGGTCCGGGGCACCAGGGTGCCGAGTGCCGCCTCCACCGCGAAGGTGCCGCTGCCCTGGATCGGCACGCAGGTGTAGCTGTCGTCCGCCTCGGCGACCGCCAAAAGCCGGGCGCGCACGCGGGCGGTGATCGCCTTGAAGTCGCCGTCCCACGAACCCCAGTCGCGCAACATGGCAGCCTTGGTCTCGGGCGAGGTGGTCGCCGGGCCGGGGGTGAGCAGATAGGGATCGCGCGCTGTCATCTCGAACCTCCGCCAGCCGGTAATGGAGCAGTGCTGCTGGAATATCCGAATCCGCTCCATCAATCGAATTGATAATTTTTTGATATCCATTAATTTTATTATATGCCGTTAACCGTTCGCTCTCACGCTTCGTTAAGATTATCGGTGCTCAGATACCGTCGAGGCCGGGCGGACCAGCAGCCTCAATCTCCCACAAGAGATCGCTTAGCGAACCGGTGCTCCCGGGAACTGGTCCACCATGGGAAAACGCCATCGCGGCACGTGAACGTCATCGTGCTCGGGAACTTCATAAGATGAGTTCCCCGCCAACCGACAAGCAGCTTCGCGCCTTTCACGCCGTTGCCGAAACCGGCAGCGTGACCGAGGCGGCGCGCCGGCTGGGCATCACCCAGCCCGCCGTGACCGTGCAAGTCCGCGCCCTGGAGCGCGAGCGCGGCGTGCAACTGTTCGATCGCGGCTCGGGCGGATTGACGCTAACCGAGGCGGGCGAAGCCCTGCACCGCATCACCCGCCGGTTGTTCCGGCTGTACCAGGACGCCGCCGACGCCCTGCAGGGCGCGGCAGAGCTGACGTTCGGCACCCTGCGGATCGGCGCCGACGGCCCGTTCGCGGCAATCCCGATCCTGGCGCGCTTCGTCGATCGGTATCCTGGTGTCCGCATCGAGGCGCGCATGGGCAACGCGCCGGAAACCCTCGCTGCGCTTGCCGATTCCCGTGTCGACGTGGCGGTTCTGTCGCTCGACGGCGCCAAACGCCCGGCTCTGCACATCCGACCGCTGCACGACCAGGGGCTGCGCATCCTGATGCCGCGCGATCATCCCTGGGCCGGTCGGGGCGTGATCAGGCCATCCGACCTCGACGGTGTGACCATGGTCGGCCGCGAGCAGGGTTCGGCCACCCGCGACGCGCTCGACCGCGTCTGCGCCGCCGCCGATATCCGCCCCGCGGTACGGCTGTCGCTTGGCAGTCGGGAAGCGGTTCGCGAGGCCGTGGTGGCGGGCCTCGGTCTGGCGGCCGTGCTGGATGGCGAATCCGGAAGCGATCCCCGCCTGGTCGACCGGCCGTTGGACGCCAAGCCGAGCGTCCGGCTGGTCGTGGCCTGTCTGTCGGAGCGGCAGGATCACCCGCCGGTACGGGCGTTCCTGGCGCTGGCCGAGAAGCCCTGACGGGGCCGCTACTTCGCTTCGCGCCGGAGCAGGAAGCGCAGTACCTCACCCTCTTCAGCGGCAACCAGGGTGTGGCCGGACTGCCGGGCGTAGTGCCGGAAATCCAGCATGGCTGCCGGATCGGTCGCCAGCACCTCCAGCAGCGCGCCGACCGGAATCCCGGCAATCGCCTTGCGCGCCTTCAGCACCGGCAACGGGCATTTCAAGCCACGGACGTCCAGGATCTGGGCTGGCGCTTCGTGGACGGCTTCCTTGGTCATTCTGTCGCTTCCCGCTCTGCAAACCGGCGCGCGGGAGCACCGGTCGGATCGCGGTCGACAATCTCGCGGATCATCTTGCCGAGCAAGGTGCGGGTGAACCCGCGCTCATCGTCGGCGACCACCACGAACGCGCCGATGCCGCCGATCACGTCGTTTCGGTAGTGCTCGTCCAACGGCTCGCCGCGCGGACCGCTGCGCACCCCGCGGTTGGCGACCACCAGCGCGTTGATGGTGATGCCTTCGGCCACCACGCTGTCCCGGATCAGGTCGAGCGGCCGGCCGCCAATCTGCGGGCCGTCGCCCGAGACGTCGATGACCTTGCGGTCGCTCTCGATCCGGTTGCTTCGGATGAGGTCGGCCGAATAGGCGATGGCCTCGCTGATCGAGTTGTAGCCCCAGGCTGCGCGGGGGGCTGTTCGCAACGCCTGCCCGAACGCACGGGCGTCATCGATCCCGGCGATCACCGTCCAGTCGACAATCGTATGCTGGCTGAGCGGACTGCCCCATTCGACATAGGTGACCGCGATCTGTCCATGTCCGCCAGCGGCGATCGCAGCCAGAACTTTCGAATCCGAAAGTGCCGCCGCGTAGCCTTCACGCTGCAACCGGAGTTCATCGTCGTCGATTGAACCCGAGCCGTCGGCTGCAAAGACCAGTTCGAGATCAACCGTTTGAGCCCGAGCAATGGGAGAGAGCAGCAGCACCAACGCCAGCCCAAAAAGCGGGCAGACTGTGGAAAACCGAAAAACAGCCAATCGACGACCGAGAGCCGATATCTCATGAACGATTTTCGATCGGAAAGTCATGGGCGAAATCCGATCCAACCAGAGTGGTTCTGGAACAAAACGCCTCGGGCTCGGAAGGTCGAAAACTATCCACACGCTATGCACAACCTTGCGTAAAGGGCTCGCCGTAGAGGATCGCGCTTTGCACGCCGGCGATCAATTCACACTTGCAACGGCACTGGTAAAACGGATGGCCAATGCCCAAGCGGGTGCCAGAACATATCCCGGAACAGATAGGCGAAATTATCTCAAATTTTCGAAATTTGATTACGCACCTGACCAGCCCTAACCGCCGTGAGTCAGACGTCCGGCAATCCGATCAGCCTCGCTCTGAGCCCGGTCGTAGATGAAATCCAACACCGCCCGAACCTTGGCCAGACGTGCCAGGTCGCGATGCACCAGCAGCCACAGGTCGACTCCGGGGATAGCTTCGTCGGGCAACAGGCGTACAACGCCTTGCACACCCTCGGCCACCATACACGGCACCAGAGCAATGCCGACCCCCCCCCGCGCCGCCGCCAAACGGGCGCTCGCCGGATTGGTCGAGAAGATCGGCAGAGTGTCGCCGATCTGCCGACGCAACCAGGTCACGGTGACGTTCTCCGGAAACCCGTCGAGCCAGTCGATGACCCGGTGATCGCGCAGATCGCCGGGCGTCTTCGGCGTGCCATGCGCCTCCAGATAGGCGGGGGACGCGTACAGGCCAAAGCCCATCACCCCGATCTTGCGGATCGACAGATCACCCTGTTCAGGCCGCGCCAAGCGGATAGCCACATCGGCCTCGCGACGGGACAGGTTCAGCATCCGGTATTCGTTCACCAGATGCAGCCGGATGCCGGGATGCCGCTGTTCCAGCAGCGGCAGGTTGCGGATCAGGAACGGTACCGTCAGGGACTCGGTCGCGGTCACCGTCACCGTGCCCGCCAATCCACGGTCCTCGGCATCGAACGCGCGACCGAGCGCGAACATCTCGGACTCGATGCCGCGCGATCGCGCCAGCAGTTTCTCCCCCGCCGGGGTCAGGCCGTAGCCATCCTGTCGGCGGTCGAACAGCCGAACCGCGAACCGTTCCTCGAGCGCGTCGACATGGCGGCTGACGGTGGCCGGGTTGACGTGCAGCGAACGCGCGGCACCCGACAGGCTGCCCTCGCCCGCCACCGCCAGAAAATATCGCAGATCGTCCCAGTTCACCGGTCGCCCCAACTCGCTTGCCGTCCCGTTCCGCCGGGAGGCCGGCACATGCTCGATTGATGCAAAGCCAAGCGCTATGATCCGGCCTTCGTTTTGCGGATGCAAGGGCGGCAGGAGGTTGCGATGGCGAGCGTACGGGTAGTCGGAACCAACCACACCAGTTTCACCGTCCGAAGTCTGGACCGGGCGATCGCGCTGTTCCGGGACGGCCTCGGCTTTGAAATGCTGTCCAAAGGCCCGCGCGATCCGGCGGCGATCCAGGCGATTACCGGTGTCGTCGGCGGCGACGTGACCATCGCGTTCCTGCAGGGACCGAGCCATCGGGTCGAACTGATCGAGTATCACGCGCCCGCCGCCCGCGGTTCCAGCGCGCCGCGGCCCTGTGATTCCGGGTTCGCCCATCTGGCGCTCGATGTCGACGATATGGACACCGCGCTGGTCGTCGCGCACGAACACGGGCTTGGCCTGCTCGGCGCCGTCTATGTGATCGACCAGGGTCCGAACGCCGGCCGGCGGGTCGCCTATTTCCGCGACGACAACGGACTGACGCTGGAGTTCCTGGAAGCGAAGGCCTGAGGATCGCGCAGGTCCGGCAGGTCGGACAAAGCCGCCCGCAGCGCGTCATCGAGGACCGAGTGCAGGACATCGCCGTCGAGGGCCGTGCGTGCCGCAAGTCCGGTTGCCACGACCGCCGATACCGGTGACAGCGGCAGCCCGCCGTCGCCGCGCCGGATCGTCCGCCGGGCATGCCAGCGCGGCCGACCGTCAGCGAAGGCGAGGATGGCGATCTCGACACCGATCTGGGTCTCTGACCAGACCAACCCCCACGCCCGTCCGCCCCAGAAGCGAGATGCAACGGCATGGCTGCAGCCGGCGAGGTCGGCGAACCGTCGGCGATCATCGGAATGCTCCAGATCGAGACCGACGCGCCGGGTGAATGCATCCCTTCGCGATGGACCAATCACCCGCTCTATCCGCCCGGACAGATGACGGGCCAGTGCAGCCTCGGCCACGGCCGGCGGCAGTCCCACAAGCGGCGGAACCTCGGCCGGCATCACGACGACGCAGGATGGCGGATCGACCAGCAACGCCGAGCCGACAACGCCACCCGCCTCGTCTCCGGTACCATCCGTCGCCGGTTGCGGGGAGGCGCAGGCAACCAAGGCTAACATCAGGAGCCCGGTCAGCGCTCGCATCGCGACACCGCGCCGAGGTCGACCATTCCCGCCACCGCAGCGTCGTTCAGCATGATACCGGTAATCGTCAGACGATCCGACTCCGCCACATACCGGGCTCGCACGACAGCGCCGGCCCAGCCGACGCCAAGCAACCGATCGAGGCCGCCAAGCAACCGCGCGTCCCACCCGCGCTCGACACTCGCCACCAGGGTTCCGGCGCTCAACCGATGCCGCACCCTGATGGACGCAATTGCCGCATCGTCGACCGCCACGCCGTCGACGTCGCGCAGCAGGCCAGACGGCGCTTGTTCTGGACTCGGCGCCCATGAGTGCCCCGAAGGATCGCTGGCCCGCCACAACCGGCCGTCGGCAAGCAGCAGCGGTGTCCATCCGGCACAACGTTCGAGGTGCTGCAACAATCGTTGCCGGGAGGCCGGTTCATCCGGCCAGGCAATCTCGATCGACGGCCCCTCGCCCTTCTCGATCCGCTCCAGCAGCAGGCGGCCACGGCCAATGTCGGCCGGACTCGGCCGGACCGAACGCTGCGATACGAACTGCGGAACGGTAACCGCTGTCGGAACCATCAATTGGGCTTGCAATGAGGTCTCAGATACTCCGGTGGCGGTGGTAGGCTGGCTCGCCGGAAGCTGGATGGTCGGCGGCGGCAACGCGATGAGGTTGAGTTTGGTCGAACGCGCCGGCGCCTCGTGGGCAAGGTCATAGGCGGGCCGCGATTCTGCTGTCACCGGCGCTGCCTGGTCACCCGGCACGGCCGCCGCCGCCAGGATCGCCACTCCCAGAAGCAACGGCGACAGCAGCGCACGGCGAGCGGCCATCACCGTTTGCCCTCCGCCCTTAGGAACAATGCCTCCGCATCATGAACCAACGCACGCAACCGCCGCCCTCGGTCCTCTGCGGTTGTTGCTGAAACGATTGACCGCGTTTCCGCCGCCGGCACAACCGACGATGCGGATTCCGATGGCTCGACCAGGGGTTCTATCGGCTCCGCCGTCGTCACGTCGGCCTTCACCGGTGCTGATGGCCGCTCCACCGCTGCGGTCGTCAAAGGCGGCGCATCTTCCGGCGAACCGGCACGATTACCCCACAGGAGCCAGACCAAAGCCGCCCCCACCATCAGATCGAACAGCACCCACCTCACAGCCGCACCTCCCGCGACGACAGCACCAGGATCAGTGCCCGCAGGCCGGCTGCCGCTGGCAATCCGACCACGGTGGTGGCGAACGCCAAGGCGAAGCGTCCGGTCAGTTCGCCGATCACCTCCTGGACGCTGGCCGGCGTCAGCGGCCGGTCGGCGAGTCCGCCGATGCCGAGGCTGATCCCCAGCAGGGTGAAGGTCAGTGCCAGTGTGGCGATACCAGACGCGGCCTGCAGACCGACCTGCCGCCAGCGTCGGTTGGCCGGTTCCGACATCAGCCGCAGCGCCGACGCACCGGCCACAACCGTCAGCACGGCGAACACCGACGGAAAGACGACGCCGACCACCGAAGCGGCGCGCGCGACGACGTCAATGGGGGGCCAACCGACCAGAATCTGCACGCCGGCCAGCGACAACACCGTCGCGCCGAGGAGCAGGGCCAGCGCCTGAGCGATGTCGGTCAACGCAGGCGGCATGGAAACAACTGGTCGGCGCGTCATACCGGTCACCGCCGCCCGACCCGCGCCGTCATCAACTGACCGCTCGACAGTCCCAGCCGATCAAGCCACAGATCGAGCGGGTTCAGTCCCTGCTCCACCGAGGCATGGACCAGAAAGGTCAGGTCGTAGTTGGCGAACGCTCGGCGTGCCAAGGCATCGGAATCCGAGGCAGAGCGGGTATCGCGCAGAACCAGCCGCTCCAGATCGACCAGCCGCCGCAGCGCCGGTTCGACTCGGGCCTGTCGGGTGTCCGGGTCAAGCGCCGGATCGAGCAGGATGGCCAGAAGGCCGGCGCGTTCCCGCTCCAGGTTCTCCAGGGGACCGGCCGCAGCCGATCCGGCAAGCAGTGTTGCGATGGCAAGGACGGACAGACCGAAACCACGCATGGCATCTCTCCAATCTCGCTGGACGATCAGTTCGGGTTGACGAAGAAGCCGACGGCCGCGCTTACGTCGCGGGTTTCGGGACGGCTCGTGTTCCGGGCCTCGCGATCGGAAACCTCGTCGGCCATCGCGATGGCATCGAGCGCCACCAGCTTGGCCATGTAGGCCAGCACCAGGTCCTGTTGGTCCAGCAACGCCAGATCGGCCTCGGCCCGGGTCGCCAGGTGACGCAGAAACTCCCGCTTGTCGACACTGCGCCCATCGACCTCCGGTGCCTGGGTCATCGGGTGAGTGTTGATCGCAGCGACCAACTGATCGATCGCCCTGGCGTGCCGGCGATACTCGCTGCCGTAGCGGCTTTCGGCCGCCGCTCCGTCGGCGAACAGCTTCATGTCGACCTTCTCGACCGATGCCTCGAACCGTTTCTGCGCCGCCTGGCGGTTCTCCGCCAGCTTGGCGGCGGCCGGATCGTCGCCAACGGTGCCCTCGCGCTCGATTCGGCCAAGCAGGCGGGCATACAGGGCGTGCTGGGTTTTCAGACGCTCGCGCTCCAGGTCGTGCCGTCGGCCCATGAGTTGCAGGTAAGACTGCTTCTCTTCCAGAAATCGCTGACGCAGGGTCTCTCGGTCCGGCCCGGTCGCCGCGTCGGCCGCAGCCTGCAACTGGCCGAGCCCGGCGCTCTTGTCGGCCAGCGCGCGGCCGGCTTCACCCAGAGCGACGGCCAGCGGCGATTCCTGGAAGTCACGCTCGATTGCCCGTTCCAGATATCCAGCTGGCAGCCGGATCAGCCGCTCGCTCGCCACCGGGCGCCATTCGGTGTCGCCAGGGACAGCGTTGTCGGCCATCGCGATACGGGCGAAGGCCAAACCCATCAGCAGGAGGGTGATGATCCCGCGCATCGCCGCCTCCTCAACCGCGACGCCAACGCGCCAGCCGCCGAAGCTCATCGCTCAGGGCGCCGGGCATGTTTGCCGTTCCCTTCGGCGCAGCCGCTCCGGCACCGACCGTCAGGACCGCCGAGAGCGAGTCGACGAACGACGTACCGTCGTCGAAATACAGATCGCGCTCCGGAAAGGCCGCCCGAAACCGTTCCAGGCCGGCCCGCGCGCCATCCGGATCGCCGCCCTTCAAGCGCGCCTGAATGGCCACCCCGTAAGCGCGCATGCGTTCCTCCGGGGCCAACGCGGCCGCCTGGGCACCCAGGTCGCTCTCGCACCCTTCAAGGACCCGGGCAACCGACAGATAGCGTGCCGGAGACCCGGCCAGAACCGACTGACGGTCAAGCTCCATGCCCTCGTCCCGACACGCCCGCCAGTCGCGCATCGCCTGCGCCTCCTGGAAGCGCGCCTCGCGGAAGCCGATGCCGGCCGCGTCCGGCGGCGGCGCAAGGCAGCCGGCCAAGCCAACCGCGGTCAGCACGATCAGCACGGCGGATGCGGCAGGGCTACGCGGCATGACAGACCTCCTCGGCTCAATGCGCTCAGCGCATCGGCTATGGAGACCGCAGGCGGATTTTCCGCGTGTCAGGCGCGCGGCTGAACCCGGTGCCGCACGGTTCGGACGTCCAGGCCCAGTTCTATCAGTTGTTCGGCCAACCGGTCGAAATCGTTGGTTGAGAGCGTCTCGGCACCTGCCAATGCCCGCGACACGTCCTCGCGGTCGCCGCCGGACACCACCAGCAGCACCCGGAACACCACCGGTCGGCGGACCCAGGACGGCGAGGCCACCCGGACCTCCACCGTCTCGCCGGGTGCGAACGATCCGACGGCGATATCGAACGACTTGGCGTTGCCGGAATATTCGCGAAACGTGCCTTCAACGACCGCAATCAGCCAGACGAAGCCGCCAGTGGCGTCGCCATTGATCGCCTGCACGACCAATCCGCACACACCGGGCGGGGTTTCCCGGCCCGGTTCGACCAGCTCAGTGCGCTGCTCCCCTGCACACGAGCCACCGACCGGCCGGCGCTCCAAGGTCACCAGCCGCACCTGCGCCGGATCGAAGATCGGGAGCGCTGCAACGGGAGGCGGCGCCGAAGATGCCGGGCGTTCGATCGGGGATGGTTGTTGGTTCAGCCAAGCGAACACGCCGAGCGCCACGCCAACGATCCCGACGAGCGCCGCGAGGAACGGCCAGCGTCTGGCGCGTCGCGGCGTGGACGAACGCTCGATCCCAAGTCGTGCGAGCACCGCGCCGACGGTGCCGGCCTCGACGACCTCGGCACCACCCGGCAAATCACCCAGCGCGCCAGCCTGACCGGATGGCAAGACCATCAGCAGGTCGACCCCGGATTCCGCAAGCCACCCCTCCGAACGGCGCCATTTCTCGGAAACCCGCTCGACCGGGTGGACCGCCAGATCGCCGTCAACCGCACCCGTCACCCATACCGTTTTGTCGGCTGGCTCATCGTCCTCGGCCAGCCGGCCGGCAGCTTTCAGCCGATGGGCCAGATACAGCCCGAGCTGCCAGCTGTCGCCGTCGTCGATCGGTGCCGAAACGTCAACCCGAAACGACGGATGGCCGACCGCGCGCTCGACCACCCCGGTCGGCGCCCGGACGAACGCGTCATAGGCCCGGCTGATCGGCAGGGTGGTGGTGGTCCGGCCGAGGCAGACCACCGAACGCACGGCCGGATCCTCGGCGGTTACCCGCAGAACCGTGGACGGCCCTTCGGTGGTGGCAATGACGACGCGGATTCGGCCGGTCAAAGCAGGAAGACGAGGGCCGTGGGGTCGCTGAGCGCGCGCACCAGGGCCGAATCGGTCTCCGCCAACAGTTGGACGCCGCCATCCACCGGAGCTTCGAGCGACGCCGTCTCCGGCACGCCGTCGGGTGGCAGCACGGTCAGCCGGGTCGGAGCCGGGTTCGGCGTGTCGAGCGCGATCATGATCCAAGTCTGATCCGGAGCGCCCCGCGCCGGCAAGAGCCGAAGCCGGAAGCCGTCACCGCTCCGCTCTCTGACGCGCTGCCCGGTTGCCGCAGCGGCCACGCGCGGACCGCTGGCGATGGATACACGAGCCAGCATACCGGCCAGGGTCACCCGCAGGTCCGGGTGCCGGAGGAGTGCTGCCGCCAGCTCGGTGCGTGGAGTCACCGCCACGCCGGTCACATGCGCCCACAGCGCCGACGGGGACGGCATTGCACCGGCCGACGCTTCGGTGCCGATCAGCGCCGTGGTCTCGAGCGCTACGAACGACGCCTCGACGAGCGCCCGATCATCCGGCCCTAGGTCATTCCAGCGGCCGGTCACGGCACCGCCTCGTACAGCGCGCTGAATCGGGCAGCGAATACGGTCCGGTCGGCCTCAAATCGGTGATCTCGCTCCGCCAACGGCAGAGCCGTGTCGACCGCCCTCCGCAGCCCATTCAGCAGATCGCGGACCGCCCGCACCGCCGGGGCGCCGGCGGCAAACCCGTCGCCGGACGCAGGGTCGCGGCGATCCTCAACGCTGAACCCGCGCCGGCTGATCGCTCGCAACGCGGCCCGCGCCTGCCCCACGACCTCGGCCGCACGACCACCCACGACGTCCGGGTCCGCGAGCGCGGCCAGGATCCCACCCAATGCGACAACACGGCCATCGCCGGAGCCAGACGCCACACCACGAAGCGGCGACAAGTCGGCGTCCGGCGCCTGCGCCAGCAACTCGACCGCCGCTTCCGCCCGTCCGGCTTCCAGCAACGCGGCGAGCGCCGCCAACGACAGGCGATGCAGTTGGTGATCCAGCCGATCCCACTGTTCCGAACGCTCGCCATAGGATTCGCACTGCGCCAGCCCGACCAGTGCAGCGACCTCCACGGCATCGGCCCGGCGGCGGATCGCCTGGGTCAGACGCCCCTGGGCGGCGCCGAAGGTCTCGACCCGCAGCACCGACAAGGGCAGCGCCGGCCCCTGCGCTCCCAGCGCCGCGATCAGGTCGAGCGCGTCGGTCTCCCTGCCGTTCAGGAACTTGATCGTCGAAGCCGGCGGCGAGGCCAGTTGCCGCAGCGGGTCGCCCGGCCCGTCATGGGCCTCCAGGACGCCAAGCAAGGTATCCGGATCCACTTCACCCGCCGAACGGTCGCCGCCGATCGGCACAGCCGAGTCGACCGAACGGCGTTCGAGCCCCGCCCGCATGGCCGAGCGCAACCGCGCAACCTGCTCGACCGCCGCCCGGAAGGTCCTGATGTCGCCGCCATCGTCGTCGGGCTCTTCGTCACCGCGGCTCCAGAACGCCAGCACCATGGCGTCGTCCAGATCGTCGAGCGTGAAGCCATCACCCCGCACAGCCATCAGGAATCGCGTCAGCCGGCGGTAGCTGCGAAGCGCCTGGGCGGTCGGCAGGTGATCCTTCAGATGGTCGTACAGCAGCCGTGACAACGTGTTGGCGTGCGGGCCGGCGGCTCGGAGCGCGAACCGGTCGTCCAGCCAGCCCCGAAACACCCCGTCGACCGCCCGCCAGCCGAGCGCGGTGATGGCGAACTCGACCAGCGCCGCCAGGAACGCCATCCGTCCATAAGTCACCCGGAACCGTCCGTCCGGATAGGCGATCTCGACGCCGTCCTCCACCAGCGCGAAATCCACATCAAACGCCCGGCACCCCGCCGAAGCCTTCTGGATCACGCCACGGAATGCCGCGGCCCTCGCCACCGGCACCGCGAACAGGATCGCCGGCCAGCCATGACGACCGCCGGCCGCTTCGGCGATGCGGATCAGATGCATCAACTCAAGCAATGGCTTGCCGTAGGCCCGCGCCGAGATCGTGCGCGTCAGGTCGCGCACCACCAGCGGTGAATATTTCGGGCCGGCGCCGAGGTCGGCTTCGGCCACCGTGCGCAGCGCCTGATCGAGCGCCGCGCTCCGTCCCCCGTCAATCGCAGCCTGTTCGGCCGACACCCCGTCCATCGCCCGCACGATCCTCATCGCACCGTCCCCATGAACACTACAGAAGGTTGTGTGTACGTCCAGAGCGACGACGCTCTCACCCGCCACGCAGGGCCGCCAACAGGGTCCGGAAGCGTTGTTTGCGATGATCGATTCGCTCCAGCAGGTCGGTCGTATTGACGCGGTCACCGCGTTGCTGGTGTCGGTCCTCGGCGTCGTCCAGCGCGGCTTCGGCGAGCGCCAGGAACCGGCGCCGCCGGTCTGACGGTTGCCAGTCCTTGGTCTGCGCGTCCGCCGTGGCGAGTCTCGCCGCACCGATGGCCATCGATGGCAGCCGTTCGGCGGCAGCCGCTCTGGGCATGCCGCCGTCCTCGACCGCCGCAATCATCAGCCGCACCGTATCGTCGCGGGCGTTGCGCCGCTCCAGCCGCAACACCTTGTCGACATAGGCCCGGGTCGCCGGGATCACCCGCGCGCCCTCGCCCGAACCGACCCGCGAGCCGCCGTTGTAGTGCGACAGCGCAAGGTCCCAGCGTTCCCCATAGCGCGCGATCAATTGGTCCAGGAACGCGACGCCGATCTGGACGTTCAGCCGCGGCTCCCACAGTTCCTCCGGCCGCACTCCGAACTCGCCACGACCGGTCGCCGGCATGATCTGCATCACCCCACGCGCGCCGGCCGGACTCTCGGCATCGGCGACGAAGTCCGATTCGGCCTCGGCGACCGCCAATGCCAACGACGGCGGCACCCGGCGGCTGCCCAGCGCCTCCTGCACCACGATCCGGCGGACCTCCTCACGATCGGCTTTGGGGGCTGCTCTGGCTTCGCCTGCCACCAGCAACGCCAGGGCGACCATCAGGATTGTGTTGTTCCGGTTCATTGCACCGCTCCCGGTCCGAGCGCTGCCAACCAGGCCGGGTCCAGCGGCGTGACGACCAGATCGGTTGCCGGGATCCGGCGCCGGACAGCCAGCGCCTCGACCATCGGCAGGTTCGGGTCGATCGCCAGCACCACCCGCCCGTCCCCGATCAGCGCCGACGGATCCAGCGTCTGCCGATCGGCGTCGAGAAACCGGCCGCCGTGGAACACCACCAACCGGTCGTTCCGCTCCAATTTCTGGGATGGAGCCCCGGCAGGGGCTGTGGCCAGTGCCTCGATCCGGTCGGCGCCGGAACTCTCGGATGCCGGGGTACCCATCGACACCAGCGTCAACACCAGCAGGCAGCAGAAGCTCATTGCCAGAGCCAGCGCGATCTCGGTCATCGCGTGGCCGGCCAGCCCGTCGTCCATGTCCGCCTCCCTCCGGATCGTCTCTCTGGGGCTATGGACGGCGGTGGCGGGTTTTCAGCCTCCAGAAGATGGTCGGGCGGCGCTCGGCGGCAGCACGCGCTCGATCCGGATCTCGCCCGGACGGACCGACAGCGACACCTCACCACCCGGGTCGAGGCCCATGTCGACCAGCAGCAGCGTCAGCCAGCGTTCCAGGGTGGCCGGGCTGGCAGTGGTGACGTACTCGTAGCGCCGCAGCGTCTCGCCGCGCCGGATCAGGCTGTGGCTGCGGTACCCGGGGAACTCGTCGGTCATGACGTGGACGATCGCCATCGCATCCTCGGGGGCGAGATGACGAAGCGTGATCGTGTAGGCGCCGTCGAGTGCGGCGACCACTGTCCCGGCGATCTCCGGCGGGGCCAGATACGCCAACTTGCGGGCCAGCACCGCTCCCAGTTCGCCGGCAAGATCGCGGGCGCGTTCCGCCACCGCCTGCGACGCACAGGCGTAGACCGGGCACCGGCCGGCCGTGGAAACCACCTCGGTCGGCAGATCGAACGAACCCAGGAACCGGTTGGTGGTGGCATCGACGATCTCACCCGACAGATGCAGTTCGACCCGTGTGGTATACGCAAGGTCCTGCACGCTACCTTCGATCCGGAACAGCACCGCCGCACGCACCCGGTCGGACGCACGCTCCGATGCGTTGGCCAGCTTGGCCACCTCCAGCAGGTCGAGCCGGTCGCGGCCTCCCGTCCTTCCCCATCCGAGCCCGGCGGCCACTGCGTCCTCGTCCACCACCCGGAAGCCCCGCCCGGCCATCGCCGCCTGCAACTCCGTCACCACACGACGAAACGCCGGGTCCTGGCGAGGCAGTGTGTGATCCCCGCGATCCTCGCCCAGCACCAAGACCGGGATCGGCCCTTCCTCGCTTGAATAGCCGCGGTCGTCCGCCCGGCCGGGCGTTGCAGCGGACGCGCAGGAGATCAGCATCCCGGCGGCAAGCGTCAGCAACAGCATCCGGTTTGCCATGGTGATCACGATTCCCATCGACATCGTTCCTGCTCCCTCTGTGCGGACGCGAACGCCGCTGCGGTAGCTATGGAACGCCGAGGATTATTCTGCGGGCGAGGCAGTGCCGTGCGCAACCTTCGGCTGCCAATCGAGAATGTCGTGGTCAGCCGCCTTGGCTCTGCCCCAGCGCCGGTTCGACGAAACCTGCGCGACCGTTGCGTGCCCTCTTCAGCGCCTTCTCCACCGAGGGCTCGTAGTGCACCAGAGGCGGCTTAATCCCATGGACGAACAATTCCCTGCGAAGCCCATGCGATGTACCGGTCAGCGTCACCTTCGCTCCACGCCGCGCCGCCTTGCGAGCCAGACTCTCAATGGTATTGGCGGCCGTTGAATCGAGGAACGGTACCGCCGAAAAGTCGATGATCAACGTCCGGTACATATCGTCAATGCGATCCAGCACCGAACTGATCGATGCGGCGGCGCCAAAGAAGAACGCTCCGGAGATGCGGTAGACGACAACATCCGGATCCGTCGAAGACGCCTCGTCATAGGGCGCCCGATCGCCATTTTGATCATCGGCCCTGTCCTCGCTGACCAGCGGAGCGTGTTGGGCAATCGCCGTGGTCCTGGACATGCGGTGTATGAACAGCACCGAGCCGAGCGCGAAGCCGACGACGATCGCCTCGGTCAGGTCGCGGAAGATCGTCAACAGGAAGGTCGCCGACAGAACCGCCGCATCACCGCGTGACGCCCGCAACAGGGTCAGGAACGCCTGCTTCTCGACCATGTTCCAGGCGACCACAGCCAGAACCCCGGCGAGACTTGCCAGGGGGATGTAGCTGGCCAGCGGTGCGGCAACCAGGATGAACAGCAGAAGAAAGGCCGAGTGGAGTATCCCCGCGACCGGACCGTGCGCACCGGCTCGGACGTTGGTCGCAGTGCGCGCGATGGTACCGGTGACGCAGATACCGCCGAAAAAACCGGACGCGACATTGGCAATCCCCTGCGCCACCAATTCGCAGTTCGAGCGGTGGCGCCGACCGGTCATGCCGTCCGCCACAACGGCGGAGAGCAGAGATTCAATCGACCCCAGAAGTGTGAATGCCACGGCACTCGGGAACACAGCCTGAACTTTGGCCAAGCTGAAGGCCGGGAAGGCCGGCATCGGCAGACTGCCGGGAATACCGCCGAACCGGGTGCCGATCGTCGCCACCGGCAGGTCGAACACCGCCGTCACCACAGCGGCGCCAGCGACGGCAATCAGCATGCCTGGCCAATGCGGGCGAAGCCGTTTGACGCCAACAATGGCGCTGATTGTGGCTAGCGACAGCCCCACCGTCACCGCGTCGAATGTTGGCAGGCCCGCCCAGATGACCGGCAACTTCTCGAGCAACGGCCCCGGTTCGCCCCCTCCCAACGACAGCCCCAGGAGTTCCTTGATCTGGCTGGCGAAGATGATCACCGCGATCCCGGCGGTGAAGCCGACCGTGACCGGGTAGGGAATGAACTTGATGTAAGTGCCCAGCCGCAGCAGACCGATCGCCAGCAACATCACGCCGGACAGGACCGTCGCCAGAATCAGGCCGTCCATGCCATGCAGTTGGACGGTGGCGGCCACCAGCACGATGAACGCTCCCGCAGGCCCGCCAATCTGGAAGCGGCTGCCGCCGAGCGCGGACACCAGGAACCCACCGATGATCGCCGTATAGAGGCCCTGTGCAGGCGATGCGCCCGACGCGATGGCAATCGCCATCGACAACGGCAACGCGACGATTGCGACGGTCAGTCCCGCTACGAAGTCCGACCGGAATTGCGAGACCCCATAGCCTTCCCGCAATACCGTGACGAGCTTCGGCATGAACAGGTCCGCGAAACCCGCCGTGGATGCCGGACCGTGCGTTGAAGATCTGGAGTTCATGATATCCGACAACCTAGGGATAAGGCGGCGGGATCGTCGGCATCAGTCGGCGGTCGCCGTCGCGTTCGTGCGGTACCTCAGTTCTGCGAAGTGTGAGCGGGTGTCTTCAACCGAACGCCTCGCCCGGTGCCAGTCCCTTGGGCATTCTCGCCCAGGAGTTCGATGCCGGCGCGATCCAGCGCTTCGATGACTTTCGTCAAGGTTTCGACGACACCGCGGACGTTGCCCTTACTGCTCTCCATGCGCTGGATGGTCGGGACCGACACGCCTGACAGTTCGGCCAGCGTCCTCTGGTCGACCCCCAGAAGCGCCCGGGCGGCACGGAGTTGGGCAGCCGTAATCACGCACGTGTCCCCAGCATCAATTATCGAGTATCAGTCCGCGATAATGATAGCCGAGCCATCAAGATTGACGCAACTGGTTACAGCCTTGGTTGGCAGGTGTCCGGTCGGACTGGCGCGATACGAAAGGTTCAGCATGCCGGCATCCAAACGATAGAAATGAATACAATTCAAATGCCAACAAATTTCAGCATCTTATAAAACATTAGCATTCTATAAAACTACGACTCACTAACATCACCTCGATAGCGGTACGGTGGCTTTTCCAACACATGTCCATTCATCGCTTTAAATGTATAATTCGGATACTGCCCTGAAACTACAACATTATCAGGAATATCTGTATCGATCACGGTCACGCCCTGAGAAATGAGGACATTTGAACCCACGGTGGAGCGCCCCAGAACCTTAGTATTAGCATACATTGTGACCGGCCCATGAAACACGGGGAAAACCCGCTCACTGACCACACCCACTGTACACCCTTGATATATTGTAAAATAATTTGAGAACTTCGCCCTCCCTATCACCGTACCAACAGGGTGAACCAATCTGAATATTCTAGGAAGCTCTGAGGTAAAATGAACATCTATTGAATGCAAATATTTATTTATACAATAAAGTTTTGTAGCCAACTTAACGTTATTTGCTATTTTATTACTATTTTTAGATAACATGTATAAAATTGCTGCGTATCTATCGGTATGCAGAACATTATCTAATTTTTGGTCAACAATTACCAATTTCGAATAATGAGAAAAACACTCTTCAATATCAAATCGTGATTCAATAAGCACTTCTGCCATGGACTTTTTTGATACAGAGTCCGGATCTGGAATAATATTATTTATTTGCCGAGAAATATATTCAGCCAGAAATTCTACATTTTTTTCATCAATAAACATTTATTCCCCTACCGTCTTCTCATCCCATCAAAACACAGAGATTTCTATCAGGTCCGTCGAACATGTCTGGGCTATTTGTTAGAATGCCACCCCTATTCTTAGATAACATCAATACTTCTGTGGGGCATGTATCGTACCGCGCCACCATCGCTCGGACGATATCGCCTATTCCCTCAGGTCGATCAGAACAAATAGTGCATACTCCAAGTCTTTGTTCCGACAGCAACGTCAGAAGGTCGACGCGACATCCGGAGCGTTTAATAAATCACAATACGCTCCCACATCCACATCAAATGCAGGTTGATTGCCATGAAGCACAAGAATCAACTGTACGCTGATGCGACTGTTGCTTTCTCACCTCGCCCATACGCATAAATATTCTTGCCCAATCAAAATGACATCCAGTCCATTTTTTGAAGACACTTCAACACGTAACTTCCAAGAAAGCCGGTTGCTCCGGTAACATTGACGCGCATCGCCTTCCCGTTTCAGTCAGATGCCAGCCTACCCTGTCCGCCAGCGACGGCTTCAGGCGCCGATCCTAGGTTCGACGATGGACACGTCAAGGCCACGATACTCAGAGTCGAACGCGACATCTGTCCTTATCACTCGCCGCTACCCGCCCGGTACGGCAGGATTGCCAAGCTGATGCGTGAGCGGTCGAGGCTAGTGGTGAAAATCAAACGGGTGAGTCCGTCTGGATCGGCAGATTTCCGCCATGCGTTTGCTGATGCACGGGTTTCATCTGTCTGATTCCCACCACTAGACACACGGTCGAGGAAGGCGCCACTCGATGCAGCGGCGTGCAGGCTGGCGTCCGGCGACTGCTCCAGCAACGGGGCCAGACGATCGGGGGCGAATGGCACCGCGCTCGCAACGACCACGACGGCCTCCAAGCTTTCCAGCACGCCTGACATCGCCGCCGCCGTAACCTCGGCGTCGTCCGGCCCCGGCAGGTCAACCCGCACACCGGCCTCGACTGTGACCGGGGTGCGACCATCCAGCGGCGCGATCCGCACCACTCCGCCATCCGCCTGCCAGACATACACCGCCAGGAACGCCCGGCCCCGTGCCACCGAGGCTCGCACCCGAAGCGCATCTCCCGGCCGGTAGACCGCACGCTCCAGCACAGCGGTCAGTTCCGGTGCCTCCGGCCCGCCAATCCGCGCCACCCGCGCCTGCAACCGCCGGGCGGCGGCGTTCGGGCCGGTTGCCACCCCCGACCACGCTTCACCTTACGGCACCGCGTCAGACAGGCGGCTCCAGGCGTTGGCAACATCATCCCGGGTGCGCGCCACCGGGGGAACGGCGGACGTCCGATCCAGCGCTTCGTCGATCAACAACGCACGTGCAATCGCCTCAGCGGCAACGCCGAGTTCATCGCGGCGCAGTTCGGGGCCGACCGCCGCCGCACCGTCGGACATCCGGTACCCGGTGCCCAATCGTCCGCCGCTCGGCGTCAACGGTCGGAAGTGCGCCGGTATCGCTGCCACCTCCAGGCGGGCAGACGCCCGTGCCTCCACCGCCTTGGCGGTCGCCCTCAGGTGCACATCAACCCGGCCGCCGTGATCCCAGATCTCCGCCTCCAACCGCAACCCGACCGATCGGCCCGTGCCGTCGGCGTTCCGCAGCGGCCGAGTGACGTACAGCGGTCGTTCCGCCAGTCGGGCGGTCAAATGTTCGGCAACCTGGCCGAGGAACCAGTCGCCGAACGGGCTTCGCTCGCCGCTCAGACGCAGGGATGTCTGGAAGCGGCCGGCCGGGTCCAGTCCAAGACGCAAGGTATCGGCCAGGGCAACCCCGGCAATTCGGGCGGCGACCGACGGCGGTCGCAATGCCAGCCGCTCGATCGATCCGGGCAGCGTCACCAGCGGGCTCGCCCCCAGCAAGCGACCGGTGTCGCCACCGCCAACCGCGACGACCGTGGCCGAGACCGCAATCCCGTCAGCGGTCGCATGCGCAGCGGGAACTACCAGCGCATCGACCGCAGCCTCGCGCAGCAAGGCTTCGCTGGTCGCACCCTGGAAGCTCATCGCCTCTTCCCAGCTGGCCGGCAGGCCGGAGCGGTCGACCAGACCGCCGGACGCTGGTGCCGTCCGGAGCAAGGCCGCCGCCAGGGCCGCATCCAGTTCAGCCGCCAACTCAGGGGGCAGACCGGTTGTGTCCGGATCGAGCGGACGAGCGGCGATGCGCCGTCCCTCGCCCACCGCCTGCCAGACGGCGGACGCGACCGTGGTGAACGGACCGGCCCAACCCTCCGCCGCAACCGCGGCGCGGACGGCTATCAACAAGACCGCCAACAGCGCGAGAAGCGGCGCGCGGCGCACCAGGATCACCGCCACATCTTGGCAACGGACAGTTTGTCCGGCGTGATTGCTATGCGGAACTTGGCCTCGGCATCGCCGTCCCGGCCATTGCCCTCCCAAGCGTAGCCCACGCGCAGGTCCAGGCTGTCGTAGTGGACCGCCACCAACACCATATCCCTGAACCAGGCGATCCGCTCTGCGAAGTCCAGCGACGCGGCGATCGGCTTGTGATCCCATGCCCCACCATTCTCCCGGTAGTACAGGCGTATGGCTTTCTGGACCGCCACCCGGTGCCGGTCGACGAACGCCAGCGCCTTCGTCCGGTCGCTTCCCGGCGGATCAAACAGCGTAGAGGTAGTGACAGGCGACGGAGCGGCAACCGCGTCGGGTACTGGCTTTGCCCGCTCCCTCACTGCCGACGCTTTCGGTACAGCCGCCACCAACACCGTCTTCGGATCGCCGGACACACTGGCCTGCTGCACGCGTCGGAACTGCCGCCGTGCTGCGTAGGTAATCTCGTCGTCCAGGTAGCGCTCGACCTCTCCCAGCGTCACCCGGCCGTCCTGATTGCCGTCGCGGCCACGGTCGGCGGCACCGTTCATGGCGTCCAGAAGATGCCGGGTGAACAGGCCGAGCCGGGCGGTCTCGTCCCAACTCGCCACCTGATCGCCGGCCGCAGCCGTAATCAGCGTCAGCCCACGCGACGGCGCAGGCGGAGTCGTCTTCACATAGACCGGCGAGGCCGAACGGACCAGCCAACCGGCGGCCGAATTGCCGGAGAAGCAGGCGTCCAGAAACACGGTGGTCGACACCGCCTCGATCGCGCTCAGGTTCTTCACCAACAGGTCGAGCGGATAGCCGTTGATCTCCGGCGTTGCCGGGTCTGCGTCCACCGGCAGCAGATAGCCGCGCTTGTCGCGCAGGCCCGGCACACCGTGCCCAGAATAGAACACCAGGATATCGGAACGTCCGGAACGAACCCACGACCACAGCTTGCCACGATGGTCCTGAGCGTTACCGAACACCGCGTACATCTCGGCTTGGGACGCGTCGATCAGCTCGATCACGTTGCCGTCACGGTAACCGAGCACGTCGACGACGAAGCGCTTCATCGCCGCCGCATCGTTGGCGGCGTAGCGGACTTCCGGAATCCCGTTAGCGTAGCGCTGGTTGCCGATGATCACAGCAATCGCGTCACGGTTCGACGAGCCTGGGTCCTGCGAACTTGCCGATCCAGTGCTCTGTGCTCCGGCGCTCACGCTGCCGCCCAGCAGCACCAACACCAGCATGACAGCTGCGATTGCCCGCACGCCCCGCTCCCGCAATCGATGTCCAATCCAGATGTTATTCTACCGGTTCCAGCCCGCTATGGAACGGTGAGACCGGGTTCGACGATCACACGACCGGCATCGGCAGTATTATCGCTGGCGCCGCGCCACGGCTTCGGCCGTCACGCACAGCATTTCGAACAGAATGGAGGCACCGACCAGGGCCGTGTTGCCGCTCGGGTCGAACGGCGGCGAAACCTCAACCATGTCGCCGCCGATCACGTCGATCCCCGACAGGCCGCGCACCAGACGCTGGGCCTCGAACGAGGTCAGGCCACCGATCTCCGGGGTGCCGGTACCGGGCGCGAATGCCGGGTCAATGCTGTCGATGTCGAAGGACAGATAGGTCGGGCCGTCGCCGGCCACCCGCCGGGCCTCGGCGATCACCGCATCAAGGCCCAGGTCCGGGATCTCGTGCATGTAAATCACCCGCATGCGTGAATCGTGGCTGAAGCCCCAGACGTCGCGCTCGTTGATGCCGCCGCGGATGCCGATCTGGATGGTGCGGCTGGGATCGAGCACACCCTCCTCGACCGCCCGACGGAACGGGGCGCCGTGGTGGAAGCGTGAGCCGAGGTAGTCGTCGCCGGTGTCGCAATGCGCGTCGATGTGCACCATGCCGACCGGCCGGTCGCGGCCCAGCACCCGCAGGATCGGCAGGCTGATCGAATGATCGCCGCCGACGCTCAGCGGGACCACGCCCGCCGCCAGTACCCGTTCGTAGAACGCCCCGATCTGCTCGTGCGCCTCGGTCAGCACGAACGGCCGTTCCACCACCGCATCGCCGATATCGGCGATACGCGCCAGCTCGTACGGGCACACGCCGGTCGCCTGGTTGATCCGCCGCATCAGACTGGACTGGTTGCGAACCTCGCGCGGCCCATGCCGGGCGCCTGGCCGGTTGGTCACCCCGCCGTCGTAGGGCACGCCGATCAGGCCGATGTCGACCGCCGACCAGTCCTGCTCGGCATACGGGGCCCGCATGAAGGTCGGCAGCCCGACATAGCGCGGGCGGGTCATCGCGTCGGTGTTCGTCGGCTCGGCTTCGGTCACGACAGTCTCCACGTCAGGGCATCACGATCATGCTCGGGCGCGCTTGGCCGGATCAAGGGGCGCGGCTACGCTCCCGGCGCAGGAAACCCGAGGAGATCGTCATGACCGACTACGTGCCAGGCGCCGGTGCCGCCTGGGAACGGATCGAACCGGCAGCCGCTGGCGCCGATCCGGCCGGCATCCAGGCCGCCGTCGACTACGCGATCGCCCATGAATCGCCGATGAACCGCGACATCGCCGCGGCCCTGGCCGGCGGGCACTTCTCCGAGCCGCCGCCACTCGGTGACATCATCGGCCCGACCGCACCACGCGCCGATCCCAGCGGGTTGATCATTCGTGGCGGCAAGATCGTCGCCGAATGGGGACCGACCGACCGCGCCGACATGACCTTCTCGGTCACCAAGTCGTATCTTTCGCTGATGGCCGGGCTGGCGGTCGACGACGGGTTGATCCCGGACATCCGCCGGCCGGTTGGAGAGTTGGTCGACGACGGCGGGTTCGACGCACCACAGAACCGTTCGATCACCTGGGAACACCTGCTGACCAACACCAGCGAGTGGGAGGGCACGCTGTTCGGCAAGCCCGACCTGATCGACCGCAACCGCGAGCTGTCCCTGCCGCCGGGAACGCCGTCCAAGAAGGGGACCCATCGCGACCTGCAGGCGCCCGGCGCCTACTGGGAATACAACGACGTGCGGGTGAACCGGCTGTCACTGTCGCTGCTGCGGATTCACGGCAAGCCGCTGCCGACGGTGCTGCGGGACCGGGTCATGGATCCGATCGGCGCGTCCGAAAGCTGGAGTTGGAATGGCTACATCAATTCCTGGGTCGAGGTCGGCGGCCAGCCGATGTGCTCGGTCTCGGGCGGGGCGCATTGGGGCGGCGGGCTGTTCATCTCGGCCCGCGACCAGGCCCGTGTCGGCCTGTTGATGCAGCGCCGCGGCCTGTGGGGCGATAAGCGTATCCTGTCGGAAGCCTGGGTCGACGCCTGCACCACGCCGTGCGCGCTCAACCCCAGCTATGGCTATCTGTGGTGGCTGAACGGCGACGGCCGGCACTGCCCGAGCGCGCCGCGCAGCAGCGTGTTCGCCATGGGCGTCGGCTCGAACGTCATCTGGATCGAGCCGACCCTGGATCTGGTGGCGGTCCTGCGCTGGATCGACAAGCCGCATCTCGACGGCTTCGCCAAGCGGGTGGTCGCGGCGCTGACGTAGGGCCGCGACGCCTCCCGCATCTTCGTCATCCCGGTAGCCGCGGCGACCGGGATGACGGTACTAAGTGGCTCAGATCAGAGACCAGCGACGATGCCAACGCCGGCAAACGCGGTCGCGAGGCCGGCATACCGGACCATGCGGGTCGAGCCGAATCGGCCGAACAGCGACGCGACGGCAATGCCGGCGCCGTGCAACAGGGCCGTCGACAGCGCGAAACCCGCACCGTAGCCAAGCACCGAAAGGCCGGCCGGCAGCTCACTGCCATGGGCGTGACCGTGAAACACTGCGAAAGCGGCGACGATCGCCATGCCGACGCCAACAACCATACGGGCGTTCACCGCCACCAGCGTGCCGAGCACGACAACCGACAGAGCGATCATGGTCTCGACCATCGGCAGGGCAATGCCGGAAACCGCCAGCGTGCCACCGGCCAGCATCGCCACGACGAACGCCGCCGGCACAAGCCACAGCGCGCGACCGCCGAGCAGGGCGGCCCAGCCACCGACGGCGACCATCGCCAGCAGGTGATCGAGCCCGAGCATCGGGTGCGCGGCGCCGGCGGCGAACCCGCTGGTGGCGCCGATGCCGGTATGGGCGAGTGCAGGAGAAGCGAGCAGCGACAGGGCTGCGGCGGAGGTCAGGATACGAAGCATGGGAGCCCTCAAATGGCAGAGTTCGAGAATCGGTCGGCCACGAGTCTTAACCAACGCGATGGAGCCTGTCATGCCTTGACGACCAGCCGCCGTGAACGCGGCTTGCACAGCCGCCCTGGGCGCGCCATCTGCTCCTAGGGACAAACCGGGGGGTAGCGAAGATGACGGAATCCGGAGTCGGCAAACCCGACAATCCTGGCGCGATCACCCACCCGCCGTTCCTGTACGCAGGCGCGCTGGTGGTTGGCGCGGGGCTCGACCGGCTGATCCCGCTGCCCGTGCTGGCACCGGGCACCGGCCTTGTCCCCGGGATCGTGCTGATTGCCATCAGTCTGGCGCTGGCGTTCTGGTGCTTCGGACTGTTCAAGCGAGCCGGCACCAACGTACCGACCCACAAGCCAGTCACCGCGATCGTCACCGACGGGCCCTACCGGTTCTCGCGCAACCCGATCTACGTGGCGCTGACCGCACTGTCGGTCGGGGTGGCGCTGTGGGTCAACAGCGCTTGGATGCTGGGCATGCTGCTGCCGACCTTCGTGATCATGAACGTCGGCGTGATCGACCGGGAGGAAGCCTATCTCGCGGCCAAGTTCGGCGACACCTACCTGTCCTACAAGACGCGGGTCCGGCGCTGGTTATAGCAGTCTATGCAGCCTGTGCGTCCGCCACCGCCGCCCGGCCGAGCATCATGTCCACGGCCTTTTCGGCGATCATCATTGTGGGCGCGTTGGTGTTGCCGCCGATCAGTCGCGGCATGATCGAGGCGTCGATCACCCGCAGCCCCTCGAGCCCGCGCACCTTCAGCTCCGGATCGACCACCGCACCGTCGTCCACGCCCATGCGGCAAGTGCCGACCGGGTGATAGATGGTCTCCGAGATCCGCCGGACATAGGCGTCGATGTCGGCATCGGAGATCACGTCGGGGCCGGGATTCAACTCCTCGTCGCGCCAGCCGTCGAACGCCGGTTGCGCCACCAGGTTGCGGGCCATCCGCAACCCGTCGCGGAAGCTGCGCCGGTCAGCCTCGGTCGAGTAGTAGTTCGCCAGGATCCGCACCCGGTCGGCCGGATCGTCCGAGCGCAGCCGCACCCGTCCCCGGCTTTCCGGCCGCAACTGGCACATCCGGATGGTGAAGCCGTCGCGGTCCATCGGGCCCTTGTTGAGTTGCCACAGCAGCGGGATGCGCAGCCGCTTGGCGCCCAGGCCGATCAGGAAATGCCACTGCATGTCGGGCATCTCCAGCTCCGGCCGGGTGCGCACGAACAGCCCGCCTTCCGCCGGGAACGACGTGGCGGGGCCGGTCCGGAACAGGGCTGCTTGCGCCATCGCCAGCGCCGCCCGGTCGAGCCGGACCAGGCTGTGCAGGGTGACAGGCTTCGGGCAGGCGAACTGCAGCGGGATGTCCAGGTGGTCCTGCAGATCGCGGCCGACCCCCGGCAGCGCCTGCACCAGCGGGATGCCGTGGGCGGCCAGTTCATCCGGGTCGCCGATGCCAGACAGCATCAGGATCTGAGGCGAGTTCAACGCCCCGCCGGACAGCAGCACCTCGCGGCCCGCCACTGCCCGGTGCAGGGTGCCCTGGCGGTGGTACTCGACCCCGGTCGCCCGTCCACCCTCGACGATCACGCGATGGGTCAGCGCGCCGGTCTCGACCGTCAGGTTCGGGCGCTTCAGCGCCGGCCGCAGATAGCACGCTGCCGCACTGGCCCGCCGTCCGTTGTGGATCGTGAAATCGTAGCGGCCGAGGCCTTCCTGGCCCGGGCCGTTGAAGTCGTCGTTGTCCTTGTAGCCGGCCTGCCGTCCCGCAGCCGCGAACACATCGTACAACGGGTTGGTGTCGCGTCCGCGCTGAACCTTCAGAGGGCCGCCAGTACCGTGCAGATCGTCGGCGGGCCGATCGACATGCCCCTCGGAACGCCGGAAATACGGCAGCACGTCGTCCCACGCCCAGCCGCGGTTGCCGAGTTGCGCCCAGGTATCGTAATCGCGGGGATGGCCGCGGATGTAGATCATCGAATTGATCGACGACGACCCACCGACCACCTTGCCGCGCGGCCAGTACAGGCGGCGGTCGTCGAGATGCGGTTCCGGCTCGGTCCAATAGCCCCAGCTGTGCAGGTTGGAGCGCACCAGCTTACCGACACCGAGCGGGATATGGATCAACGGGTTCCAGTCCCAGCCGCCGGCTTCCAGCAGCAGGACCGAGACGTCGGGATCCTCGGTCAGCCGGGATGCCAGAACGCATCCCGCCGACCCTGCCCCGACGATGACATAATCGTAAGCTCGCATACGGTCAGTGTGGCCGCGAGACGGGATCGCGGCAAGGCACGCCTTGCGGTCGACCAACGCGAGCGCGGCGGGCCGGAGCGGCCCACCACTCCCTTCGGGCTTCAGAACGACAGCGCGTTCACCCGTACCACGTGCGGCAGGCTCTGCACCTCGGTCAGCAGCGCCGCGTCAATCGCCTGGTCGACCTCGACCAACGCGATCGCCTCGCCGCCGACGTCGCGCCGTCCAAGGTGGAAGGTCGCGATGTTGACCCCGTGATTGCCCAACGCCGAGCCGAGAGCGCCGATGAAACCAGGCTTGTCGTAGTTGCGCACGTACAGCATGTGTCGGCCGAAATCGGCCTCGATCGCGATGCCTTGGACCTCGACCAGCCTCGGCTTGGTCCCGCCGATCAGCGTGCCGACCAGCACACGGGTGCGAGACTCCGATCGCACCGACATGCGCACCAGGGTCTGGTAGTCCGGTTCCCGGTCATGGCGGGTGACGCTGACCTCGATGCCGCGCTGGTGCGCCATGGTCGGGGCGTTGACCATGTTGACGCTATCGACCTGCGGGCGCAGCAATCCGGCCAACGCCGCAGCCTTGATCGGTTCGGCGTTCAGCTTGGCGGCGTGGCCTTCGAACTCCAGAGACACGGCGTCGATCGGGCCGTCCACCATCTGGCCGCAGAACGACCCCAGCAGTTCGGCCAGCTTCATGTACGGCTTCAGGATCGGCGCCTCCTCCGCGGTAACCGAGGGCACGTTGACGGCGTTGCTGATCGCACCGGTCAGCAGGTAGTCGCTCATCTGCTCCGCGACCTGCAGCGCCACCTTCTCCTGGGCCTCCGAGGTCGAGGCTCCCAGATGCGGGGTGCAGACCACGTTGGGGTGGCCGAACAGCACGTTCTCCTTGGCCGGCTCGGTCACGAACACGTCGAACGCCGCACCACCGACCTGACCGGAATCCAGACCCACGCGCAGGTCTGCCTCGACCACTAGGCCGCCGCGTGCGCAGTTGATGATCCGCACGCCCCTCTTCATCTTCGCGATCGCCGCCGCGTCGATGATGTTGCGGGTGGCGTCGGTCAGCGGGGTGTGCAGGGTGATGATCTCGGCCTCGGCGAACAACTCGTCGAGCTCGACCTTGCGCACGCCGAGTTCGGTCGCCCGCTGCTCCGACAGGTACGGATCGAACGCCAGCACCCGCATGCGCAAGCCGCGCGCCCGGTCGGCCACGATCGAGCCGATGTTGCCGCAGCCGATCAGGCCGAGCACCTTGCCGGTCAGCTCGACGCCCATGAACTTCGACTTCTCCCACTTGCCCGCCTGGGTCGAGGCGTCGGCCTGCGGGATCTGCCGGGCCAGCGCAAACATCATGGCGATGGCGTGCTCGGCCGTGGTGATGGCGTTGCCGAATGGGGTGTTCATGACCACCACACCGCCGGCAGTAGCGGCCGCGATGTCCACGTTGTCGACACCGATGCCGGCCCGACCGACTACCTTCAGCTTGCCGGCCGCCGCCAGCACGTCCGGCGTCACCTTGGTGGCGGAACGGATGGCGAGGCCGTCGTACCCGCTGATGATGGCCTTCAACTCGTCGGGCTTGAGGCCGGTGTTGACGTCGACCTCGATCCCCCGGGACCGGAAGATCTCGGCAGCCGCGTCGCTCAGATTGTCGGAAATCAGGACTTTGACCATGGTGCGTCCGCGCGCCGACACCGCTCATGGTGAGCCGTGGACGCGCGCCTTTCGCAGTGGTGATTGAAACGATCGATTGGAGATCGGGCGCAGACCCGCGGCCGCTTTACGCGGCAGCCGCGAACTCGTTCCTGACCTGCTCCCAGGCCCAGTCGAGCCAGGGCAGCAGCGCCTCGATGTCGGCGGTGTCCACTGTCGCACCGCCCCAGATCCGCAAACCCGGTGGGGCGTCGCGGTAACCGGCGATGTCGTAGCCGGCTCCCTCCGCCTCGACCAATGCTGCGACCTTTTTCGCCACCGCCGCCTGATCGGCTTCGGACAGCGCGGTGAACGCCGGGTCGACGAATGACAGGCAGATCGAGGTCGGCGAGCGCAGCGCCTTGTCCTTGGCCAGAAACCCGGCCCAGGACGACAACGCGACCCATTTCTCGATGGCCGCGAGGTTCGCCTCGCTGCGCTTGATCAGCCCCGGCAGCCCGCCAATCGACTCAGCCCAGCCGAGCGCATCGAGAATGTCCTCGACGCACAGCATTGACGGAGTGTTGATGGTCTCGCCCTTGAAGATGCCCTCGTTCAGCTTGCCCTTGGAGGTCATGCGGAACAGCTTCGGCAGCGGCCACGGCGGGGTGTAGCTCTCCAGCCGCTCCACCGCGCGCGGGCTCAGCGCCAGCATGCCGTGGGCCGCCTCGCCGCCCAGCACCTTCTGCCAGGACCAGGTGACCACATCCAGCTTGTCCCACGGCAGGTCCATGGCGAACGCCGCCGAGGTGGCGTCGCAGATCGCCAACCCTTCGCGGTCGGCCGGAATCCAGTCGCCGTTCGGCACTCGGACGCCCGAGGTCGTGCCGTTCCAGGTGAACACCACGTCGCGGCTGAAATCTGCTTTGGACAGGTCGACGATCTCGCCATAACCGGCCTCGATCACCCGCGCATCCTGCAGCTTCAACTGCTTGACCACGTCGGTCACCCAACCGGCACCGAAGCTCTCCCAGGCCAGCATGTCGACGCCGCGCACGCCGAGCAGCGACCACAGCGCCATCTCGACGGCACCTGTGTCGGACGCCGGCACGATGCCGAGGCGGTAGTCGGCGGGAATGCCCAGGATGGCGCGCGACCGGTCGATTGCGTCGGCGAGCCTGGCTTTACCGATTTTGGAGCGGTGAGACCGTCCGAGGACGGCGTCGGCGAGTACAGCGGGGGCCCATCCGGGTCGCTTCGCACACGGTCCGGATGAGAACAACGGCACCCGCGGCTTGTGCTGCGGCTTCATGTCTCAATCCTTCGATGTTGCCGCTCGTTGGGGAGCGGCGGCCCGGCGCGGAGACTATGGAACGGCGTTGCGTTGTCAACGGGGATCGGCTGCGGCAGCGATCGTCAGTTCGGCGTGCTCGCCTGTCGTGCCCCACCGGGTAACGCCACAATGACACCGCCCGACATGTCCTGTTCTCGAAGCACGCGAATCTCCGGTACCGACTGAGGCTGTTCGGAAGGCAGGAACACCTGGACGACCACCGAGCGGGTCGGCGCTCCGTTCGGCGTGCTGGAGAATGGCAGTATCAGACGGGTCGTTTTGATCCACCCACCATCGTTCCAACGGAACACGCTCTCGGAATAAACCGGGCAACGCTCGGAACGCGCCAGAGCGAAGTATTTTTCAATGAAGACCCGATAATCCCCGGTGAACAGCTCATCCGATCGCCGGCCGCGGAAGTTTTCACCCCACCGCCGCACCATCTCTTCCCCAACCAACCGGAAGTGTACCAGCCCGCTGTCGTCCAGGTGCTCGGCAACCACCAGATACGGTAGCACCCGCTTTTCCAACTTAAGCGGATCGAGCGCGTCCAACAATGGAACGGTCAGGTCGTTCCTTGCATTCCTCCAGTAATCCAACACAGACCGCTGGATCGAATCAAGTGCAAGCTCGAGTCTCTCTACCACGATGAGTAGTGCGCCTTTATGACCAATATCAAGGTCATCCGGTTCCAACAGGTACTAAAGCAGTTAAACTTATGGCGGAACGCCAATCAAGAGCAGGACAATTCGATACGCATTTCTACCAACTGCGCGTTTTCTGGAGAAGCCATAGGCAGACCCGATCGTGTCTCACCCCTCCACACCCGTACACGCCTCGCCGGCCGCCTCCAGCAGCCACTCGATGAAAGCCGCGACCAGCGGACGCTCCCGGCTCTCGGGCGGGCAGACGATGTGGTAGCCGAAGGCCGTCGGCAGCTCCATATCGAACGGCTTCACAAGGTAGCCGGCCGCCAGCATGTCCATCGACAGCACGGTGGTGCCAAGGGCCACGCCCTGGCACGCCATCGCCGCCTGATAGGCGAACATGCTCATGGTGTAGTGGGTCCCGGCATCCGGATCGACCTGGGCCAGGACTCCCGCCGCATCCAGCCAGTCGCGCCACACCGGCCAGCCGGATCGGGGCAGGACCGAGCTGTGCAGCAGCGTATGGCGCGCTAGGTCCCCCGGCTCGGCCAACGGCGTCGGCCCGTCCAGCAGATACGGTGCACAGACCGGGAAGTAGCGCTCGCTGAACAGGCGGCATTCGAACAGGCCGGGATAGCCGCCAAGTCCGTAGCGGATCGCCAGATCGACACCCTCGCGGTGAAAGTCCGTCGGCAGCGCGTTGGTACCGATCTGCACGGTGACGCCCGGAAAGCGGCGCTGGAAACCCTCCAGCCGCGGGATCAACCAGGCCGAGACGAAGGACGGCACCGCCGACACCGTCAGGGTCGGTGCGGTCGCTGGGTGCCGCAGGCTGCGGTTCGCATCGGCCAGCGCGTCGAACGCCCGGCGAAGATGACCGAGTGAACCGTTTGCCGCCTCGGTCGGCATCAGGCCGGAACCATTGCGGCGCAGCAACGGACGGCCGATCTCCTCCTCCAGCGCGCGGATCTGGTGGCGCACCGCGCTCGGCGTGACGTGCAGTTCCTCGGCCGCGCGCGTCAGGCTGCCCAGCCGGGCCGCCGCCTCGAAGGCCCGCAGCGCGTTCAGTGATGGCAGACGCATGGATCTCTCGCAGAAAACCTCAACTCGGTGCGCACGAAAACTCGATGGCGCTGCGCCTCGGATAACACGAAATAGGTGGCACAGGAGACGGTAACGCGACTGTTCTGGGTGGTGTTTATCTCCTCTCGAAATTGAGATTTTCTCAAAGGAGATCGCCATGCTGGTCGACACCCTGCCTATGCGTCTGGCCTTT
This sequence comes from alpha proteobacterium BAL199, assembly GCA_000171835.1. Taxonomy (GTDB): domain Bacteria; phylum Pseudomonadota; class Alphaproteobacteria; order Thalassobaculales; family Thalassobaculaceae; genus Thalassobaculum_A. The sequence continues at coordinate 53,771 of ABHC01000022.1, read as the reverse complement.
TGGTTGGGACGACCCGCTCGCCTGGACGCGGTTCCTGACATTTCGCATGACGACACTCTGCCTGCGCTCTACCGGTCCCCGCTTCGCCCGGCCATCGACGCAGAAACCCGCCTGATGTTGCACGACCGGGGATGGCGTCCGTGAGATCCTGATCCGCTTCACCCAGGTTAAGCGGCCCTTCATCTTTGCAACCGATAATGCTCATCGCGTACTAAGCGTAGGCGAGGGCATATGGAGATGGGGAACGGGGGCCCGACGGTACCCGGCTACACGCCGGAGTTCGGGCAGAGGGTTGCCAAAGCGATCGACGTGGCCGGCGGAGCCATGGTCGTGAGCCGAAAGCTTCGCCAGAGCGAGGAAACGCTGATCGGGTGGCGCGATGGTGCCCTCGCGATCGCGTTGCATGAGCTGTGCGCGTTGGCCGATGCCTCCGGTTTGGATCAGGTCTGGCTGGCGTTCGGCGAGGACGCGTCGAAGCCGGAACCCCACACCGTGCCGGTAGAGGCTGTTCGCGCGACCTGGGACTTCTGGATCCCGGTGATCCTTCGCCTGAAAGAGCGTCCCGATCCGTCGACGTTGCGCGAGCAGTTTCTTGCCGACGTGCTCGATCGGGCGGGCCGAATGAGCCAAGAACGAACATGACCGTGCTTGCGGTTTACCGCGCAACGCGTTTAAGTTGACCGCAAGGGTCGGGTGGAGATTTACGAGAATGTCGGCTGTCGTTGTTAACCTTTTTGATGCTCGGCCTGCAATCGATTTCGCGCTTAGGTCGATTGAGATAGACGAGTGGTCGGAAAGACTTATCCGAACGTCCGCCCATTTGGCATCATTGCGTCGCTGCGACGTGTTTACATTCCTGGTGCTGTCGCCAAGCGTCTGTGAGAATTCGATGATTCTCGAGTTCGATCAGAACGGCCGGAACCCGGAAATCGTCAGCGCATCCACCCAGGACACCAACGGTCGATTCGAGCGGATGCTCCGGCACACCGTGGTTCCCGGCATGGTTTTCGATGAAAGTCCTCGCGGCTGGCTTTTGAGCAGCCCTGTACAGAAGTATCCGGTCCAGTTCCTGTACTTCCCGTTGCCGTCCGGCGATCAACGGTTCGGAGCGATCATCTACTGATGCGCAACGTCGAGACCATATCGGACAGGTCCGGCTCCATTTCGCTGCAGCGGTCGCCACAGCTGTTCGACAGCGGCTATGACCTTCCGCTGATCCAGGCGTTCAAGAAGATCCGTTACGGCGCCTTTGCCGGCCTGCCGTCGCGGGACACCTTGAACGTCGATCTCCTGCTCAAGGCCGGCGCCCTGACCCGCTGTCACGTGCTCGACGTCCGGGCCGACGACCCCGAGAACTTCCGGTTCGAGTTCTATGGCGCCGACGCCCGGATTGGCGCCGGCGGCTTTCGGCATCACCGGGTCGGCGATCACGAGTCCCTACTGCTCCGCCGTTACGCCTGTCTCGAGTACTCCCGGATCAAGGGCCTGGGACAGCCGGACCTTACCCAGGTGCACATCGACACGGCGTGGTCGTCAACGACCTTTCGTCGACTGATACTTCCCTTTGGCGAACGGGGCGAGGTCACGCATTTTCTGATCTTCTTTGAGCCTGTTGCTGAATGAGTCTGGCTTGACGGCATGAAGCAGCTATCCGGTGATTTTGCCCTCAGACGGCATTTTTCTTGTCCAATTGCTTCAGTTCAAGAGCCATTTTCCACCCTTTCTTCCTCTGCGGACGGACTCCGAGTGTAGTTTTTTGATGTTGTGGGCGGCGCAGTGCAGGTTCCATTCACCCTGGGTCTCCTGCTCCCCGCGCATCATGAATCCGTCTGCGCCCTGGGTCTCCTTCATTTGCCCGAACACCGGTTCCACGGTCTGGCCGCGCAGCCGGTAAAGTTTTCGGCCCCGTTGGGTCAGGAGCTTACGCTCCATCTGGTCACGGGCACTCATGTCCCTGGGTATACGGCCCCGGGGTGGTGGAGCATCACGCATCGCCTTGCGCTGCTTCCAATCCTTAGTGGTGGCGATCAGGTATTCGCATTCCGCTGTTTCCGTGGCCGCGTTCTCGTCAGACCAATAGCCCGCGTCAAACAGGCCAACCCCCAGCACCGCCTCGTCGCCGGTCACCGCCTCCATCATCGTCAGGGTCCGGGCAATCATCGGGGCCAGTTGGCGAACGTCGTTGGCCTGGTTCGTCACATCGGTGGCGAGGATGATCTGGTCCGCCGTCACCACCGCCTGGGCATTGTACCCCTGGAGATATCCCTTGCGGCTCTTCATGATCCGGCTGTCCGGGTCGCTCACGTTGGCCTTGGCCTCTTCCTTGACAACCGCCTCGGCTGTCTTCGGCTTCCGCCCGCGTTTGGCTTTTCCGTTCGCCTTTTCCTCGGCAATCCGGGCGTTGATCTTCTCCTGCTGCTCGACCCGTTGATGGTCGGCTTCGCGCAAGAGACGTTCATGACAGGAGCGAAGACGGGACAGCCGATCTGACGGCTTCCTCAGCCCGACGGGAACATCGTCACCTCGGCCCTCCCCGAACATCCCGTCCTCGGCGGCATCGATCGCCTCGGCCTCCGACAGCATGGCGGCAACCTCCGCCTCCAGGGACTTCGAGGTCTGGTTCGCCGCAAGCGACGCATTTGCCTTCACCTTGGTCCCATCCAGCGCCACCACGCCCAACCGCACCAGCCCCGCCGCATGACACAGCTTCAGGACCTCCACGAACAGGGTCTCCAGGTCGCCCCGGTGCCGCTTGCGGAACCGCGCTATCACGCTGTGGTCGGGAACCTCGGCGCACACGATCGTCCGAAACCCAGCATCCCGCACGCACAGGCGCTCGATCTTGCGGCTTGAGCGTTGCCCGTTCGCATACGCATAAACAAGGAGACTAACCATCATCCTCGGCGCGAACGGTGGCGCTCCCGACCCACGCTTCCGGTAGTGCGTCTCGAATGCCGATAGATCCATCAAACCCACGGCATCCAGAAGAAGGTGCACGAGGTCTGTGTCCGGAACCCAATCCGCCATGTCCACCGGCAGAAGAAACCGCTGCCTACGATCTGGTTCTCGGTAAAAATTTGCCATCTCCCCCCCCTTCAAATTGCCTCTCCCAACGGAATCAGGACCCCGTCAGTGGGTCAAGCGGAGATCGTCGGTGGAACCGGTGATTCTGCAACAGCCTCCTTTGTTCCGGATATTGATCAGATCGGTGCGGGTTCGCTCGATCAGGAAGTCCCGGCTGTTCGGCAACGCGTACATAACTAGCCGGGCCCCGTCCGGACCGAGTGGTGCGTCGAGCATCAGTTCGCGCATCTCGGCGCCATAGTTCGCGGCCACGCCCTTGTCGACGAGCTTCTGGAACACGACCCCAATCGCCCAGTCCAGGTTCCAGCGCGCCAGCGCGCCAGCGCGATCATGTGATTCAGTCGGGTCAGCATCCAACTGATGCCGATTCCGGCAAAGTCCGGGTCGGGCGACACCCAGAGCCCCCCGGTGTGCGCCATCGAGCCGGTCGGCCCCGATCGCGTCGGAATGACCGGAAGCGGCCGCAGATCGGGCCACCACAACCGGCCTTGGCGCACGTGATCGTAGAACCCGAGATCGGTCTCGATGTACCGGGCCGCCATGATCGCCGCCAGACGCCCGTCGCGGTGCGTCACCCGCAGCCAGTAGGAGTCGTCGGGCGGCGGCGTCTCCCCAGGCACGAACGCCGGATTCCGGCCATCCGTACGAGGAGCGTCGGAGATGATCCGGCACCAGTCGGCCAGATCGAACTCCATGTTGAAGGCGAGATGGTCGCGCGCGAACAGCTCCTGGGCCGCGTCGACGTATTCCTGCACGATCGCTCGCGCATAAGAGGTCCTCGGCGCTGACCGTTCGAGCCGAAGAGCCTCGAGAGCATGGGCGGGCATATTGGTCCTCCACACGACATGTTGGTGTGGAGTCACTATACACTACTAAATGCTGCAATTAGAATCCGAGATTGCATCCATGGGTGTGTGATTTTCCGACCAAAGCACCGGGCCAGAACACGCCATAGCCCGGCCACCATCTGCGTTGCCGTCGCGCTGGCGGCAGTGTTAGGACTGCCGACTATCCTACCAGCCTGCGGAGATGCGGCATGACGATCACGTTCTACGACCTCTGCGGACGCGACTCGAAGCGGTTCAGCCCATATGGCTGGCGCACGCGCATGGCGCTCGCCCACAAAGGGCTCGATTACACCCTGGAGTTGGTCAAGTTCACCGAGAAGGACAAGATCGCGTTCTCCGGACAGCCGCTGGTGCCAGTGATCCGCGACGGCGAACGCGTGATCCACGACAGCTGGGTGATTGCCGAGCATCTGGAGGACACCTACCCGCAGCGGCCGTCGCTGTTCGGCTCAGCCGAAGGGCGCGGCATGGCCAAGGCAATCAATTCCTTCGTCAACCTGACCGTCCAGCCACTGCTGGCGCCGCTGATCGTCGCCGACGTGGTGGCGCATGTGGACGCGGCGGACAGCGACTACTTCGTCAGCTCGCGGGAGAAGCGCTTCGGCAAGGCGCTGCCCGAGGTTCAGGTTGGACGCGAGGAGACGGTCGAAGGGTTCCGCAAGGCGCTGGAACCGATCCGGATCGTGGTCAAGGACCAGCCGTTCATCGGTGGCGTTGCCGCTACCTACGCCGACTACGCCCTGTTCGGCACTCTGCAATGGGCGCGCTGCACCAGTGGCTTCAGGGTGGTCGCAGCCGACGATCCGATCCATGCTTGGTTCGAGCGGGTGCTCGACCTGCACAATGGCGTTGGGCGCGGCGAACCGGCTGCCGTCTGACCGACACTCATCTGGAGTTGACCGATGACCGTGACCATGCCTCCGCCGCGGCTATCCGCTCTCAACCCCGCCACGCTGACGCCGGAGCAGAAGACGGTTTACGACGCCATTGCCGCCGGTCCGCGTGGCCGCGTCCAAGGCCCCCTGGCGATCTGGCTGCACAGCCCCGGCCTGGCGGAGAACGCCCAACGCCTGGGGGCGTTCTGCCGGTTCGGAACCAGCCTGGAGCCGCGGTTGTCGGAACTCGCTATCCTGGTGACCGGCCGGGTGTGGTCGGCGCAGTTCGAATGGGCGGTTCACAAGCCGATCGCGCTGAAGGCCGGACTGTCGGAAGCGGTCGTCGACGCCATCCGGGACCGACGCACACCGCCGTTTGAGAAGACCGACGAGCGGGTGGTGCACGACTTCGCTCGGACCCTGCACATCGACCGCAAGGTCCCGCAGGCGCTGTACGACGAGGCGGTCGCGGTGCTGGGCGTGACCCGGGTCGTCGAGCTGGTCGGAATCCTCGGCTATTACACGCTGATCTCGATGACCATCAACGCCTTCAACGTGCCGCTGGAAGGCGACTTGGTACCGGAGTTGGAATAGCCGCCCCTCAATGTCACAAAACAGTCATGCATTCGTAACCGTCTCGTCGCGGGCTTCGACGATAGTCGAAGCATGGACATCTCGACCGCCACCATGGCCTTCGCCGCCCTATCGCAGCCGACTAGGCTGGAGGCCTTCCGGCTCCTGGCACAGGCCGGTCCGGACGGCCTCAGGGCCGGTGCGATCGCCGACCACCTTGGCGTGGTCGCATCGACGCTGTCGCACCATCTGTCCCAGCTTGAGCAGTCAGGATTGGTGCAGTCACGTCGTCAGGGACGGCACATCATCTATGCCTGTCATTCGACCCGGCCCGAGCGTCTCTGCCACTACCTGACGGAAGCTTGCGGCGCTGTCTCCGTTGAACGGGGTATGCAATTTGGCCCTCTACCAACGGCCGCTCGCGGCTGATCGGCCTCTAAGGAATCCGCGGAGCCGATACCGCTGCTCGCCGTTAACTTTGCGTTCAGTCGGACTGCGTTATATTTACGAACCATGACGAAAGTCGTTGGAACCGAGACCCCTGCTCGCCCCGCGCGCCGGCTCTGTGGCCCGGCCCGCGGGGCTCTTCTTGCGCTTGGGGTGGTTTGCACAGCCATCGGCATCGCTGGAATCATTCTGCCCGGATTGCCGGGGACGGTGTTTCTGCTGATTGCCGTGTGGGCCTTCTCGCGCTCATCGGAGCGCTTTCATGTCTGGCTGTATGAGCATCCGCGATTCGGCCGCACAGTGCGGGAGTGGCATGCCCATCGGGTCATCCCGATCAAAGCCAAGATCGCCGCGGTATCGATGATGACCGTCACCGGCGTCGGCTTGGTTCTCATATCGGACGGCGACTGGCTTCTCCCGGCAATCTCAGGCGGTATCATGGCGATTGTCGCGCTCTGGATCGTCACCCGACCGAACGGCACGCACGGCACGGCCTGAGCGTTCGCGTTGCGCTGGCGAGATTCCGTCGCATCGGCTAGGGTCCGCGCGATTTCTGGAGGAGCCGATGTTCGCCAAAACCGCTGCGTTTCCACTGTTTGCCACGCCCGTCTGGGGTTTCGATCTGCCTGCTGACAAGGCCCTCGACATCAACGGCAGGCTGCTGGTGCTGTTGGAGCGCTGGTTTACGCCGCGTCCGGCCCTGAAGCCGGGCGAGACTTGGCAGACCACCCACGATCTGCACCAACGCCCTGAGTTCGCGCCGCTGCTGCCGTTCGTACGCGGATCGGTCGAGGCTACGTTGGATGCGCTGGCGGTGCGTGAGCGCGCCTGGACGATCACCGGATGCTGGGCGAACATCAATCCGGCCGGCGGGTTCCACCCGCCGCACATTCACCCCAACAACCTGATTTCGGGCGTCTACTACCTTCAGACCCCGCCGAACGCCGACGCCATCAGCTTTCACGATCCGCGCCCGCAGGCCCATCTGATCCAGCCGGTCGCGACCAAAGGTGTTCCGGAAACGCAGTCCGAGATCGAAGTCGAGGCGAAACCCGGCCGGATGCTGCTGTTCCCATCCTGGCTGCGACACAGCGTGCGGCCGAACTACGGGAACCAGGAACGGATCAGCATCAGCTTCAACGTGATGTTGGACGATTACGCCGCCCGGAACTCCGCGCCCATGTGGAAGGGCTTCCGCGAGGACGGGACCCGCGCATGACCGCTGGAGATTTGTGATGCGCCCGCCAAGACGCCGCGGCTCGGGCCGCCCGACGCCAATCCGCAAAGGCAAGGTGCCGGCCAATGCCGATCCGATTGAATTGACCATCGATCTGGTCGGCGGCCGAGGCGACGGTGTCGGCCGAGCCGACGTCAAACTCGGCTGGGAGACCAAGGAACGTTCGGTGTTCGTGCCGTTCACCCTGCCGGGTGAGCGCGTGCTCGCCCGGGCGGAGATCGACCGCGGAGAAGGTGTCGCCGCCAGCCCCCTGGAGCTGATCGAGATATCGCCGGACCGGGTCGAACCGCCGTGTCCGCATTTCATGACCTGCGGCGGATGCGCCCTGCAGCATTGGGCCACCGACCCATATGCCGCGTGGAAGGCCGATCAGGTCCGCTCGCACCTTCGTCGCTTCGGCCTGGGCGAGACCGTGATCGACGCCCCGGTCCTATCCCCGCCGGGAACCCGTCGACGCGCCACCCTGTCCGTGCGTCGCCTGAGGGGCGGTGCCGTGCTCGGGTTCCACGAACGCCAAGGCAATCGGATCATCGATATCTCGGAGTGCTCGGTCCTTGAACCGGCCCTCCAGGCGGTGCTTCCGGCGTTCCGGGAGGCCTTCGGCACGCGGCTGGCGGAGGGAGCCGAAGCGGACCTCTCGCTCACCCTTCTGGATACCGGAGTCGACGCCCTGCTGGTGCTGCCGGAAGCGCCTGATCTGGCAGCGCGCGAGGCCTGGGCCGAGTTGGCGGAAACCCTCGACCTGGCCCGGCTGTCCCTGCGGCGCAGCGGCGAGGGCCACGACCGAACCGAGCCTCTGGCCGCACGCCGGCCGACGATGATCCGCTTCGGCGGTATCGACGTGCGTCCCCCGGCCGGCAGCTTCCTCCAGGCCACCCGTGCCGGCGAAACCGCGATCCGCGACATCGTTATGTCCGCCGCCGAGGGCCAGGGATGGCGACTCGACCTGTTCTGCGGCGTCGGCACCCTGTCGTTGCCCCTGGTCGACGGAGCCCCGGTGACCGCGGTCGATGGCGACGTCCAGGCGATCCGCGCCCTGCGGGCAGCCGCCGATGCCGCCGCACTTGGCGACCGCCTGACCACCGAGGCCCGCGACCTGTTCGACCGGCCGTTCGAGGGTGACGAGTTCAAGGGCTTCGATGTGGTGGTGTTCGATCCGCCGAGGAGCGGCGCGAAAGAACAGGCCGAGGCCCTGGCCGCCTCCTCGGTACCGGTGGTGGTCGCGGTGTCCTGCAACCCCGCGAGCTTCGCGCGCGATGCCCGGATTCTGATCGATGGCGGCTATCGCCTCGATAAGCTGACGCCGATTGATCAATTCCTGTGGTCGCCCCACATCGAACTGGCGGCAGTCTTCCGCCGCTAGCCTCGATGTTCAGGAGATGACGATGGCGGCGACCCGGACCGAGACCGACACCGTCGGCGCGATCGAAGTGCCGGCGGAGCGCTACTGGGGCGCGCAGACCCAACGCTCGCTGGAGAATTTCCCGATCGGCGGTGAGCGCATGCCGATCGCCCTGATCCACGCTTTTGCCCTGCAGAAGCAGGCGGCAGCCCGCGCCAACCGCCGGCTCGGCATGCTCGACCAGACCATCGCCGACGCCATCGACACGGCCGCTGCGGCGATCGCCGCCGGCGTTCTCGACGACGAGTTTCCGCTGGTGGTCTGGCAGACCGGCTCCGGCACCCAGACCAACATGAACCTGAACGAGGTGATCGCTGGCCACGCCAACGAGGCACTCGGCGAAGCGAAGGGCGGCAAATCGCCGGTTCACCCAAACGACCATGTCAATCAAAGCCAATCGTCGAATGATAGCTTTCCAACCGCCATGCATGTGGCCGCCGTGCGGGAGATCCACGGCCGGCTGCTGCCCGGACTCGCACGTCTGCACACCGCTCTTGCCGACAAAGCGGAGGCCTTCGCCGACATCGTCAAGATCGGCCGCACCCATCTGCAGGACGCGACCCCACTTACGCTGGGCGATGCTGTCGGATCGTGGGCGCATCAGGTCGCCATGGGCATGGCGCGGGTCGAGACGGCGCTTCCACGGCTCTACCAGGTAGCGCAGGGGGGCACGGCGGTCGGCACCGGGGTCAACGCACCCGAGGGTTTCGCATCAACCTTCGCTGAAGAACTGGCGACGCTGACCGGCCAGCCCTTCGTCAGCGCACCCAATAAGTTCGAGGCGCTGGCGGCGCATGACGCGATCGTTGACGCGTCGGGGGCACTCAACACCGTCGCGGCGTCGCTGATGAAGATCGCCAACGACGTGCGATTGCTCGGCTCCGGCCCGCGCTGCGGGATCGGCGAACTGATCCTGCCGGCGAACGAGCCGGGATCGTCGATCATGCCGGGCAAAGTGAACCCAACCCAGGCTGAGGCGTTGACCCAGGTGTGTGCCCGCGTGTTCGGGAACCACACGACGGTCACCATCGCCGGAGCCAGTGGTCATATGGAACTGAATGTGTTCAAGCCGGTCATCATCGACGCGTTTCTGCAGTCGGTCCGCCTGCTCGGCGATGCCGCCGCCAGCTTTGCCGAGCGGTGCGTCGAAGGACTGGAAGCGGATCGCGACCGGATCGGAGAGTTGTTGGGCCGCAGCCTGATGCTGGTAACGGCGCTGGCGCCGCATATCGGCTACGATGCCGCTGCGAAGATCGCCAAAACCGCCCACGCCGACGGCTCAACCTTGCGCGAGACCGCTGTTCGGCTGGGCTTGGTCGCCGCCGATGATTTCGACCGCTGGGTCCGCCCAGAACTGATGCTGGGGCCTGAGCGGTGAGCGATCCGACCGCCCCGCGAAAGCGCTCGGTGACGATCGCCGGTCATGCCACCAGCGTCTCCATGGAAGATGCGTTCTGGCGCCGGCTCAGCCAGTTTGCCGGCGAACGCGACCAGTCGGTCAACTCGCTGGTCGCGGAGATCGACCGCACCCGTTCCACCAACCTCTCAAGCGCGGTTCGCGTCTGGGTGCTGGAACAATGCGCCCAGCGCGCCGGGCTCGATCTGGCAACCTGACTACTGCTTGAGCAGACCTTTCAGCAACCCTCGCATCGCATCCTCCGGCTTGACCGGCGCCGGTTCGGGAGCCGGAGCCGGCACTGCATCCGGCGACGGCGTAGTCGGAGCGGGCGCCGGTGCGGGCGCTGAACTGCCACCGCCCAAGCCCTTCAGCAGATCCTGCACCTTGCCGTTCTTGTCGAGTTGCTTCAGGACACCGCGCTCGACCATGCGCTTCAGGACATAGGCCTGCAGTTCCTCGATCTGCAGAATCCGGCGCGGGTTATCCAGCGGTCCGACCAACCGAACGCCGACGGGCGGGGCGCCGGGGTGTTCCGATAACCGGAACGCCGCGTTGACGTCCATCTGCTGCGGCGGCAGGTCAACCACGGCCGTAGCGTCACCGGTCGCGGCATCGGCTTGCAGCTTGATGTCGGTTGACCGCAGCACGCCCTTGGTCACCGCATACGTCCCGGTCAGGGCGGTGAAGCTTGTCTGCCCACCCGATAGCGCCCTCTGTGCCAACTGGATGAAGTCCGGCGCCCGGTCAAGTTCCTTCAGCCGGTCCGAGAACGCCCGCAGGTCGAAGCCTTTGACGACGCCGTCACGGACCGTGAACGAGCCGTTGCCCGACAGAGCGGACACCAGTTCCGACTCCGACCGACCTTGGGTCTTCAGATCGGTGTCGTAGGTCAGGATCCCACTGACCGCGTCGGTGCTGGCCGCAGTCTGGGCCGCTTGGCGGACGTCGGCGTCGCGCACTTTGATGACCACAGCCGCGGTTGGCGTCGGCCGATCCGCCATCTGGGCGGTCAGATCGAACGTTCCACCGAACATGCCACCTGCCAGCTTCGAGACATCGAGCACGCCGTCCTTCAGCTTGCTGACCAACTTCGCATTATCCACGACATAGGAGCCGTAGACGATCGACTCGATGGTCGCCGTCAGATCGGCATCGACGGCCGACAGTCCCGAAAAATCGATGCGTTCGCGCGACCATTCGCGCGCCGCCGCCGAACCGGCCGGCACCGGGACCGCAGGAGCGGCCCCGGTCGGCTTCGGCGCCGACGGCGGTAACCACGGATCGACCTCGACCTTGTTCACCGCCAAAGCCAGTCTCACCGCCGGCTTGGCGCCACGTGAGTCGACGGTGCCTTCGCCGGTCGCCTTGATCCTGCCGAGGCCCAGTTCGGTTTCGAACAGCCGCAGGTTGTCCACTGGTCCCTGGAAGCGGGTCCGCGCCTTGAACGGACCGAGGTTCGACCCAGCCGGGCGATAGTCCGCAGAGAACGTCCGGATCAGCTTAACGGCGTCGGGGTGCGACGCTTCGACCGCCATATCGACGTCGGGAACGGCCGCGAACGGGTTGGTGTTGCCGACCAAACCCGCCGAGCCACCAGCCATGTTAACGGTGAGCTTGACGGCATAACGTCCGTCAGGGCGAGTGCCGATGGTCCCCTCGCCGTTCAGCGGGCCCAGTGGGCCCAGTGGGCCCGAGTTGGCGAGCGCACCTGGCGCCAGCACGGCTATCAGCTTCTTGGCATCGGGGTGGGCCATCGCGAGCGCGAGATCCAGCTTCGGCGGCGCCGACAGCGGCTCGGCCGTGCCTTTGACGCCAAAGCTGCCGCCGGCAACGGCCAGCTTGGCGTCGAGCTTGACGTTCTGCATATCACCGGCGGCCGAACCTTTCAGCGAGACTTGACCCAGTTGCTTCGCGGAGATCGGTGACTCGGTCGACAGCAGCTTGGCGAACCGATCGACGTTCACCACCGTCACATCAAACGTCATGTCGACCGATGGTTTTCCGGCGGCGTCACGCAGGACGCCGGCAACCGTCGCCTTCGCGCCACCGAGATCGGCAACCCCGACGTCCCGCAGGGTCAACGTACCGTTCTGCAGCAGTGCATCGATCCGTGCGTCGCGTACTGGAACGCCGAACGCAGTCGCCTCGCCGATCTTGATGTTCACGTTGGCGTCGACCGACGACAACGCCGCCAGCGGGTTGCTTCCGGCGTCGGATGGCGCCGCAGCATCACCCGACGGCTTTGTCCCCGGCTTCGACGCTTGCGTCTGTGCCTGCGGCAGGTAGGCGTCGACATTGATCCGGTCGACCTCAAGGCTGAGCCCGAATGCCAGCCGCTCGCGGATCGCCAGCGTCAAGCCACCCTTGGCCTTGGTGGCGTCGAGTTCCATGGTCCAGTCGGTGACGTCGACCTTCTTCGGCGTAGCCACTACGGCGGCCTTGATTGATGCCTTGCGCAACCGGTCCGGCGCCACCCCGGCAACGTCCACCCCAGCCCACTCCAGCGTGCTGCGCAGGTTGTCCGATATCGCCTCGATCCGGCCAACGAACTGCGGCTCGCCTTTGTCCGCCAGCACGGTGCCGGTGAGCGTCACCTCGGTTCCACCCGGCAGTTGCGCCGTCACCAGCCGCAGGTTTCCGGCACCGTCGACCAGATCGCCGGACAACCGCACCTTGCGGATGGATGCTCCTTTGTACTGCACGGCGTCGATCGCGACATCGACCGACCCGCCGACACCAGCCGGCAATGCGAAGCTGCCAGCCTCCACCGCCGCCGCCCCGCCACCACTGGTCGTCGGCGCTGTTGTCTTGGGAGGTGCGGTGTCTGATGCCTTAGCCGACGGCAGCAGGGCGTCCAGATCCAGGCGATTTCCGGTCAACTTGGCATCGACGCTCGGCCCACCGGCCAGCGCCACTGCAATATTGCCCTGCAGGCGGGACTCACCCAACGTCACAACTAGATCGCTCAGGTTCACCGCCTTCGGTGATCCGTCGACCGACGATTTCACGGACAACCGTTGGCCGGCGCCGATCGGTGCAACCGCCGGCCCGGCACCGCCCAGGGCAGCGGTCAAACGCTCAACGGCCTTACCCAGATCCGGTGCGTCAACGCTGGCATCGCCTTTGAAGGCTGGACCGCCTGTCATATCCAGCGAACCCGAGACCGTGGCGGTCAGCGCATTCTCAGCCGCCGAGATCACCGCCTTCACCGGATTCGGACGCTGCGTGTCCAGTCGCCCGGCCGATGCCTGCAACGTCATCGGCATGCCCTGGTATTTGAATGTCCCGTCGACGTCGAACGGACCCTGCAGTCCACCCGCCGCTACGGTCACGTTCAGTGCCTCGATCCGGTGTTCAGTGCCTCCTGCTGCGTCGCGGAACAGCAGAGTCCCGTCTTCGATCTTGGCGGAATCGAGCGCTATGGCCGGCGCCGAACCGGCACCGCCGCTCCCACTTCCACCCGACGCTGGTGCGCCAGCATCGCCATCAACCGGAAACTCCCAGTTCACCCGTCCGTCGGCCATTTTCTCAAGCACGATCGTCGGCTTGATCAGCGTCACGGAGGTCACATGGACCTTGCCGGACAACAGCGGCAGCAGCGCCACGTGAACCCGTAGCGAGTCCAAGCGAACCATCTGCGGCTCGGACCCGCCTTCGATATTGGCGAAAGCCACCTTCTCCACCGACAGCGATGGGGATGGCAGGATCGACAGACCGATGTCGCCTTCCAAGCGCAAGTCACGCCCGGTCGCCTTCTTCGCCGCGTTCTGTATTTCCGGCTTGTAGCCGTTCCAGTCGACGAAGCTCGGTACGACGAGCACCGCCGCGATCAGAGCGACCACGGTAATGGCGAGACCGATCAGGAGTTTGCGCAAGAAGGCCTCCACAACTCAGAACGAAACGGCGGTATACCGAACAACCACCCAATTCAGGCGGTTATACGGCGAACCGTCGGAAATCGCATGGGAATCTGTCGAACCCCCTATTGAGCGAAGGGTTCCGCGTTCACAAAACGGCACACACGGATGTGACTGCGTTCAATCAAAGGAGCTGGCACACCTCGGCAAATTCGAAACGCGGAGAACGCTGAAAGACTGACGTCGGGTCCCCGTAGCCCAGGTTGCACAGAAAGTTCGATTTGATGGCAGTACCGGCAAAAAACTCCGCGTCGGTCTTGGCGTTGTCGAACCCCGACATCGGGCCGCAATCCAGGCCGAGAGCCCGTGCCGCCATGATGAAATACCCGCCCTGCAAGGTGGCGTTGCGGAACGCCGCCGTCTCCGCGGCGGCCGGGTTGTCCTTGAACGGGCCGGTCATATCGCGGTGCGGAAACAGCTTCGGCAAATGCCGCCAGAACTCGACGTCATGACCGATGATCGCACACACCGGCGCTGCCATGGTCTTCTCGAGGTTGCCCGGTGACAGCATGGGCTTCAGACGTTCCTTGGCGGCCGCGCTTTTGACGAACACGATCCGCGCCGGCGACATGTTGGCGCTGGTCGGCGCCATCTTCATCAGACCGAACAGCCGGCGCAGCAACGCGTCGGGGACCTCGCGGTCCTGCCAGCCATTGAACGTCCGAGCCTCGCGGAACAGCAGATCGAGCGCATTGTCATCGATCGTCTGGATGCGGGCTCTCAGAGCACGAACGGCCTCCTGCGCGGCAGCAACGGCGGCATCGGTCATCGTGTCGTCTCCTGTTTGGGAAAGCCGAGGTGTTGATGGCGTCGCATAGAACTATGCATAGTGCTGCACCTTAGATACCGCCCGCACAGAGGACGACTGATGATCCGACTGCCCGCCTTCACGTTTGCGGCAGCGCTCCTGGCGACTGCCGGCGCCAACGCCGCCACTCCGGAGCGCGAACAGGAACTGATGGCGATCGCCGCCTCCTGCGCCGCGTTCTATCAGGCGGGCTTCGACCGTTTCGACCTGCCGGTCGAGCGCAATGAAGCACAGCGGCAGGCGTTTATCGCGGTCGTGGATGCGCTGGGCATCAAGCACCTGACTCCGAGCCAGAGAGAACCTTGGTTCATGGAGAACGTCGTCGGCCGCACCGGCATCGTGGTCAACATCATCGACCTGAAGCCCGATGAATCCATTCCCAAAGTCCGCGCCAACCTCACCGCCTGCGACAAGCTCCTGCCGGAGATGAACGCCGCCGCCGGGTTGGAGTGACCGTCGTTTGGAAACGCTGATCGCCGCGCTGTTGCCTGCGGCACTCGAGCCTTGGACCGCCGCCGGCCTCGTGGCGGTCAGCTTCATCGCCTCCCTGCTGACTGCAGCGCTGGGTCTTGGGGGTGGCTTGCTGATGGTCGCCGTGATGGCCGGCGCCGTGCCGCCGACCGCGCTCATCCCGGTGCACGGGGTCGTTCAGCTCGGCTCCAACTTCGGACGCGCCGTGCTGTTTCGCCAGCATGTCCGGCGAGCGATCCTTGCCTGGTTCTCCCTCGGCGCCGTCGTCGGGGTCAGCGTCGGCGCCAGTGTGGTGGTCAGCCTGCCGAAGTCGGTGCTGCTGGTGGTCATCGGGGTGTTCGTTCTGGTTTCGACCTGGGCGCCGAAACTCGGCAACCGGCCGGTGCCGGTGCGCGGTTTCGCCCTGGTCGGCGCCGCCACGGCATTCGTGACCATGTTCGTCGGTGCAACCGGCCCGTTCCTGGCGCCGTTCCTGGCGCCGGAGCGGCTCGGCGACCGGCAGGCGACCGTCGGCACCTTTGCCGCTTGCATGAGCTTGAAGCACGGCCTCAAGGTGGCGGCCTTCGCGGCCGCCGGCTTCGCTTACCTGCCCTGGCTGCCGCTCTGCGCCGTGATGATTGCCGCCGGCTTCCTCGGCACGCTGTTCGGCCGCGCCATCGTGGTGCGGATGCCGGAGCGCGCGTTCCGCATGGGCTTTCGCCTACTGCTGACCGCCCTGGCCCTGCGCATCCTGTGGCAGGCCGCTGCTCCCTAGGCTCAGACAGACCAGCCCGGAACAATTTCACGAATTCTTCGAGCCTTTACTGACGTTCGAGATGGCAGCCGGCGGCACCGTGTGCCCCGCGGGTGACGATTCGCCGCCCTCGGGCTTCACGTTCGATGCGCGACGATGAGTTGCCCGGCCCTGGAGTGACTCATGCCGTCAGCGGACCTTTTAATCCCGTTTTTCCTGGCTTCTGCAGTCTTCGCCTGCGTACCCGGACCTGGGATGCTCTACGCAGCGGCACAGACGCTGGCGTCGGGGCGAAAGGTCGGATGGTGGTCGGTCCTTGGCTTTCACATAGCCGGACTCGGACACATCGCGGCCGCCGCGTTCGGAGTGTCGACACTCCTTGCCGTCGTTCCGCCGCTCTTCACGGTGATGAAGCTTGTCGGAGCGGGATACCTGGTCTGGCTCGGGATCAGGTACCTGGGAGGCGCACCATTGTTGGTGCTGGGGCCCTCCAAGCCGAGCGCGCCAACCGCTCGGAAAGCTCTACGCGACAGCATCATCGTGGAGGCGATGAACCCGAAGTCGGCGCTGTTCTACCTTGCCTTCCTGCCACAGTTCACCGATGCATCCGCGGATCTCCCGGTCTGGACCCAGATCGTCGTTCTGGGGATGATCGTAAACGCGATGTTCAGCGTGACCGATGCCATCCTGATCGAGACCTTGCACGCAGTCGCGGCCAGGTTGAGCGCCTCGCAACGCTTCGTCCTCGCCCTTCAAAGGCTTGGCGGTGGCGTCCTCGTCGCCCTCGGAGCGAATCTGGCTTTGGCACGGAACCAGTAGCGGGCGGCTGCGCCGCCAGTCCCGCTCTCCTAGAGCCCTTGCCCCGCGCGCCGGGCCGGGCAACCATCGCATTTGACATACCAGGACCCTGAAGGACCTCCGAATGAGCGCCAATTCCGCCTTCCAGATTTCGGTCTTTCCCGGCGACGGTATCGGCCGCGAGGTCATGACGCCGACGATCGAGATCCTCAAGGTCCTGCAGAAGCGGGTCGGCGGCTTCGATCTGCGGTTCCAGGAGGAAGCCGCCGGAGCGGCGCACTACAAGGAGACCGGCACCGCCTTGCCGGAGGAGGCGATGGCCCGCGCATCGGCGACTGATGCCATTCTCCTGGGTGCCATGGGCATGCCGGACATTCGCTATCCCGACGGCCGCGAGATCGCGCCGCAGTTGGACATGCGCGAACAGTTCGAACTGTTCGCCGGCGTGCGTCCGGTCCGGACGCTGCCCGGCATGCCGGTGCCGCTTGCCGATCCGCGTGCCCAGTCGCTTGACTTCGTGCTGATCCGGGAGAGTACGGAGGGGCTGTTCGCCGGTCGCGGCAAGACCCGCCTCGACGGTCCGGCCAACCGGCCGACCGCAGCGCACGATACCATGACCCTCACCCGTAAGGGTTCGGAACGCCTGTTCGAGTTCGCCTTCAAGCTGGCGGCACGCCGACGCGACCGCGGCCATCGCGGTGAGGTCACCTGCATCGACAAGGCCAACGTGCTCGGCGGGTTCTATTTCTTCCGGCAGATCTTCGACGAGGTCGCGGCCCAGCACCCCGGCCTGACCGGCAACTACATGTACGTCGACGCCTGCGCGCTGAACATGGTTCGACAGCCCTGGATGTTCGACGTCCTGGTGACCGAGAACATGTTCGGCGACATCCTTTCGGATCTGGGCGCCGGGTTGATGGGCGGCATGGGCATGGCTCCGTCCGCCGACATCGGCGAGCGTCATGCCGTGTTCCAGCCGTGCCACGGCAGCGCTCCGGACATCGTCGGCCGAGGCCTTGCCAATCCGACGGCCACCTTCCTGTCGGCCGCCATGATGCTGGAGTGGCTCGGCGATCAGCACAACATCGCCGACTGCGGCAAGGCCGGCCGTGTTCTTGACCGCGCGGTGTCGTGCGCATTCGTCGATGGCGCACTGAAGCCGACCGAACTGGGCGGCACCGACGGCACTGCGTCGATCACGGCTGCTGTTATGGAAGCGATCACCTCCGGCAAGGCCGAGCGCGCCGAGGATTCTGCCTGACGGTACGCCGCAGCCGGTTTGTCGTATACTTGTGTCGAGTCGGCCCAAAAGAGGCTGGCGCTCGCAACGTATAGGATCCGCCGATCGTATCCATGACGCTGGCACACAAGGAAGATCACCTGCTCGACCCGACGATGTTGAAGGGTTCCAGCCCGACCAGCGGTCGCGAACGCCGTGTTCATCATCGGCGCGAGGCGGGGCGTGTGTGGGCGCAGGTGGACGGCGGCTGGTATAAAGTCCACGACCTGTCACTCGGCGGTTTCGGCCTCGACCGGCCGGTGGAACGCCCGGACATCGGAACATTGATCACGGGCGAGATTCACAGCCGGGCGGGCAACCGGAATTGGCACTCCAGCTTTGAAGCCACCGTCGTTCGGGTGGATGAGGATGACAACCGCATAGGCGTTGCGTTCGCGCCTTTGGGGCCTGATCAGATCGATGGATTGCTGGCCATCCTGTCAGCGGTCGAACGCGAGTTCGTCGACAACGAGGAAGCAGCCCTGCGGTACGCCGCGTTCGTCCGGCGTCTCAAGCGGTTCGGCGTCGCAATCCTGTTCATCGCGACCGGCGTTGCGCTCGGGTCCGCAGCTTGGTTCATGAGGTAGTCGATGCTTCCGGCCGTTGAGAGCTTTCTGGCGGGTTTCCCGAACCTGTTGCTGCATCTTGGCGTCACCCTCGGCCTGCTGGCCGGGGCGGCCGCGTTGTACACGCGCATCACTCCGCACGACGAAATCAACCTGATCCGCCATGGCAACGTGGCGGCCGCAATCTCGTTTTCCGGCGCCATTCTGGGCCTCGCGATCCCGTTGGCGTTCTGCCTGGCGGCCAGAATCGGGGTCTGGGACATCCTGATCTGGGGCGTGGTGACCCTGCTGCTGCAGATTCTGGCGCTGCGCGTCATTGAGGCGCTGATGCACGGACTGTCCCATCGGATCGAGGCAGGAGAGGTCGGACCCGCCATCCTGCTGGCGTCCGTCAAGCTGGCGGTTGCCGCCATCAATGCCGCCGCCGTCACCGGTTGAGCAGTGCGCTTCGGCAGTGACACGTTCGGCCTGCTGGTAGCCGTCATCGCGCTGCTGATCGGGGCGCTGACGTCGAACATCTTCGGTGACACGCCGGCGCCGGAGCCACAGGCATCGGTCCGCCGGCCCGTACCGACTCAACCGCCATCTGATCGGCCGACACTAGTCCCTCCATCCGGCGATCCGGTGGTGCAGATCGACATCGGTCCGAAACACGACAGCTCCGGCACCGCGTTCCCGGTCGGTGTCGGGGTGTGGATGACGGCGCGCCACGTTGTCGACGGCTGCACCAAGATCGGGATCGTGACCAACCCGCAACGGGCGATCCGGGGTGACAAAATTATTGTCCACGACAACGCCGACCTCGCGCTGTTTCGATCATCGGTCAGGGCCGCGCCAGTCGCCATTGGTGACGACAACCTGAAAATCGGACAGGCGGGCTATCACTTCGGGTTTCCGAAGGGGCAGCCTGGTGCGATGCGGTCACGCCTGCTCGGCAGCGGCACGATGCGCCTGTCCGGCCGCTACAGCACTCGAGAGCCGATCCTGGCGTGGGCGGAGGTCTCGCGGGTGCCCGATACCGACGGGCCGTTGTCCGGCATCAGCGGCGGTCCGGTCTTCGACGCAGCCGGGCGTCTGGTCGGCGTCCATGTCGCGGGATCGCTGCGCCGCGGACGATCCTTCACGACGGCCCCACAGTCGATGCGCGAGTTGTGGTCGCAGGCCGGCGTCATCCCCGCCGCCGACGGACCGGTACCGGCGTTGACCGATGGTGATTTCGCCGGGGTCGGCGAGCGGCTGCGCCAAGACCTGATCGTTGCCAAGGCGATCTGCCTGACACGCTAGCCCTGCCGTCAAACCCGCTTGTCGGCAACCAGAAGACGCAGTAGCGTGCGCGCCATGAACACGTCGAGCCGCACCGACAGCCTGCGACGCCGCGCCTCCTAGAGGCGGGCTTCGACGCGTTTTCATACCCAGAAACCAGCGTTTCAGCCGCCGCCGAGCACTCGGCCGCGCGGTTCATGCGTCCGGGTCCTCACCGGCATCGCCACGAGGATAGGACATGACAACCCTTCAGACTGCCACGACCGCTCTCATGGACATCACGCCCCGGCCCCCGGTGGTGTTCGCCAGCGGCCACGGTTCCTGGCTCTACGACACCGCCGGCCGGCGCTACCTCGACCTGGTGCAAGGGTGGGCCGTCACCTGCCTTGGCCACAGCCCGGCGACGATCGTCAAGGCGCTGACCGAGCAGGCCGGCAGGCTGATCAACTGCAGCCCGGCCTACTACAACGAGGTCGCCATCCGACTGGCCGAGGGTCTGGTGGGGGCCAGCGGGCTCGACCAGGTGTTCTTCACCAATTCAGGCGCCGAGGCGAACGAGGGAGCGATCAAGCTGGCGCGGAAGTGGGGAACCAAGCACCGCGGCGGCGCCTACGAAATCATCACCATGGAGAACGGTTTTCACGGCCGGACGCTGGCGACCATGTCGGCATCCGGTAAGCCGGCCTGGAAAGACCTGTTCGAGCCCAAGGTTCCCGGCTTCACGAAGGTTCCGCTGGGGAACCTCGCCGCAGTCGAAGCCGCGATCGGCGACCGGACGGTTGCCGTGATGCTGGAGCCGATCCAGGGCGAGGCCGGAGTGATACCGGCGGGAGCGGATTATCTCCGCAAGCTTCGGGCATTGACCGAACGGCGCGGCATCCTGCTGATCCTGGACGAGATCCAGACCGGGATGGGTCGGACCGGCCGCATGTTCGGTTTTGAGCAGTCCGGCGTTCAACCCGACGTCATGACACTCGGCAAGGGCCTCGGTGGCGGCGTGCCGCTTGCCGCCCTGCTGGCGCGCGAGGACGCGTGCTGCTTCGAGTACGGCGACCAGGGCGGGACCTTCAACGGAAATCCGCTGATGTGCGCCGTCGGCTCGGCGGTGCTGGCGGAAATCGGCGCACCCGGCTTCCTGGAACGGGTCCAGGCGGCGAGCGGTCACCTGCAACGAGGTCTTGAAAGACTGGCCAGCCGGCACGGCTTCGGCGCGGTGCGCGGCCAGGGCCTGCTGGTGGCGCTCGATCTGACCCGCCCGGTCGGACCGACGATCGTCGAGGCCGCGTTGGCCAAGGGCCTGCTGGTGAACGCACCGCGTCAGGACACTCTGCGATTTATGCCGGCGCTGACCATCTCCGACGACGAGATCGATCAGGCCATAGCCTTGCTGGACAGAGTGTGTGCCGACCTGGATGAAAAAGTGTCGGCCTGACAAACGAGCGACGCCCGATCCGTTGTGGATCGGGCGTCGTCGAGGAGAATCGTCAGAACGAGAGGGTAATGCCGGTGATCGCCGCCCAGCCTTCGTTCTGGACGCCGGTATCCGCCTTGAAGTTGGTGCGGAACACCGAGGCCAACAGGTTCACACCCGGTCCGAGTTCGTAGTTGCCCGAAACCATGACCGTCTCATGCTTGCTGTCGCCGGCCGCCGTCGAGTCCGCGACCTTGCCGTTGTAATACGACAGCGAGACCTGGAACGCGTCAAAGGCGTAGGCAACGCCGACATCGTAGCCACGTCCGTCGAACGATACCGCGGAGTCGGTTCCGCCCGAACCATTGCCCTGTGTGTCCGCAAACGACGCGCCGAAGGTGAAGCCGGCATAGCCGATGTTGCCGCCGATGCTGTAGCCCTCGGCGCTCTTGATCGACGCTGCCGAGTTATCCGGCTTCTCGGCCCGTACGTACCCGACCGCCAGGGCGACATCGACTTCACCGAATGTCCGCTCGTAGTTGGCGCCGATCGCGATGCCGTTGCCGTATAGATCGCGGGCCGGCTGGTCATTGTTGTCGCGCTCGAACTCGGGAATGTAGGACACACCGAGTTGGAAACCCTCGAAGCGCGGCGTGAAGTAGGAGACCTTGGTCGCCTTGTCGTCACCCAGATAGAGATAGGTTGACAGGAACGCGGAATCGGCGTCCCCGGTGCTCGGATTGATGATCCAGTCGGAAAGATCGCTGTCGTTGATTCCAATCCCGACATCCGGGGCTGCATAGTGCATCAGCACGGCCACGTTGTCGTTCGAGCCGATCTCAAGGCGCCCAAAACGGTCTTCCAGCCATAGATAGCTGCCATCGATCTGATCGTCGCCCGAGCTCTGGACGTCCAACCCGACCTCGACACCCACCTGCAGACCGGTATCCAGCGTGAAATCGCCGCCGAACGTCAGGACGCTGCCGCTGTCGGTCTTGATGTCGAAACCGGTGAAGTCCCCGGTCGTGATGTCGTCGTTGTTCGCGTAGCCGAAATACTGGGTGATCTCTCCGCCGATCTCGACGTTGAGGCGGTCGGCGGCGAGTGACGGTGACGCAACCGCACCCGCAAGGAGCGCGATCGTTGCGACGTGACGACAGGATTTCATAACGCGACCTCTGATTGATCAATGACGCGCACAAACGAACGCTAGCCGGATGCTGGCCGGCCGATGCCGTCAATGCACTGCAAGGGAAGCCGGAACGGCAGCCCGGATGTCGAGATAGTGCCCCCCAACGCGCCACGCCCCGTATTCGCGACGCACCGGAACCATAGGCCACAATTATGCAACGCTCGCGCGATATCGGCAATGAGATCTTTCGCCACCCGAGACGATGCGACCGGCAGCCACTCGCGCAGTTTCCCGACGGTATCTATCGGCCGACCCGCCAATTCAAAGGCGACCGCCGCCAGCAGGTCACGCTCACCGTCGCCAATTGTCGCGCAGTGCGTGCATCTGACGTCCCGCGGACTGATCGCGGTGTCCAGGGTCAGCATCAGGATGGCCTCCAACGGTCGCACAGCCTCCGCAACCCCGCCGGAGCCGAACCCGGCCATCAGCAACGGGATCGGGTCGGTCATGGCCTTCAGGCATCCCACCCAATGCCGGATGCCCCACACCAGCAACGCTTCCGCCGTCGTCAGAGCGTGAACCGGCAGCTCCTCGGCGGCCGAACCCTCGCGCAGTTGCCCATGGTGTCCCCGTTGCTGCCGTTCCATCCTGACCTCGCCGCGTCAACGCTTCGAGGTATCTTAATATTGTTATTGAGAGTCGTTTTCAATAACTGATTTCACCACCAACCCAACTGCAGTCACGCCGGTTCACGCTCGCATGCGGGCGCTGGTCGGATCGTACATCGGCCGTACCGACGCCTCGGCCGCCCAGACATCGCCGGCCACGTTGATCGCATACGAACGCGCCAGCACCTCTTCGGCGCTTTCGCCCGGACGGCACGGCACATAACCGAGGCCAACCGCACCACCCAGCCAATGCCCGTAATTTCCGGAAGTGATTCGTCCGACCGCCTTGCTGTCCTGCAGGATCGGTTCGTTGTGATAGAGCAGCGGCTGCGGATCGGTCAGCCGGAACTGTAGCAACCGGTGTGTCAGCCCCTGCTCCCGGCGGCGCAACACAGCGTCGCGACCGATGAAGTCGCCGAACGCCGAGCGCGGCTTGTCGACCTTCACCGCAAAGCCGAGGCCGGCCTCCAGCACATGGTCCTCGCCGCTGATGTCATGGCCGAAATGCCGGTACCCCTTCTCGATCCGGCAGGAGTCCAGTGCGTGCATGCCGCACAAGCGCAGGCCGTGTCTCTCCCCGCTCTCCAGGATCGCGTCGAACACATGCCGGGCCATGTCGGTGGCGACGTAGATCTCCCAGCCGAGTTCACCGACATAGCTCAACCGGTGGGCACGGGCGAGGCCCATGCCGATCTCGATCGTTTGCGCCGTGCCGAACGGAAACGCCTCGTTGGACAGGCTCTGCGGCGTCAGCGGCTGCAAGACCTCGCGCGCCTTCGGACCCATCACGCTGATCACCGCCTCGGCGGCGCTGGCGTCGGTCACCACGCAGCGCGCGCCGTCGGGCACGTGCCGGCGCAGCCAGGCAAGGTCGCGGGTCTGAGCGCCGCCGGACGTCACCACCAGGAACGCCGCCTCAGACAACCGCGTCACGGTAAGGTCGGCCTCGATCCCGCCGCGGGGATTGAGCCACTGGGTATAGGCGCAGCGCCCGACCGGCACCGCGACATCGGCGGCCGAGACGAGTTGCAGCACCGCTTCGGCATCCGGCCCCTCGACCCGGAACTTGGCGAACGAGGACATGTCGAACAGGCCCACGCCCTCGCGCACCGCGCGGTGCTCGGCAGCGGTGTACTCGAACCAGTTTTGCCGCCCCCAGGAGTAGGCGTAGTCGGCCCGTTCGCCCCGGGCGGCGGCCTCTGGCGGTAGGAACCAGTTGGCTCTCTCCCACCCGGATGACTCGCCGAAGCAGGCACCGCGGGCGGCGAGACGCTCATGCAGCGCCGATGTGCGCACGCCGCGCGCCGATTCGAACTGACGGTACGGGAAGTGGTCGGCGTACAGCAGGCCGAGCGCCTCCTTGGCCCGCGTGACCAGATAGCGCTTGTTGGCCTGGAACGGCTGCATCCGCCGGATATCGACGTCCGACAGGTCCATCGGCGGCTCGCCCGCCTCCATCCATTCCGCCAGCGCCTTGCCCGCCCCGCCGCCGGACTGGATGCCGATCGAGTTGAAGCCGGCGGCGACGAAGAAGTTCCGCAGGTTCGGCGCCTCGCCAAGCAGGTAGCGGTCATCCGGGGTGAAGCTCTCCGGCCCGTTGAAGAAGGTGTGGATACCGGCGGTCTCCAGCAGCGGGAACCGCTTGACCGCACGCTCCAGGATCGGCTCGAAATGCTCGAAATCCTCCGGCAACTGATCGAAGCAGAAATCCTCGGGAATGCCGTCGACTCCCCACGGCTTGGCATTCGGTTCGAACGCGCCGAGCAGGATCTTACCGGCGTCCTCCTTGTAGTAGGCGCACTCGTCCGGCACCCGCAGCACCGGCAGGCCGCGCGGCAGGTCAGCGATCGGCTCGGTGACGATGTAGAAGTGCTCACAAGCCTGCAGCGGGACGTCGACGCCCGCCATCCGGCCGACCTCGCGCCCCCACATGCCGGCGCAGTTCACCACGTACTCGGCCGCGACCGGGCCCTGCTCGGTTTCCACGCCGGTCACTCGGCCGTTGCGTTGGGCGATCGCCGTGACCTTGACGTTCTCCAGGATGGTGGCACCGCGCTGGCGAGCGCCCTTGGCGAGGCCGAGCGCGATGTTGGCGGGATCGGCCTGCCCGTCGGTCGGCAGGAACACGCCGCCGACGATGCCGTCCGGGCTGAGCAGCGGGTAGCGGTCCAGGCATTCGGCGGGCGTCAGCACATGGGCTTCCAAGCCGAAGGTGCCGGCCATCGCCGCGGCGCGGCGCATCTCCTCGAACCGTTGGTCGGACAGGGCGACCGCCAGCGAGCCGTTCTTGTGGTAGCCGATGGCGATGCCGGTTTCGGCTTCCAGCCCGTCATAGAGTTCGGCGGTATACTTGGCGAGGCGGGTCATGTTGAACGACGCCCGCAACTGGCCGATCAGCCCGGCCGCGTGCCAGGTGGTGCCCGAGGTCAACCGCTTGCGTTCCAGCAGCAGGACACCCGACCAGCCGAGTTTGGTCAGATGATAGGCGACCGAGCAGCCGATCACCCCACCGCCAACGATCACCACCCGCGCCTGCTTCGGCAGTTCGGCCATCTCCGCCCCCTTCCCATCGTTCAGCGAAGGTGGGCGCTCGACCGCGACACCTCCGTCTCGACGATTTCACAGAGCGCTCGAACCGGCAATCGGAGTGTGGTGTGGTTGTCGTCAGCGTCCGCGGACGCGACGCTCCCAGCGGACCGCGATCATCCCGACTGTCATGGCGACTACGAACGCGACTGTCTCCGGTCGCCCCATCGCCAGACCGGCAAGTGCCGGTCCCGGACACAGCCCGACCAACCCCCAGCCAAGCCCGAAGAGTGCGGCTCCCAGCAGCAACGGGGCGTCCAATGCTCGGGACGTTGGTTCATGAAATTGGCGATCGAACAACGGCTCGCCCTGGGCGATCACCAGTCGGCGGCCGATGAACGCAACAATCACCGCGCCGGCCAGCACGAAGGCCAAACGAGGATCCCACGCACCAAACACATCCAGGAAGCCCAGCACGCGGGCCGGGTTCACCATGTCCGACAGGACCAGTCCGCCACCGAACAGACCGCCGCTGGCCAGGCCGATCAGAAAACCGCGCATCCGCTTTTCCTCCGGCCCTACGACGCGCCAAGCTGCTGGACTACGGAGACGGCAGCGACCGTTGCGATTGCGACCAGCAGGAACACCGCAACCGCCACCATCGACCGCGGCGACAGCCTCGCCAAACCGCAAACGCCGTGCCCGCTGGTACAGCCGTTGCCGAGCGTCGCGCCGGCACCGACCAGGATGCCACCCGCCACAATCCACGGCATTTCGACCGGCGGAAGAGTCGAGAACCCACCACCCAGAGCGGCGATGATCGCCGGAACACCGATCAAGCCAACCAGGAACCCGACCGCCCAACCGGGCAGCCGTCCGTCGTAAGGCGGGAGGAACCGGCCAAACACGCCGCTGATTCCAGCAATCCGGCCGACGCCCAGCAACAGAACAACCGTCGACAATCCGATCAAGGCACCGCCGGCGAGCGCAGTCGCTGCGTCCAGAATTGTCAACGGTGTCATCCCGAGACCCCGCTCATTGCCAGGCGGTCATCAACCGCCCGGGACAGGCGCCGATTGCGCCGGCTGCGTGTAGATCCAGTGCCCGGCGACGCCGCCAATGGCCGCAGCCGTCAGCGTCGCCATCCCGCCGCCGCCCAGCAGGTCGACGACCACGGCACCCGCAACCGCGCCGGCCGCGATGGCGATCAACTGATCGGTGGTGATGACGACAAGGGTCTGACGGTTCAACACATCCTGTGTGCCCTGGCGGGCGGCGTCAGCCATCCGCTGGAAGTCGTTGCGCAAACGCTCAAGCAACGCGTTCACGTCCTTGGAAGTGTTCTCGCTGGCCTGGTTGGCCGGAGCCGACGCGGTCGGCGCAGTTCCCGCCTGTTGCGCGGCAACCGGCAGCGCGGCGGAGATGAACAGAGCGGTCGCGACCAGCGCGACCCGAATGACCGAACCCATCGGATTCTCCCTCAATTCTGACGACACATCACCCGGCAGTATCACCGCGGATCGGGTGACCGTCCTTGATGTGCGTCAATCGACGAGCGCCAGCGGGAAATTGGTGGACCCGGCAGGATTCGAACCTGCGACAACACCGTTATGAGCGGCGCGTTCTGACCGCTGAACTACGGGTCCGGCGCCGACGGTCCGGCGTTGCCAGCCAGTTACCGGGCTAGCCCGCCGGCTGTCAACGCACGAGACCCGTCGATGCTCAGTAGTCGAGGAAGCTACGCAGTTTGCGCGAACGGCTCGGGTGCTTCAGCTTGCGCAGCGCCTTTGCTTCGATCTGGCGAATACGCTCGCGGGTCACGCTGAACTGCTGGCCGACCTCTTCGAGGGTGTGGTCGGTGTTCATGCCGATCCCGAAGCGCATGCGCAGCACCCGCTCTTCGCGCGGGGTCAGGCTGGCCAGCACCCGGGTCGTGGTCTCGCGCAAGTTGGCGTGGATCGCGGCGTCCAACGGTTGGACCGCGTTCTTGTCCTCGATGAAGTCGCCGAGATGGCTGTCTTCCTCGTCGCCGATCGGGGTTTCGAGGCTGATCGGCTCCTTGGCGATCTTCAGGACCTTGCGAACCTTCTCCAGCGGCATCACCAGCTTCTCGGCCAGTTCCTCCGGAGTCGGCTCGCGGCCGATCTCATGCAGCATCTGGCGCGAGGTGCGGACCAGCTTGTTGATGGTCTCGATCATGTGGACCGGGATGCGGATGGTCCGTGCCTGGTCGGCGATCGAGCGGGTAATCGCCTGCCGGATCCACCAGGTGGCGTAGGTCGAGAACTTGTAGCCGCGGCGGTACTCGAACTTGTCGACCGCCTTCATCAGGCCGATGTTGCCTTCCTGGATCAGGTCCAGGAATTGCAGGCCACGGTTGGTGTACTTCTTGGCGATCGAGATCACCAAGCGCAGGTTGGCCTCGACCATCTCCTTCTTGGCCCGGCCGGCTTCGCGTTCGCCCTTCTGCACGGTCTGGACGATCCGGCGGAACTCGCCGATCGTCAGGCCGGCATCGGCCGAGATCATCGCCAGATGCTCGCGGGCTTCGGAGACCTCCTCAGCCGCCGTCTCCGCGAATTTCCGCCAGCGGGCATCGACGGTGGCGACCCGCTCAAGCCAATCGGGCTCCAGCTCGTTGCCGAAGTGCTCTTCCATGAAGCTCTTGCGCGACACGCCGACCCGGTCGGCCTGCTTCCAGAGCCGGATGTCGACCTGGCTGAGCCGTCGATTCAGAGTATAGAGCTGCTCGACCAGCGCCTCGATGCGGGCGTTGTGCAGGCGGACGCTCTCCATCCCCTCGATCAGCTCGCCCTTGAGCTTCTCGTACTTGCGCTCGGTGGTCCGCGCCAGTTCCTCGCCGCCCTTCAGCTTGTCGAAGCGCCGCTTCTGCATGCGGACCATCTTGCCGTAGGTATCGGCAATCTTGTCGAAGGTCTCCAGCACCTGGGGCAGCAGTTGCTGCTCCATGGCGGAGAGCGAGGGATTGTTCTCCTCGTCGTCGCTGTCGTCGTCGTTCTCGCCCTCGGTCTCTTCGCCCTCGGTGGTGGTTGAAGTGTCGTTGGTCTCGACCTCGGCGCCGTACGTCGCCTCCAAGTCGATGATGTCGCGCAGCAGGACCGTGCCTTCCTTGAGCTGGTCGCGCCAGTTGACCAGGGCCCGCAGGGTCAACGGGCTCTCGCAGATCCCGCCGATCATCATCTCGCGGCCGGCCTCGATGCGCTTGGCGATGGCGATCTCGCCTTCGCGGGACAACAGCTCGACCGAGCCCATCTCGCGCAGGTACATCCGGACCGGATCGTCGGTGCGCCCGACGTCATCGTCCGACACGTTACCGGCCAGCTTGGCTTCGGTATCTTCCTTCTCGGCGCTCTGGTCGCCGTCGTCCTCGTTCTCGACCACGTTCACGCCCATCTCGTTGAGCGCGCTCATGATGTCTTCGATCTGCTCGGAAGACATCTCCTCCTGGGGCAGCGCCGCGTTCACCTCATCGTAGGTCAGGAAACCGCGTTCCTTGCCCTTCTTGATGAGGTTCTTGACCGCTTGGTTGATGTTATCCATCAACGGCCCGTCAGGAGTCTCCTCGCGCGGGGTCTCTTCTTCTTCGGTCGTCGCCGTCGCTGCCGCCGCTTTAGTCGCCATCGTCCCTCGACTTTCTTTCTTCGCCGGTGCCCGTGCCGGCGCCGTCTTCACTCTGCGTCCTCAAGCGACGCACCAACCGTGATTTGCTGCAGAGCCTTCCGGAGTCCCATCATTCGGTCCATGTCCGCCTCGGTCATCGATTCCTCGGCGATACGCCGGGCCTCCGCAAGCTGCCGCTCCAATCGACCGCGCCCCACGCGCGCCACCAGTTCGATCAGGCCGGCCCGGGCCTCTGAATGCGTAGCACTCGGACGCGCGAAGGCCGCATGTGAAAGCGAGTCCGCTCCCAACAAGCCGTTCACCGTGTCCGAGTAGCCCAGCGCTTTCAGGTGGTCCGTGAGGCCCGCGGCGTCAAGGTCTGGATCTGCTTCGGTGATCTCTAAGATTTCGCGACGCAACTTGTCAAGAAACTGATCGCCCAGTTCCAGATGCGCCAGAGTCTCCCCAAGCTCGTCCAGGAGGCCAGGATGATGGATCACCGTTGCCAGAATGATCTGCTGCTGCCGCTGTCCGAGTGCGGTGTCGACCCGCGCGCGCGACGCCCGGCTGCCGGGCGGCTCGACCGGTGGTGGCGTCCATTTGCCACCCTTGAACGTCCCCCGGCCAGCGGACCCTCTGCCGTCCGACCGGTTCTGCCGCGACGGACGCATCGCCTCGATACGGGTCTCGATCTCGTCCGAGTAGCTCTGCTGCACCGTGCGATCGGCAATGACGCGGATCCGCTCACGGACACGCCGCCAGAAATCGGCGCGCCGCTCGGGCGTGTCGACCGGTCCGGAGGTGGCTTCCGCGGTCCACAGCCTGTCGACCATCGGTTCTGCCGCGTCGAGCAGGCGCCGAAACCCCGACGGGCCATCGCGCCGGGTCAGGCTGTCGGGGTCCTCGCCCTCCGGCAGGACGATGAAGCGCAGGGAGTGCCCCGGCGTCAGCATCGGCAGCGCCCGGTCGCAGGCCCGCGTTGCCGCGCGCTGGCCGGCGGTATCGCCGTCGAAGCACACCACCGGTTCCGGCACCACCTTCCAGAGTTCGGCGATCTGGTCTTCGGTCAGCGCAGTACCGAGCGGAGCCACGGACGGAATTCCTACCTGGGCGAGCGCGATTACGTCCATGTACCCCTCGGTCACCACCAGGGTCCCGGATTTGTGCGCCGCCTCGCGTGCCTGTGCGAGGCCGTACAGCACCCGGCCCTTGTGGAACAGCGGGGTGTCGGGCGAGTTCAGGTATTTCGGTTGACCGTCACCGAGCACCCGGCCGCCGAACGCAATGACTTTGCCGCGCCGGTCGGTGATCGGGAACAGCACCCGGCCGCGCATGTAGTCGCCGGTCTCGCCGTCGTCGTAGCGCTTGACCAGCCCGGCCTCGACCAGGATGTCGACCTCCACGCCCTCGGCCTTCATGGCGCGCTGCAGGGCCTTGCGGTCCTCCGGCGCCCAGCCGAGGCGGAAGCGTGCGATGGTCTCTTCGCTCAGCCCGCGCTCACGCAGGTAGCGCAGCCCGGCATCGCCGATCGAGGTTCGCAGTTGCCGCTCATACCAGCGGCAGGCCAGATCGACGACTTCCTGCAGCGATCGGGTCCGCTCGGCCCGCTGGCGCTCCTCCGGGGTTTCCTTCGGGACTTCCAGCCCGGCGACACCGGCCAGTTGCTCGATCGCCTCCATGAAGCCGAGCCCCTCGGTCTCCATCACGAACTTGATGACGTCGCCGTGCGCCCCGCAGGCGAAGCAGTGGTAGAAGCCCTTGTCGTCGACGATGTTGAGCGACGGCTTGCTGTCGCTGTGGAACGGGCACAGCGACACGAACTCTCGCCCCTTGCGGATCAACGCGTGGCGCCGGCCGACCATGCTCGAGACCGACACCCGGTCCCGCAATTCGTCGAGAAAGCCTTGAGGCAGGGCCATGCGGGCGATCGGCTCTCACAGGAGTGGCAGGGTCGGGGAGTGTACGCCCGAATGAGGGGTGATTGGGAGTCGGGAACCGACCGATCGGCACGTTCGTGCGGGGCATGCCAGCTTGATCTACATGGTCGATTGGAGGAAGAAGAGCACCTCCCCGCCTACGAGGTGCGCGATGGCCAACTCTGTGTCAGATGAAGTTAAGGTCGTTCGACCGGGCCAAACCTATGTCGGCAAGCAAGGATTCAGCTATGGAGCGGGTGCTTCGTCGGAGACCGTCGGTGCGAAGCAGGTCTGCATGAACGTACTGCCGATGCCGGCGGGGGCCCGAGCCAAGGTCCATCACCACCAGGACATCGAGACGATCGCCTATCTTCTGGAGGGCGAGTGCACAGTCTACTACGGGGACAACCTGGAGCATCACGCCGACGTTCGTACCGGCGACCAGATTTTCGTACCCGGGAATGTCCCGCACGCTCCGTTCAATCGGAGCGCGCTGCCCTGCACATGGCTGGTGGTCCACTCCTCCGGCAGTGACCAGGACGGCATCGTGCTGCTGCCGGCGCTGGATCACGTGCTTGCGGCGAAATAACCCGGATCCGATCGCCGTCTCTCATCCCATCAGTGCATCGGTGCTCTTCAAGCCGTTGCCGGTCAGCACGATCACCGTCTCCTGATCGGCCGAGATCGTGCCGTCGGCCAGCAGCATCTCATAGCCGGCGCCGGCCACCGCGCTCGACGGCTCGACGAAGAAACCCTGGCGAGCCAGGGCGTGCATCGCCGGCAGGATCGCGTCCTCCGGCACTGCGACGGTGCCGCCGCCGCTGCCGCGCAAGGCGGCCATGTTCTCCTTCACCCGCACCGGCTTGGTGGTGGCGATGCCCTCGGCCACCGTCGGCTTGGCGTCGATCGGCACCGGAATATCGGAGTTCGCCTGGAACGCCGCGTGCAGGGCCGCGGCGTGGGCCGGCTGAGCGGCGAACAGCCGCGGCATCCGTGCGATCGCCCCGCGCTTCAACAACTCGCCGAAGCCGAGATGACAGCCCATCAGGTTGCTGCCGTAACCGGCCGGGATGACGATGTTGTCGGGAACGGCGAAGCTGTACTGCTCCCAGATCTCGAAGGCGAGGGTCCGGGTGCCCTCCACGAAGAACGGCTGCCAGTTGTGGCTGGCGTAGAACAGCCCCGCCTCGGCCAGACGCAAGGCGGCAGTCGCGCAGTCCTGGCGGGTGCCCGGTACCAGTTCCACCTCGGCGCCGTAGACCCGAATCTGTGCCACCTTGGCCGGCGAGGTGTAGCCCGGCACCATCAGCCGCGCCGTCATCCCCGCCGCCGCCGCGTAGCAGGCCAGCGAGGCGGCCGCGTTGCCGGAGGAGTCCAGCATCACCTCGGTGACGCCGTGCGACTTCAGGTAACTGACCAGCACCGCCATGCCGCGGTCCTTGAACGACCCGGACGGTGCGAGGTACTCGCACTTGATGCGCGGCCAGCCACCGCCGTAAGCCGTCGGCACCAGCGGAGTCAGTCCCTCGCCTAGCGACACCCGCGCCGCAGCCGGCACCCGCAGCGCCGTGGCGTAGCGCCACACCGACCGCTCGGCGGTGTCGATGTCGCCGGGGTCCAGCCCGTCGCCCGGCGTCAGGTTCACCGGCTGACCGGTCGCCGGGCACCGCCAGAGCGGGACATCAATCGGGTGGCGGTGCCGACCGTCCTGGGACACATACTCGACCATTGCCGAACTCGCCTAGTCAGTGGGGCGCTTGGCCACCAGATGCAGCATCTCGGCCGTCATCACGACCGCGTCGTCCTGGTTGACCGTGGTGTATTTCAGCCGGACCGTGCCGAACGGTTTCGACGACGACGGCCGCAGTTCCAGAACCTCGGCCGTGGCGCGCAGGGTGTCGCCCGGTCGCACCGGACG
The DNA here is from genome assembly GCA_000171835.1 of alpha proteobacterium BAL199. Taxonomy (GTDB): domain Bacteria; phylum Pseudomonadota; class Alphaproteobacteria; order Thalassobaculales; family Thalassobaculaceae; genus Thalassobaculum_A. The sequence goes on along the minus strand of ABHC01000022.1, from coordinate 20,879 downwards.
CGGCCAGCGGACGTTGTCGAGGCCGAGCCCGCCGACATTGGTCGCCTGGATCGGCCCGGCCTGCCAGATCAGCCGGAAGCTGAGCGCCACGGTGTGGAAGCCACTGGCAATCAGCCCGCCGAACATCGACGCTTCGGCGCCGGGCTTGGAGACGTGGAACGGCTGCGGGTCCCAGGTCCAGGCGAAATCCATGATCTGGCTCTCGGTGACGGTGACCGACTGGCTCTCGATCACGTCGCCGAGTTGGAGATCCTCGAAGTGCTTGGCCCCTCTCACCGGCCCATCCTCATCGAACGGCCTCGACGATGGCGTCACCGAGGTCCTTGGTCGATGCTTGGCCGCCAAGGTCCGGGGTCTTGGGGCCGCCGCCTTCCAGCACCGTCTCGATCGCCTTGACGATGTCGGCCGCCGCCTCGGCATGGCCGAGATGCTCCAGCATCATCGCTCCGGACCAGATCTGGCCGATCGGGTTGGCGATGCCCTTACCGGCGATGTCCGGGGCCGAACCGTGCACCGGCTCGAACATCGACGGGTAGTCGCCTTCCGGGTTGATGTTCGCCGACGGCGCGATGCCGATCGAGCCGGCCACCGCCGGGCCGAGGTCGGACAGGATGTCGCCGAACAGGTTGGAACCGACCACCACGTCAAACCAGTCCGGGTGCAGCACGAAATGCGCCGTCAGGATGTCGATGTGGTACTTGTCGGTCTTCAGATCCGGGTAATCCTTGGCGACCGTCTCGAACCGCTCGTCCCAGAACGGCATGGTGTGGATGATGCCGTTCGACTTGGTGGCCGAGGTCACCTTCTGCTTGCCGACCCGCCGGCACAGTTCGAAGGCGTAGCGCATGATCCGGTCGGTGCCGTGGCGGGTCAGGATGGTCTCCTGGATCGCCATCTCGCGATCGGTGCCCTGGTTCAGCCGGCCGCCGATCTCCGAGTACTCGCCCTCGTTGTTCTCGCGCACCACCCAGAAGTCGATGTCTTCCGGACCGCGTCCGACCAGCGGGCACTTCATGCCCTTCATCATCCGCACGGGACGCAGGTTCACGTATTGATGCATGGCGCGGCGGATCGGGATCAGCAGACCCCACAGCGACACATGGTCCGGCACGCCCGGGAAGCCGACCGCGCCGAGGAAGATCGCATCCGACTGCTTCAACTGGTCCAGCCCGTCGTGGGGCATCAGCTTGCCGGTCTTGTGGAAGCGCTCGCAGCCCCAGTCGTACTCGGTGAAGGTGTAGTCGAGCCCGTGCTTGCGGCCGACCGCTTCCAGCACCTTCAGGCCCTCGGGCACAACCTCCCAGCCGATCCCGTCGCCCGGAACCACTGCAATCTTCAGCGTGGTCATCGCTCGTCCTTCTGTTCCTGGAGTGCGTCGCCCGATACGGACGGCGGCGATCATAAGAGGGAGTGGCGCGGAACCCAAGAACCGGGTTAGGACGGCGCGCCCTGCTGCCCGCCGAGGTCAGCTTCGAGGTACAGCGTGCCGGGAATCGGGCTCGGGTAGTAGGCTGTCCGCTCAACGAAACCGAGTTGCCGATACAGCGCCACGGCGCTGCCCATGCGGTCGGAGATGGTGTCCAGCAGCATGCGGCGGTAGCCCAGCGATCGTCCGGCCGCCAGAACACCTTGCGCCAACTGGACGCCCAGGCCGGTGCCGCGCCAGCCCGGCCGCACGTACAATCGCTTCATCTCGCAAGCGTCCGGCCCGACGGCCGGCAATGGCTTCACCGCGACGCCGCCGGCGATCTTCGGCCCCTCAACCGCCAGCAGGATCGCCCCCTTCGGCGGCCCGTACACACCGGCGAGATTGGACAACTCGGCTTCCAGGCCCTGGAAGCCGAGGTCGAGGTCGAGCCACGTCACATATTCGCGGACCAGTTGGCCGAAACCCACCAGATCGTCAGGAGTCGACGCCTGGCGCAGAACCACACCCTCGCTCATGCCGACTGCACGCTCCGCGCCCGCGCCCGCCAGCGCAACGCCACCATCCCCATAGCACCGGCGATACCGACAGCCCCCGCCAGCATGGTGGCCGAGGACAATGCCGGCATCGGCAACAGGCCGGCGGTAGCCGCCAGACTCTCGCCGATCAGGTTCATCACCGGCATCAACGCAACACCCATCAGGTAGTTCTCCGAGCCGACCATCCGAATTGCCCGAAACGTCGCGTAGGTCGACGGCCCGCGCAAGATCACGCCGACCAGAATACCGGCAATCCAGATCGCCGGGTGCGTTACCGCATCGAACGGAACGTGCTCGGCAACCGCCCCGTCCGTTTCAAAATACGCGACTGCAGCAGCCACCCCGAGCATCAGCACCGCGGTGGTCAGCATGGCGGCCCCCGTCAGGCGCAACCGGCCCTTGCGGTCATCGTTACGGTTGTCGGGGTGCAGTTCGGCCACGGCAGTCGCAACGGCGGTCGCGGTGGCCGAGATCGCCATCAGAACCACCACCGGTCCGCCCAGGCCACCCGGCAAACCGTCGGCAACCCCGACAATGCCGGCCAGGATCACCAGCGATCCGATGACGTCGGCCGAGGACGGCCGGCGTGCGAACAGGGTCCAGGCCAGCAGGATGCCGACGGGAATGAAGAACGCGCTCATGACCGAGATCTCGGCCGCGGTTCCGTGAGCGAGGGCCGCCGTCAGCGTTGCCGCGGTCAGGACTCGCAAACCACCGTAGATCCAGGTGTGCGGGTTGCGCATTGCGGTCAGCGGCAACGGCCCTCTCCCGGCGGCAACGAACATCGCCGCCCCGCCAACCGCCATCTGGATGAACGAAAGCACCCATGGGTTGAGATCGAAACCGACGACCAGCACCCGGCTGACAACGATCAGAACACCCCATGACACGACGGCAACCGCCACCGCCGACAGACCTCGGGCATCGATCACTGGATTGGCCATGGCCGCGATCTTGTCGTGCGTCGCACGCAATGTCCACACGCCAAGGTTATAACCATCGAATTGACACAGGCAGCGATCCGGTTTGCGATGGTCCGATGAGCAATCCACTCGCCCACCGGGTTTACCGACGGCTGTTCAGCGCCCAGATCATTGCGCTGTTCGGCAGCGGCTTGACCACCGTCGCCCTCGGTTTGCTGGCCTGGGACCTCGCCGGTGGCGACGCTGGACGGGTGCTCGGCACCGCGCTTGCCCTGAAGATGGTCGCCTATGTCACGGTAGCGCCGATCGCCGGCGCCATCGCCCACCGGGTACCGCGTCGCGCCCTGCTCATCGGTCTCGATCTGGCCCGTGCCGGCGTGGTGCTCTGCCTGCCGTTTGTGACCGAGGTCTGGCAGATCTATGCGCTGATCGTGGTGCTGAACATCTGCACCGCCGGATTCACTCCGACCTTCCAGGCGACGATCCCCGACATTCTGCCGGATGAAGCCGAGTACACTCGCGCGCTGTCGCTGTCGCGGCTGGCCTACGACATCGAGGCACTGGCGAGCCCGGCCCTCGCCGCCGCCGCACTCGCCGTGATGACCTACGATCCGCTATTCGCCGCCAACGCCGCGGCGTTCCTGATCTCCGCCGCCCTGGTGGCCAGCGTGACGCTGCCAACGGCCCGCACGCCAGAGCGCACGCGCGGTGTGCTCGCCAACCTCGGCTTCGGGCTGCACGCCTATCTGGCGACCCCGCGGTTGCGTGGATTGCTGGCGCTGTCGCTGGCCGTCGCCGGGGCCGGGTCCATGGTGATCGTGAACACCGTGGTCTACGCTCGCGACCTGCTCGGCCGGTCGGAGGCCGACGTCGCCCTGCTGTTCGCCGCCTCCGGTGCCGGATCGATCGTCATGGCACTGCTGCTGCCCCGCCTGCTTGATCGGGTGGCGGAACGGACGGTGATGCTGACCGGAGGTGCTGCGCTGGCAGTGGCCATGGGGCTTGGCCTGCTGCAGCCGGGCTTCCTGTCCCTGGGCGCGCTGTGGCTGTTGATCGGCGCCGGATCGTCCGCAATCCAGACACCGGCCGGGCGCCTGCTGCGCCGTTCCGCGCGCGACAGTGATCGCCCCGCGGTGTTCGCCGCCCAGTTCGCCCTGTCGCATCTGTGCTGGCTGATCGCCTACCCGATGGCCGGCTGGATCGGGGCCGGCTACGGCATGACCGCGGCGTTCGCCACCTCGGCCGCCCTGGTCGTCATCGGCATCGGCGGCGCCGTGACGCTGTGGCCGCGCCGCGATCCGGCCGACCTGCCGCATACCCACGCGCCGATCGATCACGAGCACCTGCACACCCATGACGATCCGCACCATCAACACGAGCACGAAGGCTGGGAAGGCCCGGAGCCGCACCGCCACCCGCACCGCCACGCCTCGATCCGCCACCGCCACGCCTTCGTCATCGACCTGCAACACCGCGCCTGGCCGACGGGATAGCGGTAGAGAGCCCCCTACCCCGCCACGATTTCCCCGCGCCGAATCGCCACGCAGCGGCCGCCGATGCGGATCGCCGTCGTGACACCACCGGTCCGGTCGGCCTCGGCGAGCAGCAGGCTCGGGCGGCCCATCTCGACCCCCTGGGCGATGCGCAGACGGATGGTGCCGTCGGCCGGGCCGTCGAGTTCGGCCAGCAGGCCGGCCAGCGCGCAATTGGCGCTGCCGGTCGCCGGATCTTCCGGCACGCCGTCCAGCGGCGCGAACATCCGGGTGCGGAGATCGACATCGTCGCCGTTGCCGGTGCGGACGTAGCAGTGGATGTCCTTGACCGGCGCTACACTTGGCGACGACAGGATGGCGCTGGTCACCGGTCGGGCTGCTTCCAGGGCGGCCCGATCGGTCAACTCAACCAGCAAAAACGGCAGGCCGACGGTACCGGTCACCGGCTGGTGACGGCCCTCCCGGATCTGCGACGGTCGCAGGCCCAGACAAGCCGCCACCTCGGTCGCATCGGCCTCGCCCAGGCGCTGGAACGGCTGCGGTGCGGTCAAGGTGGCGCCAACCGGCCGGCCGCCCTCTTGGATGATCGCAACCGGCACCAGGCCGGCAGTTTCCTCGAACACCATGCGATCGCCAATCGGGCGGTCGAACACCTTGTCGCGCCACGCCAGCACGGTCGCGGTGCCGACATTTGGGTGGCCGGCGAACGGCACCTCGATGTTCGGCGTGAAGATCCGCACCCGGGCGGTGTGCGCCGGGTTCTGTGGCGGCAGCACGAAGGTGGTTTCGGAGTAGTTGAACTCACGCGCTATCGCCTGCATGGCGGCGGCCGACAGGCCCTCGGCGCCGAACACCACGGCCAGCGGGTTTCCGCCGAACGCCACGTCGGTGAACACATCGACGGTTTCGTAGGTCAGTGTCATGGCGGTGCGCTCCTTCAGGCGGCCAGTTCGCCGCGCATCATCGGCACGCAGCGCCCGGCGACAGTGATGCGGGCGGGCGTCCCGTCGCGCAGAATGCAGACGTCGAGCCGGCTCGGCCGGCCCATCTCCACGCCCTGCTCGATCGTGAGGTCCAGGTCACCGTCCATCAGCTTGACGAACAGGCCGGCGATCGCGACCGCGGCACCGCCGGTTGCCGGATCCTCCGGGATGCCGAGGCTGGGTGCGAACATGCGCGCCCGGATGTGCAGAGTTCCCTCCCCGGCGTCGAGGCGGGTGTACAGGTAGATCTCGTCCGGGGCCGCCTTGCCGAGATGCTTGGCGATCAACCCTTCGTCCGATCGGGCAGCCGCCAGCGCGTCGAGGTCGGCCACCTCGGCGATCACGAAGGTGGCGCCGATCGCCACATGCGCCGGGGCGTGGCGGGCCAGGATGATCGCGGAGTCGGAAAGGCCGACGGCGGCGGCCACCGCCGAGGGGTCGAAGATACCCTCCACCGTCGGCAGCGCCGGCGCGGTCAGCACCGCACCGACCGCCTCACCGCCGTCACGCACGATCTTCAGGCCGACCAGGCCGATCGCCTCCTCGAACACCACGGTGTCGCCGACCGGTTTGCCGAACACGCTGCCGCGCCGGGCCAGCACAGTGGCGGTCCCGACATTGGGGTGACCGGCGAACGGCAACTCGACCCCCGGCGTGAAGATCCGCACCTTCGCGGTGTTCACGGGGTCGGTCGGTGGCAGGACGAAGGTGGTTTCGGGGAAGTTGAATTCACGAGCGATGGTCTGCATCGCCTGGGTCGACAGTCGCTCGCCACCGAACACCACCGCCAGTGGGTTGCCACCGAACGCGGTGTCGGTGAACACGTCCACCGTCTCGTAGGTCAAGGTCATGGTGGTCTCCCTCAGCCGGCAGCCAGAATTTCGCCGCGCATCACCGGTGCGCACTGGCCGCCGATGCGGGTCGCGGTCACCGTGCCGCCCTGCCAGTCGGCCTCGCCCATCAGCAGGCTGGGCCGGCCCATCTCCACGCCCTGGGCGATCTTCAGCGCCAGGGTGCCGGGCTGCGCGCGCAGCGAGGCCCGCAGCCCCATCAGCGCCACATTGGCGCTGCCGGTCGCCGGATCCTCGGCGACGTTGCGGATCGGCGCGAACATGCGGGCCCGGACGTCGACACTGTCGGAACCGCCGGTGCGGGCGTAGCAGAGGATGGCGCCGATCGGCACCACGCTGACCGCCGAGGCGAAATGCCCGGAATCGGGGCGCGACCGCTCCAGCGCCGACCGGTCCGCCAACTCGGCAATCAGGAACGGCAGCCCGGCCGACGCGATAATCGGGCGGTGAGCGCCGGTTCGAATGTCGGCCGGTGTCAGACCGATACAGGCTGCCACGTCATCGACGCCGGCTTCGGCGGCTGTGCTGAACGGGGCCGGAGCGGTCAGCATGGCGCCGACCGGACGCCCGCCAGCGGACATGATCGAGACCGGCACCAGCCCGGCGATTTCCTCGAACACCAGCCGATCTCCGGCCGGTTTGCCGAAGATCTCCCCACGCCATGCCAGCACGGTCGCGGTTCCGACGTTGGGATGCCCGGCGAACGGCATCTCGCGCTTGCCGGAGAAGATCCTGACCCGCGCGGTGTGCGCCGGATCGGATGGCGGCAACACGAAGGTGGTCTCGGAGTAATTGAACTCCCGGGCAATCGCCTGCATCGCCTCCGTCGACAGGCCGTCGGCCCCGAACACCACCGCCAGCGGGTTGCCGCCGAACGCAGTGTCGGTGAACACGTCCACAGTCTCGTAGGTCAGCGTCATGGCACACATCTCCGTTCGGCACCGTGGCCGTTCATGGATCCCGGATCCGACCGCCTGCAGCGGTCCGGTCCGGGATGACGTCAATCGATGAGCAGTTGCCGTCGTCATCCCGGCCGCGAGGGCCGGGATCCAACCGCCGCCTCGCCGTCAATCCGCCAGGGCGAGGTTGATCCGGCGGTTCTGCTTGCCCTTGCTCTCGATCTTGGTGATAGCGATCCGGCCGATCTCGCCGGTCGACTTCACGTGGGTACCGCCGCACGGCTGATAGTCGACCGCGTCGCCGATCCGGATCATCCGCACCCGCCCGGCTCCCATCGGCGGCTTGACCGACATGGTGCGCACCAGATCGGGATTGGCCGTCAGTTCCTCGTCGGTGATCCAGGAAATGCCGAGCGGATGGTCGACCGCGATGAGCGCGTTCAGATGCTCGGTCAGCGATTCCTTCTCCGGCACGTTCTCCGGCTCCAGGTTGAAGTCGAGCCGCCCCTTGCCGTCGCCGATCTGGCCACCGGTGACACCGCCCTGGATCTGGCTGCACATCACATGCAGGGCGGTGTGCACCCGCATGTGACGGTAGCGGCGATCCCAGTCGAGCGTGGCGGTGACCTTGTCACCGACTGAGAGCATCGCCGCCCCCTCCGCCGGGACGTGGGCAATGCCGCCCTCAACCTTGCGGGTGTCGGTGATGGACACCTGTGCCCCGTCCGGCCGAGTCAGGCTGCCGCTGTCGCCCGGCTGGCCGCCGCCCGTCGGATAGAACACCGTGCGGTCCAGCACGATGCCGGTCTCGCCGACGGCGGTTACCGTCGCCTCGCAGGATTTGAGGTATGCGTCCTCGCGGAACAGCTCTTCGGTCATCACGTCCCCGTTTCGCTTTCGTCGCCTTCGCTCAGCGCCGCCTGGTAGACGGGCCGGTCGACATTACCACCGGACAGGATCAGGCCAACCTTGCGGCCTTGCCAACGGTCCCGTTCCTTCAGCAGCGCAGCCAGCGGCACAGCACCCGCGCCCTCCGCCACGTTGTGGGTGTCGGTGAAGTAGTGGCGCATGGCCGCCTTGATCTCGTCCTCGGTGACCCGCACCACGTCGGACGCACCAGCGAGGATGGCGTCGACCGCCCCGGGCACCGGGACCCGGCAGTCCACGCCGTCCGCCATTGAGCCGGCGTTGTTGGTCGACACCGGCGCGCCGGCCTCGAAGCTGAGCGCATAGGCCGGCGCGTTCGCCGCGACCACGCCGATCACTTCGGCCTTAGAGCCGACCGCATCGCGCGCCGCCATCACTCCGCAGATGCCGGAGCCGAGGCCGATCGGCACGTACACCGCGTCCAGGTCCGGCACCGCGCGAAACAACTCCAGCGCATAGGTCCCGACCCCGGCCACCAGCAGCGGATGGAAACTCGCCAGCATGTGCAGGCCGCGTTCCTCGGCCAGCCTGGTGGCGTGTTCCAGGCTGGCCTGGAAGTCGTGGCCGTGGACGATCAGCTCGGCGCCGAAGGCCCGCATGGCGGCATTCTTCTCCACCGAATTGCCCTCCGGCACCACCACGGTCGAGGTCAGCCCGGCACGGGAAGCCGCGAAGGCGACCGACTGCCCATGATTGCCGCGGGTTGCGGCGATGACGCCCTTAACGTCGGGTCGGCTGCGGCGCAAATCGTCCATGTAGACGATGCCGCCGCGGATCTTGAAGGCGCCGGCCGGCGTCTGGTTCTCGTGCTTGACCCAGACCTCGCAGCCCGCCCGTTCGCACAGCAGCGGCCAGCGGTACTGCGGGGTCGGCGGCATGACCGCATGGACGAGGTCGGCGGCACGCTCCAGTTCGGCCAGTCCGGGAATGTCGCTCACCGTTCGCTCCTTCAGGCCGGCACGATTGGCCTTGCGTAAATTGCGTCGATGACAATGTCGCAATTGTCATCTTCCAAATCATCGATATTGTATCGATATTGTTCGTTCAAGCGGAACATTGTCACCATGACGGTATGGCTTCCCGATCTCGATGGTCGCACAGGACCCCGCTATCGGGCGATCACGGATGCGATGGCCGACGCCATCCGCGGCGGTGTCCTGACTCCCGGCACCCGCCTGCCGACCCACCGCGACCTTGCCTGGAAGCTCGGAGTCACCGTCGGCACGGTCACCCGCGCGTACAAGGAGGCGACCGCCCGTGGCCTGATCGACGGTGAGATCGGCCGCGGAACCTTCGTGCGGGATCCGCGCATCCGCGGTTGGGGCCAAGTGGCCGACAATGACGCTCCGATCGACTTCGGCCTCAACTTCCCGCCCTGCCAGGACGTCACCGAGGAGGCGTTGCGCCGGACGCTGGCGGAGATCGCCGGCGACAACAAGGCGTCGGCCCTGACCGCCTACGACCCCAGCGGCGGTCGTCCGGCCCACCGGACCGCACTGGCGCAGTGGTTGCGCAGCATGGGCATGCCAGCCGACACCGACGGTACGGTGGTGACCTCCGGAGCGCAGAACGGCATTGCCTTGGCACTGTCGGCCACCTTCGAGCCAGGTGATGTGGTGCTGTGCGAACGGCTGACCCACCCTGGTTTCAAGAGCGCCGCGACCGCCCGGCACCTGCGCATCGTCGGCGTCGAGATGGACGCCGACGGCGTCATACCCGAGGCGCTGGAAGCCGCCGTCCGCCAGCATCGGGCCAAGGGTATGTTCCTGATCCCGACCCTGCAGAACCCGACGGCGTCGGTACTGTCCGCCGGCCGCCGCGAAGCGATTGCCGGCATCGTGTCCCGGCACGACGTGGTGCTGATCGAGGACGATATCTACCGGGCGTTCGCGGACGATGCCCCGCCGCCGATAGCAGCGCTCGCGCCCGAGCACTCGATCTATCTCGCCGCCGCGTCCAAGAATCTGGCGCCGGGCCTGCGGGTCGGCGCCCTGCACGGGCCGGCAGCATTGCGCCCCCGGATACTGGCCGCCCTGCGCGACACGCTGTGGATGGTGCCGCCGCTGATGGTGGAGATCCTGGTGCGCTGGCTCGCCGACGGAACAGCAGACCGGCTGACCGACGCCAAGCGGGACGAACAGGCAGCCCGAGGACAGGTGGCCAGAACCATGCTGGACGGGTGGTTGGCGCCGACACCGGCTGGCAGTCCGCATCTTTGGTTGGCGGTGCCCGAACCCTGGCGGGGTTCCGCTGCCGCTGCCCTTGTCGAGCGCGGAGTGACGGTGGCCGATGGTCCGGTGTTCGCCGTCGCACCGGGCGCTGGGCGCGATCATCTGCGCATTGCGCTCGGCCGGCCCGCCGATCTGGCGGCGGTGCGGCGCGGCGTCGAGCTGATCGCCGATACCCTGTCGCGTGACCCTTCGCTCAACCGCGCGGTGATGTAGTGGCTCAGGCGTCCGGGCGGACCGTGTGCGCGTGGTTGAGCGGACCGTGGCCGCGTCCCCAGCCCGGGGCAGTGCCGATCGCGGTCAGGACGTAGCTGCGCGCCCGACGGATCGCCCGGGTCAGGCTCAGCCCTTGGGCCAGACCGCATGCAATGGCCGACGCCAGCGAGCAGCCGGTGCCGTGGGTGTGCCGGGTCTGGATGCGCGGACCGCGGATCACCTCGATGCCGTCATCGCTCGCCAGCAGATCCATCACGTCGTGGCTGTCCAGGTGACCGCCCTTGAGCAGTACGGCGCGCGGCCCAAATGACAGCATGAGGTCGGCCGCCCGCCGCATGTCATCCTCGTCGCGGATCTCCATCCCGGTCAGCAGTTCGGCCTCGGGCAGGTTCGGAGTCAGAACGGTCGAACGCGGGATCAGCCGGGACTTCAGGACACCCATGGCGCTGGACTCCAGCAGGGCATGCCCGCCCTTGGCGACCATCACCGGGTCGATCACGATCGGCACGCTGGGCGCCAGCGCGTCGAGCGCGTCGCACACCGTCTCGATCACCGCGCCGGAATGCAGCATCCCGGTCTTCACGCAGTCAACGCCGATGTCGTTGATCACCAGTTCCATCTGCTGGCGCAGGAAGTCCACCGGCACCTCGTGAACGCCAAAGACGCCCTCGGTGTTCTGCGCGGTCAGAGCGGTGATCGCCGTCATGGCATAGCCGCCGAGCGCGGTCACCGACTTGATATCGGCCTGAATCCCAGCGCCGCCGCCGGAGTCGGAACCGGCGACGATCAGCACCCGGCCGGCGATCCGGCGCGCCGTTCCACCGCCGCTCACGCGCTGCCCTCTTTGGCCTCGGCTTCGATGGCGCCGACGATCGCATCGACGATCCCCGCGACGGCCCGCTGGTTCTCGCCCTCGGCCATGACCCGGATCACCGGCTCGGTGCCCGACTTGCGGATCAGCAGTCTGCCGGTGCCGTTCAGCGCCCGCTCGCCATCGGCTATGGCCGCTTTGACCGCTGCGGTCTGCAAGGGATCGCCGCCGCCATAGCGGGCGTTTTTCAGAACCTGAGGCAGCGGCGCGAACACCCGCGCAACTTCCGACATCGGCCGGCCGGCGCGGATCAGCACCGCCAGCACCTGAAGGGCAGCCAGCAGGCCGTCTCCGGTCTTGGCGTAGTCGCTGAAGATCATGTGGCCGGATTGCTCGCCGCCGACGTTGTAACCATCGGAGTGCATTCGTTCCAACACGTAGCGGTCACCGACCGCCGTCCGTTCCAGCTTCAGGTCGATCGACTGCAGGTACCGCTCCAGCCCGAGATTGGACATGACGGTCGCGACCACGCCGCCGCCCTTCAACCGGCCGCTCTCCGACCATGACCGGGCCATCATGCCCAGCACCTGATCGCCGTCGATCACCTGCCCGATCTCATCGGCCAGAATCAGCCGGTCGGCGTCGCCGTCAAGCGCCAGGCCGACATCGGCGCCTTCCTCGACCACCCGCGCCCGCATCGACTGCGGCACCGTGGCGCCGCAGCGGTCGTTGATGTTGAAGCCGTTCGGCTCGACGCCGATCGGAATGACCTCGGCCCCCAGTTCGTAGAGCACCCGCGGCGCCACCTTGTAGCCGGCGCCGTTGGCGCAATCGACCACCACCTTCAAACCGTCCAGCGACAGGTTCGACGGAAATGCGGCCTTTACGGCCTCAATGTACCGACCCTGGGCGTCTTCCATCCGGCGCGCCCGTCCCAGGTCACGTGACCCGACCAGGGCGCCCGCCCCGAGATCACCCATGCGCGCTTCGATATCGAGTTCGGCGGCATCGGACAGCTTGTAGCCATCCGGGCCGAACAGCTTGATTCCGTTGTCGTGGAACGCGTTGTGCGACGCCGAGATCACCACCCCAAGATCGGCGCGCAGCGACGGGGTCAGCATGGCAACCGCCGGAGTCGGCATCGGCCCGACCAGCACCACGTCCATGCCGATCGCGGTGAATCCGGCGACCATGGCCGGCTCCAGCATGTAGCCCGACAACCGGGTGTCCTTGCCGATCACCGCCAGCGGCCGGCGCCCATGATCCTTGCGAAAGTGCAGTCCGGCCGCCATCGCCACTTTCATGGCGAGATCCGCCGTCATCGGCTCGGTGTTGGCCCGACCGCGAATGCCGTCGGTTCCAAACAATTTACGCGCCATACCGTTCACCCCGGTGTCATCTCCTGCTCCGCTTATATCCGATCCGCTGCGCCGTCGCGACCGCCGGTGAACGACAGCAGTGTTGTCCGTGAATGGCCTCAGCGCCGGCTCGCCGTTGGATCCACGGCAACGGTGTTGCCCTGGATACGACCGCATCGTGCCGCGTTAGGCTGCGGCGTCCGCAACCGAGAGGTCGCCACCTTGTTCCACGGATGGAAGGTCGTCGCGACCGCGTTTCTGGTGGCAATGTTCGGTTGGGGCTTCGGCTTCTACGGCGCCGGTGTCTATCTCGCGACGCTTGCAGAGAGCCGTGGCTGGGCTACCGGCACGGTCGGCAGCGCGATCACCGGATACTACCTGCTCGGCGCGGCCGCGATCACCACGGTGCCCCGCCTGATCGAGCGGTTCGGCGAGCGTACCGTGGTGCTGTGCGGCAGCCTGATGATGGCGGGCAGCGTGTTGTCCCTTACCCGGGTCAGTGAGGTCTGGCAGATCTGGCCGGCGTTCCTGGCCATGAGCTTCGGCTGGGCCGCGATGAGCGGGGTGATGGTCAACGCTCTGATCGCGCCGTGGTTCGACCGACGGATGGGGTTCGCCATCAGCCTGGCGCTGAACGGCGCCAGTTGCGGCGGGGTGATCGTGGCCCCGCTGATGATCCTGGCGATCGAGCACTACGGGTTCACGACCGGGGTGGGGCTCGTGGTGACCGTGATGGTCCTGACCTTGTGGCCGGCGGCGATCGCCTTCCTGGGAACCTCACCGGCGAAACTCGGAGTCTCCCCCGACGGTGCCGCACCGTTCAGCGCGGCGCCGTCCGGACCGACCCAAGCCCACTCTCCGGTTTCGGCGCGCGCCCTGTTGCGGATCCCGGCTTTGTGGACGGTCATGGTCGCGTTCGCACTGGGACTGTTCGCCCAGGTCGGGTTCCTGACGCACCTGGTGGCGTTCCTGACGCCGAGCCTCACCCCCGAAACACTGTCCCTGGCCGTCGGACTGACCACCGGATCGGCCATCATCGGCCGGGTGGCCACCGGAGTCGTGATCGACCGGATCGACCCGCGCCATGCGACCGCCGCCACCCTGGCCCTGCAGGTGGCGGCCTTGTCCGCCTTGGCGAGTGAAGTCGGAACCTCGACGATGGTAGTGGCCTGCACCGCCTTCGGTCTGGGGGTCGGCAACCTGATCACCCTACCGAGTCTGATCGTACGCCGCGAGTTGCCGGTGGCGGCGTTCACCCGCGCGGTGGGGCTGGTGGTCGCCGGGACCCAGGTTACCTACGCGTTCGCACCACTGGTCATCGGGGTATTGCGGGACATCCAAGGTGACTACCAGATCGCATGGTGGCTGTGCGCGGGGATCGATCTCACCGCCGCCGCCGTCATCCTGATCCGACGGTAGCCGCGTTGCTCTATCGGTCGACGGCGTCCAGCGCCCTTTGGACAGACAGGGCCTGCATTGTCTCGGCGACGTCGTGGACCCGCAGGATCTGCGCACCCCGCGCCGCCGCGGCCAGCCCAAGAGCCAGCGATCCCGGCAACCGCTCGCCCACCGGTTCTCTGCGCGACATCTGGCCGATAGAACTCTTGCGCGACGCTCCGAACAGCACCGGACAGCCCAGGCCGTGGAACAGCGCCAGCCACGAGGTCACTTCCAGGTTGTGCGTTGTGCTCTTCGCGAAACCGAACCCCGGGTCAATGACGATCCGATGGCGCGCGATGCCCGCCGCGACGGCTGCCGCCACCCGTTCTTCCAACTCGTCGTACACATCGAGCGGCGCGCACTGGTAGCTCGGCTCAAGCTGCATGGTCTTGGGGTCGGCTCGCATGTGCATCAGCACCACCGGGCAGGCGCGCCCGGCCACCAGCGCCGCCGCTGCGGGATCATGTGACAGCCCGGAGACGTCGTTGACCCAGGCGGCACCGGCATCCAGCGCGGCCGCCATGACCGGAGCGTTGCGGCTGTCGATCGACACACAGCGGCCCGCCAGAGCCAGCGCCCGCACCACCGGTTCGGTACGGCAGATCTCTTCGTCGATCGAAACCGGATCGGCGCCGGGACGGGTCGACTCGCCGCCGATGTCCAGGATCGTCGCCCCGTCCTGCGACAGGCGCAGGCCATGGGCGACCGCCGCCTCGGCATCGGCGTGCTGGCCGCCGTCGGAGAAACTGTCCGGCGTCGTGTTGACGATGCCCATGATCGTGGGGAGATCCGCCTCCCCGACCAAGGCTCGTCTGGCGCCGAGGCGCTCCAGCCGGATGTTGATCTCGGTCAGGTCGAGGTCGTCCAACGCGGCCAGCGGCGTCCGCGCGACCTGGATACCATCGTCGGTCCGCACGATCAGATCGAGCGCCTGGTATGCCAAGACACCGCCGGCCAACTGCCGCGCCGTGCCGGACGCAACGCCTGCACGCGCCGCTTCACCGGTCACAATGTCCCGCGGCAGCAGGTAAATCCGGGTGCCGGAACGCAGAAGCCCGCGCGTGAGCGCGGGCTTGCGTAGAATGGGCGTCACAGGATCAGTCGCCGGGCTGCGGGTCCGGTTCCAGACCGCCGGCACCGGGCGTCTCCGCCCCGCCGGTCGGCACCGAGGCCCGTCGTCCGGCCGCCTGCTTGTGCCCGTCGTCGCGGCCGCCCGTGCGGTCTACCGGTCGACCGGCCAGCAGGTCGTTGATGTCATCGCCCGAGAGCGTCTCGTACTCCAGCAGACCCTTGGCCAGGGTATGCAGGTCATCCATGTGCTCCGACAGGATACGCCGGGCGTCCTCGTAGGCGTCGTCGGTGACCCGGCGGATCTCCTCGTCGATCACCTTGGCGGTAGCGTCGGAGACGTTCTTCTGCTGGGTGACGGAGTGGCCGAGGAACACTTCCTGCTGATCCGCCGAATAAGCCAGGAACCCGAGCCGCTCGCTCATGCCCCACTCGGTGATCATCCGGCGCGACATGTCGGACACCATGCGGATATCGGACGACGCGCCGGTGGTGATCCGGTCGGCGCCGAAGATCAACTCCTCGGCGAGACGGCCACCGCAGGCCACCCTCAGATCGTCCAGCAGCTTGGCGCGGGACAGCGAGATCCGATCGCCTTCCGGCAGGCGCATGACCATGCCGAGCGCACGGCCGCGTGGAATGATCGTCGCCTTGTGGATCGGATCGCTGTCGCGGCAATGCAGGGCGACGATGGCGTGCCCGGCCTCGTGATAGGCCGTCAGCTTCTTCTCGTCCTCGGTCATGACCATGGAGCGGCGTTCCGCCCCCATCATGACCTTGTCCTTGGCTTCCTCGAACTCGCTCATGCCGACCACCCGCTTGCCCTTGCGAGCGGCGAGCAGGGCGGCCTCGTTCACGAGGTTCGCAAGATCGGCGCCGGAGAAACCAGGGGTCCCGCGCGCGATGGTCCGCGGCTCGACGTCCGGGCCCAGCGGCACCTTACGCATGTGCACTTTGAGGATCTTCTCGCGACCGAGGATGTCCGGGTTCGGTACCACGATCTGGCGATCGAAGCGACCCGGGCGCAGCAGCGCCGGGTCCAGCACGTCCGGTCGGTTGGTGGCCGCGATCAGGATCACGCCTTCGTTCGCCTCGAAGCCGTCCATCTCGACCAGCAACTGATTCAGCGTCTGTTCGCGCTCATCGTTGCCGCCGCCGAGTCCGGCGCCACGATGCCGGCCGACCGCGTCGATCTCGTCGATGAAGATGATGCAGGGCGCGTTCTTCTTGCCCTGCTCGAACATGTCGCGGACGCGGCTGGCGCCGACACCGACGAACATCTCGACGAAGTCGGAACCGGAGATCGTGAAGAACGGAACGTTGGCCTCACCTGCGATGGCGCGCGCCAGCAACGTCTTACCGGTGCCCGGAGGACCGACCAGCAGACAGCCCTTGGGGATCTTGCCGCCGAGGCGCTGGAAGCGCTGCGGGTCCTTCAGGAATTCGACGATTTCCTCGAGTTCGGTCTTGGCCTCGTCGATGCCGGCCACGTCATCGAAGGTCACCCGCCCGGTCTTCTCGGTCAGCAGACGCGCCCGGCTCTTGCCGAAACCCATGGCCTTGCCGCCGCCGCCTTGCATCTGGCGCATGAAGAAGATCCACACACCGATGAACAGCAGCATCGGGAACCAGCTGATCAGTATGCCGAGCACACCGGACATACCCTCTTCCGGGGGCGCCGCCGAAATCCGGACGCCGGACTTGCTCAGGCGGTTGACCAGATCGGAATCCTGGGGCGCGTAGGTTGAGAACCCGCGGCCGTCCGAGAAGTGCCCGTTGATCGTGTTGCCTTGGATCGTGACCTGATTGACCCGCCCGGACTCGACCTCGGACAGGAAGTCCGAATACGGCAGGCTGTATTGGCTGGTCCGCGGAGTCGAGCCCTGGAACAGGTTGAACAACGCCACCAGCAACACGCCGATGATGATCCAAAGGGCCAGATTCTTACCGAAATTGTTCACGTAGCCTGCCTTCCGTTGCACGGCTGTGAGGGCCGGGGGTCCACACCGTCGCCGGGACGCCGATCGGTCGTGAGAAAAGGCACGGTCGGCCGGAACCGGATACGTACGTCTTCTCCGACCCAACCGGACGGCGCAGGCGCGCTGTGTACAAGGTGGGGGAGGCCGATACCTCCGTCAAGGTCGAGAACGGCCGGCAAGGCGAGCCGCGCGGCATGCGCAACCATCGGCCGGCCGGCCAGCGCGCTGCTTTGCGCTGTTCGGCGCCATCGCCGCCAGCCCTCGCCACCGCACACTCCGACACGTACCGGAGACGAAGTCGGGTTTTCGATCTCGAAACGACAGTCCCAACGGCCGCGGCCATGCGCCGCAATCACCACCGGCCGGGCAGCCTGTCGCCAGTCCCGCAGGATGGTCAATCCGTCCCCGGCGATCTCGACACGGCATCCGGCGAGCGTTCGCGTCCGCGTCCGCGTCTCCGGACGGTCCGCCTCGATCCAGGCGAGCAACCGCTCCAGACCGTCGCTGCGCAGCGGATAATTGTTGCCGCCGATCGCCCGCAAGGCACGGTCAATCAACCGGCGGCGCAGCACCACTGGTGCCTCGACTAGAACGGCGCGGTTCATGCGAACCGCACCGACTAGCAAAACGCTGGCGTGCTGCGCCATCCAATCGGCGGTGAACCCGTCCAGCGCCGCTCGCGCCGAAGCCATCGCGGACGCCAGGCGACCCAGGCGGATCGACGTAACGCCCACATCAGCCAGAACCGGAGCCAGTTGCCGCAACTCGGTGCGAGCGAACCGCGGATCGCTATTCGAAGGATCCTCGGCCCATTCGACTCCGACCGACCGGCAGGTCGCCAAGAGCCGGACCTTCGGGACATCGAGCAATGGCCGTAGCAGCCGAACCCCGTCGAAAGCCCGCACGCGCGCCATACCGGCCAGCCCGTCGGGACCGGTCCCGCGGTCGATGCGGTGCAGCACGGTCTCGGCCTGATCCTCCAGATGATGGGCCAGCAGCAGGTCGACAACTCCGTCGTCCCGGCAGGCCTGCGCCATCAGGTCGTAGCGCGCGCGCCGAGCGGCGGCCTGGAGCCCACTGCCCGGCTTGGTGCCCAGCCAGCGCAGAATCCGGTGCGGGCGCCCAGCCATCGCGCACACCTGTCCGACCCGGCCGGCCTCGACGACCGCCTCCGGTCGCAGGCCATGATCGACCGTGTAGACGAGCAGCGCGCGACCGTGACCCCGAGCCCAGGCATCCGTCAGATGAAGCAGTGCCATGCTGTCCGGTCCACCGGAGACGGCAACGCCTAGCGGTCCAGTTGAAGCGCACAACAAAGGGTCGAGGCGAGCAGCAAACTCCTCGGCGGTCAGGCTCGAAAATTCGGTATCGGGCCTCAGGAAGCGCACTGCAGCTTCTGGGTCTCCTGGAACAAACGCCGCTTGATGTTAGTCGGCGCGTCCGGAAACTCCTTCTGAAGCCGCGCGAAAGCCGAGCACGCCTCCGCGGGCTGGCCGACCTGGCCGAGCGCCATGCCAAGCTTCAGCAGATTGTCCGCCGACTTCGGGCTCTTCGGGTACTTTTGGTAGCCTTCCAGAAAGGCGACCGCCGCTTCCTGGTAGCGCTGCCGAACATAGAACGTCTCGCCCATCCAATATTGCGCGTTTCCGGCCAGGGGATCGTCGGGATGGGCCTTCGTGAATGCGCGGAACGCCTGCTCGGCACTGTCGTAGTCGTGCTTGACCAGATAGTCGAACGCCGCCTGGTACTGCACCTCGATCGATCCTGACGGCAGCGCAGCCTGCTGGCTCGGCGCGGGCGGCTTGGAGGTCACGGCCTGCTGCGCTTCGGTCTGGGACAGTTGTCCGAAGGTCCGTGGAGCGCCCGACGCGGTACCAGCCCCGCCAACGCTTGCGGATGGGGCAGAATTCTGCGGCACGGCACCCGACTGGCCCGGTCTGGCGGCAGGGGCTCCGCCACCTTCCAGAGCCTGAAGTCGCAGGTCGGTATCAACCTGGACCTTGTCCACGTGGTCGGTCATGCGCTGTAGCTGATAGCCGAGTTCCTCGACCCGGCCCGTCAGGACGCGGATCTGGCTCTCGAGCTGCTGAACTTTGCTCAGAAGGTTCGGAAGCGCTGCTTGGCCACCGGCATCGACCGGACCGCTCAGGCCACCCGCAGGCGGCGGCGAACCGGAATAGACCGAGCGCTGCAGCTCAGTAATGCTCCGCTCCAGTCGGCCGACCCGGTCAACCAACACCGAGACGTCCTGCTGCGCGACTGCCGGTCGGGAATCGGCAATGGAAACAGCCGCGACCAACATCAAGGGAAGTACAAGGCCGAAACGTGTCATGGCCTGATTCATATCCTAACCCCGCGGCGAAAATGAGGCGCCGACGGCCGCGGGGTTGCCGCAGCCGTCGGTTCACGCACTCAGCTTCGCAGCCGTCAGTTGATGACGGTGACTGCGCGGCGGTTCTTGGCCCAGGCTTCCTCGTTCGAGCCGAGTACGTCCGGACGCTCCTTGCCGTAGGAGATGGTGGCAATACGGCTCGGGTCGACGCCGAGGCTGACCAGATAGTCACGGGCAGCCGCCGCGCGACGCTCGCCCAGCGCCAAGTTGTATTCGCGAGTGCCACGCTCGTCGGCATGACCTTCGACGGTCACGGTCGCCTGCGGGTACTTGCGCAGCCAGAAGGCCTGCTTCTCCAACGTCGTACGGCCGTTCGCCGCCACTTCGGAGCTGTCGAGTGCGAAAAACACCCGGTCACCGACATTGACGACGAAATCTTCACGCGAGCCCGGAGCCGGACCCTTCGGTGCTGGGGCAGTTGCGGTGGTGGTGGAACCGCCGGCACCAGTATTCGCGGTGCTATCCGGCGCGGTCTCGCACGCCGCAAGCATTGCGACGGCTGCGAAAACGCTCAAAAACTTCATGCGCATCATTGGTCATACCTCTGGAGATGTGTGAACCCTGGCGCCCCGCCCCCTCATTGCGGTCCAGTGGGACCCCGTTCCTCCGGGCCCTGCCTGTGGGTCGGTCGCACGTATCTCCGCCCGGCCCCAGACCTCAAGCGAGGCCCCTTATACTTGTGTAACGCTTGACGAAGCAAGTGGCTCCGTAAGCACACAACTTTAGCGCAACAACGGACTCCAGGCGGGATCCGAAGCATCAAGAGGCGTGACAACCTCTCGTTCATTGTAGCCAGTAAGATCGATCGTGAACAACTTGGTCTCGCCGCCGCGTCCGGCCGAATCAGTGCGCTGCTGCTTGAAGTACACCAGCACCCGTCCGTTCGGCGCCCAGCTCGGCGCCTCCACCAAGTAACCGCTGGAGATCAGGCGCTCTCCGGAGCCGTCGACCCGCATCACGCCGATGTGGAACTGTCCACCGGCGATTTTCGTAAACGCGATCAGATCACCGCGCGGCGACCAGACCGGCGTGGCGTACTGACCCTGCCCGAAGCTGATCCGCTTAACCCCGCCGCCATTCGAATCCATCACGTAGAGCTGTTGAGCGCCACCTCGGTCGGAGTTGAAGGCGACCTGGGTACCGTCCGGCGAAAAGCTCGGCGACGTATCGATCGAGGCCGAGTTGGTCAGCCGCGTGACCCGCCGGGTCCGCAGGTCCATCCTGTAGACATCCGTCACACCGTCGCGCGCCAAGCTCATGATCACCTGATTACCGTCCGGTGAGAAGCGCGGGGCGAACGTCATGCCCGGGAAATCGCCGAGGACCTCCTGCTGGCGGGTGTCGAG